>JAVBOB010000021.1:0-67503 GCA_031551125.1 Bacteroidales bacterium
GTTTGTCATCCCGAACTTGATTCGGGATCTCCTGCCGTGAGATTGCGGGTCAAGCCCGCAATGACAGGCACAGTGTGAGATTGCTTCGTCGTACCTCCTCGCAATGACGCCACGATTGAGCGCGCTATTTTAAATTCGTAAGTTGTACTTTGTAATTTGTCAATCAAAATGACCCTTGGTTTTTCTCCTTGTCCCAACGATACTTTTATTTTCCACGCCATGTTGCACAATTTGGTGGATACAGAAGGCTTGAAATTTGATGTACATGTGGTGGATGTGGAGGAGTTGAATACGCTGGCTTTGCAAGGAGAATTAGATGTAACCAAAGTCAGCTATGCGGCATACACGAATATTGCAGATAACTACTTGATACTTGATTCGGGTAGTGCCCTTGGTCGAGGTAATGGCCCGTTGCTGGTGACAAAAAGCGCAAAGGATGTAACGCCGGACACGCGCGTGGCAATTCCCGGAAAATATACAACGGCAGCATTTTTATTACGCCTAACTTTTCCACAGCTGCAGCATTTGGAAGAAATGCTTTTTTCGAATATTCCGCAGGCAGTTTTACAGGGTGCAGCTGACGCCGGAGTGCTTATACACGAAAGCCGTTTTACGTATGCACAACAGGGCTTAAAGCTGCTTGCAGATTTGGGAGCAGAGTGGGAACAACGTAGCGGATTACCCATTCCTTTGGGTTGTATTTGTGTGCAACGTAGTCTGCCAAAAGAGCAGCAACAGGCATTTTCACGAGTGTTACGTCGTAGCGTTGATTATGCGTTGCAAAATCCTGCTGAAAGTCGTACATTTGTAAAACAGCATGCACAGGAGTTAAGTGACGATGTGATTGATAAGCATATTGCTATGTTTGTAAATGAGTTCACGCGCTCGCTTGGTGTAGAAGGTAGGAATGCTGTTATGGGATTTTTTGCGGAAGTGGTAAAGCAGGGTGTGGTGAAGAAGTTGCCCGAGGAGATATTTTTGAGTGACAGTTTGCAGTAGCAGTACGCAGTATAAAGTAACTAAGTTGCAAATTGTCATTCTGAGCACAGCGAAGAATCTCAAGTTCGCACAATCTTCAACTTTGGTACAGCATGAGATCCTTCGCTTTGCTTAGGATGACAAAGATTGCTTTGCTTCGCTCGCAATGACGATCTTGATGTAATAACGCAAAACGCATAACTAGCAATTTGGGTTATGTAGATAGATATTTTTGGTTTAAAATATTTGTATTACTCTTATTATTAATATGTTAACTTTATTCATATATAAATATATGTTAATTTAAAAGAAAACAAGAAAACTTTTTTGGTTTTGAAAGTTTTCAATTACTTTTGCACATCAAAATTTTTAGAAATGACAGCAAAAGAACGTATCATAGAAGAGGCTACGCAACTTTTTTTCCAGCGTGGGGTTCGTAATGTTACGATGAATGATTTGGCTATGCACTTAGGTATGTCGAAACGTACTATCTATGAAAATGTTAATGATAAAGACGAATTGTTGGCCGAATGCCTTAACCATTTTGAAAAATGTGAAGACAATGACCTATCCAATGGCGATAGAATTATTGATATTTTGAAAAAGGTTATAGAGGCTTCAACGAGTACCCATGCTAGCGATATGGGTAATTTTATGATGGAGATAAAAAGATACCATCCGGTGGTATTTAAGAATAACGTAGAAAAATATCAGCAAAAACGTTTTGAGAAAACTTGTATTTTTTTAGAAAAGGGTATTGTCGAAGGCTTTTTTAAGCCCGATACAGATGTGAAGATGATGTCACAGATTCTGATTAACATGTTCACCTCAATAGGCGAAAGGTGGTTTGATTTGGGGTACACAAAACAGCAAATCCCTCAGCTCTTTAAAACAATGTTTATTATGTATTGTCGAGGAATAGCTACATTAAAGGGTGTAAAAGAAATTGACGATAACTTGTTATAGGAGAATACAGAGAAAGCATATTAAATAGATAGTAAATAGAATAATTGATGATGGTTAGAAAAATTGGTACAGTGCTACTGTTGACAACAGTCATATTGTTGAGTATAAATAGCGTACGAGCACAAGAGGCAGATACGTTAAGGGTTGATTTAAAGAAAGCGTTGGAGATAGCGCTAAGCGAGAACCCGACTATAAAAATAGCGGATCAGGAAATTACACGAACGAATTATGCCAAATCGGAAGCATATGGAAACCTGTCGCCTACGGTTGCTATTACCGGCAGCTTTTCACGTAATCTTACGGATAATACGTTTATTATTTCAAAAGAAAACAACCTGTTGTTTACCATACCCGCCGCAAATACTATTAATGGAGGTGTAGCGGTTAACGTTCCGCTATTTTCTATGGGTATATATAAAAACATACAGCTAGCGGAGATAAATATTAAAACTGCGTTGGAGTCGGCAAGACAATCGAAAATAGCCTTAAAGAATGAAGTGGAGAAAGCATTTTATGGTGTACTGATGGCTCGTAATGCTTTTGATGTAATGGAAGTGAGCTTAAGGAGTGCAGAGGATAATGCTACTAATATTGGGCTGAAATATACAGAAGGGAAAGTTGCCGAATTTGATAAGCTGCGTGCAGATGTACAGGTTAGCAATACACGCCCGTCATATATGCAGGCAAAGAACAGCTTGCAGATAGCAACTTTGCAGCTGCAAATGCTAATGGGAGTTCCTCTTGATACTCCGTTGGCTACGCTAGGTAACCTTACCGATTTTGAGAATGACTATAAGAATTACGAAGGCAGGGGAATAGGCTACTCATTGGAAAATAACTCTAGCCTGAGGTTGCTAGCCTTGCAGGAACAAAGCTTACAAAAGCAGCTGCAGCTACAGAAAACCGCTCGTATGCCATATCTGGGAGCATCATTTACTTATATGTTTAATACGCAGGATGCTTCATTTGATATATTCCACTATGATTGGTATAAAACTCCTACGGTTGGCTTAACGTTGAACATTCCTATTTTTAACGGATTTACAAACAAGAATAAGGAAAAGCAGATTAGCAGCGGTATTACACAGCTACAGCTACAGCGCCAGTATCAGGAAACGGGACTGAACGTACAGGTTCACAATGCCATAAGCATTATGGAAAACGCTATTGATCAAATTGAGGCTAACATCAACAGTATTCGTCAGGCTCAAAAAGCGTATGATATTTCTAAAACCCGTTACGATAGCGGAATGGGAACATTGCTTGAACTTAACGACGCGGAAGTTGCGCTTACCCAAGCTAAGCTGAACTATAGCCAAGCCATATACTCATACCTATTGGCGAAATCAGATTTTATCAGGTTAGTGGGCAATGAATTTTAGTATGACATGAAACAGAAAATATAATAAACAAAAACCATATGAAGACAATAAAGACGTTGAAGTACATTCCCATTGTGGCCTTGGCTATACTTGCCGGATGTAAGGGTAAGGAAACAGCAGCTGAAGTAGTAGAGCAAAAAATGAAAGTAACTGTTGCTCCAACAATACAGGAATCGGTAGAGCAGCTTAGCGAATATACCGGAACGGTGGAATCGTTTGTACAAAACAATATTAGCCCATCTATGCCTTTACGTATTGATAAGGTTTTAGTTGATGTAGGTGATAGAGTGGTAGCCGGACAAGTGGTAGCCATAATGGATAACACTCAGTACAGCCAAACCTTACTGCAGCTGGAAAATCAGGAGCTGGATTTAAAACGCATAGAGAACTTGCTTAAAGCAGGAGCCGTAGCGCAACAGGATTACGATAACCTGAAAGCGCAGGTTGATATTACCCGCAAATCGGTTGATAACCTGAAGCGGAATATGCAGCTTACAAGCCCTATAAGCGGTATTGTTACAGCACGTAACTATGATAGTGGTGATATGTATGCAGCACAACCCATTGTTACTGTTATGCAAATGCAGCCGGTGAAAGTGTTGATTAGCGTTCAGGAAATATATTTCCCTAAAGTGAAAAAGGGAATGGAGGTGAAGGTGAAGTTGGATACTTATCCGGACCGTGTATTTACCGGTTCAATATATTTGGTACATCCAACTATTGACCAGTTTACTCGTACATTTTCAGTTGAAGTTAGCATTCCGAACGGAGATATGTCTATTCGTCCGGGGATGTTTGCTCGCGTTGAACTAGGCTTTGGCTCTATAAAGCGTGTTGTAATTTCCGATAAAGCGGTGATGAAGCAGGAAGGTTCAAATGAGCGTTACGTATTCACAGTAGAAGATGGTGTTGCACACAGAAAGCTTGTTGAGTTGGGACGACGCATGAGTGATAAATTTGAAGTTATTTCAGGTGTTAGTGAAGGTGAACAGGTAGTTACTACAGGACAATCAAGGTTGCTGGAAGGAACGAAAGTTGAAATTCAACAAAACTAATAAGGTGACGAATCAAGAGGTGTAGCGAGTTAATTGGCTGCTTATCCTTAACATAAAGCATACGATAACAATATGAAAATATACGAAACCGCGGTCAAGAAGCCCATATCTACCATCATCTTATTTATAGGTGTGATTGTATTTGGGCTATTCTCCCTCCGGAACCTTTCCATTGACCTGTATCCGGAAATGGATTTTCCATCCATCAGCGTATTTACCAGCTACTCGGGCGCAAGTGCAGCCGATATTGAAACTAATATTACCAAGATTCTGGAAGATAACCTGAATACGGTAAATAAGCTCAAAAAGTTAACATCAAAATCATACGATAACTTTTCGTTGATTTCTGTGGAGTTTGCGTGGGGTACGAACTTGGATGAGGCGTCAAATGATATTCGAGATGCCGTAAGCCGAGTCGAGGCGCTATTACCGGAGGATGCCGATAAACCTACCATATTTAAGTTCAGCTCGAGTATGATTCCGGTGCTTATGCTTTCTGCAACAGCTGATGAGAGCTTGCCTGCAATTAATAAAATTCTGAACGATAAGCTGGTAAACCCTCTTAACCGTGTTGATGGGGTAGGGGCAGTAAGTATTAGCGGTGCTCCTGTTCGTGAAATACAGGTGAAGCTTGACCCCGTGAAGATGGAGGCCTACAAGCTTACCATTGAAAAAATTGGACAGGCTGTTGCTGCAGAAAACCTTAATATGCCTGCCGGATCTATAGATATAGGTTCTGAATCTTTCTCACTGCGTGTTGAAGGAGAGTTCAGCCAAAGCGACATGCTAAACGATGTGATGGTTAGCGAATTTGAGGGTAAACCTGTGTACCTGTCGGATGTTGCAATAGTAAAAGATACCTTGCAAAAAGAAACACAGCAAGTTCTTTTCGATGGCAAGCCCGGCGTGATGATTATTGTTCAAAAGCAGTCGGGGGCAAACTCGGTGGCTATTGCAAAAAGTGTTATGAAGGAGATAACGGAATTGCAAAAATCCTTACCTCCCGATATTAAGCTGGGAATGATTTTTGATACTTCTGACTTTATTCAGGATAGTATCAGCAGCTTGTCGGAAACGGTAATGTTTGCATTCCTGTTCGTTGTACTTGTGGTGCTTTTCTTCTTAGGTCGTTGGCGTGCTACGTTTATTATTATACTAACCATTCCGGTATCGCTTATCGCCTCGTTTATATACCTGTATATGACAGGAGGTTCGTTGAATATTATATCGCTTAGCTCTCTGTCTATAGCTATTGGTATGGTGGTGGACGATGCGATTGTGGTTCTTGAAAATATTACCAAACATATTGAGCGAGGTAGCTCGGCGCGTGAAGCCTCCATATACGGTACCAATGAGGTATGGTTGGCTGTAATTGCCACAACGCTCACGGTAGTGGCAGTGTTCTTCCCGCTTACCATGGTTGGCGGTCAGGCCGGTATTATGTTTAAGCCGTTGGGATGGATTGTTTCTATTGTTATTGTAGTTTCAACCGTTGCGGCTATTACGCTTACTCCCATGCTATCGGCACAGCTGCTTAAAATCCAAAAGAAACAAGCATCGAAGGGAGCCAACGTAGTTTCCAGGTCTATTGAAAAATTCCTGGATAAGCTTGATAGTGGTTATGGTAGCATTCTAACATGGGCTGTACGTCATCGTACGTTCTTAATTATAAGTTGTGTTCTGATTTTTATATCGAGCTTATTCCTTGTATCTCAAGTTCCGACAGAGTTTATACCTCAGTCAGATAATGGCAGAATTGAGGCTACAGTCGAGCTGCCACAAGGAACATCGCTTGACGTTACAAAGCAAACGGTACGTAAAATTGAGGCGGTAGTTAAGGAGAAATACCCTGAGGTAGAGATACTCTCCACTACGGCAGGTTCTGCCGATGGTAGTAATATTTGGGCTGCATTTTCTAAATCGGGAACAAACGTTATTACTGTTACCTTCCGATTATCTAAAGCCACAACTCGAGAACGGAGTATTTATGAAATAAGCGACTTATTCCGTAAAGATTTAGAGGTGCTTCCTGAAGTAGTAAAATATACTGTAACGCCCGGAGGAGGTGGTGGTATGATGGGAGGTGGTAATACAGCAGACCTACTTATATTCGGGTATGATTTTAATGAAACTACTGCGTTTGCCAACAGAATGGCCGATAGTATTCGGAAGAACGTTAAAGGTGCACGTGATGTTGCATTAAGCCGTGACCCTATGCAGCTGGAATACCATGTGGATTTTGATCGTAAAAAGCTTTCACATTATGGAATCAGCATGTCCAGTGCGGCGACTTTTGTTCGTAACCGTATAAACGGTCTTACAGCTACAAAGTACCGCGAAGACGGTGATGAGTATGATGTGGTAGTACGTTATGATGAACCTTTCAGAAACTCTGTTGAGTCGATAGAGAATATTATGCTGTATAATACGAAAGGACAGGCTATACGAGTTGCAGATGTAGGAGCGGTGGTAGAAAAATTTTCACCTCCAACCATTGAGCACGAAAACCGTCAGCGTGTTATTAAGGTTAGCACGGCTATGTACGGTGCTGCCTTGGGAGATATAGTGGCAGGTATTCAGGCGGAATTGGCAAAGGTAGAGGTTCCTCATGGTGTGTATGTTGATATTGGAGGTACAGCCGAAGATCAGGCCGAATCGTTTGGAGATATGTTTATTCTGTTAATTCTTATCGTTATTCTTGTATATATTGTAATGGCAACGCAGTTTGAATCGTTACGTATGCCGTTTATCATCATGCTGTCGCTACCGTTTGCCTTTACAGGGGTATTTTTAGCCTTGTTTATCACCAATACACCGCTTAGCCTTATTGCTCTTATTGGAGCCGTAATGCTGGTAGGTATTGTGGTGAAGAACGGTATTGTGATGGTTGACTTTACCAACCTGTTGCGTGAACGTGGTTTGTCGGTAAGTCAGGCTGTAATTGCGGCAGGTAAGTCGCGTTTACGCCCGGTACTTATGACTACGCTTACTACTATTTTGGGTATGTTCCCCTTAGCAATGGGTATAGGAGAAGGTTCTGCAATATGGCAACCTATGGGTGTTGCTATTATTGGAGGGTTAACTTTCTCAACAGTTCTTACGCTGATAGTTGTACCTATTGTATATACCGTTTTTGGAGCAAGCGGCATGAAACGTGAACGTAAGCGTTTACAACGTCTGCAGCAAGAGAATTTGTAACAGAAATGGAAGGGTGAGCAGGCTAACCTGTTTAGACCTCCGTTATGTTACACCAAACTTTAACGAGTAAAAAATGAAAGCAATTCTTATATCATACAACCAGGCGCTTACCGAAAAGGTGAGCTATATATTGGATCGTCATTCCGTGAGAGGATTTACAAAGTGGGAAGATGTGCTGGGGCGTGGAACCAGCACGGGAGAACCCCATTACGGCACACACACATGGCCGGCAAAAAACTCTGCCATTTTGGCTATTGTTGAAGACGCAAAGGTAGAACCGCTACTGGAGTCACTACGGAAGCTTGATAGCGCTTCGAGTGAACAGGGTGTGCGTGCTTTTGTTTGGAATATAGAAGGAGGAATGTAGAAAGAAGGACAAAAAACAAGGACTAAAGATTGGTAAGCAGCTTTTTATCCTTGTTCTTTTCATTTTGCCATCTAAGAATTACAGCCCGTATGAGTAATATAGCGATTCCGATAGTTGATAATTTTCGAAGCCTTGACGGCTACGTGGTAGCAGATGGTCGTTGTGTACGTTCCGGCATGTTGTATCGTTCGGCACGGCTCGATGGGCTTACACGTGAAGGACAAGAGATGCTTAAGAGTATGCCGATTAAGACAATAGTTGACTTTAGGAACAATGAGGAATGTCAAATGGCTCCTACGCCTGATTTGGGTGGGGGAGTAGTTATGGAATCTCTTCCCATAATCGGGGGAGATTTGAGCGTGTATATCTCGGATATTATGGCCGGGAAGTTAAGTCAAGCCGATGTAGAGCAGCTGATGTGCGACATGTATCGGGGTTTTGTTACTGATTGTAGTAACCAGTATGCTCGCTTTTTCGATATCTTGTTATACGAGTCTTCTTATCCGATACTTTTTCACTGTATGGCCGGTAAGGATCGTACAGGTTTTGCCGCAGCTGTTTTACTATCGCTTTTAGGTGTTAACCGACAGGATATACAAAAGGACTACCTGATTACTAACGATAACCTATCGGGTATGAAAAATAGCAAATGGTTTAAGCTAATACCGCATGCACAAGTGTTGATGTGTGCCGATGAGCGATACATTAACGCTTCATTCGATGCTATACAGGGGGCATACGGAAGTATAGAGGGATACTTTGATAAAGGTTTAGGGATTTCTGCAGAGAAGCAGGAGCTGCTAAAATCGCTATTGTTGGAGTAGCTGATTTAATGCATAGTTGTACTTTTTTAGGAATAATAATTGTAGCATGAGCAACATAAAAGGAATACTGATAGACTACGGTGGAACCATTGATACCAACGGTATTCACTGGTCAGAAATAATTTATGACGGGTACAAGGCTTGCAACGTTATTGTAGCTAAGGTAGATTTTCGTAAGGCATACGTGTACGGTGAGCAAAGCATGGAAAAAAAACAGGCGCTGATTAAACCGTACTATACATTTAAAGATGTGCTACAAATGAAGCTACGCTATGAGTTTGAATATCTTTCTAAGCATGATTTGTACGCTTGGCTTACTGATGAACAGGCAGTACAGGTAGCCGATTACTGCTACAGCTATGCACAAAAGGTTATAGAAGGACAACGTTGTACACTTGCTGTATTTGCAAAAAAATACCCTGTTGTGTTGGTATCTAACTTTTATGGTAACCTTCTTAGCGTGTTGCATGATTATGGTATTGAACAATACTTTCAATCGGTTGTAGAATCAAGTATTGTAGGTGTAAGGAAGCCTAATCCTGAAATATTTCGTATAGGTATAGAGCGGTTAAACCTTAAGCCGGAAGAGTGTGTCATTATAGGTGATTCATACTCCAACGATATTGCTCCGGCAATAAAGTTAGGCTGTAAGTCAATATGGCTTAAAGGAATAGGATGGGATTCAGATGATGTAAATACGGGTAACCCTCAGGCCGATTGCACGATAAGTACGCTGGAGGAGGCGGTAAATATGTTTGATAACCTTAAATAGCCGGTATATAGTAATACAAATCAAATTTACCGATTACATTTGTGATTCTTTATTCAACAAAAAAAATTAAAACATAATATAAAAACGATGGAAAAAGTTAACGTACAAAAACCGGATGGTAAGCTTGGTATTCTTGTTGTAGGACTCAACGGTGCCGTATCCTCTACATTTATTGCCGGAACATTCTCTATACGCAAAGGCCTTAGTCAGCCTATAGGTTCAATAACTCAACTGGCTACTATACGTTTGGGGCAACGCAACGAAAACCGTTTTCCAAAAATTAAGGATGTTGTTCCATTATCTCAATTAGACCAGCTGGTGTTTGGCGGATGGGATATTAACGATGAAAATCTTTATGAATCAGTTATTCGCGCTGAGGTGCTTGATACTCCTCACTCTGCACCGCTGAAAGCAGAGCTGGAGCAGCTACGCCCTATGAAGGCGGTATTTGACCAAAACTATGTAAAACGTTTACATGGGACACACGTAAAATCGGCTCCTACCAAGTGGGATTTGATGGAACAGCTGCGTGAGGATATTCGTAATTTTAAGAAAACGAATGGTTGCAACCGCTTGGTGGTTATTTGGTGTGGCAGTACGGAAGTATTTTTGCCAATAGGTGATATTCATAAAAATCTTGCTGCGTTTGAAAAAGCAATGAAGGAAAACCATGCCGATATTGCCCCCAGCATGTTGTACGCCTATGCTGCCTTAGCCGAAGGAGTTCCCTACATCAACGGAGCACCCAACCTTACGGTTGATTTTCCGGCTATGATGGAGCATGCCCTTAACCATAAAATGCCTGTTTGCGGCAAAGACTTTAAAACGGGACAAACGATGTTGAAAACCGTGCTAGCCCCTATGTTTAAGACCCGTATGTTAGGCTTGAGCGGCTGGTTCTCTACCAACATTCTCGGCAACCGTGACGGCGAAGTGCTTGACGATCCGGGTTCATTCAAAACAAAAGAGGAAAGTAAGCTATCGGTTATCGATACCATTTTGCAACCCGAACTATACCCTGAGCTATATAAGGATGTATTCCACAAGGTACGTATAAACTACTACCCACCTCGTAAGGATAACAAGGAAGGATGGGATAACATAGACCTGTTTGGTTGGATGGGATATCCTATGCAAATGAAGGTGGATTTCTTATGTCGTGACTCTATTCTTGCTGCACCACTTTGCTTAGACCTAGTATTGCTTACCGACTTGGCTCAACGTTGCGGATTTGCAGGCATACAGCACTGGCTCTCGTTCTACTTTAAGAGCCCTATGCACGAGCAAAATCAGCACCCCGAACACGACCTGTTTATACAAAGCGTTAAGCTCAAAAATACGCTGCGCATGATTATAAACGAAAAGCCTATTGATTTCTTAGACGAAACAATAGAGCTGTTCAGATAAGTAAAAGCTAGCACGTCATTGCGAGCGAAGCGAAGTAATCTGTTTATTTTTGAATTGATTGCTTCTGCAAAAGCGTCTCGCAATGACGCGTTTTTATAGTAAACCACCATGCTGAAATACCCCTTCAAATTTGGAATAGCGTTAGCATGCTTATTGCTATCTTATTCGCTGCAAGCAGATGATGGAAACACTTATCTGACAAGCAACAGGCTTTTTCATGTTGAACGTAGCAAGAACAAAAACATTGTTTGCTACGATGTTGAAGTTAACGCAACCGGAGCATGGGATAGCTCCAATCCTGTAAAGGTTTATTGGGTAAACAGGGAGGAACGCCCCGGCGAACAAAACGGACTGAGCTACATACAGCGTAAGCTAGCCTTTGGGTACAAAACCGTATCGCATAGCACTACATCAGCTACTATTGCAATCAATGCGTGTAGCGATAGACCTATACGTATTGTCAAACAGCAGCTATCTTACGTATGTGTTACCAGTATAAACAACCAGGAGCTTACACTGCGTAAAATATACGTAAAAACGAAAGATAGCAATTCAATGAAGGTAGAGTATGTTGAGCTATACGGAGTAAATAGTAACGGAGAACAGGTAGTTGAACGAATAACGGCTTAAATGATTGAATATATAGGATTAAGGAGCAAAGATAAAAGAACATAGAAGCCATAAAGCTCTTCTGCGCTATTCTTTACTATCTTGCTTCCTTGTTCTTCCCATCTTTGCTCTTTGTTTCTATTGTCCTTGTTCAATATAATCCCACTATTCTATTTTGAATTTAGTAATGCTACAAGTAAAACATAAGCTGTTCTATGTCGTAACGCTTTTTATGTTATGTATAGGCATGCCGGCAAAAGCACAGCAGATAGTACAAGTTTCGGGTGTAGTAGCCGATTCCAAAACAGGAGAGACGTTGCCGGCAGCAACCATTATGCTTGAACCCACCTCCTTGGGTATATGGGTACTTGCAGATAATGATGGAAGGTATAACATAAAAACAGTTGCAAAAGCAACAGGCATTCAGTTTTCGTATGTTGGTTATAATACTGTTAGCGTCCCATTTGTAAAAGGAAAGATTCCGGCTCAGCTGGATGTTAAGCTTAAAGCTGAAGATAACATACTGGAAGAAGTGGTTGTGAAAGCTAAGCGCATACGGTATCGTAATAAAGATAATCCTGCCGTAGAGCTTATCCGTAAGGTTATTGACAATAAGGGAAATAACCGGCTTGAGGCGCATGATTTTTACGAATATGTAAAATACGAAAAAATAGAGTTGTCGCTTAACGACCTTAACGATAGTATAAAGAGTAGTGCGGCGTTCCGCAATTTTCCTTTCCTGAATAAGTATTTGGATACATTGCCAACCGGAGAAACGCGCTTACCATTTTTCCTGCGTGAAAACCTGTCGGAGTGTTTCTATCGTAAATCACCGGAAGCCAAGAAAGAATTTTTGTTGGCTTCAAAAATGGCCGATTTCAACGACTTTATTGAAACCGCTACGCTTGGCGCATTTATCGACGGTATGGTTAGCAAGGCCAACCTTTACGATAATACCATAATGATACTCGACAACCAGTATCAAAGCCCTATATCTCCGTTGGGTCCTGGCTTTTATCAGTATCATATTATTGACACAACGTTTGTAAGCGGTGTACAATGTATTAATTTGGCAGTCTATCCTAGAAACGATGCCGACTTCGGCTTTGCCGGAAACCTATACATTACCAACGATAGTACCTATGCGCTTAAACGGGCGGAGTTGAGGTTGACTAAAAATGCCAATATCAACTTTGTGCGCGGGCTCTCGCTGGTACAGGAGTATATGTTGGTTGACAACTCGTGGTGCTTAATGATAGACGAGGCTACAATTGACTTTACCATTACCGGGAAAAAGAGCGCCATGCTCGGTAAACGCACAAACAGCTATCACAACTATACGTTTGATAAAAGAATACCCGACTCCAAGTTTAAAGGCGAAAATCAAGAGAAAGTGCCCGGTTACGATATGCGTGCCCCTGAGTTTTGGCAGGAAGAGCGTCCGCTTGCGCTGAACAAAACAGAGCAGGGCATTTACGATATGGTTACTGAAATGAGGCAGGACAAGAAGTTTAACCGCATTATGGGTATTGCAGGGCTTGTATTCTCCGGTATGATTAACGTTGGCGATGTTGACTTGGGGCCGGTAGAAACTTTCTTCAGCTTCAACTCCATTGAAGGTGCCCGTTTTCGTATAGGAGGGAAAACCAACGCACGTTTTAATCCTCATCTATTCTTTGATGGTTTTGTGGCTTACGGTACAAAAGACGAAAAGTTTAAGTACCATGCGGGGGCTATGTACTCGTTTACCAGGCGCAAGTTACATCCATGGGAGTACCCTATGAATTTGCTTAGCGTAAGCTACGAGTACAATACCGAAACACCCGGACAGTTTTTCCTTTTCGGTAGCGGAGATAGGCTATTGCTTTCGTTCCATCGTGGAGATGCACCGCGAATGCTCTACTCCCGCAATTTTGATGTTAAGTATGATAGGGAAATGGCCTACGGTTGGTCTATTCATCCGTCGCTTACCTTTAAGGAAGAGGAGCCTGCAGGTGAGCTGAAGTTTGAAAATGCATACGGGCCTGTTGAAAATCTAACGGCTACACAGCTGAACCTTAAGGTTCGTTTTGCACCGAAGGAACGTTTTTACCAAGTGCAGCAAAATCGTTTTCCGCTAAATCATACTAACCCTGTGTTTACGGCATCCTATAACTATGGAATAAAGAACCTTTGGGGTAGCGATTATGATTTTCATCGTTTGGAGGTTGGCTTGGATAAGCGTACGTGGTTTTCCAGCTTAGGTTTTTTTGATATGTGGTTAAAAGCCGGGAAAATTTGGAATACTGTTCCTTTCCCATTGTTAGTCATTCATCAGGCTAACCAAAACTACGCTTATCAGGACGAGGCTTTCAACATGATGAACTATTTGGAGTTTGTGAGCGACCAATACGCAAGCGCAAACCTCTCATACTGTTTTAACGGATGGATATTTAACCGCGTTCCGCTGATTAAAAAGCTGAAGTGGCGTGAGTATTTTACGTTTAAGGCGTTGTGGGGTAGCGTGGCCGACCATAACCTGCCACAAAATAATCCGGACCTATTAAAATTCCCTACTGACGAAAATGGAAATCCCACCACTTTTGCACTGGGAGATAGGCCATACATGGAAGCCAGCTTCGCTATTGATAATATCTTCAAAGTACTCCGTATCGACCTTGTAAAGCGAATTAACTACTTAGATCATCCTGATGTTCCGGAGTGGAGCGTAAGGTTTAGGTTGCGGTTTGTGTTCTAGTAAGAGCGATAGCCCTAGAGGGGCTGAATGTGCATAACCGTGGGTGAAGCCCACGGTAGTTGATGGGTAGCATTTAATTGAGCGGGGAGCACCGCCGTTCTTTTAAAAGAACGGCGGTGCTCCCCGCTCAATATCCACTTCGATTCAGGCTTACCCCGCATTTCATACGGGGTTATGCCTATTCAGCCCGCTTCGGGGCTGTCTTTGTTTCAAATTGTCTACTATATATTTCAGCCCTGGCATATTTTCAAAACTTGCTATGCCTTGTTATTAACATGATAAGCATACCTCTACAAAGATGTTACTTCTTCTACGAAGCAGGAACAGTTTCTATCTGTGAATAAAACCTGTGTTATCTGCGTGCTAAACACGGTTTGTCATATATTAAGGATTTTTAAGATGATGTTCGTTTTATAGCGTTGTTGTTTACCATCCATCATCACAATAATTTGTACTTTTGTAGTTGATTTTGCAAGAAATGAATTCTATCGCCGATATAGCGTTTATGCGTCGATGTATTGAGCTGGCCGATAACGGGCTGGGCTACGTAGCCCCTAATCCGTTGGTGGGCTCGGTAGTGGTACATCAGGGACGAATTATAGGCGAAGGTTATCATCATTTATACGGACAGCAACATGCCGAGGCGGCCGCTATTGCGGCTGTTGACGATAAATCCTTACTTGCCGAGTCAACTTTATACGTTAGCCTTGAACCATGCTCGCATCAGGGAAAACAGCCTCCTTGTGCCGATCTTATTATCCGCCATAAAATTCCCCGAGCGGTAATTGCATCGCAAGACCCATTCCATCAGGTAAACGGTAGCGGTATTCAGCGCTTAAAAGAGGCTGGCATTGATGTGCATGTTGGTGTGCTGGAAAAAGAAGCACAGGAACAGAACAGGCGGTTTTTTACCTACCATCGTTATCATCGGCCTTACATTATTTTAAAGTGGGCGCAAACGCTTGATGGTTTTATTGATAAGGAACGCGGCAAGAATACACCTCCCGAATGGCTTACCGGAAATACGGGACAACTATTGGTACACCGCTGGCGTACCGAAGAGCAGGCCATTATGGTTGGTGCAAATACGGTACTACGAGATAATCCTAAATTAACAGCACGCTTATGGCCGGGTAAAAACCCGCTGCGTGTTATTGTTGATAACGATTTGAGCCTTCCGGCTAATGCCTTGATTTTTGATAGTAGCGCACCAACCGTACTTTTCACTACTTTAGCAGCGCTATCATCAACAAATTATAACAATAGTTCGTTGATGATAAAGCGGCTGAATGGTAGTAATATGCTGGAGGAGCAGCTATTAAACGCTTTGGCCGATATGAAGGTTCAATCGGTAATAGTGGAGGGTGGACGTAAGCTGCTTGAACGGTTTATAGAAAAGGGTTTTTGGGATGAAGCACGAATATTTACTGCCCCAAAACGTTTCGGTAATGGAGTAAAATCACCCGATATACAGGGAACATGTATTGCAGATATAAGCAACGAGAGTTTCAGCTTAAATGTACTTAGGAATAAACAAGCGGTAGGTATGCTAAATACAGCCTGCTAATAGTATATAATGATGTTGACAATTTTACCTAACATACAATATCCGTCGGATTTGCGCGCGCTAAGCGAAGATAAGCTGGCTAAAGTATGTGATGAGCTACGCGAATTTATTATAGACCAATGCTCCTCAAATCCCGGCCATTTTGGTGCAAGTTTAGGTGTGGTGGAGCTGGCTGTTGCGCTGCATTACGTATTCAACACTCCTTACGATAAGCTGGTGTGGGACGTAGGGCATCAGGCTTACGCGCACAAAATTCTTACCGGACGGCGTGATGAGTTCTACAATAACCGTAGGTATAAAGGCCTTAGCGGATTTCCGAAGATGTGCGAAAGCGAGTATGATGCGTTTGGGGTAGGGCATGCATCAACATCCATTTCAGCGGCTTTGGGTATGGCCACAGCGGCTAAGCTGAATGGCGAAAACCGTCAGGTGGTTGCTGTAATTGGAGATGGTTCGCTAACCGGAGGGCTGGCCTTTGAAGGGTTAAACAATGCCGGATGGCTAAAAGCCAACATGCTCGTTGTGCTTAACGATAACCACATGGCGATAGATAATAGCGTGGGAGCGCTTGACAGCTATTTGCTCAACATCACCACTTCATCATCATACAATAAGTTTAAGCAGGATGTTTGGGAGTTTTTGGGACAAAATCGCCTTCGTAACCTAGTGCAAAAGTTTGAAAACTCTATCAAATCGGCTATGCTTCACCAGAGCAACCTGTTTGAAGCCTTGGGCTTTCGCTACTTTGGTCCTGTTGACGGGCACGATGTACAACGCCTGGTGCAAACGCTGAATAAGCTGAAAGAGATAAACGGACCTAAGCTACTCCATATAAAAACTAAAAAGGGAAAGGGTTATAAGCCTGCAGAGGAAAACCAAACGGTATGGCATGCGCCCGGAACCTTTGATAAAGTGACGGGTGAGCGGATTACTATAAAATCTGACAAGCCACACCCTCCACGTTATCAAGATGTGTTTGGCGAAACGATTATTGAATTGGCAGAGAAAAATCCAAAGATTGTAGGTATAACCCCCGCAATGCCATCGGGCTGCTCGCTTAACCTGATGATGGAAAAAATGCCCGACCGGGCGTTTGACGTTGGAATTGCGGAAGCGCATGCCGTAACATTCTCAGCAGGTATGGCGGCACAAGGTTACTTGCCTTTCTGTAATATCTACTCATCGTTCATGCAGCGTGCCTTCGATTCGGTTATACATGATGTTGCCCTGCAAAGATTGAACGTAGTGTTCTGCCTCGACCGTGGCGGTTTGGTTGGCGAGGATGGCGCAACTCACCACGGCGCGTATGATTTAGCCTATTTCCGCTGCGTACCGAACATGGTTGTTTCGGCGCCAATGAACGAGTCGGAGCTACGTAGCTTAATGTACACCGCTCAGCTACCTGATATGGGGGCATTCTCCATTCGTTACCCTCGGGGTAACGGGGTTATGAGTGATTGGCGTACTCCGTTTGAACCTATTCCGGTAGGTAAGGGGAGACGGCTGGCTGAAGGAGAGAAAGTAGCAATTCTTTCTATCGGACATGTAGGTAATACGGTTACCAAGGTGCTGGAACGCTTGCAGAGCGAAAATTTGAGCGCCGTTGGCCATTACGATATGCGTTTTGTAAAGCCTATTGATGAAGATATTTTGCATGAGGTAGGGAGGAAATATCCCATTGTGGTTACTATTGAAGATGGAACGGTTGTAGGTGGATTGGGAGGTGCTGTATGCGAGTTTTTTACTCAGCACGGTTACTCAACACATGTAGTACGCTTAGGAATTCCCGACCATTTTGTTGAACAAGGTACACCAGCCGAACTTCAAGTTGAGTGCGGTTTTGATGAGAATAGCATATACCAAACAGTGGTTAAGCAGATAAAGGGATAGGGTATATCTACCCGCCATTGCTGAGCGAAGCGAAGTAATCCATCTAATTGATGGGATTGCTTCGCTTCGCTTGTAATGACAGGTTTATTTTGGGAATAGTAACTTTATACTATAAGTATTCCAGTACCTTTTCCAGCCTCATTCCGCGAGAGCCTTTTACCAAAATGCTATATCCGCTGTGTTCATTTGCTTTCAGGTAGCTACATAGCTCTTCAGTAGTTGGAAAATGCTTGAAGCCGTTAGCCACCTTGCCAAACTGTGTTCCTACCAAAATAACATCTGTAAAACCTTCATGCTTTATTAAATCGGCTATGCGGCTATGCTCAACATCACTTTCGTTGCCCAGCTCACGCATATCGCCCAGTACAAGCAGCTTGTTGGGTATGGCTTGTGCGCTAAAGTTCAGTAACGATGCTTCCATGCTGGTAGGGTTGGCGTTGTAGGCATCCATGTACACGTAATTCTTTGTCGTTTTTACCAGCTGCGAGCGGTTGTTATCCGGTCTGTATGATTCAACGGCAGCAATAGCCTCATCATCCGGAACGCCGAAACAAAGCCCCATGGTTAGCGCAGCAAGTACGTTATCAATATTATAATCGCCTACTAGCTGCGTGTTAACGGTTGTCTTTCCACCGTTGATGGTAAAACGAAGGAAGGGGTTATCGTTATCTGCGGGCAGCAGTAGCGCATCAAGTTTTGCACGGTTGTAGGCTACTGTTTCACGGAAGGTTCTTGCGGCAATCATACGACTCAGTATGGGGTTATCGCTATTGTAGAATGCTACACCCTTGTTGGTCGATAAGTAATCATACAGTTCCCCCTTAGCCTTTTCCACTCCTTCAAGCGAGCCAAAAAATTCTAAGTGAGCCTTGCCTACATTGGTTATTAATCCATAGTTTGGACAGGCTATACGACATAGCGTGGCTATTTCACCAAAGTGGTTAGTTCCCATTTCCACAATGCCAAATTGTGTGCTTTTATCCATTGCCAACAGGCTCAACGGAACACCTATGTGGTTATTTAGATTTCCTTTCGTTACCGAAATTTTATACTTCTTTGCCAGCACTCTACTCACCAACTCCTTAGTGGTGGTTTTTCCATTACTTCCTGTAATAGCTAGAATGGGAACACCCAACTCTTTTCTATGATACCACGCCAGCTGTTGCAACGTACTAAGCACATCATCAACCACTATTACACGGTCGTCTGTGCCTAGAGCCGGATTATCAGCTATGGCGTAGGCAGCACCTACTTCCAACGCAGCAGGAACAAAATCGTTACCATCAAAATTTTCACCTTTCAGCGCGAAGAATATGGAGCCCTCGCTTACCTGGCGGCTGTCTGTAGCAATAACGGGGTAACGTAGAAATAAGCCGTATAAGGCTTTTATATCAATCATAGTTTCTTATTATAATCTTTACAAAGACTGAAATAAACTGTCGCTTTGTGGTGTTTTACGGTATTGCAACATCATAGCCTGTTCCCCTCTCTTTTGGAGAGGGGCTAGGGGTGAGGCGTTATTGAAATTTCTTCAAAATCTCATTTACCTTGCCTAACTTTTCAGCCAGCAATTCATCAGTTTTGGCTTCGGCAATAAAGCGCAGGTAGGGTTCGGTATTTGAAGGGCGGATGTTGAACCACCAATCGGTAAATTCTAAGCGGTAGCCGTCAAAATCAAGTTGTGCTGTAGGTTTTTCTGTAGAAAGAAAGTAATCACGTACAGCATCCATAGCACCTTGCTTATCCTGTATCTTATAGTTCAGCTCGCCGGAATTTTTGTACACGGCAATTTGCGAGATAAGCCGGCTAACGCTAACGCCCTTACGCTTCATATCGGCAACAATATCAAGTATGATAAGGCATGCCAGTAAACCGCTGTCGGAGTATGAAAAATCACGGAAGTAGTAGTGACCTGCCAGCTCACCGCCATATATTCCGTCAATCTCTCTCAGCTTCGGTGCAGCAAAGGCACGTCCTACACGCCATGTGTGCATCTCAACAGAAAAATGTTTGGATAGGTATTCGCCAACTGCTTTTGAGGTGCGAATATCCTGTAACACCTTAGCGCCTTTTATATCCTTACCTTCAAAGAAGTAATGTCCCAGCACCGCAATCATTAAATCAGGCGATATGAACTGTCCCTTCTCATCCACAAACATTACGCGGTCGGCATCACCATCGAATATTACGCCAATATCGCACCCCTTCTCCAACACCATTCGCTTAAGGGCTGCAACGTTTTCAGTAACCAGCGGATTGGCCTCATGGTTTGGGAATGTACCGTCCAGCTCATCAAATAAGTAGTGGTGTTTTTCGCCCAGTACGTCTTTAGCCAGCAATGCCGCCATGCCGTTAGAAAGGTCTATGGCTATATTCAGGTTGGAGTAGTCGCCACGGTATCGCTTTAAGAAGGTCAGATAGTCCTCTTTAACCTCCAGCTCCTTCACCTGTCCTTTTACCATAGCGGGTTTCACTTTGGCAGTACGAACAAGGGTTTCAAGCTCCCTTAATCCGGTATCGTAACCAACAGGTAAAGCGTTTTCTCTTGAAACTTTAAGTCCGTTATACTCTCTAGGGTTGTGTGATGCTGTTATTTGAACAGATGCTTTAAAGCCATACTTAACGGTAGCGTAGTACACCATAGGAGTGGTTGACAGCCCTATGCTGAACACATCGGCTCCGGCATCGGTAATACCTCGGGTAAGGTAGTCGAAAATTTCAGGTGATGATACTCGAACATCCCGACCAACCAGTATGCGGTCTGTTTTCAATAGCGATGGGAGGAAAAACCCCATTTTGTAAACATCATCTTTAGAAAAATCTTGGTTGTATATTCCCCGAATATCGTATGCGTGAAATGCTCCCATGCTACTGTTAGTTTTATGCTAGCCTATTTTTGTTTTATATCCGCTGCTGTATTCGCCTTTAGCCATTTTTTGTAGGCGTGAACTCATTAACTTCTTCCGAATGGCAGCCAAGTGGTCAACAAAAAGAATGCCTTCGAGGTGGTCGTTCTCATGCTGTACCACGCGGGCGGGCATACCTTCCAGCCATTCGTCATGTTCCTGAAAGTTTTCGTCAAAGTATTTTACTCGTACTTTTCTTGGACGCTTTACGTCTTCATGCAGCTTCGGCAGGCTTAAACAACCTTCGTTAAATGCCCACTCATCATCAGAAAATTCAACAAATTCAGGATTAATAAATACTCGTTTGAAATCTTTTGCTGTAGGGTCGTCATCTTCAAAAGAAGTAGCATCAACGATAAACAAACGAATGGATTTACCTACTTGAGGTGCTGCCAAACCAATACCATCAGCATTGTACATGGTTTCCCACATATTTGCGATAAGTGCTTGTAAATCGGGATAATCGGCAGGTACAGGTTCTGCCTTCTTCTTTAAAACGGGTGAACCGTAAACGTATATGGGTAGTATCATTTATTGAATATTTTATATTTATTATTGAATATTAGCGGTACTTGCATTCGGTCAATATTCAATTTTCAATGATCAATTATCATTATTTTTTGTTTTCTCTTTCTTCCAAATAAGATTGGAGTATTATTACTGCGCTAACCTTATCAACTAAGGCTTTATCTCGTCGGTCTTTCTTTTTCACGCCCCCGTCAATCATGGCTTGAAAGGCTATTTTTGAAGTAAAGCGCTCGTCAACCAAATCAACCGGGATATCGGGAAATTTCTTCTTCAGCTGCTTTACAAAAGCCTCTACCAGTGGTGTCGCATGGGCAGAAGAGGTATCTAAATTTTTTGGCATTCCTACCACAAACCGCTCCACCTGTTCTTTGTTCAAAAAGTCTGCCAAAAATGCAAGAACTTCTGACGAATGTACTGTAGTCAGGGCAGTAGCAATAAGCTGTAAAGGGTCGGTTGTTGCCAAGCCTACCCGTTTCTGACCGTAGTCTATAGCAATAATACGAGACATTAGCGGCATAGTTTACCACAAAGGTAGCTATTTTGGATAATTTACTACCTTTGCACTTCTTAACTAAATCCTAGCAAAGAAAACATGAAATTACTTGAAGGAAAGGTTGCCATAGTTACCGGAGCCGCTCGCGGTATAGGTAAGGCCATTGCGCTACGTTTGGCGCAGGAAGGTGCTGCTATCGCATTCACCGATTTGAAGATTGACGACAACGCTATGGCTGTTGAAAAAGAGTTGCAAGCATTTGGCGTCAAAGCTAAAGCTTATGCCTCGAATGCTGCTAACTACAACGACACAATGGTGGTTGTTGACCAAATTGTAAAGGATTTTGGTCGTGTAGATGTACTGGTAAACAACGCCGGTATTACTCGCGATACGCTGCTAATGCGTATGACCGAGGAGCAATGGGATATGGTAATTACCGTTAACCTAAAATCTGCATTCAACTTTACAAAGGCTGTACAGCCCATTATGCTTAAGCAAAAATCGGGAAGCATTATTAATATGAGTTCGGTTGTAGGGGTATCCGGTAATGCCGGACAGGCCAACTATTCTGCTTCAAAGGCAGGTCTTATCGGTTTCAGCAAGTCGGTTGCCAAAGAATTGGGCTCACGCAACATTCGCTGCAATGCTATTGCTCCTGGCTTTATTGTTACCGAAATGACCGGACAGCTACCCGAAGAAGTTCGTGCTGCATGGATGGATAAAATTCCGTTGAAGCGTGGTGGAACTCCTGACGATGTTGCCAACGCGACACTGTTCCTTGCCTCTGATTTATCGGCATACGTGAGTGGACAGGTGATTAACGTTTGCGGAGGAATGAATACCTAGTGAATGGTGAGAAGTAAATAGTGAATAGTTAAAAAGAGGTTGTTCTGTCAAGAACAACCTCTTTTTGTGTATTTGAGAGTTAACTTATTGCAAATGCAATACGGCAAAACTCAATTTAATGATATCTTAGCTGAACTCTGTTGCGAGCTGCTTTACCCAATCCTTAATACGCTTATCGGTTTTGTCTGATTGGTTTTCAACATCAATGGCAAGCCCCAAAAACATCCCATCTTTTAGCGCTTTTGAATGCTCAAACTCATAACCTTTTGGCGATGTTAAGCCCACTAGCTTGGCACCACATACTTCAAATAGTTCAGCAAGTAAGCCTATGCCGTCAACAAAGTTTTCGGGATAGTTTACTTGGTCGCCTAAGCCGAATATGGCAACTTTCTGCTTTTTCAGCTTCAATCCTTCTAAATCGGGAACCAGCTCGTCCCAGTAGGTGGGTAGTTCACCGTCAAACCAAGTAGCTGCGCCAAGTATAAGGTTTTCGTACTTGGTAAAATCGGTTCCCTTCGCCGTTTCAACATTAATAATATCTATTTGTACATCGTTATCGAATGCACTTTTAATCGCTTCCGTAATCTTTGCGGTTTTATTAGTCGATGTGCCGTAGAATAGTCCTATCGGTTTCATATTATTGTAGATTTTGGTGTTAGTATGTAAGGTTGGTTATTCAAGTAGTTATCTATTGTTATTTGTTGGTTGTTATTAGTTATTCAATAGTTAGTTGTTGTTTTGTGGATGTTGAAGGCTTATGCTTTTGTCAATATCTCAGTGCAATTATAATAACCAATAACCATTAGTAATCATTAAACAGCAAACTAAATAACTATTAAACAGCTACCTAATAACCATTAAATAAACGGTAGTTAGTATGCCAGTAGTTCTTTTGCCGCCTTGTATATTTTTTCGGCGCTGGGCAAAATGGCAGATTCCAAGTTATGATGGAACCCTACAGGGGTAAAGGTTGAACCTACCCGCAGTACCGGAGCATCGAGATACCGGAATAACTCCGAACCAATTTGTGCGGCAATCTCAGCACCAAAGCCGGAGAATACCTTATCCTCATGTACTACCAGCACCTTATTGGTTTTCTTCACTGTTTTTGCAATAGCCTCTTTGTCTAGCGGAATAAGCGAACGGAGATCGAGAACCTCAATGCTCTGTCCGCTTTCTTTAAATATACGTTCGGCAACATCTAAGCTCAGGTGTGTTGTGTTGCCGTAGGTAATAATGCTAAGAGCTGTTCCTTCCCTGCGAATACGTGCTTTACCAAAGGGCACTTCAAAATCGGGAGGTATGGGGGTTGATGCGGGAACGGCGTTATACTGAGCTTTTGGCTCTAAAAAAAGTGTGAAGCCTTTTGAACGTATGCTGGTACGCAATAACCCCGCGGCATCGTCGGCAAATGAAGGATATACTATCCGTGCACCCGGCAGGTTGGTTAGCGCACCTTCTAAGGTTTGTGAGTGGTATAAGCCTCCACCGATATAACCTCCGGAAGCCAGCCTAACGGTAATGTTTGGTACAAACTTTCCGTTGTTACGCCAGTACTCATGCGTACATTCTACGTACTGCTCAACGGCAGGCCAAAAGTAGTCGGCAAATTCGGCTCCCTCAATCACAATGCGAATCTTATCGTTAAAACGGCTCATACCGTTGGCTGTACCAACAATAAAGTCTTCGGCAATAGGCGCGTTAAATACCCGTTCTTTACCAAACTCCGGCTGCATACCTTTGGTAACGTTGAATACCCCGCCTTTTCCCTTGTTGGCAACATCCTGCCCCCATAAAAATGTATCGGGATTGTAGCGAAACTCGGCTTTCAGCGTTTCATTCAATGCAGTTACCAACGGTATCTTTTCTCCTTCGTAGTCATGCGTTCCATCCACATACTTTTGTGGTTGGTAAGGCTCAGGTAGTACAAAATCCAGTATGCTGTCCGGGCTGGGGTCGGGTGCAGCCATTGCCTTGCGGTTAGCATTGCGCAGCTCATCCTTCACCTCATTTTCTATGGCAACCAGCTCTTCTTCCGTAAAACGTTCGTAGCGTAACAGCATACGGCGGAATTTTGCCAAGGGGTCTGCCGCTTTAACGTATGCCAGCTCGTTCTCGTCACGATACAGCGTTTGCTTATCGGAGTTGGAGTGCGAGTGTATGCGTACACAGTTAGCCTGTACTATTACCGGCTCTTGATTGGCAATAGCATGTTCACGTGCTTCGGTCATGGCGTTCATGGAATCGAATACATCTTTACCGTTACAGTAAATAATTTTTAGGTTCTTGAAGCCCGCAAAATCTTCGGCAACCTTGCGGTTGGCAGTTTGCTCATCTTTCGGCACGGAAATACCGTAACCGTTATCCTGTATCACAAAAATAACGGGTAGCTTTTCTCTGCAAGCGCCGCTGATAGCTTCGTACACAAAACCTTCTGATGTTGATGCTTCTCCGTGTGAGGTAATGGCAA
Organism: Bacteroidales bacterium; assembly: GCA_031551125.1. Taxonomy (GTDB): domain Bacteria; phylum Bacteroidota; class Bacteroidia; order Bacteroidales; family UBA932; genus JAIRNF01. The sequence continues at coordinate 24,996 of JAVBOB010000021.1, forward strand.
CACCTTTATGCTTGTAGTAAACCATTGCTCTTGCTACACCTGCGGCATGCAAGTTCTGTGTTGCTGTTGCCGATGATACGTTATGAATGCCCCACTCAATTTTAGAAAAGTGGTTAGACATGTGTCGTCCGCCACTTGTCAGGTCTGTGGCTTTTGACAGTCCGTTAAGTATAATTTCTTCAGCCGTAATGCCTGCCGACAGGGCAGTAAGCATATCTCGGTAGTAGGGAAACAGGTGGTCTTCACCACGTGTGAATACTTGTCCCATTGCCAGCTGTATGCCGTCATGTCCGGCATAAGGCCCGTGGAACGACCATCCCAGCGATTGCAGGAGGTAAACGGGTGCTTTTTCGTCAATGGCGCGTCCCAGCGTCATTAGGTGGAACCACTTTTTCAGCGTTTCCTTATCGGTTGTTTTTATATCGTACTTTTTCATGGTTGATCTGAGTTAATCGTTAAACGGTAGCCGTTAAACGAATATTGCAGAGTTATGCGTTAAACATTAAACTATAAACTTTCAACACTTCTTACTTATCCCAATTTTCCAAATAATCGGCTATTTGTTTCAGGAATGCTCCTCCCAATGCTCCGTCAACAATACGGTGGTCGTATGATAGCGACAGGTACATTTTGTGACGGATGGCAATCATATCGCCATCGGGAGTTTCTATTACAGCCGGTTTCTTTTCAATATATCCAACACCCAGTATGGCAACTTGCGGTTGATTAATAATAGGTGTACCTATAATGTTTTTAAACGTACCAAAGTTGGTAATGGTAAACGTACCGCCCTGTATATCGTCGGGCATAAGCTTATTGTTGCGTGCCTTGGCCGCAAGTGTTTCTATGGATGCCGCAAGCCCGTTCAGGTTCAGCTTATCCGCATTGCGTACTACGGGAACAATAAGATTTCCGTTGGGCAGTGCAACAGCCACGCCCATGTTAATGTTCTTTTTCAGTATAATGTTGTATCCGTCAACTGATGCGTTTACTTTCGGAAAATCAATCAATGCCTTAGAGCTAGCTTCAACTATGGCAGGCATGAAAGTTAGCTTTACGCCTTCGCGCTTGAAAAATTCGTCTTTCACCTTTTCCCTCCAACGTACAAGGTTCGTAACATCAACCTCTATAACCGTTGTAACGTGCGGTGATACTTTCTTCGACATTACCATGTGGTCGGCAATAAGGCGACGTACCCTGTCCATTTCCACTACCGTATCTTCGCCCTGAACGGTTATCACCGTTGGTGCAGCAGCTGTTACGGTATGTGTTGGTGCTGCGGCAGGTTGTGCTGTCGTCTTTTCGCTTGGCGTTGCTCCGCCTTTTTTCTTTTGCTCAATGTAACGCTCAATATCTGCTTTGCTTACACGACCTTCGTAGCCTGTTCCTGCAATGCTGTTCAGCTCATCGGTAGCTATATTTGCTTCCTGCGCAAGGCTCATAACCAACGGCGAGTAAAAACGTTTTGTGTCACTTTTACTTTGTTTTTCGGCAGGGGCTTCCTGAGCCTTTTGTTCAGGCTTAACGGGGGGTGTTGCTTTAGCCTCGGGTTGTTTGGGCGGCTCGGTAGCCGTAGGCTTCTCAACAGGCTTGCCTGTACTTGCTTCTCCTTCCAAATCAATAATGGCCATAACAGTTCCTACGGGAACGGTGTCACCTTCGGCAAACCGCAGCTCTAGCACTTTTCCGGCAACGGGTGACGGTATTTCAGCGCTCACCTTTTGGGTGCTTACTTCAAACAGTACATCGTCTTCCTTAATTATGTCGCCCGGTTTCACAGCCCATCGCATGATGGTTCCTTCGGTAATACTTTCGCCCAATTTGGGCATTTTTATTTCAAATGTTGACATAGTAGATTGATTTTTGTATGGTATATTCTGTGTGATACAGAATAGTTAGGTACTTTTTGTAGGTAAGTAACAACTCTCTTCGGCTTATGTTCGATTTGTTTTTAGCGGGGTTAATTTTTCTCAAAACTAACAGCCACCTTACCCCTCGTTCCCCTCTCCGCAAAAGAGAGGGGACGTGTACCGTTGTTGAAACAATTAGCTAGGGTATGCGTATTGTGATATGCGATTTTTAATGTGTGTATTGTCAAGGTCTGTCCCACTTTAGGGGGCTAGGTATCTTTGGCAGGAGAAGGGCACAGCGATTGAGAAAGGCCAAAGTTTTTGGTATAAGTTTTGCAGCCCAAACGTAGGGTGTATCATTTTCGTTTAACGCCTAACCCTTTACGCTTAACAAAAAAGTGTAACTTTGTAAAAATTGCCAATAGTTGGGACAGCTGACAAATAGCATATCAACGCTTAGCGACGAAGAACTTTTATCCTGTTACTGTAAAACGGGAGAATCGGACTATTTCGGGCAGCTGTATAATCGTTACATTCCTTTGGTGTACGGGCTTAGCCTGAAATATCTGCAAAATGCCGATAAGGCTGAAGATGCTACCATGCAGCTATTTGAAGATTTGCTGCCTAAAATTTCGAACTACAATATTAAAACCTTTCGTACATGGCTTTATACGGTGGCAAAAAACCATTGTTTACAGCAGCTGCGTAAGGTTGAACGAGAAATTTTGGTTGATGCTGACAGGTTAGCTATGGAATCGGACTCTGTTTTGCATCTATTTAGTGAGGAGGACGGTAGCGAGCGGCTACAGGCGCTTAACCGTTGCATGGAGAAGCTGCCCGAACCGCAGCGGCTAAGCCTTACCAAGTTTTTTATGGAAGAAATGTCGTATGCCGATATTGTAGATGCTACCGGATACCATCTGAAAAGTGTAAAGAGCCATATACAAAACGGGAAACGTAACCTTAAAAATTGTATTGAAAACAGTAAGCCCGAATGAGTTTGCTTAGCTACATAAAAGGTCTTAGACGGGGAAAGGAAGCCCACCGCATTGAACGCAATGCGATGGATGACCCGTTTTTGTTCGAAGCGTTGGAGGGCTTTGATGTTGTTGAGGCTAACCATGCTGAACGCATTGAGCGCATGCAACGAAAGTTGGCAGGCGTCACCACTAAGCGCAAACCAAAACGTTTGGTGATGTGGAGTGCGGCAGCTACATTTTTGCTGTTGATTTCGGTAGGCGGGTACTTGCTGTTTAGAACGCAAGAGCCTGTTCAAACCGTTGCTCAAATGCAGAATAAGTCAACGGGAGAAGACCTTACTTCAGCTGAATATGCCGATACCAATCTATCTTCTCCCACAGCCGCTATTGCCGATGCTAAGGCTAAGGTTGAACAACAGCAAGAGGTTAATGCTACCGATAAAATAGTTGTAGCAGAAAAATCTCCCATAGCGAGCAATAAGGACGTAGTTGCTGTGGCTGAAGAAGTGGTTGTATCTGCGCTCTCTGTACCACCTCCTCCTGCACCTCAAGCATCAGCAGCAATGGTGCTGGCTGACGAAGCGTTTACGACTGTTGATACGGCTTCTTCTTCTACGATTGCAATGGGATATGCGGTAAAAAAACAGGCTAGGGAAAAAGAAGCAGCCAAGTCGGAAAAAATATCTGCTTCGAGCTCGTTCGGAGACTATATGATTACTGCAAAAGTTGGTGAGTCAAAGCCACCAGGTAAGCTTGTAACAGGTAAGGTTGTTGATGATAACGGTGAACCTCTACCATACGTAACTATAGCGGCAAAGGGTACAAAACAGGTAACTACTACGGATGATAATGGAAACTTTACGCTTAGTAATGTTGAAGTAAATAAGCTGGTTGCATCATACATTGGTTACGATAGCAAAGAACAGCCGATAGATACCACCCGCCCAATGCTGATTGCGCTGAACGAGTCGAACGTAATGCTTAGTGAGGTAGTGGTAGCGTATGGTTCAAACCGAATGGAGAACAGCTACCTTGATGAGGATACTCGCTACTCGTCAGCCGAGCCGATTGTCGGATATAGAGCTTACCGGCGATACCTGAAAGAGCAGATGGTACGTCCAACAGGAGCATGTGCAGGGGTAACCGGTAAGGTTGTTATAAGCTTCCGTGTTAATAGCTCCGGTCGTCCTTACAATTTGCAGGTAAAGAAGAGCCTTTGTACGGCTGCCGATCAAGAGGCTATCCGCCTAATTCAGCAGGGTTGCGACTGGACTTTGGGAGACAAAGAGGTTAGCCTAACCGTAAAATTCTAGCAAATCCATAATACATTAAATGAGGAAAATCATACTTGCCATAGCCTGCTTTACTATACTTTACTCGCTTAGCGCACAGCAAAAGCAGGTGGCCATTACCATTGACGATTTGCCATTTGCATACGATAGCAAGCTGTCGATTAAAGAGGTGGAAAAAGCCACCCACTTGCTGCTTGCCAAGCTGAAGGCAAACGGTATAAAGGCTACAGGTTTCGTAATAGGAAATGGTGTACAAAAAAGAGGCGAAGACAAGCAACGTACAGCCTTGCTGCTTGATTGGCTGAAAGAGGGACAAGATTTGGGAAGCCACAGCTACTCCCACCCCTCGCTAAGCAAGGTTTCGTTGGAGGAGTATGAGTCTGATTTTTTAAAGAACGAAGCAACGATGAACCTGTTATACCGCCGGTATCCGCAAGCGGTGAAGTATTTTCGCTATCCTTACCTGCAAATGGGCAAGGACACGGTACGTAAGCACGGATTTCAACGTTTTCTTGCTGCTCAGGGTTATCAAATAGCACCGGTATCCATTGATAATGAAGACTACATTTTCAATAAGGTATATGTTGATGCTTGCCTTGCCAAAGATACGCTTAAAATGACCCACGCAGCTCAATCCTACCTTCGTTACCTGTCGGATATGATTGACTATTACGACCAGCTGGCGGTGGTTGTGGTAGGTCGCCCAATAAAGCAAATACTATTGTGTCACGCTAACCTGATTAACGCTAACTACTGGGATGAGCTGGCTAGACTGTTTACCTCCCGCGGCTACTCTTTCATTACGCTAAACGAGGCGTTGCAAGACTCCGCCTATCAGCGCAGTGATACGCTGCTTATATCGGGCGGGTGGTCTCACCTCGATCGCTGGAAACGTAATGACGGGGTTAAATCAACGCTCAGCTACCCGCAGATTGATAAAGATATTATGGATGCATACGAAGGCAAGTAGGAGAGGTAAAACATCAGTGTGAAAACTACCTTTTAGCGTAGAGCCGGTTAAGTTTCTATTAATAATGTCCGCGAAGCGGGCAAATGTGCATAACCGTGAGCGTAGCCCACGGAAACAGGAACGCTAGTAACAATACGTCCCCGAAGGGGGCGAATAATACTACCCAATATACCAATGAAACAAAAACACCTTATTCTCATACTTCTTTCAGTAGTAATACTATGTTCATGTAATGCCAAAGGTGGAAGTAAATCGTCGGTGGAAGAGGAGCCAACTGTTACGGCGGAGCAGAGGGAGGGGCAACTGCTATTTTCTCGCTTAAAAGCAAAGGCCGATACGGCAAAGCAGTACTGTATGAACAGGGGGTTGAATACGGACTTTTGCATACTGGTTGATATGTCCCGTCACTCAGGTAAGAACCGTATGTTTGTTTGGAATTTTGCAAAGGATACGGTGGAATATTCCGGATTATGTTGTCATGGTTACGGGAAGAACAGCCGAACAGATAAGCCCGTTTTTAGTAATGAGGTTGGTAGCTACTGCACATCACTGGGTAAGTATAAAGTAGGTATTCGCTCATACAGCCGGTGGGGTATTAACGTGCACTACAAGCTGCACGGGTTAGACGCAACTAATAGCAATGCCTTTAAGCGTATAGTGGTGCTTCACTCGTATGATTATGTTCCCGATTACGAAATATACCCAGAGCATATACCACTGGGCTATAGTCAAGGTTGTACCGTTATTTCCAACGAGCTAATGACTACGCTTGACGGCATGTTGAAAAAGCCTAGAAAACAGGTGCTGCTGTGGGTGTATAATGCGTGAGGGGTGAAGCGTTAGACGTTAAGCGAGAAAGCAAAAAGTTGTCATGTATCGTCATTACGAACAATTCGTTTTTTGAATTGTGAAGTAATCTGCTTAGTTGATGAGATTGCTTCGGAAAAAAGCGCCTAGCAATGACGGCATAATTCAGGTTTACTAGATTTCTTCGGAAAATACTTAACTACTCGTTTTGTTTCCTTCCCGCTATTACAAGTAACCCCAAGGGGTTGAACAACAATAACCCTGTATGCAATGTGGGGTAGTGGAGCAGAAGTTAAGGTGGCGCAGGGAGCACCATCCTTCTTTATAAAAAAGCTAGTGCTCCCTGCGCAATCGAACTCACCGGCATATACCGTGGCTGTACACCCACGGTTATTTATAGTCAGCCCCATTCGGGGCAACCGTTACGTCCAATCCATACTATTTGTAAAAGGTATTTCCCGAAGAAGTTTACTATTTTTCGAAACTATACCACAAAAAGAAGAGCTGCACTTATCTATAAGTGCAGCTCTTCTTTATTGTATGACTGTCCCTCTCCAAAGGAGAGGGGCTAGGGGAGAGACCTTTTACTTAGCCGCAAGTGCAGCCAACGCAATAGAGTTAAGCTTGCTGGCAGTGCTATCACCACGTGAGGTAAGCACACAGGGAACCTTAGCGCCAACTACCATTGCCGCTAGCTCACCTTTGGCCAGCTTAGTAACGGTTTTAAAGAATACGTTTCCGCTTTCAATGTTGGGGAATACAATACAATCCGCATCTCCGGCAACAGGTCCGGTAACCTTCTTTGTTTCGGCAGATTCCTTGTCAAGAGCAACATCAAGAGCCAAAGGACCATCAACGTATGCGCCTTTTATTTGTCCACGGTCGGCCATCTTTGAAATCATAGCAGCATCAACACATGCGGGCATTCCGGCCAACATTTGCTCAGTAGCGGCCAACAATGCAACCTTAGGTTTTTCAATGCCCAGTGATTTTGCTACGTTAATAACATAGTTGGTAATGGCTACTTTTTGGTTTAAATCTGGCGCGGGAATAACTGCAACATCGCCAACAACCAACAGCTTGGGGTAAGTGGGAGCCGATACAACGGTAACGTGGCTCAACACAGCCTTGGGAGGCAGTAAGCCGTTTTCCTTATGTAGTATGGCGCGCATATACTTATCGGTGCTGCAAAGTCCCTTCATCAAAATATCGCCTTCGCCTTTATTAATTAGCTCAACAGCTTTAGCGCATGCTTTCGCTTCATCGGCTTCCTGTACCAAGCGGAACTTGTTAACGTCTATTCCTTCTTCCTTGCAAACGCGTTTCATCGTTTCCTCATCGCCTACCAAAATACCGTCAACAAAACCCTTATCTACTGCCATACTTACAGCGCCAATAGTGTGGGAGTCGTTAGCGAAAGCGGCAACAATTCTTTTTTTTGATTTTGTTTTTAGCGTTTCAAAAACCTGTTCAAAGCTGGTAATCATTTCTATTTGAATTTTATTGGTTGTAATTCTATTTGGATTAAAGAACAAGGACGAAAAGAACAAAGACCGATTAATAAATTAATAAGTCTTTTATCTTTTTATCCTTGTTCTATTGTCATACTTATTTTGCAGCAATCTTAGAAACAATATTCATTGTATCTGTTGCAATCACCAACTCCTCGTTGGTAGCGGTAATTACCAGCTTAACCTTTGAGCCCGGCTTGCTAATTTCTTTGAAATCAACAGCGCGTACTTTGTCGTTGGCCGCGTGGTCATATTCTGCTCCAAGGTAACCTAAGTTACGAGAAACGGCTTCGCGAACACCATGGTCGTTTTCACCAATACCACCGGTAAATACAACTACATCAACACCATTCATGGCTGCGGCGTATGCACCAACGTACTTCAACACGCGGTAGCAGAACATATCAAGTGCCAGCTTAGCCAGCTTATTTCCTTCTTCCGCCGCTTTCCATAAGTCGCGCATATCCGATGATACGTTTGATACGCCCATCAGTCCGCTTTCCTTATTCAACAGGTTGTTGATAGCCTTTGAGTTCAACCCTTCTTTTTCTTCAAGGAAGGTAATAACACCTGCATCCAAGTCACCACAACGGGTTCCCATCATCAGACCTTCAACGGGGGTGAAACCCATGGAGGTATCAACTGATTTTCCACCATTGATAGCCGCAATAGAAGAACCGTTACCCATGTGGCAGGTGATAACCTTGGCGGTGTTAAAGTCTAATCCTAACGCCTTACAAGCCTTTTGCGCAACATACTTATGGCTTGTACCGTGGAAACCGTAACGACGAATTTTATATTTGTCATAGTACTTGTAGGGAATAGCATAGAAGTATGCTTGTTCCGGCATGCTTTGATGGAATGAGGTATCGAAGCAGGCAACTTGCGGAACGTTGGGCAACAGCTCTTCCATTGCCGTAATTCCCTTTAGGTTGGCGGGGTTGTGAAGAGGGGCTAGCTCAATGCAATGCTGAATGCCTAACTTCACTTTCTCATCAACTAGCGAGCTTTCGGTAAAAAATTCACCACCATGCGCTACACGGTGTCCAACAGCGGCAATTTCGCCAAGGCTGCTAATCACACCATGTTCTTTTGATACTAGTAGTTCTAATACTTTGTTGATACCAATTGTATGGTTGGCTACAGGTAGCTTAATTTCAACCTTGTCCTTTCCGCTTGGGCGGTGGTCTATACAACCTTCCGGCTGACCGATTCGCTCAACAATTCCTTTTGCAAGCACCGACTGGTCGCCGGATTTTGCCATTTCCAATAGCTGATACTTGATAGATGAACTTCCGCAGTTTAGAACAAGGATAACCATGATTGTTTTTTGTTTTTGATGTTATTAGGTTTGTTATTGGTTGTTAGTGATTGCATAAATGGATAATAGGCCATAGACGAAAAGACGAAGGATTAAAGATGAGCTTCTTTGACTCTTATCCGTCCTTGTTTTTTTGCCTTTGCTCCCTCTGTTACATTACAAATTTATTACTTATAGATTCGTAGTTATATACTTTGTTGATAATATCGGCAAATAGCTCATCTACTGATATTACATGGAATTTGCTTGTATCAACATCTGTACGAAGCGGAATAGTGTTGGTAACCGCTACTTCACATAATGCCGAACGGGCGATACGATCGTATGCAGGACCAGACAGTACGGCGTGCGTGGCAATGGCGCGAACGCTAAGCGCTCCTTTCTCCATCATCATATCGGCAGCCTTGGTTATGGTTCCGGCTGTATCAATCATATCGTCAAGAATAACAACGTTGCGACCTTCAACATCTCCAATGGCTGTCATTTCGCCAACAACATTTTCTTTTTCGCGTGATTTGTGGCAAATAATCATAGGTGTGCCAAGTATGCGTGAGTATGCGTTTACACGCTTGGCTCCTCCCATATCCGGTGCTGCTATTGAAAGGTTTTCGAGATTTAGAGACTTGATATATGGTAAGAATAACGAGCTGGCGTACACATGGTCAACCGGAACATCAAAAAAGCCCTGTATTTGGTCGGCGTGCAAGTCCATCGTCATTACACGGTCTATGCCTGCGGCGTATAAAATGTTGGCAACCATTTTTGCCCCAATGGATACGCGAGGCTTGTCCTTCCTGTCCTGTCTAGCCCATCCGAAGTAGGGAATTACCGCTACCGTTTTGTAGGCCGATGCGCGTTTTGCTGCATCAACCATGAGTAAGAGTTCGAAAAGGTTATCAACAGGGGGGAAGGTTGATTGAATGATGAAAACCGTACAGCCTCTTACGCTTTCGTCAAAGCAGGGTTGGAATTCTCCATCACTGAATTTTGTTACACTTGATTTCCCTAACTCTAGCTCGGGATCATCAGTAATGATTTTGAACTTAGCAACAATTTCTTCAGCTAGATAGCGGCTGGCACGACCTGCAAAAAATTTTATTTGGTGTTTTGAGTGCATGTTATGGGGTGAATTTTCCCTCAAAAGTAGCAAATAATCGGGCTTGCCTCTTTGTTTATATCATAAGACTTATTAACAAAGTTGACTTTGCTTGTTAATCCTTAGTAAGCCACCTTTCAGTATCATAATGTTATATAATTGAAAAGAGCCGCTGGTTGCGGCTCTTTTTAATTATACTTTATTTTTTAAGATAAAGCTTATTATTTTTCTATCTTCCTTTAGCTGTTCTGCCAATTCGTCTAGTGAATCAAACTTCAGCTCATCACGTGTACGTTCAATGCACTCAATGGTTATACGCTGACCGTAAATGTTGTGTTCAAAGTTGAAAAGGTGTACTTCTATGTTGGTATGAAAATCGTTAGAGATGGTAGGACGCTTACCAATATTCATCATACCTGTGTAGCGTGTCCCGTTTACGGTGGCAATAACGGCATAAACACCGTTGCTTGGCAGCTGTTTTAACGGGTCTTCGGGCAGAATATTGGCCGTAGGAAACCCTATTTTGCTGCCCAGCCTAAGCCCTTCAACAACGGTACCCGACAGCTTGTAGCTATAGCCCAGTAGCGCATTAGCCAATGCTATGTTCCCCTCCATAAGCGCAGTACGTATTTTTGTAGAGCTTATGTTTACAAAGTTCAGCTGGCTTGCCTCTACTTTTTCTACTTTGATACCATACGTTTCTCCCAGCTGTTGCATTATCGTAAAGTTGGCTTCTCGGTTGTGCCCAAAGTGGTGGTCATATCCAATAATCAGCTGAGCTATGTTCAACTTTTCCTTAAGGTATTCTTTGAAGAAATGCCCGGAGTTAACGTGCGAAAAGTCCGTTGTAAACGGGATAATACAAAACAGGTCTATGCCAATTTCTTCAAGCAGCTCCTTCTTCTCGTTAAGTGTGGTAAGGAGATAAAGGTTTTCGGTTTCCTTATTCAGTACAATGCGCGGATGCGGCCAAAACGTTATAACGCATGATTGCTTTTGTTGTCTAGCTGCTTCAGCAGAGAGTTTCGATAGTACAGAGCGGTGCCCTTGGTGAACCCCATCGAAAAAGCCGGTAGTGGCAACAGGGTTAATGCCTTCGGGTATATCCGGATAGTAAAAAGTTTGCATTACGTATTACTATAAGTTAGAATACAAAACTACATAATAACTCGAAATGTTAGGAGTTGTTTATTTCTCTCAACATTCTTTAGTCTTTTTTATAAGGGTTGTTTTTATTAAAGATGTTCCTACTTCCTTGTAATCATCTATATAAGCTGGTGAGTTCGATTGCGCAGGGAGCACCGTCCTACTTTAGAAAAAAGTTAGTGTTCCCTGCGCAACCTTAACTTTTGCCAGACCACCCGCATTGCATACGGGTTTATTGTTGTTCAACCCCGTGGGGTTGCCTGTAATAGCGTGGAGGGAAAAAACGTGTATTCAGGTATTTTCTGAAGAAGTCTAATGAATAAAACAGCCGTAGATGAGATAAAATCTACGGCTATTCATTTAACGCTTAACGTTTCACATTTAACGTGGTACTATAACCATTTCACCAAGCTGAAGTCTTGTCTGTGAGGTAGCTTCGGGTTAGTTGGGTAGATACGAATGCTGCTGAGGTATATACCGGGTAGTTCGGCATCAAACTTTCCGATGTAGGTAGCAATCCCACTTTCAAATTCGGTACACTTCAGCTGTTTGGTTTCTTTTACCATTGTTGTTTCGTCCTCATTTTGTACTGCAATTACCAGCTCAACACCAATGTTTTCCGGATGTAACATGCCGATATTAAGTACCGCTTTTACTTGATATTTTTTACCTATATATATCTGTTCTTTAGCGATGTCTAGACGTTCAACATTCAATACTTGTATGCTATCCCACTCGTTGCTCATCTGTTTTTTCCAGTCGGAAATTTCGATGGCTAGCTTGTAGTTATCCTTCTCCATTGCTCTATGACGTTTAGCCAGTAGGTTGTAGTACTGGTTTTCGTAGTCAATTAACATGCGGTTGGTAGTGAAATTAGATGCAACCTTGGCAATAGAGTTTTTAATATACTTCGTCCATCCAACAGGTACACCTTCTTTTGTCCGATGGTAGTATAACGGAACAATTTCGTTTTCAATGATATTGTATATCGTTTCTGCATCAAGTTCATCCTGGAAGTTCTGGTCTTCATAGGTACGTTCCTCCGGTAGCGCCCATCCGGCTTCGGGCTGGTAGCCTTCCACCCACCATCCGTCAAGTACGCTAAAGTGAAGAACGCCGTTAAGTACCGCTTTCTCCCCGCTTGTTCCCGAGGCTTCTAGTGGTCGGGTAGGAGTGTTCAACCACACATCAACTCCTTGCACCAGCTTTTTGGCAAGTTCCATATCATAGTTGTCAAGGAAAATAATTTTTCCAAGGAACTGTGGAAGTTTAGATATTTCAATAATCCGCTTTATCAAATCCTGACCGGCCTTGTCGGCAGGATGTGCTTTTCCTGCAAATAAGAACTGTACGGGCTTTGTCGGATTGTTCACAATCTCATCCAGCCTATCAAGGTTTCTGAATAGCAGGTGTGCACGCTTGTAGGTTGCAAAGCGACGGGCAAAACCAATGGTCAGCTTATTGGCATGTATGTTTTCCTTTATTTCTACAATTTGCTGTGGTGTGTGGTGTATAATTACTGACCTATCTGACAGTCTGCTTTTAATATAGTTAATAAGCGTGTACTTTAGCGACATGCGCGCAATCCATATCGCTTTATCATCAACGTTGTAGATGTTGTTGAAGCATGATTTATCGTAGTGGTGAGTTTTAAACTCGGGACCGAACTCTTTTTCAAAAATGGTTTTCCACTCCGGAGCCGTCCATGTAGGGTAGTGTACACCATTGGTAACGTAACCTACGTGTAGCTCGTTGGGGTAGTAGCCCGGCCACATGTCTTTTAAAATTTGCTGACTTACCTTTCCATGCAACATGCTTACGCCGTTTACTTCTTGTGAGAGGTTGGCAGCAAGGTGGCTCATCGAAAATTTTTCAGTTGGGTCAGCGGGGTGAATTTTACCCAGCCCCATCAGCTCATTCCATGAAATACGGAAACGTTCGGGATAGTGTGATATGTATGTACGTAGCAAATCTTCTGAAAACGCATCATGTCCTGCCGGTACAGGGGTATGTGTGGTAAACAGCGAAGAAGAACGTACCACTTCCATCGCTTCTGAGAAGGTGAGGTTGTCGTTGGCAATAAGCTCGCGTATGCGCTCAAGCCCTATGAAAGCAGCGTGCCCTTCGTTGCAGTGGTACACGTCTGCGTCAATACCTAATAAATGTAGCGCACGGATACCTCCCACGCCAAGTAGTAACTCCTGCTTTAAACGGTTCTCCCAGTCGCCGCCGTATAGCTGGTGGGTAATATGGCGGTCGTCGGGTTGGTTGTCCTCAAAGTCGGTGTCGAGCAGGTAGAGCTCGGTACGCCCTACATCAACTCTCCACAAGCGGGCATATACACTTCGTCCGGGGAATGCTATGCTAACGGTAAGCCAGTGTCCGTCTTTATCACGAACCGGTGAAACAGGGATTTTGGTAAAGTCTTGCGGTTCATATACAGCTACCTGATCGCCGGCAGACGAGAAACGCTGTCTGAAGTAGCCGAAGCGGTAGAGCAAGCCAATAGCTGTAATTTTTGAACCTTTATCGCTGGCCTCCTTCAGGTAATCTCCGGCTAAAATGCCCAAGCCACCGGAGTAAATTTTGAGCGATGCGTGCAAACCGTACTCCATGCTAAAGTAGGCTACCTGCGGGCCGCTCATACTTTTCTTGCTCTCCATGTAGGCAAGGTATCTTTTATGAACAGCATTCAGCTTTTCTACAAACTCCTTATCTTTTTCTAGCTCCTGATACCTTTTATATGATATAGTATCAAGTAGCGCAATGGGGTTGCAGAGCAGCTTAATAAAAGTAGGCTCGTCTATATGCAGGAATAAATCAATGGCATCTTGATTCCAGCTCCACCACAGGTTTTTCGAAAGCTCTTCTAATGCTGATAGGGCAGCAGGGATATTACGTTCCACATATATGCGTGACCAATTAGGTTTTTGTACAGACAGCTGTTTATTGAGGAACGACAGCTGATTTTCCTGCTTTTGTACGGGAACGGTATGTATGCGCTGTGCTACTTTAGTAATGGCTATGGCGTAAGCTTCCTTGTAGTAAGCCACTAGGTTAGACCACAGGGCTATGTTGGCAACATTGACCGCATTTTCTTTCAGCTGCAGCTGTGCTTCTTGGTTAACAACCGCAATTGATTTTATTTTCTTTACTATTTCACTTACCACATACTCGTCATTACGATCGTCTCGTGTTATTACTTCAATGCTTGGGTGGTCGCCTTCGTAATGATGGTTTACCCATAAGCCAAATCCGGCAAGCGATGTTGTAATGGTTGGAACTTTGAAGGCTAGGCTTTCCAGCGGCGTATAGCCCCATGGTTCGTAGTATGATGGGAACACCGAAATATCAAGTCCCATCAGCAAATCGTAGTATGGCATGTTGAACACACCATCATTACCGTTTAGATAGGAGGGAACGAAACAAATGTTGACCTTGCTATCCGGCGCGTTGGTAAGTCCGCTGCTCTTAATTGCATTAAGCGATGGGTCGGAATCCGAGTCGATAATGTAATGCGTAACGTAAGGGTTAGGCAACGGCTGCTGCTGATTTTTATTATTTAGGTTATGCAGCAACTCCCTGCTTGGCCCGTGATGGCCTGCGGGAACCAGAATAAATGCGAATACTTTTCGATTCAGTGTTTCGTCATGGTTCAACCTCGCGATGGATTCGATGAAAAGGTCGATACCTTTATTCTTAAACTCATATCTTCCGCCAATACCTATTAATAACGTATCTTTATCAAGCGGATGGTTGACCAATGCTTCGGCTACTTCGAACAGCTTATCTTTAGCCAGCTGTCGCTTTTTATCAAAGTCGGCTCCTGATGGAACAATACTATTTTCAAATCCGTTGGGTGTAACCAAGTCAACATCTTTACCTAGAAAATGGCTACACTCACGCGCTGTTATTTCACTAACGGTAGTAAAACAATCCGCCTCGGCAGCCGCTGTTTTTTCGAGTGACTGTTTCGACACTACGTTAAACTCCTGCGCCTTTGCTTCGGGGTTATACCTATTTATATTATCATATAACTTTTGGTTATTTCCGGCTAAGCAGCGACCAAGTACGGTGGCGTGTGTAGTAAATACGCTACCTATTTGCGGCATGTACTTTTTTAGGTAGAGTAGTCCGGTTCCGGTCATCCACTCGTGGAATTGGGCAACTACTTTATGCCGTATGTTGAGGTGAAACTTAGTGTAGTGCTCAATTACTTTTCCGGCAGCGTAGCCAAACAAGGCAGGTTCAATGTAGTCCCACTGTCCGCTGATGGAATCCAGCTTAAACTCCTCCCAAAACATTTTAAAAATCTCGTCCTTCTTTGGGAATAGCCCGGTGAAGTCAACTAAAATAGCAATTGGTTTTCCGGGAATATTCCAACGACCTACCCGAATGCGTAGCCCATCTTGCGCCGCTTTAGCTCTCCATGACATGAGCAGTTGTGGGTCTTCCATGAACTCAGGATGTTCGTCGCTTTCACGCAGGATATCGGGGCCTATGAGTATATACCCGTTCTTTACATCTTTTGCAATGCTCAACGATTTAGTGGCAATAACGGTGTGTATTCCACCTACCTTGTTGCATACTTCCCAGCTTACTTCAAAAAGGTAATCCACCTTTTGTTGTATGTGTCCATTTTTCATCACAATATATTTTTACTGACTTATAGTAACATTCTACATTCAAAAAATATTTCGAGTGTACAAAAAATATTTCTGAATCTCAAAGATACGACTATTCCGCAAGAGTTCATAGCGGAGAAAGGTTTTGTTTTGAAGAGAAAGGTAAACTAGGCTTCAGCCACCAGTAGCGCTTAACGAGTATAATGGAATTGAAACGTAAAATAACACGAAGGCGTTTTTGAAAAATTCGGTGAGGATAAATGGGACTATTTGGAGTAGCATGTTTTACTGTAACAAACTTTTGAAGTGAATGCAGCCGATTGGAGAGCTGTTGTTTTGAAATAATCTTACCTTATGATTTGTGTAATACACTTAAGCGGTTAGCACAAAAAATAAAGCCACTGTATTTCTACTGTGGCTTCATTTTATCGTAAAAAAACGACTCTTTACTTTTTCTTAGGAGCGGCTTTCTTAGCAGCAGGCTTTTTAGCAACAGCCTTCTTAGGAGCAGCAGCTTTTTTTACTGCGGGCTTCTTAGCAACGGCTTTCTTAGGAGCAGCAGCCTTCTTTACTGCGGGCTTCTTAGCAACGGCCTTCTTAGGAGCAGCAGCCTTCTTTACTGCGGGCTTCTTAGCAACAGCCTTCTTAGGAGCAGCAGCCTTCTTTACTGCGGGCTTCTTAGCAACAGCCTTTTTAGGAGCAGCAGCCTTCTTTACTGCGGGCTTCTTAGCAACGGCTTTCTTAGGAGCAGCAGCCTTCTTTACTGCGGGCTTCTTAGCAACAGCCTTCTTAGGAGCAGCAGCTTTCTTTACTGCGGGCTTCTTAGCAGCAACTTTTTTCTTAGGAGCAGCTTTTTTTGTTGCGGGCTTCTTAGCAGCAACTTTTTTCTTAGGAGCAGCTTTTTTCTTTGCTACAGGCTTCTTTGCAGGCTTTGCATCAACAACGGGTTCGTCTAGTGATGCTAATAAACTTTTTTTCATAAGAGAGCTTTTTGAGATTTGTTTATTTGTTTTGTTTTTTGTTTCAACACTTGAGTGTCTTACAGGGGCAAAGGTAGGTGTTTTTTCTCCACTTGATACTATACTTTTATCTGTATGTATATTTTTATCAACAGCTTTTTCAACACGAATAGAGAAATCACTCAGTACGTTCATGTAGTTAATGAACGCTTCGTAAGGTGTATCATAGGGATTAAAGTATTTGTGCACATCGCCGTCAGAAAACCATTTTGTGCACATGTAGTAAAAGTGATCGCTTGTTTGTAGCTTTCGCCATGTATGTATGAGTTCTACATCGCCCGTCTCTTCTACCTTTCGGCTTATGGAGTAAATGTTGTTGAAAGCGTCGTCTTGCAGCTCGTTTCCCAACCATGCGGTTAAATCTCTTTCCTCGTCAGCCCATGAAATAGGGTAAGCGGCATGCATGGGCGATACGGGTTGGTGTTTAGCCGATGCCTCTGCCGGAGTGAGAAATTCGAAGTTGGAATGCGAAAAGACACGTTCGGGAAGATGACGCATAAAATCGAAAATTCCGGTTTCTTTCCACTGGTGTTCACCAAAGGTTTCATAGTCCATGAAAAGGTTTATAATTTCATCTTTTTTGTCAATCGCATTAAGCCAGTCCACATATTTTTCGGTGGTAAGTGGCCAACTTTCCCATCCTCGATTAGAAAAACGGAAGGCAATATCGTCACTCAAACGAAAATTTTTTAGCAGCAGCTTTAACTTCGGTTCAATGGCGTTGGTATAAACGTAGTTCGGACTACGCCATCCCAACACATGCTTAGCACCTTCGGTTAGCATGGTTTTAAAGCCCATGTCGGCAACGCGTGCACCAATTAAATCAGAGTAGATAAGTTCGGTGTTACGGAAGGTGGTGGGGCGCTGTTTGAAGTAGTGCTCCACCATGTCATTTTGTATTTTTACTTGCTTTTCAAACTCGTCAATTTCTTTTAGTGCAGCAAGCGAGTGCGAGTAGGTTTCACCGACAAACTCTACACACCCGGTTTCGGCCAGCTGAATAAAGCTGTCGAGAACATCAGGAGCGTACATTTTGAACTGGTCGAGCGCAACACCCGAAATGGCGTAGCTTATTTTAAACCGCTTTCCGTACTCGTTAATCAAGTCGAGCATTAATCGGTTGGTAGGCAAGTAGCACTTTTCGGCCACCTTTCGCATAATCTTGTTGTTCTCAAAATCGTTGAAGTAATGATGGTCATTACCAATATTGAAAAAGCGGTAGCGTTTTAGCCTGAACGGTTGGTGTACCTGAAAGTAAAAGCAAATCGTTTTCATGATAATTGATTATTGAACGAGACCGTTATCGTTATTTTGTGCTTACCTTATATATATGTTACTTTAAATATTCTGCTAGCAATGATTGGTTGCTGTGTTGTTATACACTTTAATGACTTTTGCTGCGGCGTTATCCCACTTTAGCCGGTTTACTTCGTCCTGTCCATTTTTGGTGAAAAACCTTGGAAGAGCAGGGTAGGATAGAAGCCCATGTATTACGTCAGACATAGCATCTACATCCCAAAAGTCGACTTTCAGCGCGTAGTGCAATACTTCCGCTACTCCCGATTGTTTAGATATAATTACGGGTACGTTACTCCGCATTGCTTCCAACGGTGATATGCCGAACGGCTCGGATACCGATGGCATGATGTAAACATCACTTAACCCGAACATGTGGGTAACTTCTTCGCCTCGTAAAAATCCGGTAAAGTGAAAGCGTGATGAAATGCCTAGCTGAGCTACGCGGCGCACTACACGGTTAAGCATATCACCACTACCTGCCATAACAAAGCGCACGTTGTTCATTTTCTTTAGCACTTTGTTGGCTGCTTCCACAAAATAGTCGGGCCCCTTTTGATAGGTAATACGACCAAGAAAGGTTACTATTTTATCGTCAAGTGCACGTTCATACTGGTTCGCGCATTCGTCAGTTTGGAAATCAACAGCGTTGTGAACGGTATATACCTTTCGGGGGTCAATGCCATAACGCTTTACTACAATATTCCGAGTAAGGTTGCTTACCGTTATCACACGGTCGGCTTCCTGCATTCCTCTTTGCTCAATATCAAATACGCTCTGATTTACGTTTTCACCGCTACGGTCAAACTCGGTAGCGTGTACGTGCACAATTAGCGGTTTTCCTGATATGCGCTTAGCCGCAACTCCGGCAGGGTAGGTCAACCAGTCGTGTGCATGAATTACATCGAAGCTGTTGTTGGCAGCAACATTGGCAGCCACCAGGGCATAGCGGGTTACCTCCTCGTAAAGATCAGTACCATACTTTCCGGAAAATTGAAACTTAGTATAAAAGGTATCCTTAGGGTGTTCTTTCTTAAAGCTGAGATTTTCGGTGGTAATACGTTTGAACTCTTCTTCGCCTACGTATGGAATAAGGTTGGAGCCTATTTGCATAAAGGTAATACGGTTCCATAGCTCTTGTATTTCGCTGGTGCTTCCGGGTATAGCTACATCACTGGCATTGACTATACGTGCAACGCTGCTATCTTCGTCCCCGTATGCTTTGGGCATTACAAACAGTACGTCAACGCCGTGTTTAGCCAAGCCTTTCACCAGGCCATAACATGCTGTTCCAAGTCCTCCGGCAATATGTGGTGGGAATTCCCACCCGAACATTAGTACTCTCATACCCTCGCTTCTATTTTGTGTGGAACAAAGACGATAAGAACAAGGACTGTTGCTTCTTGTTTCTTTTACTTTGCTATCCTAGCTCATTGCTTACTACTCACCTTTCGTATTCTTCAATCATTTGCAAAATTCTCATCAGCTCACCAATACTCCACGCTTGTGATATGCAGCCGTTGGGTTGCTGGGGAGGGTCACCGTCGTACACCTCCGAAACGGAACCTATACCATATAGTGTAATATCTTCTTCAAAGCTACTTGCAATTTCTTTTGCGGTAGCAATAAATGCTTTTCCGTAGAGCTTAAAGTTTGCCTCAACGTAGTGCCCCAGTAACCATGGCCAAACCGTACCTTGGTGATAGGCGCTGTCTCGCGTGGCTTGGTCTCCCTCATACCGTCCCTGATAAAGTGGATTTTTGGGTGATAGTGTACGCAGACCTTTTGCCGTAAGCAGCTCGCGTTTTACCGCGTTCAATACTTTTTCCTTAACCTCATCGCTAATGGGGCTGTAGGGAAGTGATGCGGCAAACACTTGGTTGGGGCGGGTAAATATATTTTGTCCGTTACCATCAACGAAATCGGCCAGGTGTTGGCGTTCCTCACACCAAAACGTTGGTAAGTATGATTGGTCTATTAGCTTCGGCAGCTCTTTCCATGCACTTGTAAAGTGCGTATCTTTATTTTCTTTTGCAAGTGACAGCGTAAAGCAAACGGCGTTGTACCAAAGAGCGTTTATTTCAACGGCGTATCCGGCACGAGGGGTAACGGGTTTTCCTGCTACTATCGCATCCATCCACGTTAACGCCTTGCCTTTTTCCTCAGACCAAATTAACCCGTTATCGTGCATGCGGATGTTGCCGCTTGTTCCTTCACGGTATGATTCCAAGATGGATTTCATTTTCTTTCCGTACAGCTTCCATACTTCGACGGTGTTACCCGTAAAGGCGGCATACTGTTGTATTGCCCAAAAGTACCATAACGGAGCATCAACCGAGTTGTATGCGGCATTGTTGCTTTTTCCGATATTGGGAAACAACCCGTTTTTTAGCTCGCTTGACATGGTGTCGAGTACATCCTTGCAGGTTTTGGAATCGCCAAAAGCAGCTAATGTAAGCCCGGGCAAGGCGATAAATGTATCTCGTCCCCATCGTCCAAACCAAGGGTATCCGGCAACTACCTCGGTAGTTTTTCCCCGTTTTACGATAAATTGTGCTGCTGAGTTTTTGAGACAGTCAACATAGCTATTTTTTGATGGGCGTATTTCCAGCTCGTTATCAAACCGCTTACGCAAACCAGCCGTAGCCATTTCTTTAAATGCCGCAGAAAAGATAACGCTGTCACCTTGTTTCATCGGAATTTCAAAGTAGCCGGGTACAAATAAATCTTCGTGGCAGTCGTAACCGCGACGTTGTTCTTCTATATACTCAATGTTGTAGTACCAGTCTGGCACAGCAACAAATTCATTCTTTTTGTTGAGCTGCATGAACAGGGTTGGAAAACCCAGATACAGCTTGGTTGAAATACCATTCTCAACAGGCTCGTACTTAGAGTTGGCAAACAGGTTTGATTTGCTCAGCTGATGAATATTACGGAATGCCAAAAACGGTTTGAGCCGCAGCTTAACCGGTGAGTGCGCTTCGAGCAGCGTGTAGCGAATAAGCAGCTGATCGTCGTAGTGCATCATCATCAGCTCTTTTTTCAGAACCATGTTTCCTACCTGATAGATGATAGTTGGGGTAGGGTCGTAAGCAAAGTTGGTAATGTACTTATGCCCCCTTGGTTCGTAGCAACCCGGATACTTGTGTATGCTCAAGTTGAAATTTTCTTTTTGTTGCACTAAGGTTTCGTCCAGTGACGATAGAATTACGTGGTTTTCACCGCCGAATTCATCAACAGGTACAACCAACAAGCCGTGATATTTACGTGTATTGGAGCAAACAATGGTAGTACTGAGGTATCCTCCCGCTCTGTTGGTGCTGAGCATTTCGCGGTTTAGCGAATATTCTAGGTTCACTAGCCTGTTTTTATCAAACTTCAGGTATCCCATGTTATTGGACATTAGAGATGTTAATATAGAGTTAGGAAGTAAACGCTATAAAGATACAAAATGTTTTGCTTGTATTAGCAAAATATTCGCTTATTTTTGTTGTCTGAATAGCGGCTTTTTTGTATCTTAACTTTAAAATAGAGTTTTATGCTTGTAAAATCAAGGCTTGTAGCGATACTATCATTTTTTGCCATTCCTCTTTTCTTACTCTCGTGTGGCGAAAAAAATTCTGCATCCATTAAAGGTTTGGCAGAAGAAATAAAGGATAAAACAATCTACCTTGAGCGGATAGAGCCCTCTCGAAGCAAGCTGGTAGATTCTGCGAAGGCAGACGGCAACGGACGGTTTACCTTTACGCTAAAGTTTGAAGCTGATGAGCCTTCTTTTGTCGTTCTTAAGACCGACTCGTTGGTTTTGGCTACCTTGCTGCTGGAAAAAGGAGAGAAGGTTAACTTCTCATACGCAAATGCGACATATCAGGTAGAGGGGTCGGAGGGCTCAAGCTTGGTTAAGGAGCTAAACGATAGAATGGCGAAAACCATTCATCGGCAGGATTCAGTAGTAAAAAAAATATCGGAGGAGTACAATGTTGCGCCACATGATACTACCTTGGCTAAGCTACGCCGCTCAGTAAATAAGCTGTTTGTTGACCAAAAACGGGCAAACATTCGTTTTATTGTTGAGCACTCCAAATCGTTTGCGTCCATTATGGCCATTTACCAACAGCTGCCTAATAACCTTGCTCTTTTTGGTCGTAAAGATGATATTCCCTACTTCCAGCTATTGGTTGACTCATTGCAGCAGGTTTATCCTAAAGCGGCCTACCTTGCTTTTCTGAAAACAGACCTTGAGAAGCTGAAAAAAGATGTAGAGCTACAAACGATGTTAGATAAGGCCGATGTAGCAGAGGGTACTCCCGATATATCATTACCTGATAAAAATGGGAAAGAGGTTGCTTTATCGTCGCTTAGAGGAAATATAGTGTTGCTTTATTTCTGGGCTTCTGCAATGGAAGGAAGCCAGCTGGATAACCGTGAGCTGATAAACATATATAATAAGTATAGCGCCAAAGGATTTACCATATACCAAGTATCGTTGGATACGGAACGGGCTAAGTGGATTAAGCAAGTTGAAGTGCAAGAGCTACCTTGGATAAACGTTTGCGATGGAGGCGGCTTAAGCTCGTACGCTGTTCGTGTGTATAACGTACAGGCTCTTCCGGCCAGCTACCTTATTGGAAAGAACGGAGAGATAATCGGGAAAAATTTATTTGACAAGGAGCTGGAGAAAAAGCTAGCGGAAGTGTGTAGGTAATACAAAGTTCGTCATTGCGAGGCGTTTTATGCCGAAGCAATCTGCTTAATAGGTGAGAATGACGTACTATAATTAGTGATAACAAATTGATGACCAACAAAAAAATATACTTTGCATCAGATATCCATTTGGGGCTGTGTGCCGAGAAACGTTCTTATCGCATAGACCGTGTATTTGCAGGCTGGCTGAACGAAATAGCAGCCGATGCGGAGGCTATATATATAGTTGGCGACTTGTTCGATTTTTGGTTTGAATATAAAAAGGTAGTTCCAAAAGGTTTTGCCCGTGTGTTGGGTAAGCTGGCCGAACTGGCTGATGCGGGTGTTGAAATACATATATTTCCGGGTAACCACGATATGTGGATGTTTGGCTATTTGGAAGAGGAGCTGGGTGCTATTGTTCATCATAAGCAACCATACGAGGTAACGCTTTGCGGCAAACGTTTTTTTATAGCCCATGGTGATGGGCTGGGCGTGGGCGACAGAAGCTATAAGCTACTTCGTCGTTTCTTTACCAGCCGCTTTTTACAACGCTTGTTTGCCATGCTGCATCCGCGTATAGGAATAGGGCTGGCACATGTATGGTCTAAGCACAGCCGCTTATCAAAAGGTGTTGCCATTCCATTTAATGGTGCAAGCGAATCACTTTACTGCTTTAGCCAGGATATGCTAAAAAAGCAACATGTTGACTATTTTGTTTTCGGCCATCGGCATACACCTTTAATTATAGGCATGGAGCAAAACGCTTCGCTGGTTATTCTTGGCGAGTGGATAGAAGGCTGTGAGTATGCCGTGTTTGACGGGGAGAAGCTGGAGTTGAAAAAGTACGAAACGCTAGACATTAATCGTTAGGTGTGGCGGGCAACATAAAAAGAGTAGCCGTTGTGTTACTCTTTTTACTTTTGTATTCTGTGCGAGTTAGTACCTTAAATAATAGTTTCTTTGGGAACTGTTTTCTGACAATATAGCAACAGCGTTGAAGCAACCATAGCCCCGAAGCGGGCTGAATATGAATAACCGCGGGTGCAACCCATGGTACAAGCGGGAGAGTTCGGTTGCGCAGGGAGCACCACCCTTCTTTAGAAAAAGGATGGTGCTCCCTGCGCAACCTTGGCTTCAGCCCAGCAACCCCGCATTGCATACGGGGTTATTGTTGTTCAACCCCGCAAGGGGTTGCTTGTAATGGGGCATATAGAGCTGGAGGAAAACGTACATCTCAATATCTTCCGAAGAAGTCTAATGTACTATTCGTTTTTTGAATGCCAATGCAGGTTAGCCCCATTATCTTGAGTAAGCTTACCATTATCTAATAACCACCGTGCCACCCTTACCGTTTTTTCGGGAGCAAAGCTTAGCCTGTCTGCCAACACATCAATGGAAAGGGTTTCCTCCAGCAACACTTTTTTAATTTCTTCCAGAATAAGATTAAATTCGTAGGCGCTAAGTCCCAGCTCATTCCGCTCTTTGCATACATCACACATTCCACAGCGGTAGGCATCGGTTTCACCAAAGTAGGAGAGGAGAAAAAGGCTGCGGCACTTGCTGGTTGACTGAGCATACTCCAGCATTTTTTCTATACGCGCTTCATACCGTTGCTTACGGTCGGCGTAGTTTTCCTTTGAAATTCGAAGATTTGCGTCATCTAACCGCTCCTCATTCATAAATAGAATGGGAGTGCGCTTTTTAGGTATGTATGAGATAATATGTTGGCGGGAAAGTATTTTCAAATCGTTATATATGCTGTCAATACTCATTCCCGATGCCTTAGCCAATACCTCTTCGTTTATTCTTACATAGTCGGAAAACAGACCGCTGTATGCCCGTAATAGTAGCTTAATAAACGCATCAAGTTCGGCATGGTTTACCTGATAGCGGTACAGCTCATCTCGGGCAATGGAAAACATTACGCGGGATGGATTATTTATTTCGTCAGTCAGCTCCAAGTACCCTTCACGTTGCAAAGCCTGAATGGAGCTGTAGGCCGTAAGTGAATGAATTTTGTAGGCTAGCGAAAAATCAATCAAGTTAAAGTCGTAAGCCATTTGCTTTCCTGCCCCAATGGGGATATTAAGAAAGGTACAAAGGGCTTGATAAGTTTTTTTTATTGTTTCAATGGGTGGAAACTCAATCCTCATTCGCTGGTTGGCAACCGCTTCGTCTCCATCATTATATAAAAGTACGGCGTATGCTTTTTTCCCATCACGACCTGCGCGTCCGGCCTCTTGGAAGTACGCTTCAATAGAATCGGGTAAATCCATGTGAACAACGAATCGAACATCTGGCTTATCTATCCCCATACCAAATGCGTTGGTTGCCACAATTATGTTAGTTTTTCCTTTGCGCCAGCTATCTTGTTTTAGAGAACGAAGCTCTGTTGCCAACCCCGCGTGGTAAAAATCGGCGTTGTAGCCGGACTTGTTAAGTAGTTCGGCGAAATCACGTGTTTGTCGGCGGCTACGAACGTACACTATTCCGCATCCTTTTATGCTTTCAACAATTTTCAGGAGCTGTTTTTGCTTATCTTCCGTTTTACGTACTATATATGCCAAGTTTTTTCGTTCAAAGCTTGTTTTCAGCAGGTTTTTACCTCTAAACTTCAGCTTAGCCATAATATCGTTGGCCACCTGTGGGGTTGCCGTGGCGGTTAGCGCAATAACGGGTGTGTTGGGAACCAACTCGCGGAGTTCAACAACTTTCAGATAGGAGGGACGGAAGTCGTATCCCCATTGAGATATACAGTGAGCTTCGTCAACTGCAATGAGGTTTACATTCATCCGCTGTACGCGTTCCCTGAATAGCTCCGTACTAATTCGCTCCGGTGACAGGTATAAAAATTTATAATCTCCAAATACACAGTTGGTAAGAGCTATATCAATTTCTGCCATCGTCATACCCGAGTGTACAGCTAATGCCTTAATGCCTTTGCTTCGTAGTGCTTCCACTTGGTCTTTCATAAGGGCAATAAGGGGCGTAATTACAAGGCAAATTCCGTCTTTTGCAAGGGCCGGAACCTGAAAGGTTATAGACTTTCCACCACCCGTGGGCATTAGGGCGAGGGTATCTTTCCCCTCGGCTACGGAACGTATGATATCCTCCTGTAAGGGGCGAAACTCGCTATGCCCCCAAACCTTGAGTAGTATTTCGTGAAAAGTATCCACTTTTTTAGTGCAGGTATATTGTTCAAAGGTAGGAAAAATCTTGTAGAGGAACCTTTTTGAAGATTTGAACCAAGTAGTGGGTATTCTATGTAGCTTGCTAACTCGTTGTCTTTTTTCTACTTTTACAATTAATTCTTCCGAAACTATTTGGAGATACAAAAAAGATTACTACTTTTGCGCTCCATTTAATATAAGCGTAATAGTAAAAAACACAAAACAGTTTGATGTACGCAATTGTAGAAATAGCAGGTCAACAGTTTAAAGTTGAGAAAGATCAGAAGCTTTTTGTTCACCGTCTAGGGGCCGAAGAAGGCGCATCCCTAAGCTTCGATAAAGTACTGCTGATAGATAATGACGGTAAGGTACAGATTGGCACACCTACAGTACAAGCGGCCAAAGTTAACGTTAAGGTACTAAAGCACCTGAAAGGCGAAAAGGTAATCGTTTTCAAGAAAAAACGCAGAAAAGGTTACGCCGTTAAGAACGGTCATCGCCAGTATCTTACTCAGGTTCAGGTTGAAAGTATTGCATAACGCTAAAAATTCTAAGAAAACATGGCACATAAAAAAGGAGTCGGTAGTTCAAGGAACGGTAGAGAGTCTCATAGCAAGCGACTTGGCGTAAAGCTTTTTGGCGGTCAAGTTGCTAAGGCCGGCAATATCTTAGTTCGTCAAAGAGGAACCGTACACAATCCGGGTGAGAATGTTGGCATAGGTAAGGATCATACTCTTTTTGCCCTTATTGACGGAACCGTTACATTCAGAAAAAAAGCAAACAATAAGTCTTACGTATCAGTTACTCCCTTGAACTAAGGCTTATTCGTAAAGAAATTATAATTCCCTTGGATGTACCTTCGGTATATTCAAGGGATTTTTTAATTTTGTAAATTAATCAGAAGATACTAGAGTAAAGAACAAGGATAAAAGACAAATATCTTTTGTTGTCCTTAGTCTTTTATCTTTGTTCTATTATCCCTTCTCCTTGCTCTTTGTTCCACCGTTAATATAACATAGATGCTTACCATTAAACAAATTCGTGATAACAGCGATTTAGTTATTGCCCGCCTAGCCGTAAAGGGTACTCAGGCGCAAGATATTATTAAAGAAATTATTGCACTGGACGATAGCCGCAAGTCAACACAAGCAGAGTTGGACGGTAATTTGGCCGAACAGAACGTTCTTGCTAAGGAAATAGGAGCGTTGCTAAAGCAAGGAAAAAAGGATGAGGCTGAGGTTGCCAAACAAAAAACGGCAGCTTGCAAGGAGCTATCCAAACAGCTGGAAGGAAAGCTAACCGATATAGAGGCTGAGCTGAATGCCAAGCTAGTACAACTCCCTAACCTTCCTCATACATCGGTTCCTCAAGGTCGTTCGGCAGAGGATAACCAGCTTGTACGCGAGGGCGGAAGTAAACCTCAGCTGAGCGTAAAGCAACCGCATTGGGACTTGGCAAAGCAATATGATATAATAGATTTTGAGCTGGGTGTTAAGCTTACGGGGGCAGGATTTCCCGTATATAAGGGGCAAGGCGCTAAGCTACAACGCGCGCTAATTTCGTTCTTTATAGATGAGAACACAGCTGCCGGTTATACTGAAGTGCAACCGCCGCTAATGGTAAATGAGGCTTCCGGTTTTGGTACAGGTCAGCTACCCGATAAGGAAGGGCAGATGTACCACGTAGGTATTGATAACTTCTACCTTATACCTACTGCAGAGGTTCCGGTAACCAACATATTCAGAGATGTTATTCTCAATGAGTCGGAACTGCCTGTGAGGTTAACGGCATACACACCATGCTTCCGTCGTGAGGCAGGCTCGTATGGAAAAGATGTACGCGGGTTAAACCGCTTACACCAGTTTGATAAGGTGGAAATAGTGCAAATTGCTCACCCCGATGTTTCGTATGACGCGCTGGAGGGAATGGTAGCCCATGTGGAGAGCCTTGTAAAGAAGCTGGAGCTACCTTACCGTATACTAAGGTTGTGTGGGGGTGATATGAGCTTCACTTCTGCACTTACATACGACTTTGAGGTGTACTCTGCAGCACAGGAGCGTTGGCTGGAGGTTAGCTCCGTATCCAACTTTGAATCATTCCAAGCGAATCGGTTAAAGCTTCGTTACCGTGGAGAGGATAAGAAACCGCAGCTCGCACATACGCTTAACGGTAGCTCGTTAGCCTTACCCCGTATTGTTGCGGCTCTTTTGGAAAACAACCAAACAGCTGAAGGAATACGAGTACCTAAAGCATTACAAGCCTATACCGGCTTTGAAATGATAAAGTAATAGCATCTAATTAAAACTAAAAACATAAAACAGACAATGAAACTACGAAACATCTTAGCATTTGCAGCAGTTGCGGCTATGCTGGTTTTTACCTCGTGTAAAAAGAAAACGGATACACCCGATCATTTAAAAGTTATTCCTACTAATAGTGCGGTTGTTCTGTCTATTGAGGCGGAGCAGCTGGTAGATAAGGGGGGGCTTAATAAGTACAAGGAGTTTAATATCTACAAATTTCTCAGTAAAGAGCTAGCCGAATCGGAGCCTGAAGCATCTAAGATGATGGAGGAGTTTCTGAAGAATACGCGCACTACGGGTTTGAATTTAGACCAAATCTTCATGTACGTTCGTGAACTTAAAGGCGAATACAGCAGTTCTGTAGCCGTATTTACGTTTGGTGTCGATAACTCTACCAAGTTTGGTAACTGGCTTACTACTTTTGTTGAGAAGGTAAAGAAAGATGATGAATATAAGCTGGAAGATAAGGGTGAGTATAAGATGTTCCGTATTGACTATAGCACATTATTTGTATGGAATAGCAAAGTTGCGATAATGATACCTGCGTCTAGCTATATGTTGGAAGAAGAAGGCGATTTGGGCGAATGGCTTAAGATTGACGAAACGAACAGTATAGCTACTAATGCCGATTTTATGACCTCTCGCAAAAAGCATAATGATGTTACAGCATGGTTACCGTTTGAGCGTTTAATGAGCCTACTTGATGCAGAAGAGCAGCTGATGTATAATCCTATACTGGCTAAGGTTGATATGAAGGATGCTAGTTTTGAACTCTCATTGAACTTTACAGATGAAAAAGCGGCTATGACGTATTCTGTTTGGCCGGAATCTGTAATGGAAAAGTGTCTTAAAGAGTTCCCCGTGATTAAAACGAACTTTGAAGAATCATTGTACACCTATTTCCCTGATACCACCTATCTTGCTGTAAAGATGGCAATTAATCCTACAGAATACTATAGGTTGCTAGTTGATAATATGAGGGTTGCGGTAGATAGCTTAGAGGCTAAGTACAAAGGCGAAGAAGAAAGTGAGGATTACTACTACTATGGCGGATATGAATATTATGAGTATAAGAAAATTCTTGAAGCCATAGATAATCCTAAGGTTGATAGTATAGCTAAGCTATTTAAAGGCGATTTTATTGGTACTATTTTCGGTTTTGAAAAAGGACTTATTCCTATGCCTAACTTTGCTGTAGCTACTACTCTTAACGGAGAACAAGCATTCAATGATTTGTTGGCTTTGCTTCCCAAAGAAATAATTTATACGAAAGAAGGTAGCTACTATGTTATTTCTACGACAACGGAAGATAGTCCGGTTAACATCGCTCTGTACTTTGGGTTAAAGGGCGATGTACTATACCTAACCAATAAGAAAGACGCAATAACGAACTTCTACGCACAAGGCTATAAGAAAAACCTTACATCAGCTGCTATTTCCGGTGATATAAAGAGTTGCCCCATTTACTGGCATGTGAATACAAACATTGAAGAGTACCCCGGTATTATTACAATGTCACTGAGAGGCTATATGGGAGAAGAAGGTTACGGTATTTTGTCCGGCATACTTAAAACATATCAAGCCTTTGATATGAAATATGATGGAAAGAATATGTTTGAAATAAGCATTAAGCAAACAAGCAAGAAGGAAAATACCTTTAAGACCATTGTCAATAATATTGACAAGGCGGTGAAAAACTACTTGAGATAGGCCTTGTATATTTTTTAAAACGTCATTGAGGTACTTTTGCTAAGGTTTCTTATCTTAGCGGAGTTTCTCAATGACGTTTTATATTTTTGCGGAGACACCAAGTAGTTTTACTGATGGACCCACTTGATGTTGCCACTTGATATTAACACACAATGAACACAATAACGCTTGACCGCTTGGTGCCTAACGTATTTTCTGATTGCAAGGGTATGCAGTCGGATGTTTGGAATAAAACGGTTGATTTTTCTAAAGGAAACAGCTACCTTATTGCTGCAGAGTCGGGCACCGGTAAGTCTTCGCTTTTTGATTACATATACGGCCGGCGTAACGATTATTCGGGCACGTTGCTGGTAGATGGCCACCCCATTACATCAATGAGTACACGTGAAAAGCAAGAGTTACGCTGCAAACACCTGAGTATCGTATTTCAAGGTTTTCGCTTATTTCCCGAGCTAACAGCTTGGGAGAATGTAGTGCTTAAAAACAAGCTTACGGGCTACAAGCGAGATGAAGAAATCTCGGCTTTCTTTGAGGAGCTGGGAATTGCTTCCAAGAAGAATGAGTTAGTTCGGAAGTTATCGTTTGGTCAACAGCAACGGGTGGCTATTATTCGCGCGCTGTGCCAGCCCTTTGATTTTATGTTACTCGATGAGCCCTTTGGACATTTAGATGAGCAAAATCAGCAAACGGCTTTATCGCTTGTTTTACGTGAGGTTGCTGCTCAAAAAGCCGGGTTGCTGCTTTGCTCGTTGGGCTTTGACTATGGTATTTCATATACTTCAATAAAGCATCTCTAATGGAACTGGTACGTAAGCTGTTGAAGAAAAATTTGAGCAAAAGCCAGCTGATTGGTTATGCGTTTGCTGGTTTGTTCGGGCTAAGCATTGTACTGCTTGGTCTGCAATTTTATCTGGATACCCGGCCTGTTTTCAGCTCGAAAGAGAGCTTTCTGAAAAAAGATTTTTTGGTGATAAGCAAGAAAGTATCCATGCTTAAAACCTTAGGTACGTCTTCTACTGCTTTTAAGGATACGGAGATTGAAGACCTGAAACGCCAACCGTTTGTTAGTAAGCTGGCCTACTTTACGCCTTCTACATTTCAAGTGGAGCTAAGCGCCGGCGGGGGTATCGGGCAGTTTACAACAGACTTATTTTTTGAATCGGTTCCCGATGATTTTTTGGATGTGGAAACGAAAGACTGGCGTTGGACTCAGGATGGAGACCTTGTTCCTATTATTCTGCCTCGTAGCTATCTTAGCCTCTATAACTTTGGTTTTGCTCAAAGTCAGGGGCTGCCTCAGATATCAGAAAATAGTATTGGAGCAGTAGTTATGACCGTTCGGATGTTTGGCAGGGGGCGAGTTGGAGCCTACGAAGCCCGGATTGTTGGTTTCTCCAATAAAATCAACACTATACTCGTACCTCAAGCCTTTATGACATGGGCTAATACGGTGTATGGAAGTGGAAATGCAGAGGGCGTTTCTCGCTTGCTTTTAGAAGTGAAAAACCCTACCGACCCTGCAATTGCCGAATATGTATCGGCTAAAGGTTATGAGTTTAACGATGATAAACTGGATGCCGGAAAAGCGGCTTACTTTCTGCGTACTATTATTATTGTAGTGCTGGCAGTGGGAGTGGTTATTACTTTGCTGGCTGTATGTTTGTTGATGCTGAGCATAAGTCTTCTTGTTCAAAAGAACAGGAGTAAGCTGGAGAACCTGATGCTAATAGGCTACAGTCAGCGCGCCATAGCGGCACCCTATCAGCAGGTAGCATTAGCAATCAACATGCTTGTTTTTGTTTTGGCATTATTGATTGTTGTTATACTTCGTGCACAGTACATGAGCCGTTTGGCCGTATTGTTGGGCGAACACAATTCGATAAGCTGGCTGTATATTGGCATAGGTGCAGCTATCTTTGTGGCACTATCACTAGTGACATTCTATTGGATACGTGCAAAAGTAAATGCCGTTTTTAAACCTGCATAGTGGAACGGAAAGAGAGAATTATATTAGGAATTGACCCCGGTACTACTGTTACAGGATATGGTATTATCAAGGTAAAGGGGAATAAGCCCGAACTGCTGGTTATGGGTGTTATTGAACTCCATAAGCTAAGTGACCACTACGTTAAGCTACAGCGTATTTTTGAAAGGGTAACCATGTTGATTAACGAGTATAATCCGCAGGAGTTAGCCATTGAAGCCCCTTTTTATGGAAAGAATGTACAGTCAATGTTGAAGCTGGGGCGTGCACAGGGGGTGGCTATGGCAGCGGCGCTGGCAAAAGGACTGGAGATATACGAGTATGCACCTCGTAAGGTAAAACTGTCTATTACCGGACAGGGTGCAGCTTCAAAAGAGCAGGTTGCAGGCATTTTGAAGCATACGATAGGTTATGATGAAACTTCCGGAAAGCTGGATGCTACCGATGCGCTAGCTGTTGCACTATGTCATTTCTATCAATCCAGCTCTCCCTTAACAGAAGGAAAGGCCTATAAGAGCTGGAAAGATTTTATAGGGCAAAATCCTAAACGGGTAAAGTAGTTTATTAAACATCTTCGAAAAATAAACGTCCGTAGCCGATAATAGAAAATGTTGGGCTAAAGCCTAGTTGTTTGAGCCCCTTAATCCGTTGACTTTAGTCAACGGCAATGAAAAGGTTCAATAGACCATTTCGGAAATATATTTCTATTAATTATTGGGTATGGTTTAAACACAGCCCCGAAGCGGGCTGAATATGTATAACCGTGGGTGAAACCCACGGCTGGTGGTAAAAAGTTCTGTTGCGTGCGAAGCACCCTCTTTCTTCTGAAGGAGTAAGGTGCTTCGCACGCAGTTTTTACATTTTCTTTACCAACCCCGCATTTCATACGGGGTTACGCATATTCACCCCCTTCGGGGTTGGTTGCTATTTTTTGTGTTTGATAGGTCTCCTTAATCAGATACTAATATTTTCCGAAGACGTCTATTAGCTGATGTCAATTGCTAGCGAAGCGAAGCAATCTGTTCAACTATTTAACAGATTGCTTCGCTTCGATCGCAATGACGGGTTAGAAAAGAGTAGGCTAATTGTTGCTATTGGAGCACAACAATCTTAAACTTTAGGTTACTGCTGTATGGTTCGGTTTGGAAATCCGAATCTTCAAGTGTAAACGTAATAGTGCCACCCCTTGGGTCTAGCTTATAGGATAGTATAGTTATAAACCGTGATGAACCAATTTGGTCGGAAATAACGTAAGGCAGCTGAGCGCTGGCGTCAACAAATTCGGCGTAAACAACTACTGCTCCTTCATAAAGAACGTTGGGTGTAATATATGGCGCTTGGAATGTTGCTTGTAGGTAATATCCTGATTGTCCCTTATATCCTACTTCTTGCCATTGGTTAGGAGCAACGGTTATATCGTAAACTGATTTTTGTGTGCCTGCTTCCTCAAAGGTGCACGAGGCTAATGGCAGACATAGTAGTAAAAAGAATACAATTTTTTTCATGGGTTAGCTGTTTTGTTGATTTATGCGTAGTACATTCAATTATGGTTCCAACCTATTGAGAAACAAATAATTGATGAAAGAAAAAGAGCAATGGGTAACGATATAGAAACGAGCGAACTTCTTTCGCCTGCTTTGGTTTACATCGTTTTCAAATAACTCTGATGCAAAGATAATACTTATTTCTTTTCCAAGAAATAAAACTACCCTAAAGTATAGTCATTAAATCAAACTTTTTTCACTAACTTCTTTTGATTGTTCATCCACTGGATAGCTTCGGCGGTATTTTTAACCCCTAATTGAGCAAATATTCTCTTTTTGTGATATTTGACCGTAGGAATGGATATGCCAAGCAGTTGGGCTATTTCGGCTTCGTTTTTCCCATTGCTTGCAAGTCTTAGAACGGTTATGGCTTTTGATGTCAGCTTTTGAGTTTTTACTTCCACGAATTTTCCCGTAGAAGGCATATACTGATAAACCGCAGACTTGTCGTTCATTTTTATATACGCACTTCCGGGCTTCTCGTGGATAAGATGACTTATCACACATAGCCCAAGCCTCAAAACACCATCGTTCGTTAAGTCCAGCATTGTTACTTTGTGATTCATCAAAACAACCTTGTTGTGTTTGTCCCGAACCCTGAAATTAAAAGTGTAGTAGCCTTCCAACCTTTTTTCGACAGGAAGAGCATAGAAGAACTCGAAGGATTTGGCATTAGCAGGGGCAATTATTTCAAGGTCTTCGTGAAGAATAATTTTTTCATAATAGTGCTGTCCATGAGCATTAATATCCTCCAAACTATTTCCCATAAGGAGCGAGCAGTTTTTGGTGGCATATAAAAACTTCTCGTTCTTATAATCGAAAATATAGGCATCAATATCCATTAATGCCTCAACGGACTTCAATGCTTGTATGAAGTATCGGTCTCTTTCCAAGTAATCGAACGTATCCGATTCGTTGAACTGATGCGCAGGATGGGATTGTACGAATATTGATTTCACCATTTTTGCTTTGATTTTCTTGTTTTGCAAAGATAATAAATAAAATAATTGTACTATTCTATAGTATAGTTTATTTTTTCGTGTACACTTTTCGTAATATCTTTGGTGACGATAATTTAATAAAAAATATTATTAACTAAAAACATAGAGCCATGAAATTTTATATGAAAGTTACTCTGTCAGCTGTTTTTCTGTTGTCGTGTTTTATCGGGAACGCGCAGGATCATCCCCAACGTAAAAGCTCGGCTACATCAGCCTTAGCGACCATCGACCTTATAAGGTCTGTCCAAAAAGGAGAAAAATTGACCGATGCCGACTGGGAAAAATTATTTTCCACTGACGGGTTTAAGTGTTATTTTGAAAGAACGGCTGCCAAAGGAGAAAAACAAATGATTAAGAACGCTATAATCCTCTGCTTTGACAAAACCAAGCAAAGTGAACGAGACAGCCTTCTTGCGTTGCCGCTGGGAGAAGTTGATTCGCGTGTTTATAACTTGATGGTGGTACATAATTTCTACAAGTTGAGCACCCGTCTGGACGAGGTGGAAGAGTTTTTGAAAAATACTGATTTTGAAAGTATGATGGATAAAGCGCAAGATGTCGTGAAAACATTTCTTCCGCCCGAAGCAGGGGAGGCAGAAATCAACCCCTTTAACCTGTACTTGATTGCTACGCTTGGGGAGGCAAAGGTGAGCGGATCGTTTGTATTTATGGATATGAACTATGCAAAAGACTTGTCTGATAGTAATACCATAAATTTGTTGGCGCATGAGTATCATCACAACTACAGGGGGATAGGATTGGCGAAAATGTTCGAGTCAAATCCTCCTGCACAAGATATTTTGCTGGTGGCTTTAAACGAAATACACCGCGAGGGTACCGCAGACCTTATTGATAAGCCGTCAAGCCCTATGGAAGAGATGGATTATCCGGCGAGCTTGATCAATGCGTATTTGCAAGACTTAAAAAACACTCCCGCGAAGTTGAAACAAATTGATTTGATAACGCAAAATTATCTTGAAGAACAAACTGATGAAACAAAAAAGGCTTATAACGAAATCGGCAGCATGATAAAGTTTGGAGGTCACAGCAACGGGTATTATATGGCAACGTTAATCAAAAATCAATTAGGCATAGAGCCTATAATTAAGACATACGCCGATATACAGTCTTTTATAAAACTATATAATGAGGCTGCAAAGAAAGCGGGAAACGAATACGTTTTTTCGGATATATTTATTAATCATGTTGATAGACTATTTAAAGGCGAAGGAAAGTAATCAAATTTGACTGTAACGGGAAGAACTTATTGGGTAGTGCTATTCTAAAATATCTACCCAATAAACTACCCAAATCAAAATATTGTTATCTTTGCAGTATGTCATACATGCCGCCATATAAGATAACTTCCCGGATCATAGACCTCGTTTCCAAGATAAGCGAGGCCGTGGGTAGTTTTAACGCACAAGAAGGGCTACGCCTGCACAGGGCAAATCGGGTAAAAACTATACACGGCTCTCTGGCCATCGAGGGCAACACACTTTCCACAGATCAGATTACGGCTATTCTCGACGGCAAGCCTGTCATTGCACCTATTAACGAGGTACAAGAGATCCGCAATGCCATTAAAACTTATGAATTACTCGACGAGTTAAACCCAAGCAATATAGATGACCTACTGAAAGCGCATCTAACTATGGAGGCAGGGCTTATTGATGATGCCGGACGTTTTCGCCGGAGGAGTGTTGGTATAGCTTCCGGCGAGGAGATTGTGCACTATGCCCCGCCGGCCGAGCGTGTACCGGGTTTAATGAGAGATCTGTTCGGCTGGCTTAAAGAAACAGAAGAACACCCGTTAATCAAAAGTTGCATATTTCACTATGAGTTCGAGTTCATACACCCTTTTTCTGATGGCAACGGACGTACCGGCAGGCTGTGGCAAACGCTTATTCTCTCCAATTGGCGCCCTGTTTTCAAGAATCTGCCGATAGAGAACATCGTATATAAATACCGTAAGGAATACTATCGCGCTATTGCCGTCAGCGGTGGTGCGGACGGATGCACGCCGTTTATTGAATTTATTCTTGGTGTTATAGACGAAACGCTGGCGATGGAAAACTCTACACCCCGCACTACACGTGACAAGATAATAGAGCAAATGCAAGCTAATCCCAAAATAACACGAAACGAGCTGGCCGCAATCTTGGGTCTGACCTCTGACGGTGTTAAGTATCACCTGCAAAAGTTGACGGTAGAGGGTATTATTGCTCACTACGGTTCGGCTCGAAGTGGATATTGGAAGATAATGAACGACAGAAGATAATCCTCAATAATAATTGTTACGGCTAAAAAATTTAACCCTTATAAAAATACAAACAACGGAAATAATTATCTTATAATCGGATGAAATAAAATTCTGCATCGGCAAGTAATCTCGACAAATCTTAAAAATAACAACACATCTATGAAAAAGCTATTCTTCCTTCTAACCCCCGTCCTCTTTGCAGCTATCGGGTTGCAAGCGCAACAAAAATCCTTGCCGCGTATCGGTATAGCAGGTATAAGAATCGAATGCAGCACTTTTTCCCCTGCATTAACCAGCGAAGACGCATTTAGGCAAAGCGAAGGCGAAGCAATATTGAAGTCCTATCCTTTTTTAGAACTTGGTTCAAGCCTGAGAGAAAAAGCGGTATGGCTACCGGCTTTCTCGGCCGGCGCTACTCCGGGTGGCGCCGTAACACGCGAAGCCTATGAATCGCTGGTCAGTAAAACACTCGATTTATTAAAAAAGAATGCGCCTTACGATGCCTTGTTTTTAGATATACACGGCGCTATGAGTGTCGTAGGATTGGACGATCCCGAAGGCGATTTTATTGTAAGAATACGCGAGGTGATAGGTCGGGGACCTATAATATCAACTTGTATGGATTTGCACGGAAACGTTTCGTGGAGGCTGGCGGAAAACACCGACCTGATGACCTGTTACCGCTTAGCGCCTCACGAAGATGCAATGGAGTCGCGGGAACGCGCCGTGGCCAATCTTATCGAAAGGCTGGAAACAGGCAAAGGGCGCCCTGCGTATAAAGCATGGATTCCGGTGCCTATCTTGCTGGCCGGAGAGCAAACCAGCACGCGGGTAGAACCGGCCAAATCGCTTTATGCAGCCGTAGCGCCGGTTGCCGCACAGGAAGGAATTATTGACGCCGGCATTTGGATTGGTTATGCTTGGGCCGATGAACCGCGTAATCACGGCGTGGTGATGGTTACCGGCGATGATAAGGATTTAGTGGGAATTTCCGCCGAATACCTTGCCAATCATTTCTGGAGTGTACGGAATAAATTCGAGTTTGTAGCGCCTACTTTTACATTGGACGAATGTTTAGCCAAGGCTTTAGCCAGCGAGAAAAAACCGTTTTTCATCAGCGATATGGGCGATAATCCCACGGCCGGAGGAGCCGGAGATGTTACGTGGACGCTTACCGAGTTATTAAAACGAAAAGAATTTAAAACGGATGCCGGACGTACGCTCATCTATGCTTCTATTCCCGGGCCTGAATTTGTGGCCAAAGCGAAAAAGGCCGGTGTAGGCAATCGGGTGAAGGGCACCGCCGGAGCCACGGTCGATAAGCGGTTTGCGCCCCCGGTAGAACTCGACGGGAAAGTGATTTCCGTCTATGAACATCCGACAAATTCCGAAGTAGTGGTGAAAATAGGAAGCATCTACGTCATTGTTACGGAAAAACGGAAAGGATTTCATTACGAACAAGAGTTTACCAAACACGGATTGGATATCCGCACGGCCGATATGGTAGTCGTGAAACTCGGCTATCTTGTTCCCGAACTTTACGATATTCAAGCCGACTGGGTAATGGCGCTGACTAAAGGAGGCGTCGACCAGAACCTTGTCGGGCTGCCTTACAAAAGAATCCAACGACCGATGTTTCCGCTCGACAAGGATATGAAAAAACCGGATTTATCGCCTGCATTCGTGCCTTTTGTGACGGATAAAAAATAGAGTCATATAAACTCCATATTTTGTAACAACTCATTTTTTTGTATCTTTGTTAAGTTCATAATATCAAAAAATCATGAGAAAGAAAATTGTTGCCGGCAACTGGAAAATGAATACCTCCTATCAAGAAGGTGAAGCATTGGTAAAAGCTATTGTGGCTAAAAAAGGGGAAATATCCGCCAATGTAACATTAATTGTGGCGCCGCCATTTACCCATTTATGTTGCCTCACAGGCCCATTGCGCGATGCGCATATAGGGATTTCGGCACAGAATTGTGCGGCCGAAGAAAAAGGAGCCTACACGGGCGAAGTTTCGGCCACAATGCTTCAATCCATTGGCGTAGAATACTGCATTATCGGACACTCAGAGCGCCGCGAATATTACGGAGAAACCAATGCCATTCTCTTAAAGAAATTACAGCAAGCATTTTTGCATGGGCTAACACCTATTTTCTGCATCGGCGAAAAGTTAGACGAACGCGAAGCCGGAAAACATTTCGAAGTAGTAAATACACAATTGCAAGAAGCCGTTTGTAAACTACCGGCTACCGATTTCGAAAAATTAATCATTGCCTACGAACCGGTATGGGCGATCGGTACAGGCAAAACAGCCACCGCCGAGCAGGCGCAAGAAATACATGCCTACATCCGTAAAGCGCTCACCGCAACATTCGGGGAGAAAGCCGCTAACACGCCTATTCTTTACGGAGGAAGCTGCAAACCGTCCAACGCCGGAGAATTATTTTCCAAACCGGATGTAGATGGCGGCCTTATTGGCGGGGCTTCGCTGGTAGCCGACGATTTCATAGGTATTGCAAAAGCGTTTTAATGCTCAACGTATTCCTTGTCATTCTGAACGAAGTGAAGAATCGTTCAAGGTAATTCAAACCTATTAAACATTTTCAAAAAAATTATGCGTTGTAAAGCATTACTCTTTTCCTTGTTGCTTGCTTTTGCAGCGCAAGCACAAACGGCTGCTTTTGCAGACAGGTTGAGCGATGCGGCTATTGCACTAACAAAGACTCCGGTCGTTTATGACCCCTCGTACTTTCGTATCTCCTACCCCAACGGCGATGTACCGGCCGGCAAAGGTGTCTGCACCGATGTCATCATTCGCGCCTATCGCACGTTAAATATCGATTTGCAAAAAGAGGTGCACGACGATATGAAAACGAATTTCGAGAAATATCCGAAGAACTGGGGATTGAAGCAACCCGATACGAATATCGACCACCGGCGCGTACCGAATTTAAGGACATTCTTTGCTCGCCACGGCACGGTCAAAACAGTTTCGAAACAAGCAAAAGATTACCGACCGGGCGATATCGTAACGTGGAATTTAGGAGGGGGCATCGAGCATATCGGGATGGTAGTCGATAAAAAATCGACCGACGGGCAGCGCTATTTAGTAGTACACAACATCGGAACGGGACAAGTTCTGGCAGATTGCTTATTCAGCTACAAAATAACCGGCCATTACACTTATCAAAAATAATTTACACGATTTATGTTATTAAATAAGCTCGCTCAGTATCAAGTTATTTTAGCCTCCAACTCGCCCCGCCGGAAACAGCTAATGGAAGGGGCCGGTATTGACTTTTCCGTTATTACGAACGGAGACGTGGACGAGAGTTATCCGGCCGATATGCCGCTCAACGAAGTGCCGGTCTATTTAGCCAAACTGAAATCGCACGCTTTTCGCCCGCTGGCCGGGAACGAGATACTTATTACGGCCGACACCGTGGTTCTTTGCAATAAACAACTGCTTGGCAAACCCGAAGACGAAAATGACGCTACGCGCATGTTGCGCATGCTGTCGGGCAATAGCCACGAAGTGCTCACGGGCGTTTGTATTCGTACACAAAACCTGCTACACACTTTTGCCACATCCTCCTTGGTGGATTTCCGGCCTTTATCATCCGAAGAAATTTTGTATTACGTAGAACATTACAAACCCTACGACAAAGCCGGGGCTTATGGCGCCCAGGAATGGATAGGCTATATCGGTATCCAACGTATCGAAGGTTCGTATTTCAATGTGATGGGATTGCCGATACAGCAATTATTTGTAGAACTGGACAGGCTTTTATAAACCTGATTTCAATGCCCTGCGGGCAAACGAGTTTTGCGGTGCGTTGTCGGCTTCGTTTCATGTTTCGTTTTTTGTCTCCTGTAACCCTTGTCCCGTAAGGGCTACAAATTCATCTCCGATCGATTTGGAAAAGGTTTCCGATGGTTTTCCGGCCGCTCCCTGTTTCGAAAACCTTGAAAGCATTTTTAACCACAAAGTATCCGTTTCCCGATTTACAAGTGGATAACCTCGCCGTGCGCCGCCGCGGCAGCTTCCATGACGGCCTCGCTCATAGACGGATGCGGGAAAATAGAATGAATAATATCTTTCCCTTTCACCCCTAAATTACGAGCCGCCACAATTCCTCCAATAGTTTCCGAAACATTGGCCCCGCATAGGTGAGCGCCGATTAATTCACTGGTTTGGGCGTTGAAAATCAGTTTTACAAAACCGTCTTTTTCTCCGGAAGCCGAAGCTTTTCCGGAAGCCGTAAACGGGAATTTTCCGATTTTTACGGCAATCCCTTTTTCCTTGGCCGCTTTTTCCGTAAGTCCGGTTGAAGCTACTTCCGGCGAAGTGTATATGCACGAAGGGAAATTATTATAATTAACCGGATGAGCATCCAGCCCCGCAATTTTTTCGACACAGGTAATCGCTTCGGCCGAGGCGATATGCGCCAATGCCGGCGTAGCAATCACATCGCCGATAGCGTATATTCCATCTACATTGGTTTTGTACCATGTATCTACTTTTATCCGCCCTTTTTCAGTAGCAACGCCGGCTTCTTCCAACCCGAGATTTTCAGTATTCGGAATCACTCCCACGGCCGATAGCACTATCTCGGCGGACAACGTTTCTTCGCCTTTTTTTGTCTGTACTGTCAACACACATCCTTCGCCCGACGTATCCACGGCTTTTACCTGCGTGCTAACCATTATTTTCATACCCATCTTCCGGAACGAACGGCTCAACTGCGCCGACGTTTCTTCATCTTCCAGCGGTACCACATTATCTAAATATTCGATTAAGGTTACTTGCGTTCCCATGGTTTGGTAGAAATAGGCAAATTCGCTGCCGATGGCTCCTGAGCCGATAATGGCCATCGTAGCAGGAATTTTGGAGGGTACTAATGCATCACGGTATGCAATAATCTTTTTCCCGTCGATAGGCGCAAAAGGCAATGAATTGGCGCGCGCTCCGGTAGCAATTACAACATGTTTCGCCGCTACGGTTTGTTCCGTGCCATCGGTTGTTTTTACGGTCACTGTTTTATCGGCATTCAATTTAGCATGGCCTTGCAATAGTTCGATATTATTTTTCTTGAACAGGTACTCCACTCCTTTTGCCATTCCTGCAGAAACGGCACGGCTACGAGCAACCACTTTTTCAATATCAGGCACTACCGTTCCTTCGATAGAAACGCCATAGTCCATGGCATGTTTTGAATAATTCAATACCTGAGCGCTTTTAAGTAATGCTTTGGTAGGGATACAACCCCAATTTAAACAAATGCCGCCTACTTCCGAACGTTCCACGACGGCTGTTTTAAATCCTAACTGCGCTGCCCTGATGGCTGCCACATAGCCTCCGGGGCCACTTCCAATAATAAGAATATCGTACATTTTTCTGTATTTTAATTTTCATACAAAGATAGCATTATAAAACAAAAGTACAACTTAAAAGCAAGAATCAGCCAAACGAGGACAACCGATTGATAATGTGCGGTTAAAGTCCTTTGTTTGGCTTTTCTTTTGGGCGGTCAAAGCCACCGATAGACAAAGGTAAGACAAAGTTCGGTTACCACATCATTACCTTATATCAAAGTGCAATTTGCCTATAAGGCACTGTATGGAAGCATCTTGCAATACGTAGCATAACCCTTTATAACTCAGAGTAAACTAATTTTGTATCAGTAAACTTTGAGTAACATGCGTAGTACTTTTAAGATTCTGTTCTATCTAAAAAAGAACAATGTAAGACCGGACGGCACAGTTCCGGTAATGGGTAGGATCACCGTTGATGGAACTATCAGCCAGTTCAGTTGTAAAATGACTGTCCCGCCTAACCTGTGGGATACCAAAGCGGGCAGGCTGACAGGAAAAACCACATTGGCAGTAAAAACCAACATCGCACTGGATAAAATCCGTGTCGATATT
>JAVBOB010000014.1:0-31758 GCA_031551125.1 Bacteroidales bacterium
CCGTTATTGTTGTTACTTCACCCGCAGCTGTTTGCTCTCCTTCTACGGTGGATGTAGCGGGTACGGCTATAGGTGCTACGACTTATAAATACTATTCTGACGCAACTTGCACTACCGAACTAGGCAGCACAATTATCAGTACGATAGGTACTACTAGCTACTGGGTAATTGGAACTTCTGCACAGGGTTGTGTGAGCGATGCGGTGCAGGGTACGGTAACGATTAATGCGATGCCCGTTATTGTTGTTACTTCACCCGCAGCTGTTTGCTCTCCTTCTACGGTGGATATAGCGGGTACGGCTACAGGTGCTACGACTTATAAATACCACGCCGACAATACGGGTACAGTAGGTGCTGAGCTAGGCTCTATGGTTATCAGCACGGTAGGTACAACTAATTACTGGGTAATTGGAACATCAGCACAGGGTTGTGTGAGCGATGCGGTAATGGGAACAGTAACTATTTACACGTTGGTAACACCTACCATAAACGGAAGCCAAACTGTATGTGCAAATGCAACAGGCCTTACCTATAGCACTGAAAGCGGCATGAGTAGCTACCAATGGACAGTAAACGGTGGAACTCTCGTTAGCGGTCAAAACAGCAATAATATTGTGGTAAGTTGGGGTTCTACAGGAACTGGCAGCGTTAGCGTTCGTTACACAAATAGTAGCGGTTGTACATCAGAGCTTGCAAGCTACAACATTACTATTGATGCTTTACCGAATGCAACCATTACGGGAGAAACAACTATTTGTGCCGAAACAACAAACGTAACATACAGCACTGAAAATGGTATGAGTGGCTACCAGTGGCATGTAAGCGGGGGGAATATTACCGGAGGGCAAGGTACAAGTAGCATAAATGTAAGCTGGAATACAGAAGGAACGGGTAGTGTAAGGGTTAGCTATACTCTTATT
Source organism: Bacteroidales bacterium (assembly GCA_031551125.1). Lineage (GTDB taxonomy): Bacteria > Bacteroidota > Bacteroidia > Bacteroidales > UBA932 > JAIRNF01. The sequence continues at coordinate 921 of JAVBOB010000014.1, forward strand.
GGCGGATGTGATGCCACTACATCAGTAAATGTTACCGTTAACCCAAAACCGGCTATTCCTGTAATTAATATGAGTACTATAAATGGATCCGGAATTGTTAATGTTACACTTACCGCTACATCAAGTGGTCAGGCCTACAGCAATTCGGCTACTTATATATGGTACAGAAATGGCTCTCCTGTTGGTGGACAAACCGGCAGTACACTTAACTTTACCGAAACACAACCATGTACCTACGGTGTAATGGTTACAGATAATGGCTGTACATCAGCTATAAGTACTGCTGTTAATGTTACTCCTTCGGGTGTTGTTGTTCCGGCTACTATAAGCATGAATCCAAACAGTGGCATTATTTGCGGTACGGGTAACGTTACGCTATCAGCCAACCCGAGCGGTGGAACGTATAGCGGAACAGAAACGTACACGTGGTATAAAAACGGTGTAACGGTTAGTGGACAAACAGACGCTACGCTGGTAGTAACCGAAAAAAATCCGGGTATTTATACAGTTATGGTAGCTGACCAAGGAGTAAGCTCAACCGTAAGCAGCAAGGTAGAAGTAAAAGTTATTGCATCCATTACGTTATATGCTCATGACGATATTTCCGGAGGTAAGCAAATGCTTGGAAAACCGATAACCATAAATGTAACACCAACGGGATTACAAAGCTACACCTATAGCTTTAATGGTAAAACGGCAACACAAGCCCAATCGTCATACCTCATTTACCAGTGGCAGCCGAAAGAACTAAATACAGTAACCATATCGGCCAAGCTGGAGGGTGAATGCATTGTTAACGTTAACTATACGTTTACAGGGCCTGAATACGATTTACCGAACATCATTGTTCCGGGTGGTCCTGAACCCAACGACAAGCTACTGAGAGGGTACGAAATCAGAGTATTCAACCGTTGGGGTAGTGAGTTATATCACGGAAAGCAAGGTTGGGATGGAACCTACAAAGGAAAGCGAGTAACACCGGGCACCTATTTTTACACCATTACCATTGACTTAGCTGATGGGTCGAAAATGGAGATGCGACACTACGTTTATGTGAAAGAACAGTAGAGATGTAAGGTTATTATACCACGTCATTGCGAGCGAAGCGAAGCAATCTGTCCCATTTGAGAGATTGCTTCGCTTCGCTCGCAATGACATGCTTATTATCTTTAGCGTTCAACGGATATTTATTCTTTTCCATTCAAAACGAATTGTTACCTTTGCTAAACACATCATGCCTCTTTATGAAGTTACGGGTTTACAAAGCATCTGCCGGTTCGGGAAAGACATATACGCTTGCCTCGGAGTACCTCAGGCTGGCGCTAAGTGAAAGAGGTGTGAGGCAAAGCTTTTGGTCTATACTGGCCGTAACCTTTACCAACAAGGCTACGGAGGAAATGAAATCACGTATTCTTTCGTTGCTAGATGCTTTGGCAAAAGGAGAACAACCCGCTCTTTCCAACGATTTAACCAATGCTTTAAACTGTTCTCCGAATGAGCTAAAGGAACGGGCATTACGCCTACGTGGCTCTATACTTCACCACTACTCTGATTTTTCCATCCTCACCATCGACCGTTTTTTCCAACAAATACTACAAGCGTTCGTAAGGGAAGCAGGGCTACGTCCGGGTTACACCGTTGAGCTGGATTCTGCCCGATTGCTGGATGAAGCCGTAGCAAAAGTGATGGAGGACGCAGGTAGCGATGCAGCCTTGCATGGGTGGATTACCCGCTTAATGGAAGATAACATCAATGCCGGAAAATCGTGGGATGTATCTCCTCGCTTACGCACGCTGGGACAAGAGGTATTCAAAGAATCTTACCTATACTTTAGTGACGACTTTCATAAAAAGCTTACTGATAAAGACGAGCTCGCCAGCTACATCAAAAAGGTTGAGCAGCTAGCTAAGGATTTTGAGCAGCAAATGGCAGCTATCAGCAACCGTACTGCCGTCCACCTACAGCAATGCGAGCTGTCTGTAAGCGATTTTAAATACGGAGACAAAGGGGTAGCAGGCTACCTGCTTAAGTTGAAAACGGGAGTAAAGTATGAACCGTCGGTTCGGGCTATCAATGCGCTTAACAACGTTGACGAATGGTACAGCAAAACCTCTGCCCGCAGTATTGATGTAAAATCGGCATACCACCAGCTGAACAGCTTGCTGAATGAGGCGATAACATTATGGAACAACCAAGGTAAATCATACAACACCGCGGTGTTGTTGCTGAAAAATTTTAAGCTGTTAGGCTTACTATCCGACATATCACTCAACATTCAGCAAATAGCGGGAGAAGAAAACCTGTTACTCATTTCCAACTCCGTTCACCTTCTAAGCCGCTTGATAGGAACCAGTGAAACGCCATTTATATATGAAAAGGCCGGGCTACGCTACCGCCATTTTATGATTGACGAGTTTCAAGATACCTCCGAAGGGCAATGGCGAAACTTCTACCCTCTACTACATAACAGCTTGGCCGAAGGAAACTTTAACATGGTGGTTGGAGATGTTAAGCAATCTATATACCGTTGGCGCAACGGCGATTGGAAAATACTCGGACACCGACTATCTGACGATTTTTCTGTTTTTGGAATAGATGAACAGGAGCTGAGCGCCAACTGGCGCAGTGACGGTGTAGTTATAGGCTACAACAACGAGCTGTTTACTCAACTCGCCGCACAGCTGCAGGCCTCGATTAATGAGGAGTTGGAAAGCGTAAGCATTCCGAAAGATAAGCAGGAACTCCTGCAAAGCATGATGAGCAAAGCATACAGCAATGTGGCTCAACACTACTCGCCAAAAACCTCTGTTGATAAAGGCTTTGTCAGCATGGAGTTTATTGATGGGGAGAAACCGGCTGATGTTGTGCTGGAGAAGCTCCCCTCAATGATAGCCGATTTGCAGGACAGAGGTTACCAACCCAGCGATATTGCCATACTTGTACGTAAGGGTATTGAGGGGCAACAGGTAGCCGATACCCTGCTTACCCATAAGCTGGTTTCGGGTGATACGCAGCATTGCTTTGATGTAATCTCTCAGGACTCCCTTTTCATTGCTAACTCATCAGTAGTTAAGCTGTTGGTAAGTATTTTGCGTTTGGCGATTACTCCCGATGATGCCATTAGCCAAGCCTTTTTGGCACATGAGCTGGCTCTACGTGCAAGTTCCGAATCTGCCAATAAAAACATGCACTCGCTTTTCAGCTCGGCGTTAGCGGAGGATGATAAGCGCTTCATTGCATCGCTGGTTGACCAGTCGCTTCTTGATGCTTTTGAGCAAGCCGTACAATACTTCCGCCTTAACGAACGAATTGACGACTTACCTTTTTTACAGGAATTGCATGATGTAGTGCTTAGCTACTCATCAGGAAAGCTGTCAAGTATAGCATCTTTCCTTAGCTGGTGGGATGAAAAAGGAAGCGCCACAAAGGTTTTAGCGGCCAACGATAAACAAAACGCAATAAAAATACTTACCATTCACAAATCCAAAGGCCTCCAATTTAAGGTGGTAATTGTTCCGTTTTGCAGCTGGGGACTTGTTCCCAAAAACGATTCTATACTTTGGCTTAGCCCGCAGGTTGAGCCGTTCAATGAAATGGAGCATATCCCTGTCAACTATTCCAAAGAACTAAGCAATACTATCTTCTACGAAGACTACTTTAACGAAAAAACCCAATCATACGTTGACAACCTTAACTTGCTTTACGTAGCCTTTACCCGCGCAGAAAAGGAGCTGCATGCCATGGTTCCCATCCCCACACGTAGTAAGGATGAAACAATAGCAGGGATACTGGAAAATGTTACGACTAAAACTGACGGGAACTTCCGTTTTGGTGAGCTAACAGGCGAACGGGAAGGACAAACTATTCGTTTTGGAACAAAATACTACATTGAAAAATTGGTCGAAAGAGCTGTAAATAATTCGGAGCTATCCATCAGTAGCTATCCGTCCTCGCGCATGCTCAATAAGCTAAAGCTGCGTTATGAATCGCAAGATTTCTTTACATCGGAAGATGTAAGCATGACCCCACGTGCATATGGCAGCTTAATGCACCGCATTTTTTCGAACATTCGTACTCTTGCTGATGTTGATATGGCCATTAATAACCTGCACGACGAAGGGTTAATTGAAGAAAAAGATAAAACGTTTTACACAGAAAAGGTTAACAAAGCGTTAGCCTTTACTCCCGCCCTATCGTGGTTTTCAGATGAGTGGGTGTTGAAAAATGAAGCGGAATTTTTGCTGCCTAAACAAGAAGGTTCTGAAACCTTAATTCGTCGCCCCGACAGGGTTATGGTGAAGGATGGAAAAGCAAGGGTGATTGACTATAAGTTTGGCACGCTGGAACGCAAAAGTTACCAACGACAGGTGTTAGACTACATGCAAGGATTACAGCAAATGGGCTATGCCGAACTTGAAGGGTATATTTGGTATGTTGACTTGGAAAAAATAGAGGAGGTAAAATTATAAAATCGGTGCCTTGTTATTCTACCAATGCTTTCGGTATCCGCTTAATTTTACTATCTTGCTAGCCCAAATTGGATGATTACCCCAAATAAATAAAAGTATAAATCATTATAAAACCTACGTATTATGAGCAGTATAACAAATTTAGAGCCTAAAACGTTATGGGCTAACTTTTATTCGCTAACTCAAATTCCCCGCCCTTCAAAAAAGGAAGCGAAGATTATTGAGTTCATGAAAAAATTCGGTAACGACCTAGGGCTGGAAACTATTGTTGATGCCACAGGCAACGTAATTATCCGTAAGCCGGCAACGGCAGGCATGGAAAATCGCAAGGGCATTGTTCTTCAGGCCCACCTCGATATGGTTCCTCAAAAGAACAGCGACAAGGTACACGATTTTGAAAAAGACCCCATTGAAGCATACGTTGATGGCGAATGGGTAAGAGCTAAAGGTACAACGCTTGGAGCCGATAACGGCATGGGCGTTGCCGCTATTATGAGCGTTCTGCAAGCAAAAGATGTTCCCCACGGGCCTATTGAAGCGCTTTTCACTATTGATGAGGAAACAGGTATGACCGGCGCTCGCGGTTTACAGGCAGGCGTACTTAAAGGTTCTATCCTAATGAACCTTGACTCGGAAGATGAAGGCGAGCTGTACGTAGGTTGTGCCGGAGGTTTGGATGGTACGTTTACATATACCTATAAGGAAGAAGCCGTTCCGGCAGGTTATGAAGCATACAAGCTAAGCATTACAGGGCTAAAAGGCGGACACTCCGGTATGGATATTATACTGGGACGCGGAAATGCCAACAAGGTAATTATTCGTTTCCTAAAGCAAGCAACGAAAGATTTAGGTTTGCGTGTAGCCTCTATTGATGGTGGCAGCTTGCGTAACGCTATCCCTCGTGAAGCTTTTGCCGTTGTTGTTGTTCCTGCAGGTAAGGGTGACGCGTTGAAAAAACAGCTGGCTGACTTCCATGCGGTTGTTGCAGCAGAGCTATCAGCTACCGAACCCGATTTCAAAGCAAGCGTTGAGCCTACCCAAGCACCTGCAAAGCTGATGGACGCTAAGACTCAACAAGGGCTGATTGACGGCGTGTACGGTTGCCCCAACGGTGTTATGCGCATGAGCGATGCTATGCCCGGTTTGGTTGAAACATCTACCAACCTGGCTATTGTAAAGGCCGAAGGCGGACAAGCAAGCGTAAAATGCCTGATGCGCAGCTCGGTTGACAGCGCTAAAGATGAGCTTTCCAACATGATGGAATCCATATTCCGGCCTACAGGTGCTACCTGTGAGTTTACCGGAGGTTACCAAGGATGGAAGCCCAACATGGAATCGCCCATTTTGAAAACCATGCTTGCAACATACAAGAAGCTGTATGGGAAAGACCCTGAAGTTAAGGCCATACACGCAGGCTTAGAGTGCGGTATTTTAGGAGGCCCCTACCCTAACTGGGACATGATTTCTTTCGGACCTACCATTCGTCACCCCCACTCACCTGATGAAAAGGTAAAGGTTGATACGGTTGACAAGTTCTGGAAATTCCTGTTAGCTGTACTAAAGGATGCTCCCGCTAGCTAACAAAGAAAGTAGGCATTTTTAGCATACTCAGTAACTCAGTAAAATAAAAGCACGTCATTGCGAGGCGTTTTTTGCCGAAGCAATCTACTCAAATTGGACAGATTGCTTCGCGTTGCTCGCAATGACGTGCTTCTTTTATCATATACCACATTAAACATACGTTTTGTCATGTCGAAACGACATAAGCAATGAGCCATCTGCTGATGGCATTGTTTTTGTACCATCATTATCTTAAAAATCCGGATATATCAAAAATCTTGCGTAACTTTGTTTAATATGTTTGAAACATTTGTTGAACCAAAATAGAAAAACTAAACTATGAGCACTACAGGATGGATTATTATTGGTATTGTTGTACTACTGGTAATATACTTCATTTCGCTTTACAACAGACTGGTAAAGTACCGCAACACCCGAGAAAACGCATTTGCCGACATTGACGTTCAGCTTAAGCAACGCCATGATTTGATTCCCCAGCTGGTTGAAGCCGTAAAGGGATATATGAAGCACGAAAACTCTACCTTAGTAGAGCTAACTAAGGCTCGTACGGCAGCTATGTCAGCCCAAACAATTGACGAAAAGATTGATGCCGAAAACAGGCTAACTTCAGCCCTAGCCGGACTAAAGGTATCTGTTGAAGCGTATCCGGATTTGAAGGCAAGCCAGAACTTTATGCAGCTACAAGAAGAAATTTCCGACATTGAAAATAAGCTGGCCGCTGTTCGTCGTTACTTTAATTCGGCAACTAAAGAGTATAACAACGCTGTTGAAACATTTCCTGCAAATATTGTATCAGGAATGTTCGGCTTCCGTCGTGAAAAAATGTTCGATGTCGGCACTACCGAGCGTGCACAGCTAGACACTCCACCCACGGTGAACTTCTAAGCCATAACTACTATTTATAAAGCAGCCTTACACAATGAAATATACAGGTATTCAAACGCAAATACGTAGCAATAACTCGCGTTCAACGTTTTTGCTTATCCTATTTCCGGTTATTATAGTTGCACTTACGTGGTTATTTTTTTACATTCTTATTGGTGTAGCATCAAGCGGCGAAGGATATGATGAGTACGGAAACCACTATGGAGGTGCAGCTGTAGGATTACAAGCAACTAACCTTATGTTTGTACAAGCGTTACCATGGGTGGTAGGGGCATGTGCAATATGGTTTATTATTGCCTACTTTGCCAACTCCAGCATGATTAAGGCAGCTACCAGCTCGCACTCATTAAGTAGAAAGGATAATAAAAGAGTTTACAACCTGGTTGAAAACCTTTGCATGACCAGCGGTATGCCCATGCCTAAGCTTAACGTTATTGAGGATGACTCAATGAACGCTTTTGCCAGTGGTATAAATAAAAGTTCTTACACCGTAACACTTTCACGCGGAGCAATAGACAGGCTTAACGATGAGGAGCTGGAGGGTGTAATAGCACATGAGCTTACCCATATTCGCAACCGAGATGTTCGCTTACTTATCGTATCTATCATATTCGTAGGAATTTTCGCTTTCCTTAGCAGCCTAATGGTACGTAGCATTATGTACGGCTCTTGGAGTCGCGGAAACGATAAGAACAAAGGAGGAGCTATTTTCGTAATGCTTGTTGTGTTGGCGTTGGCCGCTATCGGATACCTTATTAGCATGCTACTACGTTTTGCCATATCACGCAAGCGCGAGTATATGGCAGATGCCGGTGCTGCTCAAATGACCAAAAATCCTCGCGCATTAGCTTCGGCACTACGCAAAATCTCAACTGATTCGCGTATTGAAGCAGTTACACGTGATGATGTTGCACAGCTGTTTATTGACCATCCAAAGGCAAAATCGGGCTTTTCGATATCAAGCCTGTTTGCTACTCACCCGCCTATTGAAAAGCGGATTACAGTGCTTGAGCAGTTTTAGAATAAGCCGAAGACCAAAAGAAGAAAGCCGACCAGATGTCGGCTTTCTTTTAGTAAAGGTTTGGAAAAGTAGTTTTTTTATTATCTTTGCACTCCATAATTGCGAATGGTACCATGGCCGAGTGGCTAGGCAGCGGTCTGCAAAACCGTGTACAGCAGTTCGACTCTGCTTGGTACCTCCAAATTAAAGACTTCCATACATCCAATGGAAGTCTTTTTTATCTCTTCACATAAATGTGGTATTTAAACGGTTTATTCCTACATAAGTGTTAAATCTAAGCCGGCAACCTTCGCATTGTCAATAAAAAATTCACACTGCTTAACGGCCATTCCGCTGCTCCACCTCAATAAAAAGGCCTGTAACAAATATAAATCACTAGCGTTTCAAGCATTTTTTATATATTTGCTTGTTTTTTAGTTTTTAACCTAAAATAAGTTTTGGGAGAATTGTCTGAAAACACACAATGAGATTAAAAAATAAACTACCTATAGTAATGAAGAGAGTTGTCCTTGTTATAATGTTTGCACTCTTTGGTTTTCCGTGCATGCTAATGGCACAAAAGCAAAAAGAACACCCCAAAGGATCGTATATTGATTCCTTAAACCGTTACTACCAAGCGGTAGATTTACCGGTGTATGTTTTTGTAAGCACATCGCCAAACGGAAAGCCCACACAGCTGCAAGAAGCCAGCGACGCAACGAAACCAATGTATCTTGACGGACCCGGCATTCATAACCTAAGACACATTGATGCTATAAACCAACGCGCGCATAACTTCCAAATATACGCTGACGGCGCAGCTCCAAAAACGGTTGTAAGCTTTACCGGATCTCCTGCATACCAGCTCAACAACAAAACATTCTTTGGCAAAGGGCTATCCATACAAGTAAAAGCTACTGACGATATGTCGGGAGTGCAATCTACTTACTACTCACTAAACGGCGCTGACTATACAGCCTGTAACTCAATTGTGCCGGTAAACAAAGAGGGTGACTACCGCTTAAAGTTTTACTCTGTTGATAATGTTGGTAACGTAGAAGACTCTCAGGACAGGCAGTTCTCTATGGATATGACCTCTCCCAAAACATACTACGAAATTGTGGGGATAAGCCAAGAGAAGGTTATCTCTTTGGCATCATTATTCAGCCTTATTGCAGTAGACTCTGTTTCGGGTATCTCTGCAACCTACTACTCATTCGACGGGGAAGCTGCTAAACGATACATCGGCGGAGCTATTCCGTTAAACGAACTATCTAACGGAGAACACACGTTGAACTACTACTCTATTGATAACGTAGCGAATAAAGAAGCTCCTGAATCATTTACCTTCTTAATGGATAGAACCGCTCCCATCATGTCTGCCGATATTTTGGGCGACCGTTTTATAGTTGAAGACAAGGTGTACTTCTCAGGAAAAACAAGAGTTAAGCTAACGGCTATTGACAACATATCTGGCCTCAGAATTATTAAATACTCCATCAACGATGGCCCGTTTGAAACCTATACCGAACCATTCTACTTACCCAACAAATCGGGTAAATACCTGATACGCTATTACGCAATTGATAAAATGGATAACAGTACAAAGGAAGACAAAATCACACACACAAGTGGTGTAGTTTACGTTGACCTTACCGGACCAATTATTAACAACTCGTTTATGGGAAGTACATTTACCATTGGTGATGTTATTTACGTAAGTAATAACGTGGGCTATAAGTTTAGCGCTGTTGACTACGAATCGGGCGTGCAACGTATTGCATACGCTCTTGACGGAGGGGAAGAGAAGCCCTACAGCAACGCTTCTCTAAACATCCCAAGTGGTGCGCATGCAATAGAGGTTATTGCGTACGATAATGTAAACAACCGCAATATAAAATCATTCAATATTTTTGTTGATGATGAGGGTCCTGAAATCGGTTACTCATTCAGTACCAAACCTGCATTAAACAATAACGGTGTTGACGTTTACCCGTCATACGTAACGCTATACCTTAACGCTACTGATGAAGCTACAACCGTATCATCAGTTAGCTACACAATAAATGATGGTAAAGAGCAAGTTTACGCAAGCCCTATAAAAGGATTTGAAAAGGGTAAGGTGTACAACATTGTAATTAAGGCCAAAGACGTTTTAGGTAATGAAACAACGGAAAGGCTGGTATTTGAAACTAACAACTTATAGAATGAAGTATTTCACTTTTTGTTTTTTAGCTGCATCCCTTCTAATCGGCAAGGTTTTTGCGCAGGTTACTGTTGACAAAAAAGATTATACGGTAGAAGAGTGTATCAGCCTTGCAAAGGTTGCTGAAAACGAAGGACGAATTCGCGATGCCACTGATTTTTTGAATTGTGCCGCATACTATGTATGGGGAGACCTTAAAAAGTATGACTTAGCGATAGATCTTTACCAGCAATCGGTAGAGCTAAACAAGCTGATTAGTAATTCGAGTGGAATTGCCGGAATAAACAACAACCTTGCAATGATTTACTTTGACAAGGGTGATTATGAAACGTCCTTAGCATACACCAAAAAGGTGCTCGATTCTCGTAAGCAGCTGAAAAATAAAACCCCGGTTGTTAGCGCTATGGTTAATACCGCAATGGTGCTAAATAAGCTGAAGCGTTACGATGAATCAATCTCTTACCTTAAAGACGCAGTAGTATTGGCCGGGGAGATTGAAGATAAAGAACAAATGCGAACATGCTATGGTATACTTATTGAAACATATAACGATAAAGGAGATACCAAAGAAGCAAGGCAATACTATGAGCTGTTCAGAACCATTAATGACGCTATCCAAAAAGAAGACGGTCTAAAAGCAAAATCAGAAATAGAGCGAACCCGTTATGCCGCACAGCTGGCAGAAGTAGAAAAACGAAATGCAGAGGCCGAAAAACGAAACAAAGAGCTAGAGCTGGAGCTAAGCAACCAACAGCTATCCGAAACTAAACAGGAGCTGGAAGTAATTGATTCAACAAACAAAGAGCTACTTCAGCAAACTACAAAATATGAGCTGCTAGTTAGCAACCTTCAACAAAAAGAGCAAATTAAACAGCTGGAACAACAACGCTTGCAAAGCCAGCTTGAATGGGAGAAAAAAGCACGCTGGTACACCATTTGCGGGCTTGTGCTGGCTCTCCTTCTTGTAGCATTGCTATTCTACGCTTATCGCCAAAAAAGGCAAATGAATCGTATGCTAAAAGCGCGGAATGAGCAAATTGTAGCTCAAGCAAAAGCGTTGAGAGAAGAAAACATGGTTCGTACCAAGCTGCTTTCCGTCATATCACATGATTTAAGAAGCCCGCTAAGCTCTGTACATTTAATGATACAGCTACTTAAGGCTAACACTTTCTCGCCCGAACAATCGCAAGTACACTTAGCAAAGCTAGAAAACAGCCTGCAGAATGCGTTTGCCCTGCTTGACAACCTGCTGTTTTGGGCAAAATCTCAGCTAAACGGTATCAATCCTAAACCGGAGATATTCGACTTCTCAAGGCTGATTGCCGAAAACCTGGAGCTGCTAAGCGCTGGTCTACAAGGTAAAAACGTTACAGCCGTAAACAACGTTGGAAGCTGTGAGGTATATGCCGATAGAGAAATAACTAAGCTGGTGCTAAGAAACTTACTTTCTAACGCGCTTAAGTTCTCTCCAACCGGTGGAACTATTACCCTTTCGAGCCGCATAAAGGATGATATGCTGGAGGTAGCAATAGCCGATAACGGTATTGGTATTCCTAAGGATAAGCAAGCCGCCATATTCACCCCTAAAGTATCCAACTCCGTTGGAACCAACAACGAACCCAGCTCCGGTATGGGCTTGATAATATGTCAAGATTTTATAACCAGAAGCGGCGGACGCATTTGGTTTGAAAGCGAAGAAGGCAAAGGTTCTACGTTCTACTTTACCCTGCTACTCAAGTAAAGAGGTGATTGGTAAAGCAAAAACGCCCAACAAGCAATGCTTGTTGGGCGTTTTTGCTTTGGGAGCTAAACCCTTCTATAATTCATTACATGAATTAGTACGCAACTTACGCAAACGGCATACATTGATAAACACGGTTGAAAATACCAGCTAGACCTTTCAGAAAATGGTATGTAGGTTAAAGCAATAATAGCATTTTTTGGGGCTAAAGCCCAACTGTTTGAGTCCCCTTAGCCCGTTGACTAAAGTAAACGGCAATGAGGAGATTCATTGCCGTTTACTTTAGTTGACGGATGCAAAATAATCCAAGCATTGGGCTTTAGCCCCAATACTCGCTACCTAACATTACAGCTATTTGCCGAAAAAGTCTAGTAAAGAAATCTATCCCCCACCAAAACAAGTGACATTTCGCCGAATTCATGGCTACACCACCACGGTTCCTAAAAACGAAATAGGCATCAATAGCAGACCTCTTACTCCGAACAGGACTGTATATGCCGCTTAGCAAAAGACCGTAAGCGGCTAAAATAAAATAGCCACTGCAAATGCAGTGGCTACTTATTTCATTACAGATGTAATGTAGGGCTTAGACTAGAAAATGTAGCTTAGACCAAAGCCCAAAGTGTTCATGTCAACATCAAGAGCAAAAGTACCCTTTACATCCTTAACCTTTGAGTAACCTAACCAACCAAAGTTTGCGTTGATAGAGAAATGTTCTGAAAGACCATAAGCAACGCCAGGAAGAACGCCAATTCTGAAAGAGTTTACTGCATCTTGTCCGTCTAGCTTGATGTTTGCATAGTCAAGTCCACCTTGTACGTAGAAGCTGAAAGCACCAGACTTATGAGCAAACCAACGAAGGTAAGGAGCAACACCAAAAGCCGTTCCCTTGTCTCCAGATGCTTCAGCAGCATCACCGCTAATGCTAGTAAAACCAAGACCAATACCAAGAGCCAAGTTATCAGATACGAAATAACCAAGTTCAGGAGCAAGACCAAATGCTGTGTACTTGTCTGAAATTTGGAAACCAGTGATCAACATTTTGCCAGTACCATCAAAAGCTTGAACAGTACCTTGTCCAAGAGATACGCCTGTTGTACCAATGTAAACCTTACCAGCCTGAGCGTTAGCTGAAGTTACGCCAAGGCCAAGAACTACTGCTGCTAAAACCAAAAATTTCTTCATGTTTATTTTTCTTTTAGAAACTTGCCTACTCTATCTTCATTCACACGTGCTTTTCGGCATCCGCACATTTTCAAATCGACGGCAAATATAGTACAAATTTAATTTACGCAACAGCTTTGTACTCCCTAACGTTAAACGAAAATAGTGCAAATACAGTTATCAACAAGTAACCGTACTCAAAATCAATAAGAAACGTATTAAAAAATTAAGAATATTAAAGTGTGTTAATATAGTATAAGTAACGGGACTTTCAGCGATTTTTCAAATCATTTTATTTGGCTAAACTTATAAAACGATGCTAAATAGTATGTTATTATATCGAATCTCCAATTTATCACGCCTATACATTACATAGTGCAAGATTGTTCTCGTTTTTTTGCTAAAATATTTTTGAGGTAAATAGAATCAACGTATTCAGAGACACTTCCGGTTCTTCTAGAAACCCCATGTGGCCGGATTTTTCCAACATAATGCTTTGCGCTTGCGGAAAGCGAGCGGTTAGCTCCTCGGCTAATGCCGAACTAATAATGTTATCCCCTCTACCAAAAATAAACAGTAACGGTTTACCGAATCCTGCAAGAAAAGCATTCATATCCTCGCGCTCCTTCATTCCTTGCAGGCAGGCTATAATGCCTTCCTTATCGGCTATCTCTGCCGATTCTTCTATATCCCATATAACCTCCTGAAACCGTTTTACATTCTCTTCCGCAAATGTTCGTGGAATGGCCTGCTTTACCACTAACCCCAGCTTATCGGCACGAATCAGCTCAATTTCTCTATCGCGATTAGCCTTCTTATCCTCCGTATCAGGGTTGGGAGATGAATGGAACAGGCATAAGCCGTTAAGCATAGCTCCATACTTTTTGGCGAAGGCCAGCGATACGTAACCGCCCATAGAGTGGCCTACCAGCATGCAATTCGTTATCCCCTGCTTATCAAGTAGCTGCTTCAGCGTGTCGGCCATATACTCCATGGTATGTACACCTCCACTCCAGCCCGATAGCCCATGTCCGGGAAGGTCGATGGTCACCACCTGATAATGCTTTGCCAGCTCAGCCGCAAATGGTTCCCATACCTCCAATGTCTCCAAATATCCGTGAAGTAAAACGATGGTATCTCCTTTTCCTTCAATTCTTACCCTTACGGCAATGCCGTTACTCATCATAAATGAATCCATCTTCCTTGAATTATTTCTACAAATTTGCCTGTTATGGTTTACAAAATACTTACACCCCACCCCCCTAAAGGGGGCTATACTCAACACATAGGAAACATAGGTACACAAATCTGAATTACCAAATATAACTCAAGTTCGTCATTGCGAGGCGCTTTTGCGACCCGAAGGGCAGCGCAGCTAACCAATCTGTTTAAATTCAGGAGATTGCTTCGCTTTGCTCGCAACCAAGTTTACGAGTTCGGCGAAGCCAATGACAACCTTGGGTTAATTAGCAAAAAACGTACTCCTAATATGTTCTATGTATTTATGCGATAAAAAATTCTTTATTTCTTCTCCACATCCCAGCCGTAGTCAACGTAATGCCAACGATAGCTATTATCTGAATATACGTCAACTACTACAAAGCCTTCTTCAGTTCCTTCATTAAATGTACCGCCCCACCATGCAGCGCATATAGCACCTCCGCCAATAAGCTGCGTTCCGGCGGTGAGTATTTCCTCATACACATGCTTGTGCCCTTGCAACACTAACTTCAAGTTGCCCTTACGCAGCGTATCCCACACTATCTTTCCATTAGAAACCAAATCGCCTATTCTTGGCTTACCTTCATTTATCCAACTTGTTGATACAATAGGAACATGAGTTACCACAACGGTTGGAAGACCCGCATTCTCCGGCGCCTCCAAATCACTGTTAAGCCATTGCAGCTGTTTTTCCGATATCCCGGGGTAGCTTACCGTTTCGTTTTGCTGCAAGGAGTTGAGCGTGATAAAGTGCCATCCCTTGTGTGTAAAAGAATAGTATGATTTACCAAAGTAGCTTTCAAACATTCCTTCGTCAGTCATGGGGCTTTCTTTCCAGCTGCCAAAAAATCTATCGTGGTTACCTACCGCGGGGTAAATCTTAATTCCCGAATTTTCTACTACCCCCTTAAAGTATTGGTATAGCTCATGTGCAGTGGTCGAATCGCTTTTAAGCACATCAATGTTCATGTTATCACCACCGCTCAATATAAAATCCACATTCAACGATTTTGCAGTAGCAATAGCCTTGTTCAGCCCTTCAAAGCAACGGTTAGGATTCTTGCTTAAATGAATGTCGGTAAAAAATGCAAACGAGAATAGCTTTTGAGGTGTCTCCTGAGCTACCGTTTTGAATGGTGCTACCAACGCTACAAACAATGCTATTATCCATAAGCTGCAGCTACTCTTTTTCATATTCATGGTTTTATAGGTTAAAGGGTTAACGATATTTGTATGGCGTGCAAGGTAAGAAACCTTTTGCAAATAAACATAGGCAACGGAGCAAAGAACAAAGATTTAAAGAACAAAGAGCGAAGACTAAAGGCAGTCGGCATTTAACCGTCTTTTTTCTTTGCTCTTTGAATCCTTGTTCTAATATAATAAAGATACTACCTTTGCGCTTTCAATTTCATAACTACCAAATCAGAAATGAAGAAACAAGATTTTATTCTTATTGCCGCATGTGTGCTTGTCTTGCTGCCCTTTTTCGTTTTCCCGTCCGTTTACCATGGCTACGAGCAGCTGAATGCTAAACACGGAATACTGATGGCTTTTGTAAAGTTTGCCATTCTTTCAACACTTGGTGAATCTATTGGGTTACGTATAAAAACAGGTGTATATAACAATTCCAGCTTTGGCATACTCCCGAGAGCCATTATTTGGGGCTTTTTAGGTATGGCAATTAGTATGGCTATGACAATATTCTCAACCGGCACACCCCAATTTTTGGCCTACATAGGGGTAAATACAGCATCAACAGAATTTGCCACCCGTTTGCTGGTTGCATTTTCCATCAGCGCTACCATGAACACTATATTTGCTCCCGTTTTTATGACGTTCCATAAAATTACCGACATGCACATAATGGCACATAATGGCTCCATGAAATGCTTTGTATATCCTATTAATATGGCGCAATCATTCAAAAATATCAACTGGGATGTGCAGTGGGGGTTTGTATTCAAAAAAACAATTCCGTTTTTTTGGTATCCTGCGCATACCATTACGTTTATGCTGCCGGGTAACTATCGAGTGCTTTTTGCGGCCGCGCTTGGAGTAGCACTTGGGCTTATACTTGCATTAGCCGGCCAGAAGAAAAAGTGATTGTAGATACATTAAAATTTTTTGTATCTTTGTAATAGTAGGAAAAAAGTTATGCCAAAAGACAAGCTATCGGTAAATACAGACATATCTACTCTGAAAAAACAGCTGAAAAAAGATGAAAAGTTTACTCAGGGTGTTCGCCTGTATGCCGTTTATCAAATAAAGCAAGGCAAGAAAGCTAAAGAGCTGGAAGATTTGTACAATGTAAGCCATAAATCTATCTGTAAGTGGGTACATTTGTATAACTCCGAAGGGCCCGAAGGGCTGCGAGATAAACCTCACAGCGGTCGCCCATCAAGACTTACAAAGGCCCAAAAAGAGATGCTGGCAAAAGCTATCAAAAGTAATCCGGAAACATTTGGCTATAGCGCTTCTTCATGGACAGGCCCTCTAGTAATAGGTTACATTGAACAGGAGTTCGGAATACAATACAAAAAAGCTCAAATATATAACCTGCTACGAGAGCTAGGGTTTAACTTTCAACGAAAGCGTACCCCCGACAACGAAAACGCAGACAGCGAAAAAACAGCTGATACTTCTGAAGAATAAAAGCCATAATCCGAATAAAAAAACACGCGAGCTAGCTTGCGTGTTTTTTTATTCGGATAAGATACATAACTCAAATTGCTACTTCTTGCACCTGAAGGGGGCTTTGGTCTGTACAAACAGTTTCCAACGTTCAACTGTACAATAGCCTAACCCTCCCCCTTTAGGAGCTGGGGAGTAAAAGTTGCCGGCATAGAATGACAAGTTGAAAACTGAGGTTTTGCGTTATTTTTTAGCTGACAAAAGCACCTCATCAATTATCTTCTTCAAATCCTCCTTCGGTAGTAAGCCAACCGCCATTTGGGGCGTACCACTCATAGGCACAAATAGTAAGCTGGGATAGCTGTTGATGGCAAAGGCAGCAGAAAGTTCTCTCTCCTGCTCGGCATCAACTTTATAGATGTACATCCTCCCTTCATACTCCGCCGCCAGCTCTTCCAGTATAGGCGCAAGCCGTTTGCATGGGCCGCACCATACCGCATAAAAATCTATCAGGCAGGGCTTATCTCCCAAGTACTTCCATCCCGTGGGGTTTCCCTCATAGTCAACAACCTTTGACAAAAAATCGGCTTTTGTCAAATGAATCGTTTTTGCATTTGTATTTTTTGACCCGCTCTGTCCCCAAAGCATATTGGTAGCGAGTAACAGCGCTGCCGTAAACATTAGTAATGATATTCTTTTCATAATTCAACTCTCCATTATGGCCTCATCGGTTTATTATAAACGATAAAAGTAGCTGTTTCGTTCAATATAGCTTCAACATTATGCTGATAATGGCTGATTTCTTATATCTTTGTCAGCCTATATAGCTCCACTAAAATCGTTTCAATACGTATGAGAAGCTTCAAATCGCTAAACCTTCTGTTCGGCTGGTTGGCTTTTGCTATTGCCGCCGTAACCTACCTTATGTGCATTGAACCTACTGCAAGCCTTTGGGATTGTGGTGAATTTATATCCTCTGCCTATAAATTAGAAGTGGGACACCCGCCGGGAGCCCCTCTTTTTATCATGATGGCTCGCTTCTTTGCCATCTTTGCCCCGGGTGTAGATAAAGTTGCAATGATGGTAAACGCCATGTCGGCATTGGCCAGCGCTTTTACCATACTATTCTTATTTTGGAGTATTACCCACCTCTTTTGCAAAATGCTTAGAAAGCAAGGTGAGGAGCTAAACGAAACTGAACGCATACTTGCTATTGGCGCCGGGCTGGTTGGTGCTTTGGCCTACACCTTCTCTGATACGTTTTGGTTTTCTGCTGTTGAAGGAGAAGTGTACGCAACCTCATCCCTCTTCACTGCCGTAGTATTTTGGGCTATTTTAAAGTGGGAAAACGTTGCAAATGAACCCTATGCTAATCGCTGGATAGTACTCATTGCCTACCTCGTAGGTTTGTCAATAGGCGTTCACCTTCTTAACCTGTTGGCAATACCCGCCATTGTAATGGTGTACTACTTTAAAAAGTACAAAGTTTCCAAGCTTGGCATAGTAAAAGCATCGCTGGTTGCCATACTGTTGTTGGGACTTACCATATACGGTATAGTACCTCTGCTACCTTGGATTGCATCGGGCGTTGAGCTGATGTTTGTAAACGGTTTAGGAATGCCTATAAATTCCGGATTACTGTTTTATATCGCACTGCTTGTAGGTATTTTTATATTCTTAATTCGTTATACGCTGAGAAATAAGAAAGTTTTGGCTAATACCATCGTACTATGTGTTGCGCTTATTTCGTTAGGCTACGGCAGCTATGCTATGATTGTTATACGGTCATCGGCAAATCCGCCAATGGATCAAAACAATCCGGACAACATATTCTCGCTGATGTCCTACCTTAATCGCGATCAGTACGGAAGCCGTCCCCTACTCTATGGACAATACTACAATGCTCCCGTTGTTGACTATAAGGTGAGCAATAGCTACGTTCGTATTGACAACAAGTACGTAAAGGCCGATAATCGCTTTGAGTACGTTTACGATAAAAATTTCTGCACCATACTTCCCCGCATATACAACGACCAACCCGATGCGGAAGATCATCGGAGAGCATACCAACAGTGGGGCGGAACAGCTACAACCCCCATTGTTGCCAAAAATGGTCAAACCATTATGCGGCCAACCTTTGGCGATAACCTGAGCTTTCTATTCAGCTACCAAATCAGCTGGATGTACTGGCGTTACTTTATGTGGAACTTCTCCGGTCGCCAAAACGATTTGCAAGGACATGGCGGACCACACAGAGGAAACTGGATTACCGGAATTACGCCTCTTGACGAAGCACGCTTAGGAACACAAGACCCAAGCGATTTACCGGAATACTTAGCCAACAATAAGGGGCATAACAAGTACTATATGCTACCCCTATTGTTAGGGATTTTCGGTGCTCTCATTCAGCTAATGATGAACCGAAAAGATTTCGTTATTGTACTGCTGCTTTTCTTCTTTACCGGATTAGCAATTGTGCTTTACCTTAACCAAACGCCCTACCAGCCTCGTGAACGAGATTACGCCTATGCAGGCTCATTTTATGCTTTCGCTATTTGGATAGGGCTGGGAGTTGTAGGGCTATATACGCTACTGCGCAAGCTGGGCCCGTCTAAAGTTATTGCTACAGCTTCTGTTGTTATGTCGCTATTTGTTCCTACGCTTATGGCGGCACAAAATTGGGACGACCACGACCGCTCCGGCAGGTACATCACCAGTGATTTTGGATACAACTTGCTGAACTCCTGTCTCCCTAATTCTATAATTGTTACCTATGGAGATAACGATACGTTTGCTCTGTGGTACGAGCAAGAGGTAGAAAGCGAACGAACAGATGTAAGGGTTGCCAACATATCCTACCTGTACTCTGACTGGTACTATGAACAAATGATGCGTAGAACATATTCATCAGATAGGTTTGTAACTTCAGCAACGCCTGAAAAAATTGCAGGCTCAAGAAGAAACTCCGTTCCTGTAGAAAAACACTTTGCAGACAGCGTGGCCATTGGCATGAAGGACGTGATGGACTTTATTATGAATGACAGCCCTGATGCCAAAACAATGTCAAGGTTCGAGATGGAACCGGTCAACTACATTCCTGCAAAGAATTTGGCTCTTAGATTTGATGCCAGCGAGCTCAAAAAAACAGGTGTATTACCGGATAGCGTAAAGGATAAGGATATCATAAATCCGCTTATTCTTAGCATGAATCAAGCTGTATATGGAAAAAATTCCATTGCAGTATTCGATATTGTTGCCAACAACTATAACACGCGTCCTATTTACTTTGGCCCCGTAACACCTGAGAAGTATTGGGAGGAGCTGACACCTTACGCTCAAGCGGTAGGGCTTGCCAGAATTATCACGCCTGCACCGAATGCTTTAAAAATGGATATTGATAAAACGTTCGACCTGTTCATGAATACGTATCGCTATCGTGGGCTAAATGATAGTAAAATATACTCGGATGAAACGCTTAAACGGATGACCTACCATTACCGCACAGGGTTTATCGACTTAGCAACCACCTTAGTTAAGGATGGGCAAGAGGAACGGGCAAAACAGGTAATTGACAAGTGTATTACGGTACTGCCTGAAATGATGGAACCATACGCCGCCTTCGTTCTCCCTATAGTTAACTTATACGCCAACGTTGGTGAGCACGATAAAGCACAAGCGCTTGCACAAAAAATGCTTACCGAGGTTGTGAAAGAGCTGAAGCTATACCAAAACCTAAGCATTGACAAACTAACCTTTGTAGGTAGTGAGCTGTATAGTGCATATAGAGGATTACAAGGAATTAAAGATTTGAGCGCTTTCTATAAGTATGACAGCTTAAACAAAGAGGCTTCTGAATGGTTTACCATATTTGATCAACAGTTTGGTTCCTTACTTCGCTAAAAAACAATATGTATTTCAGACCTCCAAAATTTATCAAGCGGCTTTTCCCTTCACTCATCTGGAATTTTTCCGATGAAGGAGGGGAAAAAGTTGTTTACCTTACATTTGATGATGGGCCTACGCCCGAAATAACACACTGGGTACTTGATAGGCTCGACGAGTTTAACGCTAAGGCAACATTCTTTTGTTTAGGCAAAAACGTAGAGCAACACCTTGAGATATATAATGAGATATGCCGCAGAAAGCACGCCGTAGGCAGCCATTCATACAGTCACTTAAAAGGTTGGGGCTTAAGCGTTGGCAACTACATAGAGGACTATAACCTTGCCGAAGCGTTTATTCAAAGTAACCTGCTACGTCCCCCCTACGGTCGTATAACTCCACGACAAGCAAAGGTTTTGGGAGAACGATTCAAAATTATCATGTGGGATATTTTAAGTCGGGATTATAGTAGAGCAGTATCACGTAAAAGATGTGTGAGAAACGTAACCAAGCACGTTAGGCCGGGTGCAATTATTGTTTTCCACGACTCTAAAAAAGCTGAACGAAACCTGCGCTATGCGCTTCCCCGCGTGTTGGCTTTCTTGAAAGAGAATGGCTACGAATGTAAACGAATAGAACAGTAAAAATTACGTCATAACGAGTCGCTTTTCCGAGCCAATCTCTCGAATTAGCAGATTGCTTCGCTTCTCTCGCAATGACGAATTTAGTTCAACCACTAACTTAATAATACATAGATGAACGTACTACTAATCGGATCGGGAGGAAGAGAACATGCGCTGGCATGGAAGCTGGTGCAAAGCGCTAAGCTAAGCAAGCTATTTATAGCGCCGGGAAACCCCGGAACAGCATCGCTGGGAGAAAATGTAGCAATATCACCTAACGATTTTGAATCGCTGAAAGCATTTTGCCTGAACAACTCCGTAAACATGGTGGTAGTTGGTCCCGAAGAACCGTTGGTTAGGGGAATAAGCAACTTTTTCTGCTCTGATAGCTCACTACAACATATTCCGGTTATTGGTCCTTGTAAAGAAGGCGCCATGCTGGAGGGAAGTAAAGATTTTGCTAAAGCATTTATGGCCGAATTCGGTATTCCCACCGCCCGTTACCGGTCTTTTACCAAAACAACCATCAACGAAGGATTTCTTTTTCTTGAGAAGCTGAAGGCGCCATACGTACTCAAAGCGGATGGTTTGGCAGCCGGTAAGGGAGTTGTGATTCCTAACCAGCTGGAAGAGGCCAAGCAAACGCTGAGCGAAATGCTGAATGGCAAGTTTGGAGAAGCCGGAAATACGGTGGTAATTGAAGAATTTCTCAGCGGAATTGAAGTATCTGTTTTTATTCTTACCGATGGGGTTTCATATAAGCTACTCCCGGAAGCAAAGGATTATAAACGAATTGGTGAAGGCGATACGGGGCCTAACACCGGAGGTATGGGAGCTGTATCTCCCGTTCCTTTCGCAAATAAAATTTTCCTTGATAAAGTTTGTAAGAACATTGTTGAGCCTACGCTACATGGATTAAAAACAAGGGGTATCAGCTATAAAGGATTTATATTTATTGGTCTGATGAATGTAAACGGAGAGCCCTACGTTATTGAGTACAACGTTAGAATGGGAGACCCTGAAACGGAAGCGGTAATGCCCCGCCTGAATGCCGACCTGCTCGACTTATTTGATGGTGTTGCAAACACAACCTTAGCGCAAAAAAGATGCGATATACATCCTCAAGCGGCAACAACGGTGGTATGCGTATCGGGAGGTTATCCGGATGAGTACAAAAAGGGAATAGAAATTCAGGGACTTGATGTACCAACCGAATCCATCATATTCCATGCCGGAACAAAAAACAACAATAACATAGTTGAAACATCGGGAGGGCGAGTACTTGCCGTTACCTCTTTAGCCGACTCTCTTCCAAAAGCGTTGGAAAAAACTTACATATCTATTGCCAACATTTCATTTGAAGGTATGTACTTTCGTAAAGATATTGGAAAAGATTTACAGTAAATATCTATTCTAAGGCTGAAAAAGATGCTGCTCGACTTTACCCGTAAAACCTACACGCAAACGGCCATACTTCTATGCTTCACCTTGCTATTACTCTGGTGCAGACAGCTAAGTGGCGTACCCGTATCGGAAGTAACAAACGAGCCACTAATGCCGTTAGCAGCCCTTTTACAAGAAGGAATGCTGGCTATTGGCAATACCTTATCAATGGTATTGGCTATGGCCTTCACCTTATGTTTAGCTTACCTGCTTATGTATATCATGCAAAAGCAAGATTTGCTACGCAGGCAAGACCATCTTGTAGCTTTCATATTTATTCTGCTCAGCTGCTCACTTCCAACACAGCAGCTGCTGGGAGGAGCTCAAATAGCCGCTTTACTCTGCCTTATTGCTCTTGATAAGCATCTAAATTTATACCATGCACAAAATACAGCAAAGCATATTTTTACTGCGGCATTTGCAGTGGGTATAGCAAGCTTATTTTATCCCCCCGCTCTACTCTTTTTCTTTGTAATATTAGTGGGTACCGCATTCCTAAAGGTGTACAACTGGAGAGATTTTTTCATCTGCATTTTCGGTCTGCTAACACCTCTAGCCCTAGGTTTAATTTACTATCATATTACAGGTGAAAATATGGATAAACCGCTATCTGTAATGGTTAGCTATTTCACACCTGACAAACCGTTATTTTTATCACTAGACCATTTTAACGAAGGATATATATGCATTGGCTTTATAGGTCTTCTATGTCTGATTGCCGCATTTACCAATGCACGTGGTATTTTGTCCAATATCAGGGTATCTAAAATGTTTGGCACTTTACGCCTATCATTTTTCGTTATCCTAATCGGCAGCTTTATATTTCCGGCTATGTTCACCGGATCAATGCTTATCTTACTCGCTATTCCGGCATCAATACTTCTTGTAAACTACTTATCGGGTATCAGAAAAGCAAAGTGGGCAAACTTACTACTACTGCTATTCATAGCTTCCTGCTTTCTGCTTCAGCTGTTCTTTTAAGAGCAAAACCTCTTTATAAACGCTACTATAAAATTGCTATTGCCCGAGCGGGTGCTCCATCTGCATTGATAGTTTTAAGTGGCAATACGCATAACGTAAACACATCTGCTCCAACCTTATCTAAGCAGCACAGATTTTCAATCAGTATGGTTTTGTTGGCTTGCAATATTTTTCTATGCCTTGGAAGCATTTCATCCATAACCGGATCAATAGATATAACATCAACTCCAATACCTTTCAATCCCCGTTCAGCAATCCAACCGGCAACCTCCATTGAAATAACGGGAAACGAAGAAAAGTAGTCAGCATGCCCCCACCGTTGGCTGCGCCCCGTATTAAACAATATAAACTCCACCTCTTCCAGTCTATCACTAGCGGCCATTAGGCATTGTAAGGTAATCTCCTCTTCATCACCTATTTGTCGGCAATCTATAGCTACCGCCTTTCCAACAAAATGCTCTATGGGCAGCTGGTCTAGCGTCAACCCGTTTTCAAAAAGGTGTGCCGGCGCATCAATGTGTGTTCCTGTATGAGAATACAGCGTCAGCAATGTTTCTCGGAAACCGTCAACCCCAGCTGTTCCAACAGGTTTAAATGTAGGGGGCTCCGTACCCGGATATACAGGCATAACGGGAGCGATTGTATGGGTTAGGTCTATGGTTTTCATAACATGCTATTAAGCCCATTATTCTAAAATAGAATAGCTAATTTTTCTAATTAAATCGTTTTTTTACTTACTTTTACAGCATTAGATACAAAACAGGTGGGCAATAAAAACAACAACCCGACCTTGCGGACGGGCTGCCTTAAAAGTTCTCACAACGGAATAATCCTTATTGTGATTCGATTGCAGTACAAAGGTAATAAAATTTAGTAAAGTAAAAATATAAAATCGAAATTTTCAAAAAATCGTGGTATGGCTAAGAAAATACTAGGCTTAGACCTCGGCACCAACTCAATTGGTTGGGCCTTGGTAGAAATGGACTGGAAGCACAGCGAGCAAAAAAGCGGCGGAGAGGGCGAAGGGCGCATTATAGATGCCGGATGCCGCATTATCCCCATGAGTCAGGACGTGTTAAGCGACTTCGATAAGGGCAACTCTGTGTCTCAAACAGCAGAGCGTACACGCTATAGAAGTATGCGCCGCTTGCATGAGCGTTACCTGCTGCGCCGTCAGCGTTTGCACCGTGTGCTTAATTGTATGGGTTTTCTGCCGGAGCACTACGTAGCACAAATAGATTTCGCCAAACGGTTAGGACAGTTCCTGCCCGAGAGCGAACCTAAGCTGGCGTGGACAACCACCGGTACAGGGCAAGCCTGTTTCCTCTTCGAACCCTCGTTTAACGCCATGCTCGAGGAGTTTAAGCAGCATCAGCCGGAGCTGTTGGCCAACAGCAAAAAAATTCCCTATGATTGGACGTTGTACTACCTTCGCAAGAAAGCCCTAACCCAAAGGATAACGAAGGAGGAGCTGGCGTGGGTACTGCTCAGCTTTAACCAAAAGCGTGGCTACAACCAGCTGCGCGGTGAAGAAGAGGAGGAAGAGAACCCCAATAAGCAGGTAGAGCTGTACTCACTTAAAGTCGTATCGGTTGAAGATAGTGGCGACCGCCAAAAGAACGGTGATGCTTGGTATAACGTGCTGCTGGAGAACGGTTGGGTGTACCGCCGTACCAGCAAGCAACCGCTCGACTGGGTGGGTAAGGTAAAAGACTTTATTGTTACCACCGATTTGAATGATGATGGTACGGTAAAAACTGATAAGGAGGGAAAAGAAAAACGCTCGTTTCGGGCACCCGACGAAAATGATTGGACTTTACGAAAAAAGCGTACAGAGCAAGAGCTCGAAAAAAGTAAAAAAACCGTTGGTACATACATATACGATGCCCTACTACAGCAACCCGACCAAAAAATACGGGGGCTGCTGATACGAACCGTTGACCGCTCGTGGTACAAAGATGAGCTGAAGCAAATACTCGAAAAACAAAAAGAGTTTCACCCAGAGCTGAATAACGATCAGCTGTATGCCGCCTGCTTGCAAGAGCTGTACCCCAACAACACCAAGCACGTTAGCAACGTTGCCAAGCGCGGCTTTACCTATCTCCTCATGGACGATGTGTTGTTCTACCAGCGTCCGCTAAAGAGCAAAAAATCGTTGATAGATACCTGTGGCTACGAACCTGCCATACCCTATAAAGACCCCAAAGACGGCTCGGATAAGCTGAAGCATATTCGTTGCATACCTGTTTCACATCCGCTATTTCAGGAGTTCAGGTTATGGCAGTGGGTACAAAATCTAAAAATACGACAGGCGGAAAAAATAACCGATAGTGGCGTTGGCTTAGATACCGATGTAACCGACATTCTATTACCTACAGAAGACTCTAAAGCTGCCTTGTTTGATTGGTTGAATGATCGCAAAGAAGTTGACCAGAAGGCGCTGCTAAAATACCTCTGCAAGCCGTTGAAGCTAAACGATGCCGATTACCGTTGGAACTACGTTTACGATGAGGTAACAGACAAATCGCGCAGCTACCCCTGCAACGAAACGCGCGCGCAAATAGCCTCTCGCCTAGCTAAAGTGGCTAACGTACCCGCTAACTTTCTAACACCCGAAGTAGAAGAAACCCTATGGCTCATACTCTACTCCGTAAGCAGCCGCGACGAGCTGCTGAAAGCCCTGCAAACCTTTGCCCGCAAGCATGGCTTGGGAGACGATTTTGTGGAACAGTTCAAAAAGTTTCCGCCCTTTGATAGAGATTTCGGAGCATACTCGGCCAAAGCAATTAAGAAGCTACTGCCCCTTATGCGCATGGGCAAGTACTGGAGCGAGGCGGACATTGATGCCCAAACCAAGCAGCGCATACAAAAGCTGATTGATGGCGAGTTTGATGAAAACATTGGCGAGCGTGTTCGCGAGAAAACGGCACAGCTAAGGTCTGTAAGCAGCTACAAAGCGCTTCCCCTATGGATGGCCGGATATGTGGTGTATGGACGGCATGCAGAGACAGGAGATCTGAAAAGTTGGAAAGCAGCAGGTGATTTGCAGAAGTTTCTCACCAAAGAGTTTAAACAACACTCGCTACGTAACCCAATTGTAGAGCAGGTAGTAGCCGAGGCGCTACGTGTGGTGCACGATATTTGGGTGGAGCACGGAAATGGTGAAGAAGGCTATTTTGATGAAATACACGTAGAATTGGGGCGCGAAATGAAGAACCCCGCCCAAAAGCGCAAGGAGCTTACGTTTAAAAACATGGAGAACGAAAGTACCAACCTTCGTATCAAAGCGCTCTTAACCGAACTGCTGAGCGATGCGGAGGTGGAGAACGTTCGCCCCTACTCGCCCAGCCAGCAAGAGCTGCTTAAGCTGTACGAAGAAGGCGTACTCGCTGCCGTGAAAGACATACCCGATGATATGCGCAAGATTAGCCGAATGGCGCAACCAACGTCAGCAGAGCTTAAGCGCTACAAGCTGTGGCTTGAACAACTGTACCGTTCTCCCTACACAGGCGAGACTATTTCGCTCACTAAGCTGTTTACGCCCGCCTACCAGATAGAGCACGTTATTCCCCAATCGCGCTACTTCGACGACTCGCTTAGTAATAAGGTGATTTGCGAGGCCGAGGTAAACGACGATAAGGGCAACTGCACGGGTTACGAGTACATTAAAAAGTACGGCGGAAAGCAGCTTACCATTGGCGGAAAGAAAGTCAACATACTGAAAGAGTCTGAATACACCGCTTTGGTGCAGAAAAATTTTTCGGCTAATCCGGCTAAAAAGAAGAAGCTGCTGATGGAAGACATTCCCGAATCGTTTATAGAACGCCAGCTAAACGATAGCCGATACATCAGCAAGGTGGTTGCTAACTACCTGTCAAATATCGTAAGAGGCGAGAAAGAAATGGAGGCCATATCGAAAAATGTGGTAGCTGTTAGTGGAGGAATTACGGCTATCCTAAGGCAAGACTGGGGCTTAAACAATATTTGGAATGAGCTGGTAGCACCTCGCTTTGAGCGGTTGAACACCATGACCAACAGTAGCGGTTTTGGTGCATGGACAAACAAGGATGGCAAGCGTGTTTTTCAAACAGAAATACCTACCGATTTCGAAAAAGGTTTTCAGAAAAAGCGTATAGACCATCGCCACCACATACTCGATGCTCTTGTTATTGCCTGCATCTCACGTAACCACGTAAACTACCTGAACAACCAATTTGCTTTAGAGGATAAGAAAGAGGAAAGAAAAGGCGGAGAGCAAAAGAAGAGCAAAGAGCGCTTCGACTTGAAACGCAAGCTGCGCCTGCACGAGAAGGTGCAGCTAAACAGAAAAAATGCCGATGGCGTTTTAGAGCAAAAAGAGCTGATGGTGGCTAAAGAGTTCTGGAAACCTTGGCACACCTATACGCAAGAGGTACGCCAAGTGCTACAGGAAACGGTAGTAAGCTTCAAGCAGAACCTGCGCGTAATCAATAAGACCACCAATCGCTATCAAGCATGGCGTAAAGACGAGAGCGGGCAGCTGCAAAAAGTGTTGGTAAAACAAGCTAAAGGCGATAGCTGGGCTATTCGCAAACCCCTGCATCAGGAAACGGTGGTAGGTCCCGTTACACTACGAGAAAAGCAACCGGTAAAGCTAGCCGATGCCTTGGAAAATTGGCGAATGATAGCCGATAAATCGTTACGCAAGCAAGTAGAAGAGCTGATTGGGCAGTATGGAAAGTTGGATAAGAAAGCCATACTGAAATATTTTGGTGATAGAGAAAATCGCTGGAACGATGTTGATATTTCGAAGGTAGAGATTTATGTAATGAATAACGATTATGTGGCTTATCGCGAAGCGTTGGGCGAATCGTTTACCTCAGCAAAGATTAGAGCCGTTACCGATGGCGGAATACAGAAGATTCTTCTGGCTCACCTTAGAAGCTACAACGAGGAAAAGGGCGGAAAGATAGTAGAGCACCCCGAATTGGCCTTCTCTCCTGATGGTATTGACGAGCTGAATCGGAATATTGTAGCGCTGAACGATGGCAAGCCTCATCAACCCATTCGTAAGGTAAGAACATACGAAATAAAGGGTAATAAGTTTAACGTAGGGCAAACAGGTAACAAGCAAACAAAGTTTGTGGTAGCCGCTAAGGGAACCAACCTTTTCTACGGCATTTATGTGGATAAGAATGGTAAGCGTAGCTTCGAATCTGTTCCGCTAAATGTTGTAATAGAACGTCAAAAGCAAGGTCTGCCCTCTGTTCCCGAGCTTGACGAAAAGGGTAATCGCTTGCTGTTCCAGCTATCACCCAACGATTTGGTATATGTACCAACACCCGAAGAGCAGGAAACGCCAACGCTTGTTGACATCAGTAAACTATCGAAAGAACAATGCGGCAGAATTTACAAAGTGGTGAGCTTTACAGGCTCCCAGGTATTCTTTGTTCCCTGTGTAATTGCAAAGGCTATTGCCGATAAGGTAGAGTTTAATAAGCTCAACAAAATAGAAATTTCGCTCGAAGGAGTATCTATACGAAGAGGCTGTTGGAAATTATCGGTAAATAGGTTGGGTAAGCTTACAGGTATTATTAAAGAATAGCAAGCCATGATTAAGCAAACGCTATACTTTGGAAACCCTGCTTACCTTAGCCTGAAGAATAAGCAGCTACTTATTCGTTTGCCTGAGGTTGCACACAACGATACGCTGCCCGATACCATGAAAAAGGCGGCCGAAACAACCAGAGCTATAGAAGATATTGGGGTAGTGATTCTAGACCATAGCCGAATTACCATAACCCACTCGCTAATGACGGCACTGCTGGAAAACAACGTTGCGCTGATACATTGTAACGACAGCCATCACCCTACAGGTATGATGCTGAACTTAGAGGGTAACAGCCTGCAAACACTACGCTTTAAAGACCAAATTGCGGCATCTGAACCGTTGAAGAAGCAGCTGTGGCAGCAAACCGTGGCGGCTAAAATAGAGAACCAGCAGGAGCTGTTGCGTGGTATAGGCATAGATGTAAAGCCAACAGAGAGTATGCTGCTCAACCTGAAATCGGGCGACCCCGATAACTACGAAGCGCGCGCGGCAGCCTACTATTGGTCGAAGCTGTTTACAGCTTATGTTCCTTCATTTCGGCGCGAGCGCGAAGGAGAACCACCCAACAGCTTGCTCAACTACGGCTATGCTATTTTGCGAGCAGCAGTGGCACGTTCGTTGGTAGGCTCAGGCTTACATCCTACACTGGGCATATTTCACAGCAACCAGTATAACGCCTACTGCTTAGCCGATGATATTATGGAGCCTTACCGCCCGTTTGTAGATAGAGAAGTGTTGGCCTGCCTGCATGATGGCGAAGATATTACCTCTCTTAATACAAGCGTAAAAAGCAGAATGCTGAGGGTGTTACAGCAAGATGCCCACTATGGGAAAGAGCGAAGCCCGCTAATGGTGGGCATGGTGCGTACCACCGCCTCGCTGGCTGCCTGTTTTGATGGTAGCCGCAGAAGAATTGTATATCCAAACCTGTATGCGTCTTAACGAATATCGCATTATGTGGGTACTTGTACTTTTCGATTTGCCAACCGAATCGAAGGCCGACCGCAAACGTGCAGCCCGATTCCGACAGGATTTGCTGGACGATGGGTTCACCATGTTTCAGTTTTCCATCTATATGCGCCATTGCAACAGCCGAGAAAACGCCGAGGTGCATATAAAGCGGGTAAAAAGCGTGCTGCCTGTTTTTGGAAAGGTAGGCATATTAAGCATTACCGATAAGCAATTTAGTATGATAGAGCTGTTTGAGAACCGACAGGAGACCGTAAAGCCCGAAATGCCTCAGCAGCTGGAGCTATTCTAACTAGGATTGCCAAAAACGAAAAAATCGACTCTGAAAAACCATTTCAGGGTCGATTTTTTCATTTCTAATCAGCGAGTTAAGTTGTTGATTTCTAATTTGTAGAACAGGGGTATGTTCAAAGATACCTCACTGAATTAAATTTTGCAATCGAATCACAACA
>JAVBOB010000024.1:0-20113 GCA_031551125.1 Bacteroidales bacterium
ATACAGCCCCGAAGTGAAAATAAACCCAAAAATTAGTTTGAACATTTTTGGGTTTACGTGAAATAGGGGGTGTTTCTGTAAACAAATTTAACAAAAACCCGAAAAACTAGTACGTTTAGCAGTCAAAAACACAATGTAAAATAAAAACCGCCCCTAAGTGACCTGAACCCCAAACTTTCGTGCCCAGCTTGTGGGTTACTGTACACTTCGGGGCTGTTGCTGTAAACACTTTTCACCATAACCGGAAAAAGTCGTACTTTTAGCATGCAAAACCGCTATGTAATGTACGAAACCAACCACGAGCTGGAGCTGGCCTACCGCTTTATTCAATACACCGGAAAGAACGTTTTCCTTACGGGAAAGGCCGGAACCGGAAAAACAACCTTTCTCCGCAACCTTAGGGAACATTCACCTAAGCGGATGGTAGTAGTTGCACCAACGGGTGTAGCCGCTATCAATGCCGGAGGTGTTACCATACATTCGCTGTTTCAAATGTCATTCGGCCCTTACCTGCCCGACTATGAACGCACGTTGGGAGCCGGCGCACCGCCAATAAAGTTTCATCGTGAAAAAATCAATATCCTACGCAGCATCGACTTGCTGGTGATTGACGAAATAAGCATGGTGCGCGCTGATTTGCTTGATGGTGTTGATAACGTGCTGCGTCGCTTTCGTAACCGTTCAAAGCCCTTTGGCGGTGTACAGCTGCTCATGATTGGCGATTTGCAACAGCTAGCCCCCGTGGCAAAGGAAGACGAGTGGGACTTGCTGAGAAAATACTACGATACGCCTTACTTCTTCAGTAGTCACTCGCTAAAGAAAACGGACTACGTTAGCATTGAGCTGAAAAAGGTGTACCGACAAAGCGATGAAAAATTCATAAGCCTGCTGAATAAAATTCGCAATAACTGCTTAGATGCCGAAGGACTAAGCGAGCTGAACAAGCGCTACATTCCGGGTTTTGCACAACAAGACCACGAAGGCTACATTACGCTTACCACGCACAACTACCAAGCGCAGCAAATAAACGCTACACACCTTGAGCGGCTGCCCGATAAGCCATACACGTTTAAAGCCAAAATTGACGGCGAATTTCCCGGAAACAGCTACCCTACCGAGGCGGAGCTGGTGCTGAAAGAAGGGACACAGGTAATGTTTATAAAGAACGACCCATCCTACGAAAAGAAATACTACAACGGGAAGATTGGAAAGGTTGTTACTATTGACGAGGAAGGCATTATGGTGCAATGCGCCGATAGCGATATACCCATTGAAGTAACTCCACAAATGTGGGAGAACTCACGCTACGAAATAGACGATAACACGAAAGAAATAAAAGAAAAAATATTGGGTGTATTCACCCAGTACCCGCTGAAAACGGCATGGGCTATAACTATCCACAAAAGTCAGGGGCTTACGTTTGAGAAGGCTGTTATCAACGCTAACGCATCATTTGCGCACGGGCAGGTATATGTTGCGCTGAGCCGTTGTAA
The DNA here is from genome assembly GCA_031551125.1 of Bacteroidales bacterium. GTDB lineage: Bacteria > Bacteroidota > Bacteroidia > Bacteroidales > UBA932 > JAIRNF01. Next base: position 1,494 of record JAVBOB010000024.1, read on the forward strand.
ATCGCTGGAAGGGCTGGTGCTGGAGGCTCCGCTATCGCCCGTCGGAATTATTAGCGATGGTACGGTGCGGCAGTTTACCGATAACATTGAGCAAAATACGCCAACCGAAGCCGCCTTCAAGCAATCGAAGCTGGAGTACGAGCTAACGCTGGTTAATGAGCTGTTCGATTTCATAAGCATTCAGCGCTACCTGTACCAGCTGTTACGGGTACTGCAAGATAATCCGGGTGCAATGTCTGAACAGGTAATGCTGGGGCTGAACAGCGCGCTTACCACACTAAAGAATGAGCTGATACCGGTAGCCGAAAAGTTCAACATACAGCTGCGCCAGCTGGTTGCCCGGCACAATGCCGTAGAAGACAGCGAAGCGATACAGGACAGGCTACGCAAGGGGTCAACCTACTTTATGGAACGGCTAAACGCCAACGTTTGCAAAACGCTGGACGACCTGCCAACCGAAACGGACAACAAGCTGGTGCGAAAATCATGGGGTGATATTTGGATTAAGCTGAAAACCGAACTTGGCATAAAACAGGTCTGCCTGCAACAAATGCAAACGGGTTTCTCCGTAAAAAATCACCTTGATACGCGGGCGAAAGCCTCTATTGACGAGCCCAAAGAAGAACGGAGAAAGAAGGATAAAGCGCCAACATCAGGCGCTATCCCCCACCCTAAACTATACGCTAAGCTGCGCGAGTGGAGAGATGATAAGGCGGTTGAATTGGATGGGATAGCCTACCGCGTTTTACAACAAAAAACCTTACTGGAACTACTGGATAAGCTTCCGGCAACTTATGCTGAACTTAAAGAAGTAAAAGGCTTAGGGAAAAAGAAGCTGCAACAGTTCGGCGCAGAAATATTGGAGCTGATACGCTGCTACCGTGAGCAAATAGAGCTGGATAACCCTACGCTTGAAGCATTGGCTAGCGAAGGTAAGCCGTCAAAAACAGACACCAAGCAAGTAAGCTTTGAGCTGTTTAAGCAAGGCAAATCAATCGAGGATATTGCCGAAGAGCGTGGTATGGTTCCCGGTACAATTGAAGGTCATTTAGCCCACTACGTAATGCTGGGTGAGCTGGATATTGAAGAGGTTGTTGCCACAGATAAGCTCCGCATACTCACCGATTACTTCTCGGAAAACAAACCAGCATCGCTTAGCGAGGCTAAGCAAGCCGTTAGTGATGATATATCGTGGGGAGAGCTGCGGTTGTTTACTCAGTGGTTGCAAAAATCAACATCCTAGCTATAACCCCCACCCCCCCTGAAGGGGGCTTTTTTACCACATAGGCACAATAGATACATAGAAACACATAGGCTTTTCGTATAATGTATCAAGATACACGACAAAAGAAAAAACACTACAAAGATTGAAAAGAATAAATTATTTTCTTGCGAGCGAAGCGTGGCAATCTATCGAATAGAATAGATTGCCACGCTTCGCTCGCAATGACGTGCTTTTATTTTTCGCTTAACGTCTAACGCCTAACACTTCACCTTTAACGCCCATTGTCAATTTCTATATCAAACACATCTAAAAGTCCTGATACGGCAGACAACGAGAACTTGGCTTTCTTAATACGGTTGGTTATAGGATTAATGGAGTAGCCAACAGAAGTTCTGAAATCGGCCTTTTCAACAATCGTATTTTCAAAAACAGCCCGAGTAAAATCGCAACAATCAAATACGGATCCGGTAAGGTCGCTTCCAGTGAAGTCAGCTTCTTGTAACAAACAATTTTTGAATAGGGTATTCTTAATCGTTGCTCCATCAAAAGAAGAGTGGTTGAGCATACAATTCTCAAAGCGGAAGGAAAGCCCAAACTTACCGTTGCTGTTAAACCGAAGCCCCAGCAGCTTACAATCCTTGAAAACAGCATCACGGAATACGGCATTTACCAGCTTGGCTAAGCTAAGGTTACAGCCGTTGAAGCGGCACTCCAAAAACGTTATCTCAGACAGGTCGGTATTGGAAAAATCGCAGCTGTTGAACGTGCAGCTCTCGTATTCACCTTTTCCTATCGGACTTATCGTAAAATCAACCTTGTCGTAAGTTTTATCTTCTATGAGCATTATTCCGGTATTTTACTATTCAAATTTACAGGCTGAAAGCCTAACTTACTTCAGCCCAATGCAACGCGTTGGGTTTATACGTAACACGTTTACTTTACGCGCGAGTTACTATTGCCTCTCTGAAAAACGGACAATGCTTCGCGCGCTATCCACCACTTAACGTTAAATACCCAAGGCGTCGCTACGCTTTGCCGTTGGGCTGAATTAAGCTGCCACTTCGTGGCGTTTCACTCCCTATTAACCATTAACCCAACAATTCAGCGTTTCATACAGCTCCTCAACGCTAATGTCGCCACCTACGTGTAAAGCGTGCATGCCCAGCTTGCGCGCCGACTCTACATGTCGTATCGTATCATCAAAAAATAAGGTTTCTTCGGGTTTCAAGCCATTTTCGCTTAACACCAGCTGAAATACCTCAGCATCGGGTTTACGAAGGTGGCACTCATGCGAGTAGTAGCAGCGTTCAAAGTAGCCCGACAGGCTGTTTATTCCAATGGTATCAAATAATCGCTGCTCAAAGCTGCGCAGGTGTATTTCATTCGTATTGCTTAGCAGAAATATCCTAAAGCGTTGTTGCAGCTTAGCAAGTGTTTCCAAACGAGCAGTCGGAAAATCGAGTAGCATGGCGTTCCATGCTTCATCAAAAGCTTTATCGCTTACTACAATATCAGCTAAGGTTTTCCGTAAGGCATTCCTAAATTCATCGGAAGAGATACGACCTGTTTCAAACTTATCAAAAACGCCTGTTTGGGCGGCCTGAGAGTATATTTCACCAAACCGGTCAATGCCCAACGCCTCAAACGCCTGCTGGGTACGTGGGTAATCAATATTAATAACTACCCCGCCTAAATCGAAGATTATGTTGTTGATAGACGGCAGCAAGCGGCTTAACGAAACGTTTAACGGCATGATAAAAGATTTTGAACAAGGAACAATTTGAACAAGGAACAAAGATAAAAGAACAAAGATGAACTACGACAAAATATATACGCGTGGGTATAACCCATTAGCTTTAAGTTAGGCAGAAGCTACAATGCACCGTCATGTCGAGCGAAGTCGAGACATCCGCTGAATAAACAACTAATGGCTTAGTAAGAGTCCTCTGTTTTAGCCGTTTTTGCAAAATATGATGGTTGGTGTTGCATTTTTCAATGCAAAGTTGTAGTTTTGTCCCCTCAAAAGCAGTAAATGCTTTGGGCCCATAGCTCAGTTGGTTAGTAGCACCTGACTCATAATCAGGGGGTCGCTGGTTCAAGCCCAGCTGGGCCCACAAAATAAAAAGGGTTAGCAACGTTTTGCTAACCCTTTTTATTTCTCTACAATCCGGACTATGGAAGGTTTAAATCTTTCACACCTGTTATTTCTGTTGAAATTTCTCCTAACGCACCGGCATAATGGCTCACTCCGGTATATACTTTAATGAAATCAACCCCTTTCATCTTAGCGGGGGTTCCGTCTGATTTTACAGCCCAATCAATATCTATTTGCGCGCGCTCATCGTTGTTAGGCCAGTTGTCGGCATATCCGTAATCAAACGGCGTAGTGGTTATTATGCCTCCTTCGTTTACCTTTAGCTGATAGAACGAACCTCCTAAGATTATTTTATCTCCAGCCCAACCCGGCCACTTATATAGCCCGCCAACCAAGTAACCGTTTCCGCCTTTATTGTCTGTCCAACGCACGCTGCTAGCTGCCGTACCCTCTGCCCTTTCTGTATCGGTAGTGGGGTTATAGTAGGTTATCTTGTAGCCATGCACAGCCGTTGGCTTGTTGTATTCCGATCCGGCAATTTCATACCACTCATCATCAGGAAGGTCATTTCCGTTAGCATCGTATGATACTTCGATAACACCGGGTTCTCCCCAGCTTGAGAAAGCGTTTCCGTTTACAATAAAGTCTTTACCATTGGGCTTGTTTACAATGGTATGGTCAAATCCCATAACCACGTACCCACCGTAACCGCCAAGGCTTACAAGACTTTTTGATGTGAGCGCCGTTTTTACCTTTGCCAACATAGCTGCAGCATCATCTCCGGCTGTCCATGTGGGCAAACCGTTAGCATACTGTCCGGGAGCACGCATAAAGTCATACACTTCGGTAGTCCAGTTGGTATATATTTTGTCGTTAATGGTAACCGTTACGCTCCTTGTGGTAGTTCCAACGCCATTTGTAGCCTTAAGCTGAAATGTGTACGTACCAGCTGTAGCAAATATGTACAACAAATCTTTATCGGTGGCCACTTCTTCCCCATCCAAAAGCCAGCTGTAAGTGGCTCCGCTCGAACTACCGATTTGCGGACTAATACGCACCCACTTCATTTTATCAAGTACAAATCCGCCTGCAGGTTCAACAATTGTTATCTCCGGCGCACTAGCCTGAATATTAATTGTACGGCCATCAGAAAAAGTAAAGGTCATTACGCCGTTAACAAGGCTTATGGATATTATTTCCGACGCGCTGCTTCCCGCTTGACCGGACTGTCCATGAGATGCCACTCCGGTGTCTTCCCCATTAATAATCCAGTGCCCATTGCTACCAATCGTTATGGTAGGCGCGCTTCCTTGCTCTCCCTTTGCAGAGTGGCCGGAATCGACACCATCAATCCACCAGTTGCCGTTTTCTCCAATTGTAATGAATGCCGAAGTATTACGTACCGTCAGCTTTGTTCCGTCACTCATCGTAATAAGGTAGCTTCCATCCTTCGTTTCGTAGCTGGTAATGTAAAGCCGCTTGTTCAACGCATCAAGCAAGGATTCGTACTGCGCCATTTGCTCTTTAAGATTTTTTACATCCTTCTTCAAGCTGTTAATGTCGTCTTTGTAGCAACCTGCAAGTAAGGCTGCCGCAAATAAAATACAGATTAGTTTTTTCATTTCATTTTGGTTTTTAGTTTAACTTATTGTGTTACGGTTGTTGTTTTATATACAAATGCGAAGTGCGCGGGAATCTCTCCCGTAGCTACCGAAAATCGCTGATTGCCATTCTTATCTATGCAGTATAGCTTCCCGGGCGAAACACAATCTTTCGCATCGGTTATGTAAATATTCTTTGATATCGGGTCAACAGCAATTCCGTAGGGATATATAATAGCGCTGCTTACCGCAGAAGGAAGAAAGCTGCCGCTGAGCAAGCTTTCGGTTTTTATATCAATCATATAGTAGCTGATATCCCAATCGAAGGTGGTGTAGCTGAACTCGGACGCTATCACGTAGGCCGTATCTCCGGCAATAGCAAGGTTAGCACAAGCCTTATCAAAGGTCTTTTTTACCGCATCGGTTTTTGTATCGATTACAAATAGTTTGGATGGCGTTGTGTAATAGTCTCCTCTCGACGATACGTACAGGTCGCCATACGAATCGGCTTTAAGGCGATGAAGGTTTACCGCAACATCAATATCTTTTTTTCGGGTAAACGTATTCAGGTCAACTACAGAAACCGTGCGCTCATAGTCAGACGGGCTATAACCGCCCGAATTTGCCACATACAGCTTGTTGCCCACAACGGCCATTTCCTCCGGCTGCCTGCCAACCTCAACCTTACGGATAACAGCCAGAGTAGCGGTATCAATCTCAACAACAAAGCCGTTAGCTGAGCTTGCACCTACAACAACCTCTCCATCATACGCGCTAACGTAGGCCTTACCTGCGGCAAAGGTTACGTAGCGACAGTTCTTAATATCTATCACCTTTAGCCGTTTTGCCGTTTTCGCATCCATTACCTCCAGCTTATTGGAGCAGCTGATAACCGTGTAGATTTTTGAACCATACACGCCAATATCGTTACCAACATCGCCCAAACCTAAAACCGAACCGGGATTAGCCTGTCCGTATATATTAAGGCGATAGGTTCCTGTGGCGTAATCGTAGTAATCCAATGAGGCGTTATTCATGTTCATGTTTCCCTCGTTGAGCAGGTAGAACCCCTCTATGGTGGTAACCGTTTGAGGAGGTAAAGGCTTTTCATCCGGATTAGGAATAGCGTTATCCTTGCGGCATCCGGCAAGGATTGCAGAGAATAGCACTGATGCTAATAAGAGTTTTTTCATGGTTCAAATATTTATGGATATACTAAATCGATAGCTTCGTCCGGGCATAGGAAAGTTCAGAATCACATCATAGTACTGGTTAAACAGGTTGCTTACTTCGGCTAACAGGCGTACATTTTGCTTCCAAACCCGGCATTGCCATGACAGAGCAACATCACTTGTGTACCAAGGCTGCACGTAGTTTACCGGAATATTAGCCTTCTGGCTGTAACGCTCTCCGGTGTATATACAGCTGTAGTTCAACCGCCAGTCTTTCCATTCGAGCGAGGAAGTAACCGTACCGCTATGTAAGGGCGTATAAGGTATTTGGTCTCCATGAACCGAGCTGCCCGAAGTAACATCAACCGCTTTTTGGTAGGTATAGCTCAGGCCTAAATCAAGAAGCATATTGGGTTGTAGGTGAAAACCGAAAGCGGCGTTCGCTTCAATACCCTTTATTTCCACCTTGCCCAAGTTCATCATTGTCCAACGAAAAAGGTTGGATGACGGAATAGCCACAATCTTATCAGTTACCTGATTATAGTAGGCATCGGCCTGAAGAGAAATCGTTTGCAAAAAACTACCAAACTTTAAAAGCCACGTTGCACCAACATCATACTGTGTGGTAAATTCCGGTTGTAGCGAGCTGTTACCAATGAACGTGTAGTACAAATCGTTAAAGGTGGGCATACGGAATGATTCCTTATAGAATGCCCGTACCCTAAACTTCGATGAGCTGAAAGGCTGAACAGATGCCGATATTACGGGACAGAACACCTTACGGCTATCACCCTGTTGGTAGTATTTTACCTGCTCATCAACATAGCACGTCAAAAGGCTTGCCTGAACGTTAAGCCTGTCCCATTTCATTTGTGTTGACAGCGCGCCCAAGTATGAGTAGCGAGTAGGGTAAGAAAAACGATAAAGGTTGGCATTGAGCGTATTCATAACAAAGTCGGTAGCCAGCGATACATCCCACCACTTCCGTATGCTGTATCGATTTGCCAACGACGTGTACAGCTCGTTTTGGTAGTAACGGTTATCTAAAACACCAGCTGTTGTCACATAGTCAGGGTCAACGTAACGGTTGTAGTCTCTACCATACTTGAGGTTGGCAAGTAGCTGATACTTATCGGAAAAATTTTTCTGCAATGACCCGTGAATGAAAAAATTCCTGTCCCACAAACGTTGAGTGTGGCTGAAACGGTTGGCTACAATGGCTCCGGGAAGTCCTCGTTCCGAATCGTACAGGTATGCTTTAAGCGTAGCCTGAGCGCTATCTCCTACTTTGATATGTAAGCCCAGCTCTGCACGCAATGCGGTAATATCGCCGTTTTGGCGAACGGCTGTTGTATCATAACCACCATCTTTTGCGTAACGATACTTATACTTACCGTTGGCCTGCAGCCACTCAAGGTTTGCCGACAGCGCAAAAACAGAAGACAGCTTTTGCTGGTACAGCAAAGCCGGATTAACAAGCCCGAACGAGCCCGCTTTACATGTTGCTTTTACATTATAGGATTTGTTCTCCGGAAAAAATGGTGTTTTACTGCGTAGCAACAGCGTATTGGACGAGAAGAAGCCACGGGCAGGCTGGAAAATACTTGGCTTTTGCCCGTTGTACAGCTCCACCGCCTCAACATTATCAAGTGAGAATTTACCCAAATCAACCTGACCGTTTTGCGCGTTGGCAACAGCTGCGCCATCATAAAATACGGCGGTGTGCGCGCTACCTAGGCTGCGCACGTTAACTGTTTTCAGCCCTCCCACTCCGCCGTAATCCTTCAGCTGCACACCGGAAAAGTAACGTATGGCATCGGCAACAGAGAGTGAGCTGAATCGTTCCAGCTCTTTACCGGAAAGTATTTGAGCGGGTACGGGTAAGTCAGCACGAAAGCGTTGACGGCTAGCCGTAGCGACCGCCATATCCAGCTCATAGGTTGCCGCAACCGCTGTTGTATCGGTTGTAGCTTGGGCGCAAAGCGGCATGCAAAAAAGCAAGAGCATAGCCAGTGGTAAGGATATACTCCCCCTTACCCCTAAACAATTACGTTTATTGGAAAACATAAAAAAACTATTTGATTGTCATCAAATAGCCTCCGAAAGAAAAAGTGAAATCAAATGTAACTATGCCGACCGCATTTGGTTTCAAAGCCTTATTCCACGAAAGCCCGAATATGTAATGCGTTGGTAGGTCTCCTGACTTGTCCTCATTTTGAACGGCCTTCCCATACGTTAAAAGTACAGTGGCGCAAGTTGCCAAAATGTTGCATAGAACTTACAGTAGCGGGTCTGTTCAGGATTTTCACCTGATTCCCTCTTAGTCACCTGTGCCGAATAGCGCATGTGAACCAATGCATCGCAAAGGTAATAATTTTTATTGTAATGCAAATTTGGTGTGGCTTTAAGGTGATAGAATACGTTAACCGCAAAGTGTGCAAAGGAAAAGATTACGCAAAGAATGCAAGAGTCAAGTTGCAATGTTTTTCGATATGAGAAACGAACGTTATCACAATAGACCCAACAGGTTTTAGAAACCTGTTAGGTCTGCCATTCACAGCCAAACATGGAGAATACTCGTTCGGCTGAGGCTCTTGCCTCAGTCGCTCTACCCATACGGATTGTACCTGTATTGTTTCAATATACGCGCTCCATAAAAACCGCTCGCTTTACCCATACCTGTTTTGCATTTTATAGTAGGCAGAGCCTATTTTCAATACTTCAACTGAGGCTGGAGCCTCAGCCGAACATGGGCACCATTGCGAGGCGTTTTTTGCCGAAGCAATCTGTTTAATTTGATGAGATTGCATCGCTTTGCTCGCAATGACGACTTTGATTTAATAACGTAAAATCATAACCCGCAACTTAAGCTATACTATAGGACCAACTCCTGCGGCGCGCTCTCGTTGTACAGCCGGTCAAGCGCGGTAACCACGTACTTGTACTGCTTCTTGGTATCGGCTTCGGGAATAAGATATTTAGGTTGGCGAACTACCTTCAGCAACTTCGTAGCATCGTCAAGGTTTATCACTTCGTTGGCAGCGAACCGATACACGCAAAAGTAAGCCGCCTTATCCATTTCGTTAGTTGCAGGCACAGCCTCCCACCAAAGCTGCATACCACCCTGCACTTTTTTTACCGCCAGCTGTTGAACGGGAGCAGGTGGAATAGAGTCTATATATTTAAACTGCGGAACCAAAGCGGGATAGTGCTGGTAGCCGGCGGAAATGCTATCGGTAAATCCATCGGGGTTTTTGCGAATGCTGTAACCCGGCCACCATACGTTACCCTGTATATTGGGGTTCTCACGCACCATTTGCATTTTACGAGCCAGCTGACTTTCACTCTTCCCGTCTGCTTTTTTTACCTTAACCGTTGTAGCCACATTTTGTCCGATGTATAGCTGGCAGCCGGCGTTGTTGGCGCTCCACCACTCAATCAACGGAGTGTAATCCGCTTTCGGATGCCCGATTTCCCAGTATAGCTGCGGCACGTTGTAGTCAATCCATTCCTTGTCCACCCATAGCTTGATATCGGCAAACAGGTCATCGTAGTTGGTTTGCCCCGCCTGCGAGTTCGAACCTGTAGGGTCAACCGATTTATTACGCCACACGCCAAAAGGACTTATTCCAAACTTTACCCAAGGTTTTATTTTCTTAATGGTATCGCTTAGCTCGTGTACCAGTATGTTTACATTATTGCGACGCCAATCATCCTTTTGTGCTTTACCTGTAAAGCCATCGACCTTGCCATACTTTTGATATGATTTTTCATCAGGAAATTCCTTTCCCGCAATTCTGTATGGGTAAAAGTAATCGTCGAAGTGAACGGCATCAATATCATAACGGCTTACCACGTCGGCAATAACCTTTACCGTATGCTTGCGCGACTCGGGATTACCGGGGTCAAAGTATATTTGCTTGCCGTACTTTACAAACATTTCCGGCTTTTTATAGTACAGGTGGTTCTTCATCAGTACCTCTTTATCATTCGATGTAACACGATAGGGGTTAAACCACGCGTGCAGCTCCATACCCCGCTTATGGCACTCTTCTACCATAAAAGCCAGCGGGTCCCAAATAGGTGTTGGCGCTTTACCCTGTACGCCGGTAATAAAGCGGCTCCAAGGCTCAATGGTCGAAACGTAGAATGCATCGGCCTGCGGACGTACCTGAAAAATTACCGCATTTATACCGGCCATTTGAAACGTATCGAGCAGCTTGCGGAAATCGTCCTGCAGCTGTGCGGTAGTCATCGTTTTATAGGAAGTATTGCCTACGGTATGTACCCACGTTCCTCTAAACTCCCGCTTGGGTGATTGCTGAGCCTGCGCTTGCTGCGCACAGGCAAATAGAACTACGCATAGGTAAAGGCTTAGCTTCTTCATATCGGTTTAGTTTTTGGTGCTTAAGTTGAACTTGTTTGCCAAAAGTACAACTTTTTCATTACTTTCGTTATCCAATCAAACGGCTGCCACAGGTATGAGGTGAAGTTTACTTATTTTTGCAGCTAATCTAACAAAACAGGAAGCAGAATTAAGCACGTCATTGATATAACAACATAAAATGTATAGCAAACTCTAGCTACTATATTACCCCCCAACCCCCTGAAGGGGGCTTTGGTATGCACAAACGACTTGCAAACGTTCAATTTTGCAGTAGCAGGGTTCCCCCTTTAGGGGGTAAAGTTATCAGCATGGGTGACAAATTCAGCAACTTGAGGCTATTACTATAAAATCATCACATAATGAAGAAAGTATTTCTTTCAGCCATAACACTCGTACTTTCGGCAAGCGTATTTGCCCAGCGGTCTCCCATGCTAGCTGATGATAGAATTAACGGAAAGGTGAAAGATTTGAGGGAAGAGACCTACTTTGTAATGGTTGATACGGCAGGAAATGAAACTCTTTTTCTGAAAGAAGAATCTCACTCTGTTTATGATAAACAGGGGCGGCTAAAGCAGCTTGAGCTGTTTAATAACAACAACCTACCAACCTCTAAAACACGGTATAAGTATGGGAGTAACGGTAAGCCAAGCGAGTGTCAGACCGTCAACTTGAAAGTAAAAAAAACGCAGACTACAACCTACCTGTATGATAGGAACGGCTTTCTAGTGAGCGATAGAACAAGGTTTGAAAGAGGGTTATGGTCAAAAACGGTTTACGAAAACAGCAAACAGGGCTTGAAGGTTAAGCAAACCGGATCGAACTCGGGCAATGATATTGTAGTAGTATGGAACTACAAATATGATGATAGCGGAAACATGACGGAATCAAGCAGCGACAATGGCTTTGGAACCCTCTACAAGTATGATGATAAAAACCGACTGGTAGAAGAGTCGAACTATACGCCAAGAGGAACAAGCAACAGATCGGAGTACGCTTATGACGATTTTGGGAATGTAACAGAAAGAAAATACTATGATGCTAAGGACAACCTTATTGTAACAATGGTTTTCGAATACACCTACGACAGCAAAAACAACTGGACGGAATGTGCTACAACGGAGAATGGCATTAAGTCGGAAATGAAGGTTAGAAAGATTGCGTACTACTAGGAAAGCCTCCCTCTAGCTCCCTCCCAATGAGGGAGAAAATGGCTATGACGATACACGTAGCAACGCTCCGCCAATAGCACGTGCTCCCTTCCCTTTGGGGAGGGGGACAGGGGGAGGGGCTTCTCTCTTTTTTTTGTACCTTTCTCCCCTCAATTTCGTATCACGTAAACTTGTAACCCGTAAACTATAAATCTTATCCTATGAAAAACATTGTAAAATCAACAACCATACTATTTACAAGTGTGGCTTTGCTCTTTGGGTGCACTCCGAAAGACAGCAACAGGTTGACCGATGGCAGCTGGAGAGCTGAGTTCCAAGTGCCGGAAAACAAAATTCCTTTCGTATTTGAGGTAAGCGGTTCAGCCGCCGATTCAACCACTGTTGTAACGCTGGTAAACGGCAGCGAACGGGTAACCCTTAAAGGCGTTTCCTACACCAATGATTCGGTAAATATCCCCATACGCACGTATGACGCCGTTCTTACAGCAAAAGTAGATGGTAAGTATCTTACCGGGTATCTTAAGAAGCTATACTCCGGCGCAAGCATTCCCTTTACCGCAGAGCGGTGCAACGTTCCCCGCTTCCCCGACAATGGCGAAAAGCCAAGCGTTGAGCTGAGCGGAACATGGGAGGTTACAACAGAAGATTCCAGCCGACAGGTTGCCATTTTTGAGCAAAAGGATGGTAAGCTTACAGGTTCCATACTTACCTCCGGCGGAGATTACCGCTACCTTGAAGGAGCAGTGCAGGGAGAACGGTTTTACCTATCGGCATTCAGCGGATTGAATCCTTACTTGGTTCAAGGCGAATGTTCGGACAACGATAGCTTCACAGCGGTATTTGTATCACCGGGTGGAAGCAAAGCAATGAGCGGTAAACGTAACCCCAACGCCGAGCTGCCCGATGCCTACAGCCTAACGGGAATGAAGGACGGGTTAACAAGCCTCAGCTTTACCCTGCCCGATTTAAACGGTAACCAAGTATCGGTTAACGACCCGAGGTTTAAGGACAAAGTGCTTATCATATCCATACTGGGCAGCTGGTGCCCCAACTGTTTAGATGAGATGGCTTACCTAGCGCCGTGGTACAAGGAAAACCGTGAGCGCGGAGTTGAAATTATCGGTTTGGCGTTTGAACGTAAGGATGACTTGGAGTATGCCAAGCAACAGCTATCCATGCTGGTAAAGCAGTATGATGCACAGTACCCTATTCTCTTTGCCGGAAAGGTAGGACCGGAAACGGTTGCAAAAGTGCTGCCCGAGCTGCAAAAAATTAGCGCCTACCCCACCACCATCTTTATTGACAAGAAAGGTAAAGTACGTAAAATACACACCGGATTCAGCGGTCCTGCCACCGGAAAGTTCTACGAAGAGTTTCAGAAGGAGTTTAACGGCACGGTGAATGAATTGCTGGGTGAAAAGTGAATAGTTAATGGTTAATAGTGAATAGTAAATAGAAAGGATAGAATGCAGAATACGCAGATTTGACAGATAAACGCGGTTAAAAGAATATTTAGAATAGTGTAAATCTGTGTTTTCAGCGTCATCTGCGTGCCAATAGCATAAGTTTTTCCGTAGGGAAACAATATCAATAGAAAAAGCAATACATATGCATTTTATAATAGCCCGTGGGGCTTCAACCTAAATAGCTGAAGCCCCACGGGCTAATTAATGTTTTCTCACTGCCTGTGCGTTTCCCCTGTTCGGCGGAATTTGCAATTCTGTCGTTCAATAAATACAAATTTGAAATTCGCAAAATAGCACAAGCGGCATTGCAAATGCCGCTTAACAGAAGCAGAACGCGAGTTGGTGGCTGGCATTCGTGTCTGTCATCGTTCAATTGTTTACAGATTATATTTGATGAGTATGTCGTTAATTATTTCCATTGGCTTAGCTGATTCAAATAAAACCGTACCTGTCTTATAAACTTTATTTATTGTTTCACTATTTTCAGTGAATGTATTAACTGTTGTTATCTCTAATTTGGCAGTCAGTAAATTCAACTTAATTTCCCGTTGTTCTCCTGCGCCTGAACCGAACGCTTCTATGGAAACCAGACACAATTCATTGTCGATATATTTGTATTTACAGGTTCGGTTTATATTCGGCCCGAAGTTCCATATATGGTGCTGAAGTATGCCTTCATTGTTAATATTTATATCCTCTTCTTCGTACCTTATTGTTTCGTCATATTTGGATTCTACAACTGTCCATGAAAACTTATCAAGTATATACGTGTTGTTAGGTTGACGTAGTAATACTAAAACCAGTCGTTTTGCATGCACGTTTTCCTCTTTGATAAACACCACTACTATATCCTCCAATCCGTCTTGGTTTAAATCTCCATTGGCTTGCATATCTACGATATAGCCGGATGGCACAAAACTTTCTATAGATTCTCCTGTTTTCACAAACTCAACAGAATCAATAAAATCGTCCATATCTTCCGGCTCATCTCCGAACTCTGTAAAATGTTCTGCTGAAAGGTTTTCTATATCATTGATTTTGAATTTGCCGTTTTCTTTTACCAAAAACAATGTTATGCAATTGGTGTGTTCATTATCGTAATGGTAGCAAACCTTGTAGGCATCCTCTATTTCTTGAAGGGGTGTTATTTCGAGAGTTTTAATCCAATCTTTGCTAAAATCCTGAGCATTGAGGAATGGGTCGTATTCTAACTCCAAAAATTTCAATCTTTCTTGCATTTTTTTGGTCAAATAGTTGTTTTTTATTGCTTCAATTGTTTTGGGATTATAACCACCCGACAACATTTTGTCTTGCTCGGTGAGATAATGTATGTAAAATTCCGTTAGCATCTCAATGGCTTGCGTAGTTTCGCTGTTTATCGCAGCTTGTTTTCTCGAGTTGTTTTGTCCGCATGATTGAATGAACAATACGAATACGGCAATTAAAAGTAATTTTATTCTCATCTACTATCTATTTTATATTTCTACTTTCATTTTTACTGTCGCTGGCTTGCAGCCAGCATTTTTGCGGCTGCTTGTGAGCAGGCTTGCGGGTGCCAAACTATGCCCTTGTTTGGTGGAATTTGCAATTCCGCCGTTCAATAAATACAAATTTGAAATTCGCAAAATAGCACAAGCGGCATTGCAAATGCCGCTTAACAGAGGTAAATGCCACCGAACGCGGGAGAAATACAAATATAGCTAAATTCGTATCACTATGTGTGATATGAGAAGAAGAGATTTCTCTGTGGTTCTCCGTGGCTTCTCTGTGTTCTCCGTATTCCATCTTTTGATAGTATAGCTTCACGGAGTTACGCAGAGAACCACAAAGAATAAGCTGCTTTCTTTTTCGCATATCGCAATACGCATATCTACATATCTCCGTACCCTCCCAACAAAAAAGGGACACATACCATGCATCCCTCTTCCATTAACTATTAACTATTAACTTTTCACCAGCAAGCTACCATTGCCGTGGCGCTTTCTTTCCGCGCTTCCTTGAGCTGTCGGATTTTCTTCCGCTATCCTCATCACCGCCTTCCTGCGCACGCTCTACCGATACGCGGCGACCGTTGTATGACAAGCGCTTCAGCTCCTTCATCAGCCTATCTGCAGAACCGCTTTCTACTTCAAAAAACGAGAAAGTTTTCATCAGGTCTATGCGGCCTATGTTTATACGGTCGTTGGGCATACAGTCGTTTATCATTTCAATAATGTGGTTGGGGTACAACCCGTCAATCTTACCAATATTGATAAACATACGGGTAAACCCGCTCTCGGCTTTGCGCGAGTTGCTGCGTTCACCCCTTTCGCCACGTTCACCTTTATCTCTTGATGACCGCTCGCCCCTTTCATCAGCAACACTTATTTCGGGAGCATTACGATAGTAGTCCAAGAAGCGGTTAAACTCCAGCGATACGAAGCGTTTAATAACCTCTTCCTTATCCAGCCACTCCAGCTTGCGGTAAATAACGGGCAGGTATGAATCAATTTCATCGTTCGATACATCTACACGCTCCATCTTATCTACCATGCTGAACAGCTGACGCTCGCAAATCTCACGTCCGCTGGGTACATCTTTCTTTTCAAAAGGTCGGTTGATTTTTTTCTCCAGCTGCTTTACCTGTCCCCTCTCCTTTAGGTTAACAATAGCAACGGATACGCCCGTTTTTCCGGCACGGCCTGTACGACCGCTACGGTGGGTATATACCTCTATGTCGTCAGGCAATCCGTAGTTGATAACGTGCGTTAAATCGTCAACATCCAAGCCACGTGCAGCCACATCGGTAGCTACCAGAATACGGATGTTGCGTACACGAAACTTCTGCATAACGTAGTCCCGCTGTGCTTGCGACAAGTCGCCATGCAGCGAGTCGGCGCTGTATCCATCCTGTATCAGCTTATCGGCAATCTCCTGCGTTTCTCTGCGGGTGCGGCAAAATACAATACCGTAGATATTGGGATTGTAGTCGGCAATACGCTTTAGCGCAAGGTACTTGTCACGCGCTTGTACCACGTAGTACTCATGCTTCACGTTCTCGGTGGCCACGTTCTTATGTCCAATGGTAACCTCCTGCGGATTGTTCATGTAGTTTCTGGCAATAGCAGCAATCTCCTTAGGCATGGTAGCCGAAAACAGCAGCGCGTTGCGCTCTTCGGGAACTTCTTCCAAAATGCTGTCAATGCTATCCTGAAAGCCCATGTTGAGCATTTCGTCAGCCTCGTCAAGCACTACCTTTCTTACCTCGTCAAGGCTTATGGCCTTACGATTAATAAGGTCTTGCAGGCGACCGGGCGTAGCTACAACAATATGTACACCGCTCTTCAGCGCGCGTATCTGGTTCTCTATGCTCGAACCGCCGTACACGGGCAGCACCTTCAGGTTATCGACATACTTGGAAAAGTCGGTTAAGTCTCCGGCTATCTGCAAGCATAGCTCACGCGTGGGGCACAGAATCAGCGCCTGAGGCTTTTTCTTCTTCGTGTCAACTTGGTCAATTAACGGTAAACCGAAAGCAGCGGTTTTTCCTGTTCCGGTTTGCGCCAGCGCAACAATATCGGTATCGCCGGCTAGCAGTAAGGGTATAACGGCTTCCTGTACCGGCATGGGTTGTACAAAGCCCAACTCCTCAATGGCCTTTAAAAGCTCGGGACTTATGCCCAGCTCTTCAAACGTCTTCATTAACTTCTTATGTGTATTGTGTGCTTCCGGGCAAAGACGGACTGGTCAAAACCCTAAGGTGCATGCGACATCATGCGGGGAGATAACAGTAAGGTGTTTACCTAAAATCACGGTTTAAGGGCGCAAAGGTAGTAAAAAAAGTGACTAGTGAAAGGGTAAGGGTGAATAAGATGGGTTTACGAAAATTTGTTTTGGAATCTTATCTCAATGTATTTGTTATTAGGTTATTATTTGTTTATTAGTGATTGATTGTGATATTATTTTACAATATCCATTTGTATAAGTTAAAAAATTAACCTAACTTGCACTCGCATCTAACAACTTAAACGATTTTCTATGAATAAAAATCATCAAAAACGATTACGATTATGGGCTATACCGCTAGCCTTAGCCGCCTTGCTGTGGCTAAGCTGCAGCAAGGACTACGAACGGGAACCGGGCACCGAAGTGGCAACCAACCTGCTGGCCGATGTACCCGAACTCCTACAGCAGGCCGTAACCCGCCGCAGCGCTCGCAACTTTTTGGGTACCCCGCTGTGGGAGCAGCACCGGCTGATACCTACCGGCGACGGTATGCCTCTGCTGGTGCTCGCCCTGCCCGCTACCCAGCTGCCCAACGGCTGGAAGGCGGAGCTGGTGTGCGCGCTTGATACCGCCACGCACATTCTGAACGTTCACGTAATGGTGTTGCCTGCCGAGCCAAGCGGAAGAAGCTACACCGCCTACAGTTTTGGTGCCGACGGCAGCTGGCGGTACAGCCTGACCGCCCGCAACGGACGACTGCGCGCAACCCTGCCCCAGCAGCCCACCCGCTACACCGACATGACATTGGGAGAACCCGCCCTGCAAGCCCACAACAGCGATGAGAAGGTTTGCGCCGTATGCGGCAAACGGCACGCCGATGTGAACGGCGGCACGCTGGACGAATCGGTTGTAACCGCTCCTAGACCACAGGAGTACTGGGACAGCATACTGCCGGATATCATCGGCGGGCTGTGGAACATGAACCCTGACCACGAGTTTGTGTATGGCGGGGGTGGCAACGATACCCCGCCCAACCTTAACCCTAAAGACCCCTGCGGGCAAGCCAAAATTATGTCGAGTGATGCCGGAGTAAACGGGCGTGCGACCACCCTAATGGATAAAATGAACACGAAACAGGAGGAAGGCTATGTGGTAAAAAACGGTACAAGCTACCCTCCTGACAAAAATGAAGAGAAAAGGGTTACATTTGTGTTGAACAGGAATGAAAAATGTACGGAAATGAACCATACACACCACTTAGGTGATGTGCTGGCGTTTGACTCGGGAGACCTGAAAGTTCAGTACCAGCTGTATAATTTTGGCAATATGGAAGACCCGCTTACCTTCCGCTTTATGATTACCATTGAAGACCACGTACTATGCCTGCAAATTACGGATGAAGATGCATATAAGGCTTTTGCTAAGAGATACTGGCTAGGAAATAAAAATAGCAAAAAATTGCGAGATGCGATGAGTGTGTTTTTTGAAGAAAATGGGATACCTGATGTGCTTACACAGTTTGAAAGGCCCACGAGAACGCCGGAAGAGCTGACCTCAACGTTAGCCGCCTTTTTCGCTGCGCAGAAAAATGGGGCAGGCCTTAGCGTAAGCGTAGGTAAGCGAAACGGAAGCCAAGTAGAGTGGGAGGCTAAAGAAGTGGACGGTTCAACTACCGGTGGTTCAACCCCTCCAAAAACAAAGAAACGGTGTAACTAAAACAAACAGAACGATGAAAACGGCATACAGACAATTACTTCTACTTATAATTATTACTATAGGAATATCTGATAACTCATTTGC
>JAVBOB010000011.1:0-206533 GCA_031551125.1 Bacteroidales bacterium
GGTTGGTTTTGTACTTTACTTGGCGTTTTGTCTTGCAAAATTTACGACTTTTTCCGGTTTTGTTGAAAAGTGTTTACAGAACCCGCCCCGAAGTTAACTGAACCCCAAACGCTGGACACTAACTTTTGGGGTTAAGTTCACTTCGGGGCTGTATTTATTTTAAACTTGTTTGAGCGAATTTTTTCGCTTTACTAGGAGGTAAACCTTACAGCTGCTCAATCAGTCTGAAAATAAAGTCAGGGTAGCCCCTGCTTACATCGTCATTTTCTCCCAGCCTGACTACAATAATTTTCTTATCGGGATTTACATACATAACCTGATGCATAATACCCAAGGTGAAGTAGTCAACGTATGCCGTAACACGCCATTGGTTATTGTTTTGCTCATCCTGCCATACCTTATAGCGTTGGTAGCGTTTACCTGCCTTTTCCATTGCTTCTTGTGCGCTGAGCGAGTCCGGAAAATATCGGCTACCTTTACTGGTTATGCTAACACCTTCACTATACCATTGGTATTGATAGCCGTCGTTCTCTACATCTGGTGTTGTAGTTGCTGTTATCCAAGCCGGGTTAATAATTTGTTTGCCGTTCCATTGTCCGCCGTTGAGGTACAGCCGTCCTATTTTTGCAAGGTCTATAGCTGTTGCATTCAGCCCGCAGTAGGCTTTTGTAGAGCGGTGTCGTTTATCGTCCAAGCTCCATGTCGCACGGTTTTCCATGCCCAGCGGTATCCAAATTTTTTCTTCCAAATATTTTCCCAGCTCTTTACCGCCGGCCTTTTCCACGGCAATACCCAGTAAGGCCGTCGATGCGCTTTGGTAGTCGTGTACGGTTCCCGGTTCGTGCGCAAACTTCATACGTTTCAGCTGTCCCAGCTGGTTAGTTCCGTAGTACATTCGCGCCATGCCCGAAAACGGGTTGCTGTATGATTCGTCAAACTTTAGACCGGACCGCATGTTCAGCAAATCCTCAATGGTAAGGCGTTGGTACTCGGGTGCTTTTCCGTTCAGCTCAGGAATATACTTGCTTATCGGGTCATGTACGCTTTTAATGAGCCCGTCATCTACCGCCAACCCAACCAGCAATGAGGTAACAGATTTTGACGTAGAGAAAAAGGTTGAGATATGGCTTCGGTCATAGCCCCTGTAATACTTCTCAAACAAAATGGAGTCATTGCGAATAACCAGAAACGAAACGGTAGAGGTTTTTTGCAGAAAATCATCCAACGACATAAGCAGGCTATCGCCTTTCTTCCATTGGGCGTACTGTATAACACATTTTTTAATTGCCTCCTCGTTTCCTTGCTTAAAGTGAAATACGTTATCGCCTGTGTTAATTTCTGTGTATGGGAAAATTTTGTAGTCATCAATATCGGCATAACCATACTTGATGTATCGGGAAACAACGGTGCATGACACACATAAAACAAGCACAGCAATAACGGAGAGCGCTTTTCTCATGGTGGTAGTTGAGTTGGTTAGTAGCATATTTGCTAGTTCAAGTTACTAATTATTTCGTTTGTCACTTCATGCCGATCATCCTTACCCCCTAGCCCCCTAAAGGGAGAACTCGGCTACCGAGCAATTAAACTTACATTATAAGGAAGTCATTAGCACAAGCCTAAAGCCCCCTTTAGGGGGTTGGGGGTAATAGTTAGTAGCTTGATTTATTTATAATATACGAAACGAACGATGAATTTGTTACACTCCACACCATTAATTTTATGATTGATTAGCACTGAAACTTTGAAATAATTATCAAATAACTGATAAACAATAGATTGTCATACAATTAGTAGTATATACATTAGTTTTAAACATGTTGAAAATATCATTTTCGTTGAGCGGAAATTTTATTACCTTTGTCGAAATTTGAACGTTAGAA
Organism: Bacteroidales bacterium; assembly: GCA_031551125.1. Taxonomy (GTDB): domain Bacteria; phylum Bacteroidota; class Bacteroidia; order Bacteroidales; family UBA932; genus JAIRNF01. The sequence goes on from JAVBOB010000011.1 coordinate 1,884, forward strand.
AAAGACATGACATTTTTCGATCATTTACCGGATAATATCATCAACAGCATATTTATTTCTTAGACGGCAGAGGGCTAATCCTTCTGCCGTTTTTTTATGTTTCGTAATTTTTAAAGTCGCATACACTATATGAAAGCAACATTAACGCTAAGCAACGGCACAACGCTAACCGGAGAATCATTCGGAGCACAAACCCCTGTTTCGGGTGAGGTGGTGTTCAGCACCGCCATGACCGGATACCCTGAGAGCCTTACCGACCCTTCCTATCAAGGACAAATTCTTACGTTAACTTTTCCGCTGGAGGGCAACTACGGAGTTCCTTCCGATGAGCTGGATGCTAACGGTATATCACGTTTGTTGGAGTCGGAGAAGGTGCAAATAAACGGGCTTATCGTAGCTGATTATTCAGAGCAGTTTAGCCATTGGAACGCAAAGGGCAGCCTGGCCGATTGGCTGATAAGGAACAACGTTCCGGCTATTACGGGGATTGATACCCGCGCGCTAACCAAGCTATTACGTGAGAATGGCTCCATGCTTGGCAAAATTACCATTGGCGATAGCGTTGACAATACACCAATGTACGACCCTGCCGGCGAAAATCTTATAGGCAAGGCTTCATGCAAGGAAGTAGTAACGTATGGAAACGGAAAATACCGTGTAGTACTGGTTGACTGCGGGGTAAAGCATAACATTATTCGTTGCCTGCTAAAGCGTGATGTAACAGTAGTACGTGTACCTTGGAACTACGATTTTACTACGCTTGAATACGACGGACTGTTTATCTCTAACGGTCCCGGAAGTCCTGCGCATTGTGATGTAACGGTGGCTAACATTAGGAAGGCGCTATCCGGCAGCAAGCCTATTTTCGGTATCTGCATGGGTAACCAGCTACTATCGTTGGCTAGCGGAGCAAAAGTGTATAAGCTAAAGTACGGTCATCGCAGCCACAACCAGCCTGTTCAGCATGTACCATCAGGACGTTGCTTTGTAACTTCGCAAAATCACGGTTACGCTGTTGATAACGCTACCATACCCACCGATTGGGAGCCGCTTTTTGTAAACCTGAACGACGGTACAAACGAAGGAATTCGTCACAAAACAAAACCTTTTTTCTCGGCACAGTTCCACCCCGAAGCGGCCAGCGGCCCTACGGATACGGAGTTCTTGTTCGATGAGTTTGTAAAGCTGTTGGGTAAGTAGCTTGTTCCTAAAGGGAGATTTTTTACTACATAGGTTTATTGGTATCACGTATCAAGATACACAACACACGATAAAAAAGAAACACTATTACGATTGAAAAGGATAAATTATCTCCTTGCACCCCCCCTACGGAACTCTTTGCGAACTTTGCGGTTAAAAGAATAGGCTGGTAAGGGGATTTAGGGGTATATCGAAAGCTGATAATATATGCAACATGTACTAAAAATACTGCTATTTCTTCTTCTCCCGCTGTGCGGCTTCGGGCAAAAGAAGCTGATACCTTCTGTTGGTATATCATACCAAAAAGAGTGGGTGGGTGAAGTGAACTTGATGCTAGCAGAAACAGCAAGAGACCATTCCGGTTTAGGAATTTATGGTCCTCGCTTAGGTGCAGAGTTTAACTTCGATTCAAAGAATTTTATATACGCCCCCAAGCTGGGTTTTGAGGTAGATGTGGTATTCTTGGCCGTTCGAGCAAGTGCGGTTACATACATAGATAACGGTAATGCAGATTTACGATTATTGCCCGAAGTCGGAATCAGCTTCTTTGGTTTGGCAAATATTATGTACGGTTACGGATTTCCGGTATTGAGCTACGAAGCAGGTTCCATAAGTCGAAACAGAGTAACGCTGACTATTAATATATCACGCGATTTGTGGCGGGATGTATTTGGGCGATGATATACATAAACGATAAAATATAAAACACAACATACATGGACACTCAAATTAAAAAGGTGCTTTTAATAGGCTCAGGAGCCTTAAAAATCGGAGAAGCGGGAGAGTTTGACTACTCGGGTGCACAGGCGCTGAAAGCCTTGAAAGAAGAGGGCATTGAAACTATTTTGGTAAACCCTAATATTGCCACTATACAAACGTCGGAAGGTATTGCCGACAAGGTATATTTGCTACCGGTAACACCCTACTTCGTTGAAAAGATAATTGCCCGTGAGCGTCCCGATGGAATTATGCTGGCCTTTGGCGGACAAACAGCGCTTAACTGCGGTGTGGAGCTGTTCCGTAGCGGTGTGCTGGAAAAGTATAACCTGCGTGTGCTTGGTACTCCCATACGTGCTATTATGGATACTGAAGACCGTGAGCTGTTCAACCAGAAGCTGGCACAGATAAACGTAAAGTTTATTAAGAGCGAAGCTGTTACTACGGTTGATGAGGCTCGCAGGGCGGCCAATACGCTGGGCTACCCCGTTATTGTTCGTGCAGCATACGCGTTGGGCGGTTTAGGTAGCGGTTTCTGTAATAACGATGAGGAGCTAAACATACTGGTAGAAAAAGCCTTTACCCACTCGCCGCAGGTACTTGTAGAGAAATCGTTGAAGGGCTGGAAGGAGATTGAATACGAGGTGGTGCGTGATAAGTATGATAACTGTATCACCGTATGTAACATGGAAAACTTCGACCCGCTGGGAATCCACACGGGAGAAAGTATTGTAGTTGCACCTTCTCAAACGCTTACCAATAGCGAGTTTCATTTGTTACGTGAAACAGCAATCAAAATTGTTCGTCATATCGGAATTGTGGGTGAGTGTAACGTACAGTATGCGCTTGACCCCGAATCGGAGGATTACCGTGTGATTGAAGTGAACGCCCGTCTTTCACGTTCATCGGCTCTTGCATCGAAAGCAACTGGTTATCCGTTAGCATTTGTTGCCGCAAAGTTAGGACTGGGCTACGGTTTACAAGAGCTTAAAAACTCGGTAACGAAAGATACTTCGGCATTTTTTGAACCTGCATTAGACTATGTAGTATGTAAAATTCCCCGTTGGGACTTAGGCAAGTTCAACGGAGTAAGCCGCAAGCTGGGTAGCAGCATGAAGAGCGTTGGCGAGGTTATGTCTATCGGTCGTACGTTTGAAGAGGCCATACAGAAAGGCTTACGTATGATAGGGCAGGGTATGCACGGCTTTGTGGGTAACAAGGATATTAAAGTTGCCGATGTTGATAAAGCCTTATCCGAGCCTACCGACATGCGTATTTTTGTAATTGAAAAAGCATTTGAATCGGGCTACACGGTTGATAGGATACATGAGCTTACCAAGATTGATAAGTGGTTTTTGTATAAGCTGAAAGGCATTATAGATCTTGCGCGCGAACTCGAAAAATCTTCGCAAATAGAAGATGTTGCAGATGATACTATACGTAGAGCAAAGCAGCTGGGCTTTTCTGATTTTCAGCTGGCACGTTTGGTAAAGAAACCCGCTAACAGTGAAATTGAAAACGCCTTGCTGGCTGTTCGCAGCTACCGCAAGCAGCGTGGAATTGTGCCTGTAGTGAAGCAAATAGATACGCTGGCAGCAGAATATCCGGCACAAACCAACTATCTATACCTTACCTATTGCGGAACGGAGAACGATGTCGATTTCAGTAACGACGGTAAATCGGTAGTAGTGTTAGGTTCGGGAGCTTATCGTATTGGTAGCTCTGTTGAATTTGACTGGTGTTCGGTAAATGCCGTACAAACCGCGCGTAAGCTGGGCTACCGTTCAATTATGGTTAACTATAATCCTGAAACGGTATCAACGGATTACGATATGTGCGACCGTTTGTACTTCGATGAGCTGTCGCATGAGCGTGTGCTGGACGTTATGGACTTGGAAAATCCGAAGGGTGTAATTGTGTCGGTGGGCGGACAAATTCCGAATAACTTGGCCATGAAGCTGCACCGCCAAGACATACCTATTCTTGGCACGTCTCCCATTTCAATTGACCGTGCGGAGAACCGTCATAAGTTCTCTAGCATGTTAGATAATCTGAACATTGACCAGCCACGTTGGAAGGAACTTTCTAGCATGGCAGAAATATATGATTTTGTTGATAAGGTAGGTTTCCCTGTGCTTATTCGTCCATCGTATGTGTTGTCGGGTGCGGCTATGAACGTGTGCTCGAATAAGGATGAGCTGGAACATTTCTTGGAGTTGGCAGCCAACGTATCGAAAGAGTATCCGGTGGTGGTTTCTGAGTTTATACAGAACGCAAAAGAAGTAGAATTCGACGGTGTAGCCGATAAGGGAGAGGTAATTGAGTACGCCATTTCCGAGCATATTGAGTTTGCAGGCGTACACTCGGGCGATGCTACACTGGTGTTCCCCGCTCAAAAAATCTATTTCGAAACAATGCGCCGAATTAAAAAGGTAAGTCGTGCTATTGCAAAGGAGCTAAACATATCAGGCCCCTTCAACATACAGTTTCTGGCTAAGAATAACGATGTGAAGGTGATTGAATGCAACCTGCGGGCATCACGCAGCTTCCCCTTCGTATCGAAAGTGCTGAAGAGGAATTTCATTGATACCGCTACCCGCATCATGTTGAATGAGCCGTACAGTAAGCCCGATAAAACAATTTTTGATGTTGACTGTATAGGGGTGAAGGCATCGCAGTTCTCTTTCTCTCGCTTGCACTTGGCCGACCCTGTGCTGGGTGTTGATATGGCTTCAACGGGTGAAGTTGGTTGCTTGGGAAGCGACATTAACGAAGCCTTACTGTCTGCAATGATATCGGTAGGTTATCGCATACCCAAGAAAAATATCATGCTTTCAACAGGTGATAGTCGGTCGAAGATAGAGCTGCTGGAGCCTTGTCGTACACTGGTAAGTAAAGGATTTGTACTGTATGCAACACCCGGTACGCAACGCTTCTTGGCAGATAATAATGTTCCTGCAATTGCCGTTCACTGGCCTGATGAGCAGGAGCAGCCCAACGTAATGGATATGATTCGCGATAAGCAGCTGGATATCGTTGTCAATATTCCGAAGAACCTCTCAAAGCACGAGCTGAACAACGACTACAGCATACGTCGTGGTGCGGTTGACCATAACATTCCGTTGCTTACAAATGCCCGTTTAGCCAGCGCGTTTTTAAATGCTGTATGCGCTATGAGCATTGATGACATTGAAATTCGTAGCTGGCAGGAGTATAATTAATTGATTATTTATTATTGTTTATTGATTATTTATTGATTATTTATTGATTATTTCCCGCTAGTGGGTATATTAAGTATTGGACGAAAGAACAAGGATTGAAGGAACAAAGACGGTTGTAAAAGAGTAAATACAATATTATAAAACTATAGAATGACAGATATAGCAAGCTGCCCAAAATGTGAAAAGGAGAATACCTACTTTGATGGAACGTTTAACGTGTGCCCCGACTGTGGACACGAATGGACTGCAGGTAGCGTAGTAGAAGATGAAACATCGGCAATACCGCGTGATAGCAACGGAACAGAATTGGTAGATGGCGATGCCGTAACCGTTATAAAAGATTTACCGGTAAGGGGTTCGTCAATGGTAATTAAGCGGGGTACAAAGGTAAAAAGCATTCGGCTTACGGATAACTATGAAGAGGTGGATTGCAAAATCGAAGGTTCAAGCATTGTACTAAAAACCTGCTTCTTGAAGAAATCATAGTGCTTGTTTTTGATACGTTAGCAAGCTACAGAAGTCTATTAGTCTATTGAGTATATCTTTTCTCTGAGTAAGATACACTAGCTAACAGCAGAAAAATGTTGGGCTAAAGCCCAATTGTTTGAAGCCTCTTAATCCGTTGACTAAAGTCAACGGCAATAAGCCTTTTCATTGCCGTCAGCTTTAGCTGACGGATGCAAAAGAACCCAGCTATTGGGCTTTAGCCCAACTACTAGCTAAGTACCCATGATTATTTTACGAAGAGGAAAAATATTAATCAAGAGCATGAGTAAGAGAATTGTACTTATATTCACCGTGCTAACGCTTCTTTTTTCGAATAGCAGAGCCACCGCTCAAACATCGGCACAGGTACTGCCCAAAGGCTTTGTTTATGTTACCGACGTGGTTACCGATGTGCTTTTGGATATACGCTACTACAGCAGCTACAACTTTATTGGTACTCGTATTGATGGCTACAAGGCTCCCGCCGCTATCTTAACTGAAGAAGCGGCCGGCGCGTTGAAAAAAGCCGGCGATGAGTTGAGAACGCAAGGTTATATACTGAAAATATACGATGCTTACAGACCTCAGGCTGCCGTTGATCATTTTGTTCGCTGGGCAAAAGATACCGCTGATACAAAAATGAAAGCCATTTTTTACCCCGATGTAAAGAAATCGAACTTGTTTAAGCAGGGCTACATTGCTACAAAATCAGGACATTCAAGGGGTAGTACGGTTGATCTTACGCTGGTAGATATAAAAACAGGCAAAGAGCTAGATATGGGTTCTCCCTTCGATTTATTTGGTCCCATCTCACACCACGGTGCCGGCGGCATAACACCCGAGCAAGCTAAGAACCGCGAGCTACTAAAGAACGCAATGGTAGCCAACGGTTTTAAATTCTATAAGGAAGAGTGGTGGCATTACACGTTGGTAAACGAGCCATACCCAAAAACATTCTTTGATTTCCCAGTAGCCTGTCTGTACTAGTACAACACTAAAATACGCTCGTCATTGGCTTCGCCGAACTCGTAAACTCGGTTGCGAGCGAAGCAATCTTTCTATTCGATAGATTGCTTCGCTTTCCTTATCGGGCTGAAAGCCCAGCTTATTTCAGCCCAACGCATCGCGTTGGGATTATGGGTGGTATTGATTTTTACGCGCGGAGCACTGTCTGTTTTTCATGGGATAGACAGTGCTCCGCGCGTAATACCGCTTGCGTCTCTATGTCCCCGCATTTCATACGGGGTTATGCATATTTGCCCCCTTCGGGGACGAGGTTTTTGCTTAGCCAAAATACAGAAAAACTATGTGTACCTATGTATCCTATGTTTCTATGTGTTGAAAATGGGGTAAAGTAAACTAGCTATAACAACTTCGCCACCAGCTTAGAAATCTCGGCAGGTTCTTTTGCTACAGGAATACCTACGGCTGTGAGGGCTGCTATTTTTTCGGCGGCTGTACCTGCACTACCTGATACAATAGCTCCTGCGTGTCCCATTTGTTTACCGGGAGGAGCCGTTTGTCCGGCAATGAAAGCGGCTACAGGCTTCTTGATATGTTGCTTAATGTAGGCTGCTGTTTGTTCTTCGGCATCGCCGCCAATTTCTCCTACCAGCACAATGGCATCGGTTTCGGGGTCTTGTTCAAACATGTCGAGTAGCTGGCGGTAGTGTAGGCCAACTACCGGATCGCCACCAATACCAACGGCGGTAGATATGCCCATGCCTTGAGCGCTCAGGTTGTAAGCCAGCTCGTAGGTAAGCGTTCCGCTTCGGCTGATAAGTCCTACTCTTCCCTTTTTGAATATTTGTGTGGGCATAATGCCTACCACACACTCATTAGGTGATATAATGCCCGGGCAGTTGGGGCCTATGAGCAGCGCGCCCTTCTTTTCGGAATAAGCGTGTGCTTCTACTACATCAAGCGTTGATATGCCTTCGGTTATGGCGATAATCAATTTTATACCGCCATCGGCAGCCTCCATTATGGCATCTTTGGCAAATGGGGCGGGAACAAATATTACCGATGTGTTGGCTCCCGTTTGCTCAACGGCTTCCTGCACAGTGTTGAATATGGGAATATCTTCCAGCTTACTACCACCCTTACCCGGCGAGCTACCGCCTACAACCTTTGTTCCGTAACGTTTCATGCGTAAGGCATGGAAGCTTCCGTCCCTACCCGTTGCACCTTGTACAATCAGCTTGGTATTTTTATTTATTAGAATGCTCATCTCTTTTTTGAGTTAAGTGATTAGTGAGAATGGATATGTGATTTGCTAGAATAGATATGTGATTTTCGATATGAGATGTGTGATTTTTGTTTCGTCACAAAATCTTTTATCTCACATCTCATATCTCATATCTCACTACTTGATACTATGTTCTACTCCCGCTAGTTCCACAGCCATTCGGGTGGCTTCGCTCATCGTATCGGCAAGGTGGAAGCGGGACCTCTCGAGTAGTAATCTTCCTTCCTTATCGTTCGTTCCGGATAGTCGTACAACAATAGGTATGTCGGAGCTGATTTGTTCGAAAGCCAGAATTAATCCTTTGGCCACATCGTCACAGCGGGTTATACCGCCAAATATGTTGATAAGTACGGCATGTACGTTGGTATCACTCAGCAGCAGCTTCATGGCCTCTACTACCTTCACGGGACTGGAGCTTCCGCCAATATCAAGGAAGTTGGCGGGTTGTCCGCCGTACAGCTTCACCACGTCCATGGTGGCCATAGCTAAGCCCGCGCCGTTTACCATACAACCTATATTGCCGTTCAGCTTTACGTAGCTTATGCCCTTTGATTTGGCGTCACGTTCGCGGCGTTCATCTTCATCGGGTTCAAACAGCTGTTGAATGTCGGGATGACGGTATAAGGCGTTATCATCAAACGTCATTTTTGCATCAACGGCCATGAGGGTGCCATCGGCAAGCACGGCCATCGGGTTAACTTCAACCAGCGACGCATCGGTTTCTACAAACAGGCGGTACAGGTTTTTGATAATTGGGACGGCTTGCTTCACGTAGTCCGGATTATCAAACAGCGCAAAAGCCGCACGACGAGCGATGAAGTCCTGCATCCCGATTGATGGGTCAACCGCTATACGGTGTATCAGCTGCGGCGTTTCATGTGCAACCTGTTCAATATCCATTCCACCTTCGCGGCTCAGCATCAGCAAAACGGACTTGCTGTTACGGTCAACCACAATGCCTAGGTAGTATTCGGAAACAATAGCTACGGCAGGGGCAACAAGTAAGCGGTCAACTACGTAACCCTTAATGCTCATGCCAAGTATTTTGGAGGCTAGCGTTACGGCTTCCTCCTGAGTTTTGGCCAGCTTTACCCCTCCGGCCTTTCCTCTCCCTCCGGTTAGCACCTGTGCTTTAAGCACTACCGTTTGCTTAAACTTCTGGTACGCTTGCGCTACCTCTTCAACTGTTTTGCAAACTACGCCTTCAGAAATAGGGATGTTGTAGCTGGCAAACAGCTTTTTGGCTTGGTATTCGTGAATTTTCATAAGCTAAGCTATTTTGTATTGTTTTAACTGCTTAAAATTCTTTGTTTTTGGATAGGAAACGAAATGAAACCTCGTTTGATTATTTAACGTTTGAGGTTAAGAAAGGTTGGAAAATAGTGCAGGTATTTTAATGAAAAAAGCCACCTGAATTTTCAGGTGGCTTTGGGTGTTATAGATAATGGTAACTTAGGTGCTCATTATTGCTTTTTTTGCTTGTTGGGTAGGTCAAGCCCGATTTTGTGATTGGGGTCTGATTTGCTTAGAATAAATGCCGTAAGAATGGCAATTACGCCAATAGCTACAAACATTAACTCTACATAGTAGTAGTTGTATTTAGCATCAATGCCTTGCTTAATTTGGTCGGCAATACCGGGGTTGGTAGCATCGGTAATGATACCTGCTAGAATAGGAACACCCCATAATCCAATATTCTGTATCCAATAAATTAATGAGTAAGCTGTACCTAACTTGCTGATTGGAATAATTTTTGGAACTGCAGGCCACATGGCAGCGGGAACCAGCGAAAATCCAACGCCAAGTACAATTACGGCAAAGTATCCGAACATTTCTTGTGCCGGAGCAAAAGCAAATATCAGGTGGACGATAAGTACGATGAATGAACCAAGTATCATTAGTCGTGTTGATCTTCCTTTAGTATCAACAATACTACCGAAGATAGGAGTAAAGATAATTGCACCTAGAGGCAGTAATCCAATCATACGAGAAGCCGCAGCGGGTTCCAAAAGAAACTTGTTAGACAGGATGCTGGTTGCATACTTTTGGAAGGGGAATACGCATGAATAGAAGAATACGCAAAGGAATGCAATAAGCAAGAAGTGCTTGTTGGTTAGAATTTTTATAACATCAGAGAACTTAAACTTATCTTCATCACTTGCTCCACCTGTTGCCATGCTTTCTTCATGGTCGAACTTTTTATCCATTACACAAAAGATAAGGTAGGTAAGCAATCCAACAGCAAGCAAGAATAAGCCAACCTTAATAGGCGCAGCAATGTGAGGGTAACCTTCGGCTTGAAGCCCAACAATCAAAGGGATAATAAAGAAAGCGCTGGAACTACCCAAACGGGCAATGGATACCTGAAGGCTCATAGCTGTAGCCATTTCTTTACCCTTAAACCACTTAGCCAAGGTTTTGGTTACCGCTACTCCGGCAATTTCGGCCCCCAATCCGAAAATAGAAAAGCCTATTACACCAACCTTCACCGACGGTTTATAGGTATGCCAAAACGAGTTGAAAAACTCATAACCAAACCCACCGTTATTGAAGTATTCGCTGGTTCCGTACCAGCAAACTCCGGCTCCCACAACCATTAGAGCGGCAAATACTGTTCCGGTTATACGTACACCCCAAATATCAAGCAGCATACCGCAGATAATTAATCCGCCGAATACGCATAACAGGGAGTAAGAGCCTGCAAACTGCCCATACTCGGTATTATTCCACTGCAAGCGAGACGCGGTAAGCGCATCTTTTACAGGCGAAAATACGTCGGAGAAGAAGTAGGCTGCAAACATGGTAAATGCCACCAAAAGCATGGCTGTCCATCGTGCACCTGACGATTCATGTAATGACTTTCTTATTTTCTCAACCATAGTAGTTTTTGTTTAGTTGGTGATTTTATTGTTACTTATTTGTTTGTCTGTTGAATTGTTTAATCGGCTAGCTATTATTTGTTATTCATAGGGTTCGGCTCAACAAATAACCAAATCAACATGTTATCGAATAATAGTTTCTTCTCTATCAGGTCCTACCGATACGATGTGTACCGGAACGCCCGTTTCCTTTTCAATAAAGCGAATATACTCCGCCAGCTCCGCAGGAAAATCCGCTTCATTACGCACTGACGACAGGTTTTGCTTCCACCCCTTAAACTCACGATATACGGGTTCTATGGCACAATCATCAACATCGTAAGGGAAAAGGGTTGTTTCCGTTCCGTTAACCTTGTAGGCCACGGCTACCTTTATGGTATCGAACGAGTCGAGTACATCGGTTTTCATCATAATGAGCTTGGTAACGCCGCTTACCATAACGGAATATTTGAGCGCTACCATATCGAGCCAGCCTGTGCGGCGCGGTCGTCCGGTAGTTGAGCCAAACTCTTTGCCAATTTTTCTCAGCTCCTCACCTGTCGCGTCGTTCAGCTCGGTAGGGAAGGGGCCGCTACCTACACGGGTACAGTAGGCTTTAAAAATACCGTACACCTCACCCAAGCGTGATGGGGCAAGGCCAAGCCCTGTACATACGCCTGCGCATACTGTATTGGATGAAGTAACGTAAGGGTAGGTACCAAAGTCGATGTCAAGCATGGAGCCTTGCGCACCTTCGGCCAACACCCGTTTGCCTTGCTGTAGCAGGGCGTTCACATCGTATTCGCTATCAATAAGCTTAAACTCTTTCAGCGCTTCAATGCTTCTGAACCATTGCTGTTCGTACTCTTCCACGTTGTAGCTGTAGTCGTATATTTTCAGCAAGTGAAGGTGCTTTTGCTTCAGCTGCTCGTACTTCTCCTTAAAGTTGGGAGAAAGGATATCGCCTATGCGTAAACCGTTACGCCCCGTCTTATCCATATAAGCGGGACCTATGCCTTTAAGCGTTGAACCTATTTTGGTAATTCCTTTTGATGCCTCGGAAGCGGCATCGAGTATGCGGTGGGTGGGTAGTATAAGGTGCGCCTTTTTGGATAGCTGCAACCTGTCGGAAACCTTAACTCCTGCTGCTTTGAGCTCAGCAATCTCTTCCATCAAAATAACGGGATCGACTACTACGCCGTTGCCAATAATGTTTACCGAACCTTCTCTGAAAATACCTGACGGTACGGTGTGCAGTACAAATTTTAATCCGTTAAACTCTAACGAGTGTCCTGCGTTTGGACCGCCTTGAAATCTTGCCACTACATCATAGTTTGGCGTCAGTACATCAACAACTTTGCCTTTGCCTTCGTCTCCCCATTGCAGCCCAATCACTACATCTGCCTTCATTTTCCTGATCTTTGCTTATTTTAAGTTATGTTTATTTCTTTGTTACGCTCAATATACCACACAAAAAAGCGGAATGCAATGCCTTTTGTAACATTTCATTTCGCGCGTAATTTGTTCCTCAAAGGAAACATCTAAAGTAGAAATTATTTTGCTAAGAGCTGTCTAAAGCCGAGAAAAGTAGTTATCAACAATGGGTTGATTTTATTAGCTCTTTAAGAATTGCAAGTATAAAAATATTGATTTATTGATGGTTATATTGTTGAAAAGAATTGGTGAATCGAAAAAAACGGCACACAGAACGCACAGATTTGACAGATGAGTGTGGCTAAGCAGCTCGTTGCCATCTACCCCGAACCCCCTAAAGGGAGGTTTTTACACATAGGTACAATAGATAGATAGAAGCACATAGAAAATCAAGACAGATGGATGCCGTGAAAATGTAAGCTGCTTATTTTTTGCATCCCCTGCGAAACACTTTGCGGTTAAATACATGTAATAAAAAGATACTATGTCTGCCTATACGTACTATGTGCCTATGTGTTGAGCAAAGTTACTATATTTGTGTGCAAAATTTAGGATTATGAGAATATGTAGGCCATTACTTCCGTTACTATTTTTTTTTCTATGCGTAGGCGCTGCCTTTGGCAAAGGCTATCAAATAACCATTGACGTTAAAGGCGCTGCTGACTCTACAGCGTTAATCGCCATGTATTCGGGAGAGAACAAGTATGTTCTCGACACTGCCCTGCTGGATGCAAAAGGGCACGGCGTATTCGCTAAGCCTAAATTGCTTGATGGCGGTATGTACCTCATTGTTGTTGGTCGCATGGCCTTGTGTGATTTTGTTATATCCAATGAGAACAACCAAACGTTCGGAATCAGTACTGATTTACAAGACCCGTTTAACCGGCTTAAGTTTTCCGGATCACCCGAAAACGAGGCTCTCACTACCTACCTGAAGTATAAGAATAGCATTATTGATAAGCAGGAAGAGCTTAGGAAGAAGCTACAGGCCAAACCTACTGATACGCAAACCGATAGCCTAAACCAAGAATCTCAAGTGTTACGCAATCGACTTAGCCGTTACTCCGATAGCGTTGCACAACAACATGCCGGACAAATGCTTGCCGTGTTGGTAAATGTGCTCAACGTGCCGGAACCTCCACAGCTCAGTATTCCAAAAGATGATCCGAAGTATGATTCGCTAATGTATATGAACTACTACGACTACGAAAAGGAACACTTTTTTGACCGGATGGATTTTTCTGACGAGCGTATTGCACGAACACCTTTCTTCCAGTCCATGCTATACTACTACTTCGACAAAATACTGCTGTACCAGCAAGCAGATTCGCTAATTCCCCATGTTGACAGAGTTATAGCTAAATCAAACGGCAACGAAACCATGTTTCGCTACTTGCTCTCTAACCTGTTTAACCACTACATGACTTCAAAAATTATGGGACAGGAAGGGGTAACCGTACACTTGGCGGAAAGCTACTACCTTGCCGGAAAAGCGGATTGGGAGTCGGATAAATTCAGGAAAGAAATAAGTGATTTTGTACGACGTACCAAGCCTACTCTGCTTGGTAGTAAAGCGCCCGATTTTAAAATGGAAACGCTATCAGGCCAATACGAACAGCTATCGTCTATTAGTGCACCATACATCATTCTCTACTTTTACGAACCCTCATGCGGGCACTGCAAAGTTGAAACGCCTAAGGTTTGCCAAATCTATAAGAAGTTTCGTGATAAAGGTGTACAGGCCATAGGCGTTTACACACAGCAGAACAAACAGGAGTGGATAACCTACATTGCAGAGCAAGGGCTGGATTGGATAAACGTTTGGGACCCCAACAACCTAAACAACTTCCGCGATAATTACAATGTATATACTACTCCGCAAATTTACGTGCTGGATAAAGATAAAAAAGTAGTAGGGCTAAGGCTGGATTCTGAAAACTTGGAAAAAATGCTTACGGCGCTTACTAAGGAAAAGAAGTAGCCGGCATCATAGCTCTCAGCCGGAAAGGCTAGCTCAATTTAGCCCGACGGCAACGCCTCGGGAGATATTAGCGGTGTAAATTCTTATTGCGCCCTGAAGGGGCAGCATATGCTGCCCCTTCAGGGCGCAATGCCAGTATGATATTCAGCTCCCGAGGCGTCGCTACGCTTTGCCCTCGGGCTGAACCGAGTTTACGAGTTCACCGAAGGTAAATGAGTTGCGCTTTCAGCGCGTCACCTTTTTGAGACGGCGTTCTCTCTCAAACATGACTTGGTATTGCCCTTTGCTTTATCAAAAGGCCTTCAGTCAAATTTATTTGACATACCCAATTTGAACTAATATGTCTTACAAGCTCGAACGCATTATCGTCCAGAAAATACTATAATGTTAATCCATTAAGGGTTAGCCGTTTTTCAGGCCACTATCGTTTCTCTTCCTTGCCGTTTAAAAGTGCTAAACAACAGACTTAATTTGACGTAGATATCCAATATCTACTATACTTTTGCACATCGAAATTCGGATGAAAAGAAAATAGTATAACAGTAAAAATAGTAATGATGTACAAAATAGTATCAGCCGCAGAGGCCGCAGAGTTTGTGAATAACGGTGACAACGTTGGGTTCAGCGGATTTACCGCTGCCGGAGCACCAAAGGCCGTTCCTACCGCCATTGCCGAACGTGCAAAAGCCGAACATGATAAGGGAAAACCCTTCAAAATCGGGATGTTTACGGGTGCTTCTACCGGCGATTCGCTCGATGGTGCGTTGGCACGCGCCAATGCTGTAGCATTCAGAACGCCCTACCAGTCAACTCCCGATATGCGTACGGCGCTAAACTCCGGCGATGCTCACTACTTTGACATGCACCTCTCGCAGCTGGCACAGGAGCTACGTTACGGGGCACTCGGTAAAATCGATATTGCCATTATTGAAGCGTGTGATGTAACTGATAGTGGAGAGATTGTACTTACCTCCGGTGTAGGTATTTCTCCTACCATTGCCCGCATGGCCGATAAGATTATTGTTGAGCTGAACCATCAACACCCGAAGGAACTACGCGGTATTCATGATATTTACGAGCCGCTTGACCCGCCTTTGCGTCGTGAGATACCTGTTTACAAGCCCAGCGACCGTATTGGCTCTCCGGTATTGAAGGTTGACCCGAAAAAAATACTTTGTGTAGTTGAAACCAAGCGTCCGGACGAGGTTGGAGGCTTTGCTCCCCTTGATGAGGTTACCGAGAAAATCGGGGCTAACGTTTCAAACTTCTTAGCCGCACAGCTAAAGTCCGGAAAAATTCCCGCATCATTTCTGCCCATTCAATCGGGTGTTGGTAACATTGCCAACGCAGTACTGGGCGCTCTTGGTGCAAACAAGGATATTCCTCCGTTTGAAATGTACACCGAAGTTATTCAGGATGCCGTTATTGGCCTGATGCGTGACGGTAACGTAAAGTTTGCCAGCGGATGTTCGCTAACCGTAAGCCCTCCGATGTTGGAAAGCGTATATGCCGATCTTGCTTTCTTTAAAGAAAGGCTGGTGCTTCGGCCTCAGGAAATATCAAATAACCCTGAAGTTGCCCGTCGCTTAGGGCTTATCACCATTAACACGGCATTGGAAGCCGATATTTTTGGTAACGTAAATAGCACGCACGTACTAGGTACCAAGATGATGAACGGTATTGGCGGTTCAGGCGACTTTACACGTAACGCTTACATCTCTATCTTTACCACACCATCGGTTGCCAAGAACGGTGCTATCAGCTCGTTCGTTCCTATGGTATCTCACCTCGACCACAACGAGCACTCGGTTAAGGTGCTGGTAAGCGAGTTTGGTGTTGCCGACCTGCGTGGCAAATCGCCTATACAGCGTGCGCAGGCTATTATTGAGAACTGTGTTCACCCCGACTATAAGCAGCTACTGTGGGACTACCTGAAGCTTACTACCCGCTGCCATACGCCGCATAAGCTATCGGCCTGCTTCGGCCTGCACGAACAGTTTACCAAAACCGGCGACATGCGCAGCACTAACTGGAGCGACTACGTATAAGAAAAGATACAAAACTAGCTAGCACTACCCTGTAAACGCAACAGCCACCTTCGTTTGAAGGTGGCTGTTGTTTATTTTAATATCAATCTCTTATAAAACGTCATTGCGAGCGAAGCGAAGCAATCTCTCGAATAGAATACAGATTAGGTAGCTGCGCTGCCCTTCGGGTCGCTTCGCTCGCAGCCGAGTTTACGAGTTCGGCGAAGCCAATGACGTGCTTATTTCTAGCTAACAGTTTGAATCAGTTTCTATTTACAGGGGATAAACAAAAACCAAAATCCGTTCTTAAGTGTTACCTTATCAGGTAGAATAAAGAACTGCATTATGGAAACCAAAATATACCGTATAGAAGGCATGCACTGTGCCTCATGCGCCCAACGTGTTGAACGGGTTACCCGACAGCTGGAAGGGGTAGAAACATCGGCGGTAAACCTTGCTACTGAGAAGCTGGCAATTACCTTTAATCCCGCTCAGCTAACGTCTAAAGCAATTGAACAAGCGGTAGCAATGGCAGGCTACAAGGCCATTCCCGATGAAGTAAAGCCTGAACCGAATACTCCATCCGCCTATCAGGCGTTGTGGAAACAGTTTTTGTTGTCGGCGGCTTTTACGCTACCGCTGTTGCTGGTGGCTATGCTACCCATGTTTACTACGCTGCCGGATAGTATTAATCCGGAATTGAATATTGGTTACCGTAAGTTCTATGCTGTTCTTCAGCTAATGTTGTGTGTTCCGGTTATGTTTATCGGTCGTCGTTACTTCGTTTCGGGTTTCCGTAACCTGTTCCGGGCAGCCCCTAATATGGACTCGCTTATTGCGCTGGGATGTTCGGCGGCCTTTCTCTACGGGCTTTACGCCGTATATCGTATAGTGGTGCATGAGCAACCTACGGAGCTGTACTTTGAATCGGCCGCCGTAATTCTCACGCTTATCACGCTGGGAAAATACATGGAATCCAAATCAAAGGGAAAAGCGTCTGAAGCCATAAAACGCTTGATAGAGTTGGCCCCTAAAACAGCAACGGTAGTACGTAACGGAAAAGAACTGGAGCTGTTCGTTGATGCTATTGTAAGCGGTGATGTGGTGCTGGTAAAACCGGGAGCAAAAATTCCGGTTGACGGAAAAGTAGTAGAAGGTGCTACAACCGTTGACGAGTCTATGCTTACGGGTGAAAGTATGCCCGTGGATAAGCAGGTGGGCGATATGGTTACAGGTGCAAGCCTTAACCTTAACGGTTACCTTAAGCTTACGGCCACAAAGGTTGGTAAGGACAGTACGCTGGCACAGATTATAACGCTGGTAGAAAACGCTCAGAACAGCAAGGCCCCCATTGCCCGACTGGCCGATAAAATATCCGGCTACTTCGTTCCTATTGTAATAGCGCTGGCCGTTATATCCGCCGTTGTATGGCTTGTGGCGGGACAAAGTTGGGCTTTCTCGCTCAACATTCTTATTTCGGTGCTGGTTATTGCCTGCCCCTGCGCACTAGGGCTGGCAACGCCTACAGCCATTATGGTAGGAACGGGTAAGGCCGCCGAATACGGCATACTGATAAAGAACGGTGGTGCGCTTGAAATGGCCGGAAAGCTGCAAGCTGTTGTGCTCGATAAAACGGGAACCGTTACAGAAGGGAAGCCGGGCATAACCGATATTATCAGTCAGGAACGGTTAGCGGAAGATGAACTGTTGCAGCTGGCAGCATCAGCGGAGAAAGTATCGGAGCATCCGCTGGCAAAGGCTATTGTGGAGCAGGCGGAGAGAAAAGAGCTACCGTTATTCCCGCTCTCTGCATTTACAGCCATTACCGGATATGGCCTATCGGCTACAGCCAACAACCAGCTGCTACTGTTGGGCAACGAGCAGCTGATGAATGAAAAGGGAATTGATATTTCTGCCGTTTCCCAATCGGCAAAGCAGCTTACGGAACAGGGCAAAACGGTAATCTATGTTTCAGTAAACGGAACGGTAGAGGGACTGATAGCCCTTGCCGATAAGCTGAAAGATGGAAGTAAAGACGCCGTTGAACGGTTGCACCGTTTAGCGCTGGAGGTGGTAATGCTTACCGGAGATAATCCGGTGGTGGCAAAGACCGTAGCCGATAAGCTGGGGATTGAAAATGTGCTATCACAAGTGCTACCGCAACAAAAAGCGGCAGCGGTACAAGAGCTGCAAGCACAGGGTAAAAAGGTTGCCATGGTTGGCGACGGTATAAACGATGCTCCCGCGCTGGCCACCGCCGATATGGGAATTGCTATCGGAGCCGGAACATCAGTAGCGCTCGAATCAGCCGATGTGGTGCTGATGAAAAGCGAGCTACAGGATGTTGCCACCGCCATACAGCTGAGTCGTAAAACCGTTCGCAACATTAAAGAAAACCTGTTCTGGGCATTTGGGTACAACGTGCTGGGTATCCCCATTGCTATGGGTGTGCTGTATGCGTTCGACGGCCCTTTGCTAAATCCCATGATTGCCGCACTAGCTATGAGCCTAAGTTCTGTATCGGTAGTAGGTAACGCGCTACGATTGAAACGGTTTAAGGTGAAGGGTTAAGAGTAAAGCGTTAGGTGTTAATAATAGCCAAGCGTCAAAATTACTCGTCATTGCGAGCGAAGCGAAGCAATCTGTTTATTCAAGAGATTGCTTCGGCAAAGAACGCCTCGCAATGACGGTTCTATCAAATTATGGCACGCAGATGACGCTGATTGTACTGCTTAAGTGTTACTGCCAATATCATTATTCTATGTGTTTCTATATACCTACTGTGCCTATGTGGTGAAAAGCCCCCCTTTATGGGGTTGAGGGTAAGCAATAGTAGATTTTGCATAAAGCACAAAGAGCCGCACAGCTGCGGCTCCCAACATCAATATGGAAAAGAATCACGTTAAATTACTTTCTGTGCACTACTAGCGACTTTCGCACCTCGCATCCCTGACAACCATCGCAACAGCCGCAAGGATTTTTTCCCGTTCTTCTCTTAAATACGGAACGGTAAATAGAGTAGCCGGCATAAGCAACGGCCGCTACTACTATGAGGTATGTTATTATGGACTGTAACATGGTTTATACTAGTTTACGGTTTACAGGTTTACAAAGTTTAACGTTGAAGGTTTAGAGTTTAAATATAAAACAACTATATCTAAATAAGAGTTCAACCTGCTTTCTGTTTCTCTGCCTTCTGATTTCTGTCTCCCGACTTCTTTTAAAATTAAAACCCCAACAAGCTGCCCACCTGATAAACGATAAACGATACTATCCACGCCAGTCCGGTAGTATATAATACGGTAAACATTGCCCACTTCCACGAACCCGATTCGTTTTTGATGGCTGCAATAACCGCTATACACGGGAAATAGATAAGAATAAAGAGCATCATGCTTAACGCTATCAGCGGTGTAAATACGTTATTCCCCGCGCTGTCCTTTGCCTGATACAGCTTATCACCCAACGATTCCACCTCTTCATCGCCATTACCGGCATACAGAACGCCCATAGTGCTTACTACAACTTCTTTGGCAGCCATACCTGAAACCAGCCCTACGCCTATCTTCCAGTCAAAACCCAGCGGACGGATTACGGGTTCAATAAAATGTCCTATCCTACCAATGTAAGTGTTTGATTCATGCTCCGTTTGCTGTTGCTGACGAAGCTGTACAACCTGTTCACTGTCTTCACCCTGTGCTTCTACCGTTTGGGTAATCAGCGTTTCATAGTCCTTGCTGTATTTTGTTTCGCGCGGGAAGTAGCTTAAGAACCATATAATAATAGATGCGACAAGAATTACGCTACCCATCTTCTTTAAATACTGTCCGGCCTTCTCCCACATGTGCAGTAGTATAGACTTAGCTGTGGGTGTACGGTAGGGAGGCAGCTCCATTACAAACGGAAGGTCTTCTTTCTTGAACAGGTAGCGCTTAAAGAGACGCGCCATTAGTACCGCCAACAGTATGCCCGCTACGTATATTATCAACATCATCCATCCGGCGTATGCCTGAAAGAACGCGCCAATCAGCAATACGTAAACGGGTAAGCGCGCGCTGCATGATATCAGCGGAAGAATAAGCATAGTAATCATACGGCTGTTGCGGCTTTCAATAGTACGTGTAGCCATAATAGCCGGAACGTTACAGCCGAAGCCCATAACAAGAGGTATGAATGACTTGCCGTGTAAGCCCATCCGGTGCATTAGCTTATCCATAATGAAGGCTGCCCGCGCCATGTAGCCCGAGTCCTCCATAAACGATATGAAAATGTATAGAATAAGGATGTTGGGTAAAAAGACAATTACGCTACCTACACCGCCAATAATACCGTCAACCAGCAAGTCGCGAAGCATACCTTCGCTCATTAAGTTGCCTACCCACGAACCTAAGGCTCCTACGCCCGCTTCTATCCACTCCTGCGGGTATCCGCCCAAGTAGAAGGTAGCCTGAAACATTAGCCACATGAAGAAAAAGAAGATGGGAAATCCCCAAAATCTGTTAGTAACAATAGTGTCAATCAGCTTGGTAGTATCACGATTTTTTTCCTTCTTCTCAACAAAGGTTTCACGTAACGCACCGTCAATAAAACCGTAGCGTGCATCAGTGAAAGCCGTTTCGGTATTCTCTTTCAGTATTCCCTCTATCTGCTTTACCAGCTCATCACGAAGAGCCAGAATTTTATCTTTTTGTGGAAACGTACTAATAAATTCGTCCGCCTCTCTATCCCCTTCCAGCAGCTTAATTGCCAAATAGCGTTTAGAGTTGGTACCAATAGCATCACAGCCTTTTAACTCCTCACGCAGCTTGGTAATAGCCTTTTCCAACTCCTCTCCGTAGTTGATGTGGATATGGTGTACTACAGGGCTATTATCTTCATATACCGCTATTACTTGGTCAAACAGCTCATCTATTCCCTTACCCTTTTTGCTTACCGTTGGGACAATGGGAAAGCCCACCATTTTTGCTAAATACTGATGGTTAAGCGTATTTCCGCTACTTTCCAGCTCATCATACATGTTAAGCGCCATTACCATGCGCACGTCCATGTCAATCAGCTGGGTGGTGAGCAGCAGGTTTCGCTCAAGGTTCGAAGCCGCAACCACGTTGATAATAACATCCGGCGTTTGATCTATGATATAGCTTCGTACATAGCGCTCCTCCGGCGAGTAAACCGATAGCGAATACGTACCGGGCAAGTCAATAATGTTGAACGTGTAGCCTTTGTACTTAAACCGTCCTTGCTTGGCGTCAACCGTTACACCTCCGTAGTTTCCCACATGCTCGTGTCCGCCCGAAGCCGCGTTAAACAGCGATGTTTTACCGGCATTAGGATTTCCTACCAACGCCACATTCACCGTTTTTCCCTTCTCTAAGGCTATTTCTCGCATGTAATCTTCATGAGAAGTTAGGGGTGACGGTGTTTCATGCAACAAGTAATCGTCGTCCAGCTCAGCTTCTGCGACAACTTCAATAAGCGCAGCCTCACTACGGCGAAGCGACACCTCGTACCCCATTACACGGTATTTTACAGGATCTTTCAGCGGGGCGTTAAGTAGTACCTCAACCACCTTACCCTTAATGAAGCCCATCTCCACAATGCGCTTGTGGAAGGCTCCACGCCCCATTACCTTTACAATAACTCCTTTATCTCCTGTTTGCAGTTCGGAAAGTCGCATAAACTATTTATATTACATATTTGGTTCTATAGCCCTTTGTTTATTTAGACTAAATATAAACAGTGACAAAAATACTAAAATTCTTACCCTGCCATTTCACTAGTTGTAGTGATATTCTGAAGTAAGCTGCCGGAAATTACCTTCAGCCCCTTTAGGGGGCTGCTTTTACCACATAGATACACAGGGTGCATAGAAACCGTTTATTGCGCCATCTCCATACAAAAGGTAATAAATATGAGCGTGGGAAATGAAAACTATGTGTATCCACTGTTTCTATGCGTTTGTTGAAAAGCCCCCTTTAGGGGGTGGAATAAGCAATTACAATTATCTTTGTAAACAGTAACCTTATAAAATAACCGAAAAATGAAGCTACAAAGGTTAGGATTGTTAGCATTGCTGGGGCTATGCTCGGCAGTAGTAGGATTTGCACAAAATACAAATAGCAGTAATATGAATGAAACGTTGAAAACTATTCACAGCCGTAAAAGCGTTCGCACGTTTAGCGAACAGGCTGTATCGAAAGAACAGGTAGAAGTGTTGTTGAGGGCGGCAATGGCGGCTCCCTCATCTAAAAACAACCAGCCATGGTCGTTTTATGTTATAACGAATAGCGGAGTACTTAAGCACTTGGCCGAGTCGTTACCCTACGCGCAAGCGGTAGCAAAAGCGCCATTGGCCATTGTGGTATGCGGCGATAATACAAAAGGAGTAACACAACCCGAGCAATCGTTGAACTGGTCGCTGGATTGTTCAGCCGCTTCCGAGAATCTGTTGCTTGCGGCAGAATCAATAGGTTTGGGCGCAACGTGGACGGGTGTATATCCTTATCCGGATAGAATGCAGGTAGTGAAAACCATTCTGATGTTGCCCGAAAATATTATTCCGCTAAACCTTATACCCGTTGGCTATCCGGCAGGTAGCGAAAAACCGAAGGATAAGTATAAGCCTGAAAATATTAAGTGGGTAGAATAGAACGTTAAGGGTTAAGCGTTAGACGTTAAGCGAATAAAAATATAGCACGCAGATGACGCAGATTATCACAGGTATATCTTTGTCAATAGAATAAAACAGCGTTCATCTGTGTAGAAATCTGTGTCATTTGTGTGCCATCATTTAGAACGGAAACTCTTCCAGCTCCACCTTCTTCTTCTCCGCTTCTTCAAAAGCTTCTGCCTGTTGGTGTATGGGGTTTCCTTCTACGTATATGGCACGTAGCGGGCGTACGGGGCAAATGTACTCACAGCCGCCGCAACCCACGCATATATCAGGATTCACTTGTGGAATAGTAAGCGTTCCTTCAAACGGAACCATATCAACGGCTTTGGTGGGGCAGTGTTCAGAGCATGCGCCGCAATCGGTATGCTGTGTGTAAACCACACAGTTTTCTTTCACAAATGCTACACGACCTATTTGTAACCTGCGCTTTTTTTCAACGTTCAACTTCTGTAACGCTCCGGTAGGGCATACTTCTGTACAAATGGTACATTCAAAGTTACAGAAGCTGGCAAAGTAGTCCATGCGTGGAAGCATTAATCCATCAATACCGTACTGCATAAATGCAGGCTTAATAACCTGGCTCGGACAGCGGCTAACACAGGCATGGCAGGCGGTACACTTACTCTTAAAGTGGGTAATATTGGTAGAGCCCGGGGGGCTTATGGGATGTTGTTTGGTGTAGCTAACGGTACTGGTTCCGGTAGGCAATAACTCTTGCGCCGATAGTATTCCGATGCTTGCGATGCTGCCAACGGCAGTTGCAATAAACTCTCGTTTACCAATGTCCTCGGGTTTACCATCCGCTACCGTGCTTGTCTTTGCCCGTTGTAGTGCAAAGCGGTAGCCTATGGCGTTCTTCTTACACTTACCAATACAGCTAAAGCATGATACGCAACGGCTGAAATCCACTTCGGCCTGTTTGTTGTCAATGCAGCTTGACTTACATTCTCTTTCGCAGGCGTAACAGTGGTTGCAGGCATTCGGGTCTATCTTAATTTTGAATAACGATACTTTTGAAATTAATCCTAAGAAGCTGCCAACGGGACAAATAGTATTGCAGTACAAACGCCCGTGCTTGTAGCTCATGTAAGCTACCAGCAACAGCATAAGTACGGCTAGGCAGAAAGTAAATGCGCTAAAGGTGTTGATGCCTACGTGGTAGAGTAGGTAGCTGTTAAATGAGCTGAAAATAAGCTCGCCTAAGTTATTAGAGCCAATATATACGGGACGGAAAACGTTGGTGGCTATACGTCCGTATATGCTGTATGGGTCGAGAAAAGTAAGTAGCGAGCCTAAACCGAATATCAGCGTAATAACCGTAAGGGCAAGTATGCTAAAGCGAAGAATATTGTGTGCGGGGGCGAATCCGTACTTCCTATTCTTCTTTTTTTTATTGCGCCGGCGGGATATACGGTTTACCACATCCTGAAAAATTCCTAAGGGACATAGCGTAGAACAGTACAGCCTTCCAAAAAGCAGTGTTACCAGCGCAATTACCACAAACGCAATACCTGTTGCCGAAAGCGTTAACAGGCTCAGCAGGGAAGGTGTTAGCTGAATATCGGGCAGAATGCTTAGCTGTTGAGGTATTAATCCCGAGAAATCAAGAAAAAAGAAGGTGATAGCAACAAGTATCAATACCGATACTAGCACTCTTACTTTTTTTAGTGTACGGAAAAACATAGATTGGCTAGGTTATTTATTTTCGTATTCCCAACTTAAATTTTGGAACTTGTATATTTTAAGTTCACCATTAATGCTAACGATATGCGCAGAATAGCGGTCGACTACTCCACTATATTTATCTCCTTGTTTTTCTTCATGTTTGGCAACAACCTCTCCGAACAGTAACCCCGACATGTTGATTTTCTTTACCCTGTCCTTATAATTTTTCACTGCTGTTTCGTAGTGAAATAGATAGGCTCTTTGCAAGTTATTGGATGATGCTATTTTTTCTATATCCAGTTTGAATTTGTTTTTAGTGTATATTGATTGCAACGTACTTACTTGCTGTTTTAACTCCTCTACATTTAAAAATGGTTTACTCATCCTTGCGTCATCAAACAGTACCGGAAAATTAATACAGCTTATAATGGCGGTTGTATCATTTTGTTCCAGCGCTTTTTGAAATTTGCTAAATAATTTTTCTGCTTCAGGTGTATCTTTTGCTGATAATCCCGCACATGTACGGGTAATATTTGCAGGATTAAGGTAAAGTATGGTGCTTTGAGCATACGCTTTGCCTGATAGGCTATCACTATTTAGTAGGTCAAGCATAGTTCCTATTTTCAGCTGATGATTGACTTTTTGAATAAGAAAATCATTCAGCTTATAATAACCACAGGCAGCAGTGTTCACATACTTGGCAAAATCCGTTTTCATCTCCTTCAGTGATCTGGTAATTTCCACCTGTTCTTGTAGCTCAACTGAAGTATTCCAACTATTAAAATAGCATCGATCAAGTAGCAGCATATCGCCTCCGAGCCCATCTACACCTGCACCATAGTAAAGTACAAAAGACAAATCTTTTTTCCAACTCTGATAATCAAATTGCTTTCGAAAATTTTCAAAATTACTGTGATCATTCAAATAACGACGCATATCATCTTCACTAAATGCCTCATTATTATAAACACCATATCCGTTGTACTTCTCTTTTTGTAAAAGAGGGTAGCAGAAACTTTGTACTATTTTTTCTTTATCTTTTTTCTCACAAGCATTCTGTACGCTCTCTATAAACAGCCGCACATCGGTAGAATCTGCCAAAAACAATGGTTCAAACTCAACAGTTATTTCTTGTGACGCTAATGATACATTGGATACAGCATTAATGGAAGTGTCAATGGTTGTTGTACTCTCTACTTGTTTTGAAGAAGTTTTACTTCCGCAAGCACAAAGTATCAATAGTATGCAACAAGCATAATTTAAAAAGAATACATACGTTCTATTCATACTTAAGCAGATTGCTTGGACAAAAGCGCCTCGCAATGAACGAGCATATATTAGTGTTACACCTTAATTCGGCTTATTTTCAGCTTATCCAAATCGGTTGTACCTACACCCAGCGCTTCGGCTTTTTGAATATGGCTAACGGCAGCCATTTCCATAGGTTCGGCTTGGTTAAAGTATTTAAGTGCGGCGGTATCAGCTGCTACAATATCTGTTGACATTACGAGCGCTTTCAACGTAACCACATCGGCCTCCGATTTTCCTTTAGGCCCGTTTGATTTCATAATTCGGTAAGCATCAACAATATTAAGTACAGGCTTTTTGGTAATGGTGTTGCAATCGGCAATGCACTGTTGCAAGTCACTGGAGTGCCATGAGCGCCTGTCCCATATAATACCCATAAAGTTTTTCATCGATATGGTTAGCTTAGCGCCGCCGTGGTGCTTAAGAATAGGAACGTTTATCCACACATCGCAGTCGAGAATGGCTTCATGAATTTTTGTGCTCTTCAGCTTCACGCCATTAGGTATATTCACATCACGGTAGTATTTCTCTTCATGAGCGTGAATCATTTTTCCGCCCGCGTCTTTCACCGCTTGTTCAATGCCGCTATTTTGGTAGCATGCGCGCCATTCGTCACAAGTATGGTCAAATACCAACACTTCTTTTGCTCCGGCTTTCAGGCAATGCTTGATAATTGCCTTTACCAAATCAGGGTTGGTATTGGCTGCCATTTCGGGAACACGGTCCCAGCCGATGTTAGGCTTTACCACTACGCTCTGTCCCTTTTTTATGAAACGGCTCATACCGCCCATAGACGCAATGGCCTTTTCGAACATAACGTCGGGTTCGCCACCCATTACGGTTACTAAATCGTATGGAGAGTTTGGTGTCGATTTTTGTTGAGCAAGTAGCTTATCGGCTCCTCCAAGCTTAATTGCACCAAGTAGTCCGGTTAACGCTCCGGTGCGAAGAAAATCACGTCGTTTCATAGCGTAGTAGGTTAACGAAGAAAGGTTATGGTAATAAGCTCAAATGTACAAAAATTTCTGAATAAACGGGTTGTTTGGATTAAAGATTTAAGGAACAAAGAGCAAGGATGGCAAGTTGATAGCTTCAAGCCCTCACTTGTTACCCCCAACCCCCTGAAGGGGGCTTTTGGCTTGCACAAATGACTTCCTAATATGCAATTATGCACTTATTAAGCCCCCTTCAGGGGGTTGGGGGTAATAGTAACTTGGATTACTTAGTGGTGAAAAATCCTCGCTCTTTAAATCTTTGCTCTCTATCTCTACCCAGCTAGAAGTTAAAAACCGGATGGGTCAACAGGTAGAAGAAGTTTTTCAATAGCGATGGATGGATAAAGATAGGATATATCAACCCGAACAGCGCTCCGTATAGGTGAGCGTCATGTCCAATGTTATCCATACCCTTGCGTGCCATGTAGCTGGAGTAAACCATGTACAAAATGGCAAATATCACACCCGGAATAGGAATAACGCCCATAAAGTACAGGCTGCTCCAAGGGTTGAAGAAAATGGAAGCGAACATCACCGCAGCCACAGCTCCGGATGCGCCGATTGCCGAATAGTTAGGATTATTCTTATGTTTAATGATGGTGGTGATGGTTGCCACTATCATACCTCCAAAGTAGAGAATGAAAAAATGTTGAGCAAAATGACCGAGACGGTAGTACGCAAAGTATTGCTCAATGGCTTGGCTGAAGGAGTAAAACACAATCATGTTGATGGCCAAGTGGAAGTAGCTGCCATGTACAAACCCGTGTGTAATTACACGGTACCACTCCCGGTAGTGCACCACTCGGTATGGCGATAGCATTAACTTTTCGAATATACGTCCATCGTTCAGCGCAATAAGCGATACAATTACGGTTACAATCAGAATACTTAGAATCATGGGCTATGCGGTTGTTTGTTGTTACTTATTTATGGACAAAAGAACAAGGATTAATAGACAAAAGATTTTTTAAATTCATTTGTCTTTGTTCTATTATCTCAATGTCTTTATTCCCTTACTATTAACCATTAACCTTTCACCATTAACTTGATTAGTGCATCAGCTTATACAGCAGCTCACGCAGCAGCTCTTCATGTGTGGTTGAGGTGTTGTTGAACCCTTTGCTGCGCATATCGTACTCACGCAGCAGCGATACGCATTCCACCGTTTTACCTAACGAATATACGCGTATGGACGCTTCATAATCCTTTACAAAGAAGGGGTGTACTCCCAGCTCTGATGCTATTTCACCTTGCGTTGCCTGACGTTTTTTCAGCGCATACAGCTTTAGCAGGTTGCGAAATAGCGAGTAAAGCGTTGCTATGGTTACCGTCAACGGGTAATCCGATGGATTTTTCGAAAAGTGGTAAGCAATGCGGTTAGCCTTTAGCACATCACGACGAGCTACGGCGTTGTTAAGCTCAAACGTGTTATATTCTTTACTGATACCTATGTTCTGCTCAATATCGGCGGTTGTCAGCTTCTTACGGTCGGGTGGGAGTAAGGAGAACAGCTTGTCCAGCTCATTTACTATCTTGTTCAAGTCGCTGCCTACATAGTCAGCGAAGATGGCGCTGGCTGACGGTTCAATGCTATAACCCTGTTGTTGTACGTATGAGGTAATCCACGGTGAAACCTCATTTTCGTACATGGTAGCGGTTTCCAGCACGTCGCCCACTTTGCTTACCGTTTTGTAGAAAGCACTACGCTTATCAACCGTTTTACCCTTTACACACAACACTAAGATGGTTGAAGCCAGCGGGGCTTTGGCGTACACCTCCAAATCTTCCAGCTTGCGTACGTTCTGCGCTTCACGTACAATCAGCACTTGGTTGTTAGCCATCATGGGGAAGCGGCGGGCAGCGTTGATGATGGTGTTTACATCAACATCCTTTCCGTACAAAATAGTTTGGTTGAACGCTTTCTCCGCTTCGCTTAACACGTTGGCGGCAATGTATGCGCTCAGCTGGTCGATATAGTAAGCCTCTTCACCCATCAGCAGGTAAATAGGCTTGTATATCTTTTGCTTCAGCCTACCGAGAATTTCTTGGTAGCTTGCAATGCTATCCTTTGCGCGTACTTTTGCCATCCTTGAATTTTGGGTAAAAATAGCAAAAGATTTGTATTGGAAGAAATATGAAGATTTGCGTATTGCGATATGAGATATGTGATGCTCAGACTATGAGTTTTTTGTAAATAGGATGGGACACAGATGACACAGAAAGCACAGATATACACGGTGAAATCTCATATCGCAATACGCGTATCTCTATACAAAAATACCCGGTTAAATAAAAGCCCCTGATGTTTTATTCATCAAGGGCTTTTTATGTAGTGAATTAGCTTTGACTACCAAGCAAACAGCTCAAAGTCTTTCATCATCTTGTTCACATCGGCACGAATGGCTGCCAGTGACTTTTCATCTTCCGGTGCGGCAAGTACGCGGTCAATCAGCTCAACAATGGGAGCCATGTGTTGCTCCTTCAAACCGCGAGTGGTAATAGCAGGAGTACCTACACGCAAGCCTGATGTTAGGAATGGTGAGCGACTATCAAAGGGAACCATGTTTTTGTTCACCGTAATATCGGCTAGTACCAACGATTTTTCGGCAACCTTACCTGTTAGCTCAGGAAACTTGGTGCGCAAGTCAATAAGCATTGAGTGGTTCTCCGTACCGCCTGATATGACCTTGTAGCCCTTGTCAACAAAAGCCTGTGCCATAACAGCGGCATTCTTTTTTACCTGTGTTTGGTAAACCTTATATTCGGGTTGCAGGGCTTCTCCGAATGATACTGCTTTAGCAGCGATAATGTGTTCCAGCGGTCCGCCTTGTATTCCGGGGAATACGGCGGAGTTCAGCAGCTGCGACATCATTTTTACCTGTCCCTTCGGAGTTTTTAGTCCCCAAGGATTTTCAAAATCTTTGCCCAAAAGGATAACGCCACCGCGAGGTCCGCGAAGGGTCTTATGCGTTGTAGAGGTAACAATATGAGCGTACTTCAGCGGGTTGTCCAACACTCCGGCAGCAATAAGTCCGGCAGGATGCGCCATATCTACCATGAAAATAGCGCCAACCTTATCGGCTATTTCGCGCATGCGCTTGTAATCCCACTCACGAGAGTAGGCAGATGCACCACCCAGCAGCAGCTTAGGCTTGTGCTCTATGGCCAAACGCTCCATCATATCGTAGTCAACACGACCTGTATCTTCTTTCACACCGTATGATACGGGCTTAAACCACATACCCGACATGTTTACGGGCGAGCCGTGTGAAAGGTGTCCGCCGTGTGCCAAGTCAAGACCTAAGAAGGTGTCACCGGGTTTCATAACCGCCATAAAGGCTGCCATGTTAGCCTGTGCGCCGGAGTGCGGTTGTACGTTGGCGTACTCTGCACCAAACAGCTGGCAAAGACGGTCGATAGCAAGCTGTTCCGATTGGTCAACCACCTCGCAACCGCCGTAGTAGCGTGCGCCCGGATAACCTTCGGCATACTTGTTGTTCATTACCGAACCCATTGCTTCAAGCACTTGCGGGCTCACAAAGTTCTCTGATGCAATAAGCTCAATACCGTGCAGCTGACGGTCGCGTTCCTTGGCAATCAGGTCAAAAATTTGAGTGTCTCTTTTCATATTAGCTTTATTAGTTGGATATGCGATTAGAGATATGCGATATGCGATTTCGGAACATCTCAAATCGCAATACGCATATCGCAGTACTAGAAATTACAAATGTACCACCTCCCCATACGCAGCAGCAGCGGCTTCCATTATAGCCTCGCTCATGGTGGGGTGGGGGTGTATGGACTTAATAAGGTCGTGTCCTTCTACACCTAAATTACGAGAAACAACCAAGCCTGCCACCATTTCGGTAACGTTGGCGCCAATCATGTGAGCACCCAACAGCTGGTTAGTTTGCGCATCAAATACCAGCTTTACAAAGCCGTCTTTTGCTCCGGCGGCGCTGGCTTTACCCGATGCGGTGAAGGGGAACTTGCCTACCTTAACCGTGTATCCCGCTTCTCCGGCGGCTTTTTCCGTCATACCTACCGATGCTACTTCGGGCGTGGTATAGGTACAGCCCGGTATGTTCTTATAGTTGATGGGGTGAACATCCATACCCGCAATTTTTTCAACACAGGCAATCGCTTCAGCCGACGCTACGTGGGCAAGTGCGGGTGTGTTGATAATATCGCCGATAGCGTAAACACCTTCCACGTTGGTGCGATAGAAGTCGTCAACCTTTACACGTCCCTTTTCCATGGCTATGCCCAGCTCTTCCAACCCTATGTTTTCTACGTTAGGCGATATACCAACTGCCGATAGCACAACTTCGGCTTCAACTACCTCTTCGCCTTTCTTTGTTTTGATGGTTACTTTGCACAAGTCACCAGTAGTATCAACCGTTTCAACAGATGCTTCGGTCATTACTTTGATACCCGCTTTACGGAATGAACGGCTTAGCTGATCTGACACATCCTTATCTTCCAGCGGAACTATGTTAGGCATAAACTCTACCAGCGTAACCTTTGTACCCATGGCGTTATAGAAGTAGGCAAACTCACTACCAATAGCACCAGACCCTACTACAACCATTGATGCGGGTAGCTTATCCGGAACCAACGCCTGACGGTAACCTATAATCTTTTTACCATCAATAGGCAGGTTGGGAAGTACGCGAGAGCGTGCTCCTGTTGCCAGTATAATGTGCGGGGCTTCGAGCGTTTCCTTGCTGCCGTCGTCCTTCGTAACCTCCAGCTTGCCTTTAGCAAGTAGCTTGCCCGAACCTTTTATAACTTCAATCTTATTCTTTTTGAACAGGTACTCAATACCTTTGCTCATACCTGCGGCTACGTTGCGGCTACGTTCCACCACCTTTGCAAGGTCGGGTTTCACGTTACCTTCAATCGCTACACCGTAATCGGCGGCGTGAGCGGCATACTCATACACCTGAGCGCTCTTCAGCAAAGCTTTGGTGGGTATGCATCCCCAGTTTAGGCAAATTCCGCCCGGTTCGGCGCGTTCTACTACTGCCACGCTCATTCCCAGCTGCGAGGCTCTAATGGCGGCAACGTAGCCACCGGGGCCGCTGCCAACTACTACTAAATCGAAGCTCATAGTGTAAATTATCTAATATATTTTGATTGTTGAATGCTTATTAATTGCTGTTACAAACTTATGGAAAAATTGTGAGAATGTACAAATAACTTTACCCCCAACCCCCTAAATGGGCTTTTTACCACATAAATACATAGAATACACAGGAACATAGAGCTTCACAAAGAAATGTGTAGATTATGTTTTTGCCGTGTTCATCTGCCAAATCTGTGTCATCTGTGTGCATAGAAATGGAACACAGATAACGCTGAAAAGCACAGATTCACATGGTTTCAGTATTTAACCCAAGTTCTTGCTTATTTAGCTCCAACCCCCTGAAGGGGGCTTTGGCCTATGCAATCGACTTCCAAAAGTTCAACCTTGCAGTAGCAGGGTTCCCCCTTTAGGGGGTTAGGGGCAATCGTTGGCGGTATAAAGTGATAAATTGAAAAGTTAGCAACTTGAGTTATTAATTCTATGTGACTCTATGTACCTACATGCCTATGTGGTGAAAATCACCCTTTAAGGCTGAGTGCTAGTATAACAGACAACCACTGGCAATGTTTATAGATGGTACATATATACCATACTATTTAAGTTGTAAACATGCTGAATAGCATTAGGTTGAATTAGGTAAGGGGTAGTCCGTTCGAACAAATTTCACGAATAGGTGTTTTATAACCGTTGCTTTTTAGAAAACACAAGCATGAAATTCTTTTACATTCCATTACTGTTTGCACTAGTGGGCTTTTCACAAGCAAAATCACAGGATAAGCCCAACGTCCCGGTTTACAGCTTCGCTCAGCTTGAGTCTATGCTGTATCCTTCGGCTGATAATGATACGCTGTACCTATTCAATTTCTGGGCAACCTACTGTGCTCCGTGCATCAAGGAGTTACCCGAGTTTGACCGTATAGGCGAGGAGTTGTCTGCACAAAAAGTTAAGGTGTTGCTGGTAAGCCTCGATTTTAAGTCGCAGCTGGAGTCAAGGGTTATTCCTTTTATTCAGAAGCGAGGCGTAAAATCAAAGGTTGTATTGCTAAGCGACCCTGATGCTAACGCATGGATTGACAAGGTGAGCAGCGAATGGAGCGGTGCGCTACCTGCAACGTTGGCGGTAAAAGGGGCTAAGCGTGAGTTTTACGAAAAAGCATTTACGTATGATGAATTAAAACAGCTAACAACAAAATTTCTGAACAAATGAAAAAAATAGCATTACTGACAACTGTACTTTTTGCAAGCATTACCTGCACCTTTGCGCAAGGCTATAAGGTGGGCGATGTTGCTACCGACTTTAAGCTGAAGAACGTAAACGGCAAGTATGTTTCACTGGCCGATTACCCTTCGGCCAAGGGCTTTATTGTAATCTTTACCTGCAACCATTGCCCTTACGCAAAGGCTTATGAGAATAGAATAATCGACCTTGATAATTCGTTTAAACCGATGGGCTACCCGGTTATTGCCATAAACTCTAACGACCCCGGCGTGGTGCCGGAAGACAGCTACGCCGAAATGCAAAAGCGTGCAAAGGAAAAAAGCTTCCCCTTCCCTTACCTGTTTGACGAAGGACAAAAGGTATTTCCCGTATATGGAGCAACTCGCACGCCGCATGTATTTGTGCTGCAAAAAACAGAAAAAGGTAACGTAGTACGCTACATTGGCGCTATTGACGATAACTACGAAGATGCTTCGGAGGTAACTAAGCCTTACGTTGCTAATGCAATTGACGCATTAGTAATGGGCGAACAGGTGAACCCCGACTTTACCAAAGCGGTAGGTTGTAGCATTAAGGTGAAGAACTAAGCGCAGGAGGGAAGGTAATTTATATGAGAGATATACTTAGCACCTGCGAATTTTTATCAAATTCAACAAGTGAGTTTTTATCAAGTTCATGCGCAGTATCAAAAGATATTTTTAACCGGAATGGTTTTCAGAACCTCATGGTAAGGCTTCACACCTCAAAAAGCGAGCTACTTACGTTGACCATACATTTTCAGAGTTTGGGGTAGAGTATTGCGTGACTTTTGAAGGTATGCAAAAGAAAAGAGGGTGTCCAAAAAGCATTTGGTACCCTCTTTTCTTTGTATCCCTATCTGAGATTGAAATCAAATATTCGATTCTCGTGAACCAATAAATGACTTTTTAGACAACCTCTTTTTCTTATAGCTTTGAGTGGTTTGAATTACCTGCTCCCGCTGTAAACATCATCGTTAACAATGTTGCGCTTGTTTTGCTTTACCTGCACATTGCCCCAAAAGCGATAGGCAACTCTCAGCAAGATGTTGAATGTATTGCGCTTAGAGGTATTTTCTGAGTAGTAGTTTTCTCCGTATGTTTGGCTAACCATTTTTGTAGTTGGTGTAAACGGATTCAGTATTTCAACAGCAAATGTCCAATGATTGTTTGGTGAAAAAATAGTAGAAAACGAGTTGGAAAAGTAGCCCTTCTGGATTGACTGCATGGATATGTTGCCGGTATTGTATCCTCCTCCCAACCTAAATGTCCATTTGTTTTTAATCATATATACTAAACTTGGCGTTAGACCATACTCCCAGCCGTTATTGACGCTGTCGGTCAGCGAGTTTTTAATATAGGTGTATGCTAACGAACCGCTAACATTTAGGGTCATTCCTCGAAATAGGGAAACAGACTCATAGGTGCTAAAGCCAAAGTTATGTCCTTGCTCGGCATTATTGTAGGTGATAAACAGCTCATCAGCCGGAGTAAGATAGCTGTACAACGTAATTCCATCTAGAGAACGGGTGTAACTGAGTATAGTATTGATACTGAGTTTGCCGATAACAGAGCTAAACCCCGCTGATAGCTTATGGCGAACCATCGATTTCAGATCAGGGTTTCCTTTAAAGTAGGTTGTAGCCGTTCGTTTCTCTACTGCAGGGTCTAGTTGGTACATGGCGGGTTTTTGAGAACTCATCATGTATGATAGGCTTATTCTACTCATACTTCCCATCATACGTGTTATAGATACCATGGGCACAGGTCTGAAAAAATCACGGGAGAAAGGTTCGGCGTTTTGCTTTTCGAGCGTAACATCAGAGTATTCCATTCTTCCCCCAAGCATTACAAAATATTTACCAAAGGTGCGAGAGTAGGACAGGTAGGCAATGCCAACATTTTCTTTATGCGCTAGCTGGTTGGAGAGTAATGGGTCGAGCACGGGTGTGTTGACAGGGTAGCGGTAAAACTCGCTGGCAGAACTGTTGTTTCGCCGTATGTACTTAAGGCCGCTTTCCAGCTTACCCCACTTGGCGGGGTGCACGTAGTCGGTTTGCAGCGTATGCTCGTTGTTGTTAGTGGTTGCGTTTCTGTCTTCCCGCCTGTCGGGGTAGTTCACTATTCCTTCGTATTTGTTGATTGACTCGGTGTTGGAGTTTGTGATAGAACAGGCGTAAGAGAAGGTAAACAACCTATCGGGGTTAGAGGTAAAGCTGTACTGGTAGTTCGCTTTAATGGCGTAAGTAGGGCTACGTGATTCTGTAGAGTTATCAATGGTGTAGTGGTTAAGGGTTGTTCCATCCGATGCTTGGCTTAGATAGTCGGATTTTCCGCCTGACGGCGAAAGTGGCTCGTTACCCTGAGCCGATAGACTAAGGTAGAAAAGACTTTGCTTACTTAGCTCGTAGCTCGCTGTATAGCTGCCGGTGTAGGGAATGTTCCATTTTTGTTTGTTAGAGTAGCTGTGATTTTCAATGGTTCCGTTGAGGTAGTTTTTTCGAAATCCCCAACTTTCACTTTTACTCATGTGGGCAGCGGTGCCACTCAATATTAGCTGAGAGGCAAACTTTCCGCGGCTAATGCCGTAGCTACTTCTTAGGCTGGTTGTACCCAGCTGGTTAACGCTGAGCATAATTTGACCGCTATAGGTATTCTTTAGCTGTTCTTTGATTACCAAGTTAATACGGGCAGATGTGTTAAACCTTGCCGAAGGGTTGGTGTAAACTTCTACGGTAGTAACCGTAGTGGCCGGAAGGCTTTGCAGGTATAACTCGGGGTTGGTTTGTAGCAGAGGGTGCTCGCGGTTGTTTATGGTAATAACGGTACCTGTACCGTTTACCAGTATATCTCTATCATCTCTAACCTCTACCAGCGGAACCCGCTTTAGCATTTCGAGTACGGTTTCCGCCTTTGCCAAACCATCAGAGGTTACGGAATAGGCTATTTTCTCAGGGTCAATACGAATAGGTTGTATTGCTTTAGCGCTGGCTGTGGCCTCGTTTAGTGATTCGGAGGTAACGGATAGCATAATATCGCCTAGCGCATGCTGACTGTTTAGCTCAATACTTTTCTTGGCATAGCCTACATGGCTTAACTCCAACACAACCGAATCTTTTAATCGGTCGGGTAAATTCAAGCTAAACTCACCATTGCTACTGCTTATGGTAAGAAGTATTACCTGTCCCGTTTTTACCGTTTTTACAGATACATTACTCAGTGGTTCACGGGTATTTGCATCAATTACCCGTCCGCTAACTGCCTTTTGCGCTATGCCGTTTAAGCAACAACATAGCACAATAAATATTATCAGTAAGCCTTTATTCATGTAATGGGCTTATTGGCTGAATTTTAAAGAAAAGAACACTACCTCTTCTTTTTCTTTGGCTTATCATCTCCTTGTACCAATAGTATATCGCCCATACATCCATTTCCTGCACCTTTAGGAATTTCGATTTGCTTGCTAATGTAACCCTTCTTTTTAATGAAAACATAACCTGATTCAGGATAGTTTCTGAATATAAGACAAAAGCCACCTTCATCATTGGTTTGGATTGAGGCAGAAAGACCGGATGCTACTATCGTTACATCTATTCCGGTGAGTGCTTTTTGTGAAAGGGAATCTAGAACAAAGCCGGAAACGCTGTTTGGGGGCATTTCTTGTGCTTGGCTAAAAGTTGTTAAGCCCAGCATTAAGGCTGCAATGAGTAGCATTCGTTTCATAAAATGATAATTTGGTTATTGATAAAATAATTTTTTGCCTCAAAATTTATATTACTAGACCTTCTAAGTTTAGAAGTACAACCGGATTTTGAGCATTAGACACAATCATAATTTTTTTATTGACAAACCCCTTTTTATCAGGAATAAAAAAAATTGAGAGCTCTGCGTCATTGTTACCTTCTATAGGTCCTTGAGGCCATGATACATTCAAACAATCACATCCGGCATCGACAGAATAAATGGTTAATGGGCTTAGACCTGTATTTTTTACTTTTATAGAAAATTTCTTCTCTTTTCCAATGGAACAGTCCCCCATATTTAAAGGTGATTCGCTTAACGTTAAAATGGGTTCATTCGCAGCATTGTAGGTGCTGTCGGTCAATGTTCTTAATTCATTTCGCAAATCTGTATAGTAGTAAAGCGAGTGAAGATTCTTTAAATCCAATGCTTTTTTTGCGTAGAGTAGAGCAGTGTCAAGGCTATTATCTAACTCTAATATGCTCTTGAGATATAGGTTGAAAAAGTAATGATGTTTTTTTAGCGATTCGTTGGCAAATGATAAGGCTAACTTTTTATCTGAGTTTTTATTCAGATATGCCTGGAGGGTATTATTATACAATTCTAAAATCTTACTACCGCATTCGGCAACAAGTGGGCTAGGAAAAAATCGCAAGCTATATACTGTAGAATCATTAAGTCCTTGTTCTATCATGCTAATGCTTGCCTCACTGCCACCCATTACAATGCTGCTAAGTTTACCATCTTTGGTGAATATACATGTACAAGGTGTTGTTTTCTGGCATAGCCATTGTTCAACCCATTTATTCTCAGTTAACTCGGCATCAATAACATAAGAATAAGTTTTTTGTATGCTGCCCTTTTGCTTATGAATAGTATTGAGAAATAATTCACATACACCACAATCTTTTCTTGCAATAACCATACAAAACGGCTTATGTTGGCTTAACAATTTCTTGTATGCATAGATAAAATCTTTCCCTTCCGGAATTTCTCTTTTGCAAGATAAAACGGCTAACGAAAGTAATAGTAAGACAAAAGGTTGAATTAAAAGAAATCTCATAATAGATGTAATCTTCATAAAAAAGAGAGATTATTTGATAAACATTATTATTTATGAATATTTATTCAACTACAATATATGATTTTAAAACCAGATCTTTACTAATACCTTCGTCCATGCCTTATATACTCTGTATGATAACTACAAGAACAATGGTCAAAAATTGCAGGATTATCAACAACGGAATAACACGCATCATAGTCTTCATCAAAATGCATGGCATCATAACATACATGACCAATAGGGATCAAATCTTCATTACATACCCAATAGATCCGATAATCCATATTGTCACGCATCATTTGGCCGTGTTCAGTGCAAGTTCTCGGTGGGCCAGCAAATACTATTTTGGGAATAATTACTACTGCTAAGCAAACCGCTACAATAAACTTAATATGATTTTCTTTTTCATAACAGAACAGGTTTTTGGTTATAATAATCTCTCTTTTGTAAAACTAATTTACAAATGGAGCAATAAATATTCTAACATGCAATTTTTAATATAAATACAATATGAAAAGTTAATATAACAGCTATGGCTCGTGTGTAGCACGAGCCATAGCTGTTATATTAGTAAGGTGAAAATGCTGGGCTATATTTTCCCGCTTTCCCTCATCAAATACGTAATAATCCCCATACGGGCATATACGCCGTTTTCGGCTTGGGTAAAGTAGTAGGCTTTGGGGTTATCGTCCACGTCGGTATTTATTTCGTTTACGCGGGGCAGGGGATGCAGAATTTTCACGCTATCCTTCGTGCTGTCAAGCATGCTATTGCGCAGCATATACACGTTCTTTACCTTCTCATACTCTACGGGGTCGGTAAAGCGTTCGCGCTGCACGCGGGTCATGTAAATAGTATCGGCATCCTGAATGTTTTCGGCCAGCTCGCGGTGCTCGGTATAGGGCAGCCCGCGCTTATCGAGGTACAGCTTATACTCGTTAGGTATTTGCAGCTCGGGCGGAGCAATAAACCTAAAGCGGGTGTTGAAGTGCGACATGGCCATGAGTAGCGAGTGAACCGTGCGTCCGTACTTTAAATCGCCCACCATGGTGATGGTAAGACCGTCGAGCGTACCCTGTGTTTTTTGTATGGAGTACAGGTCGAGCATGGTTTGCGTGGGATGCTGGTTAGCCCCGTCGCCGGCGTTGATTATCGGAACGCGAGATATTTCGCTGGCATAGCGGGCGCTTCCCTCTACCGGATGGCGCATGATGATGAAGTCGGCGTAGTTGGCAATCATCATAATGCTGTCTTTTAACGATTCGCCCTTGCTTACGCTGGTGTTTCCGGCATCGGAGAACCCTATTACACGACCGCCCAATCGGTTTACAGCCGTTTCAAAGCTGAGGCGTGTTCGGGTTGATGGCTCAAAAAACACGGAGGCGGCCACCTTTCCCCTCAATAACGGTTGGTTGATGTTCCGCTCAAACTCGGCGGATAGCTTAAGCACTTCAAGGATTTCCTCCTTGCTAAAATCGGTGATGGAAACAAGATGCCGTATCATATATTGAATATTTAGAATTGTGTATTTTTTATTGGACAAAAGAGCAAAGACTTTGAATAGGATAAAGGAGCAAAGATTGAAAGAGCAAGGGCAAAAAGAGCAAAATTGCCTCAGTATATATCTGTATTGTACTTTGTTTTTATCTTTTAGTCATTGTTCTATTGTCTTTTTATCTTTCATCCATTTACTTTCCAGTCTTTGTTCTATTGTCCATTGTCAACTATCAAGAGTCCTTCTACTTTGAGTAACCGTTCTTTCAGCTTATCCGCCTTACTTTTTCTGATGCTTAACGTCATTTGACATGACATGTCGAGCTGTTGTGAAATAACGTCCGGTTGCTCATCTTTCACAATGCGCATTACATCATTCATAACAGCGTAGCCAAAACCTATGTTCAGCTGTTCATCGGCTGTACGCTCTATAATCTCGGCGTTGGTAATAGCATCGGCGGCAGCCGTGCGGTAGGCAAAAATTAAGCCCGGAACTCCGAGCTTTATACCGCCAAAATAGCGGACAACAACAACAAGTATGTTGGTAAGGTTATGGGATAGCAGCTGTCCGAGAATGGGTTTACCTGCCGAACCGGACGGTTCACCGTCGTCGTTGGCGCGAAACTGTTCGCCGTTGGTTCCTAAGCGATACGCGTAGCAGTGGTGGCGTGCGTCGAAGTAGTCTTTTTTTAGCTGCGAAACAATCTCTTTTACCTCCTGTTCCGAACGAATGGGATGGGCAAAGGCCAAGAACTTGCTACCCTTGTCCTTGTATGTACCTTGTGAAGGTGCTACAATGGTTTTGTATGTATCGTCAGCGGCCTGCATACCATGAACAAAGATAGCATATTTTGAGAAAATCAGGAGGCAGAAGTCAGAAATCGGAAGAAAAAAGAGTGTTGGAGAGTTAATAGTTACCCTGAAGGGGGCTTTTCAACACATAGGCACATAGATTAGGTAGGCACACATAGCTTTTCTATATGCGGCTTACTATACTTGTTGGCACTTCAAATGTTGGTACGCGTGAATGACAGTAAGCTATGTGATTCTTTGTGTACTAGTGTGCCTATGTGCTAAAAGTAGCTTTCTAAGGGGCGAGGCCTGTGTAAGTTCCTTCCGGAAGTTCAATTTTGCAGTAACCGGGTTACCCCTTTAGGAGGCTAGGGGCTAAAAGTTGTCAGTATGAAGAGATGGATTAAGCTCGATACGTTTAATGTCTAACGGTTCACTATTCACCATTCACTTCTCTCCATTGAACATTCTGCTAAGCGGGCTGTTACATTTCAAAGCAGAATTTCAGAAACCTTTCTTAAAATCTTAAAATAAGCAGCTATGAGGGCAAATGAGTTTTTGGCAACTGCGATTGGCGCATTGCTGGCTTTATGTGTGGGTACAAATATTTCATTAGCGCAGGCTAAGATAGATAAGACAAGGCATATCAGCTTCAAGGATTCGCTTGACGGGGCTTTTGACCTTAGCGACTGGATTATTGACTACAATGGTTTTATTCCCGTCCCGGCTATTATCACCGAGTCTGCATTGGGTGGATTCGGAGGTGCGCTTGTTCCTGTATTCATTAAGCAGCAAAAGCCTCGAGTGATAAATGGTAAGGTATATCCGATGGCTCCCGATGTTACCGCCGCTTTTGGCGGGTACACGCTCAACGACTCGTGGGCGGTAGGAGCAGGGCGGGTTGCCTCTATACCCAAGTGGGGGGTAAAATATAAGCTCATGGGAGGCTATGCCAGCATCAACATGGACTACTACAAAACGCTGCATTTGCCGCAGGGTGATGTGGAAAAAGAATTTGGACTAAATATCAGAACTATTCCTGTAGCCGCATATATTGGCAAGCTATTCAAAAATCCTCGTTGGATAGTGGGGGTACAGTACCTCTTTGCGCATTCTGATGTTTCTCTGCAAGCACATACGGACAATCAGTATATTGATAGCCTCATTTCTTCAAAAGACTATAACAGCAATATCGCCTGGCTTGGCTTGCTTGGCGAGTATGATACCCGCGATAATACGTTTACTCCCAATCGCGGAGTTAAGGCCTACCTCAATACTATGTGGAACAGCTCCGTTTGGGGCAGCGACTATTCGTATCTGCAAATGGAGGGCGCTTTTTACTGGTTTAAACCTATAAATACCCGTTGGATTAGCGGTTTCCGATTCGATATGCAGCAGGTTTTTGGCGATATACCATTTTACATAAAGCCATTCCTTGATATGAGAGGGGTTCCGGCAGTTCGCTATCAGGGAAAAACGACTATGCTGGCAGAAGCTGAACAGCGGTTTGACGTGTATAAGCGGTGGAGTTTAGTGGCGTTGGGTGGAACAGGTAAGGCGTTCGACAATTTCAACGATTTTTCAAAAGCAACGTGGGTATATAACTACGGCGGCGGTTTCCGCTATCTCATAGCACGCAAGCTAGGCTTACGCATGGGCGTTGACGTAGCCAAAAGTAACGACTCATGGGGCTACTACCTTATATTCGGCAGTGGCTGGTTGAGGCAGTAAATTTTTGGTATCAAATAGCAGGTATCACGTATCAAGTAGCACGACACATGACTTTGTCTAGCCTCCTCAAGGAAACCTTGGATTGTACCAAAAACTTTCGAAGCCCAATTTTGCAGTAGCCAAGCCCCCTTTAGTGGGATTTAGGGGGTGAATGCAAGTAACACTTCCATGCCATTTGTTTTACTTTAAGTAAAGTGCAATCGCATTTCTAAAATCGTGTGTCATGATACTTGATACGTGATACCTGATACTTGTTGCCAAAAGTTGCATAAGTCATTTATTTTTATCACCTTTACGAGCCAATAACTCAACCATAATTTGCATGAAGCTGAAAGATATTGCCGAGCTAACCAACGCTGAGATTATTTGCGGAGAGGATAAGCTGAACGACGATGTACAATGTTGCTTTGCCTGCGACCTGATGAGCGATGTGTTAACCCTGAAAGCAAACGACCTGTTGCTGATAACCGGACTTGTAAATCTGCAATCGGTTAGAACCGCCGAGATGTCAGACATACAGTACCTCATGTTTGTAAGAAATAAAGAGCTTACCCCTGATATTATTGAATTGGCTAAAGAAAACGGGATGTTGCTGATGCGCAGCCCCTATTCAATGTTTAAAACGGCGGGTTTGCTATATACGGCAGGTCTTGAGCCTCTATTCTAAGATTTGCTATGCAGCTGACATACCATGTAGAAGGCGGTGATTTTTCCACTGCCGGAAGCGCTTCGAGCCAAATAAAAAAGGCATTGAAGCAGCTTAACATCGACCCTACTGTTGTAAGGCGAGTAGTTGTTGCTTTATATGAAGCGGAGGTGAATATTGTTGCTCATGCTCATAGAGGCGATATAACGGCAACGATTGACCCTGAAAAAATAGTAATGGTATTGGATGATGAGGGGCCGGGTATTCCCGATATTTCACGGGCTATGCAAAAGGGCTACTCAACCGCATCGGATGAGGTAAGGCAGATGGGTTTCGGAGCCGGAATGGGGCTTCCCAACATTAACGACAATGCGGATAAGTTTACCATACAGTCTGAAGTAGGTAAGGGAACCCGGCTGGAGATAGTTGTCTTTTTTAGTGCTGATAATAAGCAATAGGATATTAAAGTTTCACGGGTTTATAACATAGGAATATAATTTGTCACAATAGCTTTGTTCTATTGTCTCTAGTTCCTTTGTCTATATACGTATTTCAATAGTGGAAAAATGTTTCGGCATGCGTTGAAAATAAATGAGGCCGCTTGTATTGGTTGCTCACGCTGCATTAAGGTGTGTCCAACCGAAGCGTTGCGCGTAAGTAACGGAAAAGCGGTATTGCACGGAGATTGGTGCGTTGACTGTGGCGAGTGTTACCGTATTTGTCCATCCAGAGCAATTGTAATTGAGGATGACGACTTCAAGCGTATATTCTCATACAAGCATCGCGTTTTACTCGTTCCCGAGCTTTTTGTCGGGCAGTTTAATAAGTCAATTAGTCAGGAAGAAATATACCATACGCTGTTGGAATTGGGATTTACGCAGGTAGTAGAATGTGAGTCGAGCGTTGATTTGCTGGCCGACAGCATTAACCAATACGTAGAAGAAAATCCTAAGCCTATAATATCAACTTTCTGTCCGGCAGTTGTCCGGCTTATTCAGGTCAGCTTTCCTTCACTGGTTGATAATCTTATGCACATTCGCCAACCGCTTACCCTTACCGCAGCGCTTATTAAAAAGCAGCTGTTGGAGCGAGGAGAGAAAGAGGATGAAATAGGTATATTCTATATTACACCCTGCGCGGCAAAAGTAGCTTCGGTTAAAGCTCCGGTAGGCGATGAGCAAAAAGATATTGCAGGTGTAATAAACATGAGCTACCTCTACAGCCTAACCTATAAAAGCATAAAGCAAGGACACAAGCAGCTTACAAGCACAGAGCAGTACAAGCAAAACCTGTCGGCTAAGAGTATCCGGTGGACGCTAACCAACGGTGAAGCGTCTTGCATAAAAGGCCGTAGCTTGGCCATTGATGGGATAGATAACGTGGTAGAATTTTTAGAGCAGCTGGAGAATGAAGATAGCTGTGATTTTGATTTTCTGGAGCTACGCGCTTGTGATGAAAGTTGTCCGGGCGGAATACTTACGCTCGGTAACCGCTTTTTGGCGGTTGAACGGATGAATAACATGGCAAGACAAGCCTCCGGTATCAGCACCCGCTTTGCAAAGTACGCCGATTTTGTAAAGCAGATAGCTCCTAGCGGGAAAATTGAGGAGCGTTCAATGGTAAAGTATGATAGAGATATTACTAAGGCCATTGAAAAGATGGAAAAGTCCAGAACGTTACAAAAACTTCTTCCCAACATTGACTGTGGCGCATGTGGCGCTCCCAGCTGCGAAGCATTGGCCAACGACATTGTAAGGGGAGGTAGCGAGCTGAACCATTGTATTTTTATTCAAAAAATGCAGGAAGAAGACGGAGTGTTGAGCCAAGAACAATCACGTGCTATTATGGAAAAAATATGGGGGAAGAATAAAATTAGGCGAGAGGAATAGAGAATTAAGAATAAAGAACAAGGAGCAAAGAATAAAAAAATGTCATTGCGAGCGAAGCGACCCGAAGGGCAGCGTAGCTAACCAATCTCTTGAATAGAACGGATGGTTAGTTTTGCTGTCCTTTGGAAACTACGCTTACAATGATAAACGGGGTAGATGGTCATAGTTTAAATAGTAAAAACAGCGTTTATCTGTGCATGTAATTTGTGTTATCTGTGTGCTAATTACTTTTCAATAACAACATATATCATAAATGAAAAAAGTAGCCGTAGTCCTTTTTCTCTTCATTTATACAACATGTGGTGCGCAGGTAACATGGAAATCCGATATTGATTTTTTGAAAACGGAGCTAGCTCAAAAGCATGTGAACTTATTCTTCCAGTTCGATAGGGAATCGTTTGAACAGGAGTTGGACGTGCTGGCACAAAAGGCCGATGGCATGCAGAACATAGATGTAGTTCTATCACTGCAA
This sequence comes from Bacteroidales bacterium, assembly GCA_031551125.1. Classification (GTDB taxonomy): domain Bacteria; phylum Bacteroidota; class Bacteroidia; order Bacteroidales; family UBA932; genus JAIRNF01. The sequence goes on from JAVBOB010000011.1 coordinate 46,853, forward strand.
AAGACTATAGCAAAAGTAGGCGATTCACATACTATGGTTGGTTACTTTTCATTGTTGGATAAAACGAAGGTTATACCAACAAGCTTATACTGGTTTGATGATGGTATTTACCTTATTGCAACAACCAACGAGCATAAGCAGGTATTGGGTAAGCGATTGGTGGGAGTGGGAACTCACCCTATATCCGAAGTTGTAGATAGCCTTAAAACATTGGTTGTCCAGGATAATGATGCCATGAACAAACAAATGATACCTCGCATGCTTAGCTATACGCAAATTTTATCATTCTTTAAGTTCATTCCTAACGATTCGGCCGCTGTAGAGTTTCGCTTCTCTGATTCTACAAGCAGAGTTACCCGTGAAGTATTTTCTCTTGGAGCACTTTCCGGACAGACACTTGTCCAAATTCAGCCTAAAGCTAAACCGCTTTATACGCAAAATCGCAAGGCGCTATTTTGGGACAGGTATTTGGATGATAGCACCTACTACATACAGTATAACTCATGTATGGGTAGAGAGGTGGCTACAATGTACGGAAGACCGGACTCGGCACAATACCCTTCGTTCAAAAATTTTACCGATAGTATTTTTATTACAATTAGCGAAAAGCCAATTGCCCGATTTGTTTTTGATATGCGTGCTAACGGTGGAGGTTCGTCTGCGCAGGGAACCGAATTTGTAAGCCGACTTAAGGAGAACGAGAAGGTGAATAAGGAAGGTGTTTTATACGTTATTATCGGACGGTCAACTTTTTCTTCGGCTATACTAAATACCTTAGATTTTAAAAGTATGACAAAGGCTATAACCGTAGGGGAAGAAACCGCAGGAATGCCTAACCATTACGGCGAAGTACGCTCGTTCGAGCTGCCCGATTCGAAAATAGCTGTTCAGTATTCAACCAACTATTTTAAACATACCGATGATGATTTGAAAACCATAACGCCCAATGTAAGGGTAACGTACAACTTTAGTCACTATGCTAACGGCATTGACCCGTCAATGCAGGCTATAAAAGAAGGACAAAAGAACAAAGATTAATAGACAAAAGACGTTTCAATATAGCGTTTGCGGGTCTTTGCTCTTTTTATCTTTGTTCCTTTGTTGGACTGTTTTTGATAAAAGAGCAAGGACTAATAGACAAAAGATATTGTGCGTAAAGCATCGTTCCGCGCTGAAAGCGCAGCTTACTTCAGCCCGATGGCAACGCCTCGGGAAAATGGTGTATGAGGAGTAGTACAGCGCCCTGAAAGGGCAGATTAAGTTGCCCCTTCAGGGCGTTTATGTAGGATGAAATTTTTTGCCCCGAGGCGTCGCTTTGCTTGCCGTCGGGCTGAAATAAGTTAGCCTTTCAGGCATAGTTTTATCAATATTCAGTAAGCAATAAACCCTTCAGGGCGTTTATGTAGGATGAAATTTTTTGCCCCGAGGCGTCGCTTCGCTTGCCGTCGGGCTGAAATAAGTTAGCCTTTCAGGCATAGTTTTATCAATAAACAATAAAAAATATCCAATTAAACATGAACGTATTAACGCTGGTAGAAAAGCTTTCGCTAACCGTTTTTTGCGGAGAAGAACGTCTCTCAATAGCGTTTGCGGGTCTTTGCTTTTTTTATCTTTGTTCCTTTGTCGGACTGTTTTGATAAAAGAACAAGGACTAATAGACAAAAGATATTGTGCGTAAAGCATCGTTCCGCGCTGAAATAAGTTAGCCTTTCAGGCATAGTTTTATCAATAAACAATAAACAATAAACAATAAAAAATATTCAATTAAACATGAACGTATTAACGCTGGTAGAAAAGCTTTCGCTAACCGTTTTTTGCGGAGAAGAAAGTCTATCGAATGAAGTGGTAGGTGGCTACACCTCCGACCTGTTAAGCGATGTAATGGGGCATGCCGATGCCGGTTTGGTATGGATTACCCTGCAAACGCACAAAAATATTACCGCCATTGCCTCGTTGAAAGAGCTTGCAGCTGTGCTGTTGGTAAAGGGATTTCAACCCGATGCCGATACGCTGGAACAGGCGGTTAAGGAGCAAATCCCCATACTTGGTACGCAGGAAGAGGCTTTTGAGATAAGCGGTAAGCTGTACCAGCTGTTGAAAGGGTAATGCAGAAAGCCAAAGGAGTTATAGTAGTTAAAGAAGTTAGAAAGAGAGGTGTAGGAGTGTGGTAGTATTGCCGTGTTTCCACATAGAACTTCTTACCCACGTATATTATCATCGAAGTCTTTTTCCCTCTCCTTTGGAGAGGGGCTAGGGGAGAGGCCTTATGACTATCTATCGAGCCGATTTACATATCCACACCGTCCTGTCGCCATGCGGCGATTTGGAAATGAGCCCGCGGAGTATTATTGCGCAGGCTAAGGAGCGTGGCATGGCTATTATCGGCATCAGCGACCATAACTCCACCTTGCAATCAAATTTAGTATATCAGCTGGCGCAACAAGAAGGAATACTTGTTTTGCGTGGTGCAGAGGTTACTACTAAGGAAGAGGTTCACTGCCTTTGCTTTTTTGAGCATGATGAGGAGCTGGAAAAATTCCAACAGCTGCTGGAAAATCGGTTACCCAATATTCCCAACAACGTTGATGTTTTCGGCTATCAGGTAGTGGTAAACGAGGACGACGAGATACTGCAAGAAGTAGAGCCTTTGCTTATTTCTGCAACATCAATAAGCATTGAAGAGCTGGAGGGCGAAGCGCACCGTATGAACGGTATTTTTATTCCAGCCCATATTAATAAATCTCAGAATAGCGTGTTAAGTCAGCTGGGCTTTCTACCTCCCGATTTGAGGGTTGACGCGCTGGAGCTATCGCGACACGTAACGGTTGACGCGTTCCTGCAAAAGAACAAGTATCTCGCTAAATATCCATTCATTCAAAGCTCCGATGCGCACCTGTTGCCGGATGTTGGTAAGGTATATACCGAGCTGCAAATGGAGTCGCTCTCTTTTGCCGAAGTACGCATGGCGCTTCACGGAGAAAACGGACGGGCTATAGTAGGACGGATGATAGAAAGTTAGAATAGTTATGGGATTAGGAGCATTAATTTGTCGATTTACAGGCATGGCTTTTAGTTGGTTTGCTATCAATATAGTTAACCTGTTTAGACGTAAACGATATGTGCCTTTTTCAACCTTATGGAACGGTGATAATTCACACGATTACTTAAACAACGCAGGGTACAACGCTTTCTACATTGTGCTGGGCATTGGAATATTTGTTGTTGTGGTGTTGCTGGTTTGGAATTTGTAATTCAACCTGTGTTGATTGGAATAGTAAATCTTGAAATAAAAGCGCGCTCCAGCGGAGCGAAACAGCTATCATAATTGGGGTTTCTACAAAGATTTGGCTCCTACGGAGCCTTTATATACATCAAATTATGTACTCGAAATATTCAATAAGATCGTCATTGCGAGCGAAGCGAAGCAATCTCTTGAATAGAACAGATTGCCACGCTTCGCTCGCAATAACGGCACAATATGATGTCCTTGCTCTTTGTTCTTTAAATCCTTGCTCTAAAAAATATTCAATCATCAATACAAAATATTCAATCATATAAATGAACGACCTATCTCTTCACCTTCTCGATATTGTTCAGAACTCCATTAGCGCCGGAGCAACGCTTATAGAAATTGATGTTGACGAGCAAATAGCTGATGATTTACTTGCTATTTCCATTGCCGATAACGGCAAGGGTATGACTCCCGAACAGGTAGAGAAGGTTACCGACCCTTTCTTTACTTCCCGTACCACCCGTAAGGTGGGCATGGGTATTCCGCTGTTTAAGCAAAGTGCCGAGCAGAGTGGGGGAAAGCTGACTATCACCTCTACGGTTGGAGTTGGCACTCGTGTTGAAGCTACATTTCAATACAACCATATTGACCGTCCGGCATTGGGCGATATACCAAATGCCGTATGCCTGCTGGTAATGTCGAACCCTGTTATTGATTTTTTGTACAAACATAGCGTGAATGATGATAGTTATATATTTGATACACGGGAAGTTAAAGAGGCTTTAGGCGGCATTTCTATTAACGATTTGAAAGTAGTTCCGTTAATTAACGAAATGATTGAAGAAAATGTGAAGAATTTGCGACAATAGTTTTGCTAAAGTCGTAACTTTCATTACATTTGCTACGCTTAAAATAAGCATAGTGTTACCTATTTAAAAACTAATAACCTAAAAATAGTCGGAGGATTATTGCATGACCAAAGTAAAATCACTGGATGATCTGAAAAAGTTAAGAAGTCAGCTGGAAGACGGGCTTAACCTGCGGGAAAAAAGTAACAACCCGGACAGCTACGTGCAGGTAAAAGTAGCTATGGCTACCTGTGGAATTGCTGCCGGAGCAAAGGGTGTAATGAACCGTTTTATTGAGAAGGGCAACCAAGAAAAGATTGATATGGTGGTAACTCAAACCGGATGTATGGGCTACTGCTTTGCCGAACCTACGGCCGAAGTAAAGCTACCGGGTAAAGAACCTATCGTATTTGGTTATCTTAACCCCCAAAAGGTTGATGAAATTATTGACAAGTATGTAAAGAACGGCGAATTGGTAGAAGGTATCATCCCCGTGAACTACCAAACTATTGATAAGAAGTAAAAACGGCAATCTTGCGGAAACGAATGCCGTTTTTTATTTTTAATAACTCTAACATTTACCCAAATATATCAACCTCACAAGGCACATGACACATTTTAAAATGCACTTGCTGGTATGCGGTGGTACAGGTTGTAGAGCTTCGGCCAGTGACCAGCTCGTTATCAATCTGCAAAACTCGCTAAAGGCAAAAGGACTTGAAAATGAAGTACAGGTTGTAACAACCGGATGCTTCGGTTTTTGCGAAAAAGGCCCCATCGTTAAGGTAATGCCCGACAATACCTTCTACGTGGAAGTTAAGCCCGAAGATGCAGACGAAATCGTAAACGAACACGTTATTAAAGGACGTAAGGTTAACCGTTTGTTGTATGTTGATCCTAAACAACAGCAACAGGTAAGCGATTCGAAACAAATGGGCTTTTACCAAAAGCAAATTCGAATAGCCCTACGTAACTGCGGATTTATTAATCCTGAAAATATAGATGAGTACATTGCTCGCGATGGTTATGCCGCCTTAGGAATGGCGCTATCGGAGCTATCTCCCGAAGCGACTATCGACATCATTAAGAAGTCGGGCTTACGCGGACGCGGAGGCGGAGGTTTCCCTACCGGTTTGAAGTGGGAGTTTGCCTCTAAGTATAAAGACAACCAAAAGTATGTGGTATGTAATGCCGATGAGGGTGACCCGGGTGCATTTATGGACCGCTCAATTTTGGAAGGCGACCCGCACTCTATCATCGAAGCTATGGCAATTTGCGGTTACTGTATTGGCGCTAACAAGGGGTTGGTGTACATTCGTGCCGAATATCCCCTAGCTATTCAGCGCTTACAAATAGCGCTAGACCAAGCGCGTGAGTATGGCTTGCTGGGCGAAAATATTTTAGGTGCTAACTTCTCATTCGATATAGAGCTTCGCTACGGAGCAGGAGCTTTTGTATGTGGTGAAGAAACCGCTCTTATTCACTCTATGGAGGGCGAACGCGGCGAACCTACCGTTAAACCTCCGTTCCCTGCCGAGTCAGGCTATTTGGGTAAACCTACCAACGTAAACAACGTAGAAACCTTTGCTAACGTTCCCGCCATTATTCTTAAGGGGGCCGATTGGTTTGCTTCTATCGGAAGCGAAAAATCAAAGGGTACAAAGGTGTTTGCACTTGCCGGAAAGATTAACAACGTGGGGCTAATTGAAGTTCCGATGGGAACCACACTACGTGAGGTTATCTTTGAAATAGGCGGTGGTATAAAGGATGGAAAGAAGTTCAAAGCCGTACAAACGGGAGGTCCTTCCGGTGGCTGCTTGACGGAAAAACACCTTGATATTCCTATTGACTTCGATAACCTGTTGGCCGCAGGCTCTATGATGGGTTCCGGCGGTATGATTGTGATGGACGAAGACGATTGTATGGTTTCCGTAGCCAAGTTCTACCTTGAATTTACGGTTGAAGAATCGTGCGGAAAGTGCGCTCCCTGCCGTGTTGGTAACAAGCGCTTATATGAAATGCTCGACCAGATAACCAAAGGAAACGGTTCGGTAGAGATGATTGAGCAGATGACTAACCTTGGTAAAGTAATTAAAGATACAGCCCTTTGCGGTTTGGGACAAACGTCACCTAACCCTGTGCTATCAACGCTTGACAGCTTTTACGATGAGTACATGGCGCACGTACACGATAAGAAATGCCCGGCCGGACATTGTCGTGCGCTAAAGCAGTACAATATCCTTGCCGATAAGTGCGTAGGATGTACGGCTTGTACAAAGGTTTGCCCTACTAACGCCATTTCCGGCGAAAAAAAGCAGCCTCACAGCATCGATCAGGCAACCTGCATCAAGTGTGGTGCATGTTATGACAAGTGTAAGTTTAACGCTATTGAAATAGCCTAAGCCAACAGCAAAGGAGACATCTTTATGGAAAATAAAATAAATCTCACAATAGATAAAAAGGCTGTTTCTGTTGATAAAGAAACAACCGTATATCAAGCTGCAAAGCAGGTTGGTATTGATATTCCCGTACTGTGCTACATGAACCTCGGACACTTAGGTATTGAAAACCGTCCGGGTGGTTGCCGTATTTGCGTAGTGGAGCTGGAGGGACGTAAGAACCTTGCTCCCTCATGCTCTACCCTGTGTACAGAAGGTATGGTGGTAAGAACCAATACGCCGCGCGTGCTTAACGCTCGTAAAACGGTGTTGGAGCTTATTCTTTCCGACCACCCGAAGGATTGTTTGGTATGTCCTAAATCCGGTCGTTGCGAGCTGCAAGACTTGGCTATTCGCCTTGGCATTCGCTCAATACCGGGTGAAAGCTATGCTGAAATGTCAACCTATCGCCCCGATTCATCACCTTCTATTATCCGTGAAATGGATAAGTGTGTGATGTGTCGTCGGTGCGAAACCATGTGCAATAAAGTGCAAACCGTAGGCGCGCTTAACGCTGTGAATCGCGGGTTTATGTCGGTCGTTGCACCAGCTTTTGAGCGCAATTTGGAAGACTCACCCTGTACGTTCTGCGGACAGTGTGTAGCCGTATGTCCTACGGGAGCGCTTACCGAAGTTGACCATACGCCACAGCTTATCCGCGCGCTTGCCGACCCTACAAAGACGGTTATCGTGCAAACCGCTCCTGCCGTACGTGCCGCATTGGGCGAGGCTTTTGGAATGGAAGCGGGTACGCTGGTTACCGGAAAAATGGTATCGGCTTTGCGCATGTTAGGCTTTGACTACGTATTTGATACCGACTTTGCTGCCGACCTTACCATTATGGAAGAAGGAACGGAGCTACTTGGTCGTTTGGATAAGTTTTTGAAGGGTGATAAGGAGGTGAAGCTTCCTATTCTTACTTCATGCTGCCCTGCATGGGTAAACTTCTTTGAGTATAACTATCCCGATATGCTTGATGTGCCGTCAACAGCTCGTTCGCCGCAGCAGATGTTCGGTGCGGTTGCCAAGACTTACCTTGCCGATAAGATGGGTATTAAGCGCGAGGATTTGGTGGTAGTATCCATCATGCCGTGTTTGGCTAAGAAGTACGAGTGCCAACGTGATGAGTTTAAGGAAAACGGTAACCCCGATGTAGATTTCTCAATCTCTACGCGCGAGCTGGCTGCCCTTATCAAAGGTGCAAATATCAACTTTGCCAGCTTGGATGACGAGAATTTTGATAATCCGTTGGGCGAATCAACCGGAGCGGCGGTAATATTCGGCGCAACCGGAGGAGTTATTGAGGCGGCAGTACGTACGGCTTACGAGGTGTTTACCAAAGAAAAGCTGAGCCGTGTTGATTTTACCGAGCTACGTGGCTTGGATGGTATTCGTTCCGCAAGCATCGACTTTAAAGGTACAACGATAAACATTGGTATTGCTCATGGTTTGGGTAACGCCCGCCAGCTACTCGATGGCATTCGTGCAGGGATGTACAACTTCCACGCCATTGAAATTATGGCTTGTCCGGGTGGTTGTATCGGTGGCGCAGGACAACCGTTGCACTTCGGAAACAGCGAGGTTATCAAGGCACGCCATCAGGCAATTTATCGTGAGGATGCCGGTAAGCCTATTCGTAAATCGCATGAGAACCCGTATATCGTTAAGCTATACGAAGAGTTTCTTGGTAAGCCGTTGAGCGAAAAGGCGCACCACCTGTTGCATACCCACTACTTTGATAAGAGTAAGTAGCATGCGTGAGACGTGAAGCGTTAAGGGTTAAACGAAAAGATAAGCCCTTGCGTAGCGGCTCTGATAGGTAAACACAATCAAACAAATCAACAACTAAGCAAATAAGCAAGCTATGTGTAACGTAGAAGCGGCATTAAAGCCGGCACACATTCAAACGATAAAAGATATTTGCCGTTCGTTCAACAACAACGCCGGCGACTTGATTAATATCTTGCACAAGGTGCAGGGTGAGTTCGGTTACCTTCCCGAAGAAGTTCAGGAAGTGGTAGCTGAAACGCTGGACATTCCGGTGGCAAAGGTGTACGGAGTAGTATCATTTTACACCTTCTTCACCATGAAGCCTAAGGGCAAGCATCCCATCTCGGTATGTATGGGTACGGCTTGCTACGTGCGTGGCGCAGAAAAGGTAGTTGACGAGCTGAAGAAGCAGCTGGGTATTAACGTTGGCGAAACCACCGCTGACGGTATGTACTCACTTGATTGCCTTCGTTGCGTGGGAGCCTGCGGTTTGGCGCCCGTACTTATGGTTGGCTCCAAAGTACACGGACGTGTTGAAACAAAGGATATCAAAGATATTCTGAACGAGTACAAGTAACAGATTATACCTAATTACCTAGATGGAGAATCGGCAGCGGCGAAAGCTACTGCCGATTTTTTGGCCTCAAGTGAAGTGAATAATGTAACAAAGAGGTACACAAAGTACCACAGAAAAAACAGTCCCCGAAGGGGGCAAATATGAATAACCGTGGGTGAAACCCATGGAAAGGAATGCCCCTCTTTACATTACGCGCGGAGCACTGTCCATCCTATGAAAAATAGACAGTGCTCCGCGCATAAATCGCTTGCTTCGTTAGTACCCCGCATTTTATACGGGGTTATGCATATTTGCCCCCTTCGGGGACAATCTTTCTCTATGTTTACCCTTCGCTAAGCGGCATTGCAAATGCCGCTTAACAACAGAGAGGGGAGCGGGCTGTGACGATATACGTGGTGTAGTTTTTCAAAAAAATCTGATTTGTATGGAAAAGATGTCCCCGAAGGGGGCAAATATGAATAACCGTGGGTGAAACCCACGGAAAGGAATGCCCCTCTTTACATTACGCGCGGAGCACTGTCCATCCTATGAAAAATAGACAGTGCTCCGCGCGTAAATCGCTTGCTTCGTTAGTACCCCGCATTTTATACGGGGTTATGCATATTTGCCCCCTTCGGGGACAATCTTTCTCTATGTTTACCCTTCGCTAAGCGGCATTGCAATGCCGCTTAACAACAAGCGAATAACGTCATTGCGAGCGAAGCGAAGCAACCTGTTTATTCGAGAGATTGCTTCGCTTCACTCGCAATGACGGGTTGATTGTGAAATTCGGTATTCCTATGTAAATCGGCACCAAATGTCAATTAACAACGGTTTATTCAGCAGATGTCTCGACTTCGCTCGACATGACGGTGATTGTGCCTCTCTGTGTAAAATACCTTCCCAAATCATATATGGAAGTGAAGCTATACTTTTCTTCGCCATCAGTGAGTTCCAGCAGTAGTGCATCGTTTTGCCGGCTTACATCTATGCTGAGGCCTTGAGCTGATGGTTCGCTACACAGCTTGAAGCCAAAGCGCTCAAACGCCCGTTCAATCCAAAACGTATCAACGCTACCGGTTACGTACACTTCTCGACAGGGTGCAATATCAATGGAAACGTTGCCCGTTTTGCTGTCGAACCTAAGGTCGGTATGTTCAAACAGGTTGTTGTAGGCGTTTTGTAGCGCAAGGTCTTCCGGAGCACCGCTCACCAATCCTGTTGAGGACATTAGCCAGCATTTGTCGGATAGCCTTCGTGCGCTGGTAAGGTCGTGAGTGGAGAAGATAATGGTTTTGTTACGCTCATGCGTTAAGTTACGCAGCAACATCATTACCTCGTACTTGCTGGGCAGGTCGATGAAGGCGGTAGGTTCGTCAAAAATAATCAGCTGCGTATCTTGCGCCAAGCTGCGGGCAATCATAGCACGTTGGCGTTCGCCATCGCTAAGCTGGTCGATATTGCGCCATGCGAAGCCTGAAAGCCCAACCATATCAATGGCTTCAAGCACTCGTCGTTTATCATCGTTGCTTAACCCTCCCAGCCAATTGCTGTATGGAAAACGACCGAGACTTACTAAGTCGAAAATCTTCATGTTGCTTACCCTTACAGGCTCGGAGGCCACAAAGCTGACTAAGGTTGCCAGCTCTTTGCGAGAGTAGGAGGGAAGCGGTTTGTTGAGTAGCTGAATATTTCCTCCCAGCGGTTTCTGTAATCCTGCAATTGAGCGAAGCAGCGTGCTTTTGCCTACTCCGTTCCTACCGATAAGCGCAATAAGTTCGGCATCGTTAGCGGTAAGCGATAGCGGTTGGTACACCGTTCGCTTTTCGCCCGACGAATCACGATAGCCTAAGCTAAGGTTCTCTACTTGCAGTATGGTTGAAAGGTTATTCAATATTGTGATAGGTTGATTTTATATATTGTAATTGGTTTAGCCTGATTGCTGGCGGAAGGTTGTAGGTTGGCTATCGTATTTTCCCATAGTATTTGTTCCAGCGATATTCCGCCTTCTTTAAAAAGCCGTGATTTGTATTCGATTCCCAGCTTATCTAAAAGTCTTGCTATATTGAAGCCTGATGCGTAGAAATAGGTTGTTTTACTTGTTATATACAGCCATTTGGCATTGTCAAGTTTAAAGTTTCGGAAGTAAGAGTATGAATGAAAACAAGTATCTGATTTTATCAAATCACCATCAGGTTGTTTAACTGCAAACTCGCCATATAAGCTGTACTCTATGTATCTTGCAGTGCCTTCCATTGTTTCGTATGCGCCTTCAATTGGCTTAATGTCGAAGTTCAATAGCTGTTTTGCTTGCGCTCTTCGGTGCATTCTTAATTGGAAAAATGTGTCGATTGATTTATAAACTTCGTTATTATCACCTGTACTTATAGCCGATAGCAGCAAGTCATTTTCCTTGTCAACACTTTCTTTAAACCATTTGTTATGCTTGTATATACGTGTCAACGTATCTTGTGGTGCAGATACAGACACAATATTCTTCTCGTAATAATCTAAAAACTTTGGATGCCGAAATTGAAATCCATGAAAATATTCGTGTAGAATCATGGTTGCCCACTCTTCTGTGGAGCTTACATCAGGAATAGTATTCTTTGTAATTTCAAAACTACTACAATTCATAAAGGGCGATTTGTAGCTGTAATCAGCCGTACTATCACCAAATATGACGCTTACAGACATGTGAAACGGAACGCTATCGAGTAAACAAGTTTTGTATATTTTTATATCATTGTTTTTGAAAATAAGACTTGCTTTGTACGAATCAAGAAACCTATCTGTTGGATTTGTTATATAGCAAATACTATCTGTGTAGTACACTAATGGCACATCAAATTTTTTATCATCGAAACCTTTCCACACGTTTTGTTCGATAAACGATTTTAAGCTATAGACATATTCTATTCGGGCAATAATTATTTGGTCTTTTCTTTCAGAATGGCACTTGAAAGAAAAACAAATGGCTATCAAAAATAGAAGTATGACTTGTTTCATTTCTTTTTAAATGTGTTTGTTTCTCCCGATGAGATGCAAAAGTTCCCAAGTAAGTGACGGGGTTGCGTTCCGCCGAAGGATGAGCTAACCCATGAAAAGCCGTATAGCGTAAGCTCGTCTTGATTTTTTGATTCTTTTTCATCAAGGAAAAAGAATGATGGAATGGGTTTGCAATGGTTAAACTTTAGTAGTAATAGAATCTTTAGCGCATATCTTTCTCGTTCTTTTTTCGGCGAAAAGAAGAACCAAAAAACGCTTGAGAATTTAAACGCGCTCCGCCTAACGGCTTCGCTTGGACGGAAAATTCTTGTCAATGGATTTTTCGTGTTTACCGAACTTCGTTCGGGGTTCAGCATTAAGCGGTGGGCTATATGTATATGTTTTGGTTTCATAGTAGGTTACAGCACCACTTTCTTTTTCGACAGCACAATCCAAATTATTATAGGAATACCCAACAGCGCAGTAAGTGTGCTTATAGGTAGCACGGCATCTTGCCCGGGTAGCTGTGAGAAAATATCACAAAGCAGCATGGCGTTAGCGCCAATAAGTATGCAGCCCGGTAGCAGAATACGGTGGTCGGCTTCACGAAACAGCATGCGCGCTACGTGTGGAACGGCAATACCTATAAAGCCAATGGGTCCGCAAAAAGCCGTTACGGCTCCGGTAAGTATGGCGGTGATAAAGAAAAGATAGTTACGTGTACGTTTTACGTTAAGCCCCAGGCTTTGCGCGTATGCTTCGCCCAGCAGTAAAGCGTTTAGCGATTTAATGGCAAACAACGCCAGCAAAACCCCGAGTAGTATGGCTACCAACATAAAGTTCAGCTGTGAACCGCTTACTCCGCCAAGGCTTCCCAGCGACCATACCACAAACGTTTTCAGCGCGGCAGCATTGCTGAAGTATTGCAAAATACCCACAATAGCAGTGGCAGCGCTACCGAACATGATACCGAAAATAAGCACCGACATAATATCTCGTACCCTAGTGGATACGGCCAGTACCAACATTAGTACGACAATTGCTCCCAGCCATGCAGAGGCTGTTATACCCATGTTGCGGAACAGCTCAGAGAGCGCGAAGAAAGAAACACCCGAGAAGCTGAGCAGAAAAATAGCTACACCTAAACCAGCGCCGGAGCTTATTCCCAGCACGTATGGGTCGGCTAATGGGTTGCGAAAAACGGTTTGCATTAGTAGTCCGCTTACCGATAACGCCGTGCCTACCAGTACCGCTACAATTGCTTTAGGAATACGAAAATTTATGATAATGGAGCTGATGGTATCTGACGAAGTGCTTTTGCCAAATATAGCGTTAACCGTATCACTTAACGAGATGCTTACCGCCCCTGTGGATATATCGACAAGAAATAGCACCACTCCCAGTATGGAAAGTAGTAAAAAGTATAATCCTATTTTTCGCCTGCGTTTGGGCATTATTATAATGTTGGATAAAAGAGCAAAGACAAAAGAAGCAATGATTAACAGCTATATCAAGCACGTCATTAGCTTCGCCGAACTCGTAAACTCGGTTGCGAGCGAAGCGACCCGAAGGGAGTCGAAGCCAACCAATCTTTTCAAATTAGGCAGATTGCTTCGGCAAAAAGCGCCTCGCAATGACGTACTTTCTTAACTTACTTTCCCTCCTGTTTGCGTGGTTCAAACTTAACTTCAAACAGCTTAGGCCAGCGTTTTCCGGTAATGTAAAATTGCTTGGTTTTGTGGTTGTAGGCAATACCATTCAGCACATTTTCTTGGTCGTTTTTAGATGATTCGGGTTGTAGCCCCTGCATGTTAACCACCTTAGTAACCGCGCCCGTATTGGCGTTAATACAAATAATAGCAGGTTGAGTGTATATGTTGGCCCATATTTCTCCGTCAATGTACTCCAGCTCATTTATCATGTTTACATGTCCCTTATCCGTACATACTTCAATACGTCTTACTTCTTTAAACGTATCAGGAGTCATAAAGCGTATAACGGATGAGCCGTCGCTCATAATAAGCAGTTCGCCGTCAGTGGTAAGTCCCCAGCCTTCGGTGTCGTAGGCAAACTCACCAACTTGCTTGAAGCTTGTTGCATCATACACCAAACCTTTACGGGACTCGTAGGTAAGTACGTATATTTTATCGTTGAGTATTGCAGACCCTTCACCAAAGTATTTATCCTCCAAACGTGTTGTTTGCAGGGCTTTTCCGGTTGCTAAATCAACCCTGCTCAACACAGAATGACCGTATGTTCCGGTACTCTCGTACATCGCATCGTTATGTATGAATAGCCCTTGCGTGTATGATTCCGTGTTATGCGGATATTCTTTTATCACTTGGTATGTGTAGAATTGAGGAGCCTGAGGATAGACCTTGACATTACTTTGGAGTGTAGCAATTGTTTTACCTTCACTCCAAAGCACAAGCTTGAGTGCTAAGCTACCTACTTTTGAATTTGCGGTGCTCCATTTATAAACATCACCGTTAAATTGTGTGAAATCTTTCCCGTTTACAGAAAAAACGCAGCTGTCAACGCTGTAACTGTTAGTATCAGAGGTGTATGCAAGTGTAATAGTATCACCTGTTGTAAATATGCTACCGTTAGTCGGGCTACTAAGCTTAAACGGAGTTGTCTGTGTTTCAGCCGTTGGCGTTGTTGTTGCATTTGATTGCTGATTTGTTCGATTTCCGCAAGAACATGCTGTACAGACGATAAGTATTGCTGCAAAAAATTGTAAGCGCATTTTTTTTACTTTTGTGAAATGTTGACCCAAAAGTACAGAAAGTTTTGAAAGCAATAACACGACATATCCCAAATGCGATAACTTCGCTTAATCTTCTTGCCGGTTGTGTGTCTATAACCTTTGCATTTATGGGGGAAATAGACATGGCGGCATACTGTATTTTTGCTGCGGCCGCTTTCGATTTTTGCGATGGTTTCGCTGCTCGCTTGCTTAAAGCCTACTCTCCCATAGGTTTACAGCTCGATTCGCTGGCTGATGTGGTGAGCTTCGGTGTTGCTCCTGCCGCTATGCTGCATGTTTGGCTGAGAAGTATTATACTTATAAATGCTCAGGAGGCCGATATATCATTCATCTGCTACAGCGTATCTTACATCCCGTTTATTATAGCCATATTTTCGGCCTTACGTTTGGCCAAATTTAATATAGACACACGACAAACCGAATCGTTTTTAGGGCTTCCCACTCCGGCTAATGCCTTACTCATAGCATCGGCATTGGCGGGTTCTTCGGTTAGTCCGGGTATTACTTCAATAGTTGGAAACAGCGTAGTGGTAATAGTAGCATGTATTATACTATCGGCACTGCTTGTGTCAGAGATACCGATGTTCTCGTTGAAGTTTAAAAAGCAAGAGAGCTGGAACGAGTTTTTCAAAAAGTATTCGGTTCAGCTGATGTTTCTTGTACTGTGTGCCATAGCACCGTTTTTCTATGGGATATTCAGCATTGCAATTATGATGTTGCTGTACATTACTCTTTCTGTGTACCGTTGGGTGCTTAGAAGGGGATAGAAGAGGTGAATGGTTAAAGGTGAATAGTGAATGGGAGCAAAGATGGAAAGATAAAAGAGCAAAGACAAAAGATAAGTGGATTAAAGAATGTCTTTTGTCTATAAGTCCTTGTTCTTTGTTCCAATTAATAACCATCTAACAACGAATAACAATAATAACTATCTACATACTACAATGAAAAGAATTGCATTAATTACAGGTGCAACTGCAGGATTTGGTAAAGCAACAGCATTACTATTGGCGGAGAATGGGTATAACCTTATTCTTACCGGACGGAGAAAAGAGCTGTTGGATGAGTTGAAAAAAGAAATAACAGCGAAGTTTAAGAGCGATGTATTGCTACTTAATTTCGACGTAAGAGATAAAGAGGCGGTAGCCGCCGCCATTGACGGGCTATCGGCCTCATGGAAAAAAATAGATGTGTTGGTAAACAATGCCGGATTGGCTGTTGGTATGGACCTGATTCACGAAGGAAACATTGAGGATTGGGAACGAATGATTGATACCAACGTAAAAGGCTTACTGTATATGACTCGTGCCGTTGCTCCGCTTATGGCTGCACGCAACAAAGGGCATATTGTAAATATAGGTTCTATTGCCGGAAAAGAAGTTTACGAACGTGGAAACGTGTACTGCGGAACCAAGCACGCTGTTGATGCCATAAGCAAGGCAACGCGTATTGATATGGTGAAGCATGGCGTAAAGGTTACGCAAATATGTCCGGGGATGGCAGAAACGGAGTTTTCTATCGTTCGCTTTAAGGGCGATAAGGAAAAGGCAAAAACTCCATACGTAGGGGTAGAGCCAATGACGGCGGCCGATATTGCTTCTATCATTTTATACGTTATAAGCCTTCCGCCACACGTATGTATTAACGATTTGGTAGTAACGCCTACGGCACAGGCATCGTCGCAGTGTGTGAATAGAAAGCAGTAGGGGTGATAGACACGCGCATAAACGTTTTGCCTGTACAGAATAACGCGCTTGATACGGATTATGTAGTAGGCGCATTAGTTGTAAATAGCGAAGGACGGATTTTTGTTCAGCGACGCTCAAAAGACCGCAAGCTATTTCCCGGATGCTGGGATATTGTGGGCGGGCATGTGGAGCATGGCGAAACGCTTGAACAAGCGTTGGTACGTGAGGTTTACGAGGAAACGGGCTGGACGTTAAGTGAGGTGTGTAGCTTGGTAAAAGAGTTCCATTGGAAAGCTCAGGAGAACGGTGCTACCAAAAAGAAGGTTGAGTTTGATTTTATTGTGAGCGTAGAAGGTGATTTGACAAACCCGAAGCTGGAGGCTAACAAGCATGATTGCCACCGTTGGGTAAGTATACAAGAGCTATCAATGTTGCTGGATGAGCGTAATCCCGATGATACGTTTATTCATGATGTAGTGAAGGAAGCATTTGAAGTATTAAATTCGAGTATATAGTATACAGCATATAGTAATCAGTTTATTACGAAAAATATTTATGGAACTATCAGCACAGCTACTAGAATCGAAGTTGAAACGGCATAAGTTTAGCTTCACCTATGATGATAATAATAAAATGTTATGCCTTAGTAATTCAAGCATTTCTTTAGGTGCAATTATTGCATACATTTTTATTCCCATCATTTTCTTGGTGGTTGTAGCTGCATTTACCTTTCTGAATTTGCGAGTTCTGAGCGTTTGGCAAAATCTAGCTATGCTTATTCCTGTTATACTGGTTGTAGTATTTAGTATTCGGGTATTTAGACAGAAAATCAAAAAGAGCAAAAGCCTAAAAATATTTTGTCCGGATCGATTTGTTATTGTGGATGGCAGCTTTCGCATGGAAGTACCGTTGGCCGATATGCAAGGTATTGAGAAAAGCCTTACCGATAACGATCATTCGCTGGGCGATTTACTTTTGGTTACCAATAAACGCAACTACATGCTTCTCTCCCTATTTGATGAAACCGGCAGGTACATGGAAGATGACCTCGATTTCTTTAAGAAGTACCTGAATGAGCTGTGGTTTGCCGGAAAAGAACCTATGTACGCTTAATATCCTGTTTTAGTAATACCTGAATGTACACTTATTCTAAGCTAACCGAAATACTCGTAGCTATCTTTGAGAAGATGGGATGCAGTACGGTTGATGCCGTTACATCGGCCGATGTGCTTGTTCGTGCTGAACTGCGCGGTATTGCTACACATGGTGTACTGCGTGGCATTGAAATAGTTAAGGTGTGGGAAGCCGGAAGGGTAAATACTAATCCCGATATTCGTATTACTCACGAAACACCAAGTACAGCCACCGTTGATGGCGATAGGGGTATAGGCATGGTTGTAGCCAAAAAGGCTATGAACATAGCCATTGAGAAGGCTCATACTGCCGGAAGCGGATGGGTTTCTGTTTTCAACTCCAACAACTTTAGCATTGCAGGCTACTACGCCATGATGGCGTTGGAGCATGATATGATAGGTTTGGCAATGACCAACGCTTCGCCGCTGGTTGCACCAACCTTCTCGGTTGACCGTTTGTTGGGAACCAACCCTATTGCAATGGCTATTCCTGCGGGAAAACAGCCTCCTTTTGTTGCCGATTTCTCTACCACCCCTATTACACGCGGAAAGCTTACCATGATGAGCAAAAAGGGCGAAAAAATAGAGCACGGTTTTATACAAGATAAGCACGGATTACCATCTACCGAACCTAATGTGTTAGAGGATGGCGGTGCTATTCTTCCGCTTGGCGGCGACCGCGGGCATGGCGGACACAAAGGCTACTGCCTAAGCGCTATGGTCGATATTTTGAGCGGTGTGCTGGGTGGTGCTAACTTCGGTAGCTTTGTACCACCTATGGTTGCTTACCTTCCCGTGTTAGATGAATCGGTTGGTAAGGGCTTGGGGCATTTCTTCGGGGCATGGCGCGTTGATGCTTTCCGTCCCGCCGATGCGTTTAAGCAAAGCATGGACTGCTGGGTAGAATCGTTTCGTAACAGCCAGCCGGCAGAAGGGCAGGAGCGAGTACTCATACCCGGTGACCCCGAACGTGCCAGTGAAGAAGAAAAGAAACGCAACGGAATAACCCTACTCCCCGCTATTGATAAGGAGTTGAAAGAGATAATGGAGAAGTTGGGGGTGTAAGTTCCTACTAGCCCTTCCTAAGAAGGAGGAACCGGAAAACAACCCGTCATTACGAGCGAAGCGAAGCAATCTCTTTAATTGAGCAGATTGCTTCGCTTCGCTCGCAATGACGTTCTTTGCTACCGGGCTGCGTTTGTAACATGCAATAGCGTAAGTTAGCGTAGTCCCCTCATTCGGCTGAGGTTCCTGCCTCAGTCGCGCCATTCAAGCCGGTTGCGCCTGCAATGCAACGTTAAGTTAGCCTAGTCCCCGAAGGGGGCAAATGTGCATAACCGTGAGTACAACTCACGGGATAGGGAAGGATTATCACACACGTCCCCGAAGGGGGCGAACAGTAAATAGCCGCTAAGGGAAGTATCGTTCATCTATTTCTATTCCATGCTCCACCAACAGCTTTCTGTACTCATCAATAAAAGAAATTATTTTATGATGCTCCCGTTGATTTTTTATATACTCAATAATCATATCCTTATCACAATACGCATACGTTAACGCAGCATACCCTTCAGCCCAACCATTGAAACGTGGAAAGTTCAAGCTGCTTTTCAACCACAATGATGAAGAGGTTTTCAAATCTCGCATAAAAACAGCCAACGCTTGATTTGGATGTAAATCAATAAGCATGTGGATATGGTCTTCCACGCCGTTAATTCTGAATAATACGCTATCTCTTTGTTTCACAAAGCCCCAAATGTACTTATACAATTCATCGGCATATTCAAGCGGCAGTGTTTTCTGGCTGTCCCTTGTACGAAATACAATGTGGTAAAGAATTTTGCGGTAGCTGGACATATCGTCTTACGTTTATTGTTTGTTTGCTGTTCGCCCCCTTCGGGGACGTATTGTTACCGGCGTTTCTGTTTCCGTGAGTTGCACCAACGGTTATGCGTATTTGCCCGCTTTGCGGACTAGCTCAATATTTTATAGCCGTGTGTTGGCAAACGGCAACTTATTCTTACTTCTGATTTCTGTCTTCTTACTACTACTACTCTATTCCCTTTCCAGCACTACCAGCGTTTCTACGTGGTGCGTATGCGGAAACATATCGAAAGGTTGAATGTAGCTTACTCTGTAACCGTTGGTAAGCATAGTAAGGTCGAAGGCCAGCGATACGGGGTTGCAGCTGAGGTACACAATTTTTCGGGGGGCAGATTCTACTATCGTTCGCTTAATTTCTATCAGCGTGCCGGAGCGTGGAGGGTCGAGGATAACAACATCGGGCTTGCCGTGTTGCGCTACAAATGCGGGTTTAAACGTTTCGAGGATATCACCTGTCAAAAAATCAGCGTTAGCTATACCGTTTGCTTTGGCGTTGTGTTTAGCATCCTCAATAGCTTCTGGTGTTCCTTCTATACCAATCACCTTTTGTACCTTGCCGGCAACGCTGCATGCAATGCTGCCAACGCCTGTGTATAAGTCGTACACTAAGTCGGTTGGGTTAAAACCGGCATGCTCAACAATGCGTTGGTATATAGCGGCAGCCTGTATAGGGTTGGGTTGGAAGAACGACTTTGCGTTGAGTCGAAACCGCAGTCCGTTCACCGTTTCATGTATGTATTCGCCTCCTGCCAACAGCTTCAGCTCGCTTGTACTGTATGACGATTTGAAGCCGGATAGTTCGGTAAAGTAAAGTGAAGTAATTTCGGGAATCCGTTTTAGCAGCTCGGTAAGGTAAGGCTCTCTCAGCTCGGGATAGTTCGGCGTAAAGCCTGCAATGAGCATTAGCTCGTTGCTTTGAGTGGTGCGTATGGTAAGGCTTCGCAGAATACCCGATCCGTCATGCTGGTTGTAGAACGGGATGTTCATTTCAATGCCTAGCTGTTGAGCCGTTTCAGCAACTCTTCTACTGGGGTCAGGCTGGAGAAAGCACTCGTCAATCTGTTCTACCTCTTGAAAGCTGTCAAAGGGGTGGAAGCCTAGGGTTGGAATGCTAACGGCTAGCTCTGTATCACCATCAGTACGCATCGAGAACGCATACTCCAGCTTATTACGGTAGTAGGTTTGTTGTGGGCTTGCTATGGTGAGGGGAACTTCGGGGGTAACGATTGCATACTTGTTTAACGCGTTCACCAAGATTTCTCGCTTCAGCTCCAGCTGCCGCTGGTAGCTAATGTGCTGCCACTCGCAACCACCGCAACGCTTAAAGTGTTTGCAAAACGGAGCTACTCTGTAAGGTGAAGGTTCAACAATAGCCTCAAGCCGTCCGAGTGAAAACCCCTTTTGATGCTTGGGAGTAGATATATGTACCAGCTCGTTGGGTATGCAAAAATCAACGTAAACAGCGCGCTTACCAACGTGGCCAAAGGCTCGTCCTGCCGAGTGTATTCCGCAAAGCCTGAGGTTCTCAATCAGCCTTCGCTTCTCCTTTCGAGACATTGCTTGTACGGTCAATCAGGTAAACGTTTCGCTCGCTTGAGTTGCGGGCAACCAGCTCACCAATAAATCCGGCAAGGAACAGCTGAACACCTATAACTATTGATAGTAATGCGAGGTAGAATAACGGTTGGTCGGTTACCTGACGGTAAGTTAACCCATGTGATAGGTAATACTGCTTTTGAACAATGAGCCATACAGCAATAATACCACCAATGAAAAATATCAGCGTGCCAATAAGTCCAAAGAAGTGCATAGGTTTTTTTCCAAACTTGGAAACAAACACTACCGACATTAAATCAAGAAAGCCGTTGATAAAACGGTTCCAACCAAACTTGGTTACCCCATACTTACGTGCTTGGTGTTTTACCACCTTTTCGCCAATGCGCTTAAAGCCTGCTTGCTTTGCCAGCACGGGAATGTAGCGGTGCATTTCGCCATACACCTCAATGCTTTTTACAACTTTATTTTTGTAGGCCTTTAGCCCGCAGTTGAAATCGTGCAGCTTTATTTTGGTAACAAAACGAGCGGTAGCATTGAAAAATTTGCTGGGTAAGGTTTTCGATATCGGGTCGTGCCGCTCTTTTTTCCATCCCGACACCACATC
Source organism: Bacteroidales bacterium (assembly GCA_031551125.1). Taxonomy (GTDB): domain Bacteria; phylum Bacteroidota; class Bacteroidia; order Bacteroidales; family UBA932; genus JAIRNF01. The sequence goes on from JAVBOB010000011.1 coordinate 68,318, forward strand.
GTAGCCCTCCTTCATAACCATTTGGTAGAGCTCGGGAATTTCATCGGGGCTATCCTGTAAATCGGCATCCATAGTAATAACCACATCGCCTTGAGCCATTTCGAAACCGGAATACAGCGCTGCCGATTTTCCGTAGTTACGCCTGAAGCTGATACCTTTTACATTGGGGTTACGCTTACCCAACGATTCAATAACCGCCCACGAGTTATCCTTGCTTCCGTCATCAACCATAACAATTTCATACGAAAACCCGTGTTCGTTCATTACTCGCTCAATCCACTCCACCAGCTCGGGAATCGATTCGTCTTCGTTGAATAGTGGTACAACTACGGAAATATCCATTACTTTATAATATTCTGTGATATTTTATTACGCCTACTGAAAATCCATTGGTTTGGCCTTTCTGGTAAAAATAGAAGTGATAAGGCAGAGAATTAACCCAAATATAAGCGAACCTTGCAAGCCGTTAAGTATAGCAAGGAAAGGATTACTATAGGTTGACTCCATTTGGGCTACTACTTTGGCACGTGCTGCTTCTATTTGAACTTCCGGTATATTCATTCGTTCAATTAAACGAATAGAGGCGTCAATCATATTTTGCGTATAGCTTGGGTCAAACATGTGAAGTAAAGCCGTACAAACCGATGAAAGTATTCCGGCAAACACTACAACAAGAATACCAAATAGTAAGGCTTTGGAGTAGCTGATATATCCGCCTATTTGCATTCGATACTTTTTTGTACTCCATACAATAAAGGATATGTAAATGCCTATGCTAAGTATAAAAAGCAGCGCACCAGCGCCAAAAGAATCTGGGTAGTAGTTAAGCAGATAACATATCAACGTTACGCAGCATAGCGTTAGCCCTAAGTATAGGCCGTATAAAGACGCTGTCTTAACTATGCTCGGGTTGTTTGCAGAAGTTTCCATTTTTTAGCTGTTTAGTGTTCACAAAGATACATATTTGACAGTAAAAACTTACGGAAAGAATAAATTTTGCTATCTTTGTGCCGGGTAAGTCTTATACGATCAGCTCCTGTTGAACTCCCCCAGGGCCGGAAGGCAGCAAGGGTAAACGGTTGTAGCGATGCGATATAAGTAGCTTACCCTTTTTTTATTGGGTATTTTTTATTGTTGATCGAATATTGATATAGGCCTTAGTGTAAATAAGGTCATTATTGCAAGTGAAGCAAAGCAACCCTTTTAATTTAAGGAGATTGCTTTGCTTCGTTTGTATGATGTATTTAATTCAATAGGATAGCAAACCCTTAAAGAGATTTTACCACATAGGTACGTAGAACATATGGGTAAACATAGCTTTTCTTAACAGACATCTTTGGTAAATAGTTGTGCTGAGCATTTGGGCTAAAGCCCAACAGCTGGTTTTTTGCACCCGTCAGCTTTAGTCAACGGATTAAGGGGCGGCTCAAGCAGCGGGACTTTAGTCCAAATAGTTACTAAGTACCATTACAACTATTTTCCAAAGAGGTCTAATAAGCTAGCTGTGTGCAGCTATGTACCTATTGTGCCTATGTGGTGAGGAGGTAGTTCCCTTTAGGGAATTTGGGGTAAATTGCAATGTGCTTTAGCTAGCGGTTTGAGATTGCTCTTAGAACAGGCTAATCAGCAGTAGCACGTTAAGTACCACTACTATGGAGCATATCAGCAGGAGCAAAACGGTGGTCGATTTTCGGTTTACATGCTTGCCCATCACTCGCTTGGATGATGTTAGATATACCTGTGTAAATACGGTAAAGGGTAGCTGAACGCTAAGTGCCATCTGCGAAATAATTAGTCCTTTGAACGAGTCGGTGAGCAAAAATATGATGGCCGTAGCCGCAATAATAGAGATCAGTACACCTGTTTTAGAGTGAGTATCCTTAATATCGTAAGGCTCTCCAAAGCTTCCGGCAAATATACTTCCTCCCGCCATTCCCGATGTGATGGTTGATGCGATGCCTGCGAATAGCAGGGCTACGGCAAATATAACCGATGCGTTGCTGCCCACCAGCGGGTGTAACAGGGTTTGCGCCTGCTCCAACTCGTTAACCTGTGTACCGCTTTTAAAAAAGGTGCTTGCCGCAAGCAGAATCATAGCGCTGTTAATAGCCCAGCCAACAACCATGGATAGAAGCGTATCGGTAAACTCGTACCTCAGCTGTTTTTTTATCACCCTCTCGTTTTCCAAGTTCCACTGGCGACTTTGAATAATTTCAGAGTGCAGAAACAGGTTGTGCGGCATTACTACCGCACCTAAAACACTCATTATAATGAGTATTGACCCATCGGGGATGCTGGGTGTAAACCAGCCGTGAGCGGCCTGCCCCCAGTCAACCTGTACCAGCGATAGCTCGTATATAAACGATATACCGATGAGTGATACAAAGCCGATAATCCACCGCTCAACTCTTCGGTATGAGTTGGTTAACAGTAAGGTTATCACCAAAGCAGCGGCCAATACAGCTCCTAAGCGTATAGGGAGATTAAACAGCATGTTGAGCGCAATGGCTGTTCCCAAAATCTCGGCCAGCGATGTTGAAATGGAAGCCAGCATAGCGCTGGATAGTACGGTTCTGGATACCCACCGGGGCGTGTAGCGTGCGGTAGCTTCGGATAGGCAAAGACCGGTGGCTATGCCTAAGTGTGCAACGTTGTGTTGAAGCACTATAAGCATAACGGTGGATAGCGTTACCATCCACAGCAGCGTGTAGCCGAATGATGAACCGGCAGCAATGTTCGATGCCCAGTTACCCGGATCAATAAAGCCAATGGTAACCAGCAAGCCGGGGCCAATATACTTTAGTATTTCCAACCCGCCGGTAAGGCGCGGCCGATGTCGCTTTTTATCGAATAGCTTTTTTAAAAGGTTCATTGGGATATATTATAGAACAAAGATTTAAAGAGCAAAGGCTTGAAGAACAAAGAACAAGGACTACTCCCTATTCTATTTTATCTATAGTCTTTCATCTTTGTTCCAATATTCAATAATCAATACAAAATGTTTAATCTAAGTAAACATCCTTCCCTGCCAAGTGTTTCGCTCCGCCAAGCGTTTTTCGAACATGGCCAGCAGCTGGTCGTTGCGCACCAGTCCCCAGCCGGGAACAGCCAAAAAGCGGGGTGGAACCTCACCTGCAAAACGCTCTATTACAATGTTAGGTGAGAGCCGCTCTACAAAATCAATAAAAAAATCAATGTAGCTGTCAATGGTAAACTTTACAAACGCCTCGGGATGTTCGGCATACTCCTTTTCCATTACCGTATTCTTAATGATTTGCAGCTGGTGAAACTTTACCGTATCCAGCGGAAGTGTGGATATGATGGAAGCCTCGTTCATCATATCGTCCAACGTTTCGTTGGGTAGCCCGAATATAAAATGTGCTCCCGTTTTTATCCCCCTTCGGTGCGTTTCTTCTATTGCCCATACAGCCTTTTCAAACGTATGTCCTCTGTTGATGTGTTCTAGCGTGCGATTATAGCATGATTCCACTCCATACTCCACAATAATATAGTACCGTTCAGCCAGCTTGGCAAGGTAATCAAGTAACGGTTCGTTAATACAATCGGGGCGTGTACCTATCACTAAGCCTATTACTCCATCAAAGGAGAGCGCCTCTTCGTACAGCTTTTTTAGCGAGGGCAGGGGAGCGTAGGTGTTGGAGTAGGCTTGAAAGTATGCAAGAAAGCTGGTTGCTCTTCGATAACGCTTGGAGTGGAACTCCACTCCCTCCTCCAGCTGTTGTTTTATGGGTTTTACAGCTTGGCAGTACGATGGGTTAAAAGCGTTGTTATCACAATATGTACAGCCACCCGTGCCAATACGCCCGTCGCGGTTGGGACAGGTAAACCCTGCGTCAATAGTCAGCTTCTGCACCCGCTGCCCGAACGTGCGCTTAAAGTAGCCGGCGTAGGAGTTAAAGCGTCGGCTATCGCCCCAAGGGTATGTGGTTGCATTGACCATTGATGATTGAAAATTGCAATGTAGTTTAAATGATAGAGGTGAAAATAGTCCGTAGGACATTAATATTAATGTTGAAGCCCTATGGGCTAGTAAATCAGACTTCGTTACGATGTCCTATTTCTATTGGTATTGTTCCCCTACGGGGAAATCATTAAACATCTTACAACTCCGTATTCCTAACTCATAATTCCTAATTATCAGCTCTCAACTCTCAATTCAATTAACCCTACACCTTCACCTTTACAACCGCCTTGCGAATTAGATCGTTACCAATCATGGGGGCATGAGCATCGTGGGGGAAGAATACTACCACATTCATCGGTTCGAGCATAAAGAAAACCTCCGGCTCGTCATCATAGTAGGCAATGTCGTTAGGTTCGTCGTACTTGGTTGATTCTGTTTGGCAGCAAGCGCGGTCTTTCCAACCCATCGTTTCGCTTCCGGCAAGCAGTACCTGTATATCAATATAGGAGTCGTGTGTTTCCAGCTTTACATCATCAGCGTCCTTTCCGTTTTCTTCGGAAATGATGACAAAAACGTTATCGCCGTCAATTTCGTGGCGGCCTTCAACAAGTGATTCCAGCTTACCCGAACGCAAAAACGTAAAGGCTTTAGCAAAGCCGGGGTGCATGGAAATGTAGCGTTCAAATCCGGTTATCGAATCAATAATCATGGTTACGTGTCTTTTTGATTGTGAGCCACAAATGTAGCGTCTTTCGGTTGACTTTCGGACGGCTAACAAAAGTTTTTACTATCTTTGCGCTTCACTTTAACTACAAAACGGCATGGCAAGTATTAGAAACTTAAAGAAGGATGTTGATTTCCTTATTGACGAGGTAATATGGGATTGTATTCTATATACGCAGTTCAATAAGAGCAAAAATATAGACGAGGTAGAGAAAATTCTTACCCAGGCAGTAGATCTACGTAATGGCCTGTACGATCGTATTAACCACCCTGCTATTGAGTCGCCCAAGCAAACCAAGGCATACTATAAGAATATAATGAAGGATTTGCTAACCGGAATGGACGGTTTGTTCCAGCAAATCAGCAAGCTGGCAAAAGGTTAAGGCGTTAAATTTGTATTTTTTGGGATAGGGCTATTGCTTTTTTGAAAAAAGCATTACCTTTGCACCCTCATTCAGGGCAACCTCTTACCAGAGTCGTAATGTTACCCGTAGTACACATCAACATAAACTATTATTGTGATGGATTTAATCAAAGTAGCAGAAGCAGCATTTGCTCAAGAAAAAAAACAGTTTCCCGAATTTAAGGCCGGTGATACTATTACCGTATCATACAAAATTAAGGAAGGTGCTAAGGAAAGAATACAGGCCTTTAGAGGCGTAGTTATTCAACGTAAAGGAACAGGCAGTACGCAAACGTTCACCATTCGTAAAATGTCTGACAACATCGGTGTTGAAAGAATTATTCCGCTAAACTCACCCTTTATTGATTCTATTGAGGTAAATAAGAGCGGAAAGGTACGTAGAGCAAGAATTTACTACCTACGTAAGCTTACCGGTAAGAAGGCTAGAATTAAAGAAAAACGTTTTAACGTAACAGCTCAGTAACAGTAGGCTGTATAAGGCCTCGTAGCTCAACTGAATAGAGCATCTGACTACGGATCAGAAGGTTACAGGTTTGAATCCTGTCGAGGTCACTAAAACGCCTCTCCTAGAAATGGGAGAGGCGTTTTTGGTTTGTGGAAGTTGGCTGTAGCTATGCTGGTGTTCTTACGCTGTTCGCCCCCTTCGGGGACGAGAGTAGGATGGTATGTCGTTATTCCGTGGGCTTCACCCACGGTTATGCATATTTAGTCCCTTTGGGACAGAAAAAGGAATATGAAAATCTTATTTGTAGGCATCATTACTTTTGACCATTAAGCCTATTTGTAGGATACTGAGCATGTCCGCGAAGCGGGCAAATGTGCATAACCGTGAGTGCAACTCACGGAAACAGGAGTCGGTAGCTACGTCCCCGAAGGGGGCGAACAGCATGTAACGCTACTTATATTTGAAGAGAGTAAAAAAAGCCCCAATAGGTCTATCTATTGGGGCTTGTGCTATATAGCTTGTAAGGGTTACAAAATTTTCTTCTTCTTGAAGTAAATAAATATCAGCAGTACGGATATTACCATTATGGAAATAGAAACAAGCAAGTCCCAGCTGCCATCAACCAGCGGTAGCTTAATATTCATACCATACATGCTGGCAATAAGGGTAGGCGGCATAAAGAATACCGTTACAACCGTAAATATCTTGATAATTTTATTCTGCTCAATATTGATAAGACCGATGATGGTATTCTGCAAGTACTCCAAACGCTCAAAGCTAAAGTCAGTATGGTTTATCAGCGAGTTTACGTCCTTGATAAGGATGTTGAGCTTCGGATAAATATCGGTTGGAAACTTATTACTCCGTAAAATGCTCGATACCATACGCTGCTTATCAATAATATTCTCGCGAATAATCATCGTGTTCTCCTGCATTTGCGTAATATCCAACAGCATTTCCTCGTTAATCTTTCCACCAAGGTTTATCTGTCGGCTAACGTGGGCAATGTCTTTTGCAATACCCTCCACCATATCGGCATCAAGGTCTATACGGCTTTCCAAAATGGCCGCCATAAGGTGGTAGCCTGTAGGGTACAGCCTGTTATTAATTTGCACCTTTCGTCCAATTTCGTTCAGCGTGCGTAAATCGGAGTTGTGCAAGGTAACCAAAATACCCTCGGTAAGAATAAACGAAACGGTTTCGTAGGTAAAGCTCTCGGGTTGCGATATGAGGAAGTTGGTATTGGCAAATATGCCCGTTTCCGTTTCAAAGTAGCGAGAGCTACTTTCAATTTCTTCTGCTTGAGCACGGCTTTGCAGCTCGGTATCCAGAAACTCTTCAACGGTATGTTTTTCCTTTCCGGAGGGGTCAACCAGGTCAATCCAAACAATATCATCATAGCCCAGCTCATTTAGTAGCTGGATATTGCTGCTGCGCTCTACTTTATTGGCGGTTTTATGGAAAATGGCAATCATAAATCAAGTGATAAAACGATAAAACAAAATGTTACAGGTGCAGTGAAAATTACTCACCGCAACATCGGTCTTTCGATTTTATCTCGCTCAGGGCTAAGTTCCAAAAATCAACCATTCCCTTTTTTTTCGCGCTATCCAGCGGATAGCTGATATTGTTTTGCAGGTAGTCCAGCGCCAGCTGCTTATCAAAATTCTTAACCTCGTGCTCTACCACCTGTGGAATATTATTTACGCCAAAGGCTAACGCTTCGTTGAACAAGTGTACAAATTCAGGTTCCAGCTGTTTGTTGGAAGCCCATACGGCAAATACGAACGGTAGCTTACGGAAGGCAATCCACTCCTCTGCCAAATCGTACTTGTAGGGGAAAAGCCCATCGAAGCCAAACGTTTTATCGCCAATCAGTACGTAGCCTACATTATCTTGGCTAGAGCTAACAGCCGCCGGTGAAGCCAACGGTTTAAACTCCGGCGATATTTTCCAGTACCGCTTAGCCAACAGCTGGCAAAGCAGCACAGATGTACGCGATTCGAAATCAAGAAAAATAGTAGCTATTTCTTTCAGCGGAGCTGTTGAATACAGCGCAACCGAACGTACTTTATCTACTGCTCCAATGCAGTAATCGCTAATGATATGATGTTCGGGAAGGCTTGGTACAACCGCAACGGGTACAATACCCAAATCGACCTTGCCTTGCTGAAGAAGTGTCGCGCATTCTGCCGGATAGTTCAGCGACAGCTCAACATGCTCCGCCACGGCAGAATTTTTTATGCCGTAAACAAAGGGAGCAGTGTTAAGGTACGATATGGCTGATACTTTTACTTTTTTCATGGCTGCACGAGCTTATCGGGCATTGCTATTCAAAGCGCTTGTTTGCTTATTTATAGTGCAAAGGTAATCAAATACTTTTTACAATGCTAAGCAAGCAAAAAGCACAGAATTTTTCTCTGTGCTTTTAAAAGAAGTTTTACCACATAGGTTTATTGGTATCATGTATCAAGATGCACGACACACGATAAAAGAAAAGACCGCTATTACGATTGAAAAAGATAAATTATTTCCTTGCGCCCCTTGCGAAATCCCTTGCGTACTTTGCGGTTAAACGTTATGGTTATATCCCCGTATATGTATGCGGGCTTAACGCTATCAGCTCATTTTTTACCTTATCGGAAACGTTGAGCGTAGCAATAAACGCTACAATATCTTCTTTCGTAATATGCCGGTTGGTACGGGTTAACGCTTTCAACGCCTCGTAGGGATTGGGGTAGCCCTCACGGCGAAGAATGGTTTGAATACCCTCTGATACTACCGCCCAATTTTGATCTAAATCTGCTGAGATAGCGTCATGGTTTACAATCAGCTTGCCAAGCCCTTTCATTACAGATTTGAAGCTAATAATGGTGTGCGCCATTGGTACGCCTATGTTGCGTAGTACGGTTGAGTCGGTAAGGTCACGCTGCAAGCGTGATACGGGAAGCTTAGCCGATAGATGCTCAAACAGCGCGTTGGCTACGCCAAAGTTACCCTCGGCATTTTCAAAGTCAATGGGGTTAACTTTATGCGGCATAGCTGATGAGCCAACCTCACCTTCTTTTATCTTTTGCTTAAAGTACCCCATGGATATGTATGACCATATATCTCTACACAGATCGATTAGTATGGTGTTAATGCGCTTGAAGTTATCGAAGATAGCGGCTATACTGTCGTAATGGTCTATTTGCGTGGTAAGCTGAGAACGTTCTAAGCCCAGCGTTCCACGTACAAAACGGTTGGCAAAGTTTTGCCAGTCTATACGCGGGTAGGCGGCATGGTGTGCGTTGAAGTTACCCGTGGCACCGCCAAACTTTGCCGAGCAGGGAAGCGATTTTAGCAGCTCTACTTGTTTTGCCAAACGCTCAACGTAAACCCCTATTTCCTTTCCTAAGCGGGTAGGAGAGGCGGGCTGCCCGTGTGTATATGCCATCATGGGAATTTGGCTCCACTCTGTTTCCATGCGTTGCAGCATGCGTTGCAGCTCATCCAGCAGGGGATAGTACACCTTATGCGCCATATCGCGCAGGCTATAGGGTACAGCCGTATTATTGATATCCTGAGAGGTAAGCCCAAAGTGAATAAACTCTCGCCAGCCGCCGAGCCCCATTTCATCAAATTTTTGCTTGAGAAAATACTCTACCGCTTTTACATCATGGTTGGTAACCTTTTCAATATCTTTTATTGCCTGAGCATCGTTGAGTGAAAAGTTGGTGTACAGCTCGCGTAGCTTAGCGTAGCTCAGCTTGTCAATATTTTCCATTTGCGGAAGAGGCAGCTCGCATAGCGCAATAAAGTATTCAACCTCTACCAGCAAGCGGTAGCGGATGAGGGCGTACTCCGAAAAGTAGGCTGCCAAATCTTCTACCTGCGTTCTATATCGTCCGTCTATCGGCGAAACTGCCGTAAGCTTATTCAGTTCCATATTCAATGGTTTGTTTATGACCTCCAAAAAAGTTTGGGAGACAAATGTACAAATTTTGTTTGTATGGTTTTAGCCTTTTTGGGTATATAGTAGCTTAAGTTGCTACTTATTACCCCCAACCCCCTGAAGGGGGCTTTAGCCTGTGCAAACAACTTCCAAGCGTTCAACTTTACAGTAGTCGGGTTTCCCCGTTGGGGGGTTGGGGATAAAAGTGATCGGCATGGAGTGATAAGCTGTATAGCTAGCAACTTGAATTAATATAAACAAACTAGCTGTCGAGCTGTTCAGCTCCAAAAATGCGACAAAAACAGCTATACACATCTTGTTTCAGCTGTTCTTCATCAACCGCTAATATTTCAGCGGCTTTTTGGTAAATATCGACTATAGAAACTTCCGCTTCGTCGGTTTCAAAAAATAACGCGTTCAGCTTGTAGGCTTGCTTTAACGCCTCGTTCCGGCTGGGGGTGTTGAGTAGTTTTGAGCCAAAGCTAACATACCCGCCTGCCCGTTGCAGCTGTTGCACTTCTTGGGTTGTACCGGTAAAACCATGGACAATAAAAGGAAGCTGCTGCTTATGCTGTTTGCATACGTAAAGTATATCGGATGTGGTACGAACGGAGTGAAATACTACCGGCTTACTGTAACGTTTAGCCAGCTCCAGCTGAGCATTCAATGCTTGTAGCTGCACAGCTAGCGGGATGTCTATGTGTCTGTCCAATCCCATTTCGCCTGCCGCTATTACGTTTGCTTGTTGCAATGCCTCTTCCATCCACTCCAGCTGCCGGGCAATATTGCTACTGTTGCTTTGCCAAGGGTGTATGCCTACTGATAGCCATTGGCTTTCAGCTACTGTTGCATGCTTCCATTCCATCGCATTCATGGCTAGTACCTGAATATCGGCTTGCGGTTGCAACCGGTGGGTATGTATGTTTATAAGCGGATACATGCTAACACGTTATTGAAAGGGAATATCCAAAAGTATGCTTTTTTGCGCATAGTGCAATATCTATGATGTATGAATAAACAGCCTTGTAGGCTAAGAGTTTAACCCGTTAAAGCTTTTCAGATAGGTTTCCATATCCTTATCGCCCCGCCCTGATAGTGAAACAACCACAACATCTTCCGTCTTAAACTTTTTGCGACCAAAAACAGCCAGCGCATGTGATGATTCCAGCGCAGGAATTATTCCTTCTGTTTTTGTTAGCTCCAGCGCGGCGCTCAACGCCTCATCATCGGTTACAGCCAGTACCTCTGCTCGCTTTGTTACGGACAAGTGTGCAATCAACGGACCAATGCCCGGATAGTCTAATCCGGCCGAAACGGAATAGGGTTCAGCTACATCACCTTTTTCATCAAGCATAACCAATGACCTGCTTCCGTGCAGTACAGCGGGTTTACCAACAGCTATGGTAGCGGCAGAGAACCCGGTTTCAACACCTTTTCCTGCAGCTTCAGCAAAAATCAGCCGAACGTTTGTATCATCTAAGTAGTGGTATGTTGCACCCGATGCGTTGCTTCCACCGCCAATACATGCAATAATGTAGTCCGGATAATTTCGTCCTTCCCGCTCTACCAGCTGCTTTTTAATTTCTTCGCTAATTACCGACTGAAAGCGTGCAACCATATCGGGGTAGGGGTGAGGACCTACGGCCGAGCCAATAATGTAGAACGTATCGACCGGATGCAGGCACCAGTCGTTCAACGCTTCATCAACGGCTTCCTTTAACGTCATATTTCCATTTGTTGCTGCAACAACAGTGGCGCCCAGCATTTCCATTTTCTGAACATTCAGGTGTTGGCGTTCAATGTCTGTTTTGCCCATATAAATAGTGCAGCCCATACCCATTAACGCACAAACGGTTGCTGTTGCCAGCCCATGTTGTCCGGCTCCAGTTTCAGCAATAATGCGCTTTTTACCCATTCGCTTGGCCAGCAAAATTTGTCCTATGGTGTTGTTGATTTTGTGAGCGCCCGTATGGTTCAAGTCTTCCCGCTTCAGATATATTTTACATCCGTATTTTTCCGATAGCCTTTTGGCAAAGTACAGCGGGCTGGGGCGTCCTACGTAATCTCTCAACAACTCGCGATACTCTTTTTGGAAAGATTCGTCTTGCATTACCTGTAGGTAGCTATTCTTCAAATTTTCGATGTTGGAACGAAGAACTTCGGGAATGTAAGCGCCTCCAAATTCTCCGTAGTAACCTTCCTGGTTAACGTGGAATGTTTTCATTTTATAAGATGTTTAAGTGTGGATATAAAAAAAAGAACTCGACGTGAGTACGCCGAGTTCCTAATATGTTTAGCTCATTACTTAAAAATGCACATAGGTACGCTTCCTCACGACTTTAAGAGTTGTAAGTGCCACCACCAATATGCGCAAAACAAGTATTTCATTTCCAATGATTGTTATTTACAAATGTATGATTTTTATTTTTAAACCGAATAAGAGCTTAGATAATTAACTTCATCTTATAAAATGTGGTAGTCATTGGTCTTTGTTCTTTTCATCCTTGCTCCTTTGCTTATATACTAATCACAATTTTTCCAAACACGGTACGGCCTGCCTGTGGAAAGAATCCGTCTTCTACATACTCCGGGCTACCATCAGCGTAGGCAGCACGGTAAACCCATGCTGAGCTGATGTACTGCTTGTCGAATATGTTGTTCAGGCAGGCCATAACGGTAAGCTTCGCAGCGCCAAGCGAAAAGTTGTACTGAGCTTGAAGGTTGCTTACAAAATAGCTGTCGAGCTGGCGATTTGCGTTCATCGTATTATCGTGGTACTGCTTACCTACATATTTCCCGCTTAAGCCTATGGTAAGCTGCTCTATTGGTGAGTAGCTGAGCTGTGCACCGCTCACTACTGATGGAGAAAAACCAATATCAACCGTACCCAAATAGTCTTTTTTTTGCTCCATCGCATTCCAATCGATACTATTGTCGTATAGGTCGGTGTAGTTTACGTAATTTTTTATTTTGTTACGGCTCAGGCTTAGGTTTGCTTCCAGCTTCATCTGCTTGCAGAAGCTTACACCTGCTGCCAGTTCAACACCTGTACGGTAGCTTTCGGGTACATTTTCCATAACCGGATAGCCCACATCGTTCATCTTTCCCGTTGCTAAAATTTGGTCTTCGTAGTACATGTAGTACAGGTTGGCGCTAAGCGCTATGGATGATGATTTAAAATGGTAGCCCAGCTCTGCATCGTACAGGTGTTCGGCCGTTGGCTTAGTACGTGCGCCGTACTTACTGGCGTCTTTAAAGTCGTTGCGGGCAGGTTCGCGTCCGGTAGTGGCAAAGGAGAGGTACAGCTCATGCTGCTTGCTTGGCTGCATGGTAAGGCCTACTTTAGGGTTAAAAAAGTTGAAGGTGTGCGATTGGTCTAGCGGGGCTAAGTCATCATCGGGGCCTTCCATTGTGTAGTGTACGTAGCGGTACTGGGCATCGCCAAACAGGCTGAGCCACGGACGGGCTTGGTAGCTAAGGCGGGCGAAACCGCTTACATCGTCCTTTACCGCATTATTTCTATACCACTCGTAGCCTTTCATTACGTTTTGGTTAACGCGTAGCCATTGCAGCTTTCCGTAATGGTCATTGTCAAATCGGCTGGCATCAGCTCCCAGCGTAAGCTGTACGTTTTGCTTGCTGTACACCGCGCTGAACGCGCTACCGTAGTAGTAGTTATCAAGCCATTTTTGACGAACAAGGTCTGTTTTCTTCACCGTTTCGCTACCAAATATAAAATTGGGAATACCGTAATCAGCCAGCTTCTTATTGGCTTTGTACTCCTCATAGTAGCCCAACCCTTTGGTAAGGAATACCCTTAGGTTGGTAGCCCAATACTTGCCTAGCTGCTGGCTGTACTGTAAGTTTACCTGAGTTTGCCTGTAGTTATCGGTTTCGTTATCATAGAAACGGGTGTTACCATCGTTATCAACATATTTTCCGGCTGGATTATATCGGCGGTTAATGTCCAGCATGTAGCCCGGCACACCATTCCAGCTAATACCTGTATGCTGATTGCCATAAAACAGGTTTAGCTTTACAGTTGATGTATTTCCGTGGTAGGCTGCTGTGGCAAATACCGATTGTCCGTCAACTGTAGCCCGTTCAATGTAGCCGTCGCTGCTAACATTGGAGTAGCGGGCATCAACAGTAAACAGGTTGTTTATTAAGCCCGTTCCGGTAGCAATACTGTAGCGCATGGTGTTGTAGGAGCCATACTCGGCGCTTACTTCGCCATAGGCCTCGCCTTTAGGCCTCGCGGTTATCATGTTGACCGAAGAACCGAAGGAAGCTGTTCCTGCCGTTGAAACACCTACGCCCCGTTGTATTTGTATGGAGCCTGTTGATGACCCGAAGTCTGGCATGTTAGCCCAAAAAACCGTTTGAGATTCGGGATCGTTTATTGTCACCCCATCAATACTGATATTGATTCGGCTGGGGTCGGCTCCGCGAATGCGAAAGCTGGTGTTACCCACTCCAAGTCCGCTTTCAGAGCTAAGCACCAGCGAGGGGCTGAGGCTCATGATGCCGGGAACTTCTGCACCCAAATTGCTATTCTTTATAATATCTTTACCTAATGTGCTATATGTTAGCGGTGTGTGTGATGTTGCCCGTGTTCCGACAACAAGTACGGAGTCGAGCATAATTTGAGAAAATGCAGATAGATAAGAAATAAGGCAAAATAGTGCGGTTAAATAGAACCTTTTCATTGTATAGCTGTTTAAAGTATATAGCCACGTTTGTAGGCCATAAATAGGGTTAAACAATAAAAAAGGGGAATAAATGTTGATTGTACTCTCTTCTTTTCCCTACGTCGGCATTACCCGCATCAGGTTAAAAGGGTATGATCTCAGCCCGTTATATTAAGGCACCCCTAAGCGTAATTAATGTATGGTTGACTTCTGTTATCCGGATAAAAGTCAGGACAAAGGTAATGATTTTTATTTCTACTGTTGTATGTTTTTGGTTAGTAGTGGTTACAAAATAGCTGTTTTTAGGTAAAGCAGTATGTGAAAGATAAGTTAACGGATGTTTTAGTTGTTTATCCAATATATATAAATGTATTTTTGTGAAATCTATTTTACAGAAAGATTTTATCTACATCTTATAGCGTTTGTTGTGTACATACTTGTTACTTTAGTTCACTTACGTAAGATCCACCGACTACTTCACGCATATTGTATTTATGAATGGCAATAAAAAAGACGATACTCAACCAACAGAGCTAAGTCCCTACTTTCAACAGCATGCGTCTGATCTTGTTGCATGGTATCCGTGGTGCAGTACAGCCTTGGAGAAAGCAGAGAAGGACAATAAGCTGCTTTTTATTAGCATAGGGTACACAGCATGCCATTGGTGCAAGAAGATGGCTTTGCAATGTTTTGTGAAGAATGAAAAGATTGCGGACATACTTAACAACCATTTTGTCCCTATTCTGGTGGATAAAGATGAACGTCCGGATCTAGACCATTTTTACTCTAATGCTATTCAGCTATTAAATGAGAATTCGGGCTGGCCAATTAGCTGTTTTGCCTTGTCTGATGGTACTCCCGTATTTGGTTCAACATACATTACCCCCGACCAGCTACTGAACATTGCTGAAAGCCTACTCGAAACATATTTGATTGAACCTCAAAAGGTGAAAGATGTTGCCAAAGAGCTTGGCGAAGGCTTATCACTTATGCGCGTTCAGCAAAGAGAGAGAGCTAATGAGATTTCAAAGAAAGATATTCGTCTTATTGCCGAACCGTGGAAACGCAAGTTTGATCCCATATATGGTGGAACGTCCCGCCCACCCAAGTTTCCGTTGGCAGGGGGAAAGGACTTTTTGCTGGATTTTGCCTACTACTTTAACGACCAGCAAGTAAGAGACCATGTTGTGCTAACGCTGGATAACATGGCGAAAGGAGGTATCTACGATCAGCTACACGGTGGTTTTTTTCGTTACACAACTGATATAGCATGGAGAAAGCCTCATTTTGAAAAAATGATGGCAGAGAATGCGTTGTTGGTTTCTCTTTACTCAAAAGGATTTCAGCTAACGGGTTCTCCTTTATATCGAAAGGTTATTGAGGAAACGCTGATGTTCTGCATCAGGGAGCTGTCATCATTTGATGGGGGATTTTATACATCGCTTGCCGGAGGAGATGGTATTGTTCCCGGCGCTTTCTACACATGGACAGCGAACGAGTTTGATGAGGTGCTTGGAGAAGATTCTCCATTAGCAATGAGCTACTACGGGCTGGCTGCTCAAGAAAACTCCAACGAGCAAAATACGTTATTTATCAACACTGATGAGGTATCGCTGGCCGAACATTACGGATTAAGCGAGGGCGAGGTAAAACATAAGCTGGCAACAATACGTGAAAAGCTGATTGCGCGCAGTAGAGAACGGGTAGTGCCCTATGCCGATGATAAAATGGTTACCGCTATAAATGCGCTTACCGCAATAGCGTTTATGGATGCGTACAAATCGTTGAATAACGATGAGTATTTCTTTATGGCCGAAGAAACACTCCACTTTATCAAAAATAATTTGATGACGAAAGATGGAGGGCTTGTATGCTATAAAAGATGCGAAGAAACAAGAGGTGATGGATTTTTAGATGACTATGCTTATACGGCGCTAGCTTTTACGATGATGTATGCCATTACCGGAAAGGAGCAATGGCTGCATGATTCTAAATTGTTGGTTGATAAGGCTATTGTTGATTTTTATGATGAATCTACCGGGATGTTCTTTTTATGCCCTAAGGGTAAAGGAGATAAAAGGATGCAGACCATGCCTATTGCAGATGGGGCGCTGCCCTCTGCCTGTTCTGTAATGGCTCGCGAGTTGTCTTCCATTTCGATATTTTACAACGAGCAGAAGTATGGCGAAATGGCCAAGCAAATGATGTATAATATGAAACCTCAGATGGCGGGTTCCGGTCCATACTGCGCTAGCTGGGCAAGGTTGTTTTTCCGATACGTATTCAAACAGTATGCAGTAGCTATTGTGGGTGCGCAAGCAGACGAGTTTCGCAGCAAGCTTAGCTACCCTTATCGTCCTGATGTGTTTATCTTTTGCCTAGATAAAACAAGCTCATTACCCTACTTTGAACATATCCAAAAGACTGATAGGGTTACTGAAGCTTTTTTCTTCGAGAGAGACAGGCTGGTAGGGCGGTTTGATAAGCCTGAAGAGCTATCGGCATGGTTAACCACCTCGTATGGTGTTTAGCATATATTGAAAGCAAAAAGAAGGGGAACCAATCAATGGCTCCCCTTCTTTTTGCTATATATAAAATATACCTGTTCAACTAGTAGTTGATAGTAGAACCGTTGTAGGTAATAGATAGCTGAGCATTGGTTAATGTCATACGAACAGGGGTTACCACTCCACCAAAGTTTTGAACGGTAAACGTCATATCTCCGCTTATGTATGTCATTTGGCCGGCAGAATAAACATATCCTGCTGTAAATTGGTCATTCATCATTCCGGTGAAGGCTCCGTATTGAGCATGGGTACCATTTACAGCCCCATTCATCCAATATGCTTTATCGTCAGTTTTATCGGTTGTTGATAATCCGGTGAGCTGATGCTCGTAGATGTAGTTCATCAATATGCTTGGTGTTGAACTTCCAACTCCACCAATTGAAAATCCGGCAAGCTCTACATTTTCATCCCTTGTATTGTCATCAACAAGAATATCAGTTACGGTTATAGTACCACCATAAGCAGTAGTTTGATTATTATCTTTCAGTCCATTCAACGTAATAGTTTTAACGTCAGATCCTAAGTTATCATTAATGTTTACGCGCATCGTACCGCTAAGGGAGTAGCTTGTTGATCCCGAAGTAAATGTAATGGTTAACGTTGTACTTCCATCAGTTTCTGTAGCAGCAGCCATTTCATCATGCGCTGTTCCGGCCTTATATTCCTTAACGTAGTAGTTGGCAATATCGCAGAAATCCTGAGCGATTCCTTGAGCAACCAAGAAGTCATAACAAAAGTAGTATTGAGGGGTTATTTCAGGCCCGTCATTTTTGTTACACGAGCTTAGTGCGAATACTGCGGCACCGAGTAGAAGAATAATTTTTTTCATAACTTATATTGTTTGGTTCAAGGTTTTAACTATGCAAAAATCGAGCCAATATGTTGGTTTACTTTAACTTTTAACGTTAAAAAGAATCAGAATATGCACAGGTTGTTAGTACCTATAATGTTCCGGTTTGTATGGGCCTTCTAGGGGTACCCCTATATAATCGGCTTGTTCTTTGGTTAGCTGGGTTAGCTTTACCCCTAAATGTTCAAGGTGCAGGCGGGCAACCTCTTCGTCCAGCTGTTTGGGGAGACGATACACACCCACTTCCAGCTTATTTTTCCACAGCTCAATTTGGGCTAACGTTTGGTTAGAGAAAGAGTTACTCATTACAAACGAGGGGTGTCCCGTTGCACATCCAAGGTTAACCAAACGACCTTCTGCCAAAATGAAAATGGCGCGGCCATCGGGGAAGGTGTACTTGTCCACTTGCGGCTTAATTTCCTCCTTCTTTACACCCGGCATAGCGTTCAGCGCATCCATTTGTATTTCGTTATCGAAATGCCCGATGTTGCAAACAATGGCTTGGTCTAGCATACGCTTCATATAGTCCAGCGTAATAATATCACGGTTTCCGGTAGTGGTAACGTATATATTTCCTTCGCCCAGCGTATCTTCAACCGGTTTTACTTCGAAGCCTTCCATTGCGGCTTGCAGCGCGCAAATGGGGTCAATTTCAGTAATAATTACGCGAGCACCGTAGGCGCGCATAGAGCGGGCGCAACCCTTACCAACATCGCCGTAACCGCATACTACTACTACTTTTCCGGCAATCATTACATCGGTTGCACGCTTTATACCATCGGCCAGCGACTCACGACAGCCGTACAGGTTATCGAACTTGCTTTTGGTTACCGAATCATTTACGTTAATAGCCGGAACCAGCAGCTCTCCGCGTTCCTGCATTTGGTATAGGCGGTGAACACCTGTGGTAGTTTCTTCCGATACTCCCTTCCACTCAGCTACTGTCCGATGCCACTTTTGCTTATCCTCCTTCAGCAGCTGTTTCAGCAAGTCGAGAATAACGCCTTCCTCATGGTTGGACGCTTTTACATCAAGCGTTTTAGCATCCTTCTCGGCTGCGTAACCTTTGTGGATAAACAGGGTAGCATCGCCACCATCGTCCACAATCAGCTGTGGCCCTTTTCCACCGGGAAACGATAGCGCCATAGCCGTACACCACCAGTACTCTTCCAAGGTTTCGCCCTTCCATGCAAATACAGGAATACCTGCGGCGGCAATGGCCGCAGCGGCGTGGTCTTGCGTAGAGAAAATGTTGCAGCTAGCCCAGCGTACTTCAGCGCCAAGCTCTGCCAGCGTTTCAATAAGCACGGCGGTTTGAATGGTCATGTGCAATGAGCCCATAACGCGCACGCCCTTCAACGGTTTTTCGGCTGCGTACTTCTTACGGATAGACATAAGCCCCGGCATTTCCTTTTCGGCAACAATAATTTCCTTACGTCCCCAGTCGGCTAGGCTTATATCTTTTACTTTGTATTTCAGCGTTTCGTCTATTACGTTTTGCATGGTATATTTCTCTTAGTATGTTGATTTGTTGATGTTGTGGTTATTAGTGGTTATTTCTTGTTATTCAATGGTTATTGGCCGTTATTGAACTGTCAGCTGTTATTCAGCGATTGTTGTTCTTAGGTTATTTATTTTCCGTAGTTATTAGCTATTTGATTGTTATTCATAATTGGTTCTGCCATTCGTTGTAATTTGTGTTATTCAATAGTTATTGCTTTAACAAGTAATAACAACAGAGCTTACAGCAGGCACCCACAAGCATGAATAGCAATAACTATTAATAACTATCAATAACCATGAATAACCAATAACCATTTAATGCTACCAATGGCTATCAAATAACCGCTAGCGCTAAATCAGCTGTTACTGCTCAATCTTACTGTTCACGGTTGCTATAATTTCTTTCTCCAGCTCACACGCCTTGTCGGCAATAACCTTAGCATCGGCAACAATTTTCGTAACAAATGCTTTATCATCAAGGCTGGTAGAGTTTACCTTTACGTTGAGGAATGCGCCAATTACTGCCGAGCGAGCGGCCAGCGCGCCAACTCCGGCATCGGTTACCGAGTTGGGGTTGCCAATCTCTACCATAGCCTTCATTACCTGCATTGATTCGTAGCACAGCTGCATTACCTTAAACGGAACCTCAATAGCGTAACGGGTAGCATCCTGAATGGCTTGCTTACGTGCCTGCTTTTCTTCGTCTGAGCCTTTGGGCAAACCGAATGCTTCCATAATGCGGTTGAAGGCGTTGGTATCTTCATCAACCATATTTACCAGCGCATCAACGTAGTATTTACCTTTTTCCGCCCATGTTGCGAACTCTTGCCAGCGGCTGTCCCATCCGGCCTTGTGTGCCGATAGGTTGGCAACCATTGTTCCCAGCGCAACACCCATAGCACCCATGTATGCCGATACAGACCCGCCACCCGGCGCAGGTGATTCGGATGCTGTTTCGTTAGCAAATGCCTTCAAGTCCATTTTTATCAGGCGCTGCCGGCTATCGTCTTGCAGAATGTATTCTATAATTTTTTTCTTGGGGTCAAAGGGTGTTAGCTCATCTAACCCCATCGTCTTTACAGCTATCTTAATGATTTCTTCATCGGAGATGCCGCATGAACGTTCTTGCTTTGTGAGGAAGTATTTTCCCGCATCAAGTATGGCTTGTAAAGGCATTACACCTACCAGCTCAGAACCGGTTACACGTAGCCCACGAGCCTGTGCACGCTCACAAGCCTTATCGAATGCAATGTGTAGTGGGGTTACTCCAATATCTGTAAGGTTCATGGAGATTTGGGCAACGCCGTACTCTTCAATGTACCAGCCAATAGCCTTAACGGTTTTCAGTAAGCCGGGTTCCCATACTTCTTCTCCCTTTGCATCAAGCACCTTCTTTCCGGTAATGGGGTTACCCTCACGCTTAGGGCGTCCCTTCTCACGCAGGTCGAAGGCAACAGAGTTTGCCCTGCGGGTTGAGGTGGTATTGAGGTTAACGTTATAAGCAATTAGAAAGTTACGTGCGCCAACGGCTGTAGCACCTGTTCCGGCAACTTGGGTATTGAACTCCGCAGGTCCGAAATCGGGTTTCCAAGCAGGGTCGGCTAGCTTCTTCTTTAGTCCTTCGTATTCACCGGAGCGGCATTCGGCAAGGTTCTTACGTTTAGCTTCGGTAGCGGCGCTCTCATAGCAATATACAGGAATACCCAACTCGTCGCCAATGCGCTTAGCCAGCTTACGGGCATATACTACTACTTCTTCCATTGTTATTCCCGATACGGGGATAAGCGGACAAACGTCGGTTGCGCCAAAACGTGGGTGTTCGCCGTGGTGCTTGCTCATATCAATCAGCTCGGCAGCACGCTTAACAGCACGGAAAGCGGCTTCGCATACCTCTTCGGGTGAGCCTACCATAGTTACTACTGTACGGTTGGTAGCCTTGCCGGGGTCAACATCAATTAGGCGAACACCCTCAATGGCTTCAATCTCGTTGGTAATTTGTTTTATGATGGACATATCACGGCCTTCGCTGAAGTTAGGCACGCATTCTATTAATCGTTTCATGAATGTTAGTAGTTAGAGAATTTAAAGAAGTTATAGCAGCTAAAGATATAAGTGAAACTCGGAGTTGAAAGAAAATGCAAGTTGAAATGTTGTCATTATACTTAGATTGTCAACTCTCTTTTCTTCTTTGAGTTCTTTAACTTCTAGGACTTCTTAACTTCTTTATTTCACTGCAATTGTCTCAATCTCAACCATAGCGCCCATGGGCAGCTTAGCCACTTGGTAGGCTACACGTGCGGGCTGGTCGGCCTTGTAGAAGCCGGCGTACACCTCGTTCATAGCGGTAAAATCATCCATGTTGCTGAGCAGTACGGTTGACTTTACTACGTTATCAAACGTATATCCGGCTGCCTCAAGAATCGCTCCGATATTTTTAAGCACTTGTTCGGTTTGCTCTTTAACACCACCCTCTACAAATGCAGCTGTGGCGGGGTTAATGGGTAGCTGACCCGATATGTATAATGTTCCGTTGGCTTCTACTGCTTGGCTGTATGGGCCTACTGCTTTAGGTGCTTTTTCTGTGTTGATAATCTTTTTCATCGTATGAGTTTGCTTTTATATTGTTTTTTGAATTGGCAATGTTTGCAAAGGTAGTGATTTTATTTTTTCGGGAACGGCTTGTTATAGAACATTGAATTAGTTTGGTAGAAAGAACAACAATGCCTAAAATAGCTAGATAAATTGAACCACATAGAATATCAATCTGGCATCTTTAGTAAAATTGTAATTGTCAGAGAAGGAATGGCAATTTGGCACGCAGATGACGCTGAAAACACAGATTTACACGGTGTAGTCTTTTTCTTACAATCATTCTATTCTATGTACTTACTGTGCTTATGTGTTGAGGAAAGTCCCCTTTAGGGGATTTAGGGGTTACATGTGGCTTGTGAAATGATACACCGGATACCCTTAGGTTATATCTTCACTGCTTTGTATTTTCGTTTAACTTCTAACGCTTAACCATTCACGTTATTCAACTACAAACCTCCACAGCTTATGCTTCCAATCGCCTGCATACTCAATGCCAATGCGGGGAGTAGTTTTGTGGGAGGGGATACCTTTACCGTCATCCTCCAGCCATATTCTGGCAGAGGGCAGGGATTCTCCGTAGAAAGAAGCATCAATTTCCAAGCGTTTGGTAAGCCGTCCGGGACCAACAGCACCTTCCACTCCTCTAATGAGAACGGCTTGTGGTTCATCTTCCTTTCCGGTAACAATATTCAGCATTTGGTACATGCCGTATATGAGGTACACGTATAGCTTGCCTCCCTTGTGAAACATCACATCTGTACGCTTCGTTCGCCCTTTGCTGGCATGGCAGGCAAGGTCTTCCGGTCCGCGATAGGCTTCCACTTCTACAATCCGAAAACGCTCTATTCGTCCGTCATCAAAACGGCGTACAATGTACTTGCCAAGTAGGGCAGGGGCAACATTAAGCACATCGCGCTGAAAGAAGCTGGCGGAGAGTTTTTTCATCTTTGAGTGGTGTAGTAAAAAAGTAGTGTAGTAGTGTAGTAGCGTGGTAGTGTAATGTAGTGTGAATGATAAGAGTGGAAAGTAGAAAATGCTATAACATTGACACTTTTAAAAACACTCCATACTGCTACACTACCATACTACTCATTATAAAAATTGTATCTTTGCAATCTTAGAGTCGCAAAAGTATGAAAAAAACAGCTGGCATACAGTTAATCTTATTGGTGTTTGTTCTTGCCGTATTGTCGGGATGTAAGGTAAATCACGGAATACCGGAGCGGAAGATGGTAAAAATACTGGTAGATATGCACTTGGCTGATGGTATTGTTATAGCCTCGGATATGCAGTACCAGCTGGCCGACTCCAGCGCGTACTACGGGGCTATTCTTAAAAAATACGGCTATACCCGAGAGGAGTTCAGAGCGGCGGTTAACTCATATCTGAAAAGTCCGCTGGAGTTTGAAAAAATATATGAAGAGGTAATAGTACAGCTGAAGGAGATGGAAAAGGAATATGCGCCACCTGCTTCAACAGCAAATGCTCCTATGCCGGAGGTAGCAACGGATGGTACAACCATAAGTGCAGAACATGAAGGCAACAGCTTGCGGGAGCTGCATTACGAGCTGTCTGTTGCCGGAGATACGTTGAGAGTATATTGGTATTAGCTTACATTCATTATTCAGAATAATATTTTTTTATGCGTAAAATAGCCGCACACTATATTTTTCCGATAAACGATAAGCCAATAAAAAGAGGACTGCTAACGCTTAGCGATTCGGGAGAAATA
Source organism: Bacteroidales bacterium (assembly GCA_031551125.1). Classification (GTDB taxonomy): domain Bacteria; phylum Bacteroidota; class Bacteroidia; order Bacteroidales; family UBA932; genus JAIRNF01. The sequence continues at coordinate 91,704 of JAVBOB010000011.1, forward strand.
CTGTCGATAGGGCAGCTGGGCGAAGGAGAAGAAGAATCGGTTGAGTTTTACAACGGTATTCTTTGTCCGGGCTTTGTGAATGCTCATTGCCATTTGGAGCTGTCATCAATGCTGGGTTCTGTGCCTAAGCATACGGGTATTATAGGCTTTATTGAACATATTGCAATGTATCGGCATGAGCATGACATTGCAAAGCAGCAAGCCGCCATTCTTTCTGCCGACGTAGCAATGGCAGCCGAAGGTATTGTTGCTGTCGGTGATATTTCTAACTCCGATACCAGCTTTGGTATTAAGGCAAGCAGCCCTATATTTTATCACAACTTTATAGAGGTATTTGCCGGCAACCCGTTATTTGCCCATAAGGCGTTTAACGATGGGGTGGCGCTAACGGCAAAAGCCCAGCTGTTGGGACTTACCGCTACGCTTACACCACATGCTCCGTACTCCATGTCTGATAAGCTGTTTAGCGATACGGTGCAAGAGGCGGTGAGATCGGGAATTATAAGCATTCACAACCAGGAATGTACGGAAGAGAACGAATACTTTATTGACGGTAGCGGTCGCTTTGCAGGACTTTACGAGAAGGAAGGTTTCGAACCACCGAGAGTTATCGGTAAGCCTTCGATATTTCGCTTGCTTGAACAGCTGGAAGCAGCTGTTCGACTGCTCTTAATACATAACCTGTTTACTAGTTCCGAAGATTACGATGCGGTGATGGAGAAGAACAGCAACACCAGCTGGGTGTTGTGTCCTTGCTCCAACCTGTATATCGAAAACCGAATGCCTCCGGTAGCGATGCTATACCACAAGGGGGCTAACGTAGCAATTGGCACGGATAGCCTTTCATCAAACGAACAGCTGTCGATGTTGGCTGAGCTGAAAGCTATAGCAACACACTTTCCTGCTGTACCATTAGATGTATTGCTGTTGTGGGCAACGCAAGGCGGAGCAAAGGCGCTGGGTATAGACCATTGCGTTGGCGATTTTACTGTTGGTAAATGTCCGGGGGTGGTGTTGGTTGAAGGTATTGATTTTGACAACATGCAGCTGACGCCTACCGCACGTGCCGGCATGCTTGTTCCGGCAGGAGTAATTTCATAGTCGTTGTTTGCCCCCTTCGGGGACAAGTGTGGGAGAGTATCTTTCTACTCCGTGAGTTACACTCACGGTTATTCATATTTGCCCGCTTCGCGGACATTTTGATAAAACATTTCTCATAAAACTTGTCCCAAAGGGACTAAATATGCATAACCGTGGGTGAAGCCCACGGGGAAGGATGCCATTCTTTGTAGCTCCTGTCCCCGAAGGGGGCGAACAGTGGTGTATGGACTAGACGCTGGAAACCTGACGACATAACCAACAACCCGTCGATAACTTGCACTTCATTTTATGCGGTAGTTTTACCCAACATTTTATATATTTGTTCGCTCTAGGCACTTGCTTCTTTTCCTATTAACTATTCACCATTAACTAACCATTCACTAAACGAATGAAAAACCACCATCCCTCTCAAAGCGGTATCCGCTCATTCCCTAAGAACTATTGGACGGTAATTATTATGGAGTTTTTCGAGCGCGGGTCGTACTACGGCGTAATGTCCATACTGTCCGTTTACCTTACCATGAGTCTAAACGAAGGCGGACTGGGCTTTTCAAAAGAGAGCGTTGGGGTGATTAAAAGTACGATTACGCCCTTGCTATACTTACTACCCATTTTGTCGGGGGCCATTGCCGACCGTTACGGCTACCGTAAACTGCTGATGGGCGCTTTTGCTGTAATGAGTATAGGCTACCTGTTTACGGGCTTATCCAATACCTATCCTACAGTGTTTGCCAGCTTGCTGTTAATGGTATGTGGGGCAGGATGTTTTAAGCCTATCATCTCCGGAACTATTGCGCGTAGCACAAACGAGCATAACTCAACGCTGGGATTCGGCATCTTCTACTGGACTATCAACCTTGGTGCGTTCCTTGTGCCGCTTCTTATTATTCCCATTCTAAAGACCATATCGTACTCTTACATATTCTACATGGCGGCTATTGCAACAGGTTCGCTTATACTGCTCAACCTGTTTGTTTACAAGGAGCCCGAACGCCCGAAGAGTACCAAAACGATAGGGCAGGTGCTAACCGGAGCTTTGCTGGTGCTGAAAGATTACCGCTTTGTAACAATGATTGCCATATACTCCTGCTTTTGGATTCTTTACTTCCAAATGTTTGATACGGTGCTGTGGTACGTGCGCGATTACATTGATGCCACTCCGCTAAACAATGCTGTGAACAGCTTTCTTGGATTATTTACCGATAACCCTTCATGGCACTTCGATATAGAGCACGTTACAGTTATTAACGCGGGTGTAATTATACTACTGCAAATGGTTGTATCATCGTTGGTGAAGAATACGAAAGCCTTACCCACTATGATTTTGGGAATAAGCTTCGGAACGCTTGGTTTCGTTATTCTTGCGCTATCAACCAGTATTTGGGTATTTATGGCGGGTATTGCGGTGTTTACGCTGGGTGAAATGACGGCTCATCCCAAGTTTATATCCTACGTGGGTTTAATCGCTCCTGAGGATAAGAAGGCGCTATATCTTGGTTACTCTTTCTTATACGGGGTTATTGGTAGTGGAGTTGGTGGTATTCTGGGCGCCTCACTCTACGTTTACTTTGTTGATAAGCTGCACGACCCAAAAACGCTATGGCTTATTTTTAGCGGTATTGGTGTACTTACTATTGCGGGCTTGCTGCTGTACAATAAATTCCTTGCGCCGAAAACGAAGCAAGCGAATTAAGAATTACGAATAAGGAGTTATGATTTTATGTTATTAGATCAAAGTCGTTATTGCGAGCGAAGCGAAGCAATCTCATCAAATTAAGCAGGTTGGTTAGCTGCGCTTCCCTTCGGGTCAGCAAAAAGCGCTTCGCAATGACGTCATGGTCGGAAGATTTTTATATGATAGCTTCCAGCCACTTGAGACACCTACTATCGTCCTGAAAGGACAACTTAGCTCAGCCCAACGCAAACGAAGTGGCGCGTTGGGATAGCGTGTGAAAAGTTGACTGCGCCCTGAAAGGGCAGCTTAAAGAATGTAGCCGTATAAGTTGCCCTTTCAGGGCGTAGTAAGCAGGGAGTGCCGTTATTTTTCCCAAGGCGTTGCCATTGGGCTGAACCGAGTTTACGAGCTCACCGAAGGTAAATAAGCTGGTCTTCCAGACCGACAATTAAAACAATAAGTTCATTGCTAATAATTTGAAATCTTCCGACCATGACTGATTACAAATACCGCTTAACGTAGGTATTGCTTAGCCGGTGGCTCCGTTAGGAGCCGAATCTTTGTAGCCTGAATAGAGAGGTTGGTTTTTCGCTCCGTAGGAGCGACATCTTGAACTCATATATTAATTAAGATGCTGCTCCTAGCGGAGCAGAGTTTTGCATCACGACTGTTTTCTACAAAGATGTTGCTCCTACGGAGCAAAGCCAGCTATGTTGTCTGTGTGGTTATGGTAATGTTTGCGAAAGTAGTGGTTGATGTGCAAACCAAATTATAAATTTGGTAAACAATAAAGCGGTATTACAAATGCTGCTTAGCATAAGCACTAGCGGGGAATTTACCTTTCACTACTCACCATTAACCATTAACTATTCACTATTAACCATTCACCATTCACTACTTCTTTCCATCAATGGCGTTAATGAGCATGCGTAGTATTTCGGTACGCACGTTCAACCGTGATAGCTTAGGGTTGTTGGAATCCGGATAGGTACGGTTGGACAGGAATACGTACACCAGCTCGCGTTCAGGGTCAACCCATACAAAGGTTCCGGTAAAGCCGGAATGCCCGTAGCTGGCTGTCGATACTTCGGGGCAAACGTTACTTTTGGTGTTCAGCTCCGGCTTATCAAATCCTAACGCTCTGCGGTTGCCGCTTTCGGGAAACTGGTAACGGGTAAACTCATCCATAGTAGCAGCGCTGAAGTAGCGTTCTCCGCCATACTCACCTTTATTGAGGTATAGCTGAAGCAGCTTAGCCATATCGTTAGCGTTGGAAAATAGTCCGGCATGACCGGACACACCACCCAGCATGGCGGCCGCAGGGTCGTGTACCGTTCCCTGTACGTGCTGTTTTTTAAATATAAGGTCTTGCTCCGATGGGGTAATTTCATTTTTGTTGAAACGTTCCAGCGGCTTAAATGCTGAGCGGTTCATGCCCAACGGACGGTAGAAAAGCGAATCGTCCAGCTTATCGAGCGGACGCTTGTAGATGGCTTCAACAGCCCGCTGCATGTACATTAACCCCATGTCGCTATAGCGATATTTTTTCTCAAACAGCACCGCTTCATCGGTTGCTTTTCTTACGTAATCGGGTACGGCGGTGGTAGCAAACAGCGAGTCGCTTACGCTAATTGTATAGCGGCTACTGCGCTTGCGAGAGAAGTAGGCAGAGTCTAAGTAAGCAGATTTATTTAGAAACAAAGGCTCGTTAAGCAGCTGATTGGGGTAGGTTGTACTACTCGTATCGCTAAATAACGGTTGCCCGCCCTTAATTTTGTAAAAGGCCTTGTAGTAAGGAATCCACGCTTGTAAGCCCGACCGGTGGGTGAGTATATCACGTATTACCAGCCCCTGTTTATCTGAGGGAAGGGTGGGCAGGTATTTACCCAGCGTACTATCAAGATTGAGCGTTCCTCTATCTTTCAGCCTCATTACCAGCGGAATGGTAGCGGTTATTTTGGTTACGGAAGCCATGTCGTAAAGGTCGCTCAGCTTCACCTTGAGCGATAGGCTGTCATACCTATGGCGACCGAACGCTTTTTGGTAAAACACTACGCCCTTATGCGCTGCAAGCACCTGGCATCCGGGCATAGCCTGCTGTTCAATGGCAAGGTTTACCAGCGAGTCTATGCCTTTTAGCTGTGAACCGTCAATGCCCAACTCTTCAGGTATAGCGTATTTAAGGCGTGTTTGCCGGCTTTGCGCAATGCCAAAGCTTTCGGGATAATTTTTACTTACGGTTACGGGTAATGTTCCGCTAATTGTTACTCCCCCAAATATGGCCTGTGCCGACCTGTCCTGACTTTCCGGAAGGTTGTTGTATGACACCAGTATGGCCGCAAAACGTTCGGGTGTGCTAAATTTGGCTATTCCGTATGGTGTTCCGAAAAAATCGAGTACAACTTTTTTTGTAGCCTTCAGCTTTTCAATAAAAGCAAGGCTTTGAGTATCGGTTCCGAAGCTGTACTGCGGTTGCGAGTTGGCCTTATGGTAGCCTACAATAATAAGGTTGTACGCGCTTAAATCCTTTTCCAGCTTATCGAGTAATACTTTAGTAGGTTTTTCCGGAAACGAAAACGATGAAATACGCGCGTACTGTTCCATCCGTTCTTTGAATACGCTTCCCTTATCCTTGCCAACCTCAAGGTAGGCTATGCGCAGCGCGTCGAGCCGCTTTAAGGGCAACAGGCTGTCGCGGTTAACAACAAGCGTTAGCGCCGATTCGGCCAGCTTGTTATTCAACGCCTGTGCTTGCGGGCTGTTCAGCTTATCAATCAGCCCTTCTATATTGTTCAGCTGGTCTTTATACAGCCCCGCATTATACTTGGCTTCCAGCACTCGCACGCAATGGGCTAAAATCTCTTTTCTTGTAATTTTTCCCGAGTCAATGGCAGATTCAATAACATCAATAGCCGCGCTTACCTCTTTTGGTTGAAGGAGTACATCATTTCCGGCAAGTAGCGCTTGCAGCGGCAGCTGCTTCGGATCATGTGATGACATGATGGCCTTCATGTTCAGCGCATCGGTATAGATAAGGCCATTAAAGCCGAGAGACTTTCTCAGCATATCGGTAATGATAGCTTTGGATAAGGTTGATGGTGTATTGGGAGATTTCTCCAAGGTTGGAACTTCAAGGTGAGCAACCATAACTCCGTCAACTCCTTTTGCTATCAGCTGTTTGAAGGGGTATAGCTCTACCTCGTCAATTTGTTGCTTTGTGCGTCGAACGATGGGTAGCTCCTTGTGCGAGTCCTTGTCCGTATCGCCGTGTCCGGGAAAGTGCTTGGCGCAGGTAAGCAGGCCGTAGTCTTGCATACCCTGCATGTAAGCCTCTGCCTTTTGTGCAACCTTATGCTTATTCTCACCAAACGAACGGGTGTTGATCACCGGATTTTTTGAGTTGCTGTTAATATCGACAACGGGCGCAAAGTTAAGGTGTATGCCAAGCGCGGCACATTGTTTGGCTACTTCAACACCCATGTCGTATATCAGCTGGTTGTTGGTAACAGCTCCCAGCGGCATTTGACGCGGGAACTGAAGTGTGCTGTCAACCCTCATGGAAGGTCCCCATTCCCCGTCAATGGCTATGAGTAGCGGAATTTCAGTAATCAGCTGAAAGTGGTTAGCCAGCTCGGCCACCTGCGTAGGATGTCCTACTGAAAAAAGGATACCGCCTATTTCTTCCTTTTCAATATACTTTGTAATCTCTTTAAGATGTTTTTCTCCCAACGAAGGGTAGCACGCTACCATAAACAGCTGGCCTATACACGCTCTGGTATCCATTGTACTCATAATGGAGTCAACCCACTGGTTGCGTTTTTCAACGTCTATATCGGGTAGCTTGGCGGTTGAGAGTAGCGGTGTTAGTAGTATTAGTAAGAGTAATGTGAATGTGCGATATGTTGGATGAAGCATGATTGTATTTCAATTTTAAAAGACAAACCTACGTTTTTTTATTGATTTTTTTGCTTCCTGCGGCTTTGAATAAACATTTCTTAACCCCCAACCCCCTAAAGGGGGTTATCTTGAACACATAGGCACAGTAGGTACATAGGAGCACATAGTTTTTTATGACAAATAAATATTGTTGTTTGTAAAGTCCCCCTTTGGGGGATTTAGGGGGCATTAGCTTAGCCCTAAAGGGGCTTTCCTCACCACATAGGCGCAGTAGGTATATAGGAGCGCATAGAAATACAAGCTGAACGCAAAAGGAGGCCTCTTCGGAAAATGATATGCCAACGAACAGCAGGTATGCCATACAACAGAAAAATGTTGGGCTAAAGCCCCGTTTGTTTGAACCCATTAATCCGTTGACAAAAGTCAACGGCAATGAACTTTTTCATTGCCGTCAGCTTTAGCTGACGGACACAAAAAGAACACGGATATTGGGCTTTAGCCCAACTACTCGCTAGGTAGCCACGTGGCTATTTCCCGAAGAAGTCTAGTAAAGAGAATGGAGCTGTGTAAATCTGCGTTTTCAGCGTCATCTGCATGCCATAAAAATAAACAACCATAAACCACAACCTTGTCCTGAGTGCACGTTGAAAATTCAGGATACTTAAAACCATTTAAAATCATGTTACAAGAAAGCCCCGAGCTTCGGCTTTGCACCAACGTAATACGGCTTCAATCGTACAGGCTGAAGCCTGATGAAGTTATTCTGTTTGATTGGCTGGTAGTAAAAGCCATATCGTTTAAGTACAAACCCTTTCACTACTCCCAGCTGCGCATTGAGGCGGAAACGCGGATAAAGCGCAGCCGGCAGGAAGCTATTTTCCACTTTTTTGAGGAGCTGGATTTTTTACAAACAAGCGTGCAGGTAAATGCCGCTACCAACGGGCGGGTTCGATTTTTTGAAATCAGCTTCTTCATTCTTTCACAAACGAGCGTGCTGGCTGTTATTATGGATGAGCAATCGGAGCTGTTCAAGCACTTCATTCAGCTTGCCAAGTACCACAGCAAAAAGCAGGATGCCCCTAAACAGGTGGAACAAAAACAGGACAAGAATAAGCAGGTGACCGAGCGGCTGTTTGCTATGCTGGATAAGGTGTATGACGAACGGCGTGAGATGTACAACAACGGTAAGCTGACACCTGATATACCAACAAGAACCAAAACAAAAACACAGCTGGTACACAATGCTGCTATTGAGCGCAAGCTGGTTAAGCTGGCTAACCGGTACGAGACGGAATCAATTTGTGATGCGTTCCGGGCTTACTGTGATGCGGTATTGGTTGGCGATGAAAAGCCCGAAAGACCGCTACACTATTTCTTGACCTATGATGAGGTTCAGGAATCATGGACGGTTTTTGAGCGTCATCTTGACCGTTTTACGTTGACTTACAGCCAAGGGTAGATAAATAATCCGTAGGGCATTAATATATTCAATGCTAATAGTAGTAACACGGGTACAAGAGGTAATTGTTTTGAATGAGCAACCTCTTTGTAGAATGCAGCTTATACCTGTTATTTGGCTACTAACGGGTTTTGTAGAGAAGAATACGTACAGAAAAGATTGTTCTGGTATGTTGAAATCCGCAAGTGCTGTTTTTCAGTTGTTGAAAACAACATACCCCTCGCTGTTTTCTACAAATGTACCTGTTGATTTCAACAGAGGTATTGCTGAAAACAACAGCTAAAAGGAGTATTACAAGGAATATAAAAAAGAAGATTACAAGGAAGGAGGCTATGCTTGGCGGGAGAGAGATTTTAATACAACTTGGTTTTTATTCTTTTTGAACATAAAGACAACCTGTAGCTGTGAGGCGAAAGAAAAAGAAAAAAGTTGCGCCAAAAAAGAAAAAGGCTGGCTGTTTTTTCCGAACTTTGCGGCGTTGAATAGAGCTATTGGGTAGGAAAAATAGCCCGTAAAAAGGCATAAAAACGGCGATATGGCGGGTGTTGTGCGCTAGTGTAAAACCTCAAAAGTATTTATCCTTTTGTCCTTGTTCTTTAATCTTTGTTCTTTAATCTTTGTTCTTTAATCTTTGTTCTTTAATCTTTATTCTTTAATCTTTATTCTTTAATCTTTATATGGTAAACAGTAATAATGACTGGCAGGTACGCACAAGGCTTTTACTGGGTAACGAGCGAGTGGAGGAACTGGCAAACACCCACGTGTTGGTAGCCGGTTTGGGCGGTGTTGGCGCGTATGCCGCCGAGATGCTTTGCAGGGCAGGCGTTGGAACCCTTACTATTGTTGATGCTGATGTGATAGCTACCGGTAACCGTAATCGCCAGCTGTTGGCGTTAAGCTCTACCGAAGGAAGGAGCAAGGCGGAGCTGATGGCTCAACGGTTGCTGGATATTAACCCCGAGCTGAGGCTACATGTACACCACATTTACCTGAAGGATGAGCTTATAGACGAGCTGTTGGTGGCCGCCAAATACAGCTATGTTATTGACGCTATAGATACGCTTGCCCCTAAAGTACGGCTTATACAATCGTGTTTGGCAAACGGGATACCTATTGTTAGCTCAATGGGGGCAGGAGCTAAGCTTGACCCTACAAAAATTGAAATCAGCGATATTTCCAAATCGCATCACTGTCCGTTGGCGCACATGCTGCGTAAGCGGTTGCACAAGCTGGGTATCCGTAAAGGGGTTAAGGTAGTATTCTCATCAGAGGGGCCAATGGCTGATGCCATTGAACTCTGTGAGAACGAGCCCAACAAAAAGTCAACAGTAGGAACCATATCCTACATGCCTGCTGTTTTTGGCTGTTACTGCGCTTCGGTGGTGGTAACCGATTTGATTAGGTAAGCTAATCGTTCTTGGAGAAGAAATCTTTCGTAAAGAAATAGTGCGGTAGCAGCGTTGACGTGTCGAAACGCGTAGCCTGCGGCCTTTAATAAGTAGTATAAGCGTATAAAGTATATAACGGCCTGTTGTTTATATTGATATCCAAGCCCTACGGGCTATTCCCCTCTCTTTGGGAGAGGGGCTAGGGGAGAGGCTGGTAATTCTTGCATTTGCATACGGCTTACTTAGTATGACGGTCGTTCTTACAAAGTTTACTTATTTGACCCCAAAAAACAAAAAAACATTCTTATTTTTAGTCTATTTAGCTTTCAAATCAAAAATATTATGACTTACTTTGTCTTGCCAATAGGAAGGCAACCCACAATAGTGGGAGGTTAAGTTTTAGGTTAAGGGTGTGAGGGTGGTACGAAAGTATCATCCTCACTTGTTTTGTACAGGCCTCACTTGGTGCGTAGCAAGCTAATACAGGCTCCTTTACTTTTACTAGCTGTAAATTAGCGTGCCATTGGCTTTGCTTAGCGCGTAAATTTGGTTGCGAGGAAGGCTTTACCAGCAGATAGACGGCGCATGGCTGAATGTATAACCAACGCTTGGGCTAATTATCGAAAAAATCCTTTTACATTTGTACCTCCTAAGAACAATACATGGTTTCGCAAACAGTTAACTACGCTATACTATCAGCCGGAGAAGGTTCGCGCCTGCAGCAGGAAGGAGTTGCTACACCTAAGCCCTTGGTGAGGCTTAACGGCGTTCCGATGGTAGAGAGGCTCATTAACATTTTTGTGCAAAACCACGCCAAAAGCATTAGCATAATAAGCAACAATATACATCCGGAAGTAAACGGCTACCTGCAAGAAATGCAAAAACAGCTCAACATTCCGCTCAACATTGTTTGCAAAACAACGCCCAGCTCGCTGCACAGCTTCTACGAGCTGGCTCCCTACCTGCAAGGTGAAAAATTTTGCCTTACTACTGTAGATACCATATTCAGCGCGCAGGAGCTTTCAGCCTTCATTCAACATTTTTGTGAAAATAGTGTTGATGATGGAGTAATGGCGGTAACTGATTACGTTGACGATGAGAAACCGCTTTACGTGCAGACAAACGGTGAACAACAAATTACCGCTTTTCTTGATAGCAATGATGGTAGCTGTCGTTACGTTTCGGGCGGCATATACAGCCTCACGCCTAAAGTTTTTGGGCTGATTGAGAGGGCAAAGGCTGAAAACATGAGTCGTATGCGAAACTTTCAACGGGCTATGTTGCAGGACGGCTTACGCTTAAAGGCATATCCGTTCAGCAAAATTCTGGATGTTGACCATGCGGAGGATATACGGAAGGCTGAAGAATTTTTAAAAGAAGTGGAGCGCGGGTAAGCGCATTATACATACGGATGAATATACTTGGAATACAGCGGGCAAACGAATTTTCGCCCAACCATATAAACAATGATAGCGCCATATTTGGCGCGGTTATTGCCGAGCTGGAAGGGCGAGGAGCAACAGTTAAGCGACTTACAGAGCAAGAGTTCTTTCACAGTCACCATGTTGATGAGCGCCTTATTATCTCTATGGTTCGCAATAAGGCCAACTTGGCTAAGCTGCAAGGGTTGGAGCGTAACGGGGTATGCGTTATAAACTCGGCTTTTGGTGTGGAGCGTTGCTTTAGAGCTAACATGACTCGCTTGCTGTTGGATAACCGAATTCCTTATCCCGAAAGCCGGATTATTTCTACAACCGTTGATAGTGAAGCGGCATTGAGAGAAATAGGGTTAGATCATTTTTGGGTAAAGCGTGGCGATTTTCATGCCATGCACAAGGAGGATGTTTGCTTTTGTGCCAATCTGGGCGAAGGTTACGATCTGCTGAAAGAGTTTGCGCTGCGCGGCATACCCGATGCCGTTATATCCAAACATCTGATTGGCGATTTGGTAAAGTTCTATGCTGTTCGTGGAACATCGTTCTTTTACTGGTTCTACCCTTTTGATGAGAACCATGTGAAGTTTGACAATCAGCAGCTGGGCGAGAAAACAATGTTTTACAATTTTGATTTGGAACAGCTGAAGAAAATAGCCGATAACGCAGCGCAATTGCTGGGTATAGAGGTGTATGGCGGTGATGCTATAATAGATGCCGAAGGTAATATGCAGCTGATTGATGTGAATGATTGGCCTAGCTTTGCACCATGTCGTGGTGAAGCAGCTCAACATATAGCCGAACGAATTTTAAGTAAGGCAAAAGAATAGCTTTGTAGTTGCTGTAAGAATTTAGAGGAGTATGGAAGAAAAAAAGTCAAAAATTGCAGCCACCTATAAATCAATGGATACGGAAGAGCCCATTGATATTTACTTTTATCGCCCCCTAGGTTACTGGTTGGCGTTGCTGGCAGAAAAGCTGCGTATAACGCCCAACATGATAACCATTGCCAGTATCTTTATAGGAGCTTCTGCGGGTGTACTGTTTTACTACCCCAACCTTTCTGTCAACGTGATTGGCATGCTGCTGCTGGTGTTGGCAAACTTGTTTGATAGCACTGACGGGCAGCTAGCCCGTATGACCAACAACAAAACCAAGTTAGGCCGAATACTCGATGGTATGGCGGGTAATATTTGGTTTGTCATTATCTACGTGGTACTTGTGCTACGCTGTATTAACCAAGGGTGGGACAACGCCACTGTTTGGATTATCGGGTCGTTGGCCGGAGCGTCGCATATTATGCACGCGGCTATAGCCGACTACTACCGCACCATTCACCTCCATTTTATGAGTGGCGGAAAGGGTAGCGAGTTTGATAGCTCCAAGCAAATAGTGCAGGAAATAAAATCCCTCTCTTGGGGTAAAGCTCCGGTAAGGAAAGCCATGCTCTACTTTTACCGCAACTATACCATGCAGCAGGAGTCTATATCGCCCAACTTCCAGCGGTTTATTGCTAAGGTGAACCAAGCCTACCCCGACGGGAATTTGCCGCAAGAGCTGTGCGATACGTTCAGGGCGCAAAGTAAACCGCTAATGAAGTTTACCAATATACTACAGTTCAATACACGTGTTATAGCCTTGTTTATATGTTTGTTCATCAATCAGCCGTTCTACTACTTTTTGTTTGACCTGATTGTGCTGAACGGTATAATGGTGTACATGGTTAGCAGGCACGAAGCAATGTGTAAGCGAATAGGAAAAACGCTGTAAACCCCAAAGCCTACAGCTAAGCAAAGCGAATAAGCAGATATGACGAAGGCAAAAAAGTGGAAAATATTTTTCTTCCTGTTGGGAGTTGTAATCCTGTCCTACATGGTGTATTCCATTGGCGTGGATGTAATATGGGATAACATACAAAAAACCGGATGGTGGTTTGTACCCGTTATCGGCATTTGGCTTGTTGTGTACATTATTAATGCGCTTGCCTACAGCTCCGTCATACGTGATAAGAATATACCTAAAGAGCAGTACCCGTCTTTTTTTCGTGTGCTGAAAATCAGCATCAGCGGGTACTCCATAAACTACATTACACCTGTTGTTGCGCTTGGCGGAGAGCCTTATCGCATACTCGAGCTGCAAGAAAATATAGGCACTCGCAGAGCCACATCGGCTACGCTATCGTACAGCATGATGCACATTCTTTCTCACGTTGTATTTTGGATGTGCTCTATCGTTCTTATCCTTGCCCTGCTTCAGCCGGGCTGGGGCATTACTGTAGGGTGTATTGTCATGTTTGTCTTGTTTTCCTTTGGACTATATTTGATATTTAAAGGTTACAAGAAGGGGCTGATTGTAAAAACCTGTCGTGTGCTGGGTAAGCTTCCATTCTTGAGAAAGCCCATGCAACGTTTCAATGAGAGTAAGCTGCAGGCGTTACAAGAGATAGACCAGAATATTGTAAGCTTCTATACCAACCGTAAACCTACGTTCTTCTTGGCGCTGGGGCTGGAAATATTGGCGCGAATAGTTTCATGCTTCGAACTGTTTTTTATTGCCCAAGCTATAGGCTTAGAGTTTTCACTTCTCGACTCTGTTATACTTTACGCGGGTTCTACGCTATTTGCCAACATCATGTTTTTCTCGCCCATGCAGCTGGGAACGCGAGAAGGCGGACTTGCGCTTACGCTGAAAATGATGGGCTTTCAGGGGCAGATGGGGGTTTTCATGGGTTTGGTAATGCGCGTTCGCGAGCTGGTTTGGATAGCCATAGGAATTATACTAATGCGGGTAAAAAAGCAGCGATAAAAGGCTCCGTTAGGAGCCTAATCTTTGTAGTAGAATGCTATCAATGTATTACCGCTCCGCTAGGAGCGGCAGTTTACAGCTTGTCAAACTTTTGGATGTTGATTTTATATAGCAAAGTTGAAATTGCTATAAGCTTACACCAAATGCTCCTTTCTCAGCAAGTCGTTTACCGTTTTTACAGGGTTGAAGGTAGCAAGCGGAACTTCTACAAATATGGTGTTCCAGCGGCTCATAGCTCCGTTCCATAGTCCCGGCAGCTCCTGTGCCTTCAGCGGTTTTCCGTCCTTACTTTTCTCTGAAATAAATCCGGTTTGCGGGTCAACAAAGGTTTGTAGCTTAAACTTGCCTCCGGTATGGGTTCGGAATGAGCACACCAAATCAACCGGATTAAAGTGTGACAAGCCTTTCATACACGCCGACATGTGCTCATCGGCCATATTTATTTGCGAGCTTTCTAAAATTTGCAGCGAGGTTGAGCCGTCGTTCTCCTTAATAACGAAAGGACCTCCACCGGGTTCGCCTTCGTTCTTCACCATTCCGCATACCCGTATGGGGCGGTTCAGCTTTTCATGCAAGAATAACGCTAGTTTTTCTTCGCTAAGCGTGGTTGGTATGCTGATAGAAAAGACATTCTCCATAAAGCCCGATACCTCTTGTAAAAAGGGGTAACTACGTTCGCCCTTTTCCAGCTTATTTAGGTAGCTGAATACCTGTTGGCGATAGCTGAGTAGCATTCCGGCAAGTATTTTTTTCCAGCGTACCGTTTCGGCTACCTTTGTTTCCGGTACAATGTTGTCAATGTTCTTTACAAACACAATATCTTCGTCCAGCTCGCTAAGGTTTTCAATTAGCGCGCCATGTCCGCCCGGGCGGAAAAGAAGCGATCCGTCGGCATTACGAAAGGCGTGGTTATTCAGGTCAACAGCAATGGTATCTGTCGATTTTTTTTGCTCGGATAGCGTGATGTCAAAACGTATGTTGAACCGTTGTTCGTAGAGCGGAACAACCCTAGCCAACAGCTGTACAATAGCCCTGCGATGCTCTTCTGATACGGTAAAGTGCAGCCTTGCCAGCTTGTCTTTACCAACCGCATAGCGTGCGGCCTCCACCAAATGCTCCTCAATAGCGGTGCGCGGATGGTCGTTGTACTTATGAAACTTTAGTACGGCTTTTGGCAGGTTGCCGTAGCTCATTCCATCGGCATTGAGCAATGCTCTCACTACGGCAGGGTAATCCTTTTCCTGTAGCTTGTCAATATCAATAGCCTGTTTATTCAGCAATGCTTTCAGCTCATCATAGAAAGCAAATTCACCAATCCGGTCAAAGAACTCCTTAATAGCACCATTCTTTTTTTCGTTTAAGCTTATGCTGCCTTTTGCATCCATGTACTCAAACAGCTGCTTGAACATGCGGGTTGCGGCGCCCGATGCGGGAACAAACTTTCGCTGAGAGCCGCTAAACGCATCGTACAGCTCAACCATGTGGTTTTGTTCTGTTTCATCCAGCACGGTAATTCCTTTTCCGACTAATGCCGGAGCAGTAATATTTAGGTAGGGAAAACCGTTGGCAAAATGTTTCAGCTGCTGTTCTACATGTGCTGCATCAATACCAAGGCTGTTTAGCTGTTCTATATCTTGTTTGCTGAACATACGAAAGCTGTTTAGGGTTACTCAAACTTGTTGGAAAGAAGGACAGCTCTGTGCATGCTAGCTTAGCACCCTTCTGTTACAAAGTTAATAAAATAGTTTTACGCCAACCCCCTAAAGGGGTTTTTCTTCAATACATAGGTAAAATAGATAGCTCAAGTTACTAGATATACGTTTTGCGGTATTAAATCAATGTCGTCATTGGCTTCGCCGAACTCGTAAACTCGGTTGCGAGCAGAGCGAAGCAATCTACTGAAATTAAATAGATTGCCACGGCAAAGAGCGCCTCGCAATGATGTGCTTTTATTAGACTTCTTCGGAAAATACCTATAATACACGGTTTTTGTTTCTACACGCTATTACAAGCAATCCCCGTGGGGTTGAACAACAATAACCCCGTATGCAACCCACGGTTATTCATATTCAGCCCCATTCGGGGCTGCCGTTACGTCCAATCCGGATTATTTGCAAAAGGTATTTTTCGAAGAGATCTATTGTAGTTGGCAATTTGAGCTAGCTATTAGAAGTTACCCTAACCCCCTAAAGAGGGCTTTCGACACACAGGCGCAGTAGGTACACAGGAGCACATAGTTCTACAGGGATAACATTTAGTCGCAAAGGAACGCTCGGGAGCTCGTTCGGACATGTTGTAGGTGGAAAAGGCAATGTAAAAGCGAATAACGATAGCAGATAGGGAATAGTACGTTTTGAGAGGGAAAAATTGATTCATTGCTTTAAAATAATTCAATTTAATAACAATTCGGTACTTTAATGCTATAAATATATGAAAAATAAGATAATTATTATTATTCATTAATGAGCTGTTTATGCGAATTTACACCTTTAGTCCACCGGTAAAATTTTACTTTTAACAATCATCATTACAATAAATGTATGTGAAAATATCCGTATAAGCCACTTCCATGTAGCCTTAGAAGGATCGCGCATAGCAAGTAGTACCACAAGCAGTGGGCAAGTAGAACTTTGGCACAATATTTATTGATTTAACACAAATTAACTATATTGTTTTAATGCAAAATTTCAATGCTTGTATATAGCTATTAATCAATTAAGTACATCAATAATAATTTATTGGACAGCGTAAAAACCCGCGTAAAATCAACAAATTTTAAATCTGCTTATATTAATTTTTTAATCTAATTTTAATTCGTAAATAATTAGGCGTTATGGCTTGATATTACACCACATTTTCTAACCAACCCTAATCCCAATGCTATGAATGGCGCTCTTTTGCGATACGCTACCGGCATGCTCCTGTGTGTCCTGTGCCTTGTGCTGTCCACCCCCGCTAAGGCTACCGAGCCTGTAAACCCAGCTGCCGACCAGTGGGAGCAGGAGCGTCAAAAAGCCGCCAACGCCTTTGCCACGCTTGACCGCACCGCCAACTACGCGGAGCAGCTGTCTATGGCCGACCTTAACCGGCTGCCAATGGGGATTTCACGGCACGTCAGCAACGTCGAGTACACCATCGCCATCAGCGCGTTCCGGGTAAAGCCCGGCTATACTGAGCTCACCGTTTACGGGCGCGTAAAGATTCCCCAAAGCGCTGACGGGCAAACCCGCAACGACCAAGTCCTGTTCTTCGGAGCGCAGGACATCAAGCTATCCTTTGACGGCAACATCGTAGGCGATGCCAAGCTGGTGCTGCTGGGCGACATCAGCATTCCCATCAACGGCGACCGCGCTACGCTGGTGCTGCATGGCGGTTTGGATAAAACCACCGGACGTGGGTTGGAGCTGACCTACCTGTCGATGGACTGTAAAGGCTTTAAAGAGTTGGGAGTTGCCGCCGATGTGGTGTTTCCCGAAGATTTACTCCGTCAGGTAAATGAAAAGGGGGAACCCGTTGTGGGAAAAGATAGCAAAACCGGAAAGCCCTTGGGCAGGGTATCCGCCTCCTTCCAAACCATCGTGCGCGACTGGAACGACATCTTGCTCTCCGTTAGCCTGCCCCGCTTTGAAATCGTTGGGCTGAACGGCTTTATCTTTGATGTGCAGCAGGCCGTTTTCGACTTTAGCGACTTCCGCAACGACCCGACCATTGCTTTTCCCAACGACTACCAAAGCAAGTACCTGATTCCGGGCAAACCCGACCTGTGGAAGGGCGTTTACATCCGCGACCTGAGCATCACCCTGCCCAAAGCGTTTGCCTCTAAGGATAGCACGAAACGGGTGGCTTTCGCCGCCCACAACATGATACTGGACAACAACGGCATCAGCGGGCTGTTTACCGCCGCCAACATCCTTTCCCTCGACAAGGGCAGTGCAGGGGGCTGGCGGTTTTCCGTTGACCGGTTCTCGCTGGAGCTGGAAGCCAACCAGCTTACCGGAGCGGGATTTGCCGGTTTTATCGGATTGCCCGTTTCGGAAAGTACCACGCTGGCCTACGAGGCCTTCATCTCGCCCGATAACGAGTATATGCTAAGGGTAAGCCCCACCAAGGCGGTGAGCTTTGACGTATTTGCCGCTAAAGCCGAAATTCTGCCCAACTCCTACGTGGAGCTGAAGGTTATTGATGATAAGTTCTACCCCGAAGCTATGCTCAACGGCTCCATGACCGTTGCCGCCCGGCCGGATAAGCAGGCCGCAGACTCTACCGCCAAAGCGATTGCCCAAATCGACGGCATCCGGTTCCAGCAGCTCCACCTGATGAGCCGGGCTCCTTACATCACCGTGGACTACCTTGGGTACGACGGCGAAGTAAAGCTGATGAACTTTCCGCTATCCATCAGCCATATCGGGTTAACCGTAAAAGACAGCGAAGCCCGCTTAGGCTTTAACGCCAAGCTGGCGTTGGGTATTGATAAGTTCGCCATTACCGCTGAAACCCGTCTAGAAGTCATCGGAACAATGGCAGAAAAAGAAGGCTTGCAGAGCTGGAAGTATAAGAAGGTAGATATATCGCGGGTTGCCGTTGATGCCACCCTTGGCGGAGCCTTTACCATTTCGGGTGGGCTGACCATACTCAACAACGACCCTGTGTACGGCGATGGCTTTGCCGGCGACATCCACTTAGAGCTGAAAAAAGTGCTCAACGGGCTAAAAGCGGATGTTCGCGCCATTTTTGGCAACAAGGAGTACCGCTACTGGTTTGTGGACGGCAAGGTAAAGTTTCCCGGAACGGGGATTACCGTCTTTCCGCCGGTTAACCTGAGCGGCTTTGGCGGTGGTGCATACTACCACATGCGCCCCGACGGTTCGGGAACCGGTTCGCCAACGGGTAGCAACTACCTGCCCGATGCGAATTGGGGCTTGGGCTTGAAAGCCGCCGTACTCTTCAACGCCGGAGCCGATGGCGTGGTGGATGGCGAAGCCCAGTTTGAGATCGCCTTCAACAACAACGGCGGGCTGAACTTTATCGGCTTCTACGGGCAGGCAAAGGTGCTGGCCAAGATACCGGGCGTAAGCGATGTAGAAAAGTTTGTATCCGATAAGTTTAAGGGGATTGCCGAGCTGGAAAAGAAGTTTACACAAGGCAACCCCGACCTGATGCGGACGCTGGAAAAGATGAAGCTGTACGAACCCAACAAGGCGGCACTGACCTGCTTCCAAGGCTCGGAGAAGGTGGGCGAATCGGGCTTTTCGGCAGCTGTCGGCATTCAGTACGACTTTACCCGCAACTCGTTGCACTCCACCTTTGACCTCTACCTGAACATGCTGGGCGGCATGCTGCAAGGTACGGCATCGGGCAACCGCGCCGGTTGGGCGGTGCTGCACGTTGAACCCAACGAGTGGTACATGCACATGGGTACCCCCACCGACCGCCTTGGCGTGCGATTTAACCTGGGCGGCCTGCTTAAGCTGGAAACCGGCGCCTACTTCATGATGGGCGACCGCATTCCCGGCTCTCCGCCGCCACCTAAGCAGGTAGCCGACATCTTGGGTATCGACATGGCTAAGCTGGACTACATGCGCGATTTGAACGCCTTGGGAGACGGGCGGGGCTTCGCCTTCGGTGCAGACTTCAAGGTAGCTACCGGCGATATCACCTTCCTGATGATTTACGCCAACTTTATGGCGGGATTAGGTTTTGACATTATGCTGAAAGATTACGGTGATGCCCAATGTAAGGGGCGCAGCGGTCCTATAGGAATGAACGGATGGTATGCCAACGGGCAATCCTACGTGTACCTGCAAGGCGAGCTAGGTGTAAAGGTCAACCTGCTATTCATTAAAAAGAAGATACCCATTATCCGGGCGGGGGCTGCGGCGCTGATGCAGGCCAAGCTGCCGAACCCTGCGTGGTTTGCAGGCTACCTGGGCGTGAAGTTCGATTTGCTGGGAGGCTTGGTAAGAGGAAACGTGCGCCTGAAAATCACCTTGGGTGAAGAATGTGAAATCCTACTACCCGGCGGCAGTCCGTTGGGCGTAAAGGTGATTAACGACCTGACCCCACGCGACAAATCTGAAAAGGTTGACGTATTCGCTGCACCGCAGGCCGCCTTCAACATGCCTATCGGCAAGGTTTTCGAGATGGAGGACGACCACGGTGTGAAGCAGTATAAGCTCAAGCTGGAAGAGTTTACCGTAACGGATAACGGAAAGGTGCTGGACGGAAAGGTGAAGTGGAATAGCGGCTTGGATGCCGCCGAGTTCTACTCGCACGAAATCCTTCCCCCTAACGTACCGCTAACCGCCAAGGTAAGCATCAGCTTTGAGGAGTACCAAAGCGGGCGCTGGGTAACGGTATATACGTCCGGAAAGAAGGCAACGGAGAGCATGGAAATCAGCTTTACTACGGGTACCGCTCCCGATGTTATCCCCATGCACAACATTGAATACTGCTATCCGGTGGTTGACCAGCGTTTCTTTTACCCCTCGGAAACGGATAAATCCTACGTGCAGCTCAAACGCGGGCAAAGCTACCTGTTCTCGGCAGATATGAAGCATGTGGTTCACATCACCAAAGAAGGGGGAACTCCCGAGGAACTATCGTTCAACTACAACAGCGGCAACAACCGCCTTGAATATGTAACACCAACAATGTCGCCAGCAGACAAGTACAGCTTTGATGTGCTTACCTTCACCAAAGGCGAAACGGTTACCCAGCAAAACACGCAGCAACGCACTTCGATCGGCGATGAAGAAAACGATATCAGCGTGCGCGATGCCAAGGCGGGTCAGGTGGTTCGTGCCGATGCAGGAAAGAGCCTGCTGACGTACAATTTCAGCACCAGCCAGTACGCCACCTTCGCACAAAAGATGAAGGGCATGGTAAAGAAAATGCCATTTGCCTTGAAGCTGGCATCGGACATTATCAACTTACAGTACGACATCAGCGGCGAACCCTTTGATGTAGCCGAGCTGGCGGGAACAGAGTACAGCGGAAATGTGCCGTTGGTGAATCCTGTGGCCACATTGGAAGACAGCTACTACAAAGATCAAATCTATCCGCTGGTGTATAAGGGGTACTCTTCATTGGGTGTGTCCATTACCAACCGTGATGTTGCGGATTACGGCGTGCCGCCCGCAAAAGCCATCCCTGTCAACGCCGAATACCTGACGCAGGTGGAAAACGGAATTTTCTACGGTAAGGCGAAGGAGGTATTCCCCTACATCTATAACCTTCCGTGGGTGTACAAGATGGACTTCATTGATTTGCGCGGGCAGATAACGAACCGTTACTTGAACAACCCGCCATGGAACGTGGTGCAGTTCTTCACGGGCAGGTATCCGTTTATCCCGTACGGCTACTACAAGATTATGCTGGAGTACCGCTTGCCGGGCGAAAGCAAGGGTACGCAGGTGCCGTTTGAGTATTTTAACTTCATCAAGTAGCAGCTATGGGTATCAGGACACACGTATCACGTATCAAGACATATAGGAAGATGAACGCAAGCTTGGTTAAAAAACATGCTCAACGCTCATTGCTCAACTTTCCATTCATTGCCTTTCTGCTCTTCCTGCTTGCAGGGACGGCAACGCTACAGGCACAGGACACGGCACACATCAACGTCCGTGTTCGGGTGCAGCAGGATGCCATTTTGCTACGCTGGGCGGCCAGCACCCCTATGGCATGGAAGCAGTGTAACCAGTACGGCTACCGGATTGAACGCTATACGGTGGTACGCAACGACGAGCTGCTGCCCCAAGCAGAGAAAAAGGTGTTGGTGGAAAAGCTAGCCCCTCGTCCGCTGAACGCGTGGGAGCACATCGCACAGGCCAACGACTATGCCGCCATCATTGCCCAAGCCTTGTATGGTGAGCAGTTTCAGCTAACGGGTGAAGATGCTAAAGGGATTGCCAAAATCATTAACCTTTCGCAGGAGCTGGAGCAACGCTTTACCATGTCGCTCTACGCCGCCGACCAAAACTTTGAGGCCGCCTGCCTGGCCGCTTGGGGCTGGCGCGATACTGATGTAAAGAAGGGCGAACGCTACCTGTACCGCATCATTCCCTTACTACCGGAAAAGCTAAGGCCTATCACAGAGATGGGAGCCGTGTACACCTCGTTGGATGAGTACGAGGAGCTGCCCAAACCTGTTGGATTGGGTGCGATATGGGGAGATAAAACCGTGCTGCTGGCGTGGGATTACGCGATGCTGAAGGACGTGTACAACTCCTACTACATCGAAAAGTCAGCGGATGGAAAAAATTACCAACGGCTGGACGGCGTGCCCGTAACCAACCTGAACAGCAAGGAGGATAAGCCTGCGCAGCGCATGTACTACATCGATTCGGTTGCTGATAACGCCATAAAATATTATTACCGCGTAGTAGGGATAACCGCTTTCGGGGAAACGGGTCAACCGTCTGACTCCATTGTGGGGAAAGGAAAGCAGCTGTTAGCCTACGTACCGCACATTACCCGCTCGGTGGTGAATGATGAAGGAAAGCTGGAGCTGGAATGGGAGTTTGACGAGCGGGGCAACGCGCTTATCAGCGGGTTTAAGCTCAACCGCTCCGATAGTCCGGACAACGGCTATGCGATAGCCGTGGCAGATATTAAACCTACACAACGCTCGCTGGTATTTGATAAGCTCAGCGCGAGCAACTACTTTACAATTTCAGCGGTACCGAAGGAGGGAGAACCGGTCGCCTCGTTTCCGGTGCTGATACAACCGGTAGATTCATTCCCTCCGGCCATTCCGAAGGGGTTGAAGGGAACAGTTGACAGCGCTGGCGTTGTTACGCTGACGTGGAACAAAAATACCGAACCCGATATGCTGGGCTACAAGCTGTACCGTGCGCAGGTGAAAGGCGAAGAGCTGATGCCGCTATTCGATATCGCCTTACAGGATACCGTTTACCGCGATACGGTGGACGTAAAAACCTTGAATCGAAAGGTGTACTATGCCGTAGCGTCCCTTGATATGCGCTACAACCACTCGGACAAAAGCCCGGTGGTGGAGCTGGAGAAGCCCGACCTGCTCAAGCCCTCGCCGCCGGTGATTTCAGGCTATCGGGTGAAAGACGAAGGTATTGAAATCTCCTGGGTGAACAGCTCCGATGAAGGAGTCGTTCAGCATCGCATCTACCGGAAGGAGAAAGCAAGCGCAGACACGCTTCCCAGCCTGCTGGTAAGCATTGCCGACACCAGCGTACACCGCTATGTCGATACTTCAGCGGTAACCAACGTTCGCTACGGCTACACGCTAACGGCGCAAAAGAAGAACGGGCTGGAGTCGGATGTTTCCAATATGCTGACGGCCTTTACCAACAAGCCCAAGCGTCAGCAGCTGGTGATTGACCGCTTTGATGCCGTGGTGGATAAGACCAACCGGCTACTCAAGCTTACGTGGAACGACCGCCTGCAAAACGTGAAGTACTACGAGCTGTACAAAAGCACCGATGGGCAAAACATGTCTCAATGGAAAACGGTATCGGGCGAGCAGCATGAGGTGATGGACGAAAACCTGATGGTGAATGTAACTTACCAGTACCTTATCCGCGCTATTATGAAGGATGGGAAGAATACAAGCACAAAAGAACTAACGATAAAATATTGATATGAAAAAGTATAGTTTGCTTTTAGCCTGCGTTTTGTTTGTAAGTAGTGTTCTTGCTCAAACGTATGAGGTAAAGGTTTCAGTAGGTCTGCTAACGAAGACCCACCACATGGAATGTAATACTCGTGCAGAAGTAAAAGTATATTCGTCAGGGTCCCTAATAAAAGAGTGGACACCATCCGTATGGCCTAACGAGTATAATAATGGAAGTTGGTTTACCCGGTCTACTTCATTTTATATATATAACGAAAACCCATTGACAATAACCTGTAATGGCATACACGAGGATGATCCTACAGGTCCCGGAGGTTGCAAGGTAAGAGGTAGAGATTCAAAAACAATTTATGTATCCGCTTCTGATTTCCCATGTATTTCAAAGTCTGCAACAGGCCTGCTTGGAACATATGATAATGGGAGTTACATCAAAGTTGAAATTAAACCGCTTGGAGTTAGCCTTCAATATTCCAACCCGAATATGGATTCCCGTTATCGTGATACGCTAGTGCTTCCTGACAAGCATAGAATCACGATCAGGGCAGTAGAAAACTATACTTCTTCTGCCTACATATGGCAATACCAATCAGGTAACGAGGCAACCGTACGAGACCTATGGGCTCCCTATTACCTGACCCACCAGGATGGTGATTATATTGACCCCATGGATCCTTACCGTCCCCAGCCGTCAGACCCGATATGCATCCCTTATAACCCCGATAATGACAACTGCTTTCACTGCTACACTTATGACCCTTCCCCATATTCTTCAGACCCGTGTATCCGGGATTATGGTGGATACTGGCGTTATAAACAAACATTTGTGGGAAGTGGCTGGATAAATCTGTCTAGATTCAACCAGCAAAGAGAAATCAGCTTTTCGGGAGAAGACCTGTTTGGTTCCAACTTTTTAAGCTACATCGAAGCCGGCAAACAGTTCCAATTTAGAATTGATTATGGCTGCGGACAATCGAAGATAATCACATTAGATCCATGGAAATCCGCACCAACGATTATTGATACGGCAGTAATCCCAAACTTATGCTATGGTGACAGTCTGGCTATTGTAAAAGTACGCCTTAGCGAACGCTTAGCGGACGGAGAAACGCTAACCTTAGGGTTAGGCTGGTTGGATACGCTTTCGGTAAATATTACCCATGCTGACCTTGACGAAAACAACTGGTACACGTTTCCCGGAAGATACTCTGCAGGTACTTATTCCGTGACAACACTTGGAAAATACAAGGGTTATCCAAGCTATACTGCTGCTGTGGATCACTCGCGCACCATCACCATTGTTGACCCTCCCAAACTCACCCTCAGCACCTCCAAAACTGATGTCAACTGTATCGGAGGTGAAGATGGAGCAATACGGTTAACCATCGGGGGAGGAAAACCGCCCTACTCCGTCACATACAAAAGAGATGGAGGAGCATTGCAGGCAGCAAGCAATCCGTTTATGATATCCGGCTTAGCTGCCGGAACCTATCAGATTTGGCTACAAGATAGTAATAACTGTCGCCCGAAAGACCCGTATGGTCAGGAAATATCACCGGTTATAACCATTACTCAACCTGCCGATTCTGTTCGCCTGCAACTGATGGCAGCCCCCATTCATCCAAGCGGTTGGAAAAAGATGGACGGAACCATATCCGTCATTGCAGAGGGAGGATCCCCTGCCAGCAGCACACCGTACTATACCTACATGTGGACAAAAAACAATGCCAACATGCCGGTATACACCAATGTTGTGAATGGATTGGGTGACGGGCAATACCACGTTACCGCTTACGACAGTAAATTCAGTGCGGCTTACGGTACCGGATTGGAAAAGAACTACCGCGGCTGTATGGATACCCTGCGCGTGGTGCTTACCCAGCCCGACAGCCTGCAAGTACAGCTGGCTGTAGAAGACAGCATTACATGTTACGGCAACAACGACGGCAAGCTGTCCGCCCATATCCAAGGCGGGGTAAAACCCTACGCCACCCTCTACTGGGAAAAGTGGACGGGTAGCGCATGGCAGCACCAAAGCTCATCTGTTGACAGCACCCTCAGCAATGCAGCAGCAGGCAGCTACCGCCTGACAGTAACCGATAGCAGGGGTAACAGCACCGTAAGCCCCGAGCTGCACCTTGTTCAGCCCGATACGCTGAAGGTTGCCCACTTCCTGCAAAGCCAGCCCTCGTGCTACGGCTACAGCAACGGGTGGGTGGAGCCGGTGGTATCCGGTGGAACCGCTCCCTATACCTACCGCTGGCTGGAAGCCGTTCCCAACCCCGATACCATCCGCCTGACCGGTTTGGCCAAGGGCAGCTACGATATAAAAGTAACCGACCGCAACGGCTGTACTACCTTTGCTGCCGTAGCCCTCAACCAGCCCGATACGTTGACCATCACCCCTGTTATCACGCTGCCATCGGCCTACAACGCTTCCAACGGAGCGATACAGCTGAACGTAAGCGGCGGTACGCCCGCCTACAGCTACTTGTGGGCGCATAACAGCGCAACAAGCAACCCGCTGACGGGATTAGCCGCTAACGATACCCCCTACCACGTAACGGTAACCGATGCCAACGGCTGTAGCAAGTCGGCACATCCGCGCATCATCTTCCCGCTGGGTGTGCAGGTTCAGCTACGTGATTCCATCCGCTGTTCAGGAGAAGGAAACGGTAAGCTGGCCGCATGGGCTACCGGCGGTGTGGGCACAGATTACCGTTACCAATGGTACAAGGTAATGGGTGGAACTCCTCAAACCATTGGAACCAACGATAGCTTGCTAACGAATATTGGAGCGGGTATCTACCGTGTGCGGGTAACCGATGTGGAAGGCAACACAGCCACCTCTTCCGACTTTACCTTTGACTCGCCCGATTCGTTGAAGGTACAGCTGACCCCGCGGGCGTTGAAGTGTAAGTTCGATACCGACGGGCAAATCGAAGCCTTCCCTTCCGGTGGAACAGCGCCCTACAGCTACCTGTGGTCAAACGGGCAGACCGCAAAGAAAGCGGTTAATCTAACCGAGGGCAGCTATACCGTTACCCTTACTGACAGCCGTGGTTGCTTCGTGGCAGAACAAAGCGCGGTTACATCGCCTGCCGAGCTGCTGATAACGGTTCACTATATACCGCCCCGCGCGTACAACTACAGCGATGCCTCGGTATGGGTTCGCGCTACCGGTGGCACAGCCCCCTACACCTACGCATGGCAGGGGCGCGGTGAAACCACCGACTCTATCTCAGGTGTACCGCATGGAAGCTACACCGCCATCGTTACTGATGCCAACGGATGCAGCAAGCAGCTATCCGTGGTCGTTCCCAATCCCCCGCTGCTCGAAGCCTTTGTAGCCGAAAGCAGGGTAATCTCCTGCTACGGTCGTAGCGACGGACAGCTGTCCGCCAGCTCGCAGGGCGGCGTGGGCGCTCACCGCTACACGTGGTACCGCGTGGGTGACGGAACACCTGTGCAGGTGTCAACGGGAAGCACGCTGAACGGTATTCCTGCCGGAACCTACCAGCTGAAGGTAACCGATGCCAACAACATTGATGCCTACTCAACCGTATTCACCCTAACACAGCCTAGCGTGCTACAGGCGAGCGCATCGGCCAACTCGCTGGTGTGTAACGGCGATACCAACGGCTGGGTGCAGGCTGCCGTTACCGGCGGTACGCAGCCCTACGCCTACTCGTGGACAAGCGGGCATACTACGGCACGGGTGGAAGGCTTAACAGATGACAAGTACCTTGTGCTGGTTACCGATGCCCGCGGCTGCGAAGCCAAAGCCCAAGCGGAGATTACCGTTCCGGCAGGCTTGGTGGTTACCGCCGAGGTGGTTCATCCCACCTGCCACAACAGCAACAACGGCACGGTTCGGCTGAACGTAAGCGGTGGCGTAGCGCCCTATACCTACACGTGGAGTAACGGAACCGGCGGGGCAAGCTTGAATAGCGTTGCCGGAGGCGTTCATAACGTTACCGTTCGCGGGGCAAACGGCTGCTTTAAGACCATCCGGTACAGCTTGGATAACCCTGAGCCGATAAGCATCAACTTAGGAGGCGATAGAACCCTTTGCAAGGGGCAAACCGTAGAGGTGAACGCCACCATTACCGACCCGCAGGCGCAGTATAAGTGGTACAAAAACGGTACGCTGCTGGCTAGCACGCCTGTCGTTACGCTGAGCGAAGCGGGTAGCTACCGCGTAGAAGCCACCGACAGCAAGGGCTGTACGGGGGAAGGTAGCCTAACCGTGTACAGCAGCGCAAAAGACCTGTCGGCTGACTTTATGGTATCGTCCAAGGTAGGCAGGGGTGAGAAGTGTAAGCTGGTAAACCTCAGCTACCCCTTGCCCGAACAAACGGAGTGGCTCATTCCTGACGACCCGAACATCAGCATCATCAGCCAAACGGACGAGCAGCTGGAGCTGGTGTTCCATCAGAACGGAAATTACACCGTGGGCTTGCGCTCGGGCGAAGGCCAGTGCGAGCGGTCGGTGTACAAGCTGGTAACGGTGGTGGACAAGTACGACCTGCCGGAATACGAAACGCCCAAGGAAGCCTTTTTAAAGCAGTTTATTGTGTACCCCAACCCCAGCCGCGGACAGTTTACGGTGCGGATTGAGCTGGGCGAGGTGGCTGATGTCCAGCTGCGCTTGGTGAACATGATGGGGATAACGGTGGATGAGCGCAAGGCCAACGGCAGCAATTACTACGAGCTGACCTACAACCTGTCTGTTACGCAGGGCATATACGTGCTGCAGCTGCTCTCCAAGAAGGCCAACACGTCGGTTAAGCTGATGCTGACGCAGTAGAGGTGTGAATGATGAGTTATGAGTTATGAGTGATGAGTTATGAGTTATAAGTGATGGGAAAGGGTGTGCTAAAAGACAAGTCGTTTGCGATGGCTTTACTTGGTATAAGGATGTACAAGTACTTATCGGACGAGAAGAAGGAATTTGTAATGAGTAAGCAGCTATTGCGAAGCAGTACTGCCGTTGGCGCTATGGTAAGAGAAGCGCAGAATGCGGAAAGTCCTGCCGATTTTATTCATAAGTTGGCCATTGCCCAAAAGGAATGTGATGAAACGATGTACTGGCTGGAGCTGCTAGCTGCTGAAAAATATACACCGGAAGCGATGCATGTGGAAATCTACAGCCTTTCGGGAGAGGTGTTGCGAATGGTAAGAAGTGCAATAATAACGGTTAAAAAGAAGTTATGAGTGGTGAGTGATAAGTGATAAGTGATGAGTTATAAGTTATAAGTTGTGAGCGAGAACCGACCATCATTTGCGTGTAGCGCAAACACCCATCACTTATAATTCATAATTCATAACTCACCACTTATCACTCACCACTCATCACTCATAATTCATAGTTTACAACTCTTTACTAAAAAAAGAAGTACGCTGCAATGAAGAACATATACTCCCTGCTGGTGCTGCTGTTGGCAAGCGTGGGCTTGTACGCCCAAACCACCTACCCCGTACAGGTGAACGTAAACCTTGTACCGCCCTACAGCCTGTACTTGGACGACTACGCCACCGGTGCGCGCGAGCGCCTCTCGGTGACGCTGGTTAACCGCGACGTGCAGCGTCCGTCCACCATGGTGCGGCTGAAGCTCACCATCAAGGCTAACGGCTTTACCATTACGTCTAACGACTACGCGCCCTTTACGCCCATCACCATAGAGCCGAACATGCCCTACCGCCTGTCGCAGGAGGAGCTGGCGCAGTACTTCAACCCGCAAAACCTGACGGCCGGCGGAACCGGCTCGCTGGCGTGGCAGAAAGACCGCAAGCTGCCCGAAGGTATGATTGAGTTCTGCTTCGAGGCCATTGAGCAGCAAACGGGGCGCAAGCTGTCGCTGCCCGGCTGCGGTATGGCGTGGGTGAGCACCCAGAAACCGCCTACCCTGAGCCTGCCCTTCAACGGGGAAACGGTGCAGTACCGCGACCCGCTGAACCTGCTGTTCCAGTGGACTCCCCGGCACTCCGGCTTAGCCAACGTAGAGTACCAGCTCATCATCAAGCAGCTGTGGGATAACGGGCTGAAGCCCGAAGCGGCGTGGGCATACAGCACCGAGATTCTTCGCGAAACGGTAAAGCCTACCTCCCTGCTCTACGGGGTAACTATGCCCCCGCTAACGCCCGGCATGCGCTACGCGTGGGCGGTGCAGGCCATTGCCAAGGATGGCTTTGACGAGGTACGGGTGTTTGAGAACAACGGCCTGAGCGAAATCCGCTGGTTTACGCTGGCGGACTACTGCCCGCCGCCCGCCGGCGTAACGGCCAAGGCGGACAACGGGCGCATCAGCTTGGAGTGGGTACCGCTGCCCGAGCACATTGACTTTACGGTAAGCTACCGCAAGAAGGGCGTGGAGGGCGCCGAGTGGTTCTACACCAAGACCAACCTGCCCCGCCTGACGCTCTACGACGTGCAGCCGGGCTATACCTACGAGTACCGCATTGGCAGCGCCTGCAAGCCCGAAACGCCTATTTACGGCGATACGTACACCATTGCCATTCCGGCGGTAGATACGAGCTACAACCCCAGCTGCGGCAAGCTGCCGGCGGTGGATGTGAGCAACCAAAACCGCCTGCAAGCCCTTGCTCCCGGCGAAATGTTTATGGCGTCGGACTTTCCGGTGTACGTAACCGGCGTGAGCGGTAGCAACGGCACGTTTAGCGGCGAGGGCTACACCATTATGCCCAAGCTGTTCCTCAGCGCCAAGCTGGCGGTGCGCTGGAGCAACATCACCATCAACACGGATAGAAGGATGGTTGAAGGATGGGTGGATGGTATCTATGACGAGGCCAACAGCCAAATAGTGGATATTGAGGAGTATGAACAGGCTGTAAAAGAACTGGGAATATTAATAAGTGGGCGGATACAAGCATTATATGATAAGATAGTAGCGGGAATTGAAGATGCTGTATTGGCAGATTACTTATACAATTTCATAAGAGTAGAAATTCCTGAAAGTATAGAGAAAGAGTTGGCGTTAATTCCCACTACTGATACTACAGAAGTGCGCAGATGGCAAGAACTTCAACTACAGTACACGCAACAGTTGGCTAATATACCAGACAACGAATTGCAAGCATTCTGCGAGGAGGCTGCCAAAACGCTGAATGAGCAACGGCGAAAAGGCGAATTAACGAAAGAAGGAACAGAAAGCGTTATGACATCAGGGTTGATAAAAAATTTCAACCCCAATCTTGTATTAACGATAGTTCCATATAATGAAGAAACCATCATTCAAACGTCGAAATTATATAAGAAGTATATTTGTGATGGGAACATCAAAATTGCGGAATTCGATTATAATAAACTGCCAGCAATAGAGCGGGAAAAGATTGATTACATCATTCGGGAAAATCCAAAGGTTCGGGAAGTGTTGGAAATCATGTGCCGACAGCAGGGATTTCTAGAAACTCATCAGGGTACAGAGCCAGTTTATGCGGATTTTGTAAATGAGCTGTTGCGGTCGGATTCGCTAACAATAGGAGATTTTGTTGAAATAGCCAAAGCACGTGAATATCTATATAAAAGGCTGAAAGGCGAATATATGATGGCTATTGGGGAGAATATTCCTACTGTGCTCTCCTTTTCACTAGCAG
This sequence comes from Bacteroidales bacterium, assembly GCA_031551125.1. Classification (GTDB taxonomy): domain Bacteria; phylum Bacteroidota; class Bacteroidia; order Bacteroidales; family UBA932; genus JAIRNF01. Next base: position 122,686 of record JAVBOB010000011.1, read on the forward strand.
GTAAGATTTCTACTCCTTTAAGAAACAGGAGTACTATATTTATTTCTCGGATAGCATTAAGAAACTCTGTAAATATTGAAAAAGCGGTTTGGGCACAAAAAACTTTTGGACCTAAGTTTAGTGATAATGGAAAATTTGCTAACCGTCTAATTGATGATGTATTGAAAGACCTAAAATCTGGGACTCTAAAGGTAGCAGACATTCCTATTGATGTGGTTGTAAAGAATGGAGAAACATTTATATTAAATACACGTTCATCAGTAGTATTGATGAAAGCTGGAGTTCCTCGAAGTTCTTGGAATGTTATAAATAGAACAGGGAATAAATTTTTTGAAGAATTGCTAGAGGAACAATTGACACGAAATGGATTAATTAAAGGGGTAAATTCAATTAGGCAATCAGGAACAAATATATCTTTCACAAATTAAAATTATTAGGTATTATGAATTTGAAAAGAATTGATACTATTCCCGCTATTGATGTGGGGGCTCCGGAGCCACTTGTATATTTTAAAAATAGCCAGCTGAAAGTTCTATTTTATATTGATGGAAATGAAGTTGATGACGCTTGTTTGATGAGGTTTAATTTTTGCAAAAAGTATTCTTTTGGATATCCAAATAGTGAGGTGTTGCAGGGCCACCCTTACTATCCACTAGGGTTAAGAATGGCTTCTTTTTATGAAGTTGAACATTCAGATTTGACAGATCAACTTATGAAAATAGCAAGAATACATCCATACTTTGATGCTGAGAAATGGAATACGCTTAAACATTTCATTTTGACATTCCATGATAATATGCTAGAGTGTATTTCAAAAGATTATTCTTTTGAATGCGTGAAGTATTCTGAAAACTTATTGTGGTAATGTCCGGAGGTGTTACACATGGCAATTTTGTGAAAAATGAAACGGATGATATATGTGTAGCATTCTTATAATTACAGATTAAGATGTGCCTCCCGTTGAGCGGCAAATGTTTTGCCGTTCGGAACACCACACAATTTGTAATTGTGTAAAATTAGAGAACGTTCTTTGAATTTATTTATAGTGCAATCCGAATTACAAATTCGGGCATATTCCAAGCGGCATTGCAAATGCCGCTTAGCGGGGGAAATATTTGACAGCCGAATATATAGAAGTTATCTGTAGAAGCTATCCAAATTTAGGAGAAGGAGGCGGAATTCAATTTATTACCAACAGTGAGATAAAGATAAGACGCCTTATAAATTTAGAAACAGGAGAAGTAATAAACTTTATAAAATAAGTAAAATATGAATAAAGCAGGGTATAGAAAAGCAATATTAGATAAAATAGAGTTATTGTATAGAAACTTTGGAAATGAATGGGAAATAGAGGATTTTGCAAAAACAGAAAAACAAAAAAAGGTTTTGTTAGAATATCTTACTTACCTTTCAACTAAAGGAATTATTTTATTGAGTAATGATGGACGGTCTTTTAAAATATTAGATATACCATCAAATCATGAAGATTTAGACATATAATTTCACTTGATACCCCACGTTGAGCGGCAAATGTTTTGCCGTTCGAAACAACACTCTGAATTTGCAAAAGATGAAATACATATATTTAAGGCAATAGAAGCAGAAGGTAGCACAGGAGCTTGGCTTAGAATTACTGATTCTGAATATAGAATGCTAAATAAACTAGCTAATGATTTAGGAGCAAGAGATGGGCTAAAGTATCCTAATATTATTGGAGAACTTAAAATTGTTTCTGAGCTCCCATATTGTACATCATGTCAAGGAATAATTCAGCAATTCAATGAAATGTTCCCAAATGTAAAATTAATTTTAATTGATGGAGTAAAATAATTTAAGCACTATGAAGGAAAACAAAGAATTAGTATTTACTGTAATGGTAACTTCTCCTAATTTACTAGAAAGGGAAATACAGAGTTATAATGATTTTTTCGAAACTAATTTCGAAATATTGGAAATTATTGATGATGAAGTTCCCCATTGTAAGTTAAGGGTCACAAAATATACAATAGCAAATGTATTTGGACTAGGATATAGTCTAGCTCTTCTAGAAGAAAAGTTGCGAAAAAAAGGGGAAATAGATTGGTGACTTTATTCAATCGTAAATATTTCGCAATAAATCCATATAACGTTCTTTGAAATAACATTTTTTGAATTTCTGGAATAGCTTTACCATTCCGGAGGGTGCCACGTTCACCTTTAACCCGGCTGATAGCACCATTACCGTGAGTGGTGGCGGTACATTCTCGGTGGCTGAGCTGGCACGGGAACGCGGCTTGGAGGGCAATGCGGGCAAGTCTATTTTCCCCATTACCGTAACCGATAAGGACGGCAACATCTACCGGATAGACGAAAAGCCCGGTACGGGCGGCGAAAATGGCACCCCCGAGCTGGTGGCCACCAAGCTGGGTACGCAGGGCAAGCCGATTCCGGATGGGGCAGTTAGCTATAAGGAGCTGGCAGCGGATAAGGCTATTGTAACCTTTGAAAAGGGTAGCGGGAAGTACGCCTTCGATACGTGGCGAAAGGAGTACCTGACGGCTGACTTAATCCACAGCAAGTACGAGCAGCTGGGCGACGGCTATGTGCCGTTCAAGTTGCTGCCTCCCGGCAAGTCAGATGTGGTACAGGCTAGCATTAGCATTAAGGACAAGGACATTGACCCGAACAAGCTGCTGTTTAAGACACCGAAGGGAACGGAGTTCAGCTACAAATACGAAAATGATATTTACACCATCTCGTTGACAGGCGGGGAAGCCAACGATGGGCAGGAGGTGTACGCGCTATACCCCAACGGTAGCAGGTACTATAACTTGGGCAAGCTAATAGTGGTGAGTTACCCTGAACGAACCTACAAGGCGATCGTGGTGGCGGTGAATGGTAACACTGTTGATATGGAAACGATAAAGCGTACGCTGGACGAAGTATACAGTCCGGTGGGTATTACGTGGGTGCTAAGCGAGGATAAGGGCTTTAGTTACAATGTGGAAACGATAGCAACTGATGGTAGCGGTTTCCTACGCAGCTATACCCCCGAAATGCTGACGCTGAACAAGACATACAAGCAATATGTGACTGATGCTGGTAAGCAGCTGGCAGATGACGCGGTGTACATGTTTGCGCTCAAGAGCGGAGCAATGAAAGGTAAAAGCATGGCGGGCGATATGCCGCGCGGAGTTCAGTTTGGCTACCTGTTTACCGAAGGGGCAAGCACCAGCGAAGTAGCCCATACGGTGGCGCACGAGCTGGGGCACGGACGCCTGAAGCTGGAGCATACGTTTGATAGCGACTACAAGATAGCACAAGGGGTGACGGATAACCTGATGGACTATGCGGGCGGTATGCACCTGGCCAAGTGGCAGTGGGACTTAATCAACGACCCAGGTGTGGTTATTCCGGGGTTTGATGGGGACGAGGATACCATGCTTCCCGGTCTTATCTTTAAGGGCATTGAATTTTGGGACTTTGCGGAATACATGTACAAAGGATACTTCGTAAATATTTATTCGGTTAAGGCCAACCCTCCTAGCGAAAACGACGAGGTTGATGTGTACACTCTCAATCCACACTACAATGTGGATGTGGACGGGAAAGATATCCTTAGTTACTATTTGGCTGTTCGAACAGCAACTGGGCGTTTTGAGTACGTTGTAGGCCCCGAATCGTACCAAGCGTTTAAGGATAACGTATTCAACTACCGCTGGGCAGCTAACTGGATGTACATGAACGGCACGCCAACCGAATCGCAAATTCGGGCGAGCTTAGGTATCCGGAGCGGCAACCTGGCCGAATACCTGAAGGGCCTTGCCGGCATGTGGGGCGATGCCCTCTCCAGCCCAGATTGGTGGGTTGGCACCGCATTCATCTACGCCGCCCCGCAGGCCAAGTACGGCAAGCTCACCGCAGGTGCTCAAACCCTGATGAGCAACCTGCGGGTAGCCGCCGAGAAGGGCTGGTACTCGGCCTTTAGCCGCTTTGCCAAAGCTGGGTACAAGCTGAACCTGGTTGGCGAAAATGTCGTAATACGTGCTGAACAGGGGTTGGAGATAGCTCGTTTTAATAGTAATGGTTATCTTAGACCAATAAAATACTTAACCGCTGAGCCAGACCTCAAAGTATATAAACTAGTGAATGAGTTTGATGAGGTTGGCTACATAAACTTGTCTGGGAAGGAGGCGACAGGCCGGTTGGAATTATGGAAGGAGGTCAATGGAAATTATGGCTGGAGGATTCTTCAAAATGAGAGAGGACTATCAAATATACTAGAAAAATACAGGGTTAAGATATTTGACAAAGTAAAGGTAATAGCAAAAGACGAATCGTTACCTTCCAAGATTAAAGAAAGTTTTCTTGATAGCTATTATTATACGGCTGAAAATGTAGAGTCAATCACTGTATTCAGAAGGTTTGGGGGAAGTGGACAAGACCAAGCAAAACTCTTTGGATCATATACTTCAACTGAAACGGTTTTAAGTCGTGATGAACTAGCCATTTTAAAGAAATGGAGCAACATGCAATTTGAAGCAGAAATTGTCGTAGAAAAAGGAGCCAAATTGAATTTGGGAAAAATAGCCCCAAAAGCAGGTTATTCTGGTGGAGCTGACCAAGTTCTTTTACCTTTAACATTTCCTGAATATTGGGTTAAAGTAGTAAAAGATTTAAAGACAGGCAAGGTATATAACCTTGACGAATTTAAAAAAGCATTTCCAGATATAATTTATAACAAATAAGCCATGGAAACTACAGAAGAATTTAGCAAATTGATAGAGCAAAATCTATTAGATGTAATATGCTTACTTGAAGATGTGTTAAAGCATAATCCGTATGTTGAACTTGAAAAATCAGTGAAAATAGTCAAACAGAGGAATTACAACCAATATGCGGTTATAAAAAGTAAAGTAGGAGATACTTTAATGAGGATTTACAATACTAGGTTTGAAAAACAGGAAGAAATCGCAAGAAAACTAAATGATATATATATATTATTGACATAATTACAAAACAAACAGCAGCACATGGGGGTGACAAATGCTTTGTCCCCGCTAAGCGGAATGTAGCGACAAGTTGAGCGACAAATGTTTTGCCGTTCGGAACACCACACAATTTGTAATTGTGTAAAATTAGAGAACGTTCTTTGAATTTATTATAGTGCAATCCGAATTACAAATTCGGGTATATTCCAAGCGGCATTGCAAATGCCGCTTAGCGGGGGTAATGGCTTTGCTAGCTGTGGAGCAGGTAAAAAAGTAGTTCCCCCCGTTGAGCGGCAAATGTTTTGCCGTTCGTAACAATACACAATTTGTAATTGTGTAAAATTAGAGAACGTTCTTTGAATTTATTATAGTGCAATCCGAATTACAAATTCGGATATATTCCAAGCGGCATTGCAAATGCCGCTTAGCGGGGGGACTTAATCAACGACCCGGCGGTAGTGATTGCGGGATTTGATGAGGATGAGGAGAGCAGTTATATGCTGACCTGTACTGCTCCAAAACCCACGTGGGTGGGGTATAAGGAAGGCGAGGCTACTTTTACTTTTGGAGAGCGATTATCTGCCAATGAGTTGTACCAAAGAGATAAAAACGCGCTTCATCCAACTTGTTATCAAACATGGTATTGGTCGGAGTCGAAGAAGCAGTGGCTATTACCAAGAGTGTGTAAAAAAGATCCCCTGAATCTTAATGAACGAGGGGAGTTGATTGAAGTTAACTTGTCTCCTCTTGGAGCGATAAGTTATGTTGTTAGCGAAAAGTTGGATGAGTCAAAGTTTTACTCATTAAGCGCGCTAAGCCAAGAACTAGCTGAAGAAGAGCGTTATCAGTTTGCTTTTCTTCGGATATTCTACCCTGATGAATTTATTGTGGATAACAGTAAACATTATGTGGATAGGGAGTTTGCTCAGGTTCAGAAGGACGTTCATTATTACTTTACCAACCTTGCAGCAGTAGGTATGTCTTCGCACTCTGAAGCAAGCGTACAGGCAACAAAAGAAATCCATCAAATTGTGGCCACAGCCCTCTTTTCCAATAGTAAAGATACCGTTGGCTATGCAATTGATTTGATAAAAAAGCGCAACAGCTTCTTTGGCAAAGTTAATATGGCGGATTTGGCATTGCTTGTCATTCCTGTTTCAGCAGCAGAACAAGGGCTGCTGAAAACGGTAGGAAGTAAAATTGCTCAAAAATCGTTTAGGTTTGAAAGTTATCTTTATAGCCGAATCCGAATCTCCATGCCGAAAATTACTTTTGGAAAGATTAGTAAAGTGGGAGATGATTTCTTTAATGGTGTTGTAAATGCGTCCAAATATATTAATGAAGGTAAATTTGCTGAAGGTATTACCAAAATTGATCTGATGGGAGGCAAGGTTTCGCAACTTGGTGGTGAGTTTGTGAATATTGATAAAATGGCAACAAAAGGAATAAATGGAGATGTAACCCAGTTGAATAAGTTTATTAAGCCCAATTCAATAGATGAGATTGTGTGTAGTAATCCTCAAGCAGAATTCTTAAATGAATGTAGTAAAGTAATGAAACCTGGAGGAAAAATTTACATTAATGGGACAGAAAAAAACACATTTTTTAATACAATAAATGCAGATAAAGCAAACTCTTTGGGATTTAGAATTATTGAAGAAATGCGACCTTTGAATTCAAGATTTTCTTCCTTGGAATTTTATTTTACAGATGGGATAAAGAAAATATACAGCACATTTCAACACACGATTTTCTCATTGAAACATTGGATTTTAATGGACTCTATCAATATTGGAACTGGATAATAGAGGCGACAAATTTTTCCTTGTTAGTACATGACAACTTTAAGATACAAACTAGTCCACATAGGAGAGAATTTATTAACTCTGATTTTTTTACAGTAATTAATTATAAGTTATTGTTCGAATCGATAAAGAATGTAGAATAAATAGTGTTACCCGTGTTCGGCTTAGATTTTTCCCACGTTGAGCGGCAAATGTTTTGCCGCTCGGAACAACACGCAATTTGTAATTGTGTAAAATTAGAGAACGTTCTTTGAATTTATTATAGTGCAATCCGAATTACAAATTCGGATATATTCCAAGCGGCATTGCAAATGCCGCTTAGCGGGGGGAAAGATAGCAGAATATAACAAAGAAAGTGATGAAAATACAGAGTAATTATTTTATTAAGTCATGAATAAATATAAAAATAGCAATCAGATAATACTACTAATGGTAGGAGTATTATTGGCTTTCATGGGGTTTCTAATTGGTAAAGGTTTTGCAAAAATAGAAAGTGAAACTCTTTCCATTGCGACTAGTTCGGTTTTATTTTTTCTATCAGGTTTGTTATTTTTTATTTTTTTTAAACGAAGAGACGAAAAAGCAACATTTGCAATTGTCCTGTTACTTTTGGTTTTGTTTTGGTACTTTGTAGCTCAAGTGCAATTTAATAAGTCATTTAATAAGTCATTAAGTGTAGAGGGGGGAGAAATAACTACTGCTAAAGTTTGTAAAGTTACAGTATCATTAAGAACTGGAGTTTCTATTTCTTACGAATTTATAGGTAATGGCACAGAAAGAATAGGTAATAATACTTTTTGGCCTGATAAAGGGAATAAAGAATTGGAATCTAATGACACGATATTAATTCTATATTCTATAGATAATCCTAAAATGAATCGTATCTATGATTTATTCCCAAGTAAAGAAAAAATAGAAAAATATAAAGATGGCGTTTACATTAACCCAAAGAAAATAAAATGAAAATAGTGAGGATATGCAAATTGTCTCCTGCTATATTATTGAACATTCAGAGTATTCTTGTTTGGGTTGGTAAAATTTATAAAGCCTGCGGTTGGCAAAAATTGAAAGAACTGGATGAAAATAGTATTTGCATATGACACAAAATAACACTTTATGAGGTGGCGTGCGATATCGAAAAACTCATTGAAAAGATGGAAGATCGTATAACCAAATATATAACCAACTTTGCGCTGGCCTGTTATATTGAAGCAAAGTCAAGCTACTTCTTAATTGAAGACCACTACGTGATATATATGTTCAGCACCTTACCTTGTACAGAGAAATGTGCAAAAATGAAAACAGTAATAACGTAATATGAAAAAACACTTTTGTCTCTACCATCCACTCCTGCTAAGCTGTTTTCTGCTCACGGGTTGCCACCATGAGCAAGCCGTAAGCGTTTCCGCTGACTTTGCTGTTACCGTGGAAGACGACAGCTACTCTGTACCCGTGCGCATACAGCTCGAAAACAAAACCGCCGGAGCCGACAGCTACCGCTGGACATTCGAAGGTGGAGAACCAAGCGTATCCGACAAACGCCTGCCCGACCCTGTAATGTACCGTGAAGCCGGTACCTACATCATCCGTTTGGAAGCATGGAATGACGATGAACGCAAGGTAAAAGAGTTCACCCTGCAGCTAGACCCCGCTGTAACCGTTGGCTTTGATGTAGAGCTGCTGGTTAACGATATCGCCCCCGTGCAAACCCGCATTACCAACACCACCATTGGAGCCAGCGCCTACCACTGGACTTTCGAGGGCGGACAACCCGCCACCAGCAACGAAAGCACACCGCCGTTGGTTACCTTTGGTGAAGGCACACACACCATCAAACTCGAAGCCTCCAACAGCCGCAAAACCTTCACCTATACCAAAACCATTACCGTACTTCCGGCCATGACGTTGGACTTTGACATTACGCCCTCTTTCGAGGATGAAGATATGGAAGCCCCCTTAACCGCCACTCTCGACAATAAAAGCATCAGCGGGGTAAGCTACCAGTGGACGGCAAGCGGCGGAACCATCGCCAACAATACTGCTGCTGAACAAACCAGCATATACTTTGCATCGGCAGGAACCTACACCATCAGCCTGCACGCCAACAACGGAAAGGAAGAAAAAACCGTTTCGAAAACGTTTACCGTAAAGCCCAACAGCAACCTCTACACCATGACCGATGTAAAGCTTGGCATTAAATCGGCACATGCTACTATCGGCAGCTTTTACTCCTGCGCGTTGCGTAAAGTCATCAGTAAAGATGAAGTAAACGAAAATAATGCCCCACTGATTGATTTCGCCTTCTTCGGGCTGAACGAAGATTTCCGCTACTGCCGTATTCTGTCGCCCGATTCGGTGGACTACTACGCATTTCAAGCCATACCCGATGCGCAGCACACTGCTGTGGCAAACGTATTGGAAAGCTCACCCATCAGCTTTAGCGTTGCCAACTTCGACGGCATGACAACCGATACTCCGTTGCGTTCCTTACCCATCGCCGCTAATGATAGCAAAGATGCCTACTTTACGAATACCGTTGTTCCGCGCATTGTGCTATTCCAAACCGCCGACGGACGTAAGGGAGCCGTCAAGCTGAAAGCCTTTGTAAGCAGCGGGCTACAATCGTATATCCTAGCAGATATTAAAGTACAAAAGAACCCGTAACGTTTAGAGTTCCCAATAGCCATAACCACGAATACCCTACGAATGAACCGGAAATTGATACTGCAACCAACGCTGTTCACCCTGCTGCTAACGCTGCTATGCTTTACCAAGAGCCACGCCCAGCAAGTGCGGCTGGACAACCTGAAAGAACAGTTTAGCAAGGAGAGCTTATTCCGGGTAAGTGGAGGCGTATCAGCCAACACTATATTCTACAACGGCAACAACCCCAACCGTGACCCGTTTACGTGGGTGCTGTCGGGTAACGTAAACCTCAGCTTCTACAACCAGCTCAACCTGCCCTTTTCGTTCAACCTGAACAACCTTGGCGGGAACTATACCTATCCCACCATGCCCAACCGCCTGAGCGTACACCCCACCTACAAGTGGATTACCGGGCATATTGGCGATGTGGCCATGACCTTTTCACCCTACACCCTCGGCGGGCATCAGTTTACCGGAGTAGGCGTTGACCTTAGCCCCGAAAATGTGCCGCTAAAAGTATCCGCCATGTATGGGCGCTTGCTAAAAGCTACCGAATACCAGCCCGACGAACGATTGAGCATGCCTGCCTACAAGCGCATGGGTTACGGTGCAAAAGTTTTATATGATAAAGAAAAGTATTCCATTGGCATGAGCTTCTTCAGTGCCAAAGATGATGCCGGTTCGATAACGATTCCTGACAGCTTAAATCTATTTCCGCAAAGCAACGTAGCCATGAGCTGGGAAGGCGGGTTGAAAATCATCAAGAACCTCACCTTAACCGCTGAATACGGGCTGAGCCTGATGACGCGCGATAACCGGATTACAGGAACCAATTCAGCTTTTTTTGACGAGCTGTTCAAGCAAAACTCGACATCATCCACCTACCATGCCATACGGGCAAACCTGACCTACCAGCTGAAGAAAAACACCTTTGGCTTTGGTTACGAACGTATCGACCCGGGCTACCAAAGCTTGGGAGCCTACTACTTTACCAACGACTTGGAGAACTTTACCTTCAACTTTGCCCGTCCGTTTTTGAAGGACAAGCTGACCTTTGCCTTCAACGTAGGCTTGCAGCATGACAATCTGGACAACAACAAGGCAGAAGAAACCCAACGCTTTGTGGGAGCGTTGAACTTGAACTACAACCACAGCGAGCACCTGACGGCGGCATTCTCGTACTCGAACTTTCAAACTTACACCAACATCAAATCGCAGTTCGACTACATCAACGGGATGACGCAGTACGATAACTTGGATACGCTGAACTACACGCAGCTCTCGCAGAATGCCAACCTGAACGTGAATTGGAACTTTGGCAAGAGCGAATCGAAAAAGCACAGCTTGGGATTTAACCTTAACTTTCAGGAAGCAGCGGATAAGCAAGGTGGAGTGGTTAGAACGGGCGGCGCATCGCAGTTCTACAACTTTGCTACCAACTATGGTTTATTTATTGTTCCGCTAAACATACAGCTAATAGCAGCGGCAAACGTGAGCTACAATACCATTGGCACAAACAACCTGCTGACCTATGGTCCCAGCGTGGGGGCTAACGCAAGGCTGTTTAAAAAGAAGGTAACAACAGGGGCGTCCATGTCGTACAACGTAAGTACGGATAGCGGCAGCTGGCAAAACAGCGTTGTGAACTTGCGGTGGAATGTAGGTTACCAGTTCTTCAAGCGGCATAACCTGAGCTTGGTGCTGATTGAGCAAAGCCGCAGCATGAAGGCAAGGGCAACTACGAATGATTTTACGGCGACGTTTGCGTATATGCTGAGCTTTTGAGATATTATAATCTAAACAATTTTGTTTGTATAAGCATATGGGAAATAACAGGAAAAGAAATTCATTAAATGAACCAAATTTATTGATGCAATTAATCTTTTCTATCGTAACTAAAGTAGTATGTAGAATTACCTGTAGTGCATTTAGATAGCTCAAGTTGCTAGCTATTGCAGGCTGAAGTAAGCTGCCACTTTGTGGCGCTTTTGCTTTCAAACCGGCTTGAAGTGAAATAGGACACAGTAGGTAGAGTTGCATAGCTGGCAATTTGTGTTAATAACTTGAAAACTTGTATTGCCTAAATGCACTATGGGTTTAAGCTTGCATTTCTCTGCATTTAGCTTCACCTGCAAAAAATCAAACCCACTCTCTTTTTCAACGGTTTGCATCTCCCTTATTTTCTCTACTTTTGTCGCATAATGAGCACAAGCCTTACGCCAAACGAAGCTACGCTGACTTTTCTTCACAAGCATTGGGATGATGACCCCGCAGCGCTTGCGCTGATGGCTAGCCGTTACCCCGATGTAAATATGCTATGGGTAGCGCAGCAGGTGCGGGGAAGACAAAAGGCTAAGGAGAAGCTGCCTACATGGTATGCCAACAAGCATTTGGTGTATCCACCTTCGCTATCTATGGAGCAATGCTCATCAGAGGTTGCGGCAGTATATAAGGCCGAGCTATGTAAAGGGAGTACGCTGCTGGATGTAACCGGAGGTTTTGGTGTCGATACGGCTTTTATGTCAGCCGGTTTTGAACGAAGCGTTTACGTAGAGCGTAATGCAGAGCTGGCAGCAATAGTAAAGCATAACTTTTATGCGCTCGGATTGAATAGTATTGAGGTACAAACAGGTGATGCACTCGACTTTATTAGCCAACCGGAGGAGCTAGATTGCTTGTATATAGACCCTGCCAGACGAAAGCCGGATGCACATAAGGCGGTGTTGCTATCAGATTGCGAGCCGGATATTGTAGCACTTAAGCCCCGGCTGTTAAGTAAAGCAAAGCGAGTGATAGTAAAGCTATCGCCGTTATTCGATATTACAGAGCTACTTCGTTTTTTTCCGCAAGCCGAAAGTGTACATGTGGTAGCGGTGGATAACGAGTGCAAGGAGCTACTTTTGGTATTAGATAGAGAGCAGCATACTCCTCCCGATATTGTATGCGTAAATATTTTGAAGACCGGAAGCCGCCAGCTATTCCCTTTTAAAATGGAAGAGGAGCAGGCGTTAGCATTTAACGTAGTAGATGCCCCACTAGCTTACCTGTACGAGCCAAACGCGGCAGTGCAGAAATCGGGAGGGTTTAAGAGCTGTGCCGCTTGCTTTGGCTTACAGCTGATGCACCCTAACAGTAGGCTATACACTTCAGCTAAGCGGGTTGATAATTTTGTGGGTAGAAAATTTAAGGTTAATAGCATAATACCCTTTTCTAAGCAGGGGTTGAAGGATGGGCTACGTGATATTGAAAAAGCGAATATTACCGTTCGCAACTTTCCGATGACGGTAGCGGAGCTTCGTAAGAAGCTAAAGCTGCAAGAGGGGGGAGAGGTTTACCTTTTTGCTACTACCTTGAGTAACGAGCAGCGAGTGCTTATCCGATGCTGTAAGGATACTTGATATCAGTCAGAAATAAACCCTTTGCCGGAACCGACATGCCGGCCTCCTGCCGGTTTTTCCGCTCAACTATATTTCTAAATCCTTCAATGTTCAGCCGAGCCTTTCCAACTTCCAACAGGCTACCCACAATGGCGCGTACCATGTTGCGCAAAAAGCGGTCGGCGGTTATTGTAAACATCAGCCTGTCACCATCCAGCTCCTGCCATTGAGCATGAGCTATCTTGCAATCGTTGGTTTTTACGTCGGTATGCAGCTTGCTGAAGCTGGTAAAATCGGTGTAGCTCAGCAACAGCTGTGCAGCCTCATTCATGGCCTTTACATCCAACGGTGTATATAGCGAGTAGGCCTGTTCGTTCCAAAACGGATTTTTGGTTCTACAGATATAGTACTCGTAGGTACGTGATAGCGCATCGAAGCGGGCATGGGCATCATCGGCTACACGTTTCAGCTTGCGTACAGCAATATCATGGGGGAGAATACAATTCAGCTTATGTATATGCAGCGCCTGTTCTTCCTCCAACGTTTCATGTAGCGAGTCGAAGTGAGCAACGTAGAAACGGGCGTGTACACCGGTATCTGTTCGTCCTGCCCCAAGCGTTTCTACTGGTTCACGCAGGTAGGTAGATAGGGCGTTATTCAGCTCCGCTTGCACGCTGTGAGCATTTTCCTGAAGCTGCCAGCCGTGGTAGGCTGTTCCCATGTATGCCAGCTGAATAAAGTATCGGGGCATGATGTTTTTTACTAGATTGAAGAGCAAAGATACAAAGATACAAAGAGCAAAGAATAAGGAACAAGGAATAGGGAATAAAGAATAGAGAACAAAGACAATAATCAATAACCAAAACCAATATTGATATATAGGAGATAAAGTTAACTGTTTTGTTCTTTACCTCTTTGCTTCAAGCACGTTGCCAAGTATCTTTCAAAAAAGAAAGGGAGCGTATTGCTCCCTTCTTTTATACCGTTTTTAGTATTCTTCTTCGTTAAAAAAGAAATCTTCCTTGCTCGGATAGTCCGGCCAAATGTCTTCAATGCTTTCGTAGATTTCTCCGTCGTCTTCAATCTCCTGCAGGTTTTCTATAACCTCCAATGGAGCGCCCGAACGGGTTGCGTAGTCAATAAGCTCATCTTTAGTTGCAGGCCAAGGAGCGTCCTCTAACTTTGAGGCGAGTTCTAGGGTCCAATACATAAGTTTAGTTTTTATTGCCGGGGATACCCCCCTTTTAATAAGTTCGCGAAAATAGTAAAAACAGATATAAAAACAAAAGTTTTATGCGAGTAATAATCAGTGCGTTATTTTGTCCTATTGTTAGTGCCTCTTTTTAAACGCTATATAAAACAGAGAGATTTAAATAAAGTTGAAAAAAGTTTGATTTAGAGATAGGGTAAGAAGTTAAGGGTTAGATATGAGTTCGTAAGTTTAGTTTTGCACCTATAAACAACCCCATAAGGGGTTGAACAATAATAACCTCGTATGAAATGCGGGGTAGCTGGGCGGATGTTAACATTGTGCAGGGAGCGCCATTCTTCTCTAGAAAAGAATGGCGCTCCCTGCGCAGTTAAGTTTGGTGGTTTTCTGCCGTGGGCTTCACCCACGGTTATTTATATTCAGCCTGCTTCTGGGGCTGTCTTTGTTTCGAATACGTTTTGAATATTTGTAAAAAGGTTGGATTTAATAAAAACGGCAGGGAACATTCCCTGCCGTTTTCTATTTCATATTTTTCTTACTCTGCTTTCGGAAGCCAAGGTTCTTCTTTTGCTCCCGCATCTTTTTGGAGCTTACGTGCCAGCACAAAAAGGTAGTCGGATAATCGGTTAAGATATTTTATAACCTCTTCGGGAACTTCTTCCTGTTCGTTCAGGCGCAGTGTCGAACGTTCAGCCCTTCTGCAAATACAGCGAGATATATGGCAGAATGATGCGGTTGTGTCTCCCCCCGGAAGTATAAACGAGTGTAGCGGTTCCAGCTCCGCTTCCATTGCATCAATTTCTTTTTCCAACAGCTCAACATCGGTAGGTTTTACCTGTGGTAGAGTTTTCTTCGTACTATCGCTGGCCAGCCATGCGGCGCATACCATTAGTACACCCTGTACGTTCAGCAGTATTTCGCTATAGTGTTTGTTCATCGGTTGCGAGCGCACCAGCCCTACGTATGCTATCAGCTCGTCAACCGTACCGTAGGCTTCAACCTTCGGGTGTTGCTTCGGAACCCTTGTCCCGCCAACCAAGGCGGTTGTACCTTTATCTCCTGTTTTTGTGTATATCTTCATATTGCGTTCTTAATTTTTGGATTAAAGGTATAGAGAACAAAGAACAAGGATTTCAACTATTATTATGTTTGTAATTTTTTCTTTACTCCTTTATCCTTGCTCCAAGAGTCTCTTGTCTTTGTTCCAAAAGCCTTTATTCTACTACAAACACATTTGGCTGTAAAAAGTTAGCTTGCGTTACGTGTTTTTCCTGCCAATGTGGGTTCGCTGTTGTATTCGTCGGTTTCAATCAACCCGTCACGCAGGCGAACGATTCTTCTGGCGTGTTTGGCAATATCCTCTTCATGCGTTACCACAATAATGGTATTTCCTTTTGCATATATTTCTTCAAACAAGTACATAATGTCGATACTTGTTTTTGAGTCAAGGTTTCCTGTAGGCTCATCAGCCAAAATAATAGAGGGAGTGTTAACCAGCGCTCTGGCAACAGCAACACGCTGGCGTTGACCGCCTGATAGCTCGTTAGGCTTATGAGACATACGATTTGTCAAATCAACGTTGGTGAGCGCAGCAATGGCTTTTTCAATCCGCTCTTTCTTCGGAACTCCCGCGTATATTAGGGGTAGGCATACGTTATCAAGCGCTGAGTAGCGGGGCAGGAGGTTGAACGTTTGAAATACGAAGCCTATTTCCTTGTTTCGAATTTCGGCCAGCTGGTTATCCTCCATTTTACTTACGTCGGTTCCGTTTAATACGTATTCTCCGTAGGTGGGTGTATCAAGGCAGCCTAAAATGTTCATCAACGTTGATTTTCCGGAACCCGAGGGTCCCATTATAGCCACATACTCGTTTTTGGCAATCTCAAGTGAAACTCCGGCTAACGCTCGTACTTCTTGGCTTCCTACTTGATAAATTTTAGCAATATTCTTTATGGAAATCAGCTCGTTTGACATATTCAACGTTTTTAGTCTTCGTTTGGCATTGGGCAAAGATGCAAATATTTTTCGAAGCCCGCTAGTTAGATAGCTCTTTTGTTGAAAGGTTTAGCTACGCAAAACTTACATTTTGCATTGTAGGATTAAAAATAACCCTAACAGAAAATTTCCTGTTAGGGCGTTGAAATAGAAAAAGAAAGACGGGACCCATGCCTATCGTGGAGAGCGATATTCAGGGCATGTATCCCAGAACCAAAAATACAATAAAAAATTATAGCTATAAAAATGTTGTATAGCAGCAGGCCTTGTTAAGCATATTGTTACTAAGTGAATTAACTTGAAGGGAATTTTGGCGGATTTTGTGTTACTTAGTAGGTAATGTTATAAAAAGTATTGGAAAATCTGATGTTGATGCTCTCCGCTTTCCAAATGCTTAAAAGTGTGGACAATTTATGCTATCTTTGTCGTCCTGTTTATAATTTAAGAGGTTGATGACAAAAAAAACGACGGTAAAAAAAGTAAAAAAGGAAGAGGAGAACTCTATTGGCTTGCTTGATGTTATTATTGAAGCAACGCTTGATAAAAAAGCACAAGGTGTTGTAAGCCTTGATTTATCGGCACTGGATAGCTCAATATGCAAGTATTTTGTTATTTGTAATGCCGACTCTACCACGCAAGTTGCCGCAATAGCCGATAACGTGGAAAAAGAAACGCGGGAAAAGCTGAACGAGCGGGTATGGCGGAAAGATGGCATGGAAAATGCGCTATGGGTAGTTTTAGATTATGGCGACATCATGGTACATGTATTTCAAACCGAGTGCCGCAACTTTTACCAGCTGGAAGAGCTTTGGGCTGATGCCGAAGCTCGTTCTTACTCCGATAGTGCATCGTAGGCTTGCCGGTTTAAATTAATAAGAAAACTAGTATTCATTATTTAGAATTGATAGATAACAATCATGAGCGAACCAAATAAGGGGAAGCCTATTCAACAGAAACCGCGATTTAATCCGTACATGATATATCTCATTATCGGCGTTGTACTGGTGGCTATGTGGTTTAGCTACGGCGGCGGCGAACCCGCAAAGACCGACTGGCAGGAGGTGAAAACAAAAATGCTGCCTGCCGGAGATGTGGAAAAAGCGGTTACTATTCCCAACCAGAACAAGGTTGAGGTGTACATTAAGAAAGACAGGTTAAATAAGTACAAGGATAAGATTAACGTAAGCGTTGAAAAAGGACCTCAGTTCTACTTCGAAATATCGAATAACTGGGATGACCAAAAGCAATTTGAAGAAGCACAGGCAAGTATTCCCGAATCACAACGCGTTATACCCAGCTACGAAAACCGTACCAACTACTTCATGCAAGCGCTTAACTGGCTGCTGTTCCCCATTATACTTATTGTATTTTGGCTATTCATGATGCGTGGTGTTAGCCGGGGAGGTGGCGGAGGCGGCGGAAATATTTTCAACGTAGGCAAATCCAAAGCACAGCTGTTTGATAAAGATTCGACAGCTAAGAAGGTTACGTTTAACGATGTTGCAGGCTTGGAAGAGGCGAAGGTTGAGATTATGGAAATTGTGGATTTTTTGAAAAATCCGCAAAAGTATACTAACCTTGGCGGTAAAATCCCCAAAGGCGCGTTGCTGGTTGGCCCTCCGGGTACCGGAAAAACCTTGCTGGCAAAGGCTGTAGCGGGAGAAGCAAACGTTCCCTTTTTCTCCATGTCGGGTTCTGATTTTGTTGAAATGTTTGTGGGCGTTGGCGCTTCACGCGTACGCGATTTGTTTAAGCAAGCAAAGGAAAAATCTCCCTGCATCGTATTTATTGATGAAATTGATGCCGTAGGTCGTGCCAGAGGAAAGAACGCGGGCTGGTCATCAAACGATGAGCGGGAGAATACGCTTAACCAGCTGCTTACCGAGATGGATGGTTTTGGAACCAACAGCGGTGTTATTATTCTTGCTGCTACTAACCGTGCCGATATTTTGGATAAGGCTTTGCTGCGTGCCGGACGTTTCGACCGTCAAATTCATGTTGACCTTCCGGAGATGAAAGAACGCTTGGATATTTTCAAGGTTCACCTTCGCGGAATAAAAATCGCCGATGGTTTCGACATGGAGTTTCTTGCCAAGCAAACCCCCGGCTTCTCTGGTGCTGATATTGCCAACGTATGTAATGAAGCGGCGTTGATTGCAGCCCGTAAGAATAAAAAGGTAGTTGAAAAGCAAGACTTCTTGGATGCCATTGACCGTATTATTGGTGGGCTTGAGAAGAAGAGTAAAATCATATCAATCGAAGAAAAGCGTACCATTGCTTACCATGAGGCCGGGCACGCAACCGTTAGCTGGCTGCTAGAGCACGCTAACCCGCTCTTAAAGGTAACTATTATCCCTCGGGGTACATCGCTTGGCGCAGCATGGTATTTACCCGAAGAACGGCAGATAACCACCACGGAACAAATGTTGGACGAAATGGCCTCCACCCTTGGTGGTAGGGCATCGGAAGAGTTAACCTTTGGGAAAATATCGACCGGAGCGTTGAGCGATTTGGAAAAGGTTACTAAGCAAGCATACGCTATGGTGGCCTACTTTGGTATGAGTGAGAAGCTAGGAAACCTTAGCTACTACGATTCAACCGGACAGTCGGAAATGTCACTCAGCAAGCCGTACAGCGAAAAAACAGCCGAAATGCTGGACGAAGAGGCGAAAGGAATAATTGATGGAGCCTACATCCGGGCAAAGCAAATACTTGCCGAGCATAGCGACGGGCTGAGTAAGGTGGCTGAATTACTGTTGGAAAAAGAAGTTATTTTCAGCGAAGACCTTGAGGCTATCTTAGGCAAACGCAAGGGTCATAGCCGTTTGGAAGAATTAGGTTTTGTAAAATCAGATTCACAACAAGCCGTTAATCGTGAATAATACGGTGGTAAGAAGCCTAAGCGGAATAATCTTCTTAGGCATAATGATAGGAGCCATACTATTTAGTCAGTACGCATTTCTTGCGCTAATTACCCTTATTGTTGTGCTGGGTATGCTGGAGTTTTACCGTTTAACCATTCCAACGGTAAAAAAGTTACAGGCGTTTTGGGGTGTATTAAGCGGGGTACTTCTGTGTTTTACCTGCTATGTTTTCATGCAAATTCCCATAATGGGGATAATTCCTTTCTTTGTTTGCATTATAACGTTCTTTCTTAGCTTGGCGGCTGTTTTTATTACGGAGCTGTACACCAAGTCTGAGAAGCCTTTCGAAACCATTAGCTACATTGTAACAGGAGCGCTGTATGTTGCCCTTCCCTTTGCGCTGATGAACGTTATGGTGCTGTTTAAGCAAACCGCATCGGGCGATGGGTATAATGGTTTACCGCTGTTAGCCTACTTTACCATACTTTGGAGCAACGATGTTGGCGCATACTGTTTTGGTATGCTCTTTGGCCGGCATGGTAAGCATAAGCTGTTTCCACGCCATTCGCCTAAGAAATCATGGGAAGGGTTTATCGGTGGTTTGCTAATGTCTATACTGGCCGGATATCTTGTATCAACCTACCTGCTTTGCCAAGCACCTGTTAACTGGATGGGTATAGGGCTGGTGGTATCGGTTTTCGCAACCTTTGGCGACCTTGTGGAGTCAATGCTTAAGCGGAGCGCAGGCGTGAAAGATTCAGGCAATATTATGCCCGGACACGGTGGCATACTCGATAGGTTTGATGGGGTACTGCTATCGTTTATTCCTGCTTTGTTTATTACAGTTGTAGCATAGTTTAGAATTATAATAACTCACATTTTCAAATGAGAATTCATAAAGAAGGACGAGGAGTAATAACAACCGTAGCCATACTTTTTCTACTGCCGCTTTGCATAGCGTACTTTGCAGGATGTTGCTGGTTGTACGCCGTTGCCGGATTTTTTTTCATATTCTTTTTATTCACCTTGCGCTTTTTCCGTTTTCCGCACAGGCTGCTAAAGCAAGCTGACGGCACGGTGCTATCGCCTGCCGATGGTAAGATTGTTATTATAGAAGAGGTAGAGGAAAAGGAGTTTTTGAACGAACGTCGCATACAGGTTTCCGTATTCATGTCGGTATGGAACGTGCATATCAACTGGTTTCCCATAAGCGGAACAGTTGATTACTTCAAACACCATCAAGGAAAGTATTTGGTGGCATGGCATCCAAAATCGTCAGAGCTGAACGAGCGTACTACTATTGTAGTGAACAATGGAAAGACCAGGCTGTTATTTCGTCAGATTGCCGGATATGTTGCACGTCGTATAGTTTGCTATGCCAAGGTGGGCGAAAGGTTTGAGCAAAACCAGCAAGTAGGTTTTATCAAGTTTGGTTCTCGTGTTGATTTGTTTCTTCCGCTTGATGCCGAGATTAACGTAAAAGTCGGCGATAAGGTAAAAGGAACGGAGACAATTATTGCGCACCTGAAGTAGCTTGAGTAGAAGCAGCTGCTAGCTTCGCTCGTAATGGTGTGCTTTTTTCAAACATAAAAAAACAATGAACAGTACGCTTACCCGATATATCATTATTGCCGTTGTTACCGCCCTTATTCTTTTTATAGCGTGGTACTTTAGCAGTATTGTTGCATACGTGCTTATATCGGCGGTGCTGTCTATTGTTGCCAAACCCTTAACTCATAACCTTAACAAGGTACATATCGGGAAATGGAAAATGTCAAGAGGGCTTAGCGCGGCTATAGGGCTTATCGCCATTTGGGTTGTAGCCTTTCTGTTTTTTTACATTTTTATTCCGCTTATCACAAGCCAAATGCAGGAGTTTTCCAACGTAAACGTAAACGAGCTGGGAGGCTACCTCACACAGCCGTTGGGAAACCTTGAACATGGCATACAAAAGTATGTACCCGGCGCAAGCAGCTTTTCATTTAATAATATTCTTGCTGAACGGATAGAGTCGGTTTTCAACGCCCAGAATGTTACTACCATGTTTGGTTCTGTAGCTAACTTACTTACAGGGGCTGCGGTAGCGTTATTCTCTATTTCGTTCATCACCTTCTTTTTTATGAAGGAAGAGAACCTGTTTGCAAGCGCTGTTACCATTCTTTTCCCGAAGAAGTACGAAGAAAACATTACCCGTGCGTTGAACGCCATTAATAACCTGTTAGTGCGCTATTTCTTAGGCATGTTTTTGGATGTACTTTGCGTAATGATTATACTCACCCTAGGTCTTACCCTGGTTGCCGGATTACCTTTTTCCAATGCCTTGGTTATTGGTCTGGTTGCCGGAGTGCTAAACGTAATACCTTATGTAGGTCCGCTAATTGGCGCTATTTTCGGGCTGGTTATAGGTGCCGCTACGCATACTGAGCTGTTGGCAAACGGTGCCATAGGACCGCTTCTATTCCGCATAGCCATTGTTTTCTTGGTAATGAAGATTATTGACGATGCTATTCTTCAACCCTATATTTTTTCGAATAGCGTAAAAGCTCACCCCCTTGAAATATTTTTGGTAATTCTTATTGCCGGTAGCTTAGGTGGCATACTTGGTATGCTGTTAGCCATTCCGGCTTATACTGTACTCCGCGTATTTGCTAAAGAGTTCTTCTACAACTTCCGTGTTGTGCAAAAGCTTACGGAAAACATGTAGCCTGATTTTACTATAATTCTTACCACATAGAGGCACAGTAGGTACATAGTTGCACATAGAGAATATGCAACATTATTTTCTTTGTAGTTCTGTATTTTCCATCTGTTATTAGCTTGCCCCTTTAGGGGGTTGGGGGGTAGCTGTTTTACCGCAAAGTTCGCAAAGGGGCGCAAGGAAATAATTTCTTCTTTTCAATCGTAATAGCGTTCATTTCTTTTATCGTGTGTCGTGCATCTTGATACGTGATACCAATAAACCTATGTGTTGAAAAGCCCCCTTTAGGGGGTTGGGGGTAATGTATGCTGTACCTATATGGTAAATGTTTTTTTAGCTGAGCTCATTCATACATACAATGTAAATAAGCTACCTTTGTACCATCTGAGAAGCGGTTTGCAATCTCTTCAAAGATCCAAATAACACTAACATCTAAACCGGCAGCAGAGCTAATGGAAAAGAGAATCGGTGCGGCTCTTATTATGGTTACCTGTAAGAGCAGCGTTGCCAAATTAAACGGTATTCTGTCAGAACATTCGGACATTATTATTGCCCGGCAGGGGCTTCCTGTACAGTCAAAAGGCGTAAGTATTATTTCGCTGGTGCTGGAAGGGTACAGCCCACAAATTAACGCGCTTACAGGCCCTATTGGAAAGCTGGAAGGCGTTACCGTGAAATCTATGCTGATGCCGGAAGAAAAGAATGGTGAATAGTGAGCGGTGAATGGTTAATAGTGAAAAGTTAATGGTTAATAGTGAAAGGTAGATGATGGATTAAAGATGTAAAGAGCAAAGACGCATCAATCTTTTTTCTATTAGTCCTTGCTCTTTGCTCTACCAGTCCTTGTTTTACCTATAAAAATAGAAACATGAAATTTACACCTGAAAAATACCGTATTCCCGATGAGCCAATGAAACCCTTCATTGATGCTGATGAAATTTGGGAATATTTGGATAAAGCAGAACCTACAGCGGAACGCATAAGGGCTATAATCGCAAAATCGTTGGATAAGCAACGGCTTACGCTGGAAGAAGTTGCTTTGCTGATAAACGTAACCGACCCTACATTAGTTGAGGAAATAAAGCAAGGAGCCCGCACGCTGAAAGAGCGTGTGTACGGTAACCGTATTGTGCTGTTTGCGCCCTTGTACATCGGTAACTACTGTATGAACAACTGCACGTACTGTGGTTTTCGCTCATCCAACAAGGAGTCGGTGCGCGTAACGCTTAGCGATGCAGCCATTGTGAAAGAGGTGGAAGCGCTGGAAGCCGATGGGCAGAAGCGTTTGATACTGGTGTATGGTGAACATCGCACGTACACGCCCGAGTTTATAGCGCATACCACACGGTTGGTGTACAGCGTGAAGAAAGACCAAGGTGAAATCAGGCGGGTGAATATTAACGCAGCACCGCTCGATATAGATGGGTTTAAGGTAGTAAAGGAAGCGGGTATAGGAACCTACCAAATTTTTCAGGAAACATACAACCCCGAAGCTTACAAGCTATACCACTTGGGTGGTAAAAAAATGGACTACGACTGGCGGCTAACCGCGCTTGACCGTGCGCAAGAGGCGGGTATTGACGATGTGGGCATAGGTGCATTATTGGGCTTGTACGACTGGCGCTTTGAGCTGATGGCGCTGGTACGGCATACCAACCATCTTGAGGCTTGCTACAATGTTGGGCCGCATACCATATCGTTCCCACGCATTCAGAATGCTTCAGATTTAAACGTTAGCGGTAAATACTTTGTAAGCGATGATGATTTCATCAAGCTTATTGCCATTCTGCGTTTAGCCGTTCCATATACCGGACTTATTCTCACCGCTCGCGAGTCGGAAGCCTTGCGTAGTGAGGCAATTCGTTACGGCATATCGCAAATAGACGGAGGTACGAAGCTGGAGCTGGGCGGCTATCAGGAAACGGAGCTAAAGAAGCAGGATTTAAATAAGGAACAGTTTCAGGTAAACGATAACCGCTCACTCGAAGAAATTATTTGCGAGCTGCTCAACAACGATTATCTGCCTTCGTTCTGTACGGCATGCTACCGCCGCGGACGCACGGGCGAGCACTTCATGGAATTCTCCGTCCCCGGCTTTATTAAGCGTTTCTGTACCCCCAACGCCATGCTAACCCTTGCCGAATACCTGTGTGATTATGCTACCCCCGAAGTAGCCGCTCAGGGTTGGACAGTAATAGACCAAAACATGCACAACGTAGATAAGCTACTGGTTGACGACCTGAAGCTACGCTTGGAGCGAATAAAGAAAGGGGAGAGGGATATTTATTTTTAGAAGAGATACTCCAAAATACCTTCAAATGAAAATCGCCAAACTATTATAGTTTGGCGATTTTCATTTGAAAGTTAAGCAGTTTTGGCAGCCTACTTTTTTTGTTTAGGATTTTTTTGATTTGTTCCGCTACTATAAGCATTTTCTGATTTCGATTTTGCTACCTCATTGTTATTGTTGTTAAGGGCTTGAACGCCCTCCTCTGTTTTATCTTTTACAGTTTTAGCTTCATCTAATCCAGCTGGCATACCTCCTTTCTTAATGTAGTTAACTAAGCTATCTTTGGGTGATTTTGTATCTTTTATATTTGGCTTTACCTCTACTGCTACATCTTTCATAGTGTTTGTATTCTTCCCTGCTGTGGTATTTTTTGTTTCTACAGTTGATGTTGAATCTGAAGTATCACTGTTATTTTCTTCAGCTTTCTTATCTTCTGCGGCTTTGACTATCTCTTGATTATTCTGAGCATACTCACTATATGAACCGGGACTCTCCACAACTCCGTATCTTCCTCCATTACTAGTTGGTCGTTTTGCTCGCTGTCCACCATTGGCAGTATTATATGTCGTTGGGTGTTGATTATTCGTTTTAGCAGAAAATTGGGTTGTGGAATTATTTGAGTATACTTGATCTGCAGTGCTACACTTTCTCTTAATCTCTTCGGTTATTTTGCTGGTATAATTGCTAACAAAACTACTGGAACCATTAGGGTACTTCTGTTTCATAGTAGCTACTGCCCTAGACGTTGCTCTAGTTACAAATGTGGTTTTAGCATTATCGCGATCTGTTGGAGTAGTATATTGATAGCTGCGGCGGCCAGTTATGGTAAGTATATATACATTAGGGTTGGGTACGGCTTCTGTACGGAAAGGTGGCCGATCTGTATTTACTCGAGTAGTAGCAATTGCGTTGCTGATAGCATCATTAATAGCATCATTAATAGCTTGTTGCTTTTCTGCTTTTCTTTGAGTTGCTATTCTATCAAGTTTGTCAAAGTTACTCTGTGCATAAACATTGTTGAACACAAAGAGTGAGAACCAAAAAAGAATAACAATTCGCATCTTCATAATTACAAGTTTATAATATCATTTATACTAATAGCTAGTGTTGATAAGCCTTTTAGTTCGTTTTGCAGAAGAGTGTTTGCCAAAATGCTCCATTTTTTTCCTTCAATATAGTTTTGAGGAAGGGCCTCTCCTTTAAAATACAACCAGGCAATGGCAAATAATGCTTCCGGTAAACCGCATCGAGCCCCCATGTAGTAGTATTCAAGTGCTTTCTCCGCATTTTTTTCCACTCCCAGCCCATTCAAATACATATTGCCAAGATTAACCATTGCGTTTGGATTACCTGAAGATGCAGCAAGTTCAAAATGTTCTATGGCTTTCTGATAGTTTACTGGGGAACCAAAGTTCTTAAGGTACATAAGCCCTAACGTATTAGTTGCATCCTTAGAGCCAAGTTTTTCTGCACGTTCAAGCCATTCAATCCCTTTTACGGTATCTCTCTCAATATAGAATCCAAGTAGGTACATCCTTCCAATTCCATAGGCTGCGTGAGCATCTCCTGCATCAACCGCCTTTTCATACCATCGCAAAATTTCTTTTTCTTTTTCTCGAATTTTCGTTTCTTCTTTTTCTTTTTTCGAACCAGTGTAGGCTACCAGCATTTTTTTGTCTTTTTCAACCATCTGTTTCATGTAAGTCGCCATATTGCACATAGCCATAGAATTTCCCTTCTTGGCAGCTTCTTTAAAGTAGCCTACTGCTGTGTTTTGATTAGCTTTAATACCTAGCCCGTTTAAATATAGAAAGCCAAGATTGTTTGTTGCATCTCCATTAGCATCTTTAGATTTTGCCTTACAAGTTTCATCATATAGTTTTTTTAATGTGCTGTTTTTTTCTTTCTTTTTTTCTTCTACCGGTACTACTCTTTTCGAACCCAAATACTGATTGGGTACTCTGTAAAGAACATAGTTTGGAGTAACATCGTTTCTGAGCTCTTCTTGCTGACCTTGAGCATTTACTTTATTAATAGTAGTTTTTAGTGTACCTACTAAAGAATTACCTTGCAGTTTTACGTTGAACTCATAATAGTAATAGGTTGTTCCCGGAATATTATTGTTAGCACGGGCTTCCTCTGTATCTGATACAATTGCTCGCACCGCATCTCCTACAGGTAAACCTGTAACGCCATTTGCCATATCAAACAGAAAGTTTTTGAAAAAACTGGATTTGGGAGGAGCTGGGACATAAACATGTTTTTGGTGGAATGCAAATTTTATAGCATTATCGTTGATGTCCTGTAGTTCGGCAACTTTGCTGACAAAATTCGCTGAATACATAGCAGATGCAGGATTAACTATTACTCTGAACTCTTCTCCAATTTTTTCAAAATCAATAATCCACATTTCTGTTCCTGTAGCCAATGAGTGGTTATAAGAAACCCACTTTCCTTTTATGTCAAGCATTGAGCCAATTTCGTCAGTAAATGGTTCGGAATAGTTTAGCTCGGGTAGTTCTATCAGCTTTTTGTCGCTGTTGGACGAGATAGCATCCAAGCCATCTTTTTGAGGGTTTGCAAATCCTAGTGTAGTCAGCACTGTTAGCAAAATGGTGAGGTGAAGGGTGATTTTTAGTTTTTTCATAAACTTAATGTGTTAAAATTTGGGTGTGGTTCTTAGTGTTATGTTTTGTTAATCAGCGATGGCTTATATTTCAGGCGAAGCATTCTTAGGAGTTCTTACTACCTGTTCCGCCAACTCCCTAATTAGCTTACCTTTTCCGGTTGTGTGCTTTGCTCCGTTTCTCGTTCCCTTAAGCACCATACGTACGTATGCCTCGGTTACACCCGCTTTTTGTGCTATTTCACGAATCGGATTAACCTTTTTTTGTTGCACTTTTCCCAACAAATCCATATTATTTGGTAATTTTGGGTTTACTGTGAGGCAAATATATAGAAAATTATCTAATAAAATAGATTTTAATCTAATAATTAAATTGACTGCAAAGCAAAGAATATTACAATATCTTGACTATAAAAATATTAGTCAGTACGATTTTTCTAAAAAAACAGGATTGTCTAATGGATTTTTAAAATCGGGCAGTAGTGTCAATTCAGATAATCTTAGATTATTATCTACGATATTTTTAGACTTGAATATTGAATGGGTAATAATTGGAGAAGGAGAGATGATTAAAGGCGGTTCGATGGAAAAGCGAAGCTATCCGGTTGAAGAAAAGTCAGCACACGAAGTATGTATTGAAAAGGAAAAAATAATAGAAACCCTTAATAAATTAGTTGCTACTCAAGAAGAGCTGGTAGAATCTCTTAAGGAACAGTTGAGGGTTTTTAAAGAGAAGGAAAAATAAGAAAGGCTGCCACAAAGGCAGCCTTTCTTATTTTTTTAATATGGAGCGAAACTTGTTATGCCAATCCTACCGATTCCGCATCAACTAGAATACGACCGCAGTACTCGCAAACAATAACCTTTTTGTTCAGCTTAATGTCTAGCTGGCGTTGCGGGGGTATTTTGTTGAAGCAACCACCGCAAGCATCACGCTTAACTACTACTACTGCCAAACCGTTTTGAGCGTTTTTTCTCATCTTGTCGTAGGCAAGTAGCAGCCTATGGTCTATCAGCTTACGGAATGCTTCTGCTTTATCGCTCAGCTGTTGCTCTTCAATAGAAGTTTCCTGAGTAATTTCGTTCAGCTCCTGTTGCTTGTTGGCAAGGTCAATCTTCTTATCGTTCAGCAATTCCTTCGATTGTTCGATAAGCGCTTTCTTTTCCTTAACTTGGAAGCCAAACTCCTTGATATGTTTTTCGGCTAGCTCTATTTCCAACCCTTGGAACTCTATTTCTTTTGAAATAGAATCATACTCACGGTTGTTACGAACGTTCTTTTGCTGTTCTTCGTACTTCTTTATCAACCGTTGTGCGGTATCAATAGCAGCCTTTTTTCCTGCAACTTGGTTTTCAATATCCTTTACTTCCTGCTGGTGGTTTTCAACGCGGGTTTGTAGTCCAACTACCTCGTCTTCCAAATCCTGAACTTCAAGCGGAAGCTCACCACGCAACATCTTAATCTTATCAGTTTCCGACTCTATCAGCTGAAGCTCGTATAAAATACGTAGCTTATTCTCTGCCAGCTGTTCGGGTGTGTCTTTTGCGTATTTGTTAACGTCAAGCGAAGCAACTATACTTTTTTCATCAATAGTGGGGCGCGGTTCGGGCTTTGCTTCTTGCGCTTTTGTTTTTGCAGCCGACTTTGGCTTTGCAGCCGCAGCCGGTTTTACCGATGCTTCCTTGTCTTGTTCAGTAGTCTTCTTAGGCATTTCTTTACTATTATTAATAATGGGTTCTTCTTTAGTGCTAGCTATAGTTTCTGTTGCTTTCTTAACCGGTTTTTCTGTTTTTGGTGCAGCAACGGGAGTTACTTTAGCCACAGGTTTTACTGTAGCCTTATCTTTTTTAGGTTCAGCCTTTTTTGTTGCAGGAGTTTTCTTTATTTCTGCTTTCTTTATTGTAGCCTTAGGGGGTGCGACCTTTTTTACCGGAGTAGCTTTCTTAGTAGCCACAACTTTCTTGGGTGCAGGTGCTTTTTTAGCCGGAGCCGCTTTTTTGGCGGCAGGTTTTACGGCTGTGGTTTTCTTTACCACAACCTTAGCCGGAGCCTTCTTGGCAACCGTTTTTTTAGCTGGGGCAGCTTTTGTTGTAGCCTTTGCTTTAGGGGCTGCTTTTACGGCAGTAGCTTTCTTGGGTGTTGCCTTTGCTGCCGCTTTTGGTTTGGCGGGGCTTGCTTTTTTAGGAGCAGCAGCTTTTTTAGCAGAAGAAACTTTTTTAGCCGGAGCAGCTTTTTTTGCGGCAGGAGCGGCTTTCTTAGCCGGAGTAGCCTTCTTGACAGGTGTTGCTTTTTTTGCGGGAGCTTTTTTAGCCGCAACCTTTTTCTTTTCTGCCATGGTTAGATGTAGTTAATAGGATTAGAACTGTATTTCGAAATCCGAATTGCAAAGGTAGGGATTTTTTTTGTAAGAAGTTCTTGTATAATTTCTGTTGCAAATTGCTCACTTTCATAATGTCCGATGTCAACCAGCATGATTCTTTCGTCGGGTTCGAAGAAATCGTGGTACTTTACATCGGCAGTAACAAAGACATCGGCTTTGGCGGCAATGGCTTTTGGGAGTAGCGAGATACCACTTCCTCCACACACTGCTATGCGGCTTACCATGTGTCCTGTTGGCTGGGTGTAGCGTATTGACTTAGCGTTGAACGTTGATTTAAGAACGAACAGGAAATTTTCGATGGATAGCGGTCTTTCCAAGCTGCCTACCATGCCAAGCCCAACGTTTGGCAGCTGATTTTCGAGTGGGTAAATATCGTAAGCTACCTCCTCGTATGGATGGGTGGAAACGAGTGCCCGTATTACGGCTGAAAGTAAATAGCGAGGAACAATTGTTTCTATACGCTGTTCCGGTTCGGTATGCAAGCGTCCGCGCTCGCCAACGAAAGGTGATGTGTTTGCCCCGGCTCTGAACGTTCCTTCTCCCTGCAAATTATAGCTGCAGTTGTCATAGTTTCCTATGCTTCCGGCTCCTGCCGAAAACATGGCGTTTCGTACCATTTCGGCATAGTAGGCGGGTACAAAAGTAACCAGCTTTACCAGCTGGCTTTGGAGGGGTTCAAGCGTTTTGCACTCTTTCAGCCCCAGCTTCTCGCAAATTTTGGCGTTAACCCCCTGCGGAGCGCTGTCGAGGTTGGTATGAGCGGCGTATATGGCAATGTTGTGCTTTATTGCTTTGCTTACAATACGCTCGGTTGCCGTTTTGCCGGTTATTCGCTTCAGCCCTTTAAATACCAACGGATGATGTGAGATGATAAGCTTATGACCTTCAACAATGGCTTCTTCCAGAATTTTCTCCGTTACATCTATACAGGTCAGTGCAGAATCTACAAGGTCGTTGGGATTTCCAATGATTAGTCCGGAGTTGTCGTAGCTTTCTTGGTATTGCAGGGGAGCAAAGTCTTCAATAATCGAAATAATTTTTCCTATGGAAATTTTCTCGTCAGCCATTACAACATTTCTTTAATTTCCAAGAGCAAGCTTTTCATGGTATTCAGCGATTCGATTACTTCCAACGTTTTGTCATCACCATACTTATTCTCTTTTATACGTTTCCGTGCGCCCTCCAGTGTCATTCCTTTTTCTTTTACCAAGTGGTAAATAAGGCGTAAGGTATCAATGTCGGCTTTGGTGTATAACCGGTTCCCTTTTTTGTTTTTATGGGGGCTTATGATGTCGCTGAACGTGTTCGACCAAAAGCGTATTAATGAGGTATTTTCACCGAATAAGTCGGCTACCTCGCCAATGGTGTAGAACATTTTTTCAATTTTCACTTCCTTGTAAGGCATAGCGATGTGTATTTACAAGAACAAAGGTATATAAAGTGTTTGTTTAGAACAAGCACTTATAGAACAAAGAACAAGGACATTATGTTGTTGCTTGACATAAAATAGCAGTTAACCCATACTGCCAGCTACTCCTAACCTCCTAAAAATTTTTACCATATAGGTACATAGAGAACATAGGTACACATAGGTTAATATTAGATTTTTCAAAAAGTGCTTGCCTTATAAAAAGAGACGTCATTGCGAACGAAGTGAAGCAATCTCTCTAATGAAACAGACTGGTTAGCTGCGCAGCCCTTCGGGTCACTTCGTTCGCAATGACGCCTACTTTTTATAGTGAGCGCTTTTTAAAAAATCTTGTACTAACACCTATGTGGTAAAGAAAAGCTGGGGGATAAAACAGCGTTATAGCTCTTTCTGTCTTTATTCTTTTATCCTAACTTATCCTAATCCAGCGATTGTCCGTTGTTGGATGTCAGGTAAACAATAACGTCCAGCTCTTCCGGTGTGAGCTCTCCAAAAAAGTAGTTTACCGGGTTGCAAACCTTACCGTCTTTTCTTACCTCATAGTGCAGGTGCGGCCAAATAGACATTCCACTATCACCTGATAGTGCAATTACTTGGCCTCTTTTCACTCTAGAACCTTTTGATACTTGCGCCTTACTAAGGTGTGCATATACCGTTGTGTAGCCAAAG
Source organism: Bacteroidales bacterium (assembly GCA_031551125.1). GTDB lineage: Bacteria > Bacteroidota > Bacteroidia > Bacteroidales > UBA932 > JAIRNF01. Next base: position 153,646 of record JAVBOB010000011.1, read on the forward strand.
CCGTGGTCAACGGTAATTTTTAACCCGCCACCGCGGTCTGAATTTTCTATGCTTTCAACAATACCATTTCCGGTAGCCATCACATCGGTGCCAACGGGTACGGTAAAGTCTATACCCTCGTGCATACGAAGTATTTTGTAGAATGGGTGTATTTTGGAGCCTACGGAGGCACCCACACGCGTCAGAATTTTATTATCAACAGGCTGAATGGCCGGAATGCTGACGCTAAACGAAGCACTATCACCTAACGTTTGCTTAATGGAGCTGAATAAACGTTCATTCGCTTTTGACATGGCCTCGAGCTTATCCATTTGTTTCGCCGTACCTTTAGTCAGCGTAATGTTGTCATGGCTTCCTAAGGCTTCAATTTTGTCACTATTGGAGTGGGTAGTGGCATCAAAGGGTGATACGGGGTTTGAGTAGAAGATGGAACGATAAATACCTGTATCGCGTTCTTTTATTCCGCTTAACGCATTTTCAAACAGGTCATATTTTTTCGACAAGGAATCGTATAGATTGCTCAGTAACCTGTTTTCCCGAATCAATCGGCGTTCTTCGGCGTTATTGTATATAGGAGAGAAAATAATGTAGTAAATTACGGCCAACATGAGGCTGGCTAGGAAGTAGCTGCCAAATTTCACTATGGTTTTTGCTATGCTTCGTCTAACTTTAACGTAGCTGAGTGATTCGGGGTTAAACCTGTAGTTGTGTCTTGCCATGCCGCTCGTCCTTAGTAGTTATCCATTGCCCGAACCATGGAGTTAAACTCACGGCTACTCAGGTCGGTTGAAAAGAAGTTTCGGGGGTCGAGCGGTCTCCCCATGTAGCGTACCTCATAGTGAAGGTGTGGCCCTGTTGACTTTCCGGTATTTCCCAGCAGCGCAATTTTATCGCCACGTTTTATTTTTTGTCCGGGGCGCACAAGCGCAACCTGCAGGTGGGCGTAGCGGGTGGTGTAGCCAAAGCCGTGTGATATTTCAACCATGTTTCCATAGCCATAGTATTCACGCTCCACGTTAACCACCTTTCCATCTCCCGTAGCGTATATGGAAGTACCCAGATTTCCGGCAAAGTCAAGCCCATCGTGGTGTCGGGTGTCTCCGTACACGGGGTCGGTACGCCAGCCGTAACCACCTATTGAGCGAATAAAGCGTAGGTCAACAGGTTGTATGGCGGGAACGCATTCCGCCATTTCTTCCATATTTATGGCAAGCGCGGCTACATCATCAAACGATTTTGATTGGAAATAGGCTTTTTTAAGCAACCAATCCATCTGTTTGCTTGTTGTTACAACAAGACCTGTTTTGTCCACGTCTTCCAATTGGCTATACAGAGAGATATTGGAAAAATCACGTATGGCAAACGAGTTGTTGGGTAAGCCAAGTACGGCGCGGTACATGTTGTTGTCGCGCAGGTGAACTTCGTTTAGCTGGTGGTTTGCTTGGAGAACTTGCTTTTGGAGAATTTCATACTTTAGCATTAGCTCTGACTGCCGTTTTTTTAGACGAATAGATTTTGGTGTATCAAAAAAGCGAGAGTAGGCATATTCATAACCAAGAGAAAGCACAAGGCTTAGGACAAAAAAAACAAGAACGCGCAAAAATTTTGTTTTGAGCGAAGATGTCGGAAGTGCTTCAAATGACAGCGTTTCGGAATTAAAAAAGTATCGACGTTTAGCCATTAGCTGGGTGTACCTTTCGTCCTCAATGGTTGAGAAGGGAACAAAATAAGACAAAATATTCTAATTTTACAAGTTCTTTCTAAGGAGGCTAGAAACCCTTAGTTGGTTTAAACACTACTAATACATAGATATTTAGCGTATGAATTCAAAGGAAATCAGGAGTATTTTTTTAAACTTCTTTAAATCTAAACAACATACCATTGTTTCGTCTGCCCCTATGGTGGTGCAGAACGACCCGACTTTGATGTTCACCAACGCCGGGATGAACCAGTTTAAGGATATTTTTCTGGGTAATGAGCAAGCCAAAGCAAAGCGAGTAGCCGATACGCAAAAATGTTTGCGCGTTTCGGGTAAGCATAACGATTTGGAAGAGGTAGGACGCGATACTTACCACCATACCATGTTTGAAATGCTTGGTAACTGGTCGTTTGGCGATTATTTCAAGACCGAAGCCATTGCTTGGGCTTGGGAGCTGCTTGTTGATACGTTTAAGGTTAGCCCTGATAGGCTTTACGCAACCGTATTTGAAGGTAGCGCCGACGATAAGCTGGAGTTGGACACCGAGGCCATGGAATGTTGGAAGAAGTACCTGCCGGCTGAGCGTATTCTGAAAGGAAACAAGAAGGATAACTTTTGGGAAATGGGTGAGTCCGGTCCCTGTGGCCCTTGCAGCGAAATACATGTTGACCTTCGCCATGATGATGAGCGGAAAAAGGTTGACGGCGCAACGCTTGTAAATACCGGAAACCCGTTGGTAGTAGAAATATGGAACTTGGTATTCATTCAGTTTAACCGCAAGACCAATGGCGAGCTGGAGCAGCTGCCGCAAAAGCATGTAGATACAGGTATGGGGTTTGAGCGTCTTTGCATGCTGTTGCAAGGCAAGCAAAGCAACTATGATACTGATATTTTTCAACCTATAATCCGTCGTATTGGCGAGCTGGCAGGAAAGTCTTATGGTAATAACGAGCAGGTTGATGTAGCTATGCGCGTAATAGCCGACCACCTCCGGGCTATTTCGTTTTCCATTGCCGATGGTCAGCTACCTTCGAACGTTAAGGCCGGTTATGTTATTCGCCGTATATTAAGACGCGCTGTACGCTACGGATATACGTTCCTTGGGTTCAATGAGCCTTTTATCAATAAGCTGGTTTCCATGCTGGTAGAGCAAATGGGGGAGGCTTTCCCTGAGCTGAAAAAGCAGCAAACACTTATAGAAAAGGTAATCACAGAGGAAGAGGCATCGTTCTTGCGCACGTTGGAAACAGGCATACGCTTGCTTGATTCGGTGATAGAGAAGAAAAAGAGCGCCAAGCAAACGGTAATTGATGGTAAGGCTGCCTTTGAGCTATACGATACGTACGGCTTTCCCATTGACCTTACGGAGCTTATTGCTTCTGAAAACGGAATGAGCGTAAACCTGAAAGAGTTTCAGGCAGAGCTGGAGCAACAAAAGGAGCGTAGCCGCAGCGCATCAACCGTTGAAACAGATGATTGGGTGATACTGCAAAATGTAGAGCAGGTAAAGTTCTTAGGATATGATACCACTGAAGCGTCTGTTACCATTGCCCGCTACCGTACGGTAAAACAAAAGGGAACGGAGTTTATCCAGCTGGTGTTTGACCAAACTCCTTTCTACGGTGAATCGGGCGGACAGGTTGGCGACCGTGGCCTTATTGAATCAAGCGATGAAAAGGTAGAGGTTGTAAATACCATAAAAGAGAATAACCTTACTATACATTTGGTAAAGCGGTTACCGAAGAATGTAAAGGCTACTTTTACGGCAAAGGTTGATGTACAGAGCCGTATGGCTACTGCCTGCAACCACTCGGCAACCCACCTTTTGCACCATGCGTTGCGTAAGGTGTTGGGAGCTCATGTTGAGCAAAAAGGTTCACTGGTACACCCCGACTACCTGCGCTTTGATTTTGCCCACTTCCAAAAGATGACCGATGAGGAAGTTCAGCAGGTGGAAATTTTGGTAAACGAGCAAATACGTGCCGATTTCCGGTTGGACGAAATGCGCGGCATACCTATGGCTGAGGCAAAATCAATGGGTGCTATGGCCTTGTTCGGCGAGAAGTACGGCGATAGCGTGCGCGTTATCAAATTCGGCGATTCGGTTGAGCTGTGCGGAGGAACGCACGTTAAGGCTACCGGACAAATAGGCTTTTTTAAAATAACATCGGAAAGCGCTATTGCTGCCGGAGTAAGGCGTATAGAGGCGGTAACAGCAGCAAAAGCCGAAGAGCATATCTACTTCTTGCAAGGCATAATGAAAGAGGTAAGAGACTTGTTCAACAATGCTCCCAACCTTATGCAGGCCATTAAGAAAACGATTGACGAAAGTTCTGATTTGAGAAAGAAGGTAGATGAGTTTGTGAAAGAGAAGACAATTGTTGTTAAGAATGAGCTGTTGAAGAGTGTTGAATCTATTAACGGAATAAATGTTATACAAATAAGTACCGACATGGTACTTCCTCCCGATTCGATTAAGGATATTGCCTACATGCTGCGCGGTGAAATAAATGATTTGTTGTTTGTAGTAGGTAGCCTGTTTGATGGAAAGCCCATGCTTACCGTTATGTTGAGCGACTCGCTGGTGCAGCGCGGGCTTAACGCATCGACTCTTGTTCGCGAAGCGGCGAAAGAAATTCAGGGCGGTGGCGGCGGTCAGCCTTTCTTTGCTACGGCAGGCGGTAAAAACCCCGATGGCATTACGGCAGCCATTGATAAGGTTGTGAATATGGCAACAAAGTGAATTGAGAATTAGGAGTTAGTAGTTATGAATTATGAGTTATGAATTAGGAATAAGGAATAAGGAATAAGGAATAGAGGTTGGTGGAACAATAAATTGCACTACTTCTTAACTCACACTCATCTTTATTCTTTGTTCCTTATTCTTAATTCGTATTTAGTTTATGATTGAAAAGAAAAAATACATATCTACAGAAGTAAAGCAGGAAACCGCTATACTCGTTGGTGTTATTACCAACGGGCAGAGTGATTACCAAACGAAGGAGTATTTGGACGAGCTGGCTTTTCTGGCAGAAACGGCAGGTATCGAAACGGTTAAACGCTTTACCCAACGCCTTGATAAACCAAACACCCGAACATATATAGGTACGGGAAAGGTGGAAGAAATAGCCGAGTATATTAAGGTTAACGAGATAGACTGGGTAATATTTGATGATGAGCTGAGCCCTTCTCAGCTGCGCAATCTTGAGAAATTGCTGGAGTGCAAGCTACTCGACCGCACCAGCCTTATCCTCGATATTTTTGCGCAACGCGCCCAAACCGCATACGCTAAAACGCAGGTGGAGCTGGCGCAGCATCAGTATTTGTTACCACGTCTTACCCGCATGTGGACCCACTTGGAGCGTCAGCGTGGGGGTACAGGTACACGCGGTGGGGCAGGGGAGCGCCAGCTGGAGACCGACCGCCGTATTATTCTCGACCGCATAACGAAGCTGAAGGAGCAGCTGAAGAAGATAGACCGCCAAATGGCCTCGCAGCGTAGTAACCGTGATGGTTTTGCGCGTATTGCGCTGGTAGGCTATACCAACGTAGGCAAATCAACGCTGATGAACCTGCTTAGCAAATCGGAAGTGTTTGCGGAGAATAAGCTGTTTGCTACGCTGGATACTACGGTACGCAAGGTAGTGATAGACAATATTCCTTTTCTGCTGAGCGATACGGTAGGCTTTATCCGTAAGCTGCCGCACCAGCTGGTAGAGTCGTTTAAATCTACGCTGGATGAGGTGCGCGAATCAGATTTGCTGGTGCATGTGGTTGACATTTCACACCCCAATTTTGAGGAGCAGCTGAACGTGGTTAAGCAAACGCTACAGGAAATAGGTGCAGCAGATAAGCCGGTTTACCTTGTGTTCAACAAGATTGACGTGTACAGCCATGTGGAAAAGGATGAAGACGATTTGAGCCCCAAAACACAGGAAAATATTACGCTTGATGAGCTTATGCAAACATGGATGGCTCAGCAAAACTCACCTTGTATATTTGTTTCGGCAAAGCAAAAAACGAATGTTGATAAGCTTCGGAACGATTTGTATAAAATGGTTGCCGAAATACATGCCGGACGTTACCCGTTTGGAAATTTTCTGTACTAGCTTATTTCACAGAGAACCACAGAGTAAAATATTATCGTCATTGCGAGCGAAGCGAAGCAATCTCTTTATTCAACAGATTGGTTAGCTACGCTGCCCTTCGGGTCGCTTCGCTCGCAATGACGGTTATATGCTGTTTGTTCGTTTATTCAGCAGATGTCTCGACTTCGCTCGACATGACGATGAGTTTTTCTCTGTAAAACGCTGTGTTGCTTATTACTTCTTCAACGTTTTCAGAAATTCCTCAATGCAGCCGTTGGCAAGGTTTAGAATATCTGTCATCTTATCCCATTCAATTTTGCTGATTACATCACCGGGAGTATGGTAATCGGCATGTGAGCCCGAGAAGAACGACATGGTGGGTATTCCCTTTTCGGCAAACGAAATATAGTCGCTACCGCCTGCACCTGCCGTTTCCCAAAGGTCGAGCACCAGCGGGTTGGTAAGCTTGCTATTGCTTTGTTCGGCTATTGTTTTAAAGTCGTCATGTCCTTTTAATCGGCCAACTGTAACAATACGTCGTGCTGTATCATCCGGCTCGCTTCGTGATAGCATATCGAAGTTCATGCTAAGCAGCATTGACCGTTGTTGTTCTTCGTTGAGCTGCTGTGCGTAGTAGTGGCTACCAATCATACCCTTCTCTTCGGCTGTCCATGAGGCAAAAATAATGTTACAGGGAAGCTGTTCGCTTCTATCTTTCCAGTACTTGGCTATTGCCAGCATTCCCGCTACTCCCGAAGCGTTATCATCGGCTCCGTTGTATGTGTATTGCCCACGTAAGCCTAAATGGTCGTAGTGCGCGGCTACCATAACACATTTAGAAGTATCTTTTCCTTTAACCATACCCACCACGTTCCGCGCTTTTACAACTTCCGGTTTTATTTTTATTGACAGCATTACCGTTGCCTTATCAAGCGTTGCAGGCGATGGCGTTTGCTGTTGTGCCGCCAATCTCTCAACTTCACTAAGAGATATGTTGGTGCTGGCAAGTAAGCGTTGGCTGGCTTCAGCGCTCAGCTTAAAGCAAGGGATAGGAGGGTTGCTTAATTCCGAATCCAACAAGTATTCAACATCTGTATAGAGCGGGTAAGTGCCGGTATCGTTGGTGGTAGAAACTATTTTCTTTTCAGCTGAAACTACTATAATGGCAGCAGCACCTTGTTCCCATGCCGCTTTGCGTTTTGCTTTTAATGAAGTATTTTCTCGTATGTCAACATTTTGGAAAGACTTCCAGCCTGCCGACGTTGTGTCGCTGTGCCCCGGATAACCGTTCATCAGTACCACTACTTTGCCTTTTACATCTGTTCCCGCATAGTCGTTATAACCGTTTTGTTTTGCGTTTACGCCGTGGCTTACAAATATCAACGGAAGTGTTGCATCAATGGTCTTACATATCCGCTCTGTTTCGTAATCAACTCCGTCAACCAATCGAACTGTTTGTCCCGATAGGTTCAACGATAGCTCCAGCTGTTCTATATCACAACGGGTAAGGTTGAAATTCTGAAAGTAGGTGTTTTGATCGCCGCAAGGTTCCAACCCGTATAGCTCCATCATGGAGGCGATGTAGTCAGATGCAATTGTAGCCCCTCGTGTACCTACCTCACGACCTTCCAAGCCGTAGGATGAAAGAAAGCGAAGCATGGGGGCGTAATCTTTTTCGCTAAGCGTTGAAATCGTCGGGCTTTGCTTGCAGCTGTGAAGAGTAGCGGCTGCAGTCAGGAGCAATCCTGCAATAAAAAACTTGTGTAAACGCATGGTATTATTAGGTTAATGGTTATAGGTTATATTCTACAAATATAGTGAAAGCCGAGAGGCAAATCAAGCTTGCTTGAAATTTGCCCGAGGCGCATCCTATATTCTTCAAATATCGTAAATAATCTATTAAGTTCAATTATCACTATCCCTATTTTTTATCGCATATTACCCCCAACCCCCTAAAGGGGGCTTTTACCACATAGGCACAATAGGTACATAGAAACACATAGTGTTATTTTCAGCAAATGCAGCAAATAACCGTTATTGCGAGCGAAGCGTGGCAATCTATTCTATTCAAGAGATTGCTTCGGCAAAAAGCGCCTCGCAATGACGCGCTTTGCGGTTAAACAGGTTTACCCCAACCCCCTAAAGGGGGTTGGGGTAAATTGCGTATATTGTCGTAGCCTATTCCCCAGGGGGTAGGGGAGAGGCCATTTTCACATTTGGCTGATTGATAAAAAACACCTAAGTTTGTTTACCGTAGTACGCTAAAATATATTGGGATATTGTTTCTGAAATATTTGCTGCTGTACTTGAAAACTATTGATAAGTATGTATTCACTGAAAAATAAAGTTGTTATAGTTACCGGAGCATCATCGGGTATAGGCTTGGCTTGTGCCGAAGAGCTGGCAGAGAAAGGAGCGAAGCTGGTGCTGGCGGCGCGTAACGTTGAAGCCATTAACAGGCTTAGGGATGAGCTATCTAAGAAAGGGCATCAGGTTATGGCGGTTAAAACCGATGTTACGGTTGAAGCCGATTGTAAACGGTTGGTAGAACAGAGTATTGAAGCCTTCGGTTCTATTGATGTATTGATAAACAATGCCGGAATATCTATGCGTGCGGCCTTCTCGGAGGTTGACCTCAGCGTACTGCATCGCCTTATGGACGTTAACTTTTGGGGTGCTGTAAATTGCACTAAATATGCTTTTCCTTACCTGCTGAAAGCAAAAGGCTCGGTTGTGGGTGTATCGTCGGTTGCGGGTTTGCACGGGCTTCCGGGACGTACAGGGTACTCATCTTCCAAGTATGCCATGCAAGGCTTTCTCGATACGGTTAGAGTAGAAACTCTGAAATCGGGCTTGCATGTAATGGTTGCTATTCCGGGCTTTACGGCATCAAATGTACGTTTATCCGCACTTACTGCCAATGGTTCTATTCAGGGTGAAACGCCCCGCAACGAAGAAAAAATGATGAGCGCCGAGGAGGCTGCCAGGCGTATAGTACGCGGTATTGAGCGGCGCAAGCGAAGCGTGATAATGACTTATGAAGGTAAGCTTACACCTGTGCTTAAGCTGTTATTCCCCAAGTGGCTTGATAAGATGTACTACAACCACATGAAAAAAGAACCCAACTCTCCCATATAACTATGCACTACACCGAAACCAAGCTGCGTGTGCAGTACTATGAAACAGATCAAATGAGTGTAGTTCACCATTCAAACTACATTCGCTACTATGAAACAGCCCGTACGGAGCTTATGCGTTCTTTAGGGGCTAGCTATAGTGAAATGGAAGAGGAAGGTACCGTGATGCCCATTATATCTGTCAACTCTAGGTATATTCTACCTATTATGTATGATGAGCTGATAACTATACGAGCATTTGTGAAGGAGCTACCCTCCGCTCGTATTACGTTTTACTATGAAATATACAATGAAAAAGGAACGCTGGTTAATGAAGGAAATACTGTGCTGGCCTTTATCAGTAAGGCAACGCAGCGACCATGCAGGGCTCCTCAGCGATTGGTGGACTGTATTAAAGCAGTATTATCCGAATCATAGTATTTGCTTATGCCTGTTATTCACAACATACTTCACTACATAGGAGAAAACCTGTTCTTCTTGTCATCGGTCATCAACTATGCGATGGCAATAGTGATTGTGTTGTTAATGATATACAAACGCCGCGACCCGGTAAAAACCATGTCGTGGACGTTGGTGCTACTGCTGATACCTTTTATCGGAATTGTTTTATACGCTTTTTTCGGACAAAATTTTAGAAAGCAAAAAATCTTTAACCGTAAGGCAATCGCCAATACTAAGGTGGTTGACGATTTAAGCCGCAGGCAAATTATCCGTCTTCTGAAGAATCAAATTTTTGATGAGCATTCGGAGCTGTACGATTATAAGAATATCATAGCCCTGTTGTTAAACAACAGCAGCTCACCCTTAAGTGAGGATAACGTTGTTGAGCCCTACTTTAACGGAACAGATACTTTTAAGTCCATTAAAGAGGCTATAGCCAATGCTAAAAAGCATATTCACATACAGTTCTACATCATAGAAGACGATGTAATAGGTAATGAAATAAAAGCTCTACTTATCCAAAAGGCCTTAGAGGGAGTTAAAGTAAAGGTGCTTTATGATGATGTAGGCAGCTGGGACTTAGGCCGACATTACATCAAACCTTTGCGCAAGGCGGGTGTGGAGATATACCCCTTTATGAAGGTTGTATTTCCGTGGTTAACGAGTAAAATGAACTACCGTAACCACCGTAAAATAGTAGTTATCGATGGGGAAGTTGGCTTTGTAGGCGGGATGAATATTGCCGACCGCTACTTGCATGGCAACAAACGTTTCAAGTGGTGGAGAGATACACACTTGCGTGTAGAGGGTGGCGCGGTAAAAACTTTACAGTACCTTTTCTTGCTTGATTGGTACTTTGTTACAAAGCAGCAGCCGGACGTTTCCATGCACTACTTTTCTGATCGGAAGGGTGAGGGTAGCTGTCGAATGCAGGTTGCCGCATCGGGCCCCGATAGCGATTGGGCTAGCATTATGCAGGTGTACCATTCGGCTATTTCCAAAGCTAAGCGTTACATTTACATATCTACTCCCTACTTCATGCCTAACGAGAGTATTATTACGGCTATAAAAGTAGCGGCGCTTAGCGGGATTGATGTTCGGATTATGCTGTCGGAAAAGTCCGATGCACGGGTTTCTCAATGGTGTACCATGTCATACCTAACCGAATTGCTTGAAGCAGGAGTTAAGGTTTACCTTTACCGCAAGGGTTTTAACCATTCCAAGTCGTTGGTTATTGATGGGATGTTTACTTCAGTAGGTTCTGTAAATATGGACGCGCGTAGCTTTGAGCATAATTTTGAAGTTACGGCTATAATATACGATAAGGATATTGCTCGCTGTATGGAAGACCAGTTTAAGCGAGATATTCACAGCAGCCGACAGGTTCCGCTCCAGTATTGGGAGAAACGGTCGGTTATGCGTAAGTTTAAAGAGGGTTTTGCCCGCTTGTTCTCACCGCTATTGTAGTTTTGGGTGAGAGTATTTTTTATCCAAAAATAGTTCAAATGAAACATATATTCATCATATCGTTTTTGCTCGCATGCGCTGTATGCGTGTACGGCCAGTCAGGTAAACCTGATGTTTACCCCGGAAAGCTGGTGGTAAAGCTGAGCGCCGATGACGAAAAGAAAGTACAAGGTGCACGAATGCTGAAAGCTTCGGCAGGAAGCATGCTGAAGCTTGGTATCGCTAGGCTGGATGCTATGAACAGCCGTTACAGCGTTACGGAAATGAGGCGCGTATTTCCGGATGCGGGAGCGTATGAGGCCAAGCATCGTAAGTACGGACTGCACCTGTGGTACACCTTGGATATAAGTAAAGATGTTGACCCGCAGGCTGTAGCATCCGCTTATGCCGCCGGAGGTTTGGTAGAACAAGCAGAACCCGTGTATAAGCCCAAGCGTATAAAACCTCTATCTGATAGTGAAGAGCTAGCTACTACCGTACTGCAAGGAATGCAGCGCAACGCAACAATGAACGACCCTTGGCTTTACCTACAATGGAGCTACAATAATGACGGAACTACGGTAAGCAGCAATGTTCCGGGAGTTGATATCCGTTTGTTTGATGCGTGGAATATTGCAACGGGAACACCCAACGTAATTGTTAGCGTGGTTGACGGTGGTATTGCCTACGCGCATGAAGATTTAGCCGCTAACATGTGGGTAAATCAGGCGGAAGTTAGCGGCACGGCAGGATTTGATGATGATAGCAACGGATATGCAGATGATATTTACGGTTACAACTTTGTAGATAATACAGGTACTATTACTGCCGACTCACACGGTACACATGTATCGGGTACAGTTGCGGCCGTGAATAATAATACTAAAGGTGTTGCGGGTGTTGCAGGGGGAGATGGAAGTATCGGTAGTGGTGTCCGACTTATGTCATGTCAAATATTTGATGGCAATAGCTCAGCTGAATCGGCCGCTCCGGCAATAGTATATGGGGCGGATAATGGCGCGGTTATATCTCAAAACAGCTGGGGCTTTGATGCTCCGGACGTTTACCCCCAATCAACTAAGGACGCTATCCGCTACTTTATAGAGCAGGCGGGGCGTGATGAAAATGGAAATCCTCGCCCGAATACGCCAATGGTGGGCGGCATTGTTATATTTGCCGCAGGTAACGATGGCGATTCACAAAACTGGTATCCGGCCGCAGCCGATGAGGTTCTTGCAGTTGCCGGTATTGGTCCTGCCGGAAAAAAAGGCTTATACTCCAACTACGGTAGCTGGGTTGATATATCGGCTCCGGGAGGCGAATCAGGTATTCAGAAAGGTATATACAGCACTACTGCTTCTCTTATAAACATGTATGGATACAACTACGGTACATCAATGGCATGCCCACATGTATCGGGTGTTGCAGCGCTTGTTCTTTCCAAATACGGCAGTGCGACCTATACGCCCGATTCGCTTCGTAACCGCCTTTTACTTACAACCACCCCACTTGGTACGTGGGAGTCAATTTATGTTTCGCGAATGGGTGCAGGCTTGCTTAATGCTTCTGCGGCCTTGAGAATGGTTCCGGTGAGAAGCATAAGCCTTAATATTACCAGTGCAAAGATGTTCGAAAACCAACGCTTGCAGCTGGCGGCTACCATACTACCCGCCAATGCTACCGATAAAAAGGTTATATGGACATCAAGCAATACCGACTGCGCAACGGTTGATGCTAACGGTAACGTTCTTACCATTTCTGCCGGAGCGGAAAACCCTGCTACGGTTGTTATTACTGCACGTACAGAAGACGGAAGCTATGAAGCAACATGCACCATTCAGGTATATCGGGATGTGGTAGTGCCGGAGGGATTCAGTCCCAACAACGATGGCTTCAACGACTATCTTGCGATACAACCGTATATTGCAAGCGAAACATACTCGCTAAATGTAGTTGACCGTTCAGGGCAGCAATGCTACCAAAACACCGACTATAAAAACAATTGGAACGGTATAGCCAACACGGGGTATAGTAAGGGAAAAAAGATATTACCCGGTACTTACTACTACACGCTGTTTCTTAAATCAACAGGGATAAAGAAGAGAGGGGCTGTTGTGGTGAGGTATTAGAATATCATTTACCCCAAGCCCCTAAAGGGGAGTTTATTTACCACATAGGTACATAGGCAACATAGAAACACATAGAATAAAGTTGATAGCGAAGAATATAAATTGTGTAAATCTGCGTTTTTCTACCTCATCTGTGTGCCATATTTTGAAAGAAGCGGTAAAATACGATATGCACCAGTATAGTCTATGTGCTGAAAAATCAACGGCTCGTTTAACGTATAACCCATAGCTCTTAACTATTCTAAACCTTTTTAACAGCGCTTAGGCTCTTTAAACGCGTAAAAAGCTTACTTTAGCCAAAACTTTTAAACAACACGAGTTTGAAGGCAACACTTACACGTTTTTCCCTAGCCATCCTACTGTTGGTGGCGTGTATTCCTGCAAAGGCGCAGTACGATAAGGAGCATTTACTTATGCGGGGTCGTCAGCTTATTATTGATAATAAGTTTCCTCAAGCCATTGAGAATTTCAACATACTGTTGAAGGCCGATACAACCTTGTATGAGGGCTACTTTTTACGTGGAGTTGCCAAGTATAATCTCGACGACCTTATTGGAGCCAACGCTGACTTTTCGCATGCGCTAAGGCTTAACCCTGTATATACGCAGGCCTACCACTATCGGTCTATTACGCGCGGTAGGCAAGGCAAGTATGATGAGGCATTATCAGACCTCAAACAAGCCATTGAGCTAAGGCCGGAGGCTTCGGTGCTATACTTTAGTCGAGGTATTACCTACTTTATGTCGCAGCAGTTTGCAAAGGCTATAGAAGACTTTAATAAGTTTATTCGCTATGAACCGAAGGTTCCCGATGTTTACATTAATCGCGGAACGGCTTGGCTCTACCTTAAAGATACAACAAAGGCGCTGGCCGATTATGACAAGGCTATTTCGCTAAGCTTGCTGAACCCTGAAGGTTACGAGCGCAGGGCACGGGTGTATGCAATGAAGAGTGAAAACCAAAAGGCGCTGGAGGATTTGAATATGGCTATCAGCCTTGATTCTACAAGTACGTTCAGCTACTTTGCCCGTTCGTTGGTACGCTACAACCTAAAGGATATTAACGGTGCGCTGAAGGATTTGGATAAGGTTGTAGAGCTAGACCCAAGCAACTCGTTAACCTTTTACAATAGGGCGCTTATACGTTCGCAAATTGGCGATTTGAACCGTGCATTGGATGATTACGACAGGGTTGCGGCAATTAACCCCAACAACGTGTTGATATACTACAACCGTGCGGCAGTACTGGCTGAGCTGGGGCGTACAAGTGAGGCTATAAAGGATTACGATAAGGCAATATCGTTATATCCTGATTTTGCTAATGCGTATCTTAACCGTTCATACTTGAAAAACAGGGCAGGGCAGCTGATAGCGGCAAAGGCCGATTACGACTTGGCGCAACAAAAAATAAAGCAGTACCGTTCTAAAATGAACGACAGCACATTCTCTGCTTATGCCGATACCAGTAAGCAGTTTAATAAGCTGCTGGCGCTTGATGCCGATTTCTCTAAGCAGAACTTCAACAACGATTTGGCAAAAGACCGTGATTTGGACATGAGGTTAAAGCCGTTGTTCCGCGCTATAGCCGGAGTTCCTGTTAGCACGCTGGCGTTAGAAAAGCAGTATTTTAATCCTTTGGTTGAATCGCTAAAAGAAGGTTATCCGGGCTTTAAGTTAGGTATATCAAACAAGGAGCACGTGCTACAACAAGCGGAGCTACTATCGTTAGACTCGCTGTGTAATGAACGAATAAAGAGTAACGCTAACGCCGACCGCTACTTTGAAAAGGCACTGGTACAAGGGCAGCTGAAACAGTACACCAGCTCGCTAAACTACTATGCAAAGGCTATTGAGCTAGACCCTAAGAACCCGTTTTTGTACTTTAACCGTAGCACCATGAATAGTGAAATGGTTGATTTCATTTCGTCTATTGATAACAGTATGCAAGCGTTGATGATTGATAATACGGGCGCAGGAAAAATGAAGTCGAAGATGGAGGTGAAGGTATCTAACTATGAGGATGCCATTGCGGATTTGAACAACGTTATTAAGCTTGCTCCGGATTTTGCATACGCTTACTACAATAGAGCGAATCTTAAATGTTTATCGGGTAACATGCCCGATGCCATTGCCGATTACACGAAAGCCGTATCGCTATATCCGTATATGGGCGAAGCGTATTTCAATCGCGGATTGGTGCAAATTTATTTGAAGGATACCGAGAAAGGCTGCATGGATATCAGTAAGTCAGGAGAGTTAGGTATTAGTGAGGCATACGCTGTTATAAAAAAGTTTTGCCTCAAAGAAGAAAAAGATTAATGTATAATAGAGCGTCATCGTAACGCCACGAAGTGGCAGCTTATTTTAGCCCAACGGCAAAGCGTAGCGATGCCTTGGGTTGTGAGGATTAACAAGTACATGGCGCGCGAAGCACTTTCGGTTTTTCAGCGTAAGGGTTGTTATTCGCGCGCAAATCAGCACAACCATTTCTAGACCCAACGCAATGCGTTGGGCTGAAATAAGTCGGGCTTACAGCCCGTAGATCGAAATAGATTGGTTCGGGTCGCTTCGCTCGCAACCGAGTTTACGAGTTCGGCGAAGCCAATGACGACCGTGATTTAATAACGCAAAACGCATAGCTGGCAACTTGGGTTAAACAGTTTAACCGCAAAACACTTAAACATAAACAATAGCAATGTCAAAGCTAGTTTCACCATCGCTACTATCGGCCGATTTCTTGAAGTTGGGCGCCGATATTGAAATGCTCAACGCCAGTACGGCAGACTGGCTTCACCTTGATATAATGGATGGGGTATTTGTACCCAACATATCTTACGGTTTTCCGGTGATTAAGCATATTAAAAAGGCTGCCCAGAAACCGCTTGATGTTCACCTTATGATTGTTGACCCCGACAGGTATATCAACGATTTTAAGGAGGTGGGTGCTGATATTCTGACCGTGCATTATGAAGCATGCACACATTTGCATAGAACGCTGCAACGTATTCGTTCGCTGGGTATGAAGGCGGGTGTAGCGCTTAACCCGCATACTCCCGTTGCCTTACTTGAAGATATTGTGGAAGAGCTGGATTTGTTGCTCATTATGTCGGTAAATCCGGGCTTTGGTGGGCAACGCTTCATTGAACACTCGCTCGATAAAGTAAAACAGGCAAAAGAACTCTTTACCAAACGAGGTTCGTTGGCCTTAATAGAAGTAGATGGCGGTGTTGATTTGGTTAATGCGCCTAAGCTATACGAAGCAGGAGTTGATGTGTTGGTTGCCGGCAATACGGTATTCTCGTCGGTCAACCCGACCGAAACTATTGCAAAATTAAAGGCTTAAGGTCTATATTGTGCAGCCAGCTTTTGCTCTCCAGCTCTTTCATACGCTTGGTGTATGGAAATTCCGGAGGTGTATATTTGCTGACTTCACTTCGTTGAGAGGGGCGAACCGTTCGGTTAAACAGCTCCTCTTTGCTTTTTGGCTTGCGGCTTTCTTGCCAGCTAAACCCTTTTAGTATTTTATCCTCTTCGGGAAGTTTTTCTATCGGATAAATTTTCGTTTCAGGTTTATTAATGTACTTTACCCGCTTAATCTGGTTGTCGGAAATGCTGACGGTCATATCCGCGCTTTCCGTCTTATTTGCGTTGGTTATTTCTCCTTCATCGCGTAGGTAGTACAGGCTTTGTGCGTTACCATAAACGTCTAGCTTATATATTGCGTTATCTGCAAAAAAGGCTTTCATGTCACGGCCTTTAATCTGGCTGTATCGAATGCTGTCCTCCTCAATAGCAATGAACGCGTTACTATAAAAATCAGCATACCGAAGCACCCGATTTATGGCCGTAAAGCGAATGCTATCCGAACTTATCTGCGTACTGTCACTCCATAGTACCGGTGATTTGTACATCATAGCAATGGAATCGAGCGTGTTGGCTACGAGCGAGTCACATACCGCCTGAATATCTCTTCGGAAAACACGAACGTTAGGGTAGGCCTCCATTATACGGTACAGGCTATCGTTTTGTTGCTTTACGTTCAGCGAATCCGGCTGCTTAAACTTCGGGTTCGGGTACCCTGTCGATTTTATTATATCAGCGGCTAAGAATAGCGTATCTGTCTGTGGTTTTTGAGCAACGGAATCAGACAGCTCAAATTTTTGTTCTACGGTAAGAGAGTCTGTTGGCTGTTGCTTTTTCTTTTGCTTACCATCTTCTTGTCCGTAGTAGGCTATTACCGGATTTTTGGTTACCTCGGCATATTCCGGATTACGGGTAAAGTGAGCTTCATCACCAAATAAAATGGACGTTTGAACGGTATCGAGCAGCTGAATATTTCCATACAGTCGGCCGCGCTCTTCCTTTTGTTTGTAAAATAAGCTGTCTGCCCACAGCTCCTTATCGGGTGTGCAACCGTACACGTTGTTTGAGAAGTGTACCTCGTCATCAGCTTTATGTTGCCAGCCATAGTTGGCGGAAATAAAGCTATCACCATACCAAACCTTAGTGAACCCGTGAAAGGTAACATTCTCGGTTTTCATGTCGTAGTGCATGGAGTCGCAGGCAATGGTGTAGTCCTTATTCTTTAACCCAACGTTGCCGGAAAACATAAATACATCAGGCTTTGAGTAGTAGTAGCCCTTATCGCTTTCCAGCGTTTCACCGTCTCGGTCAACTGTTCCGCTGTTGAAGTAGAAGCCTGTTTCCTTGTCAACGTTGTAGTCAAAATGTTGGGTAAGCAAGGTCATCTTTTCCTTATTCATCCGTACCACATTACCACGTACCTTAGCCCATGTTCCGTCGTAGGTCATCTTATCGCAACGAATGGTTGCCGGGCCTTGAAACATTTCCACCCTGCCAAACAAATCTAAGCTGTCGCTGGTGTACATGTAGGCGCTATCACAGGTGATAACTACGTTTTTTTCATGTAGCTGAAAAATAACATTACCAATAAGCTTGTTGGCTGTACGTCCATTGTAGTCAAAACTCCGGGCATATTCAGAAGTAAAATCAACCGATGAGCGCTCATCGTTGGGCACCTGTGCGCAAGCATGCTTGAATGGTATGGTAACCATAAGCATAATAGCAAGCAAAGGGAACAGCCTCTTTATCATTTTAAACGAAGAAGTTGACACAGGTTAAAGATACAATGCGTACGGAGGTGCTACTTTGTACCCCAAGTACTGTACTGGAACTTGCAATTTTTGTATTCAGGGTCAATTTGAATGTAGGTAGAACCGGCCTTTTGCTTAATCCATTTAAAAAACTTATCCATACGCTTATTGTTTTCGGCTATGGATTTAATAATCGCATAATCATCAACAATATTAGCCGTATGTGAAGGGATAAGCTCTTTCAGCTTGAGAATTTTGAACACTACCTTCCCTTTATTGTCATGAGATTGGAAGGGTTCAGATATCTCTCCTTCTTTAAGGTTTTTCAAAACGAAATAATCTCCGGGTTGCAGCTGGTCTTTATCAAAACGGATTACCGCTTCACCTTGCGTTTCATTTACCATAATTCCACCGTTAAGGCGCGATTTAGGGTCTTGGGAATACTGTAATGCAGCATCTTCAAACTTAATGCTATCGGCCAATATTTTGGTACGAATGGAATCCAGCTTGGCAGAAGCCTGTTGTTCGTCAGCAATGCTATACTTCGGAGTAATAAGAATATGGCGAACGTTAATCATATCGTTTGATTGCTTATCAATCATTTGTATGATGTGGAAACCGTACTCTGTTTCAACAACAGGTGATACCTGTCCGGGTTTTAGCGCCATTGCCGCATCGGCAAACGCAGGCAGGTAGGTTGACTTAGGTTTTAGCCCAAGCTCGCCGCCTCTTTTTTGTGAGCCCGGGTCTTCTGAATACAGAATGGCTAGCGTAGAAAACTTTTCACCATTCAGAACACGTTCACGAATAGACAGTAGCTGTTCACGTGCTAAAAAGTTAGCATCAGTTGACGGCGGATAGCGAAGTATTTGTTGAATAATGTATTGGTCAGGGAGAACTATTAAGCTGTCTTTTGGGGTTGAGTCAAAGTAACGGGTAACATCTTCGGGAGTAAGGGATATACCTTGCATGAGCTTGCCCTGCATTTGATCGCTTAGCGCATTTTCTTTTTCTACTTCAAACAATGCCTCTTTAATTTTGTGCATGGGCATGTTGAAGTAGTTTTCAACTGCTTTTGCATTTCCTGATTGTGCGATAAATCCACTTATGCGTCGTTCAACTTTTTCTCTCACCGCATTATCGTTAACGGTTAAGCTGTCAATCTTGGCCTGAGCCAACAGTAGCTTGTTGACAAGCTTCTTTTCTAATATTTGGCAGGCAGCATTGTCGTCAATTCTCATGCCTTCTAAGCGAGCCATTCTCAGCTCTTCTTCAATATCGGATAAAAAGATAGCTTCACCACCAATAACAGCAACAACCTTATCAATAATGCCGGTTTGCGCATTAGCGAATGGTACGCTTATCAGAGTTACTAGAAAAAAGATTATGACTTTGCTGATAATTTTCATCTCGTCTATTTTTGTATGATAGTTTTCTTTTGTTTACCGTTCTTCTACGGTTACACTCACCGTTTTTTTCTGTATAGCGTCGTCGTATATTTTTTGCTCAAGCTCAGTAACCATTTTTTGCTTACGGTTGTTGAGAATAATTGATGTGATAACCTTCTTCTGGTACTCCATCGGGGCAAAATCGCCACGTGGAATAAATTCGCGAATATTGATTAGATATGTGTAGTCGGCAACTTTTTCCTCAATGTACTTGTTTCGCTGAGCCTCTGATTCATAGTTTGACGGGGCCTGAGGAAGATACTTGGTGAGTGTTGAAAAATCAACCCAGTCATCGTTAAAGTAGTCGTATTTTTCGGCTACCTGAAGGCACATAACATCCAGCTCTTCTATTTTATCTTCCGAGTTTAACCTGTAAATTTCTTTTATTCTTTTTATACCCGGAGCATTGTTCGCTACCTTAATGAACACAGCCTTTGCTAAGGGATTTGATAGCCTTAGCTTATCCTTATTGGCATCATAGAAGCTTTTTATTTCATCAGGGGTTACCAGCGTATCCAACCGTTGGCTGATATACTCCTGCTCGTACCGATAAATAAGAAGCGAAGTACGGTAATCGTCCAGCTGATGGGCAACATTCTTCTGCTGTTCGGTCAGGTTCTCTTCAGCCTTTGATAAGGTTAGCTGCTTTCTTACCCAGCTATTGGCATAGGATTTAAGCAGGTTAACGCTATCATCTCTGTTTACTCCTTCCGGAAATATATCGGGAATATCTGAGAGGTAAAGCTTCTTACCGTTAGCTTCGGCGATAAGCATTTTATCTCCCTGCGTACATGACGGGAGAAAAATAGCCACAAGAATTATGCAAAAGATATGCTTTAGCTGCATGGTAGGCTTGTGTTTTATCGGCTGTAGTTAGGCGCTTCTCGTGTTACAGTTACATCGTGCGGGTGATTTTCTACCACACCTGCCGACGTTATGCGTACAAACTTTGCCTGCTGTAAGGCTTTTATATCGGGGGCGCCACAGTAGCCCATACCTGCTCTGAGCCCACCTTCCAGCTGGTAAAATACTTCGGATAGCGTTCCTTTAAACGGCACTTGTGCTACAATTCCTTCCGGAACCAGCTTCTTAATATCATCTTCTACATCTTGGAAGTAGCGGTCTTTCGAACCGTTTTGCATAGCCTCTAAAGAGCCCATGCCTCGATACGATTTAAACTTACGCCCGTTGAATATGATGGTCTCTCCGGGTGACTCTTCAACTCCGGCAAATAGTGATCCGGCCATTACAGAGTCGGCACCTGCGGCAATTGCTTTCACAATATCACCTGAATAGCGAATACCTCCGTCGGCAATTACCGGAACGCCCGAACCCCTCAGCTCCTTAGCCACATCGTATATAGCAGATAGCTGGGGAACACCAACACCTGCAATTACACGGGTTGTGCAAATAGATCCGGGGCCTATTCCAACTTTAACAGCATCGGCCCCGTTGGCAACCAGCAAGCTTGCTGCTTCAGCCGTAGCGATGTTTCCAACTACAACCTCCAAATTGGGGAAGCTCATCTTTACTTCGCGAAGCATCTTTACTACTCCCAACGAGTGACCGTGAGCCGTATCAATAACAACAACATCAACACCGTTGGCAACAAGCGCTTCAACGCGAGCAAGCGTGTCATGGGTAACACCTACACCCGCAGCAACGCGAAGACGCCCTTTGCTATCCTTGCTGGCGTGTGGGTTATCCTTAATCTTCATAATATCACGGAAGGTAAGTAGCGCAACCAGCTTGCCGTTTTTATCAACTACCGGCAGCTTTTCAACTTTTGATTCTTTTAGAATAGCGGTAGCTGTAGCTAAGTCGGTAGTGCTGGATGTGGTGATAAGCTTTTCCTTCGGTGTCATCACTTCAGCAATGGGGCGTTTCATGTTTTCCTGAAAACGCAAGTCGCGGTTGGTAACAATACCAACCAGCATCCCTTCTTTGTCAACAACCGGAATACCACCGATTCTAAACTCGCGCATTAGCGATAGCACTTCGCCAACAGTAGCATCCTTGTTTATGGTAACGGGGTCATAAATCATCCCGTTTTCAGAACGCTTTACTTTGCGAACTTGAGCCGCTTGTTGCTCAATACTCATATTCTTGTGAATAACTCCTATGCCGCCTTCTCTGGCAATGGCGATAGCCATACCTGCCTCGGTAACGGTATCCATAGCAGCCGATACGATAGGCGCGCTGATGGTAATGTTGCGGGTAAACTTTGTTTCGATGGAAACCTCGCGGGGCAATACTTCCGAGTAGCTGGGTATAAGTAGTACGTCATCGAAGGTTAGTCCTTCCGAGTGTATTTTCTTTTCAAAGAATGACATATTAAGAATTTTGTGGTGTGAGCGTTGTTTAGAAAATTGCGGCAAGTTACAAAAAATCGACGGTTGAGCATTGGCAAATACTCAAATTTATCGATTTTTAGCATAGTTAAACGAACTATCAACGCGACAATTGCAAGGGTAATGCGTTCAAACTAGCCCGATTACTCCAATAAAGACGTGCTAGTCCGGTTAGCTTTGCACCCTTTCCAGCTTATTGGGGTAAATGGTAAATGGGTTAGCCGTTTTTATCCAAGCCTCTTCACTTTCTGCCAAGGCTTCATGTAAGATGTGTAGCGAGGTGTAGCCGTTTAAGTAATCTAACAGCAGCTTATCTCCGGCAAGTAGCTCAATGGCTGTTTTGTCGTTACCCTTTTCGTAAGCTCCTGGCCGCCAGGTAAGCTCATTCAGCTCTTCAACCATAAACCGTATGATGCGCAGGCTGTGTTCAAGCGAGTGGTAAGGCTTACCTGTAAGGTGCAGCTGAAAGCCCACGCATACTTCGCCGCTATGCTTATGGAAGGTTGGTATAAAGTGCAGCATGCGGAGCATTGCGCCCCCACTATGCAATGGGTGGCTACCGTCGTTCCAGCCTTTGTAGCTGTGCTTACGGTTGTATGCGTGTAGCTGGTGCAGGAAAGGTGCTCCGAAAATTTCAAAAGGTCGGGTAGTGCCTCTTCCTTCGCTCAGGTTTGTCCCTTCAAGCAAGCATTGGCCGCTGTACACCAAGCAGGTATATGGCGATGGTATGTTGGGCGACGGGTAAATAGCGCACGGTGTTTTTACAACGCTGTTCCCCGCTCCGGGTAATGGCAACGGCGTGCTGTATAGCGGGTCGAGCGTATAAGGGATAACGGTTAGCGAGAATTGGGCATTACTGCGATGGTGTAAAAATGTACACAGCTCTCCGAACGTAAGCCCATGCCGGTGCGGTAAGCCGGTTACGCCAATAAAGGAGCTGTACGCTGCATCCAGCGGAGTTCCCTCTACCTGTCGGCCGGCGGGATTGGGACGGTCAACCACGTAAACCGATATGTTGAGCTTATGCTCAATGAGGTTATGGAATAGTTTATTTACCGTTGATATGAAGGTGTAGTAGCGGCAGCCCACATCCTGCAGGTCAATAATTATAGCATCCAAGTCGCGTAGCTTATCCAGCGGTGCAGAAA
The DNA here is from genome assembly GCA_031551125.1 of Bacteroidales bacterium. Classification (GTDB taxonomy): domain Bacteria; phylum Bacteroidota; class Bacteroidia; order Bacteroidales; family UBA932; genus JAIRNF01. Next base: position 176,646 of record JAVBOB010000011.1, read on the forward strand.
GTGATGCCTCAGTATGTCCGTATAGCGATACAAATTCTACCCCGTCAAGACCTAAGCAGCGGTACGCTTCGCCGGAATCCAACCCTACCTGGTCTTGCAGTTCGGCAAACAGCCCATGTTCAGGCATGAATACGCGGCATAGCATTCCCTGCTCGTGCAGCAGCTCAAACAGGTATCGCCCTGTACTAAAATCCCATGACGTTTGGTTACACAACAGCGCAACACGGCCGGAGCGAAGCGCATTATCGGGAAGAGAGAGTAGGGGAGAGCCGGAAACAGTCATAGAGTTGAAAGTTGAAGATGGAAAGTTGAAAGTGGTGAAAAGCAAATAGTCAAAAGGCGCTATGCTAAGTGACTCTGTACGTTAGTTAAGATAACCCGGCAGCTTTTAAACTCTTAAACCGTCAACACTTAAACTTATTTATCATGTATGCTCTTAAACCCGTCGCCAATTACCTCGTTAGCATCAATAATCGTAACAAAGGCTTTCGGGTCAATATTTTTTATGTATTGCTGCATTATACCTACTTCACGAATGCTGATGTTGGTGAATATAATCTTCCGTTCCTGACCGGAATATGCCCCTTGCCCATGCAGGTAGGTTGCCCCGCGGTCAAGGTCATTGATGATTTTATCAACAATTTCTTCGTGCTTATCGGAAATAATGAGCATGGTTTTAATGTGGTTAAAGCCCTTCATGGTAACGTCAACTACAACGCCAACAACGTATATTACAATCCATGAGTACATGGGCAGCTTCCAGTCTCCAAACGCGGCAAGCGTAACCATTACAATAATGGAATCGACAATCATAACGGATGTTCCGAGTGACAGGTTGGTGTACTTGGAAACAATCATGGCAATAATGTCTGAGCCTCCGGATGTTGCCTTGGCTCTGAATATCATGCCAAGCGCAATTCCTATCAGCACCCCGCCAAATATGGAGGAAAGCATAATGTCGTCCACCAGCGCTTTATAGCCCCATGTATTTTCCAGCAACATGGTAAAGGCAGCTAACGAAACGAATCCTACCACAGTTTTAATTCCAAACAGAGGTCCCAAAATTCGTATGCCGATTATGCACAACGGAATGTCAAAGCAAAGCGCAACAATACCTATATCGAGATTGTTGGGCATAAACCCGAAGGTAGCCTGTATGGCACTATGGTACATATCGTATAAGTGGTGCAGCGTAATGGCTATACCGTAAACACCTCCGGGCGCTAGCTTATACGGTGAGATAAACATAACGAGCCCCACCGCCATAACGAACGACCCTGAAAGGATAAGTCCATAGGTAGTAAACCATTGTTTGGAGAACAGCTTTTCTGATCTTAACATTTGTAAAAGGAATATGTAGAATTTGATTGGTCAAAGTTAGGTAAAAAGCGCAATACGGCATAATTTCCCCAATTTGTTAGCTATATGCAGTATTGTTGATCTATGTTGTCATTCTTTATCACATAGACACACTAGGTACATAGAGAACCACATAGCTTATTTATATTTGAGATATTTATTGATAAACGCAAGTAGTATAATGCGCATAGAAAAAAGAGGCTATGTGTGCCTATGTGTTGAAATGGGTATATATCATAAGGTTTTTTATTTAGTGTTGCGTATATTTGCCGAAATAACTATCGCTATGGTTAAACATCCTGAACATAACGGGATTTTCCGGTTTAACTCGCTGGAGCAATTTACCAATCTTTTTCACTTTACTACTGCGCGGGCAGGTGGTTGCAGTACAGGTACATACGCATCATTCAGCTTAAGCTGCTTTGCGGGCGACTCAGAGGACTGTGTACGAAAGAATAGAGAACAGCTATGTAACGTAATAGGTATAGATGTTCGTTCTCTATATGTTCCACACCAAACACACGGAACAGAACTTCTTTTGGTAGAAAATGATTTTGTTACAGCCCCGGCCAAACAGCAAGTCCAAATGCTTTATGGTAAAGATGCGTTGCTTAGCTCTCAAAAAGGTGTATGTATTGCTGTATCAACTGCGGATTGTGTTCCTATTTTGCTGTATGCAAAAAATAAGCAGGTGATAGGTGCTGTACATGCAGGCTGGCGTGGTACCTGCGGGCGTATTTTGCAACGATCCGTACAAACAATGGTAAGCCACTACGGCTGCAGTTCTAAAGAAATACATGCGGTTATTGGCCCTTCCATAAGTAAGGATGCGTTTGAGGTAGGAAACGAGGTGTACGAGGCGTTTCATGCAAACGGCTTTGAGATGGATGCGATAGCAAGTCGGCATCCCGATACCGGCAAGCACCATATTGATTTGTGGGAGGCAAACCGTTTGCAGCTGCTGCAGCTGGGCGTTCCGGCCGAGCAAATACAGCTTACGGGCGTTTGCACCTATACGCATGGTGATACCTACTTCTCTGCTAGAAGACTTGGTACGGCTTCCGGTAGAATGCTTACGGGGATATGGATGGAGTAATGAATAGTGAGTGGTTAGTAGTGAATAGTGAAAGGGTAAAGGTTAATAGTGAAACGTTAAGAGTAATGCGTTAGGCGTTAAATGTAGCGAACTCAGCCCATTGCTTCATACCAATAACGTTTACCCCTAAAGGGGGAACCCTGTTACTGCCGAATTGAACTTTTGAAAGTCGGTTGCACAAACCAAAGCCCCCTTCAGGAGGTTGGGGGTAATAAGTGATGGTTTGGTTCAATACTAAAGAATATGACAGAAGGTAAAGACAAGGAAAAGAAAAAGCGGGAGGATTTATTTCTTCGGTTTTTAGATTCTCATCCGTATATAAAGGCTGCTATACTTTTAGCCTTGCTTATCCTTTTGTTTTGGCTACACCCAACCAAACTTGTTGTGTATGGACTTTGGGGGTGGGGCGCGGCTATAGCCGTACCTATTTTAGGGCTCGGTTCAATTTTTGCGTTTGCGTCCTTGGCTTCTATTAAGGAAAAAGCTGTTCGTAAGGTCAGAGCAATTACCTACCGGATATTTTGTATTGCGCTTCCCGTGTGTCAGCTTGCTTCATTCTTTCTTGTACGGAGCACTTTTCGTAACGGGTGTAGGTTAGGTTTATTTGTTTCTCTTTTTGGAACAGCCATGCTCGTTTTGCTACTAATGCCGCTTATGAATAGGTGGGAGAAGAGGGTAGAAAAGGTGGAGTACAATAAACATACATGACCGTCATTGCGAATTAAAAACCTGCTAGGTATTTGATTACCGGAAAAGATAACAAGCAAGAAACTATGGAATAGCTTTAGGATAGCAAGGAAGTATAGCCCGTAGGGCTTATATATCAATAGAAATAGCAAATACCTAACAGATAATTGTCCGTAGGACATCTACATCCTTTACACCATTAAAGCCCTACGGGCTATCCCGTTTTGAGCATTCTAATATTTCTATTGATATTATTTCCCTACGGGAAAACCCCGTTCTCCAAAAAGAGTAACACTTATAAGCCCTAACAGGTTTTAAAAACTTATTAGGTTCTAAAAAATCGCTGAAAATTATATAGCTTTATGTTATGGATAAAATGATAGGTAGAGCATTCTTGCTGGTAATACTCACAGTTCTTTTTTTTATTGCTTTGTGCTTTATTGACTTTTGCGTGATAACCCCGCTATTACCCCTTCCTGATGATATTTGCTACTACCACGAGCATGAGCCGCCCTTGTGGATTGATTTGTTTTATCTGGATAGCATAGGACATACCGAACCACCATTCAGTAAGCTACACATGTTGGTTTTGCTTGTACTGTCAGCAGTATTAAGCTGGCTGACAGCTAGAATTTTTAAGAAGAGGTTTGCGAAATGTAAACAGTAAAAAAGACTAGATGAAAACAAAAGAGGGGTGCTTTCCAAGCATCCCTCTTTTGTTTTGGCGTACTATCTCTATTTGTACGTGATCACAAAAACTTCATCTCGATCATCTTCACTAACACCGTCAATATAAAGTGATCTGTTGTTAAATGTAATTTTCACGGGGTAGCCATCCGTATCATACTCGTATGTTGCAGCGCCTGTAGCATTTTCACTACGTATGGTTAGAAGGTTGTTGGCCATAAATAGCTGCCCTAAACCTTGAAAAATATATGGACTTTGAATAAACAACCAGCTAGGAGCGTTGATATCGGAAAATACCCCTTTCTTATTATCAAATGTATAGAGATCATCGTAAGAAGTATTATCATCATACGATTCTTTTGATATGTTACCGGCTTTATCATACTCGTATGTTATAATCCTGGTACGAGAACTCGAAACATAAGAATGATGCTTTATGAGCTGTCCTTTATCGTTTAACTCCAAAAAGTCAGGTGTGTTTTCGAAGTTGGAGTTTCCAATTTCATCCCATAGTTTAACGGTTAGGTGGTCAGGGTAAGAATAATGTGTTGTATAGTTTGTAAATGGTGGTAGTATATATATAATACCTTTTGATGGCATTTTTATTGGCTCGGTATACGCAACAATCTGCCTGCTTTGTGTAGTAACCCCTTTTGATGGTTTATTTGTTGCGTCGGCATACTCAAAAACCTGTTTATTTTCTACTTGCACTATGTTACGTTGGTCTAAGCTGCCATAACTGTAGCCTACCTCTCTAATCTCGGTTAACCTATTTTGTCCATCATACGAGTAATAAATGGATTCTGTATAGGGCCAAGTGAGCGTTTCTTGCTTTACAATAGAAATAGGCACTTTTTTTACTACAACCTCTTCCGGTGTTTCCTCCTCTTCATTTAGGGGTAATGGCACACATGAGGTAAATGTAACCATTGTAGCACAGGCAAGTAATGCAAATAGACTTAGCGTGTTTTTTTTCATAATAGTTGGGTGGTTTAGTGCCTTGGTTATATAGCTACCCATTTTGTACAAAAGTAGCGATAACTTTGCTACTCACTGTAAGGTACATTATATAACGATTGATGGCGATTGTGTGTTCTATTTTTGTTTGTGCCGCTACGCATTACAAGCGTACCGACGGAATATTTTTTAATTTAACTGAGTCCGATTTACAACTTAAAGACACATCACCATTCAAATACCCTACCCGGGCTTATCATTTTTTTTACTCACCAGCCCCCAAAGGGGGCTTTTTAACCACATAGAGCACAATAGGAACACATAGGGGTGTTCTATTTACCATTCGCTATTCACCTCTTTGTGTTCCCCCTTTGGGGGCTAGGGGGCTAAAAAAAATGATAAGCCCGGGTAGGGTATTTGAATGGTGATGTGTCTTTACTTAAATTGTAAACGTGGGTCTTTAAGGCTTTTCTTTATCAGTAGCTGCTAAATTTCCTTCGCCTGATTTGTACCAAGTGAAGGGAATCTCTTGTTTAGCTAGCCTATATGGATTCAGTAAGAAATTGGCTAAAGTTTAATATTATATTTTATGCGTTACATTTGCGGCATGGCTAGAATTTTAAAACCAACCATAAACATGACAATGGGTATCCCGTATGAAATACTGGTGAAATATTGCAGAAATAGGGCCTCGGCAGAGGAGGTAAAAGAGGCCGAGGAGTGGCTTTCCCAAGGCGATAACCTATCGGTATATCTGAACCTAAAGGAAGAGTGGCGATATATTGACGATGATAAAATACTTATTCCCGATAGGCTGTTGGTTTGGCAAAAAATCAAGGTTGGCGCAGGCCTTTCTGCTAATAAGCAACGTACTAGGCTTAACTTTTACCGAGCGGTAGCGGCTTGTTTACTGCTTGCTGTTGTGGGATTATCCACCCTGTATTTCTTAGGCGATAAGAGAGGACAAAACCAAACCGCCGAACTATTTTCGACTATAAGCACAGGTAGTAGAGAAAAGTCGAAAATGGAGCTGCCCGATGGCTCAAAAGTGTGGTTAAACGCCAACTCCAAAGCTGTTTTGAGCAATAAGTTCAGCAACAACATAAGAGAAGTTACTGTTGACGGTGAGCTGTTTTTTGACGTAAACCCATCGGATAAAAAATTTGTTGTAAACGCCGGTATAGTAAAAGTTGAAGTGCTTGGCACGTCATTCGTTGTAAATACACATGCCGATAGCAACCATATACAAATTACGCTGAAAACAGGGCGCGTAGCTGTATTCGATGCCGCCGGCAACAAGCAGCTGTTTGTAATGGATTCGGCGCATCGGGCGGTTGTCAGTAAAAAAGACCTTAGCTATAACATTCAACATGTAGAAACGGCTTGGTGCAACATTTGGACAGGAGAAAGTCTGACCATACACAATGAACCGCTATACCGAATAGTAAACAAGCTTGAAAGCTGGTACAACCTAAATATTACATACACCGGATTGGATTCCTCCAAAACCTACTCTTTCCATGTTCAAAATGAAAACATATTCGAATTTTTAGAGCTGTTTTCGGCCGTAACCCCAATCAGCTACAGCTTGAACGGAAGACAACTTTACATTGAGGCTAAGGAATAAAATGAAGAAATTACTTATACTGTTTTTATGCTTCATGCTTGCCTTGTCGGCAAGCGCGCAAATCAGCATTAAGCACAACGGTACATTACGTGATTTATTTACTACTCTTCAAACCCAATACGGGTATAATTTTATGTATAGCAACAATGACATAAACGACCAACAAGTAGTAGTGCTAAATGTGGTAAATGCAGGTATAGAAACGGTTTTCAATCAAATTACCAGAATCGTAAATATATCATACGCCGTAAAAAGCAAGCAAATAGCCATTAAAAAAGCCGAGCCTAGGGCTATAGCTTCTAGAGCAGAAATTAAAACAGAAACGAAGAGGATTGAACCGAAAGCAATAGAGCTGGTAGAAAAAAAGACCCCGATAGAAATTAATGCTGAAAAAATAGAACAAGAAGTTGAACCTGTAAAAGCAGAAGCGCCGCTTTCCGTGGAAGGGAAAGATGTTGTAGTTACAAGTAATAATACGGAAATCTATCCTAAAAAGGACGCTGAACCGAAACAGCAAACAGCTCCAAAAACCAAGAATATCAACAAAAAGTCAGCTGAAAAGATAAGTCCTTGGAAGTTTTCGCTTACAACAAACCTTTTATACGATTTGGCTGCAACGCTCAATGCAGGTGTAGAATTAAAATACACTGAACGATATGGATTGGCGGTAAACGGCGGCTGGATGCACCTTAACTGGGGCGACCAAAAAAGGTATCGTATATGGTTTTTTAACCCGGAGCTAAGGTGCTATTTATCACCTGACAAGCGTTACTACCTAGGTGGCGAACTGCATGTAGGGGAGCTGAATTTTCAGTTTTCCGATACCGGTAATCAGGGCAATTTTGCAGGGGGCGGCTTAACATTAGGTTATATTATAAGCATGAACAGCAAGCTTCAGCTCGATTTGGGAATAGGTTTGGGCTATACTCGCTACAAATATGATACGTACTACTACAATTCTGATAGTGATAAGAACATAAGAAAAGAATCGGGCATTAAGAATTTATGGCTACCCAAGCCGGGTGTAACACTTGTTTGGGTTATCAAATAAGATAGTTAGAACGATATTGTTTATACTTGAAATAATTTTGGCAAGATTATAAATGGAAAACCATAAGATAGACGAGCATAGCTTTCAGGATATATTCGAAACTCACTTCGACCCTATATGCAGGTTTCTGAACCTGTACACCAAAGACATTGATATGATTGAAGATACTGTGCAGAATATATTTTGCAAATTGTGGATTAATCGAGATTTCTTGAATGTAGTTCATATCCGCCCATACCTGTACACCGCCGCCCGTAACGGGGTACTCAATCACATACGCAATCAGAAGCTACAATCGCAAATACTTGCAACATACATGCGTGAAGAGCAAGAGCTACACGAAGCATACGACTGTGTTGACGAGGAAGAATTTGTAAAACGATTGGAAGAAAGCATTGCCAGCCTATCGCCTAAATGCCAAGCCGTTTTTAAGCTAAGCCGATTCAGCAAAATGACTTACAAAGAAATATCCGAACAAGAGGGCATCTCTGTAAAAATGGTAGAAAAACATATATCTACAGCGCTGAGAAAGATAAAAGAAAAAATGATAAGAGCTAGCTTTATTTTGTTGTAGGAAAATAGTAGAAAGGTAACCCGTCATTGGCTTCGCCGAGCTCAGCAATGACGGGTTTATTTGTGGCTAGCGTAAGCCTTACTCGCTATACTTTTCCATATCCGGTGCGGGTTGCCACTTGCTATCGGGTTCAAAGTAGCTCCACAGCAGCTTCGATACTTGCCGAATCAGCTCAGCTCCCTCGTTTTTATAGGCGCTTTTCGACTTCTGATTTTTTGTTGCTACGCAAAAAACGTAATCACCATGGGGTGCGTTTACCATCACTACCTCTGATGTTGCTGTGCTTACAAAGCCTTGTTTTGATGCGGCCTGTACGTATGGGGGTACTTGTGATAGTGAGCGGTCGTCCCAATACGTTTTACAAAGTATGCGGTATATGCGCTCGCTGGCAGCTGGGCTTATTGCTTTACCTGCTCGTATAAGGGCTAGGAGTTCGGCCATTTCACGGGGCGTTGTTTGTCCCCAGCCGTAAACCTTTCGGTTTTCTTCCCTGCCGGGCGTGCGAGAGTTTACCCGTATATCCTTAAAGCCGTTATCGTCCAGCCATTGGTTAATGGCTACTCCGCCTCCGGCCATAGCCTGACACCACAGGCTGGCCGTATTATCGCTAACCGATTCCATCAGCAAGGCAATTTTTCCAAGGCTTATTTTACTGCTATCTTTAAGCATGGCGGTAATATCAAAGTCGGAGTATGCCAACGAATCACGATAGGTTAGCACGGTGTTATACTTCAGCTCGCCTTTCTCAATTTTATCGAAAAGTCCGCAGAGAATGGGGAGCTTTATGGTGCTGGCCGTTGGGTATAGCGTATCGGCGTTAATAGCGGCAATACGGTTTTTGGCAATATGCCGAACATATACACCTGCTTCAAGCCCTGAATCGCTTATCAATTTTTGGAGTTTTTCAGTAAGTGCCTTGTCCGGTTGTTGGGCAAAGCCCGAAAAGCATAGAAGAATACTTAGGAGTAAAGTGATTTGTTTTTTCACGGTATTAGGTTTAAGGAGTTTTAGATTTAGTATCGTCATTGCGAGCGAAGCGAAGCAATCTGTTTAATTCAGGAGATTGCTTCGCTTCGCTCGCAATGACGTGCTTTTTATAGGTTTGAACTCATTACTTGTCCGTAGGACATTAACATAATGCGAATTGCTACTTAAACTTAATAGCCACAGGTGTAAGCGTGTAGCCTCTTTCTTTAAGTAGTGTAGTTACTCCCTTAATTGATTTTATATCGGAAAGATGTAATGCGCCTACAGCAGTGAACAGCGGTTGCTTCCCTTCCTGCATAAGGCTATCAATACGCTCAGCCATGAGCAGGTTACGCTTGTCCAGCAGCTCTTCTTTCATTAGCGGACTTGGAGTACTTTCGTCCAGCTCTTTTTCTAAGCTTTCAAAGTCCTGATTCTTGTATGCATCCATAAGCTTGCCAAGCATATCTTTTGCTCCGGTAAACTTGTTTAGCGCATCTTTCAGCATGGTTGCCTGTTCTTCAAGCGGAATAGCATCAACGGCATCCAGCTGTTCATCTATCGTTTCGAGCCCGAATATTTGCTTGCCCTCTTTTTTTGCATAGGTGTATAGCTCTTGGTCAACCGACAGGGTAGGCGTACTAAAATCTTCAATAAACATGTATGATGAGGCAAACAGCGGTTTAATACGTTTGGCGTAGTTTGCACCCATTAGCTTCATCATGGGGAGGTTCATTAGCTTCTCGAAGGCTTCTTCACCTAGCAGTATGTCAAGTGTGCTGTCTCCGGTAATCATTATCCGCTCGGCAAGCATGGCTTGGTTTACCTGTTCAAGGTCAACTTCTAAGGCAAAGCTGCTACAGCTGTCAATAGATTTAAAAATGCGCTTGGGAATTTTGAATACATTATCATCATACACATGTATGGTGCCGAAAAGGTAGGAGGGAGCGGTCAGCCCGTTTCCTTCAATCTTCCATAACAATGACGATGAAGGCTGTGGCTGTGCACCAAGACAACCAAACAGAAAAAGGGATACAATTGTTGAAAGGCCTACTGCGGTTGCTTTCTTCTTACTTTCTTTCATAAGGTGTGAGTTTAATACAATAACAAAGCTATAAAAAAATACCGTCACTGCAAGTTATTCACAATGACGGTATGTGGTTGGCCTTTCGACCGGTTTTAGTTCTTTACTTCAACCCACTGACCTGCCGTATTGGCTGATATTGAGTTGTCATACATAGCGCTGCATGATACGGCCGGTAAGTAGAACTTACCCTTGTAGGCCGCGTTAAGCCTTACGATGAAGGTTTTTTGCTCACCTGCTTTTATTGAGAAGTAAGTGTAAACCCTATCATCACGAATGTCACGATAATCGTAGGGGCTTTCGTTAACCGCATCGCCATTATCGTTCAGGCGGGTATTGATAATTTCCCAACCTGACGGGAAGACGTGGCTAAGTATCATGTTCTTGTAGTTGCCTTGTAAACCGGGGTTGTACACCGTTACCACGGCAAAGAAATCTGTGCCTTGCTCCATGTTGCTCACATCGGTTCTGCCATTAGCTGTCTGATAGTTTACCTGTATCTTCAATCCGCTTTCAGCAGCAACCTCATCTCCTACGGCTGGTATTCCCTCGGAAACAATACGAACAAATATGTCATTGCCGGCATTATTTACCAAGTCAATCTTAGCCTTTTTAAGGTCGGTAATGGTACCACGCCAGAAAGGCTTGCTAGTCGAAACCTTTTGCTTTCCGTTGTCGGTATATTCAACCTTAATTTCCTTCGTACCCTTATCGCTGGCAGCGTATTTTGAAAGCGACATAAGGCAGTAGGCGGTAGTTTGCGTACTCATCCACATGTTAGATTGCAAGGCTTTCGATACTTTTTGAACCAAGTCAAACGCCTTTTCTTTTTCTTTCAAAATAGTCATTGTTTCAATAATCATAGCCCAGTCACGTTCCTGAGAGCCAAAGCTCTGAGAAAATCCGTTGTAAGGCTTGATATCGTTACCTGCGTTAAGTATCAGCTTGCGGGCAACATCGGCTTGTCCGGCCTGTGCATAAGCGGCAGCCAGCATCCACTTGGCTTGTATTGATAAGTCGCTGCGCTCTTTCAAGCGGTTCATAGCACCCGTTTCAGGCGATTTGGCTAAGGCAAGCGTGTACAAACGGTAGGCTTGGTCAAAATCATTTTGAGCGTAGCTGTAGTAGTCGCCCTTTGCGTTTTGCTTATTCCAGTTGTTAGCCTCTTTCTTTTGGAAGGCAAGCCAACCCGATTTCATACCGTAAGGAAGCGAGTAGCCGAGATTTTCCGCCTCAATCATAAAGTGGCCTGCATAGCTGCTACCCCATAGGTTCGGGAACCTGTCACCCGGCCAGTAGGCAAAACCACCTTCCAGCGTTACAAATGATTTCAGACGGTTAAGCGTAGCTTTTACGTTTGATTCAGCATGTTCCTTATTGTCTGCGGTCATATCCATTACGCTGCTCAGGTACAGCTGCGGGAACCCGATAGAGGTTGTTTGCTCAATACATCCGTGCGGATAGCCGAGCAGGTAACCTAAGCGAGAGCTGAGGTTCAACGGCGGGAAGGTTGATACTTCCAAGTAAGCCGCGTTGGTTCCTTCCATACCGGGTAGCGTGTAGTTTCCGTTCCACGATTTACCTCCCTGAACAATGGCCTCCGCCGAATTGTATATTTTTGGATTGGAGTTACGAACGTTCAGCTCAATTTCGTATTCAGCCCTTTCGCCTCCGCTGGTAGCAATAACGGTTACTTTACCAACACCTACCTTCTCCTTCACCTTTAATCCGAACATGATAATATCATCACCGGGAGATGAGAAGCTGATGTTCTTGCTTTTCCCGTCGGTTACTTCGAATATATCGCTGGCCTTTATTTCAACGCTTACCTTCTTAACAGATGATTCCATAGCGAATACGTTGACCGGAAGAGCAACTTCCTCACCCGGGCCAAGTACGCGCGGCAGGGTAGCCAGCACCATAAGCGGTTTACGTACCGGAGTAGTTTTTTCTGCAGTACCGTATGCGCTACCGTTTCCGGCAACTACCATTGTACGTACCGAACCTACGTAGGTAGAGGGTAGGGTAATGGTATGTTCTTCCGACTTGCCCTTAAGCGTGAAGGGGCCTAAGAATTTCACTACCGGTTTGAAACGGTTGGCTTTGGCGTTCTTCTTGGCAGCGGCTTCGTCGTCACCACCAATAGCGAAGAGCTGTTCAATCTTTCCGCCGTATGCTCCGATAACCATTTCGTATAAATCCCATGTACGAACGCCCAATGCTTCGCGAGCGAAGAAGCGTGCCCACGGGTCGGGTGTTTTAAAGTTCGTCAGGTCAAGTAATCCGTCATCAACAATGGCAATGGTATAGGTCATTTCCTGACGGTTTTCTTCGCTTACCTTTACCTTAAACGGCTCACCGGGTTTCAATACATCCGGCATGCTGATTTGCGGTTTCAGCTTGGTTTTGGCATCTTCTACCATAATGGGAATAACGCCATACAAACGTATGGGCAAATCATTCTTTGTATTGGCATGCGGCTGTACCAGCGTAACGTTAACGTAAACGTTGGGCAGCATTTCGGGTGTAACATCCAGTGTAAATCGGGTTTCCGTGTCTTTACCTTCTACCCAGAACGAGCTAACCACCTTTTGTCCCGACTCAATGCTTACCAATGCGCGAGAGCCTGCTGATGAAGGAATGCTGATAGACGCTTTTTCGCCTACATTGTACTTCTTCTTGTCGGAGGTTATGTTAAGCATGGTAGCGCCACTGGCCTCTTGCTGGCGAGGACGTCCGCCCCATGACGGCCAATCGATGTATGAGAATAGCCCGCCTTGGTGTCCGTCGCCATCGGTAACGGTTACAAGGTAGCGACCCCAATCGGCATGTAAAGCCTTAAACTTGAAGGTTCCGCGACCGCCCTTTGTGCTGATAGCTGTTTCAAGCATCGGACGTTTGTAGTCGTTTTGCGAGTAGTTGGCCGAGCTGCCGTTTGATGAGCTCCACCACCAGCTCCAGCTAAGCTTGTACACTTTTACTTTTAAGCCACTGCGGTCAACCGGGTTTCCGTTTACGTCCACCGTAACCACTTCGTAGGTTTGGTCCTTATCGGTTTCCAGCATATTGTCGTCTCCGGTTCCTTTCGGTTCTTTCACTCCGACAAATACGTTATATGGAGCAATAGTGGTTGTAATTTCGTTGGTACTGAAATCACCACCTTCTTCAAATACGCGTGTGGTAACGGCAGCCTTAAGCATACCGGGAGCGTTATTGCTGGTACGGAATGAGGTATTGAATGTAGCCTGTCCGTTATCATCCAGCCTTCCGTCATATATGTTCTTTTCTTCGGAGCTGAAGTTCCGGTCGGGTGAATCAAACGAGTAAGCATCAAAAGCGGCAAACTTCGTTTTAGTAGGTGCAACCGTAATATCTACCCTTGCAGCCAAGCCCTTTGCTACTGCGCCATGTAGCCACTTAGAGGTAATGGTTCCGGTAATCTTATCGGCAGCAGGAATAGGCGCTTTTGGTAAAGCCAGCTCTATTTTCAAACGGTTAGGTTTTACCGTTTCAATTTTTATGGTTTTGGTGAAGTTAACGCCTCCAACCTTAGCGTTGGCTGTCCAGTTTCCGGTTGGGTCACCGTCACTTGTAGCAATGGTGAAGCTGTAAAAGTTATGCTCGTTACCCGGACGGCTCAGCTTATACACTACTTGTCCCATAGGGTTCGATAGCTCAAAGCTTACGGGGTGAGTAGCGGGTAGCAGCTTATCCCTGTCCTCCAAAATGAAGGTTAGGAACAGCGTATCTCCCGGACGCCATACGCCACGTTCTCCGTATATAAATCCTTTCAGCCCTTTTTGTACCACATCGCCCGATACGTCGAAGCTACTCATGTTGTTTGACGAAGCATCGTCAACACGCAGGTAAGCGCGTTGTTTGTCTTGCTTAGCCATTAGTACGTAGGGTTTGCCCTTGAAGTCGATTTGTACCATACCATCACTACCTGTTGCCCCTTTGCCGATAGGTTGCTGCTGGTAGCTGTATGCTATCACTTCAACACCGCTCATAGGCTCGGTAGTAACCAGGTTTGATGCGCTTACGTATAGCTTGCTGTTCTCACCAATCTTGGCAATAAGTCCGATGTTTGATGCGAGTATATTGCGGGCTGCATTTGTTTTACGCTGACGGTAGTATGAATCCCTACAGGGGTCGTTGTAGTAGCTGTCCTCATCATAATCGTAATCATCGTAGTAATCGTAATAGTAGTAGTACGATTCATTCGGCTTGTCGTATTCCGCCTCTGCTTCTTCAAACGTTTGCTCGGTTGAGCTGTTGTTGTAGCTGTCCTCTTCATCGCTGCTATTGCCTGTACAAGGGTATATTGCCTGTGATTTTTTGAAGCTTAACTCAACACGGTAAATAGCGCCGGGTTCGGGTTCAATCAGCTTCGATACATCCAGTGAATAGGTTGCCCATTGTTGCAGTGAAGGTGATGACGGGTCACCCAAGGTGATGGTTTCCATTTTTACCAAGCGACCTGCACGCTTAAGCTCACGCTCTCCGCCCAGCTGGTTTACCTGTAAGAACTGGAGTACGTTACTTTCATAAATCTTGATAATTTTTACCGTTACCGATTTTATGCTAACGGCTTGGAACGGAACAATAAGTCCGTTAGAGTTTGGCAGTATGCTACCTTTACCTACAAAACGCACTGCCGGCTTTACCGATTCGAACACCACATCTTCCGATACCTCACTAATAAGCTTGCCTCCCTTTGTATTACGTAACCCCTCGTGTATGGTCAGCGTTTGCGTTCCCGTCATTTTTGACAGGGGGTATATAAATACGTTGTTCAGCTCCACTTTAAAACGAAGGCTGCTGCTGTTTGATAGCGTGATAAGTCCGTCTAGCGATTGCTTAGTATCAATAGGTGCCGAGAACTGGCATTGAACGTATTGCTCGTCACCGTTGTTGACTGTTATGCCCAACAGCTCAAAATCGTTTATGCCGGGGATTTTTACCTGTTCGCTGGCCTTGTAGTCGTAACCAATACTTTTACCATTAAAATCAAGCGTTACCATGTAAGCGTTATCAGCGCTATGTATGCTATCGGCTGTAAATGCGTGAGCGGTTGTTCCGTCATGTGTCCACGACAGCTTAAGCGATTTACCTTTTTCGTCCTTGGCAGTTACTACCTGCTCTATCTTATCGTTGTCTATATAGTCGGAGGCGTATATTGTTCCCGATAGACCGTACAAACCGTACTCCGACGCGTTATACATGTTCAACCCGCCAATGTTGTAAGTAAAGCGGGGCGAGAATGTAGTGAAGGAGAATTCAAAATCTTTGTACTGTTTTTCTACTTTTGGCAGTAGCTTGGAAAGGTAAAATGTAACATTGTAGGTAGTTGATGGTTTCAGCCTTTCCTTCGGGCGAAATTCAACCGTCTGAGCATCAATAAGGACTGCTTCACCATCAATGCCGGGGCTAAACTTAAACAGTTTACCCTCAATGGGTACGTTTAAGTCAACTCCGCTTACCTCTTCGTTCAGGTGAACTTTAATAGTTGAGTTAATGGAAACGGTACCCGATGTAAACGCCGTAATGTAGGGGTTAAACACCGGTTCGGTTGTTCCCGATTTTTTACAGCTGCTGATGCTGAATAAAAAACCAAACAGGAGTAGTAGCACTCCTGAGAAGTAGAAATGATTCTTCTTCATGATGTTAGAGGTATTTTGTATGTGGGGTTTTATAATTTGCTTGGAGGCAAAGTTACATTTTTTTAAAGAGCCTAATCGATATTTTTAAAATAATCTATTAACAATGTAAGTGGGTGATTATGATTTAAAAACATTATTAGCTCCCACCCCCCCCCGAAAGGGCTTTTTCACCACATAGATATATATTACCCCCAACCCCCTGAAGGGGGCTTTGGTCTGTGCAAACAACTTTCAAAAGTTCAATTTTGCAATAGCAAGTTTCCCCCTTTAGGGGGTTAGGGGGTAAACGTTGTCGGCATGGAGTAATAAATTGAATGGCTAGCAACCGGAGTTGTGTAACAAGCTATTGTTTCTATATACTATGTGTAAAAACATAATATTAACAGCATAAATTTTCTTACCTTTACAGCTAAACACCAATCTATTGCTTATGAAAACTTTACCGATAGTAATTATCTTGGCCATGCTGACGGCTTGTCAGGGAACATCGGTTAAGGAGCGGCTATCCAAACGGCTTACCTACGAAAAGGGTGGGATTGTAAGGGCTTCCACCAAGCATAAAAAGCTAAGCTTAGTATTTACCGCTCATGAATTTGGTGAAGGTCATGCCGTACTGCGTGAAACACTTAAGAAGCATAACGTAAAGGGAGCGTTTTTCTTTACCGGAGATTTTTACCGCAATCCGGCCAACATTAACCTTATTCTCGACCTTAAGGATGACGGGCACTACATGGGGGCACATTCCAACAAGCATTTGCTGTACTGCTCTTGGGAAAAGCGAGATTCGTTGCTGGTAACTCGTGACGAGCTGGAGGATGATATTGACGATAACTATACCGAAATGGCAAAGTACGGTATAATGAAATCAGACTCGCCTTACTTCTTACCTCCTTACGAGTGGTATAATGATACTATTAGTGCATGGGTGGAGAATATGGACTTAGCCCTGATAAACTTTACCGGAGGAACGCTATCTAACGCCGATTATACCACCCCCGATATGGGCAACCGCTACTACAGCAGCGATACCATTTTCAACCGTATTTTGCGATACGAAGAAACCGACCCACATGGGCTGAATGGCTTTATACTCCTTACCCACATGGGTGTGGGCGATGCCCGTACCGATAAGTTTTACAACCGTATGGATGCGCTTATTAATTCTTTGCAGCATAGAGGTTACGAGATAGTACCGCTACGAGAGCTGTTGGAAAAACGGAAGCCGAAAGCGGAGTAAGGTTAGTATGACAATGGAATGAAAAAGCCAATAGATAACAGTAAGCCATCTGGTTGTATTGTTGTATTTTCTATTGTTATTGTGACAATTTTAATGTGTACCTTAGGGATTCTATCATAAATGTTTTCGGGCTGAATTAAGTTGCGCCTTTGGCGCGAAATATTTTTTGAATGGATTTGTGTGAATTGAATTCTTATGACATAAACAGTTTTTATCCTTGCTCTTATAATCCTTGTTCTTTTGTCCTAAAACAACATACCTATGAAAAAGTATTTACCATTCTTTGTTATTGTTGCACTGTTCTTGTCATCGTGTGCGCAGAAGTTTGATCCCAACTCGTGGATACGAATTAACCAGCTGGGCTACCTTCCCTCTTCGGAAAAGGTTGCGGTATTTATCAGTAAGGGGGATGCCCCTGTGAAAGAGTTTGCCGTTTGCGATTCGGCTACGGGTAAACAGCTAGCCTCATTCAAACGTGTAACCGATTTTGGAAAGTGGCAATCGTTTAACCAATCGGCACGGCTTGATTTTTCCGAGTTTACTACCAAGGGTACATACTTTCTCCGGGCTGGTAATATTCAATCGTCCTGCTTTAAAATATCACCTACTGTTTATGATGGTACTGCCGATTTTTTACTTCAGTACATGCGTCAGCAACGTTGCGGGTTTAACCCCTTCTTGAAAGACAGCTGCCATACGCATGACGGGTTTATCATCTATCATCCTACCTTGGAGGGTAAACATATAGATGCTACAGGCGGCTGGCACGATGCTTCGGATTACTTGCAGTACGTTGCAACATCGGCCAACGCGGTATTCCAAATGTTGCTGGCTTACCGGCATCATCCCGAATCGTTTGGTGATAGCTACCAAGCCAACGGATTGCCGGGGGCTAACGGTATTCCCGATATTTTGGACGAAGCAAAATGGGGGCTTGATTGGCTGGTGAAGCTAAATCCGAAAAAAGATATGATGTTTAACCAAATTGCCGACGACCGCGACCACCGCGGTTTCCGCCTTCCCTCACTAGATACGGTTAACTACGGCAAAGGGCCCGGCAAGGGGCGCCCCGTTTACTTTTGTACCGGAGAGGTACAAGGCCTGTTTAAGAATAAAAACCGTGCTACGGGCATTGCATCTACCGCCGGAAAGTATTCGTCGGCCTTTGCGTTAGGTAGCGTGTTGCTGAAAGATTACTACCCCGATTTTAGCAAAGCTATTGCGCAAAAAGCGGTAGAGGCGTATGATTACGGAGTGCTTCATCCGGGTGCATGTCAAACGGCTCCTTGCGTTTCGCCATACTTTTATGAGGAAGATAGCTGGGTTGATGATATGGAGCTGGCAGCGGCACAGCTGGCGCTGATTACCGGAAATGCTGATAAGTATAATAACGAGGCGGCAAGCTTTGGTAAGCAGGAGCCCGTTACACCTTGGATGGGTGCCGATACGGCCCGCCACTACCAATGGTATCCGTTTATGAATGCCGGACATTACTTCCTTGCAACTTGTACAGACCAAGGCATAAGCAAGGAGTTTATTGAAAACATGAAAGCGGGTATTGATACGGTGTATAGCAAGGGTAAAGATAACCCCTTCCAGATAGGTGTTCCGTTTATATGGTGTTCCAACAACTTGGTAACAGCTATGCTTACGCAAATCAGCCTGTACGAAAAGGCAACGGGCGACCGCAGCTACGCGCAAATGGAAGCCGCCTTGCGTGATTGGCTCTTTGGCTGCAACCCTTGGGGAACAAGCATGGTGGTAGGCTTACCCTCATGGGGTGATACGCCAACAGACCCACACTCGGCACTTACGGCAGTGTATAAGTACAAAATTGATGGCGGCTTGGTTGATGGCCCCGTATATGCCAACATATTCAATAGCCTTCGTGGTGTTCATTTGGCGAATGGCGATGTATATGAAGCGGTTCAACCTACGCGCATGCTTTACCATGATGATAATGCTGACTACTCAACCAATGAGCCTACAATGGATGGTACAGCTTGCCTAACTTACTACATGTCGGCAATGCAGGCTAGGGGAGCGAAGGAGAAGAAGGAGAGATAGCAAGAAACTTTTCGCTTAGTCGAACAAAGCTGAGACATCTGCTGAATAGACATACAAAAAATTTTATTATAGTTCTATTGTAAAATTTAATCAAGTTTGGTATCTTTGAGTATTCCGAATTATGTAAATAACACTTAACGCTATATCGTAAAAATTATGAATGACACGCTAAAAAAAGCCTCAGAGCGTTGGATACGCGAGGGCAAAACCTTTAAAGATGGTATCAACGCATGGCTTGATGTAATATATTTGGAGAAGCGCCAGCCCGATACTCCCGAACCTTTGGAAACCCGCCGCGATATGGCAGATTATGTAATGGGTCAAATTGTAGAGTTTAATCAACGTAAGGAGTACGAACATTTGCGTCAGCTTTTCCCCCCCGATTATGACCCATTTGATAAAGTATATGCCGATACCGAGTTGAGCAGGATGGTTTCCAAAATTTTGTTGTTGAATGATAATCGTATTATTGCCTTGGTTGAAGGCGAAGTGTGGATTATCAGTGACAATAGTATTACTAAAGATACTACCGGTGTTATTACTTTTGGTGCGAGCGGCGACAAGGAGTTTATCGCTAAAGCGTATAAAGATAAAATTGAAATTTACCAAGGTTGGGATGGCCCCGTTGTGTGTACAATGGCTTACCCCAAGGGCTATGGCGATGATTTTGCACGCGTTCATCCAACGCTAACCGTCAATCCCGAGCTGTTTAATGGCGAAGATATGGGTATTGTCAGCATTTTGGTTTTTAGCAATGGTAAACGAATTGTACTGGTAGCTGAAGCCGGCATATTTGTTATCGGAGAGGGAAGCAGTCAGCTGATACATCCCGTACCTGTTGACGAGGACGCCGAAGAGGATGAAGATATAGATGATGAAGATCGCGAAAATTTTATTATGTCGTTGCATTATCCGCATGCAGATCTGTCACCCGATGATCAGTACATTGCTACAGGATCGCAAATGAGCTGCCATATTGTGTTGAAAGAAGAAGACGGTAAATGGGTTGAAACCGCACATATAGAGCCGCGTTCATCGTATCCCAATATTGCCTGTTTCAACTATCATATCAAAGATGCTGAGGGAAATGCGATTCCCTTGCTGGCATTGGGTTCGTGCCACTTTTCACAGAGTGCTACCATCTGCGTGTATGTAAAAGAAATCGAAGGGCTTGAAGCATCAGGTTACGACCTTGATAGCGAGGCTATTTTTGTAGTTGATGACCGCAATTGGTGTTTTAGCATGCTTTCCAGCAGTCGTGGGTTTATGCTAGGCGATAACAATGGCTACATGTGGCTCAAGCTGACTTGCGATGATACTGATTATTTGCACATTGGCGGAACAGTCATGTCAATGGATATATCAAAAGACCGTCAAAGCCTTGTAGTGGCAACATCGGCGGGACAAATTGTGTGCTACAAATATATGCAACCAAAAGATTTTGACGAAAATAAAAACAACCGTCAAGACCCATACTTGATTACCAACCTTACTTTCACGAATACCAAGCGTTACCTGTTTTGGGAAGATCAGGAGCCGTTGATTTGGTAGGGGCTTTGTATGTAAAGGTTATATTCGACTGCATCCTTTGAAATATTGAGATGCCTTTGAGCCCTTTGCTAAAATTGCCGATTACTCCAGCAAAAAACTTGATTTCGTGGAATAGTTATGAAAACTTACAAAACAGATAGTGCAGGCTCTGATATCAGAAAGGCAGTAGGCCTCTTTTTAGGCATATTTGTTGTTGTGTTTGCAGTAGGTATTCTCATAATTGCCGGTATGCGTTAGTGTTCTCCTGTTGGACTGAGGCTTCAGCCTCAGTCCCATTATCAAAACAGGTTTAACCTGCTCTATATTATTCGACTCAGGATCAGCCTGAGCCAAGCAGGGGTGTTTTGAACCTAAAGCTATTTTAATGAACGAGAAAATATGAAAATTAAAAATGTTTTATTCATTGTACTATCGTTAATTATTTTAATAGGTATTATTATTGATCCTGCGTATCCTAAGTTAATGCAAAGGGATATTGATGCCGCATCGTTATACGTTGCTTTAGGCTGTATTATTTCTGTTATCGTTGCTAATATTGTCAGTGGTAAAACAAAGATAGTTCTGATAACCGGACTATGTACAGTAAGTATAATAGCTATTCTGATATTCGCAATTAGCGATTTTAATGCAGCGGGGTGGGGCTCTCTTATTTCAATGATAATAGTCGTTTACATATCCATCGCTTTTTGGCACAAATTTCGAAAAAGTCAAGAAGCCAAACATGAGAAAACATTATAAAGGACTTCGCGTGTGGAGGTTGTGATTCGATTACAAATTTAATTCTGAGAAGTGTTTTGAGCAACCAACTATCTAACAAATAGTCATTATCAATCGGGTGCTATGAGAAAATTGATTTTCATATCCTTCTTTTTAATCTTTGCCGGAGGTTTGCCAAAAGCTTATTCACAGGAACCATTGTTGGAATGGATTCCGTTCCTATGGCAGGGTGACACCATTTCGGGAAAATACATCGAAAAGATGTATCTGTATATCCCAGTGAAAATCGAAGATTTACCAGTTAATTTTACAATGCAGCTCGATTTAGGGACGATGATGGAAACACAGTTCTACGAAAACCCTATTATGCCTTATTTGAAGGAATACCCCTCTTTGGCAAATAAGTTGGGTTCGTTTGGGGCTGCTAAAGATGTTCTATTCAGAGATATCAACCTGCGTATGGGGGCAGTCGATTTTCCGTTTGATGTTTGGATTCATGCAAATTTTGGAGAACATATCCCCCAAGATTCACTTCATTCAGGAACACCCAAACACATCGGGACAATCGCTCCCGATATGTTCCAAGATAAAATCTTAGTGATCGATTATAAATCAAGTCGATTTGCCGTGTCGGACAGCTTGCCTGTTGAATATAAGGATTTGCCTGCTATAAAATTTGAATTAAATAACGGAATCATCGTACTCCCGTTTCGCATTAACGGCACAGAACAGAAGTTGATGTTTGATAGCGGTTCCAGTCCTTTCCCGTTGGCTACTTCAAAAGAAAAAGCGTTGAAAATAGCCGATCCGGCGATTGTTGACTCGTTGAGTGGCCCCCTGTGGTGGGGACGTGAAATTACCTTTTACGGACTTGACGTGAACAAGTCCATTGAATTTGGCGGGACAGCACTTGGAAGCACAACGGTTTACTATGATCAAGAAGGACTTTGGGAAGAGGAAGTTTTTAAACCGCTCCATATTTGGGGGCTGACCGGTAATGCTTATTTCTTTGACTGTGTAATTATCATAGATTATAAGAATAAATTATTCAGGATAAATAGGAATTAACCATATGTGATTCAATTTATATCGAATGCGAAAAACACTAATAACCTTACTTTTTATTGCTAGTGTTTTGCAAGGTAAAGCGCAAATTAGAAATGATTTCGGGTTACCCCCTGAGCAGAACTACTACGTAGAAATAACGGCCATTAAAGGCAATCAAACAACCACTCCTTTTGAGTTTAGAGAAAGCAATACGATTGTTTACACTACGGCTGTTAAGTGGGTTAGCATTGAACCGAACAGGCTGGTTGTAGAAGTTTGCAGAACATCGGATGTTGTGGTGAATAGTAAAGCATCAGACCTGACGGTTGCCAACAACCTTGCCGTGAGAACATCGGCTGCCTTGTACCCTTTGGTGCTAAGCATCAAAACAGATGGAACAATTGATGATGTTGTCAACTATGATGCCGTTGTTCAAAGATGGAAGACTGTAAAGGAGGAGCTGAAAGACGATTTTTACGGTGACGGATTGGATAAACACTTACACGAGGTTGACAAACGTTTTAGCGCGAAAAGCGCTTTGGTGTATGTCTTGAACAGCGATTGTTTTCTCAGCTTGTTTTTCAATAATGCTATTTATGCCGATTATTCAAAGAAGCAAACTGCAGCAGCAGATTTGTATTTTCCCTACCTGTTTGACGTTAGACCTTTAAAAAACAGGGTGACGCTTGAGAAGGGTACGAACTCTGAAGGTGATTTGTATGTTAGCGTCAGCGGTAAATATACCGATGAACGAACAAAAGCCGATTTGGAAAGCAAGCTAAACTATTCCAACTATCGGAATTCGCCAAAAGCAGAAGCAACATTCGGTGGCACATACTTTGTAAACCCTTTATACAATACCATAAGCAGCATTTTGTTTTACTACTCAATGGAGCTGGAAGTTGAAAAATCAATCTTTGTAAAAGTAGTAGCGCTTAAGAAAGGTGAAGAATTGTCATACAAAGAGCCAAGAGCAAACGTTTATAGCAATAAAATATACATTCCTATGGAATATATAAAGATATGAATCAGGATGTATTACGCCACTTAAACCCTTTGCTGAACCTGGAGGAGATGATACTTCCAGAACGTAAGCATGAGGGGATTATAATGTCAATACAATAGAATGATTTATGCATCCTTCTGAATGGTAACAGATGTCTCGACTCCGCTCGACATGACGATGTGTTGTGATTTCTCCCGTCATGTCGAGCGGAGTCGAGACATCTACTGAATGGGATGCACAAATAAATTCATTGTTATCTCGATTCTATTTAATCCATAAAAAAACCGCACCGAAACTCGGCGCGGTTTTTTATTACCTTATATAAAGAACTACTTCTTTTTAGTAGCCTTCTTTACAACCTTCTTAGTAGCAGCCTTTTTAGCAGCTACCTTCTTTACAGGTTTGGCTGTTGCCTTTACGGCTTTCTTTGCTACCGTCTTTTTTGCTGCGGGCTTAGCAACTTTCTTCGCAGCCGCTTTCTTTACCGGAGCTTTCTTTGCAGCTTCTTCCTTAATAGCGGCTTGTGCTGCAGCAAGACGTGCAATGGGAACACGGAAAGGTGAGCAGCTCACGTAATCCATGCCCAATGTATGGCAGAATTCAACCGAGCTGGGTTCGCCACCATGTTCACCGCAAATACCCAGCTTAAGGTCTTTGCGAACAGAGCGTCCCTTCTCAATAGCCATCTTCATAAGTGTGCCAACACCCTTACGGTCTAGTACTTGGAAGGGGTCTGCCTTTAAAATATTTTTCTCTAAGTAGATGGGTAGGAAAGTTCCCACATCATCACGAGAGAAACCAAAGGTCATCTGCGTAAGGTCGTTGGTACCGAACGAGAAGAACTCAGCTGATTCGGCAATACGATCGGCAGTAAGCGCAGCGCGGGGTACTTCAATCATGGTACCTACCTTGAAAGAAATCTTGTCCTTACGTTCGGCAAATACGTATTCAATGGTTTTGCGAATAACGTTTTCCTGCATTTTCATTTCATACAGAATACCGGTAAGCGGAACCATAATTTCGGGGAATACCTTTTTACCTTTCTTTTTTACATTCAATGCCGCTTCGATAATAGCGCGAGCCTGCATTTCAGTAATTTCAGGGTACGTGTTGCTCAAGCGGCATCCACGGTGTCCCAACATGGGGTTTTGCTCGGTAAGGTGTTCTACCTTTTGCTTAATGGCTTCAACGGTTACACCCATATCTTTAGCCATTTCTTCCTGACCTTTTAAGTCATGAGGAATGAACTCATGCAAAGGCGGATCGAGTAGGCGAACCGTTACAGGAAGCCCTTCCATTGCCTCAAAAATACCTTCAAAGTCTTTACGTTGAATAGGCAGTAGCTTTTCAAGAGCCTTACGACGACCAATCTCGTCGGTAGCCAAAATCATTTCGCGCATAGCGCGGATTTTTTCGCCTTCGAAGAACATGTGCTCCGTACGGCAAAGACCAATACCAACGGCGCCGAAATCACGTGCGTTTTGAGCATCGTGAGGAGTATCGGCGTTGGTTCTTACTTTCAAACGGGCATACTTGTCGGCCATCTTCATCAGCTTGCCGAAATCGCCGCTTAATTCAGGATTAACGGTGTCCACCTGTCCCTCATATACTTCTCCGGTTGTTCCGTTAAGAGAGATCCAATCACCTTCCTTAAACGTTTTTCCGGCAACAACCATTGTGCGTTTCTTGTAGTCAATTTGGAGTGAGCCTGCACCTGATACGCAGCACTTACCCATACCACGAGCAACAACCGCCGCGTGTGAGGTCATACCACCACGTGCGGTAAGGATACCCTGTGCAACGTTCATACCACGTAGATCCTCAGGTGAAGTTTCAACGCGAACAAGAACTACCTTTCTACCCTTATCAGCCCAAGCCTCTGCATCGTCTGCAAAGAATACAATTTGTCCGCTTGCTGCACCGGGTGATGCGGGAAGCCCTTTTGCCAATACCTTTGCCTGAGCGCTCTTAGCAAATACGGGGTGAAGTAGCTCATCCAACTTCTCGGGCTCAACGCGAAGAATGGCGGTTTTCTCATCAATCATTTTCTGGCTGTACATATCCATGGCTATTTTTACCATGGCAGCACCTGTACGCTTACCGCTACGGGTTTGCAACATAAACAGCTTGCCATCCTGAATGGTAAACTCAATATCCTGCATATCCTTATAGTGCTTTTCCAGCTTAGTTTGTATGCTGTCCAGCTCTTTGTAAACGTTGGGCATTACTTCTTCCAAAGAAGGGTATTTATTCTTGCGGTCAGCCTCGCTAACACCTTGTTGCTTAGCCCAGCGGCGTGAACCTTCGATGGTAATTTGCTGAGGAGTACGGATACCGGCAACTACGTCTTCACCTTGTGCGTTTACAAGATACTCACCGATAAACATATCTTCTCCCGTAGCAGCATCACGGGTAAAGGCAACACCGGTAGCCGATGTTTCGCCCATGTTACCGAATACCATAGCCTGTACGTTAACAGCAGTACCCCATTCAGCAGGTATCTTGTTAAGCTTACGGTATAGTATGGCGCGGTCGTTCATCCAGCTGTCAAATACGGCGCAAACGGCTCCCCAAAGCTGTTCCCAAGGGCTATCGGGAAAATCTTTTCCGGTTTGCTTCTTTACGGCTTTCTTGAAAAGTGCTACCAGCTCTTTAAGGTCAGCAGCGCTAAGGTCAGTATCATTGTGCACCTTACGTTGAGCCTTCATGTGGTCAATAATTTCTTCGAAAGGGTCATGGTCTTCCTTCGACTCAGGTTTCATGCCCAATACCACATCGCCGTACATTTGTACAAAACGGCGGTATGAATCCCATGCAAAGCGGGGATTACCCGATTTTTTTGCTAATGCTTCAACGGCAACGTCATTTAAACCCAAGTTAAGGATGGTATCCATCATACCGGGCATAGATGCTCTTGCGCCTGAGCGTACAGAAACAAGAAGCGGATTTTCTTTATCTCCGAATTTTGAACCAACAATGGTTTCAATTCGCTTCATGGCAGCTTCAACATCCTTCTTAATTGTTTCAACAACCTTGTTTTTTCCTAGCGTATAGTATTCATTGCACACTTCGGTTGTGATGGTGAAACCCGGAGGAACGGGCATTCCAATTAAGTTCATATCGGCAAGGTTGGCTCCCTTACCTCCAAGCAGCTCTTTCATACTGCCATTACCTTCGGCGGTCTTGTTACCGAAAAAGTAAACGCGTTTTTTGTTTTTCGTTGCCATAAGTTTTAGAATAAGTATTATATTGTTTTCTCAGAATTATTGTATTGATGGGTTAGTAAACCTAACATTAAGGAGGTGCAAAGATAGCAATAATTCATTTTATCTGATAGGCGGGCAATTGCGTAGAAAAAAAAATTCCGAAATGGGTTATTTCGGAATTTCTGTTTCGTAAGACGTAAAACAACACTATATAATGTGTAGCCTTATTCTTCGGTCTTAACGTCGACTGCTTGCAGTCCTTTTTTTCCTTCGGTTAATTCGAAGATTACCTCTTGACCTTCTTCAAGAGTACGGAAGCCGTTTCTAGCAATACCGGTGTAGTGAACAAAAACGTCTTTTCCTTCTTCGGTAAGAATAAAGCCAAATCCCTTGTCCTTATTAAACCATTTTACTTTTCCTTTCATGGAGATAAAAAATTAAAATTAGAAATGTCTGACAAAGAACAACAAATAAAATGGCTTAAGCAAATTTTAGAAGAACTTTTTTTGGAAACCCTACATTTTTTTGCTTTTCAACTCCTGATACCGCTTCTACTAATACTAAAAAAACAGCCAATTTTATATAATTATTTGATTTTTAGTATTATAGCTATATTCGACGGTTTCCAATGGCAATTTAATCTTGGGCTACCCTGTTTTCAGTGTGTTGTAAAGTTTCACTTCAATACCGGTCAACTCTTTGAGTAAGCTATTTAAAGATACTTTCTAGTTAAAGCCGTATTCTTCCGGAAAGTTGGTATGTAAGGATTGTTTGCCTTGCTTTTCTATGGATTAGTTCCGAGGCAGAAGTTTATAGTATATTCATTATATATAATATATATTGATAAATATTTTAATAATGCTACTTGGCTAGTACAAAGAGCATTGCTTTTGTAAATCAATTATATTCAAACTAGTATGATTTTGTTAGCCAAAAATATTTGCTAACTTTGTGTAAGGAAGTTTAAGAAGGGTGAATTTAGCTAGGCTTGAACTAAAATGAAAAATATGAAAACAATACAGCAAATGAAAGTACTTACGTTTGTTATGGCGATAGCTGCTTGTAGTATATCGGCTTTTGCCCAGCAAACGAATGGGAACAACCGAACTCCGGAAGGGAAATGGGTGTTGGAAAGTGTAGCTGCTACCGAAGAGAATGTGCAAGTACCATTTAGCATGAATGGTATTGGTTTTAACATTCCTGATGAAATGGATATACGGCAAGAAGAGATGACTATTGTGAATAAAGAACGTACCGAAACAGGAAAGTATGTGATTGATGAGGATATTTTTCGTTTCTACCTTTCTACCTTTCCGCTTATTGTACAATGGAAAATGGTCGAAGGCAAGCTGCTGCTACAATGGGAGCAGGATACAAAGGATGGGAAAAGGCTAGCTATTGTACTCACTTATAGCCAAAAGTAGGTATTTAGTGGCATATAAAACTATTTGAAACCTAAATTAAAAAAACATGAATATATCTACTACACAAAGACGTATTATGCGGTTATGTTCTGTTTTGCTTTTGGGCTTGCTTCCGGTTACCAGCTTGCTCGCCCAGCGTCCTGTGGTTACTCATAACATTAATACGGAGGGCAGCTTGACCATAACCCCAGCTCTATTTGGCAACGATTACGTAATTACTGGTACGGGTGTTTCTACGACCAATACAGTGGTGGTTCAGTCCGAATACGAAGGAACCATTACGCTGAATGGTGTAAACATGACCAACTCCGCCACCTCGTGTATTCACGTTCAAGGGCAGAACAACCTATCCAACTTGACACCTATAACTAAAACTAGCTTTATACTACAAGGCGCAAATTACATTGAAAATACGGGAACCACCCACTGCGCCATTCAAGTAGATCAGGGAGCACAAATCTATATTAGCGCTATTGATCCGAACGATAATGCCAGTGGTACATTAGAAGCTAGGTGTCCAATAGGTAGTGGTGGAGCAGCTGCAATTGGTGCTCCTAATAATATATCTACCAGCTATTTTACTCAGGGATCTAGTACTACTAATTGCAGCGGTGGCTCACTTGTTCCTACATCAGGAGGAAATATTATTATTTCAAGCGGAACCATTGATGCACAGGGAGGATATCATGGTGCCGGTATTGGCGGTGGCTGGTGGGCTTACTATAACGGAATCATTATAATATATGGAGGCGTAATTACTGCCAGAGGGGGTGGTCATGCTGCCGGTATCGGTAGCGGATGTCCAACGGGTAGCGGAGTAACCACCTGCTATGCTGATAATAGTGCGGTTATAGCCTTGCCTCCCGCACAAATTACAGCTACCGGGCACAACGGAAATTCAAATTACGGGCTTACGGGAGCAAAAAACATTACCTATATCAACGACCCGAACAAGTCGCTCATTACGGTTCGCACGGTTGACTTTGAGCCGAACGCGAACATCTACCTCGACCTTACGGAGACTACCGGACTGGTGCCGCTGTTCACCACGCTGGGCATCGGCTACGACCTGACCAAGGTGCGGGTGGGCCGCACGAATGCTTCCGGTGTATTTGAGTTTCACGCGGAACTTCAGCAGAACACTACCTTCTTTACCGATGCCTCGAGCTCCCAAACGGCTACGCTTGGCCGCCCGTACTTGCCCGTGGTAACCACCGTAACGTCGTCCACTACGGTTGTGCTGCCGCTGCTGAGCACCAACATCTCGTTTACCGACTACCCCTCCACTCCGTTGGAAGTGGGGTACACGGTAGCGCAGGCTGGCGCCAACGCGCATCGCATCAAGGTGGAGTACGGCGATGCTACCCCGATGACCAACGTTGCCTTCCAGCTACAGGACGGTTCCGGCTCCAACTTTGCCGGACTACAGTTCTTCGCTGCTGATGGGACTACGCCCATTGCTACGCCTACCACTTTCACCACCGGGATGGTCTTCTACATCGCCTTTCCCATCAAGCAGGGTAAGCCCGTGGGCGTTTACAGCGATGTGCTGCTAATTGACGGCAAATTTGGCGGTATCCAGCTGCCGGGCTACATCCGCCGCATTGGGCAGCAGCGGGTGGTGATTAACGATAGCCCGACCAACACCTACATCAAGGTAACCGCCTCTCCGAACCAGTTTACGGTGGCGCATCCCACCACCAGCACGGTAACGCTGACGCTGAACATTGACCATAGCGGCACCTCCGTGCTCTACGACCAGCTGGACGTACGGGCCAAGTACCTAGTTACCACTATTGCGGATTACGATGCGGCGTTGGCCGCCAGCCCCCTCAGCGGTTCGGACTGGCAATCGCTGAACATTCCGGCCGCCAACAATACG
>JAVBOB010000013.1:0-200035 GCA_031551125.1 Bacteroidales bacterium
CTTAATGTGGCTATAAAGTCATGTAGATTAAATAAATATATTGATGAAACTTGACTAACGAGATCTGGTACGGCAATCAACATAAATACAGACCAAGTAATAACTGTAGGTACTCTAAAAGCAATAAATAATAGAATTAACAAATATTCATATAGGACAAGAGGTCTGTCTACAAAAATAAAATATTTGACTGCGGCTAAAAGCAAATTCATTGAATTCACAGCTAACAGTACTAAAAGAAAAAAGAAAAATTTGCTTTTAAAAAATTGCTTCATAAGTAGTGATTATCAAAATGGTATATGCTGCAGCAGCTACATCATCCAAGACATTCCTCAAACTTGCTGACAAAAGCCTTGCATCTTTTTCAATCCATCCGATACCTAAGCATTTTGAAATGTCAAAAAATCTAAAAAGTATAAATGCCGTGGCCCATATAGTAATTGAATTGGAAAGAAAAATATAAATCAATACTATAGCTATTGTTTCATCTAAAGTATAGATCGCCGGATCGTCATTATTGTATTCACTTCTAAAATAGGAAAAGCACCAAAAGTGTCCCAACAGCAAAAAGAGCAATACTTCTATTTTTATTGTGGTGGGCAGCCATTGTAAAAAAAACAATACGATAAAGGCAAAAAACGATGTTATGGTTCCCGGTGCTTTCGAAAAGAATGTGGAGGTATAAAGACTTGTCCCTAAAAGATATTTTATTTTATTTTTTATGCCGAAAAAGCAATTTTGTGAATACAGAATAACTTAACGATAGTATTGCCACTTCTACCATAAAAACTATCGGAACAATACTAAGCTGTGGGGCAAAACTGGAACAACTCAAACAAAATAAAATCAAAGTATAAATAAGAAATGTTTTCCATTTGCCTGAAGGATCTGATGCTTTAGGCAATATATGCTTCGACCTAAGTACAATCACTATTAATTCTCTAAAAACAAATAAACAGAAAAACCATATATGTATGCTATGCAACAAAACTAATTCCAGCAGTAACACTGTGCAACAAATTTTATCTGCATATTGATCAAGCTGAGCGCCAAATGATGTAGTGGCCTTTAACTTACGTGAAAGTTGCCCATCAAGAAAATCTGAAAGGCCACACCACGCAGCCGCTGTCATTAGAAATAGTGATTTAGGATCAGCGAATAAAATGGGGATGCAGATCAATATTCTGCTGGCTGTTATGAGATTAATGAATAAGATTAATCCTTCTCGTTTTTTGAAATCAAAACCTTTTATCAATATTATGATTTAAAATATGTGATTATCCGTCTCAAATGCTGCAGATTCTATTTTATTATTGAATTTTTCCAATAACTTTTCAATATCTCTTTCGGGGAGTCTTTTGAATAGTTTATGAAGAAAATTGTTTTTAGGGGCTATAATTGTCCAAGCCGTCAGGAATATTATCTTGCAATCAACCGCAAAGGATATATTATTGACATACTACAACTCTAATTCTCGTTTGTATGGTTGTATTATTTTGTCAAAAAACATCTTTGGATCATTGGCTCTTGTCAAAAAATCTACTTGTTTTTGTAATTTTAGTGGATCAATCCAATAATCGTCCCCTTCACAAATTGCAATATATTGTCCTCTTACTTCTTTTGTAAATAAATACCCCCAAATATTTAATCCTTTGGAATACTGGTTTTCACTTTGTATTATTGGCTTAATAAAAGAATATTTTGCAGCATATTCTTTTATAATGGCAGCAGTATTATCTGTGGAAGCATCATCATGCACAATAACTTCTATGGGGAAGTTGCATTGCTGCATAACAAAACTGTCAAGGGTTTGTTTAATATGTGACCCATGATTAAAGGTAGTGCAAACAATGCTTACTAATGGTCCTTTATTTGTTTGTTTCTCCATGAGAGAAGACCCCTTACTCTATTTGTTGTTGATTAATAAATCGCAAATCTTAAACACCTCCTCATCCTGTAAGTTTGCATGAATGGGCAAACACAGTACTTGGCTGGCAACACATTCCGCTACAGAAAGATTCGATGGTTCTGCTGACGGTAGCCCTCTATAGGTCGGGAACTGGCTGATAAGAGGATAGAAGTATCGTCTACCAAAAATACTATTCTTTTTTAATTCATCATACACTTCATCTCGCGTCCGGCCATATTTTGTTTTGTCAATAAGAATAGGGAAGTAAGGGTAACCTTGACGTACATCTGGCATATCATGCAAATAACGAATTCCTTCAGTGTTCTTTAACAGTTTTCTGTACAGCTCCGTTATTTCTTTTCGTCTCTGAATATACGTATCTACATGTTTTAGCTGGAGGATGCCGTATGCTGCCTGTACCTCATTCATTTTGGCGTTAATACCAGGTTCTATTACCGTAACCTCATCTACAAAACCAAAATTCTTGAGGTAATCTATGCGCTTCTTCGTTTTTTCATCTTGACAAATAATTGCTCCTCCCTCAATGGTGTTGAAAACCTTGGTGGCATGAAAACTCAATATGGATAAATCTCCATAATTCAATACCGAGTTTCCATTAATGGTTACACCAAAAGCATGAGCAGCATCATAAATCACTTTTAGCCCATAGATATCAGCTATTTGCTGAATTCGCTCAACATTACAGGGGTTCCCATATACATGCACCGGGAGTATGGCTGTTGTTTTGGGTGTAATAGCAGATTCTATTTTTTCTGGGTTTACATTGAAATAGGTTGGTTCAATATCCACAAAAACGGGTTTTATTCCATTCCACCAAAGAGAGTGGGTTGTTGCCACAAAGCTATAAGGAGTTGTTATCACTTCTCCAGTAATACGTAAGGCCTGTAGGGCCGTAATGAGCGCAAGAGTACCATTGGAAAAAGCAGAAATATATTTTACTCCCAAATATTCGGCCAAGGCTTTTTCAAATTGTTGGTGAAATGGCCCATTATTGGTAAGCCATTTATTCCCCCATATTTCCTTTAAATACGGGATAAATTCTTCTAACGGGGGAAGCGCAGGTTGTGTAACTAATATCGGTTGATCGTTATTCATAAGATTTTTTTTTACGCAAGATTAGGTCATTAATAATTTGTCGGTAGTCATGATATGGCTCAAAATTAAAAATGCGAGCAATCAAAAGGTAGATTAATGCGTAGCCCACAGTTTGTATTATAACCAATAATAAGTTGTTGAGTATAATATGTTGGAACGCAAAAAATACAATTATTCCTACTACAATTGAAATGATGAAATACGGAAATATATCCTTAAGCTGGTCCTTTAACTTATAATTGATAATACGCCCTGAATAAAAACCATTCAAAAAATAAGAAACATATGAAGAGACTATCATTCCTATAATCATTCCTATAATTCCATAAGAAATTATCCCAATAACTATTAGCGCTACGCCAGCTGTTTTTTTTAGTATTTCCAACTTTAAAAAAATATCACTTCGCCCTTTAGCTTTTAAGATGCTGAGTGTTGTAGTATGCAAAACAAACAGCATGCCAGCGGCACATAGCAGTTGAAAATAGAGAATGGAGGGTATCCATTTATCTGTAAACAGCAAAACGATCAGTGGCTTCGCAATTACTGCCAACAGCACCATTAGTGGAAAGTTGATAAACACCAACGCTTTTAGGCTCTTTTTGACGCCTATTTTCATTTTTTCATTATCATCCTGTAGCGTTGAAAAAACAGGAAAGGTAACTTGTGTTACAATACTGGAAATAGTTAATCCGGGAGCATCTTGCAAGCGTTGAGCCTGAGTATAATACCCTAAATCTTTCGAATTAAAAACCTTTCCTATGATTAATGATTGCAAATTTTGATAGGTAGTATCAAGCAATCCTGAAAGCAATAATTTTGATCCGTAACCAAACAGATTTTTTAGAGATTGCATGCTAAATATCAACATGGGTCGCCATGGATTTGTTATCCAATACAAAACGCACTTCAAGCAGCTATTGCTTATCACTTGTATAGCCAAACTCCAAACTCCTAACCCTTTTATGGCACAACCAATTGCAAGCAATCCAGAAAGTAGAGCGGATACAATGTTGATGCGAGCAATTTTTTTAAAATCTACCGCTTTTTGCAAGATGGCAGATTGAACCATAACAAATGCATTAATTACAAGCACTATTGCTAAAGCTCGCAGTAAAACAGTCAGCTGAGACTGTTCATAAAAGGATGCTATTAATGGTGATGTTGCATAAAGAATGATAAAAAAAACTATTCCTAATGCTACATTAAGATAGAAAATAGTTGAATAATCTTCTTTTGAAACATCTTTTTTCTGAATCAAAGCCGCTCCAAAGCCACTATCTACAATGCTATTTGATATGGCTATGAAAACCATAATCATTCCAATGAGCCCAAAATCCTCTGGGAAAAGCATTCTAGCCAATACAATGTTGACTAGAAATAGAATGAGAACGGAACCGAACCTATCAAGAGAGCTCCATAGAAGTGCATTAACTGTTTTATGCCTGAGACCAACACTCATTTTTATTTTCTCAAAATTAAGACAAGCCTCAGCTTAATATCATACAGTTATTATAGCAAATTTATGGTAATTAAGTGCCAAAGACAAACAGGGGTTTTTGCTACATTTATCTCCTTATCGCATCCTCTATCACCAACCCCAGCACATTTCCCACGCTTTCTCCCATTGCCCTAATTTGCTTAGGCACTAAGCTGTTTTCTGTCATGCCCGGTACGGTGTTTACTTCGAGAAAGTACAACTTATCTTGCTCCTTGCTGTAAATGTAGTCTATGCGCACAATACCACGGCAACCTACGCGGTCATATATAAATGCTGATGTATCTTTTACTCGTTTGGTCAGTTCATCAGATATACGAGCAGGTGTAATTTCGTCAGACATGCCGGGAGTGTACTTCGCTTCGTAATCGAAAAACTCTTTCTTACTTACAATTTCTGTTATCGGAAAGATTAGCATCTCATTTCCGCTACGCATAAGACCACAGGTAAGCTCTACGCCCGATATAAACTCTTCGGCAATTACATTCACATCTTCCTGAAAGGCACTTTCTAGAGCTTTCTGCATATCATCCATCGATTTTACTTTGGTGATACCGAAGCTGCTGCCGCCCTCGTTGGGTTTTACAAAAATGGGTAATCCTAGCGTGCGAACAACCTTTGCTGCATCTATAGGCTCGCCTTTGCGAATCAGCATACCCTTAGCCATAGCCACATCAGCATCGGCTAGGTAGTTCTTGCAAGCCCACTTGTTGAAGGTAAGCGCTGATACCAGTACGTTGCTGGTGGTGTAGGGAATGTGCAGGAGCTCAAAATACCCTTGAATCAGTCCGTCTTCACCGGGTGTACCATGAATGATAATTAAAGCACAATCAAATAAGCGTTTTTCTCCCTCATCACTAAAGCTGAAGTCGCTTTTGTTAATGGGAACGTCTGCCTTGTCGGCTTGCTGTACGTACCATCTTACCCCGTCAACAATAACACGGAAAATGTTGTATTGTGTTCTATCTATAGAGGTCTCAACTAGATCTGCGCTACGTAATGATACGGCGTGCTCCGAAGAGTTCCCCCCTGTTACTATTGCAATATTTTTTCTCATTAAGGCAATCAAAATTCTAAAGTGCGAAAATAACCAAAAATTCTGTGAAAATCCATTCTTGAAAACAAGAGAATTAAATCTCACAATATTTCTATCTTTGTAACCCCGTATGTTATCATATAGAATAAAGGGAACATGCCAATTAAGGTAATGTTGCAAACCTTGTTTAATTAACAGGGTTATATGGGGGGGGTAAAAGAAAGTTGTCAATCTTTTTGCATACACTATGGAAACAGTTGTAAGTGGTATTCGCTCTACCGGGAACCTACACTTAGGAAACTATTTTGGCGCATTGCGTAACTTTACAAAGATGCAGCATGAAAATCGCTGCTTCTTTTTCATTGCTGATTTACACTCGCTTACTACCCATCCGCATCCGGACGATTTTCATGGTAATGTGCATCGCGTGTTAGCAGAGTATTTGGCGGCCGGATTAGACCCGAATGTTGCTACCATATTTGTACAAAGCGATGTGCCTGAAGTGTCTGAATTATACGTAATTCTTAATATGCTAGCCTATAAAGGGGAGTTGGAACGTACAACCTCTTTCAAAGAAAAAATACGTAAACATCCGGATAATGTGAATGCCGGCCTATTGACCTATCCTGTGCTTATGGCCTCTGACATCCTAGTACACCGAGCAAACAAAGTTCCTGTTGGGAAAGATCAGGAGCAACACCTTGAAATGACGAGAGTTTTCGCTCGTCGCTTTAATAACATGTATGGAGTAGAGGTATTTCCCGAGCCAACAGCATACAATTTTGGTAGCGAGCTGACAAAGATTCCCGGATTGGATGGTAGTGGGAAAATGGGAAAAAGCGAAGGCAATGGTATATATTTAGCTGATGATGAGAAAACAATACATAAAAAGGTAATGAGGGCGGTGACCGATGGTGGCCCAACTGAACCTAATAGCCCTATGCCGGAATCGATTCAAAACATTTTCACATTACTAAGTGTAGTTTCCACCCCTGAAACAGTACAGCAATTTAAAAACAAGTACAATGCTTGTGATATCCGATATGGCGATTTGAAAAAACAGCTGGCGGAAGATATCTGTAAAATTACATTGCCTATTCGTGAACGTATTGAACAAATCAGCGCAGACAAGGATTACCTCAGAAAGGTAATTAGCGAAGGGGCTCAAAAAGCAAGGGCTAGCGCGGCAGAAACACTCAGCGTAGTTAAGAAAGCAGTCGGATTCCGGTCATTCTAGCGAGCGTATGATTGTGATTCACATATAATTTGTAATTTTGCACCCTAACTAAAATAAACATTAATGGCTACTACAGCAGATTTTAAGAACGGACTTTGTATCTCATTCAACGGAAAACCTTGCTCAATTACGTGGTTTCAGCACGTAAAGCCTGGTAAGGGAGGAGCGTTTGTAAAGGTAAAGATGAAAAATTTGGAAAACGGTAAAACGTTGGAA
Source organism: Bacteroidales bacterium (assembly GCA_031551125.1). GTDB lineage: Bacteria > Bacteroidota > Bacteroidia > Bacteroidales > UBA932 > JAIRNF01. The sequence goes on from JAVBOB010000013.1 coordinate 7,010, forward strand.
AACACCTATAACGCAGGAGAAAAAATTGATATTATCCGTGTTGAGCGTCGTCCCTACCAATTTTTGTATAAGGATGAGAGCGGCTTTCACTTCATGCATAACGAAACCTTTGAACAGATTGATCTTCAGGAAGAAATGGTTGATAATGCCGATTTGATGAAGGAAGGACAATATGTAGAAATGATGTTTCTTGCAGATGAAGAGCGGGTATTAACCTGTGAACTTCCTCCTTTTGTAGAGCTGGTAATTACCTATACAGAGCCGGCAGTAAAGGGCGATACGGCTTCAACATCCGCATTGAAAAGCGCAACGCTTGAAACCGGCGCTGAAATTATGGTGCCTCTTTTCATCAACCAAGATGAAAAAATAAAAGTTGATACGCGTACACGTGAGTATTCAGAACGTGTAAGGCAATAAATATTTTGTACAGATTAGTTTTCTGCAATTTTTTCAGCAACAAACTGCTGTAAGGTTGGGAAAAAGTTGTAGAAATTCTCTCTTAGCAAAGAATGATTAGTGGTGAGGAAGCGAATAGCTTCCTCGCTTTGTTTTGGGAGAGAGGTAACCCGCTCCATAATCTCCAGCGAACGTTGTAGTCCTTCTGTTGTAGCATATAGACATAACCGGTTACTTACAATCAAGTGGGGTAAAAATCCCCGTACCTGTTTTGGTAGTATGGAATAGTGACAAATCATTGACCAGTAAAAGCCTCTTGCGAACCGACGAAGAGGAATAGGTGAAAAGTTTTGCCATTCGGAAGCAAGAAAGTAGTCATAGAACATATCAATAAATATTCCGGAATATCGACCGAACTGAGGTTTTAACCATGCTATTGCTTCAATTACTTCGGGATGCTTATCCGTAAAATCGTCAATGGCGCGATGTAGTAAAATGCCTTGCTTTACTTTGTTGGGATAACCGTTATAGGCTGATCCTTTTACAAAATCACCGATAAAATTACCAACCTGTATATCTCGATTATCTCCGGATAGGTATATATGCGCTAAGAAATTCATTATTGTCTCAACAATTCACTGGAAAGCAAAAGTATTAATAAAATGCTTTTGTCGGTTAGCCTTTGAAAATACGTTGTATTTTGTTAGGTTTGTGGCTACCTTGAAAATTAAAACATATTGCCATGAAAAAACCCATTTTTTTTTACGTTTTGTTGCTTGCCCTCCTTTCCCTTTCGGCATGTTCAACATCATCTCCCAACGTTTACAATGTTATTCCCCTACCTCAACAAATGGAGCCGAAGGAGGGTAAATTTGTCTTAGATGGTAAGACAACAATTACTATTCCTGCCGAAAACAAGGACTTTAGAATGGCTGCTGATTTTCTTGCTCAACGTATAGAGCTTGCTTCCGGGATAAAGTTAAGTATTGTTGAGGGTGATCGTGCAGTAGTGGCTAACAGTATGCCTCCAAAAACTATTTGGTTTGTACAATCGGATAGGAGTGATTTTGGAAAAGAAGGCTATACGCTTTCCGTAACCAAAGATGGTATTAAGGTTGAGGCTCAAACCGGGAATGGAGCATTTTACGCCATTCAAACTATTTTGCAGCTACTTCCTCCTGAAATTCTCAGCTCTCAAAAGCAAAATGTTGCTTGGACTATTCCTTGCGTTGAGGTGAAGGATGCACCTCGTTACTCCTACCGGGGGATGCACTTGGATGCGGCAAGACATTTCTTCTCTGTCGATTTTATAAAGCGCTACATAGATATGATGGCGTTGCATAAAATGAACACGTTTCACTGGCACCTTACCGACGACCAAGGTTGGCGTATTGAAATAAAGAGCCATCCCAAGCTAACAGAGATTGGTTCAAAGCGTAAGGAAACGCTGGTAGGCAGCTACTACGACGAATATCCACAGGTGTACGATGGTAAACCGTATGACGGCTACTATACACAAGAGGATGTGAAGGCAGTTGTGGAATACGCTCGTCAACGGTTTATAACCGTTATTCCCGAAATAGAAATGCCGGGACATGCAATGGCTGCTTTATCCGCCTATCCTGAATTATCATGTACCGGAGCGCAAATAGAAGTTTCTCCTAAATGGGGTATATTTCCTGATATATTTTGTCCGAAAGAGGAAACATTTAAGCTGTTGGAAGATGTGCTTACTGAGGTAATGGGATTGTTCCCGAGCGAGTATATCCACCTTGGTGGCGATGAGTGCCCTAAGATCCGCTGGAAAGAGTGCAAGCATTGCCAAGCCTTGATAAAGAAAGAAAAGTTGAAAAATGAAGAGGAGCTGCAAAGCTACTTCATGAGCCGTATGGAAAAGTTTGTTTCATCACATGGTCGTAGAATAATAGGCTGGGATGAAATTTTAGATGGTGGACTTCCGGAAGAAGCAACCGTTATGTCATGGCGTGGTATTAAGGGAGGAATAGCCGCTGCGCAACAAAAGCATTATGTCATTATGACTCCTACAACACACTGCTACCTTGATTACTATCAGTATGACCCTTACTTTGAGTCGGTTACCATAGGTAACTTTACTCCACTTCAGAAAACATATTCGTTTGAGCCTACACCTGAAGAGCTAAGCCATGAAGAGCAACAATACATTCTCGGTGTGCAGGGCAATATGTGGAACGAGTATAACGCTACATCGACCGATGTTGAGTCTGACGTATTCCCTAGAGCCTTAGCCATTGCCGAAATTGCCTGGACAAATAAGGACAAAAAAGATTTTTACGATTTTGCGCGTAGGTTGAAAGCTCATTTTGCTTACTTAGATGCGCTTGGGGTTACCTATTCTAAAACTATGTTCGATGTATTGGTAACACCTGAATACAATGCTGAAACCAGCCATTTAATGGTAAAGCTTCAAAGCCAGTATGACACAACCGCTATACGTTATACTACAGATGGAAGTATGCCCAATAAAAGCTCTTCTATTTACTCAACACCGCTGGAAATTAACGGTCGTGTAACGCTTAAAGCCGGATTATTTGAGAACGGAAAGTTGATAGGACGTATTTTTGAACGCGAATATGTTGGACATAAGGCGCTGGGTGCAGTATGTAAGGTAGAAGGAGATACGGCAACCACCCTTATCCCTGTTGACGGCTTAAGGGCTTCGGTTTTTGAAAATCCGGGATGGTACCCCAAGCCTCGTAATATGGTTAGGGCAGATGGTGCAGACTTAACGCTTACACTTGATTTAAAACAATCAACACCTATTAGTCGTGTTACGGCTGGTTTGGTAAATCAGCCTTTATATAGAGTTGTTGCTCCGACCGAAATAATGGTTGCATATTCTGACGATGGGCAAACGTTCACCACATTTCCGGCCGCAAAAATTGAAAACAAGGAGCCTAACCGTCGCCGCAATGTAGAGGGAAGCACAACGCTTAGCAACGTAACTGCCCGTTACCTGAAAGTGACGCTTAAGAACGCAGGTTCGCCATTTCCGACAGGTAGTACAAATGAAGGAAAACCCTCGGTAATTTTGCTTGATGAGCTAATTGTAGAGTAGTAGGTTGCAAATAGCACGTCATTGCGAGCGTAGCGAAGCAATCTGTTCTATTCAAGAGATTGGTTAGCTGCGCTGCCCTTCGGGTCGCTACGCTCGCAATTACGGTTTAGCTTTGGGTGCCAGATTAATACAAATAGGATAGGGTAGCCCATAGTACGTTTCCTACATAGTTTACCATTATAATTGTTATTGAAACAAGTATTTTCACACATGGGTAAAAAAATCCTTATCATTTCGGGCCATCCAGATGCTGCGAGCTTCAATAACGCGCTTGCCGAAGCTTACAAACAAGGTGCATTGGAATCTGGAGCCGAGGTAAAAGAAGTTGCGATTCGGGACATGACGTTTAACCCCAACCTTCCTTTCGGGTATCATAAAGAAATGGAGCTGGAGCCTGATTTGGTCGATGCTCGCCAAAAGATAAACTGGGCAGACCATTTGGTGTGGTTTTTCCCCGTATGGTGGGGCGGTATGCCTGCGATGCTGAAGGGATTTGTTGATAGGGTGTTTTTACCCGGATTTGCCTTCCAAACACGAGAAGGCTCACGATGGTGGGATAGATTGTTGAAAGGTAAATCGGCACGTATAGTTTGTACACTCGACCAACCTTCATGGTACTACCGTTTTGTGTACCGGCAGCCCAGCACACACCAGCTGAAGCGGGTAGTTCTACATTTCAGCGGAGTACGTCCTGTAAAAATAACCTATATAGGTCCCGTAACACCTTCAAAGCCGGATGATAAAAAAAGGTGGCTGAAGAAAGTACGGCAACTAGGCTTAGTAAATAAATAGCGTCAATTTTCTTTGTGTGGAGAGGGTGTGTTATACAACTTTCTCAATGATATACCAGCCCTAACAGGTTTTCAAACCCGTTAGGGCTAAAGTTGAGATAGCACGGTAAAACAAGCACGTCATTGCTCTTTTGAAGAAGAGATTTTCACGAATTCTGCCATTTTAGCAAAAAGAGCCTTGTAGCTACGGGCTTGTTTTGGTTTTACTATCTTTGTAACTTATGTAACATAACAAAGCAAACATGAGAGATGATAAGATAGTGGTGGGAATAACCCACGGAGATATTAATGGCATTGGCTACGAAGTGATGATAAAAACGTTGCTAGACCCGCGTATCAACGAGTTTTGCATTCCTATAGTATATGGTTCACCAAAAGCCTTTGCCTTCTACCGCAAGCAGCTGAACGTTGAAAATTTCAGCCTTAACCTTATTGGTTCGCCAAATGAGGCTAATACAAAGCGGTCAAATATTATCAGCTGTATGGATGATAATGTAAAGGTTGAGGTAGGCTTATCGACTCAACAAGCTGGTGAAGGTGCGGTTAGCGCGCTTAACATGGCCATGAGCGATTTAAAAAACGGTAAGTTAGATGTATTGCTTACCGCTCCCATCAACAAAAATAATGTACAATCGGAGAAGTACAACTTTCCCGGACATACGGAGTTTTTGGCTGCTTCCTTCAATTCGGATAACTATCTGATGATTATGGCTAGTGAGGTGATGAAGATAGGGGTAGCAACCGGCCATATTCCGCTAAAGGACGTTTCTTCCACATTGACTAAAGAGTTGATTGTAAAAAAACTAGAGATATTAAATAGGTCATTGCAGCAAGACTTTTGTGTGAGAAAACCAAGAATTGCAGTACTGGGGCTTAACCCTCATTGCGGCGATAACGGGTTAATAGGTACAGAGGAGCAGGATATTATTATTCCTGCCATTAATGCGGCCAAAGGAAAGGGAATTTTTGCCTTCGGCCCTTATTCGGCCGACGGTTTCTTTGGCTCTGATTCGGTAACAAAGTTTGATGCTATTCTTGCCATGTACCACGATCAAGGCATGATTGCATTTAAGTCAACCGCTTTTGATACAGGTGTAAATTATACCGCGGGATTGCCAGTTGTAAGAACATCTCCGGCACATGGAACTGCTTATGAAATTGCCGGATCAGACAAGGCCTCACCCGATTCATTTAGGGCTGCGCTTTATATGGCTTGCGATATCTTTAAAAACCGTAAGCAACATGCGGAACTAACGGCTAATCCATTGAGGAAACAGCACGTTTCTCGCTCTTCCGATGATATTGAGGAATAGTGTAGCAAGATTCTACATTAACTTGTGGCAGGCCCATTGGATTTTACCAATGGGCTTTTGTCTAATTACTAAAATGCTAATATTAATGTTAATTATTCATCCTTAATAAGTTAAATATTTAAAGTCCATTATTTGGAGTAAATATATTACTATATTTGTAATAACATTGTTTTTGATATTTTGTATTTTCTGTTCTTTAGAACAATCCCAAGATGAGACCCTTCGGCTAAATAGAGCAATATCAAGCACCTGTTTGATGCCTAATTCGCTTATTAAAGCATTTTATCGGTACGAATCTTGTACCTCCTTTAAACGCACTTGAGCTGAGAAGCTACTACTGATTTTACATTCTGACAAAAGCGGACACAATGGAAACAAAAGTATTTAAAGAGGAATTGTTGGCGTTAGAAGCCAGCCTGGAGAGATTTGCGATGCGCCTGACCTCCAATAGTGAAAATGCAAAGGATTTAGTGCAGGAAACCTTTTTAAAAGCGTTGACCTACCAGAATATGTATCAGGAGGACACCAATCTGAAAGCATGGACATTTACCATAATGAAGAATACGTTCATTAATAACTATCGAAAGTCTGTCAAACATAACATGATGCTAGATGGAAGCGATAACCAGTATTTAATGAACAGCCGTACCGCACAGCTTACGCCCGAATCAGATTTTTCTCATAGCGAGCTTAGCCGTAAAATTAACCAGCTGGAGCCGGAATTTCGTATTCCTTTTCAAATGCATACTTCCGGTTATAAGTACAAAGAAATTGCGGCTAAATTGGGGTTAAAAATCGGAACAGTAAAGAGCCGTATTTTCTTCTCTCGACAAAAGTTAATGAATGTATTGAAAGATTATCAAGGATAAAGCAAGATAAAGCAAATAGAAGTAAGTTTGGGTTTTTGAAACGGGAGCGTCCATTAATTACAGGCGCTCTCGTTCTTGTTTCTACTCTTTACGATATTTTAGAAATCTGCTGAGAACGGTTTTTCATTATTTACTATGCTACTTTATAGGTTTATAAGTTGCTTCAGCATCTTTTCGGGTGCAGGCTTCGAAGTGCCACCATTCGTTGGGTATTCCACGATAGCCTGCTTTGCGCATAGTTGTTCTTAAAAGTGCCCGATTATCTATTTGTTTTTGGCTAAGCTGTCCGGATTTCAACAGCTCACTCTCCTTTTGGGGTTCTGCCTTTGCGCCCAGAAAGTCAACGGGGGTTCCCATATCCAGCTCTTTTCCGGTTTTTTCGTCAATAATGCTTAAATCAACGGCTACGCCATAGCTGTGCATGCTTTTTCGCCCCGGGCTGGTAACATACCTGACTTGGGGTGTTCCTCTTACTTTTTCATACATTTTTACCTGCATGCGTTGAGGCCGGGCAGCATCATATACAATAAGGCTTAGCCGGGCGTTTTGTTTTTTCAGCTCCTGCTGGGCTTTTACCAGCATTTGGGCGGCTTTTGGCTGTAAAAATGCTTGGGTAAGAGAACCGTAAATGTTTTCTTTCAAAAAATTATCAACGCTTGCATATATCAGCTGTACATGAATGGTACTGTCGAGCTGTTGTATGTTTTGCAAGCCTTGTTGGCGTATCAGTTCTGCCTCATCAACTACTTGCTGAGAGAAAGCGGATGAGGTAATAAACGGAATTAGAAAGGTAAGTGTTATGTATTTTTTCATTGAGCGGTATAATTGAGCTACCTTTGCAAAGATAACATAAACCCCAGGAATAAATGCTAACTACCGACACGCTAAAGGAGCTGGTACAACGCGGGCAAGCGTTGAGGAGGCATCTTTGACATAGATGATAAACGGATTCGATGTGAGGAAGAGGAGCAAAAAACCCATGACCCTTCTTTTTGGGATAATTCCAAACAGGCGGAAGAGCAGCTAAAGGTGGTTGCCTCTCTTAAGCAATGGCTACAACGTTACGATGAGGTTGCGAAAAATCTTGACGACTTACAGGTTCTTTACGATTTTGCAAAGGGTGGCGAAGCAAGTGAGGACGAGGTTGATGCCCAGCATGATAAAACTCTTGTGCTGCTTGAGGAGCTGGAAATGCGTAGCATGTTGCGCGCCGAGGAGGATAAGCTTGGGGCAATTATGAGGATTCAATCAGGTGCAGGGGGAACCGAAAGTGATGACTGGGCTTCCATGTTGTTGCGTATGTACCTGCGCTGGGGCGAACGAAACGGCTACCAAACTAAAATTGTACACCTACAGGATGGTGATGAAGCCGGAGTAAAATCTGCAACCATTGAGTTTGAGGGGGAGTTTGCTTACGGATATTTGAAAGCCGAAATAGGCGTACATCGGTTGGTACGACCTTCACCGTTTAATGCAAACAACAAGCGGATGACCTCTTTTGCCTCCGTGTTTGTGTATCCGGCTATTGACGATTCTATTGAAATTACCGTTAGTCCTTCGGAGTTGGAATGGGATACTTTTCGCTCCAGCGGGGCAGGCGGGCAGAACGTAAACAAGGTGGAAACAGGCGTTCGTGTGCGCCATATTCCTACCGGAATTGTGGTTGAAAATACCGAAACCCGCTCACAGTTCGATAATCGGCAGAATGCGCTACGTATTCTGAAATCTCACCTGTATGAGATTGAGCTGGAAAAGCGAAGAGAAGTACAGGCCGAGCAGGAAGGGAAAAAGAAAAAAATAGAGTGGGGGTCGCAAATCCGCAGCTACGTGCTGGATGATAGGCGAGTTAAAGACCACCGTACCGGACATCAAACGTCTGACACTCAGGCTGTGCTTGATGGAGACCTTAACGGCTTTATGAAAGATTATCTGATGCAGTCGGCAGAAGATTAACCATATCCAAAACCAACCCATAATAAGCTATGAAAAAACATTTTTTGATTCTTCTGGTAGCCTTGTGTACGCTTGGCAATGGTGCTTTTGCACAGAAAAACAGCAGGGAAAACGTAAAGATTAACTTTACTCATATTCCTTACAAGCTGATTTACGACCAAATTAAAACGTATTCGTATAGGGTTTACTTGTCAGGCGAGCGGCATGGCTACTCGCAGGGCGAAGTAAAGCAGCTGATGCCTAAGCTAACCTCTTTTCAGGAAGCAACGACCGGTGATGCAGATATGAAGGTAACCGTTAGCCTTGGCCCGCTTAACGTTGTTGAAAATAGGCTGGTAAGTGAAAACAGAACAAGGGAGAAAGACGGTAAAAAAGAGTCGTACACGGTTTACTATATTCTGTTTTCTGCGAAGTACAATATGACCTTTGAAGCGGTGAATGCTAAAAATGGTATGGTTATCTATCGCAGAGCAACAGACCCCGAAACTCCTGATATTACGTTTAAAAGCGAGGAATTTTCTTCACATAGCTACGCAAGCAGCTACTGGGAAAATAACAGCGCTACGGTAATTGCAGGAAATATCAGAGGGGCTACAGAGCGATTTGTATCAGGCGCCGGTAACGGATTTAAGGCAATGTTTGATTTTTATCCAACCACTGAAAATGCTGTATTCTACTCGGTAAAGAAAACAGATATTGCAGACCTGTTTAATGGCAACTTGAACAAGCTGATGTCAACATTAAAAACGATGACTTCAGATGAGTCACCCGATATATACAAGAAAAGGTTAAGCGCGCAAATCGGGTATTTTGAATCCATACAAGATCAGTTTGACCCTAAGGACAAAAAGGTGGATGTGCTTTACTCAGCCATTAACTTCAATCTAGCCTCGCTGTACTACTGTCTTGATGATTTTGAAAGAGCCGGTTTTTATATGGAGCGGTTAAAGGCTGTAAAAGATAATGAGGCACAAAAGAGGGAGCTGGCTGAAAGAATTGACAATGCACAAAAGGTGGTAGAAAAACACCTTCTTCCCAATCGCCATTTGGACTATAACCCCGTTCTCGATTTTCGTCTTGAAGGAAAACCATTTGTAAGCGATGCTATGAGCTCAGCGGAAAAGCAGGTTAAAGATTTGGTGGAAGGAAATATAACCGCTGATGATACGGTTATTCTTTCAACCGATGAAATGCTGGTAGGGAAAGTGGTGTACGATGACATTAAGCATACATTTAGCATTGTTCTTCCTGATGATGCAGGTAATCCAATTCTTCTCACTCCTGCAAAGGTATCATCCTTTTCTTATGGGGAGCAACGATACTATACGGTAAAACAGTCGAACGGTTCCGGTGGATTGGTTCGCCATTTTGCGGTGGTTCTTTTCGAATCCGATAAGATTAAGCTGCTGGAAAAGACGGATGGGAACTATAACCCTATAAAATCGTATATGCTATGGTCATCTGCGCAAGAAATGCCTGCCGAGATTGAGATGGGATTTAAAAAGACGCTCTCGAAATATTTGGCCGATTGTGATAACGTTTCAACAAAAGTAAAGGATGGAGAGTACGGTAGCGCTTTTTCTTTTGATATCACGAAGTTTATCAAGCTGTGTCAGGATTACACGGATTGCGATAGCTAATACGTAAGGTAAGCTATTAAAAAGTCCGACGGGTTTAACCCATCGGACTTTTTTTATGATGTATGTTTTCCATTACTTTCAACATCTCGCTGCAAGCAATACCTTTTTGGGGATGTCTTTTTTAAAGAAACCTTATTTTTTGTACAATAGAACCACTACAGTAGCTACCGCTACTAGAATAATAATAAAAATGAGCCAAGCGTATGACCGTTTTTTAGGCTGTACGTTTTTTGCGGTTGCAGAGGTAGTAACCGGAATGTAGCTAAATGGAACAGCGCCGAGTCCGTAGGCTTCTTTTAGAAGATTAATATTCTTTTCGAATGTAAATCCTATTTGGTCGCTATCGGATAAGGTAAACGTACCCAAGCCTTCAACTTGTACTAACCTTTCTATTGCCAGCCTGAAACAAAGATTATCTACCCAAAGCGCGACCTGCTCCTGCGCTTTGGCTAGCGAACAGCTTATATTCTGTGCCAGCTTACGTTCTAAACGTTCGTCGTTCCAAATTTCTTTTGGGTTAAATATAACCTCTTTGCATGGTGGCAAGAGCAGCTTTTTGTCATCAGAGGGAGAGGCCGGATGGTAGGATGCAATGAAGCTACCCATACAGGGTATGGAAACCCTGCTGTACTCCATCAACAGCTCTCGAAGAATCGCTACTATATTTACACCTGCATCCATTTTATACTTAAACACCGGCAAATGTAGTAGATTTTTTTTAGAGATAAAATTGGGGAAATCGAAGTGATGCTATTAATGATGTTTAGTTGATTAGTCACAAGTTGCTAGTTATTCTATTTGCTACTCCATGCCAACAACTTTTACCTCCCTAACCCCCTAAAGGGGGAACCTTACTACTGCAAAATTGAACTTTGGTAAGTTGTTCAGGCCAAAGCCCCCTTCAGGGGGTTGGGGGTAATAAATAGCAGTTTGAGTTAATTAGTCGCAACCTTATTTTGTCTATATTTGTTTTATAGCCAAACAGCAAGCCATGAAATACAGAGTAGAAAAAGATACAATGGGAGAAGTGCAGGTTCCTGCAGATGCATACTACGGAGCACAAACCCAGCGGAGCATTGATAATTTCAAAATTGCACGCGATATAAACCAAATGCCCAAAGAGGTAATATATGCTTTTGCCTGCCTTAAAAAAGCGGCGGCTATTACCAACTGTGAGTTGGGGGTGCTGGCAAAGGAAAAGTGTGTTCTTATTACAAAGGTATGTGATGAAATACTCGACGGTAAGCTAGATGATAGCTTTCCCTTAGTGGTATGGCAAACCGGAAGCGGTACACAATCCAATATGAATGTGAATGAGGTAATTGCTAATCGCGGGCATGTTCTTAACGGCGGACAGCTGACGGATAAGGAGAAGGTATTGCTTGCCAATGATGATGTGAATAAATCGCAATCGTCCAACGATACTTTTCCAACAGCAATGCATATTGCGGCATACAAGATATTAGCGGAAGTTACTATTCCGGGAATTGAGAAATTACGTGATACGTTAGCTGCAAAAAGCAGGCAGTATATGCGTGTGGTAAAAATAGGTCGTACCCACTTTATGGATGCTACACCGCTTACTTTAGGACAAGAGTTAAGTGGTTACGTAGCCCAGCTTAATTATGGTTTACAGGTTATTAAGTATAGCTTGCCACACATTGCAGAGTTGGCTTTAGGTGGAACGGCTGTGGGCACCGGCATTAATACTCCGGATGGCTATGCCGAACAGGTTGCTAAACAAATTGCGGTACTCACAGGCTATCCCTTTGTAACAGCTCCGAATAAGTTTGAGGCGTTGGCTTCTCATGATGCTATTGTTGCCGCTCATGGTGCGCTGAAAGCTGTTGCAGTAAGCCTGATGAAAGTAGCCAACGATATTCGTATGCTGAGCTCCGGCCCACGTGCGGGGATAGGCGAAATACATATTCCTGATAACGAGCCGGGCTCGTCCATTATGCCCGGAAAGGTAAATCCTACACAGTGTGAGGCGCTGAGCATGATTGCCGCGCAGGTAATGGGTAATGATGTCGCAATTAATATTGGTGGAGCAACAGGACATTTTGAGCTCAACGTGTTTAAGCCCCTAATTATATACAACTTCTTACACAGCGCCCGTTTAATAGGAGAGGGATGCGTTAGCTTCAATGATAGATGTGCCGTAGGCATTGAACCTATTGAAGCAAACATAAAAAAACATTTGGACGATTCGCTAATGCTGGTAGCTGCGTTAAATACAAAAATAGGCTACTATAAAGCGGCAGAAATAGCACAGAAAGCGCATAAGGAGGGAAAAACGCTTAAAGAATCGGCTGTTGACTTAGGCTACCTTACCGCTGAAGAATTTGATAGCTGGGTTAAGCCGGAAGATATGGTGGGCAAGCTTGAATAGCTTAAGCTTGCTTTGAAAAGGTTTATTGCCGTTGACTTTAGTCAACGAATCAAGAAGTTCAAACAGTTGGGCTTTAGCCTAAAATCTTTTCTGTCGTTTAGCCAGTTGTCATAACATTTCCCGAGGGAAGTTATTCAATAAAAAATCCCCGACAATTATTGTCGGGGATTTTTGCGTATGTTTTATTTTAGTAGTTAAGCTTCATCTCCACGCGGCGGTTTTTTGCTTTACCGGCCGTTGTTTCGTTATCGGCAACAGGGTCTTCGGAGCCTAGCCCTTCAGTATTTATTCTGTAGGGGTCAACTCCTAAATCAACAAGGAATTTTTTGACAGATTTGGCGCGTTGCTTTGAAAGCACCATGTTGACTTTTTCCGTGCCTGTATTATCCGTAAACCCACTGATGTCGAGGTGTAAATCAGGGTCGTTGTTTAGTATAATGGCAATTTTTGTCAGCGGTTCACGCGACTCTACCGGCAACCAGTCGCTTCCGGTTACAAAGTATATGCTATTTGCCAACCTTTGAATTTCTTCCTGAACTTTTGGGTCAACAGTTGGTTCCGGTAAAACCAGCTCAGGCCGTTCTTCCGGAAGCGGTTGAGGTGTTGGAGCAGGTTGTTGAGCAGCTATCTTGGGTTCGTTAATAACGGGCTTAGGTTCAGGTCGAATTGGTTCGGGGGTTAGCAGCTGAGCAGGCTCTGCGCTACTGATATTCTTTTCTTTTTTGCTAGCCTTTGCACGGAATATTGGCACATGTATTCCGACATGAACATCAGCATTTTTAATATCACTCTTAATTAGGTTAGAAAGAACAGAGCCGGAGCCAATGTAGAATACGCCAACGTTAAATCCGATACCCCATCCAAAATCTTTTTTTGCATTGTAGGAAACCGGACTGTAAATACTGAACCAGCGACTCTCATAACGAGGTGTAACGGCATAAGAAGATATGTAACGTGCACCAACGGTATTTTTTCCTACCAAGCTAAACGCTCCATCAAGGTTAACATATATACGTTTCCACGCCTGCCAGTCAACGTTGGCGCGAAGTAATGTAGGTAATGACATTTTTAGCGATTGATCAGATGACATAGTTACATATCCCGCATTCTCTAAATCGGAGATATATTCATCCAATGAGCGGTCGTCGAGATTTAAAACGTCTGTGCTTACACCGTTCATGTTTACGTTGTAATTTCCGGAATTGGTAGAAGTTGTATAGTTCAACCTGTTACCCAAATCACTTACAGATATTGCTGCTCTTAATTTATAGGTGGTTGGAATAAACCAAGTACCATTTTCAGCTGCGGCTCTGTTGGTTTCGGAAGTCCACTCATAAACAGCGCCAATGTCCATCGCAAATCCCTTGGCATCAATGTAGTCGAAAATATTATCAATATCACCGGCTACCAAGTCGTCTATGCCCTTTGAGTATGCGGTAGAAACATCTCCCTGTAGCTGGGTAATATAGCTTGCATCTTGCAAGTTAACCTTTATGTTGTCAGAACGTAACGAGCCCGAACCAAGTCCAAGCACCCACTTAGCGGTAATACCCCCCTTCAACGTATGGTTGCGGTTTTCATAAAGTACACGTGCGTATGTCAGTCCCAAATCTGCAAAGCCGTGAATATACATGCTTTGGTTATCTTGGGTAAACGTTTGTCCGTAAATAGCATTATCCTTGTCGCTGCCAATCAGCTGGAAAATATCGTTAGACAGGTTGTTTTCATTCGCCAGGAAACGCATACGGCTGGAAAACCCTATTGAATGCTTGGGACTAAGGCTAACCATAAATGAGGGCCCAATAACATCAACATTCATCCATAAATCTTTAGGATCGCTGCTGTCTAACTTGGTGTAATCTTTTCCTTCTGTCCAATTGGAAAAATCGAATTTAAACAGGCTAGACCTGTTAACGGTATATGCGTTTGTTCCAAAAGTAGAGTTGAGCGAAAAGAGGTTAACGTCAAACTTATAGTTGCTCCCCGCAATGCTGGCAGGGTTGAATATCATTCCGGAAGCAGATTCGTAGTTGTTGTACGTGTAGCCAACATAGGTTTGTGCCTTTAGGGAGCTAAGCCCAACCGTAAGGCAAAGCGTAATTGCGAATATCTTTCTCATTTTACTGTATTTGTGTTGAGCATAAGAACAAAGTATTCAGCGCATTGTTTCGTTTTTTTGCAGTGGGAGAGCTAATTATAATACCCCAAACTTCTACCAAAAACGAATATAAATACACATGAAATACAAATATACAACGATATTTATAAAATTCATTGTATCAAAACGTAGTTCTTCGTGTGAAGAATATAGTAATGGGAGGTTAAGGTACTGGGTCGTATCCAGAGCCTCCCCACGGGTGGCAACGTAGTAAACGCTTTGCGGCCAGCCAACAGCCTTCAAATAGTCCATGTTTTCTCAGGGCTTCAATGGCATACTGAGAGCAGCTAGGCTCAAAACGACAGGATGGGGGTTTAAGTGGGGAGATAAACAGCTGGTAAAATTTAACCAACAGTACCGGAATGAATATCAGTATCCTTTTCAAGCCTCTGAGCAAGACGCTCCAAAAGCTTGATGAGTTTGACTTCGATTTCTCCGTACGGCAAGATTTCTGTTGACACATATACCAGCAATAAATTTAGCGTGGCAGCTTTCCGTTCGGTAACATCATATAGCGTTGCCTTGTTAAGCCTATACGCTTCTCTGATTCTTCGTTTGAGCAGGTTGCGGTCAACCGCACGCTTGAACTTTTTTTTTGGAACGGCTATCGCTATTTGGACAGTACTTGAACGAATGACCTCTGCCTGTGAAGCTACCGTATATAGTAGGCGAAAAGGAAAATGGTTAATAGTGTTTCCGTTTTGTACTAGCTCATTAATAGCAATGGTGGAACAAAGCCGTTCACTTTTCTTAAATCCGAATTGCTTCCCCTTAGTCCTTTCAGTCGGTGTATCAGAACACATTACATAAACGATTTGAGCACCGCTGTACTTTACTCCTTCACGCTACAAAAGGTGCAAGAACGTTGGCTATTTAGCCTTTTTGAGGTAGTTTTCCAGCGCCATCTTTATTGATGGAGCTTCGGGTGTTGGCGCCTGAATATCGGCCTTCAGCTTTTCTGTAGTAACCGCTTTTGCAGTTGCGGGGCCAAAGGTGGCAATAATAGTCCCGTTTTGCTCAAAGTCCGGAAAGTTCCCTTTCAGCGATTTAATTTCGGCCGGACTATAGAATACAAGTATGTCATAGTCGCTAAGCGAAACATCCTTCATATCGCTGTGAACTGTTTTGTAGAAAATACCGTCGGTATGAGAAATTTTATTCTTGGTAAACGCTTTAAGTAGGTCAGTCTTATGAACGTCTGATAGCGCAATTAAAAACTTTTCACTCTTATGTTTGGTTCCAATGGCGTCAATCAAGCCTTGTACGGAACCATTGCTGAAAAATATTTTACGCTTACGGTACACAATGTACTTTTGAAGGTAGAGGGCAATAGCCTCAGTCATACAAAAGTATTTCATCGTTTCAGGGATGGTAATACGCAACTCTTCGCAAATACGAAAGAAATGGTCGATGGCTGTACGAGCTGTAAATACTACAGCAGTATGTTCAAGAACATCTATGCGCTGTTTGCGAAATTCCTTAACGGTTACACCTTCAACCCTGATAAATGGGCGAAAATCAACCTTTATGTTGTACTTTTCAACTAAATCGGCGTAGGGAGATTTCTCAGCAGCCGGCTCTGGTTGGGATATGAGAATCTTTTTAATTTTCATTTAGTCGGATACAAATAGTTGATCACCAGCAATACTGGTGAAATTTCGAGTGTGCAAAGATACAAAATCCAAAAGAATAGAGAAATTTTCTCTGTAAGAAAAAGCTGCAGCGTACGTACTAAGTATAGTAAAATGAATAATATACATAACAGCGCAACAATGTAGAGTAGTATATCCAGCTGTTTCCCGTCATATATGAAGAGGAGTAAAACAAAGAAAAATGAGATAAAGCCCCATGCTCCAACAAATAGTCCTCCGTTGTAAAGGAGCTCGCGGGTAAACTCTTTTGAGAATGTTAGCACACTTGCTATGTATAGCACGCTATGTTTTAATGCTATATACGCAAGTATTATTCCTACTACTATTGGTATTGCGCTAAGTCCAACATTGTGTTCTAGCGAGCTTGCGTAGTTTCGTAGTAGGTATATAATTAAAAACGTTGCGGGGACTAATGAAAACCAGGCAAGTAAGCTAAGTGTTCGGTTAAGGTTTTGCTGCCCTTCCCTATACTCTTTGTGCGCTGCTTTTATATTTACAAGCAATAGCGGGATTCGCTTCAAATAACCCCTTGAATAGTAGATTAATAGCATGGCCAGCAAGGGAAGAGCAAAGATAAGGGCAAAGGACCATGGCGTATCCATTGGATATTTTCGTGGAATGCCTGCGCCTAAACTATTTTTACTGCTATAGGCCATTACCAGCGTAGATTTTTCTCCAAACATTTGTTCCGGCGAAACTACGTGGGTATTACTTGGCTGCCTAGTGGGAACCGGAGAGGAAAAAATGCTATTCGAAAAAAAATCGTTTTTTGGGTCAGCTTTTCCGTAAATACTATCAAAAGCATGTGTTGAAAGTACATGCCGACCGATAGGGCGGGGTATGCTGTCGTTTTCAAAAGGCATGGTTACCCTCCTGCGCGCTTGGCTTTGTAGCCCGCTTTAAGTAGAATGTCCAGCACCTTATCTCGAAAGTCACCCTGTATGACAATTTCTCCATCTTTAACCGAACCTCCCGTGCCACAGCTTGATTTCAACATTTTCCCCAGCTCCTTCAAATCTTCTTCACTACCCACAAATCCGGTAACCAGCGTAACTTGCTTGCCGGCACGCTGCTTTTTGTCGAGCATTACCTTCAGGTTTTGCTGTTGGGGCGGGAGCGTGGTACCCGTTTCCTCTTCTGCTTTTTCATAAGCAAAGTCGGGGTTGGTGGAGTACACCACGTTGAGCCGTTTTTTCCAATCGTTGGTCATAGCATTCAGTTAAAACCGGATGCAAAGATAGTAAAAACCTAAGTTTGAATGGGAAAATGGCTGATTAATAAGATATTTAACCCAAGTTGCTAGCTATACACTATTTACTGTGTCCTATTTCACTTCAAGCCGGTCTGAAAGCAAAAACGCCACAACGTGGCAGTTTACCGAAGGTAAGTAAGTTGGGCTTCCAGCCCGCAATAGCTGGCAACTTGAGTTACTTAATAAAAAGAGACCGGGCAGATTCAACTTTGACGCACAGAACAAACGGCTAACGGCACAGATAAACGCGGTTATGGTGAGAAATAAAACAGTGTTTATCTGTGCAAGAAATTTGCGTCATCTGTGTGCCAATAAATCACTAATTGCAGCCATTCTTATCTGTACTCCTTATAAATAAAAGACCTAACAGGTTGTCGAAAACCTGTTAGGCCTGATATTTTTGTGGAGATATACGTTTATTTTTCAATAAGTTCAACGCTTCGTTTTACAAAACGGTCGAGGGCCTCGCCTTTTAAACGGTTATTGGCTAGCAGCGCAAGATCTATCAGCTGTTGCGTTAGCTTGCTATTTTTGCCATAATCCAATAACAGACTTCGTTTTTGTTCTTGCGCCTCGTCTAAATGTTTTTGAACGTCTGCTTCTTGGTCTTTGAGGGCTTGTGGTATTTCTTCGTCTTTTTTACCTTCGTGTTGCTTATGTAGCTCGCTGTGCTCAAGCTCATATTTTGCTATTGAAGCATTTAGACCACTTAGCTTATCGGCCAGCACACTTTCTTTTTCCTCGTTTAGGCGAATCACCAACGGGTGGTTGGCGTTTACCACAAGGTTTAACATATCGCCCATGTTGCCGTAAAAACCCATACCGTTTCCACCACTCGTTGCCGACATATCTTTCATACGGCGCATAAACTCGTTTTGAGTAATGAGAACCGGAGCATCCGTTTCACTTAGCGCGTCAACGCTTACTACGTAGTGCTCTTTCTCTCCGGATGGTGCGTTTGCTTCAAACATTGTTTGAAGTTCGCTTTGCTGTTCGGGGCTTAACTTTGATTCGGGAGTCTCGTCTTTTTCAATTAGGCGGCTTACAATGTCCGAGTCAACCCGTACAAAACGGGTGTTCTTTGTTTTTTCTTCCAGCTTATTTATGAAGTGGGCATCCAGCTGTCCGTCGAATATCAACACATCGTAACCTTTAGATTTGGCATCAGCAATAGCGCTATACTGTTCATCTTTGTTTGATGCGTACAGGTACACCACATTGTTGTGCTTATCGGTTTGGTTGCTTTTTACAAGCTTATGGTATTCTTCAAGTGTAAAATACTTTTCATCGATATTTTTTAGTAGGAAAAAATTTTCTGCCCTTTCATAGAACTTTTCATCGGTAATCATTCCATACACCATAAAGAGCTTCAAATCATCCCACTTTTGCTCCAGCTGCGGACGGTCATTCTTGAATATATCTTGTAATCTATCGGCAACTTTCTTGGTAATGTGCGATGATATTTTCTTTACGTTCGAGTCGCTTTGCAGGTAGCTGCGTGATACGTTAAGCGGAATATCCGGTGAATCGATTACACCATGCAGTAAAGTTAGAAAGTCGGGAACAATTCCTTCTACCGAATCAGTAACAAAAACCTGATTGGAGTACAGCTGTATTTTATTTTTCTGAAAGTCGATATTGCTGTGAAATTTCGGAAAATATAAAATTCCTGTAAGCGTAAATGGGTAGTCAACGTTGAGGTGTATATAGAATAACGGCGCTTCTCCCATAGGGTATAGCTGGCGATAGAAGGTAATATAATCATCCTCCTTCAAATCGGAGGGGGTACGAGTCCACAACGGGTTGGTATCGTTTATAATATTATCCTTATCAGTATCTACATATTTACCGTCTTTCCACTCCTGCTCTTTACCAAAGGCTATGGGAACGGGAAGAAATTTACAATACTTATTCAGCAACGACTTAATGCGATTCTCATCTAAAAATTCGGCATTCTCGTCAGATATGTATAGTACAATATCGGTTCCACGTTGCGCACGCTGGTCTGTCTCTTCAAGTGAATATTCAGGGCTGCCATCACACTCCCAATGCATGGCGGGGCTATCTTTATATGATTTGGTGAATATTTCCACCTTATCAGATACCATGAAGGAAGAGTAAAAGCCCAGACCAAAGTGGCCGATGATGTTGGTTTTGTCCTTGTATTTGGCTAAAAACTCTTCAGCTCCCGAGAAAGCAATCTGGTTAATGTAGCGTTCTATTTCTCCGGCATCCATACCTACACCCGCATCAGATATGGTAAGCGTTTTCTTATCCTTATCCAGCTTAATATGAATGGTTAAATCGCCCGGCTCGCTCTTTACTTCTCCGGATGATGAAAGGGCTTTCAGCTTTTGTGTGGCATCAACGGCGTTAGACACCAGCTCTCGCAAAAAAATCTCATGGTCGGAGTACAGAAATTTTTTGATGATTGGGAAAATGTTTTCAGTTGTTACGCCAATTTTTCCGTTCATAACATTCTCAAATTTGTATGGTTATAAGTTTAACTGTTTATCTTTTTAGGCCCCTTTAGGGGAGTTGGGGTAAACACCCGGATATGGGTGGAACTCAACTTTTGTGCCGAGAGGTAAAAAGTGCCAAATTGTCTGTTTGTACAGACAAAAAATGGCTGCTGAAAAAATCGGCAACCATTTATGTGAATTTGAGGTCGTCATTGCGAGCGAAGCGAAGCAATGACGTGCTTGTTATTTATAGCCAGCAACTCGAATTAGCTATTGCTTATTTGCCCTAAACCCTTCCTTCGGAATTTTGATAGCATAAGTCTTTTTTGCGCTATTGGTAAGCATGCCGTCACGCAACCAGGGGTTAAATAGCTTTATCATTTTGTAGTTTGTGCCATTTTCTTGAGCAAAATCGGCAATATTGGCAATCGAAGTTTTTATTTCCACCTCTTTGTACTCATAGGGTGGGTACAGGTCTGACTGAGCCACATTAAACCCGTATTCAGACGGATTGCTGAGAATAAGCTTATAGGCAACCGCCCTGTAAACGTAACGACCTGTTTCAATATTTAGCGACATGTCATAGTAGCTGTTGGTTTTTTGTCGTAAAATTTGCCCGTCAATATGCGCTATACCTACGTTGTAGGATGCCGCTGCCAACGACCAGTTCCCGTATTTTGCGTATGCTTTTTTAAAGTACTTGCAAGCGGCAACCGTTGCTTTTTCTATATGGTAACGTTCGTCAACTTCACCATTAACCTCTAGGCCGAATTCTTTTGCCGTTCCATCTAAGAATTGCCAAAAGCCTACTGCTCTGGCAGGTGATATTACATTTTGAAGATTGCTTTCGGCAACGCATAAGTACTTAAAATCGTCGGGGACACCTTGCTCTTTCAAAATAGGTTCGATAACCGGAAAAAAACGGTTGGCTAAACGAATGGTGTTTACCATAACACCATGGCCGTAAACAATTGATGTTAGCTCTCGTGATAACGACTCATTCACGTCAAAATTTTCTAAAGGAACAGCTTCTCCGGCAAATGTGGCAGAGGCCGGAGAAGAAATTGCTACAACATTTTGTAGCGCTAAAGGCTGTATGGGCTTACTTGGTTTCTCAACAGCAGCTTCACTATCGGGGCGTGCGCTGCAAATGGTGAGAAAAACCAACGCGGCTGTTGATAGTATAGCTAGGGTAATGGTTATAGACTTAAGCTTATTCATGTTGTTTATGTGGTATTAATAGATAACTTAATTGAGAAATGGGTTGTACATTGCTTCGTTGCCAATAGTGGTTCCGGGGCCATGTCCGCAAACTACTCGGGTGTCAGAGGGCAGCAGCATCAGCTTATTACGAATGCTACTCATCAGCTCATCATAATCACCACCGGGTAAATCAGTACGACCAATGCTACCGTTGAATAGCGTATCTCCGGCAATTAGCAGGTTGTCGTTTGCCGAGTAAAAGCATACGCCTCCCGGAGAGTGTCCGGGTGTATGAATTACCTTCAGCTCAGAGCTTCCAAAACGGAGCACTTGCGCATCTTCCAGAAAATTGATGGGGGTAGGAGGTGTTTCCATCTTCATGCCGAATGCCGCTACATGTGCTACGCTGTTTTCGATAAGGAATAAATCAGCACGGTGCATTCTTGGCAGTAACCCGTATGCCTGTTCAACATAAGCATTTCCCATAATATGGTCAAAATGCCCGTGTGTATTGAGTAGCATAACAGGCTTCAGCTCGTTATCGCGAATAAATTTTGACAATTCCTGTTGTTCGCCCAGATTATTGCAACCGGCATCAATAATTACACATTCCTTGCTTTCGTCATATAAAACAGATGTGTTCTCTTGCAATTCGTTGAATGCAAATACTTTTATTTGTAACATGTTGATTTTGTTCTAACCGTAATAGGCCTGCAAGTTATAAAAAATGTGTGTGTTACTTATTTAAAGTAAACAATTGTAAGAGAATCAAGTTCTTTAATTATGGTTAAGCATCTTTTAACTAATGCGTTGTTTTATTGCTTTCCCGAATCCTACTGGCTTTATCCCTGAAATTTGTCATCTTTGTAGTTTAATTGTAGATTTAAAGATATGTACTCAGAAGAAAAGTTACGTGAGTTGGTAAATCAGGCAATTGTTCAGCTGGAGCTATCAAGAGATCCTGAAGCACTTTATGCTCCTATTTCATATAGCCTGTCTGTTGGTGGTAAACGTATCCGTCCTGTGCTTTGCCTTTTGTGTTACCAGCTGTATCATGAGCGGTTAGATGATGCTATACTAATGCCGGCGCTTGGTTTGGAAGTTTTTCACGGATTCACGCTTATTCATGATGACATTATGGATAAAGCAGAAATTCGTCGCGGGCAACCTACCGTTCATAAAAAATGGAATACCAATACGGCCATTCTTTCCGGTGATGCGATGAGTATTGAAGCCTATCGGCTAATATCTCAAGCAAGTTCATCACAGCTGGCAAAAATTTTATCGGTATTTAATAAAACAGCGGCACAGGTTTGTGAGGGTCAGCAGCTGGATATGGATTTTGAATCATCTCCTATAATTACAGAAGAGGAGTATATTTCCATGATTGAGCTGAAAACGGCGGTGCTAATTGCCGCTTCGGCAAAAATAGGCGGTTTGGCCGCCGGAGCATCACCTGAAGATTGTGAATCACTTTATCGTTTTGGCCACAACCTAGGTCTGGCATTCCAAATCCAGGATGATATTCTTGATACCTTTGGAGACCCTGCTCTTTTTGGAAAAGCCATAGGGGGAGACATTGCTACTAACAAGAAAACATTTTTACTGGTTACCGCTTTAAGGAAAGCAACCGGACAAGACTTAAAGCAGCTGAATGCTATTCTTACCGGAAAAGCCATGGAAAAGGATGAACGTTTTGCTCAGGTGCGAGGACTTTATGAAAAGCTGAATGTGAGAGAGGTTGCCGATAAGAGAGTGTCGGAGCTGTTCTCAGAGGCCATCAAATGTTTGGATAAAGTAAAACAACCGGACAAGCAGAAAGAGCTGTTACTGGCTTTTGCCGACAGCTTAATTGGCAGGACGCATTAAAATAAAACTAAATAATCAGAATACTATCAAACTACGCAAATATGTTTACGGAACTCTGCAATCGCATATTCAATGCTTGTATTGATGACTACCATCGTACGGATAATGTTGATACACCGATTAAAAACCCTTATGAGGTAAAAAGTATAGAGTACTTTCTGTACCTTAAAAATTGGATTGACACGGTGCAGTGGCACTTTGAGGATATTATCCGCGATCCGAATATTGATCCGGTAGAAGCGTTGACGCTAAAGCGCAGAATTGATAAATCAAATCAAGACCGTACAGATTTGGTGGAGCTTATTGACAGCTATTTTCTAGATAAGTTCAAAAATGTGATTTCTAAACCCGATGCAACCATTAATACGGAAAGCCCCGCATGGGCAATAGACCGCCTATCAATTTTAGCGCTCAAAATCTATCACATGCGTCAGGAGGTGATGAGAACAGATGCTTCTCCCGAGCATAAAGCAGCCTGTGAGAAGAAGTTGAACGTGTTGTTGGAGCAGCAAAAAGATCTCTCATTGGCTATTGAGCAGCTAATCAGCGACATTGAGAGTGGTAAAAAGTACATGAAGGTTTACAAACAAATGAAAATGTACAACGACCCCTCTCTTAATCCTGTGCTGTACGAAAAAAAGAGCTAATCCGACTTTTATATCGGTAAAACAACATTACCTTTGCGCGCTTTAAATTGTTTATAGGTAGGTTTATTCGCGTTACTTATGGTTGCTTTGGCAAAAAAGAAAAAGAAAAAAATCCTGATCATGCGGTTCTCGGCCATGGGCGATGTTGCCATGACCGTACCCGTAGTGTATTCACTTGCCAAGCAGTACCCCGATGTGGAGTTTACGGTGCTATCTAAATCGTTTTACTCACCATTCTATACACCTAATGCCAACATTCGATTTTTGGGGGTTGATTTTAAGGGCGAATATCAGGGGCTGAAAGGGTTATTCAAGCTTTTCCGTACGCTTCGTGCTATGAAGTTTGATGCAGTTGCCGATTTACACTTCGTTCTTCGTACGATTATCCTATCTATTCTTTTCAGACTTACCGGGATTCCGGTTACCCACGTTAGGAAAGGAAGAAAAACCCGAAAACAGCTAACCCGAAAGAAAAATAAGAAGCTTACTAAGCAGGCCAGCATGTTTCAGCGATACGCTAAGGTATTTACCCGCATGGGCTATCCTGTTCATTTCGATTTCAAGAGCATTTACGATTGGTATAAGCTTAACCCCGATCAAAAAGGTACAGTTACCGGAATAAAGGAGGGGAAGTGGTTAGGTGTAGCTCCCTTTGCCAAGCATGTAGGTAAAATATACCCGCTCGATAAAATGGAACAGGTTGTTGCTTACTTTGCCAATCAACCGCACATTAAAGTATTCTTATTTGGTGCGGGAAAAGAGGAAAAGGAAGTGCTTGAGCGATGGGAGGCTAAATATACCAACGCTATATCGTTGGTTGGAAAGCTTAACCTGAGTGGTGAGTTGGACGTGATTAACCGTCTTGACGTAATGCTGGCAATGGACTCTGCAAACATGCACATGGCTTCAATGGTCGATACTCCTGTGGTATCGGTTTGGGGAGCAACACATCCTATTGCCGGATTTTACGGCTGGCACCAACCACCTGAAAATGCCATTCAGGTCATAGACCTTCCCTGTAGGCCTTGCTCTATCTTCGGAAATAAAGATTGCTATCGGGGTGATTACGCTTGCTTTCTGGGCATTACCCCCAAAATGATTATTGAAAAACTTGAGCCTTACTTGGAAGAAGAGGAAGAAGTAAAGGGCGAGTTGGACTAGATTCCTTCAAGAACATTTTTTATAGCGGGTTAGTAAAGGCAGCCCCAGAAGTGGGCTGAATGTGAATAACCGTGGGTGAAACCCACGGGACAAGTGGCTGAACTTAGTTGCGTGTGAAGCACTTCCTTTTTCCAGAAGAAGAGAGGTGTTTCACACGCAATTTTCGCTTTTGCTCAATTAACTCCATAAGGTTGTTTGTTCTATTTTATTGAATAACATTTCAATACTTACAGAAAGTCTAATATAGAATCCACTTAATAACAGGTGCAAATACGGATGTTGCCACTCCCATAAGCCCTATGGCCAGCCCGCTTATAGCACCTTCAACAGCTCCCATTTCAATAGCCCTTGCCGTTCCTACACCATGAGCAGCAGCACCCATTGCTAACCCTTTGGCAATATGGCTGTGTATCCCCAAAGCCTTCATCACAAAAGGCCCGACTAATCCCCCAAAAATACCAACGGCAATAACAATTACAGCCGACAGGGACGGAATACCGCCCAAGCCTTTCGCTATTTCAATGGCAATAGGAGAGGTAACAGATTTTGGGAAAAGCGTCATGGTTAGCTCAAAGTCCGGATTCATCAGCTTAGCAATACCCGCCACGCTGAGCACTCCAACAATACTGCCTATAACAATAGCAGTTAGAAGTGATAGCCAGTTTTCACGAATGTAGTGGCGTTGCTCATATAGCCCCAGCCCCAGCGCAACAACCGATGGGCCTAGCATAAAGTCGATGATAAATGCACCTTTACTATAGGTAGCATACTCAATATTAAAAGAGCGTAGCACAACAATTATTACCAATACCGATGGAAGTAGCGGGTGTAACAGCGTGATTTTTGTTTTTTTGTAAAGGTAAAGCGATGCAAGAAACACACCCAGCGTGAGCAACAGCATGTATAGGCTGTTATGTATCGATTCAGCCATTGCGCTTGCCTCCTTTTTCTTGAATAGCTGCTACCGTAGCAAACACGGCCAGCGTGCTGAGTATGGAGGCAACAAGTATAAATGCCCAACCTTGCTTTAGCACATCGAAGTAAACCATTATGCCAACTCCCGCCGGAACGAAAAACAACGACATGTTTTTAGTCAGAAAGTTTGCAACAACCCGTATTTGCTCTGGCTTAACCACCTTTATACATAGCGCAAAGAAAAATAACAGCATTCCCACTACGCTTCCCGGAATAATATTTCCGATAAATGAAGCGGTAAGAACACCTATTGCCCAAAATAGAAGTATGATGAAAAACCCTCGTAAAAGTGGCATAACTAATAATTAATTCAATAACGGACTGACAGTCCAACTTAATTCAGCCCAATGCATTGCGTTGGGTTTCTTGGTAGCATGATTACATTACGCGCGAAGCACTGTTCTTGTCTTGGAAAACTGATGGTGCTTCGCGCGCCATGGCACCGCTTAATCTGAAAGTCCCAAGGTGTCGCTTTGCTCTGCCATTGGGCTGAAATAAACCGCCACTCTGTGGCGTATTTCTTTTGGCCTAGAGCAGCCTAGAGAACGCTTTGTACTAAGTAAAACACTTTGTATTGAGGCCACTTATTTCAGCTCAAGCATTACCGGACAGTGGTCTGAATGTACAACCCAATCTAAAATATCGGCGTTAATGAGCTTATCCTTTAGATTTTCGCTGACTAAAAAGTAGTCAATACGCCAGCCTACATTTCTTGGCCGCGATCCGGCTCGGTAGCTCCACCAGCTGTAGCGGTTAGGCTCTTGACAAAATACACGGAAGCTGTCAACAAACCCTTCGGCAATCAGCTGGTCAAACCACTCACGTTCTTCCGGCAAAAAACCCGACACAGTAGTATGCTTATCAGGATTATTAATATCAATAGGTTTATGACAAATGTTGAAATCTCCGGTGAGTATGAGCTTCGGTCGTTCCTCTCGCAACTTCTTTACATAACGGGTAAACTCAAAGAGATATTCCATTTTAAATTCCTGCCGGTGGTCGCCCATAGTGCCAGACGGGAAGTAGGAGCAGATAAGCGTATAATCTCCAATATCGGCACGAATCAGCCTCCCTTCCGTATCAAACTTATCATCACCAATGCCAATAGATACGTGGTTAATTGGTATTCGGCTTAAAATGGCTGTTCCGCTGTAACCCTTCTTTGTGGCGGAGTTCCAATGGCATGTATAGCCCATACTTTCAAAAGCAGCAGTAGGCATTTGATCAGGTTGGGCTTTGGTTTCCTGTATGCAAATAATATCGGGCTGTTCGCTTTGAACCCAGTCCATAAGTCCTTTGCCCATTGCGGAACGTATGCCGTTAAGGTTGTATGAAATCAGCTTCATTGTTATTTGTAGTGTTTTGAGAGGTTAAAGATATAAAAAGGCTAAGAGCCAGCAAGCATAGAAACGGATTATTAGTATGATTTGTTTTGGTTGAGGGGGTATAAGCCGATAGATTGTGTGATAAATAGTAAGCAGAAATTGGTTATATAGCATCAATATTAGCTTAATAAATGTTGAATGAGTAGGGATTTTTTCTCATCTTTGTGTCGGACTACCAACTACTACCTTCTCAAGTTGTACTTTTGTTATATTCTACTTCAAACCAAACTCTATATACGATGAAAAGAACAGCATTATGTTTATCGCTAGTGGGCCTGCTAGGACTTGCCATTAGCTGCGGCGGCGGAAAAACGGATAACGCCAACTTGCTTCCGCTGGAAGATTTCTTCAAAAAACCGGAAAAGGTTAGCTACCAGCTGTCGCCTGACGGCAAATACTTCGCCTATATGGCTCCGGTGAATAGCCGCTTGAATATTTTTGTTCAAGAAATCGGAAAGGCTGAGGAAACCCAGCTTACCAATGAAACAGAACGTGATGTAGCCGGATTTTTCTGGGGTAACAACAGCCGCATTCTTTTCTTAAAAGATTCGGGAGGTGACGAAAATTATAAGCTCTTCGGTGTGGATATTGATGGTAATAACCCTAAGGGGCTGACAGATTTTGACAAAGTGCGTACACAAATTATTGACGACCTTCCCGAAATTGAAGAGGAAATCATTATCGGAATGAATAAACGCAATGCTCAGGTGTTCGACCCTTATCGACTGAACATCGTTACAGGTGAGCTGACTATGCTGGCTGAAAATCCGGGTAACATACAAGGCTGGGGAACCGACCATGATGGCAAGCTGAGGTTGGCATACGCTATTGTTGATGGTATAAACACATCTGTACTGTACCGAGACAACGAAAAAGCCCCGTTTACTCCGCTTGTTACCACCACATTCAAAGACCAATTTGGAGTTGCTCTTTTCACTTTCGATAATAAAAACCTTTACGTGTCTTCAAATATTGGGAGAGATAAAGCGGCTATATACGAGTATGATGTAAAAGCAAAAAAAGAAACCAGCTTGATATATGAAAATCCCGACTACGATGTAACCGGGTTAGGATACTCACCTTTACGTAAGGTAATAACGGCTGCATACTATACTTCGTGGAGGTCTGAACGGGAGATTTTTGACGATGAAACAAAGCAGCTGTACGATAAGCTGCAAAGCAGGTTGGGCGATTACGAAGTTGGCATTACCTCCAGAAGTAAGGATGAAACTAAGTATATTGTACATGCCGGAAGCGACCGCTCGTATGGCGCATACTACTTCTACGATAAGGCTACCGACTCGCTGCAAAAAATTGCAGACATAAGTCCGTGGCTTGATGAAAATAAGATGTGCCCAATGACACCCATACAGTACACTTCTCGTGATGGTCTTACCATAAACGGCTACTTAACACTTCCGCTGGGCTACACTATGGAAACAGCAAAAGACCTTCCGGTAGTAGTTAATCCCCACGGTGGCCCTTGGGCTCGTGATGAATGGGGCTTTAATCCTGAAGTTCAATTCTTGGCAAATCGCGGTTATGCCGTTTTACAAATGAACTTCCGCGGTTCAACCGGATATGGCAAAAAATTCTGGGAAGCATCGTTCAAGGAATGGGGAAAGACCATGCAGGATGATATTACCGATGGTGTAAGCTGGCTTGTTGAAAAGGGCATTGCCGACAAGAGCCGCATAGCCATATACGGCGGCAGCTACGGCGGATACGCAACTTTAGCCGGAATAACCTTTACCCCAGATTTGTATGCTTGCGCAGTTGACTATGTCGGGGTATCGAACTTGTTCACTTTCCTTAATACTATTCCTCCTTACTGGAAACCCATGCTCGATATGATGTACGAAATGGTTGGCGACCCTAAGAAGGACAGTACTCTGCTGGCATCTGCATCACCTGTATTTCACGTTGATAAAATTAAGTCCCCACTATTTGTCGCACAGGGAGCCAACGACCCACGCGTTAATAAAGATGAGTCTGACCAAATGGTAGAGGCATTAAAGAAGCGTGGAGTAGAAGTAGAATATATGGTTAAGGATAACGAAGGCCACGGCTTTCATAACGAAGAAAATCAGTTTGCTTTTTATCGTGCAATGGAATCATTCTTGGCTAAGTATATGCAAAAGAAATAAGTAGCGGCCACACCTGCTTTACGCCGTCATTGCGAGCGAAGCGACCCGAAGGGTCGGCAAAAAACGCCTCGCAATGACGGTGAAAAGAGAAAATAAACAAGCAAATAAAATACCTATGAAAAAACCATTTTTTTTAGCAGTAATGCTTTTGTGTAGCATGTCCCTTTTTGCCCAAGAACAAAAACAGGAAGAAATGAACCGTGGCTACATTGTGTCAGCTGGAGATACGGCACCCGATTTTCAGATTACGTATTTGGACGGAACGGTTAAGCAGCTAAGCGATCTTCAAGGAAAAGTTGTTATGTTACAGTTTACGGCAAGCTGGTGTGGCGTATGTCGGAAAGAAATGCCGCATATAGAATCGGATATCTGGCAAAAATATAAGGATAACCCCGAATTTGCTCTTATTGGGATAGATCTTAAAGAGGATAAGGAAACCATTGAACGGTTTATTGCAAAAACAGGCATAAGCTATCCGCTGGTATTTGACTCTGATGGCGCAATATTTGAAAAGTACGCCGAAAAGAACGCCGGAGTTACCCGTAACATAATTATTGATAGAAGCGGAAAGATCGTTTTTCTCACTCGTCTTTACGATGAGAAAGAGTTTGGTGCAATGAAAGAAAAAATTGAAAAGCTATTGAATAACAGATAGAACATAGAGGTGATATGATAGAGCAAACACTTAGTCATATTCCGCAAGATGCTTTTAGAGAAATATCTCCTGAAAGATTGGAGGCATTTCGCAGTACGGAAGTAGTAGTGGTTGGGCTCAGCTCTATGGGCATTGCCGTGGTTCGCAACCTCATCGGATCGGGTATTGGAGGAATCAGAATCATTGATGACGGAATAGTAACCGGAAAAGCCCTTAGCTTGCAAACAACTTTTAGTGCATACGACATAGGAAAGATTAAGGGAATAGCGCTGAAAGAAAAAGAGTTGGGAAGAATATCGGGAGACAAGCTGCAGCTGCATGCCGTACAGCTATCAAAAGAAAATGCAGATATTGTAATTCCCAAAGACTGTAAGATAGTAATAGATGCCTCACATAATGTTAGCGTAACAAGAGAAGTGCTCGACTTGGCCGAAGAACGGGATTTCTTTGTAATTGGGGGGCAAGTTTTTGGATGGGAGGGCGTATTTGGCCTCTATGCAAAACAAGATAAAGAATTAAGAGGTGCTCTTAATAAGTTTATCAACGAGCGAAAAGATAGGCCGGTAGATTTTTCTACAGGTATTACATCTTTTTGTTTGGGCGGAATGATTAGCGCTATGGTGCTGGCTGTATTGTTGTATGGAGACTCGGAAGAATCTCGGTTATACTGGTATAACAGTCGTAATCAGGAAGTCGGGAAATTGGAATAGTTCCGCTCTAGCTATTTTCTACCCATTTATACAGCCTATCGGAACGGCGTATTTTCTCGCCTATGGGAATGGAGCAATGCGTGCCTTTTTCTACCCTATTTACCGGTGTAAGGTCAACGCGAATTTCATTTACTGTTAGCTCAACAACTCCTGTTGTTGGTCCCAGTATGAGAATCTTGTTACCTATCTTTAGTTCTCCGGACTCAACTAAAAACTCTGCAACACCAAGGTTGGAAAAATAGTTGGTGCATTTTGCTACATACTCTTTCCTTCGGGGTGAGCGGTTACCGTAAACTTCGCTCCATTCTCCCAACTTCTTGCCTAAGTAGTACCCGCCCCAAAATCCTCTGTTGAATACGCTTTCCAGCCGTGTTGTCCATTCAGCTATGCGCTCGGGTGTATATTGTCCGTCTGCAATAGCGTGCGCTGCCTCGCTGTAGCATTGGCAAACCGTTTTTACATATTCGCCTGAGCGGGCTCGCCCTTCAATCTTAAACACCGTAACACCGGCCTGTATCATTTTATCCATAAAGGATATGGTGCATAGGTCTTTTGGCGACATGATATATTCATGGTCAACCTCCAGCTGGCTGCCCGTTTCCTTATCGGTAACAATATATGCACGACGGCAAGTTTGCAGGCAACCGCCACGATTTGCCGACTTATCATACTCGTGTAAGCTTAAGTAGCATTTACCTGAAACCGACATGCAGAGCGCTCCATGAGCAAACATTTCCAGCTTTATCAGCTCTCCTTTTGGGCCTCTTACATTTTGCAGGTAAACTTGTTTGCTGATTTCGGCTACTTGTTCTAGGCTTAGCTCACGAGCCAGCACTGCTACATCGGCAAGCTGAGCATAGAACTTAAGCGTTTCAATATTGCTGATATTGAGCTGGGTGGAAATATGTATCTCCACCCCCTTTGAGGCGGCGTAAAGAATGGCCGCCTGGTCGGAGGCAATTACAGCCGTAATACCCGCTTCTTTTGCTTTATCAACAATATTTCGCATTATCGGAAGATCGTTATCGTACATAATGGTATTGAGCGTAAGGTAGCTTTTTACTCCGTGTGTACGACATAGTTCGGCGACCTCGTGCAGCGTGTCCAGCGTGAAGTTGTTGGCCGATTTGGAGCGCATGTTTAGCTGCTCAACGCCAAAGTAAACCGAGTTAGCCCCTCCTTGAATTGCGGCCATAAGTGACTCATGGCTTCCCGCAGGGGCCATAATCTCTATATCTTTTCTGGTAATAGGAATCTCCATCTGTTTAAATAGCAATAATGGCGCAAAGGTAGGCAATTATCAAAAATAGCCCGCTAGCGGGCTATTTTTGATAACTTAGATTAAGACAACTTACTAGTCTTTTTTGCCATCTCATACTAACAATTCTTACCCCCTAACCCCCTAACGGGGAATCTTACTATTGCAAAATTGAACTTCTGGAAGTCGTTTGTTAAGGCCAGAGCCTCTTCAGGGGGTTGGGGGTAATAAGTAGCAAGTGCTGCTTATTGTTGTTTTGATTTCAACCGGTTATATGCGTCAACCAGCTTCTTTGCCCATTCATCGGGTGTGTCAACGGTAACCTTGCTCATTTTTATTGAGTAGTAAATAGCCGATATTCCCATAGAGAGCATAATAACGCCAATCATCCATCCGGTGGCAATAGCTGTTGCTCCTAGATATCTAAACATGAAGAATCCGAATATAACAGCAATAACACCCAACAGCAGAAATCCCCACCAATCACTCATTCCGAGTTTTTTGTATGAGAATGAATCGACGAACAACATCACCCCACGGAAAATAGCCCAGAACGCAATTACCATAGGAATAGCAAGAGCGGTAACGCCGGGGTTCCAAAGCAAAATTATTCCGAAGAATATATCGATAAGCCCTTCAACCAATCGCCATCCCCAGCCTTCATGTCCTGTAAATGTTAACGCAAACGAAGTAATTGTAATTCCTGCTATAAGCATTATAATACCAATAAACATACCTGTGCTTAGCAAACCTAAGCCGGGAGAAGCAATACACAGAATACCAAAAATAGTAAATAGAATACCACTGATAAGTAGCATCCACCAGTTCTTGAATAGTTTCTTACTCATAATTGTGGAATTTTAGTTAAAGTTAAATAAGATGTTTAAAGTATTGAGAAGGACAAATATCAAACAAATCCCAATGCTAGGGGTGTATTATCATATAGCAAATGGGACAGCTAATTTGATGCGGCGTTAATATGTGTTAATAACAAAATGGTTTGGATAGAGTTCAATTTACCGCCCTATTTGGTATCTTAAATAAGTGTTATAGTTTGGTGTCCCCACAGAATCAACTATATAAGTTTAATTAAAGGTGGAATAAAATCAAGTCACCATGTAATATAACCCAAGTTGCTAGCTATACCCTATTTACTGTGTCCTATTTCACTTCAAGCCGGTCTGAAAGCAAAAACGCCACAACGTGGCAGCTTACTTACCTTCGGTGAGCTCACCGAAGGTAAGTAAGCTGGGCTTCCAGCCCGCAATAGCTGGCAACTTGAGTTAATATAATTAAAATGGAGCGGGATAGTTCGTTTAACTCAAACGAACTATCCCGCTCTGCATATTACCGGTGTTTCTAATTCAGCATTATATTTGATTGCTGAACGTTTTGTTATTCCGACCTGTAGTTAAACGATTTTCCTTTAGTCGAGTGGTGTATTGTTGAAAGAACGCTTTGGCTTTCTCTTCCATTTTCCTTTCAACGTCAGGCAACGTCCCCAAAAGGTTATTCTTTAAAAATATATCTTCTTTGAAGCGGTATATAGAGAGTAAACGCTCACCGTCAAAGTGTATTAAGTAATCACCCATTATTAGCTGCAAGGCATTTCCTACATATTGTGCAACAAAACAGCTATCAATATATTCGGGCGCATTATTGAAGAGGTTGTTCCCAAAGGCTACCAGCTGTCCCTGATAGTTTAAGTAAGCAAGTATGCTGGGCAAAATATCCATTTGCTGCGCCAAACGGTCTTGTCGTCCAACCAAGCTTGTGTCTCCCGGGCAGTAAAATACAATAGGAATAGCAAATACCCCTACGCTGGTTTGGTACTCATCGGTCATGGAGTATATTCCGCCGTGGTCGGCAGACAGAACAAAGAGCGTATTCTCAAACCACGGCATCTTTGAGGCTGTTTCAAAAAAGCGACGTAGCGAGTAATCGGAATAGCGTAATGAGCTGCGAAATGCGTCCGGGTCTCCCTTAAATATATCTTTATACTTTGCAGGAATGGTAAAGGGTGTATGTGAAGACAGTGAAAATAAAGCGGTGCAGAACGGTTGCTTCATACCGTTCATTTCTTGTGCGTAAAACTGAAAAAAATCCTCATCAAAAACTCCGGCAATGCCATCATAGTATGAGTTGTCGGTTGGGTTAACGGTATTTTTATACTCTGTCATACCGTAGTAGTGCTCAAATCCTGTAAGATTCGCTATTCCTGAAAAACCCATTGCACCATTGTAAGCATTGTGGAAAAATGAGGTTTCATATCCCTCTTTTCGCAGTACGCCGGCAATACCATTAATATAGTTTCCCGAATACGGCGATAGCACATAAGGTTCATATATTGCCGGAATGCTCGCCAGTACAGAAGGCATGGCATCTATTGACTTTCTACCATTAGCAAAAGAGTAAGTGAATGTTCGGCTATGCTCCATCAGCGAGTCAAGGAAAGGCGTGTATGATACATGGTTTTTTACATCAATGTTACCATGCTTCACATATTCTCCACCAAAACTTTCCAGTATAAGTATTACTACGTTCTTATAGCGGAAAGGAGCGTTGGGTTGGTAGTTTTTTTCAGGAGTATATATTTGGTTAAGCTCTTCCTCCGAATAGTAGCGGAAGATAGGCATTTGATTTCTGGTCGATGTTTTCAGCAAGGCAAAGGGAGTGCTTTGCACCAGCGGCATCTCGATAGGTTCTTTTACATACTGTGATGCGTTGCTTAACGTAATGGGGCGGTTGTGAAATCCGAAGTGCCCGCGCATACCAAAAAATGTAAACAGTCCGCCGATACAAAACAGTACAAAACCAACAGCGTAATATGTAACGGATGATTTAAATTCCGGCTTTTGAACTTTTCCGTAAAACCTGATGAGAATAAATACCATTGCAGCAAATATCAGTAAGATGTACCAATACTGAACCAAGAACCCGCCAAATAGCTGCCAAAGATTTCCTTCGCCGCCAAACTCATTAAAAATAGTAGCTGTAGTACGACGCATGGTAAAGCGGAAGTAGACAATATCAAAACAGTTGGTGGCAATGGCAATGGAGTTAGTGATAACAAAAAGGTATTTGAACACTGTTTGATAAATCTTGTTATACCTAAACTTAAAAGGAATAAGCATACCAATGATGTATAGAGCATTAACGTACACCAGAGCTAACGCATCAAATCGCATACCTCCGAGTAAAATTTGGAAGAAGTGAGAAGCGGTTATATTGGGGAAGTAACCCGTATTGAACAGGTAAAACAGCACACGGCATATAGTAAATAACAACATTACTAATGCCATACGATAAATAAGCAGCAGGTAAATGTTTCCTTTTGGAGAGAAAGTTATGTGGCGTTGAAAAAATGCTTTAGCTTTTGGTAGCATAACAAAGTATGTTTAGAGAAACAAAAGTACAAATAATGATGATAGCGTATTATGGAAATGAGGGTAAACAGAGAGCTTAGAATAATTTTTCAGTTTCTCCGAAAAAACCTAACTTGCCAAGGAATTTGATAATACTATGTATATACAAAAGTCGCTTCGAAGAGCTATAGCTATTTGTTTTTGTGGAGCAGCGAGTGTAAGCGTTTGGGGACAATCCGGGATACTTGAACCTGCTCTTCCTACGCTTAACATTGCTCCCGATGCCCGTTCGTCGGGTATGGGTGATGCGGGTGCTGCAACTTCTCCTGATATTAGCTCGCAACATTGGAACGCAGCGAAGTATGCTTTTATGGAAAATGCCGGAGGTATAGGATTGTCTTATGTACCTTGGCTTAGGCAGGTTGCCAAAGATGTTAACCTGACATATCTTTCCGGCTACATGTCTCTTTCCGGCAATCAAGCGTTAAGCGCTTCTCTTTACTTCTTCTCACTGGGAAATATCAGCCTTTATTCGGATAATGCCGATTTTCTTCGTGATGTGAAACCTTACGAGTTTGCAGTAGATTTAGCCTACTCTCGTAGGTTTGGTAATTTTGTCTCAGCAGCATTAACCTTTCGCTACATTAACTCGTCGAAAGTAGAAATGAGCGGCATATCTCCCTATACAGAGCAAACCAGCGATTTGGCTGTGGACTTGGCCTCGTATTGGCAGCATCCGGTAAGGCTGTGGGGAAGTTATGATTCGGAATTAGCTGTAGGTATATGTATATCTAACATTGGTACAAAGGTTGACGTTTCTGATATTTCCCAATACTTTTTGCCAATGAACCTCCGATTGGGAGGACGCTTAACCAATAAGTTTAATGAGGATAATAGCCTTACGTTAGCGGCCGACCTTAATAAATCGTTGGTACCGGAAGACCCTCAATATAGCAACGAAGCAGTTCCCTCGGCAATGGTTTACTCTTTTCAAGATGGATTTTCATCCATCGGAGGTAACATCGGACTTGAGTACATGTACCTTAAGCAGCTGGCTATTCGTATGGGCTTTAACGCTGAGTCGGAAAGAATGGGCGGACGCCGTTACCTTAGCTTTGGTGCGGGATTAACCTATGCTCCGGTTACATTCGATATTTCATACCTCACAACCGTGAAGGGGCAGGATGGGGTGCTATCCAATACGCTCCATCTTACCTTACTGGTAGCTATTAAGGGAAAGAATCGTTAGAAGTAGGTACTTTCAATAGTTGTTCAACCCCTTTAGGGGTTTGATGGTAAGACTACTTAGGTGCCATTCGGTATAGAATAATCGCTATTATAGCAAAAAGAAGGTTGGGAATCCATACGGCTATTATCGGCGAGCTGATACCGCTTTGCACAAATACGTTGCTAAACTGCATGAATAGAATGTAGGAGAAGCTCAGCGCAATACCTATGCCTATATGTAGTCCTATCCCACCACGTACTTTACGTGATGACAGCGCTACGCCTATAAGGGTAAGAATAAAGGTAGAGAAAGGCATTGCAAAGCGTGTATATTTTTCAACGTAGGCATAGTTTACATTCCCAGACCCACGCATTTCCAGCTTGTCAATTTCCTTATTCAGCTCAAAGTAGTTCATCGACTCAAATACATTCTCACGTGATGATAGGTCTTTATCCGTAAGCAAAATTACGGTATCCAACATTTGACCTGTTCTAATTGAGTCGCCCTTTTCGGTAATGTATCGAATATTGTAGTTGTAAACCTTCCAACCATTAAACGTACTATCCCACACCGCTTGGTCAGCCATCAGCTTTGACTTTAGCTGGTTTCCTTCAAACTGTTCCAGCGAGAACCTGTCTGCCGTTTTTGTCAGCGTGTTATAGTAGCTCATGTAGGCAAATACTCCGGGTTGGATTTGCATGTGAATATCCTGATTGGTGTTGTAGAAGGGCTTTCGGATATACTTGTTTTCAAACGCCTGTCGGTGTTTGGTTGAATTAGGAATAATGAAAAGGTTAAGCGTCAGGCTAAGCATTGTAATAATAAGCGCTGATACAAAATAGGGATACATTAACCGCTTAAAGCTGATTCCGCTGGATAAAATGGCTATAATCTCCGTATTATACGCCATCTTCGACGTAATAAATATAACAGTTATGAATACAAACAGCGGACTGAAAAGGTTGGCAAAGTACGGTATAAAGTTGAGGTAGTAGTCGAAAATAATGGCTTTTGTCGGGGCGTTATTCGTCACCATCTTTTCTATTTTCTCACTTATATCAAACACAACGGTGATGCTAAGGATGAGAACAATAGCAAAGAAATAGGTACCGATAAATTTTCGGATAATATATCTGTCAACTATTTTAAGGCGAGGGTCGAAAAGCTTCATCTGTAAAATGTAAAGTACAAAGATACGTTTTAACCGGTATGCTACAAACGTTGAGCAAGTTTCAATACCATAGCGTTTTTCCAGCTGCCGAAAGTTCCTTCAGTAATTTTCACTCTGGCCTCCCTTACCAACCAAAGGTAAAATCCGAGGTTGTGCATGCTGGCAATTTGCGGGCCCAGCATTTCACCCGAAATAAACAGGTGGCGAAGATAAGCCTTTGAATAGCAGTGGTCTGTATAGCATGAGCCGTTAGGGTCAATCGGTGAAAAATCGTTAGCCCACTTTTGGTTGCGAATGTTTATTATACCTTCTGAGGTAAACAGCATTCCGTTACGACCGTTGCGGGTAGGCATTACACAATCAAACATATCTACTCCTCTGGCTATGCTTTCGAGAATATTAACGGGAGTCCCCACGCCCATCAGGTAGCGGGGCTTATCGGTTGGCAGCACGGTATTTACCAGCTCAACCATTTCATACATTTGTTCTGTTGGCTCACCTACGGCAAGCCCGCCTATGGCATTTCCTTCACGGTTAAGCGAGGCAACATGTTCAGCGGCTTTTAAGCGCAAATCTCTATACACGCAGCCCTGCACAATGGGGAAGAGAGCTTGTGTGTAGCCATACTTTCCTTCCGTTTCGTCAAATCGTTTTACACAACGTTCCAGCCATTGTTGGGTTAGCTTAAGAGATTTTTCTGCATACCCGTATTCTGCCGTACCGGGAGGACACTCGTCAAACGCCATGATAATATCCGCACCTATGCTGCGCTGAATATCCATTACATTCTCCGGTGTAAAGAAATGTTTGGACCCATCAATATGTGAACGAAATTCACAACCTTCCGCTTTCAGCTTACGATTTTCAGCCAGTGAAAATACTTGAAATCCTCCGCTATCGGTAAGTATGGGTCTATCCCATGCCGAGAATTTATGCAACCCTCCGGCTTGTTCCAGTATTGCTGTACCCGGGCGTAGGTAAAGATGATACGTGTTGCCAAGTATAATTTCCGCCTGAACCTCTTCCTTCAAATCGCGGTGAAATACTCCTTTTACGCTTCCTACCGTACCAACAGGCATAAAAATAGGGGTATGGATATCTCCGTGGTCGGTAGAAATTATTCCGGCACGTGCGTTAGTGTCTTTATCAGTCGCTGTTAGTTCAAATGTCATAATATTCTTTTCTTGCAGAATGAAACCGTTGTTGTGAGGCGATTTTTGCCGAACTGAAGAGGGGAATAATCTCTCTATTCAACAGATTGCTTCGCTTCGCTCGCAATGACGTTCTTAGCTATAAGTTTTCTCTTTCAAATTTTGTTTTACAAACATAAAAATAAACAGCCCCGTATATCACCGCAGCAATAAGCAAATAGCCCGCTGCGGGAAGGGGTCTGTTTAAAGAAGAGGTTACCGTGCGGAAAAACGGGAATGGAATTAAACAATCCGTTGACTCCAACGGTAAAAAATATCCCACCCCTTTCACAACATACCTGTTTATAAGGGCGGCAAGCATGTTTTCCAAAATGAAAATGTACATAAAGTACAAACCAACGGCTAAGATTGCTCTCTTAAATAGCACCGAGAACAGCAATGCTATACCCAGATAGCTGATGGCCTGTATAAAAAAATACCCGACATATTCCACCTTAGAAAAGCTAAGTGTACTATTGGGTTCAACCAGTCCAAACAGGAATGCAACAATAAAAATAAGTATCGTTGATGCGGCTGCAACAACTGCAACGACAGCCATTTTAGTATAAATATACTGTGTGCGGCTTAGTCCGTCAATAACATTTTGTCGGTGAGTACGGAAGGTAAACTCGTTAGTAACCAGCATAATTATCAGCAAGCCGGGCAAAAATAGCAGGTAGCTACTCAAATAGCTTACGGTTTGCCATACATCAGGAAACTGGAAGGGGCTTCCGATAACTGCTCTTGCCATATCACCCGCCTGCGCAGGAACTTGTGATTGTACTTGGGTTGTAGTACTTACCTGCACTTCGTGGGTAATGTAGTTCACTCCATAAACGCTTAGCACAAAAAGCCCGAGTAATATCCAGAATGCTTTATAATTCTTTACCTTCAACCACTCTATTTTCAGCAAATGTATCATACCTGTATATGTTTGAATGTTGAGGTTTAGGAGTTGGTTATTTCAAAAAATGCTGATTCTAAACTTTTCTTTTTCAGCACCAGCTTGTTTAACGTAAGCTGTTGTGAGAAACAGTAGAGGTTAACCTCTTCAAGCTTTGCATTGCCAGCGGGGAAAAAGAGTAACACAGCGTTTCCTTCACACACAACTTTGTTGTAACCGCCATCCCAACGTTGTAAAACTTCATATAGCTTTGTCAGGTCGGTGGCGCTTAACTCAACAATGTCTTCACTGGTAATTATTTCATCAACCTTACCAACAGCAAGCAGCTCACTTTTCTTCAAAATAGCAACATGTGTACATACCTTCTCTACCTCATCAAGCAGGTGGCTTGCCATAATAATGGTTTTCCCCTCGGTTGCCAGCTGTTTGATTAACGCTCTAACCTCAGCAATACCTTCGGGGTCTAAACCGTTAGTTGGCTCATCAAATATCATGATTTGAGGGTCGGCAAGCAAAGCGGAAGCAATGGACAGCCTCTGTTTCATACCTAATGAGAATGTGCTGAACCTGCTATTACGACGCTCGTATAGGTTTACACGGCGTAGCACCTCATCAATTCTATCCAAACCATGTCCTTTTATTTCCGCAACGATACGCAGATTCTGGCTGGCCGTTAGGTAATGGTAAAAGTTCGGCGTTTCCAGCAATGTCCCAATTTGCTTACGAAGCTCATGTGGGGGCAGGTTGGTGCTATAAAAAGAGTAGCTACCGGATGTAGGTTTCAGCACATCCATTATAATTCCGAGTAGCGTTGTTTTTCCACTACCGTTAGGGCCTAAAATACCAAATGTGCAGCCTTTAGGCACCGTAAACGAAACGTTATGTAGCGCACGTATATGCCCGTAAAATTTGGTAATATTATCAATAGTAAGAATGCTATTCATAAGCGTTATTGTAAGCGGAGCAATTTACTTTTCAAAATTAGACGCGCGATAGAATCCAATGGTTACAAAGATTTTACCCCCAACCCCCTAAAGGGACTTTTTACCACATAGACATATAGAACACATAAGTACACATAGTTTTTATTTTGTACTCATACTCATCAACTTCTCTTAATTTATGGAGTATGATAATAGCTTAAATTCTTATTGCAAAGGGCTTAAATAAAATAGGAGCAATCTTTTTAACTGCTATGGTATTCTAATTCTATGTGTTTCTATCTACCTATTGTGCCTATGTGGTGAAAAATGAGTGTGCTTTATTCTATAAAATATCCAATAATCCCGTTAGCTTCGAAAACTCATAGTAGCCACCCGTTGCTTTATCGCTACTTACCGTTTCATGCGCCCATGTTGTATGAAATGGTACATACGCTGCTTTTGCTCCAATTGAAACAACGGGAAGAATATCGGACTTCAAGGAATTTCCAACCATTATAAACTCATTACTATTTACGCTCAGATTGTGGAGTAGCTTACGGTATTCGTCTTCATTCTTATCATGCATAATTTCCACATGATGAAAATACTGACGCAAGCCTGAGCCATTTAGCTTTCTTTGTTGGTCGAGCAAATCTCCTTTCGTGGCTAATACTAAGCGGTATTTTCCACTTAGCGTTGCAAGTATGTGCTCAACGCCATCCAGTAGCTCAATGGGCTTTTCTAACAATGACTTTCCCATCCCGACAATATTTCCAATCATTTCAGGGGATAACCTTCCTTCACCAACTCGTAAAGCCGTTTCTACCATTGACAAGGTAAAACTCTTAACGCCGTAGCCATACAATGAAAGGTTACTCATTTCGGTTTTGAACAGCTCCTTTGAAATTTCCTGTACCGGTAAAAATCCGCTGAGTAGCTCACAGAACGTATGCTCTACCTCTTGAAAATAGGGCTCGTTAACCCAAAGTGTATCATCAGCATCAAATGCTATAACTTTAATCTCGTTCATTTTTTAGTGCTTCAGGCCTTAACGGCTATACTGTCTAAGATTGTTTTTGTTGCACCACGCTTGCTATCCACGTATTGCTTGCTCATATTTCCGCAAGAAGAACAATAGTCACTATCGTTGAGTAGCTGATTAAGAATAGCGTTTAGCTGTTCTTGACCGTTAATGCTAAATCCTCCGCCGTTTGCAATAAGGTCTTTTGCTTCCTGAAACTTATCGTAAGTAGGTCCAAATATCACCGGTAAGCCGAATGTAGCTGCCTCCAGCGTATTATGAATCCCGCTGGGTGTAAATCCGCCACCAATGTAAGCAATCGTTCCATATCGATAGGCCGACATCAGTAAGCCGATGGTGTCGATAATCAGCACATCGTAATCATTCAGCAACATATCTTTATCCGCCTGCGTATAGCGAATAACTTTCTTGCCGGAAAACAGCTGTACCAACCTGCGAATGTTACTTTCCTCCACTTCATGCGGAGCAACTATCAGCTGCAAATCTTTTCGAACTTCAAGGTACTTTGCAATTAACGCCTCATCATCAGCCCATGAGCTTCCGGCAATGATTACCGGCTTACCCGATACAAAACGTTCGATGATAGGAATTTTCATTGCTTGCTGCGCAAGCGCAAATACCCTGTCGAAACGAGTATCTCCGGCTATACTTACGTTTGTTATGTTCAAATTGGAAAGTAATTTTCTCGATTCTTCGTTTTGAACGAAAAGATGTTTGTAGGTGTTAAGCATTCGCCTAAAGAACCCGCCGTACCAACGGAAAAAAACTTGCTTAGGTCGGAAGATGGCAGAGATAATATACGTATCAATATTTGCTCGTTTCAACCGGCTAAGGTAGTGATACCAAAACTCATACTTTACAAATATGGCAATGCTCGGATTTACTATACGGATAAACTTACGTGCGCTGAAATAAGTATCAAGCGGAAGGTAAAATACCCAATCAGCTCCGGCGTAACTTTTATGTACCTCGTAGCCTGAAGGAGAAAAAAACGTAATCAAAATCTTGTAGTCGGGATAGCGATTTCGAAATCCTTCAATAACCGTTCGCCCCTGTTCAAATTCGCCCAAAGAGGAGCAATGAAACCAAGCGATTCTCTCATGCCCGCTTACTGTTTGCTTTAGCCTGCCAGCCCACTTCCGCCTGCCCTTAATCCACTTCTTTGCTTTAGGATTAAAGGGAGACACCAGAAAAACAACCAAGCCGTACAGTAAAAGACCGAGGTTATATAGTAATACCATTGAGGACAAATTTCTACAAATGTACATTATGCCTATTGAACTTGCAAAAGTGCTGAAAAACAAAAATTTATATTGAATCTTCCGGATAGAGAATTTCCATAAAATACTCGTTCGGATAAAAACACTTACCTTTGTACGCTTGTTTGTTGCTGAATAAAAGCAACAAATTATAGCAGACACTGATAAAAACCTTACATGCGACAAGCGTTAAGAACCATAGGTAGCTACTTTATCCTGATGCAAAAGGTATTTACGCGTCCGGATAAGAAGCGTATTTTCTTTAAACAGATAGCAACAGAAATAGAGAAGCTGGGGATAAACTCCATTTCTATTGTTGCTATTATTTCTGTTTTTATTGGTGCGGTTGTTACCCTGCAAACGGCATACAACATAGAAAACCCGTTACTTCCTAAAATGTATATCGGGCTGGCATCACGTGATACGATGCTGTTAGAGTTCAGCTCCACTATCGTTGCGCTGATTTTAGCCGGAAAAGTAGGCTCAAATATAACCTCCGAAATAGGCAGCATGCGCATTACTGAGCAAATTGATGCTATGGAAATGATGGGGGTAAACTCTGCTAATTACCTTATTCTACCAAAAGTAATAGCCGCTGTACTATTCAACCCGTTTCTTACGGCAATGAGTGCGGCTGTTGGTATTCTTGGCGGGGCAATCATAGTATTAGTTACGGGAGTAATAACTATAGGCGAATACGTAAACGGTATTCAAACCGCGTTTGTACCTTACTACCTTACCTATTCAATGATAAAGATGGCATGCTTCAGCTTTATTATAACTACCGTTCCCGCTTTTTACGGGTACTATGCAAGAGGTGGTTCGCTTGATGTGGGACGCGCAAGTACCAATGGAATTGTATCGAGTAGCGTACTCATCCTTATTTTCAACCTTATGTTAACCCAACTTTTGCTGAAATGATAAGGGTAAACCATCTATATAAATCTTTTGAAGGGAAAGAGGTGCTGAACGATATTTCCGTTACCTTCGAAAAGGGAAAAACAAACCTCATTATCGGACAAAGTGGCTCAGGTAAAACCGTACTGCTGAAAAGTATTGTGGGCTTACATCCCATCACATCCGGTGAAATTTGGTACGACGATGTTCTTTTTAGCCGGCTTGATGTAAAAGGGAGGCGCGAAATACATAAGCAGGTAGGCATGCTGTTTCAAGGAAGTGCGCTGTTCGACTTTGCCACTGTTGAGGGCAACGTTATGTTTCCACTCGACATGTTTACGGATATGAGTATGGAAGAAAAGCGTGATAGAGTGAACTACTGTCTCAGTCGTGTAAATATTGTGAATGCCAATAAGCTGTTTCCCGCAGAAATTAGCGGAGGTATGCAAAAGCGTGTGGCTATTGCCAGAGCTATTGCGTTAAATCCGAAATACTTTTTTTGTGATGAGCCTAACTCCGGCCTCGACCCCAAGACATCAATACTTATTGATAATCTTATCAAAGATATTACCGAAGAGTACCAAATGACTACCATTGTCAATACGCATGATATGAATTCGGTAATGGAGGTTGGAGAAAAGGTTATTTTTATTTGCAACCATCAAAAATGGTGGGAGGGTTCGAAAGATGACATTT
The DNA here is from genome assembly GCA_031551125.1 of Bacteroidales bacterium. Lineage (GTDB taxonomy): Bacteria > Bacteroidota > Bacteroidia > Bacteroidales > UBA932 > JAIRNF01. Next base: position 51,670 of record JAVBOB010000013.1, read on the forward strand.
TACAATCGGACAATAAGGAGCTAAGCGAGTTTGTATTTGCCTCAAATATGGCAAAACGCGTGAAAGAAATGGCAAGTAAGTAGCGACTGCTATTCCTCGTACAGCCTCACATATTCATATTCTCCGTCCCAATTTTCCAAGAATCGAATAAAATCTGTGTAAGCAATCACTATTGATGCGGTGTTAACACAAGGGTGAAAGCTGATGCGTTCGCTATTCTTTAAATTCTCATCGAGAAACAGCTTAACATGCTTTTCCGTATCGTTCATTAACCCGAGCGGCGTTACCGAGCCCGGCAATACACCAAGGTATTTGAAAAGCCGCTCGTTTGAAGCAAATGACAGCTTACCTTGCTTGAGCAGCCGCTCAATACTGCGAATATCCATTTGCTGCCTGTGCTCCAACACCACTAAGTAATGTCGATTGCCTTTGTGGTTGCGAAAAAACAGGTTCTTGCAATGCGTTGCTTCTACATCTTTCCAATACTTTTTTGCTTCCTCTACCGTTGGAATAGGTGGGTGTTCGTAGTAGTCAAAAGGTATGTTTAGCTGGTTAAGCAGCTCGTACAGTTTTGGATCGCCATTCATGTAGGTTACTTTTTCTTTTCCAACCCCTCCGCATTCCTTTTTTTCCAGTCGTATTTGCTGGTCATTTCTCTCATTTTGTCAAGAGACAAGGTGTCTGAATACTTTTGTTGCAAGGTTGTCAGCTGTTTTTTCAAATCATCAACAACGGCTTTGTAGCTTGGGTTGCCGTATAGGTTATTCAGCTCATGCGGGTCATTCTGTAAGTCGAAGAGTTGCCATTCGTCCAGCTCGTAGTAAAAATGCATTAGCTTATAACGCTCTGTGCGAATACCATAGTGAGGTTGAGCGCCATGCCAGCGTGATGCTTCATAGTAATGGTAGTACATCGATTTAGGCCAACTGGACGGAGTATTACCTTCAAGTGATGCTTTAAAGCTTCTACCTTGTACATCAGCGGGAATACTCACCTTTGCAAAATCAAGTAGGGTTGGAGCAATGTCAATATTCGTTACTATATCTTTATCAATTTGTCCGCCTTTAATTACTTTTGGGTAGCGGATAACAAAGGGCATACGAATAGATTCCTCGTACATATATCGTTTGTCAAATAGCCCATGCTCACCAAGGAAGAACCCCTGATCGCTGGTATAAATGATAATAGTGTTTTCAGCCAGACCGTTGTCATCCAAATATTTTAGCACCTTTCCAATATTATCATCTACTGATCGAATGCAAGCTAAGTAGTCCTTGATATATCGTTGAAACTTCCACTTCTTTAGCTTGTGCCCTTTAAGCGTGTCTGAAGGTGACCAATGTTCGTAGTGCCAGCCCAACATAGGCCAAGCCTTTTTTGCATCCTCATTCAAGCCTTCCGGAGCAGGTACTTTTAAATCGGTTGGCATAAGGTTAAACTCTACGGTCATTTGCGTTTTGCTTAACACCGCTTCTCGTGTACGATAGTCGTCATCAAAAGTTTCAGGATAAGGCAGCTCTTTGCCATCAAATAGGTTGAGGTAAACGCTATCGGGTTGCCAAGGGCGGTGAGGTGCTTTGTATTGCAACATCAGGAAAAACGGTTTATCTTTATCTTTTACGCTTTCCATCCATTTTAGCGCACTAATTGTAATGAGGTTAGTGCTATACCCTTTTTCAACAATGGTGTCGCCATTTTCAATATAATCAGGGTTCCAGTATCGTCCTTGTCCACCGCCGCTTAGCAAGTATTTATAGTAGTCAAACCCTTGTGGCTCTGAGGCCAAATGCCACTTGCCAACTAGGGCTGTGGTATAACCTGATTCATGTAGCTGCTTGGGCAGGGTTTCCTGATCGCCATTAAAGCTTATTCCTCCTTCGTTTACATGATATCCATTAATGTGGCTATACTTTCCGGTGAGAATACATGCGCGGCTTGGTCCTGAAATGGAGTTTGTGCAGAACATATCATCCATACGCACACCTTCGTTACCTATGCGGTCAATGTTGGGTGTGGGAGCCACCTTGCTGTAAATACCATCGTAAATACTAATAGCATTTGCCGAATGGTCGTCAGACATTATAAAAATGATATTGGGGCGCTGTGTGGGTTTAGGTTTAGCTGTACAACCGGTTAATGCAGCGACACAAGCACCGGCAAATGCAGTACCCGAAAAGGTGCGAATGGAAAAAATATTCATGGCATTTTAAATTAGGAGGAGCGCAACTGTGTACAAATGTAATTTATTGCAAGAATAAGTCAAGTATAATAGAACGTTAATCCAATATGTTATGCAAGGATAAGTACAATCTGCATTTATTGGTATAGGATAAGCTATTCAAGCGATTCCTTTTTCCCAAATAGCTTCCTCATCAGCTCCTCTATTTTACCAACCGTTACCACTTCAATACTCTTAGCCAAGTGGTCGGGTAGCTTCTTATTGTAGCTGGAAATGTAAATTCGTTTGAATCCTAGCCGCTCAGCCTCTGCCACACGCTGGTCAATATGAGGTACGGGGCGTATCTCTCCGGTTAGCCCAACCTCACCGCAGAAGCAACATCCGGGCTCAATAGGTACATCTAAGTTGGATGAAAGCACAGCGCTTACTACCGCTAAATCAATTGCAGGGTCGGTAACTTTCAAACCTCCGGCAATGTTTAGAAAGACATCTTTTACAGCCAATCGAAATCCGGCACGTTTTTCAAGTACAGCCAATAGCATGTTCATACGGCGCACATCAAAACCTGTTGTTGAACGTTGAGGTGTTCCGTAGGCTGCCGTGCTAACCAATCCTTGCGTTTCAATTAAAAAGGGGCGAATGCCATCCATTGTTGCAGCAATAGAAACGCCGCTGAGGCTCTCATTTCTATGTGATATAAGTATCTCGGAAGGGTTTTCTACTTCGCGCAAGCCGGAGCCCAGCATTTCAAATATTCCTATTTCTGATGTTGAGCCAAAACGGTTTTTTGCCGAGCGCAGAATACGGTACAGGTAGTTACTGTCTCCCTCAAACTGCAACACCACATCTACAATATGTTCCAAGACTTTGGGTCCGGCAATTGTCCCATCCTTTGTTATATGGCCAATAAGAAATATGGGAGTTCCTGTTTCTTTGGCATACTTTAGCAACGATACGGCACATTCACGAATTTGCGATACGCTTCCGGGTGATGATTCCACCCGTTCTGAATATAACGTTTGGATAGAGTCAACCACTATCACATCGGGAGCAAGCTCCTTAGACTGGGTTAAAATAACCTCTAACTGTGTTTCACTCAGCAGGTAACATCCGCTCCCTTTTCCACCTAGCCGTTCTGCCCGTAGTTTAATTTGCTGAACACTTTCCTCGCCTGATACGTATAGTGTTCGCAATTCAGGTCGGTTAAGCGCCAGCTGCAGGCTCAAGGTCGATTTCCCAATTCCGGGCTCTCCGGCAATAAGTACCAACGAACCGGGTACAAGTCCCCCGCCAAGAATGCGGTTCATCTCGCGGCTACCCATATCCATGCGGGCAATTTGCTCCATCTGAACCTCATCAACCAGCTGAGGCCGTGATTTTCCGGCGCTTAAACCCTGGGTTTTGGTTGCAGGGGCAGCAACCAGCTCTTCTACAAAGGTGTTCCATTCGCCGCAAGAGGGGCAACGTCCCAGCCATTTGGCCGACTCGGCTCCGCAATTTTGACAAAAGAAGGCTTTCTTTATTTTGGCCATTTATATAGGTCTTTCAAAGATTAACGTTTAAACACCACAACCGCTTAGCGGTTGTGGTCAGAGCAAAGGTAGGTATCTGTTTTTGATTTTACTAAACACATTCTTAGAAAATATTCTCCACACAAAGGCGTTTCTCATACGCATTATGTAAATTTGCGATGTTTACCCAAAACCCCAATATGATGCTTAAACGATTAGGAAAGTACATGTTTATAAGCACCTTAAGTATTATTGTTATACTTTTGGTTCTTGCTTTTATCCCCGTATGCTGGAATAGCTTCGCCCTACTGCTTGAGCGAATTTTCGGAACCAACGGCAACCGAATATCGGTGGCTGCCGCTCTCTTGATTCCCTTTGCAGTATTTGTGCTATGCTCAATAATCGGCCTTATTTGCTGCCTAATTATAAAGCCCAAGCAAAGTCAGGTGGTAGAAAAGAAAAAGTCAGCAATATTTTATCCCTTTTTCTTTTTCTCATTCGGGCTAACAAGTCTTTTACCGGTTCCGCTATGCTTAGCGTTTATATTTAACCCGTTCCACTTTTGTTACCATATTGATTATAACTTTTTTATCCCCGCAGTGTACATGGGCTGTTTGGCGTTAGCACTAGTTCAAGCTGCTTTACTGATGAGTGCTGTTACCATGTGGAAAGTGAATAAAGTAGTCAGCTTCATGCTTTTTGCATTCGTTGCTATTTCATTTTTAGCCTGTGTGCTTCCCGGTTGGGTTGGATATGAAATTGCAGACAAAGATTCATACAAATACTATAGCGATAGCTATTATGACAATTCGGATTCAGCAGTAGCAGAGCCGGCGACATACGAAGGTGATGATTACGAAGAGCCGGAGCCTGTTTTATCCAACCTATGGGAATCATCTGAATATGATAAAGATAGTGTTAGTTTAGCAGTGGGGTACTTCTCGGAAAGAATAAGGCAAATGGAGAATGAGTATTCCAATGTGCTGGATTTATGGACATACGGTCATAATAGCAGCTACACCTATAACGAAGATGACCTTTACTACGGAGATGACGAAAAAAAGATTTGGCCGGATAAGTCCGATTTTTATCAAGCGTTCAGAAACCAAATAAAGATTGTAAGCTATTTACAAGGGAATAATGACCTTATTCTCAAAGCATTTATGGCATACAACGGCATACTGTTCGATGCTATTTCCAGCAAGGTGTACTATCGATCGGGGGCTGCCGAACTGCTTGCTGCGCTATCTCATGCGCATGATGATTTGTATGATACGGGTAACAGCAGCTCAAGGCTTTCTAAAATATATAAGCTAATGACAAATATTGAGCATAGTGTTGCTTCCGAATACTACGATGATATAAAAATACATGCTGACAAGGAAACTTTGGAAAGCTACTTCAAAACAGATTCGGGTGAAATAGATGAGCGGTTAGTTGTTTGGGCATACAGCTTTTGGGCACGCCGCTATCACGATGGAACAGAAGAAGCGGCATACAGCATTTTACAGGACATTATAGGCAACTATGAAGGTTACGATTAGTTGCTGAACCTATTACTGGGCGTCATTGCGAGCGGAGCGAAGCAGTCTCTTGAATAAACAGACTGCTTCGCTCCGCTTGTACCCGAGTTTACGAGCTCGGCGAAGCCAATGACGGTGTTAAATCAACATTTTTGATATACCTAACCATTTAAGTTGGTATATTTCATTGATTTTCATTGATTTTCAAACAAATACTTTTTAACTTTGTTTGCAAAAGATATAATCAAAACCTAGGTTGATATGGAAAATTCAAAGTCACAACTCGTAAAGTTATCCGTTGTTGCATTTGCAGCATGCTTGCTGCTAAGTGCATGCGGAGGAGGAAAAAACAAAATGAAAGAGCTGAAAGCCCCTGAAGCAGCCAAAACAGAGCATTTGCTGGTTAACCATGGCGATACGCTGGTTGATAGCTACTACTGGCTACGTGAAAAAGAGAATCCTGAAGTAATCAAACACCTTGAGGCAGAGAATGCCTACTGTGATGCAGTGATGGCACATACGGACAAGCTACAGGAGGAGCTGTTCAACGAAATGAAATCACGTATCAAGGAAGAAGATGAAAGTGTTCCGGTACGAATAGGAAAAAACTACTACTATTCAAAAACTGTTCCCGGCAAGCAGTATCGTGAGTACTACCGCAAAGTCGGAGGACTTGATGGCAAGCCCGACCTGATTTTAGATTGTAACCAGCTGGCCGAAGGTAAAAAGTATTTCTCGCTGGGCGCTTACGAGCTAAGCCCTAATCAAGGCCTTCTATGCTACTCTACCGATACCGATGGGAGCGAAAAGTATATACTACAAGTAAAAAATTTGGAAACAGGTGAGCTGCTGAACGACCAGCTGGTAAACGCCATTTCCGTGGCTTGGGCAACAGATAATAAAACCATATTCTACACTATTCGTGATGATGCTTGGCGGCCCTACAAGGTTATGAAACATGTATTGGGTACGGCACAAGCGGAGGATAAGGAAATTTATCATGAAACGGACGAGCGTTTTTCTGTTGGTATTGAGCTGTCAAAAAACGAAAAATATTTGATGATTGGTTGCAACTCGCAAACAACTACTGAATATCGCCTGCTTGATGCCTCTCAACCTGACGGGCAGTTTAAAGTATTCGCTCCGCGTAAGCAGAATGTAGAGTACCACGTTTCTCCGCATATTGGTAAATTTTATATTCTAACCAATGCCGACAATGCGGTAAACTTTAAGGTAATGGAAACCCCTGAAAGCGCTACCGGATGGGCTAGCTGGAAAGAGGTAATACCCTACAATCCGACAATAAAGGTTGAATATATTGATGAGTTCAAGGACTACCTGTGCTTAATGTTGAGAGAAAACGGATTACGTAAGCTGATGGTTTACCCGCTGCAAAACAAGCAGGGCGAATACATCACATTCCCCGATCCTACTTATACACTTGGCAGCCGAAGTAATCCTAACTTTGATGACACCAAAATGCAATACGTTTACTCATCAATGGTGCGTCCCGGCACCACCTACGAGTTTGATATGGCCACAAAGGCTCAAGCCATACTTAAACAGGATGAGCTGGCCGTTCCCTACAATCCTGATGACTACACGTCGGAGCGTATTTTTGCTTCGGCCTCAGACGGTACGCAAGTTCCTATGTCCATTGTGTACAAGAAAGGTTTTGTTAAGGACGGACACCAGCCCGTGTTGCTATATGGCTACGGTTCTTACGGAGCAACTATGGATGCCGGATTCAGCAGCAGCCGCATAAGCCTACTCGACAGAGGGTTTGCCTATGCTATTGCGCATATTCGCGGAGGTTCGGATATGGGCGAACAATGGTATTTGGATGGCAAGCTGATGAAGAAGAAAAATACCTTTACTGATTTTATTACCTGTGCAGAAACGCTGGTAGCCGATAAGTACACCTCTCCCGAACATTTAGGAATTATGGGAGGCAGCGCAGGGGGGCTTTTAATGGGTGCGGTAGTCAATATGCGTCCCGATTTGTTCAAGGCTGTAGTTGCCCAAGTACCCTTTGTTGATGTAATGAATACTATGTGTGACCCGACTCTTCCGTTAACCGTTGGCGAATATGAGGAATGGGGCAACCCTACAGTCGATAAGGAAGCCTACGAGTACATGAAATCGTACTCTCCCTATGACAATGTTAAGCCAGCCGCTTACCCCAACATTTTGGCAACAGCCGGATTAAATGACCCACGCGTAAGCTACTGGGAACCGGCAAAGTGGGTGCTGAAATTACGCGAAAACAACACGGGTAATAACGTAATTGTTCTAAAAACCAACATGGGAGCCGGGCACGGTGGTGCATCCGGTCGCTACGACTACCTGAAGGATGTAGCGTTAAACTACGCCTTCCTAATAGATAAGCTGACAAATCACTAATAGACAGAATAAAAAACGTCATTGCGAGCGAAGCGAAGCAACCGAGTTTACGAGTTAGGCAAAGCCAATCTTTTGAATTAAATGGATTGCTTCGCTACGCTTATGTATCTTTTTGGAAAATCTTTTGTGTACAACCTTAATTACAGCTCAACGCCCCCGCATTACATACGGGGTTATTGTTGTTTAACCCCTACGGGGTTGTGTGTAATGGGATGTAAAAACAACGAGAAAATTTACTTGTCGGTATTTTCCAAAGAGGTTTAATTTTTAACTTAAAATCAGCGTTTTATGAATAGTAAAAAGCAAGAAACCGAACCTAAGCGTTGCGGATGGTGCACTTCCGACCCTATTTACATTCGTTACCATGATGAAGAATGGGGGCGTGAAGTTACAGATGATGATAAAATGTTTGAATTTCTGGTGCTTGAAAGCGCTCAAGCAGGCCTAAGTTGGCTTACCATACTGAAGCGTAGGGAGGGCTATCGGGAGGCCTTTGCGGGGTTCAACGCAAAAAAAGTTGCAAAATTTACTGATGTCGATGTGGAATTGCTCATGCAAAATGCATCTATAATTCGGAACAGGAAAAAAATAGAGGCGGCCATAAGTAATGCCCGGCTATTTTTAGACGTTCAGAAGGAGTTTGGAAGCTTCTGCGCTTACCTAAAAAGCTTTCTCCCCAAGGGGAAGCCTATAGTAAATAAATGGCGGCAGCTGAGCCAAATTCCGGCATCAACAGAACTGTCACATGCAATAAGCGGGGACATGAAAAAAAGAGGCTTTAAGTTTTTCGGGACCACCATTTGCTATGCTCACTTACAGGCTGTTGGTTATGTAAACGACCATTTGGTTGATTGCCATTGCTACAAAAAGGGAGTAAAATAATAACACCCCCCAACCCCCTAAAGGGGGCTAGAACGTACAAATGGTAGGTTAAATATCTACCGTTCTCAAGTCCCCTTTAGGGGATTTAGGGGTAAAAGGAGGATTGCCATTGTTGCAAAAACCTATCGGTTATAGTTTGAACCGCTAATAGATAGATTAACCATTTTCAAAAATCATATCATGAAAAAGACAATACTACCGATTCTAACATTACTTTTAAGCACTCAACTTATGGCACAACAGGACCTAAAAACGAAATCCATTTCGGTATTCAAAAACGGCAAATCCTTTGTAGTAAAAGAAGGCGAGGTAGCCACTACCGACAACATTTACACCTTAAGTAAAGTTCCGAATGCCCTGTTCGGCACCTTTTGGTTTGTCGGCTTACAATCGGATGTTGTACAGGTAACAAGCAAGCTGGATATAGTTGATGAGGCTATTGAACGTAAGGCAAGCAGCTTTGCTGATTTACTCTATGCAAACAAGGGTAAGCAGCTTACGCTTACCACCACTGATGACAAAACGTACACCGGGGTGGTGGAAGACTTTGATTTATCGGGAACAGAAATGCCTGTACTGCTGATAAAAACCGGTAACAAGTGGATTAGCCTTTCGCCATCGGCTGTTAAGACCATTGAGTTTTCTGATAAGCCCGAAAAAACAGCCAAGCTGAGCACAAAAGTAACGAAACCTTTGGTGAAAGTACAGTTTACAAAAGGAGGGAATCAGCCGTTGAGTATGATGTACCTGCAAAATGGCATATCTTGGACACCCACTTATCTGTTAGAACTTATATCGGATACCGAAGCCCGCTTGAGATTACAGGCTGAAGTAATGAATGATGCGGAAGATATTGTAAGCACCAACATGAACTTTGTTGTGGGCGTACCTAACTTTAAATTTGCCAATAACGCGGCCACGCTTACTTCGTTTGTTGAAGGGTTACGCAGAGAAACTGGCTACTATGATTATGGTGGGAATAATGCGAAGTTTAGCAACGCGCTTATGACACAGGTGGCAGCAGACTACTCATACTCGGAGGTAGTAGTAGATGAGGATGCCCGGGTTGAAGATGTTGCAGCCGACGTTTCGGAAGATTTTTACTTCTACAATGTAAATAATATAAACCTTGAAAAAGGGGCTCGCGCACATTATCCGCTATTTAACGTACCCGTTAAAATAAAGCATCTGTATGAGTGTAACCTGTCGCCCTTGCAAAACGAACGTAGCTACCGCAGCTACGACAACGAGTCACAGCTATCATTCGACACCAAGTACTGCAACGTTTTCCACACAATTGAAATTAAGAACGATACCCAAAATCCGTTTACAACAGGGTCGGTAATGATTGTGGATGACAAAACGCAACGCCCCCTATCAGAAGATATAATTAAATACACCGCCATTGGGCAAACCAGCTCAATACAGCTTGCCCAGTCACCGGACATACGGGTAGAAGAGCAGGAAAAAATTATCAGCACCCAGCAGCAGGCAAAGAAGAAAAATGGCTATACCTATAGCTTGCTTACCATTCAAAGTGAGGTAGTTGTTATCAATAGCAAGAAGCAGGATATAGAAATGGCTATCAATAAGGTGATATCCGGGAAGAGCAAAACCGCTACCATTAAGTATGATAGCAGGCAAACACCTGCCGGGTCAAGCAGTATTAACCCGCTTGACAGGCTTAAATTCAGCCTGAACCTAAAGGCCGGAGAAAAGCTGAAGTTTACCTACACCTATGAAATGTATGTGCAGGATTAGGTAGTTTTTCTATCGCTTTTATTCGTAACCTCGTATGCAATGCGGGGTTATTGAACAGAAGTTAGGGTTGCGCAGGGAGCACCATCTCTTTCTCTAAAAGAGAGATGGTGCTCCCTGCGCAAATTGCCTTCCACCGTGGGTTGCACCCACGGTTATGCATATTCAGCCCGCTTTGGGGCTGTCTTTACTTGAATTGTACAATTTAAGTTGCTTGTTATGCAACTTGTCACACCATGCCGATAACTTTACCCCCTAAGGAGAGAACCTGACTACTGCAAAATTGAACTCTTGGAAGTCGTTTGCACAGACCAAAGTCCCTTTCAGGGAACTGGGGGTAATGACTAGCAATTTTAGCCCTAAGTAGGTTTAAGGAACCCGTTAGGGCTGAAATATGGTTAGCTCAGGCTATTATGGGCTAAAAATACAACTTGCTTAAGATAAACGTGTTGTGGTTGTGGCGACTACTTATTTTGCGCGCGACGGTTGTTCCTACCCTGAAGAACTTATAGTGCTTCGCGCGTTGTTCCGCTATCACCTATATTCTGACTCAAGGCGTTGCTACGCTGTGCCGTTAGGCTGAAATAAGCCGCCACTTCGTGGCGTTGTTTTCGAACGTTCAATGTTATTTGGATAAAACAATTGCCATCCCAAACTCTAACAAATTTTCAGAACCTGTTAGGGCTTTGCTTATCATTGTAAGCGATGTTAGTCAATTTTAAGTTCAACATGTTGCATAGAACTAAAATAAGTAGTATATTTCGTAAACATTCTCGTCCGTTTTTTTGTTTTTACCTAACAAAACCGCTAATAGCTGTTTAATTGTTTTACCTCAAAAACTAAACGCTATGACATCAACAGAAAAATCGCTACTTGCATTAGGCGTAGGCCTTGCAGTTGGCGTGGGCTTAGGAATTCTATTTGCCCCCAGGAAAGGTTCGGAAACAAGGGAAAAAATTGGAGAAGGTTATGACGAATGCAAAGAGAAAGTTCTGGAAGTATTCGACAAATTCAAGAAAAAGGCTCACTGTTGCTCCGACAAAAAGTTGGAAGACAAGCTGGAAAGCCTGACCTAAAGTACTAATAGTTATTATTAGGCCATGAGTGAACAGAAAGAACGGCTTCTTACCCTTGTTGACGATTTAAAGTCGTACCTCAATGTGCGACTGCAGCTCATTTCGCTAAGTATAAGCGAGATGGTTGCCCGACTTTTGGCATCACTTATCTCAAACGGGGCTATGCTTTTTTTCATAGCCCTGTTTTTACTATTTGGAAGTTTTGCGGCGGCGTTCGGGCTGGGGCAATGGCTTAACAGCTACGCGCTTGGATTTATTTTAGTGGCAGGTTTTTACTTGTTGCTGGGGTTAATCATATACTTTATCAAAGGCCGCTACATTGAAAAGCCTTTGATAAATCTATTTATTCGGTTGTTTCTAAAAAATATGGGTGACGAAGAAGACAATAAAAGCAATGAAGAAAATAGAAACACTTGAACAATTGCACGCCGAACAGCAAAGGCTAAGAGCGGTAGCCAAACAAATGGAGGCTGAGCTGAGTGATGATTTTAACTACTTCAGCAAGCATATCCAACCCTTTTTATCTATTTTTGATAAGGTAAAAGGCGGTGCTGTTCCTATGGTTTGGAATGTAGTAAGTTCGGTAGTTCCTTTTATAATCAGGAGGTTTAAGAAATCAAAAGAAGAAAAAAGAGCTGAAAGCGAGGTCTATTCTTCTGATAACGCAAGTACAGGATGGTCTGCATTTGCTGCAACCGCATTCAAAGTTTTTGCCGAAAGTGAGCTGTCAAAAGTTATAATGAGTAGGGTGGCTAGCGCAATAGCCTCAAGAATGAATGCTGACGATAGTAAAGACAACGAAAAAGAATCGTAAACCCGTACTGTTATGACCTAAGTTGCTAGCTATACGCTTTGCTTGCGACGACGGGTTTTTATGGCAGCGCGCAGCTAGAGTATTATATCAGTAGCTGTCCAATCATAACTGTTACCGACTGTCCCTTAATTTTTACGCGCTCTCCGCATATTTCACAGTATAGCCGTCCTTGACGTTCTGATAGCTGCAATGCCTCCAGCTTATTCTTTCCTAAACGCTCTGCCCAAAAGGGTGCCAAACTACAATGTGCCGATCCGGTTACAGGGTCTTCAAAAATGCTGGCCTGTGGCGTAAAGAAGCGCGATACGAAATCAACCGTATCAGCTTTTGCTGTTACAATCACCCCTCCCGGATCCAGGTTTATTCGGTCAAACTTTGTTCTGTCGGGCGCAAGCCTTCGTATATCTTCCTCGCTATCGTACACCAATACGTAATCACGGGCTTTATACACCTCTTTGGGTAAAATGTTTAGTCCCTCAAAAATTTCTTCGGGAAGTGTTGCAGGTGCCGGTTTTCGCAACGGGAAATCCAATACTAGCAAGTCATCTTCTTTCTCTACTAAAAGAAGCCCTGAAAGAGTATCAAACTGTAAGCATTTCTTGTTATAACCTAAGTGGTTGAATAGTACGTGTGCTGTTGCCAAGGTGGCATGCCCGCAAAGATCCATCTCAATATCGGGAGTAAACCAGCGCAACCCGTAATGTTCTCCTTTTGGAATAAAAAAGGCTGTTTCAGCCACAGCGTTTTCTTTTGCGATAGACAGTAGCGTTTCATCGGGCAGCTGGCTACTGAGAGGAACAACACATGCGGAGTTTCCGCGAAAAGCCTTATCCGTAAACGCATCTACTTGATAAACGGGAAGTATCATCTCTTTATATTCTTACCTTTGTTACTTTATTCGCTAAAAGTATAAAAATGAGCTGGATTTACCTTATTATAGGAGGCTTTTTTGAGGTAGGATTTGCTACCTGTTTGGGAAAAGTAAAAGAAACTACCGGGCTACCCGCGATACTATGGGGGGTCGGATTTTTCGTATCACTTAGCATAAGTATGTTTTTGCTATATAAAGCAACGCAAACGCTACCTATAGGAACAAGCTACGCCGTTTGGACCGGCATAGGAGCCGTAGGAACGGTGCTGGTTGGTATATTTTTGTTTAAAGAACCCACAGATTTTTGGAGAGTATTTTTTCTTATTACGCTAATCGGCTCTATTGTAGGCTTGAAAGCGGTTGCGCATTAGTATAGTTTTGCCTGCTTTGGTTTTCAAGTTTTTCTGCCAAATGAAATATTGCATATATTTGCAATATGTTAAATACTTTACATAAATCGGATTTGGTGTTGTAAACAATCTGTATTCCTTGTACAGATTGTCCTTTCATTAGTTCTCGAATAATTTATTTCGGGAATAGTATCTCTATTACATTAGTTTCTTAATCTGCATACAATGATAGAAACATTGTAATGCTTTATGTGTGTATGCAACAAAATTAAATGATATGGACAACGAAATTAAAACCATTCACGATTTAGACTTAAATATGATTTATGAATATTTCTCGAATACCGAACGACAAGGTCCCGGAAGCCCTGAAATAACACTCAAAGCATTGAATTTTATAGATGGTCTTACAGATAAGTCGAAGGTTGCCGATATTGGTTGTGGGACAGGCGGTCAAACAATGGTATTGGCAGAAAACACCACTTGCGAAATTATCGGTGTTGATTTATGGCCGGACTTTATCCATCAATTCAACCAAAACGCCCATAACAAAAAATTTCACGATAGAGTGAAAGGGATTGTCGGTAATATGGAAAATCTTCCGTTTCAAGAGGAAGAATTAGACTTGATTTGGACGGAAGGTGCCATTTATAACATTGGATTTGAACGTGGATTAAACGAGTGGAGAAAGTTTTTAAAACAAGGCGGATATATTGCGATTACAGAGAATACTTGGTTTACAGAAGAGCGACCTGCCGAAATTCAGGATTTTTGGCAAAAGGCCTATCCCGAAATTGATACAATCTCGAATAAGGTTGCTCAAATGCAAAAAGCAGGTTATTTACCGATTGCCACTTTTGTTGTCCCCGAAGCTTGTTGGACGGATTTTTACTACGCTCAGCAGCCGCAAATGGAAGAATTTTTTTTGAAAAAATATAGCGGCAACAAGGCAGCAGAGGAATTAATAGCCGCTGAACGGTATGAAGTGGAGCTGTATCGCAAATACAAGGCGTATTATGGTTATGTATTTTATATTGGGAAAAAGATAAAACAATGATTAGTTTAAGTACTTACGGTTGGAACGACCGATTGAACCAGCTAAAACAAGAATCGACATATAACACATTGCCTCACGGACGAGTGTCTATAGTGCACCGGACATGTTACGAAGTTATTTCCGAAAACGGACTGTTACAATGTGAGCTCACAGGAAACATGATGTATGGAAAATCGGACTTCGAACAGCCTTGTGTGGGCGATTGGGTGATTTTTCAAGCATTCGACGAGAACAAAGGAACTATTCTTGATATGCTAGCACGTGAACGGACATTGTACCGCAAGAAGAACGGAAGTGTCGCCGACAAACAAGCCATTGCTTCGCACGTCGATAAAGCATTTATTGTGCAAAGCCTCGACGATAATTTCAACGTCCGCAGGGCAGAACGTTTCATGGTTCAAATACTGGAAGAAAACATTAAACCTGTATTGGTGCTTAACAAGGCCGACTTAGGTCTTGACCGACAGAAAATAGATGAACCGCTTAAGCATATTGTCCGCCAAATACCGGTGTTTTACACAAGTATTCATCATCCGGAAACGATTCTTCAGCTACGGGAATCCATATCGGAAGGCGAAACGGTTGTCTTTGTTGGCTCATCGGGGGTCGGGAAAAGCTCCCTGATTAATGCACTTTGCAAAGAATCGGTACTGCTTACGTCTGATATAAGCCTGTCCACAGGGAAAGGACGACATACTTCTACCCGCAGGGAAATGGTATTGATGGATGGTTCAGGCATTTTAATCGACACTCCGGGCGTTCGAGAATTCGGATTGGCAGTTGATAATTCCGACTCGCTTGCAGAAATGTTAGAGATTTCCGACTATGCCAAATCATGCCGTTTTGCGGATTGTACACATACCAACGAACCCGGTTGTGCTGTTTTAGAAGCGGTAAGTAGTGGTATATTAAACCACAAGGTATATGAAAGCTATCTGAAGCTTCGGCGGGAAACGCAGCATTTTTCTACTTCGGAACATGAAAAGCGTAAAAGAGAGAGATCTTTTTCAAAACTTGTAGATGAAGTAAAGAAACGCAAAGCGAATTTCTGATTTCTACTTAAATAGTGCGGATATTCTTTGAACAGGAATATCCGCACTTGTTAAGTCTCAAAGGGGCACTAGCGCTAGCATCGGGCAACGCCCGATGAAGCAACGATGGATGTAGCCAAGCCCTGTAAGGGCGTAAGCGTAGGCTTTCGCGCTTACAGCGCTTCTGTAGTTTAGAGTTAAGTCTTCGTTGGGCGTAGCCCAACGCTTATGCTTACAGGCCTTCAGCCTATTTTGATAACATTGGACTGATCTCTCAGTTAATAGTTTCGCCGAACGCTGTTTCATATTCAGCTCGTTTCGGAGTTGTGTTTATTTTTGGAGAGGTTTAATCATCCTCGCGTTTAGCCTTCTCTGCGTATTTCACAGCTACCTTATCAATGCGGGCACTATCCATTTTTGCAATGCGAAATTCGAAGTACATCCATTTAAACAGCTCCCCTTCTTTCGGAATATGTTGAAAGTATTCCAACAGCAATCCGCTTATTGTGTTGAACGGATGTTGGCTATAGAGTTCCTGTTTTCCATAGTGGTTGAGAAAATCATAAAACGGATATTGCCCGTCAAACAAAATACTTCCATCGGCTTGCGGTATAAAGCTGTCGGCTCTGTACGGTTCTTCTACATCACCCACCAGCGCTTCCAGTATATCATTCATGGTAACTATACCTGTAATACTACCAAACTCATTGGTAACAACAGCGTAGCGAACTTTGCTTGTTTTGAATTGCGCTAAAGCATTATACACTGTCATATTTTCGTGCATAAAGTTTGCCTTATGGGTATAGTCTGACAGCTTAAATGAGCTATCATCAATGTTGCCGAATAGCTCTTTCAAAAACACAACTCCCTCAATCTCATCAAGACTTTTATTAGAAACAGGATAAACGCGGTGCATATTCTTCATCACCTTAGACTTTACAACCTCCCTTGAGTCATTTACATCAATCCAGCTTAAATCACTTCGGTGTGTTGTAAGCGATGCCATCTTTCTATCGCCCAAGTAAAATACCCTGTTTACAATATCCTGCTCAACCTCTTGTACTTCTCCTCCTTCAGTTCCCTCCTTTACTATTGCGCGTATTTCTTCTTCCGTTACCTTTTCTTTCTTGGGCTTTATATTGAGCACTCTAAGTACAAAGTTGGTAGAAACGGTAAGTAGCCAGATAAAGGGAGCCGCTATTTTCGACATAAAAATCATGGGGCGAACCGTTGCACGTGCAACACTTTCAGGACTTGACAGGCCAAGGCGTTTAGGGACCAGCTCGCCTAAAACAAGTGTCAGGTAGGTTGTAGCAATAACGATAAGCGTAACCGAAAGCGTATGAGCATAGGGACGAATAAATGCAATACGCTCAAAAACTGTGTCGAGCTTCGAGCTGAAGTTTTCACCGCTATATATACCGGTGAAAATACCTATCAGCGTAATACCTATTTGCACGGTGGAAAGAAAACGGTCAGGAGATTTTGCTAGCTCTAATGCCTTTTGTGCATTTTTATGCCCCTTTCTTACAGACGCTTCCAGCCGTACTTTTCTTGCAGAAACAAAGGCTATTTCCGACATTGAAAAGAATCCGTTTAAGGCAATAAGAATAATAATAATTATAAAATCCATTGTGCTGTTTTTAGTATATGCGGTTATAGAAAAGTATAGAGGCTTGGACTAAAAGCAAAGAAACGAAGATTTTGAAAGATGACAAATTGAAACAAAAACTACTTACCCTAAAAGCACGTCATTGCGAGCGAAGCGAAGCAATCTCCTCTAATTAAGCAGATTGGTTGGCTTCGCCTCCCTTCGGGTCGGCAAAAAACGCCTCGCAATGACGGCTTTGATCAAGCAGATGCGTAACTAGCAATTTAGACTAATTGTATAAACAATCAGAACACGACTGATGTTGAGCGGCTAAAACGCTATACCGAAAAGCACCTCAAATGTCCAGTAAAAATCACGGGGTTTGGTTAGGCGAATACCTGTAACAACGGGTGATGCCTGTTGGATAATATGGTAGTCGGCAAGAATATCCAGCCCGTATGAAAACATATCATCTGTTCGCTTTCCGGTGTTTGTTAAGTAGCGATTTTCACCGTAATCGGCAAACAGGTTTAACCTGAAACGTTTGAAGTACAACAACCGCCAAATATTAAAATCAGGGTATAGTACGGGGAATGCGTAATCGGCCGAATATACTTGAAGCGCTTCGCTGGGGTACTCGTTATACCCTCTCGGAAAATCAAGAATACTTGACAGGTAGTACCGTTCAACCTGTTGTTTTTGTAATCCTGCGGACAGCTTTAGCCCATGGTTAGCAAATAAGCCCGGAGTATAAACCGAGAGCTTTCCGGCCATAACGCTTCCAAAATTTTCTGTATCGAACGGCATATTATCATAGCCCAACGTAAGGATACCGCCCCAGCGAGGGTATATATTTTGTACTGCCATGCGGTTTAGCAGGTAGAATTGTAAAGACAAATCAAGTGATACCGCATTTTTATAATTGTTCTCCGATGGTACAAAGTAGCCGTTATTGCTTAACTCCAGCTCCGCTTTTGGCGTTATGCCTCGTAAATATCGGGTGCTGTTGAATACCAACGGAATATATGTCCGTATGCTTGCGTTGTACCTGTTTTCCGTTCCTTCGTAAAGCGTATTATTCTTTATAAGCAAGCGTTTACCTCCCCCATAATCAGCAGTAATATCTACTACCGGATACCAACCCGAATAGCTAAAGCTGCCATGAACAGCGCTATAACCGTTTTCGTAAGAATAACCCAAGCAAGTAACAGCTGTGCTTAGCGAGTTTTGTGAAAGTAGTGTTACTCCCGGACTAATGGACTGAAACAGGTCGTCATAATCAAAGGTCATATCACTTTGTAGTCCCACATAAAAAGGCATCCAGCTATGCAATCGGAATAGGTGAGGAAGCTTGCGGTAAGGTTTGCTTTCGTATGTTTTCTCTGATGGAACCACCACCGTATCCATGCTTACTCCTTCCTGTTCCGATAACATATCGGCCAGCTTAAAGCGGTAAGGATTACCCCAATCAACCTTTTGCCAAACATTCGGGTTAAGAGGCTTTTGGGCTAACCGATATCCGTATGTCTGATAGTCGGAAAAGTACAGCGTATTTGATTTTACGAATGGGTCGAATGCGCCGAAACGAGATGAGGTTAGCCTAAAAATTTCCTTGCTCCTCATGTCGAGTGCATAAATATTATTCACTCCGTTAAAGCCCGATTCGAAAATTATGAGATTTTCGTAGCAGCTAAGTCCGCTGATGTTTACCGATGATTCCTGTGAAACAGCGCTCCATTTTCCCGTTTCAGAATTTAGCGTATAAATTCCCAATCCATCATCATTTAGCAAAAGAGCGGCAAGTAAATTTTCCGATTCAAGCCATGTCAACTCTTTTACAAAGCTGTTGAGGGGTGTTGCATAACGGACTTGTGGTTCGTTTGTTTCAGCATTAAGTAATACAATGGAGTTATTTCCTTCTCGATCGGCCTCGCTAACGGCATATTCTCTTCCTTCGGAAATGAATGTAGGATTAAAATAGCGGGTTCGATGAGTAAGCCTGTCAACCTTTCCGGTCTGTATATTCAACGATTTTATATCAGCATGGCTACGTTGCTCCCATCTTGCATCAGCCACATTTTCTGACCAGTACAGCTTGCCGTTGTTAAGCGTCAGCTTGCCATTTATACTTCCGCAGCTCAACAATCGCTTCTCGCTACCATCATTCTTTATAAGCACTATGGCTGGGGTACGACTCATGGCTGTTTTTAGCGCAACAACACCTAAGCCCTCAACTACAATAGGGTAACGGTAGCTGGTGTGAGAACGTTGCTCATCTGTCAAATAGCTAATGTTTGGGTCTTTTGGATTATCATCATTTTGCTGCTTCCATTCCTGAGCAAGATAATCGAACGTTTGACGTTGCAGCTCTTTTGAACTTATGCCCGTATATTTTTTAACGGCATTGCTAAACGTGGGAATATGTAAGTAGCCTCGAATAGTTTGGTCTAGTATCTTATCCCACACATCGCCTCCCCAGTGGTAACGGGCATAGGCTACCTGCTCGTAGCCAAAAGGGTATTCGTTTGGCACATAATCCTTATACGAACCATTTAGCCACTTGTCATAACGCCAATCTATACCTGAAAGCAGGTATGCGCGGTAAGGCATGTGAAACTCCGGCAATCGTCCCCGACCGGATGAAGACAAGGCAGTTTCCATTGCTACCGCATCACCCTCTAAAAACCATTTAGGTACAGGGAATAACCATAGCGCGCTGGCTTGCTCTCCAAACAGGTAGTAGGCAAGCTTCATACCACCTCTATTTAGCTTATCAATTTGCGCTACATGCCGAAACTCATGGATAGCTAGCTGTTTATCCCATGGCATGGAATAAATATCAACCGGAGGGGTAACCATCAGTTCCATGCGTCGTGGAGCCCATACCACCACTCCGTTAGAGTTTACGTTATCAGGGTGTAATATTACGGGAATACGAACAGGTTTATGTCCTATACTTCGTGATCCAAGCGTGTATGAAGAGTCAAGCAACCACGTGTAGCGTTGCGCCATAGAATCAAGCGCTTTGGGGTATATAACTTGGAAATGGGGCGTTTTAATTTGCCTCCATTGCTGTCCCCACGGGTCTGTTCCATAGCTGACATATTGGCCTTTTGCAAATAAGCCGACCAAAAGAAGCAATATAGTAATGGGAAAACCTTTAATAGCTCTCATGTGGTTGAAGTAGTCCGCGTAAAGATAGAAATTTAGTGTATATAAATGCCTTTTGCCCTAAAGCCATTTCAACACATAGCTACATAGAGAACATAGATGCACGTAGAATAGAGATAAAAGATGTAAGGAATGTTTAAACAGTGTAAATCTGCGTTTTTCAGCGTCATCTGTGTGCCATATTTCAGAAAAAACGGAACACAGAATACGCAGATTTGACAGATGAACGCTGTAACCCAAGTCTTGCCTATTTCTTTACGACCCTTGCGAAACTCTTTGCGGGGAAAAGTTAAACACAAAATAAACTATGTGCCCCTATGTTCTCTATATACCTATGTGGTGAAAAAGTCCTCTTTAGGGGGTTGGGGGTATTTTCATAAAACATTCTTTTCTCAAATTCAGCGGAAAGCTATACCTTAGTCGTTTATTTTAACCGCCTTAAAAAGGCGTAAACAAAGATTTGTGTAACAGTAAAACATTATAGCTATGCCGGGTTTTGAACTATTTGACCATAAAGAACAAAAAGAAGTACAGGATGTAATGGAAACCGGAATCCTTATGCGTTACGGTTTCAACGGAATGCGCAAAGGACAATGGAAGGCCAAAGAAATGGAGCTGATGATTTGCCGCAAGGCCGGTACATCACATGCTCTGTTGCTTTCGAGCGGAACGGCGGCGCTCACTACTGCGCTTGCCGCGCTTGGTGTTGGAGCAGGTGATGAGGTTATTATGCCTCCCTTTACTTTTGTAGCCAGCTTCGAATCGGTAATGATGGCGGGAGCCACTCCCGTGATGGTTGACATTGACGACACGCTATGCCTCGACCCTGCGGCTGTGCGTAAGGCTATCACATCACGAACCAAAGTGGTAATGCCTGTACACATGTGTGGTGCAATGGCGCAGATAGATGAGCTGAAAAAGATATGCGACGAGCATAAGCTGTTTTTGCTCGAAGATGCTTGTCAGGCTTTCGGCGCATCGTTTAAAGGAAAACCGCTGGGAAGCATAGGTCATGCCGGATGCTACTCATTCGACTTCAACAAAATTATAACCTGTGGCGAAGGTGGTGCCGTAGTTACCAACAATCAAGAGGTGTACGAGCGTGCCGATATGTATCACGATCACGGACACGACCATACAAACGACGACCGTGGCGCGGAAGGACACCCTTACCCCGGATTCAACTACCGTATATCTGAGCTGCATGCTGCGGTTGGTTGCGGACAAATTGGCAAGCTGGAAACCTTTGTTGAGATTCACCGTAAGCATAAAAAAATATTGAAGGATGCGTTAAGTACGGTTCCTCAAGTTACTTTCCGTCGCTTGCCCGACCCTAATGGTGACAGCGCAACATTCCTAACTTTCTTTATGCCAAGTGAGGAGTTGGCACGCAAGGCTGCTGCTGCATTGAAGGCTGCCGGAGTTGACGGCGCTTTCCACTGGTACGATAACAACTGGCACTACATACGTAACTGGCAACACCTGAAACAACGCACGTTTATGAACCCTATGTTCAAAGCGTTGATGGACGGTATGCCCGACTACTCTGAGGTTAGCTTCGCGCAATCCGATGCTATCATCTCCCGCACTATTTCCTTATCTATTAAAATGGGTTGGACAGAAGAGCAGGTAAAGGAAAGAGCGAAGAAGCTGGTTGAGGCGGTTCAGTCGGTGCTGTAAGAGGAAGTATCAAGTAGCACGTATCACGCACACGACAAAAAGAGAAGTTATAGCTGATGGCTTTGATGAGCAAAAAAGCGTAGAATGTTAGCAACCCTTTCCGAGAAAGTCGACGGGGTTGCGTTCCGCCGAAGGGAAAGCAAAACCATGAAAAACCGTATAGCGTAAGCCGTCTTGAACTTTTGATTCTTTTGGGTCAAGCCAAAAGAATGAAGAAAAAAGCACTACATCTTTAAAACGTAAATAGTAAGATAGTTTATTGTATTATGAAAATAATAAAAACTATAATTCTTATGGGCGTCTTTGCATCACTATTCGGTTGCGGGCAAAAATCGGTGAAACTTGAAGAGATTACCTCAAGAACTGATATGGAAGAGGGATTTCAAGATGTTTTTCTAGCTATTGTCAACGACAGCAAAACTGACAGCACTCATATTTACGTTGTAAAAGGATTGTATAAAAACGAGGAGGTTGGCTTGCAGATTGAAGTTGAGTCGAACATGGAAAACGGAATTACCCCGGAAGGAGAAGTAAACTCCAAAGGGGGTTTTGTACACAATGCCGTAAAGATAAGTTCAATTGGCGAGGATAGCGACCGGTTTGTAAAAGCGCTGGCTGAGTTATACGAATTTCCTACAACAAAAACATTTACCAAGCAGCCCGTTACGGCTGTGGCCTTTTCGTTGAATCAACGTGTGGCAGATTTAGAAAAGCCCGGCTACTACAAGTTTAAATTATTTCCCGACGTGGATAACGAGGAGTTATATGCTGAAATATTCCTCAACATCAATACGGAGGAAAAGATTATTGAACTGCACGAGAAGGACGAAGAGTACCGCCAACCATTGATAGAGATATTTACAAAGCAATAAAACCGTTATGAGTAAGTATAAGCTGCCATATTTTGAAGAGTTAGACCCGAACTCTATTGAAGATTACTATAGTGTAGAGGTTGACTTTGAAGGCCGGAAAATAAAATTAGACCTCAACTTTGAAGGAGGGTCCATTGGTAAAGAACGCATGACTTTACTGAAGCCTTTTCTTGAGCATTTGGATACATTGAATACAAAGGCGCTTAAAGCCATCAAGGAAGATTTTGAAGATACGGAAGACGGTGATACGGTTAAAGACTATATTCAGCACCATTTGGATGAGTTGGATGAAAAGAGCCTATCCTTAATAGTCGATAAAGCGAACACGGCAAAATCTCCTGAAAAACAGATGCTGGAAAAGCTGCAGCTGGTACGTATTGGTTTTTATCCCGACAACGAAGACGGCTTTGCCATACTTGACTACACCATAGGCCGCAACATTACGGATTACTTGGTAGTAGCCTATGTTGGCGAAGGTGGAGAGGTAGAATATTTATCAATGGAGAGTTGATAGAAAGAACGTACAGCGATGTGCGACATGCGATTTGTATTTCGCATATCGAACATCACAATACGCAAATCCTAAAAAAGTATGAAAGTAGTTGCATTAATACCTGCCCGTTATGGGGCAAGCCGTTTTCCGGGAAAAATGATGGCTTTGTTGAAAGGCGTTCCGGTAATACGCCGTACATACGAAGCCGTTCTTGCCACTAAACTGTTCAACGAAGTTATTGTTGTTACCGACAGCAAAGAGATATATGACGAAATAACCACACATGGCGGCAAAGCCATGATGAGCAAAAAAGAGCATGAGTGCGGCAGCGACCGTATAGCTGAAGCCGCCGAACAAATAGATGCTGATATTGTTGTAAACGTTCAAGGCGATGAGCCTTTTACCAAGCGCGAGCCGCTGGAAAAGTTGCTGGCTGTATTCAATGCACCCGATGCCGGACAAATAGCATTAGCCTCACTTATGCAGGAAATGCACGATGAGAAGTTGATAAACGACCCTAACTATGTAAAGGTTGCGGTAGATAATAACGGCTATGCGCTTATGTTTTCGCGCTCGCCCATCCCTTACCATCGTAACAAAGAGGTGAAGGCTGTTTACTATGAGCATATAGGAGTTTACGCTTTTCGCAAGCAGGCATTGCTCGAGTTCTCCCAAACGCCGATGGGTGTGCTGGAAAACGTTGAAAAGATAGAGTGTTTACGCTATTTGGAAAACGGTAAGAAAATGAAAATAGTACTTACCGACTATATGGGTATTGAAATTGATACCCCCGAAGACTTAAAGAACGCAGAAAAGTATTTATAAAATAACGGATGTAAGATTTGCGATATGCGATTTATTCTTTGTCGCAAATCGCATATCGAGTATCGCAAATCGTAAAAAGCATGAAATTCAGAAATTTTCCAATGGTTCCGCGCGTAGTGTATGGTCGCGGTTCATTCGACCAGCTAGCCGAGATTATTGCTCCTAAACGACAGGGCAATGCGCCCTTCATTTTTTTTGTAGATGACGTTTTTCAGAACCGCGAAAGTCTTACCAAGCGCATTCCGTTGGAAGGACGTGATAAGGTAGTTTACGTAAACACTACCGATGAGCCCAAAACTAAGCAGGTAGATAAGCTGCGTGATGAGCTGAAGGCTGAATTTGGCAGTGTATCCGGTATTATTGGTATTGGCGGCGGCAGCATTATGGACTTGGCTAAGGCTGTTGCTTTGATGATGACGAATGAAGGTTCATCCGTTCAATATCAAGGTTGGGATTTGGTTAAGGCTCCCGGCGCTTACCATGTGGGTATTCCTACATTGAGCGGTACAGGTGCTGAGGTATCACGCACAGCCGTATTAACAGGACCTGAGAAGAAGCTGGGATTAAACTCCGATTTTACCCCTTTCGACCAAGTTGTACTTGACCCTTCGCTAACTAAAGGCGCGCCCAAGAACCAACGCTTCTTTACAGGTATGGACTGCTATATTCACTGTGTTGAATCGCTGACAGGTACATACCTCAACGCGTTTAGCAAGAGCTACGGTGAAAAGTCGCAGGATATGTGCGAGCATATATTTCTCAACAAAAACACATGGGATGACGAGAGTGACGATGAGCTGATGATGGCCTCTTGGCATGGCGGTATGAGCATTGCTTACTCACAAGTGGGCGTAGCACACGCCGTAAGCTATGGTTTGGCCTTTGTAATGGGAACACACCACGGTGTAGGTAACTCTATTGTGTTTAACTACCTTGATGAGTATTACCCCGAAGGCGTTGCCAAGTTTAAAGAAATGGTTCGCAAGTGGAATATTGACCTGCCAAAAGGCGTTTGTAAAAACTGTACCGATGAGCAGTTCAATACCATGATAAAAGTATCGTTGGGTATGGCTCCCCTGTGGGAGAACGCGCTGGGTAAGGACTGGCAAAGCATTATGACTGCCGAGAAGTTGCGTAAGCTATACGAGCAAATGTAGGTTTATGGCACGCAGAAAACGCAGATAAACGTGGTTTTTATTTCTTAAACTGTGAAAATTTGTGCCGTAAGCCGTGTTTTCTGTGTGCTATTTTTTAGCAGGACGCATAGATAGTACTGATTTATACACAGAGATAAATATCTTTAACTGCGTTCATCTGCGTATGAAATCTGCGTTTTCTGCGTGCTATCTTTTACCGGTACTTCCCGTTATCGTCCTCAAATATGCTGAGATAGCTGGAGTAGCGTAGGGTGGAAATGCGTCCGTCTTCAACGGCTTTTACTACGGCACAGCCCGGTTCGTCACGGTGGGTGCACATGTTGAACTTGCAGCCGGAGCTAACGCGAAATATTTCGGGAAAAAAGTGCGACAGCTCACTCCGTTCAATATCCACCAGTCCAAAACCTTTTATCCCCGGTGTATCTATGATAAATCCGCCGGAGCTTAGCTCCACCATTTCGTAAAACGTAGTGGTATGGGTTCCTTTTTGGTGATAGCTGGAAATCTCGCCAGTTCTCATTTCCAACAATGGGTCAATAGCATTTATGAGCGATGATTTACCTACTCCCGAGTTTCCTGAAAATACAGAAACCGAATTGGTCAACTGCTGTCTTAACTCTTCAATCCCATCACCACGAAGGGCTGATATGCGTTTCACTTCGTAGCCGGCATTATGGTATATAGCTTCAAACTCTTCTAAGGCTTCGTTTAAATCATTCTCGTAAAGGTCTATCTTATTTATCAGAATGGTAACAGGTATATGGTAGGCCTCCGCGCTAACCAAGAAACGGTCTATAAACTCCGGCTTGGTTTCGGGGTACGCCATGCCGGCTACTAGAAACGCCCTGTCAACATTAGCCGCTACAATATGCGCTTGATGCGAAAGGTTGGACGAGCGACGAATAAGGTAGTTCTTGCGAGCATGTATATTCAGAATTACTCCGGTAGCATTATCGGTGTTCAGCTCCACATCAACCCTGTCGCCAACAGCAATGGGGTTGGTGGTTTTTACATCTTTCAGCCGCAGCTTGCCGCGAACAACGCATTCCACGTAGCGACCATCCGCATCTAGTCGAATGCGGTAGTGGCTTCCGGTATGCTTGGCTACTAGCCCTGTTTGTTGGTTGTTCATGCTACTATTAATCACACGGTACTCGTTCCCCTTTGGAATTATAGCAAACCATTTCTCCGCTGGGTAGGGTAAACCACACACGGTTGTTCTTATCGTCTGTACGGCTTTGCGACATACCAACACCGTTTACTTTCTGGAATGGAACAGTAACTTGGTTTTTATCGTTAATGCAGCCGTATAGGCCATCTTTTTTTACGCGAATAAACGATGCCGGACCAACTACATCCAAATCATCATACTCTACAGGAATAATCAGCTTACAATCGGTAGTGCGTATCAACCCTGTTTTATACGAGTACGGTGATGATGCGCTACGTTTAGTTGCGCTCAAATGGTTGTCAACTCCTGTGTATTTGATGGAGTAGTATTCAAACGGAACTTTAACCTCATTTTGTAAGGTAATAATACCGTAAGCGTCTCCCTTTTGGGCAATGGCAAGCGACGTTCTTTCTTTGTAAAAATCAATCATATTAAGTGAGCCGTATTCAACAGGAACGGTTATTTTCCCGCCGGGCATATAGGCTAAACCGTACAGGTGGTTGCGTTTTTGCTTGGTTCCCTCTTCACTGTAATCTCGCTTATAGAGTAGAAGGTAGTTAGGGTAGCGGTCGCTCCATCTGTATATGGTTGTATATTCAAAAGGAACCAGCACTTCTCCCGTAACGCTTATTACACCCAGCACCTCTCCCTTTTTAGCAATAGCGTAGGTTGACAGCTCTCCGTATTCCGGTCGTTTAATCTCGTCGTATATCGCATCAACAAGCACTTTACTTGTTGTAAGGTCTTTAATGCCGTACTTCCCGGTTTGCTGATCAACAAAACGGTCCAGCTTATGCTTACTTACATCGGCTGGTTTTGCCTCTACAGGTTTGGCTTGTGATGTATTATCTCTTGGTTTAGCGGGTTCTTCTGTAATGGGAGCAGAGTGGGGAGCAGCTACGGGAGCATTTTCTATAGCTTCGCTCTTGTTAGGAGTGGCGGGAGTTGTCCTGCTTGATGACTGTGCCGCCCTTCTTCGTTTATTTTCTTCCTGTTGCTTCCTGTAAGCGTAACCTTTCTGCTTATTTCTCTCTTCCTTCCAGCTCTCGATTTTGTACCTGATTTCGTTAATCTTTCCGAATATGGGCTCATGGTAGCTATATGTAACCACAACTATTCCTATAAAAATTGCAAGCCGAATGACAATTTTCCAAGAAAAAGGATTGTTATCATTTCCCCTATTATACCGTCCGGTTGGTTTTTTTCTATACCTGTTTTCGTAAACTGCCATATTTTATGGGCGCTGAATAGTTATACAATTAAGTTACATCCTCTAATGTCGCTATTATCAAAGCGGCCAAGCACTTCAAATGACCCATTGGAGCAAAGCTTTCCTAAATCTTGCGTTTCAATGAATGAGCATGAGTATAGGTTGGCTAAGTCGATAATATTTACGCCTCCGGTTGTGCCAAGGCTAACAGGGCTAAGCGGGTCGTAAATGTCCCGAATGTATATTTTCATCCATGGCGGACAGCGGTACATACCCCTACCAAACGAGTAGGCCTGAGAAAGACATTCGGTCATTCCGTACTCCGAATGAATAGTGCTAACGCCAACCCCTTTACAAAGTATGTTGTGCAGCTCTTCCCGCACTATTTCTTTTCTCCGCCCTTTCATTCCTCCGGTTTCCATTACTATAAGTTCCGGGAAGCTGATAGGGTAATGTTCAACAAAATCAAGTAGGGCAAAGCTTACACCGATTAGCAGCGTTGGCTCCCGCGTTTCTTTCAGCTCGCATAGCTTGGCATACAGCTCGGCGTGGTTGTGAATGTAAAATCCGCTATCGGCTTTTCCTGATAGGCGAATTAAATCTTCAACCATGTAAATAAGTGAGGAGCCTTCTCGTTCCAAGTAGGAGGGAAGCAAGGCAAGAATGGTGTAGCGGGACGGATTACCGTAAAATTGCTCAAACCCTGTGCGGAAACTTTGCTCATACAAGCTCATATCGGCAAGGTAGTGCTTGCTGACTCCGGTTCCGGTAGTGCTGCTGCTGGTAAATATCAACTCCTCAGGCTTATTAGACCCATAAACCTTTTTATCTTTGAATAGCCTGATAGGTAAAAATGGTATTTGCCGGACTTGTGAAACATCTTCTGTTTTAACTCCGAGCAGCTCTATAAACTTTCTATAAACCTCACAGTGTTGAGACTGGTATCGAAACACGTCTAAGCATACCGATTCGAAATCGGTTTCCGATTGTATGGAGAATATGTTTTTGGACGATACCATCTGGCTGAGGCTTTTTGCAAAAGTAGTAAGAAATAGCCGAACCCGCTAAATGGGACTTTTACCGCATAGGCACAGTAGGTAACAGAGAGGCACATAGCTATAGTTGCATTATTTACCCCCAACCCCCTAAAGGGGGCTAAACTACCTGCAAACATTAATGACAACTGCAAGTTGGCGTTGTAATAAAGCCCCCTTTAGGGGGTTGGGGGTAATGTGTCGCAAGTATATGAAGAGGTCAGAAATTACAGTATGTAAAAAGCTATGCGTGCTACGTGCTCTATATATCTATGTGGTAAATAAAACTTCCTTTAGGGGATTGGGAAAAGTAATGGTGACTATAATTTGCATATATTTGCTACATAAACTTTCCTAAAGCCTTGACCATGAAACATGTTGTTTTTACATTTATTGCGTTACTTGCCGTTGTGGGATTGAGCGCTCAACCGTCCCGCAAAGAGGTGAAAATTCCCGATATTCTTGGGTATAAAACCTTGAAGTGCGATTTACACATGCACACCGTTTTTTCTGATGGGTTGGTTTGGCCTACCTACCGTATTGATGAAGCCTGGCAAGAGGGGCTTGATGCTATTGCCATAACTGACCATATTGAGTATCGTCCATATTTGAAGGAAGACCTTAACCGCTCGTATGATATTGCCGCTCCTCGTGCAAAAGATTTGGATATCCTGCTTATTCGCGGAGTTGAAATTACAAAGTCTATGCCTCCCGGACACCTTAATGCGCTGTTCATTACCGATGCTAATGCGGTAGAAGATAAGGATGCTAAAACCTCAATTCAAAATGCGGCGAAGCAGGGAGCGTTTATTACATGGAACCATCCGGGCTGGAAAGCCCAGCAGCCCGATACTGTTCGTTGGTGGGACATACATACTGAGCTATATAACCAAAAACAAATAAATGGAATAGAGGTTGTTGGTTATGAGAGCGAGTACTTTCCGGAAGCACAACGTTGGGCAATGGAGAAAAAGTTAACCATGATTGGCGGAACGGATATTCATTCTCCTATTAAAAACGAGTTTAACGGTTGTGGTGAGCATCGTACCATGACAATTGCTTTTGCCAAAGAACGCACGTTGGACGCATTAAAAGAAGCCTTATTTGCCGGACGCACGGTGGTGTACGCTCAAAATATGCTTTACGGGCGGAAGGAGTTCTTGGAGCCTATTTTCAGAACATCTATTAGTGTGAAGAAAGCAAAGCTTCGTTATAAAAAGTACGCCTACCTTATGGTGTACAACGATTCGGATGTTCCTTACGAGTTTGTAGCCAAAAAGGGAGGCGACCTATCATGTATTAAGCATGTTGTACTAAAGCCTCACCAAACAACACTGGTAGAAGTGCGGGGAATAACAGAACAGGTATCGACGATGAAAGAAGTGACGTTAGGACTTGTGCTGAAAAACTTATGGATAGATGTGGAAACACCATTGGAGTTGAGCATAACCCTTGAAAACGATTTAATGGAATAGCTTTCACCGACCGCCATACGAGCGAAGCGAAGTAATCTCACTATTCAAGCAGATTACTTCGCTTCGCTCGTATGGCGGTCATGTGTTTTGGGTTTAAACCCCGCAGCAAGACATTATAAAGTAAACTAATGCAGCAACGGCAGCACTTATGGGTATTGTGAGTATCCACGCCCAAAGCAAGTTTATGGTTACTCCCCACCGTACTGCTGATACTCGTTTTACCGCTCCTACACCTATAATGGCTCCTGTTATGGTATGGGTTGTACTTACCGGAATTTTGAGGAGTTCGGTAATGTAAAGCGTGAATGCTCCTGCGGTTT
The DNA here is from genome assembly GCA_031551125.1 of Bacteroidales bacterium. GTDB lineage: Bacteria > Bacteroidota > Bacteroidia > Bacteroidales > UBA932 > JAIRNF01. The sequence continues at coordinate 82,124 of JAVBOB010000013.1, forward strand.
CGGCAACAACACCTTCGAGCGGTGTTACCTTAGTAATACGCGTACCCATAGTTTTTACAATACGCCATCCGCCGGACATGGTTCCCAAGGCAATCATGGTGAAACAAGCCAACGGAACCCAATCGGGAATAGCCGAAATATGACCAATTTTCCCATTGGCAACAAAAAGCGCAGCGGCAATAATACCCATTACTTTTTGCGAGTCGTTCAGTCCATGCCCTATGCTGAAAAGCCCTGATGATACAAGCTGCAGCCGCTTAAACCACTTCTCCGCTTTACTCGGCTTCGCTCGCTTACAGATGTTTAGCACAATAATGGTGAGTATGATGGAAATTATCATCCCAATAAGAGGAGCGAGTAAAATAAACGAGGCTATTTTAAGAATTACCGATGAGCGTACGGCTTCTAATCCTCCATGAGCAATGGCAGCTCCGGCAAATCCTCCGATAAGCGTGTGTGATGAAGAAGAAGGGATACCCAACCACCATGTAAGCAAGTTCCATGAAATGGCAGCAATAAGTCCTGATAGAATAACCGGTAACGTAATAAAGTCTTCCATTACGGTTTTAGAAACGGTATTGGCAATACCAAATCCGGTAAGGTGTTTGGCAATGAAGAAGGCAATGAAGTTAAACAGAGCCGCCCATAACACCGCCTGAAATGGGGTAAGTACTTTAGTTGAAACAATGGTGGCAATAGAGTTAGCCGCATCATGAAAACCGTTGATATAATCAAAGATGAGGGCTAGCGCTATGATAACAATTAGTAGTGTCATTGTTTGCCCCCGTTAAGCGTATTTTACAATCATTGTTTTCATCATATCGGCAACCTCTTCAGCCTTATCGGTTGCGCTTTCCAGCATTTGGATAATTTCCATTTGTTTAAGCAGCTCAATAGCGTTCCGCTCTTTCTTAAATAGGGCAATAATGAAGTTTTCATATACATCATCAGCCTTGTGCTCTATTTCTTTCAGCTTTGCACATTGTTGCTTTACTACTTCCGGATTTTTCTTGATAGTCTCTAGCTCTTTTACGGCAATACCGAGGCATAAAGCGCTTTCTTTTATATTTTCTGCCATTTGTACTATTTCAACAGGAATCTCTTCCGGTTGGTATAGAATGGTACGCTTAGCTGATCCGGTCATAAGGTCTAATACATCATCAAGCTGTGATGCAAGGTTGTGAATATCCTCTCGGTCAAAAGGTGTAATGAAGGTGTTATTCAGCTCATCAAAAATTGTGTTTGTGTACACATCGCAATGACTTTCTAACGCTTTTATTTTAATGTATAAAGGTTTGCGCTCTTCGTGAGATGGGGTTTTGGTGAATGTTATCAGTAGCTCGGATGCTGCGATAATGTCTTCAACTTGCCCCCTTAGGAGTGGGAAAAATTTGCTTTCTTTCGGAACGAGAGATTGGATAAAACGGTTAATACCCATTGTGCTTGTTTTTGATTTGCGAGCAAAGGTACTAAACTACAATTTTAGGATTGGTTAAGATGAGACAAAATTCAAATAGAATTAATATTGGAAAAGCCATCATTATGAGGTGAAAAAATCTCATAATGATGGCTTTATATATTGTGTAAGGAGCAGGCTAGTAGGAGTCGTCTTCTATTAGCTTATCCGGTTGTAAGAAGTTAACCATATCGTTGAGAGGTTCATCAAGAATAGTCACAATGTTAACAAAGCGTAGCGATGCTATTAAGAGTGCTCGGCGGTTTTCATCGTTAGTAAGCAATTTACCTGTTTCTTTCGCCATCCGGTCAGAGTATATGGCTACAATAAGTCTGTTTGTTTCGTTAGAGGAATTTGCTAAAAATTCAAGGCTTTCCTTAGAGAGAACATCGAAATAGCCATATACAAGAGTGAAGTTTTTTTGCTTAAATTTCCAATATGCCAGCTTACGTGAAAGCACATCTTTTTCGGATATAATCCGTTCACTAATCATTTCAAGCTCATTCATAGTATGTGGGTTTTAGGTAGTGGTTATATTCTTTTCTTTTTTCTGCCTCAAAAATACAGAGGCTAATGCAATACCGCCGAGAATTAACATAAAAAGTACCTGAGACTCGTGCGATATGGTTGCAAATATAATACCTCTTTTTTCTTCTATGCCATATACCAGCATTAATCCTGCCGGGACAATGGTGTGAAAGGCCCCAAATCCTCCCGGTACGGGGATTAACCAGCCCAGCGAACCAAGCACAAAAAGGAAAAACGCATCAATAACAGTTAGATGTGCTGTTTCCGGAATGGCCAACATCAAGGTGTAGCTCATCATCCAGTAGCAAAGCGTAATTAGCAGGGAGTATAAAAGAAAGCTAGCCCTGTGTTTCATGCGGAGCCCGCTTTTTAGACCTTCCCAAAACCCTTTTGCTAGGCTTTTTACTTTTTTAACCATACCGAAATTTCTCAGCTGGTCTCTAAAGAAGTAAACCATTGCAATAAACGCAGCAACAATAAGTAGCGTTATTAAAATAGTAGAGTAGCTGCTAAATAGGGTGTTGCCTATACTGGTAAATGCTTGTCCTAGCTTGTCGAATATAAATTCTCCAAAAACATCAATACGAATAAGGATAACAACAAAAATGGCAAGTATGAGAAAAAGAAGGTCGAATATTCGTTCAAATATTACTGTACCGATAAGGCGGTCGAAGGGAATTTTATCCGTTTTGTTAAGAATACCGCAACGGGTTACCTCTCCAATACGAGGGACCGCCAAGTTGGCCAAATAGCCAATCATTACGGCATTGTATGTGTTCAAAAATGATGGTTTGTACCCAATAGGTTCAATTAAAATCTGCCAGCGGGCAGCCCTGAATAGGTAGGCGGCAATACCGATTAAAACAGAAGCAAGGACCCACCCGAATCGGGTTTCCTTAACTCCCGCCCACAAATCTTGGAATTTTACGCCCCTAAAGGCGAAATACATCAATACTATTGCAAGGAGGGAGAAGACGAGATAACGTACTATATTGAGCGTCTTCTTTTGCACGTTTGCCTGACTAGTCAACCAACTGGTTAGTTTCTGTATCGGGAAATACTAATGACGGTTTGAAGAGCTTCGCTTCTTCAAAATCCATTAAGGCGTATGACATTATGATGATAATATCACCCATTCGACAGCGAAGAGCCGCCGGTCCGTTCATGCCTATTTTCCCGCTGCCACGCTCACCTTTTATCACATACGTTTCCAAACGCTCACTGTTGGTAATGTTTACCACCGTTACCTTTTCGTTGGCAATAAGGTTTGCTGCATCCATTAAATCTTCATCAATGGTTATGCTTCCTATGTAGTGAAGGTGTGCTTCGGTTACAGTTACGCGGTGAATCTTTGATTTTAAAACTTCTATTTGCATTGGTTTGGTTTATATGTTGCGACAAATATACAACAGTTCTGCAAAACGAAAAATCTACAATCTACAGCCTTAGCTATCAAAAGTGTAGATGTTTGTTTTTGAGTTAAGCCCTAAAGGGGCGTTAGCATTAGCATAGGGGCAACGCCCTATGGTGGAACGAACATTCTTAACGAAGCCCTGTAAGGGCGTAAGCACAGGCTATCGCGCTTACAGCGCTTTGTTTGCCTGTTTACCGTTTTCGTAGGGCGTTCCCTACGCTTTTGCTAAAAGGCTTTAACTTCGTTGAACTTGCCCCTACAGGGCTGCGGTTCAGCCTAACCTAATGTCATTGATAATTGGGATGTCTTTATATTATTTCAGCTGAATGTTATCAATCAACCGAATTTTGCCAACCCGCACGGCAACACATAGCTGTATATGGTCGGCATCATTCCATGTGCTTACGGGTTGAAGCGTATGAGCATTTACTAGTTCAACGTATTCTGTTTTTAGCTCATTGTTGCTATTGATGTGTTTGGTAACACGTTCTTTCACTTCGTTGGGCGTTTGTTCTTTTGCTAAGCCTTGCGCTTCTTGTAACGCCTGATATATGTTGGGCGCAGCCATTCGTTGTTCGGTGGCTAGCAACATATTGCGCGAGCTCATGGCTAGTCCGTCCGCTTCACGAACAATGGGGCAGGGGATGATATTTACCGGCATAGCCAGCTGCTGCACCATATTTTGAATAATGGCCAGCTGCTGAAAGTCTTTCTGTCCGAAGAATGCTTTATTAGGTTTAATGATATCAAATAATCGGCTTACCACCTGCGCTACACCATTGAAGTGTCCGGGACGGAAAGCGCCTTCCATTACTTTATCCAGCTCTCCAAATTCAAATACCCGAGTGTCAGGTGTGGGATAAACTTCTTCTTCGGTGGGTAAGAACACAATATTGCATCCGGCGTTTTCCAGCATCTCACAATCTTTCTCGGGCATGCGGGGGTAGCGACGAAGGTCTTCTTTATCGTTAAACTGCGTTGGGTTTACAAAAATACTGACAACCGTATAATCGCAGCTGTTTTTACACTGTTCAACCAACGATATATGTCCTTTATGCAAGGCCCCCATTGTAGGAACAAAACCTATGCTTTTATTGCCTTGCCGAAGTTGCTCAATTTGCTTCTGAACCTCTACTATACTTGAAATAGCTATCATGTACGATTATTTATGGCTGGGGATTTGCGGTGTTATTGAGTGAAAAACGTTAGCTGTGCTCTATTCCTTTGGGGATAAAGGTCCCGATTTCTTCGGCAATCTTCAGCATATCGTCACTCACCTTCTTGTGCAGCTTAATAGTTTTGCTGAGGGGTACGTGTACAATTTGTTCATTTTGCCACCCTATCATTATGCTTTTCTGGTTGTCCATCAGGGCTTCAACTGCTGCAACGCCCATGAGGCTGGCAACAACTCTGTCTTTATTGCTTGGCGAACCGCCGCGTTGGATATGACCTAGTATGGAAACACGAATATCAAATTGCGGAAATTCAGGCTTAATAATTTCGGCAATTTTCATTGCTCCACCCTCTTCCAAACCCTCGGCAACAATAATGATACTTGATTTATTTTTTCTTGCACGCTCTTTCAAAAAGCGGCGTACCTTATCAATCTGATTCTTTTTTTCGGGAACCATGATAACTTCTGCTCCGCAGGCTATTCCGCTGTTTACGGCTACAAATCCTGCTTCGCGTCCCATTACCTCTACAAAAAATATCCGGTTATGAGAGCTTGCCGTGTCGCGTATCTTATCTACCGCTTCGGTAACCGTATTCAACGCCGTATCATAGCCAATAGTATATTCTGTGCCGAATAAATCGTTGTCAATAGTACCCGGAATCCCTATAATGGATAGGTTCGTTTCATGCGACATGAGGTTGGCTCCGGTAAAAGAACCGTCACCACCTATAACTACAACGGCATCAATGCCTAATTTTCTAAGCTGCTCGTATGCCTGCGCTCTTCCTTCAATAGAGTAGAACTCTTTACAGCGAGCGGTTTGTAGAAACGTTCCTCCGGTTTGTATTATTCCGCTAACATCCTCTGATTTCATTTGGAATATATCGCCCTCTATCATTCCCTGATAGCCCATGCGAATACCAAATACTTCAAACCCGTTATTAATTCCGGCACGGGTAACCGCGCGTATTGCCGCATTCATACCCGGAGCGTCTCCGCCCGATGTAAGTATTCCTATGCGTTTAATTTTACTCATAAATCAATTATCTGTTGCTTGTCAAAAAAAATTTCAACAAGCAATGTGGCATATTGTATTAGAATAGCCCGTGCAATGATGCGTTTACCTTGTCAATTACCAATCCTAAATCTTCCTGACGTTCGGAGAAGTTGGTGGTATCAACATCAAGAATGAGCTTTTTCCCTGAGCTGTAAGAATCGAACCACTCATCGTAGCGCTCGTTCAGCTTGGTAAGGTAATCAATCCGAATACCTGCTTCATACTCACGTCCCCGTTTCTGAATCTGGTTTACCAGCGTGGGGACAGAGGCTTTGAGGTATATTACCAAATCGGGTGGAGCCACCAGTGAAATCATCAGGTCGAACAGCGAGCTGTAGTTGTCAAAATCACGACTGCTCATCAACCCCATGGCGTGCAGGTTGGGCGCAAATATACATGCATCTTCGTATATGGTACGGTCTTGAACAATGGTTTGCTTATTACGCTTTATATCTACAATTCCTTTAAAGCGTTTGTTCAAAAAGTACACCTGCAGGTTGAATGACCATCGCTGCATGTCTTCATAAAAGTCGTTGAGGTATGGATTGCTATCCACCTCTTCGTACTGGGCAATCCATTTGTAGTGATGGGCAAGTAGTCCTGTTAGGGTTGTTTTACCGCTACCGATATTTCCCGCTATGGCAATATGCATGATGGTATATTGGTTTGATGTTGCGTTATGGTTAGTATAATGTACCGAATGGCCGGCCGACTATGAAACGTTTTTCAAAAATATTTGTTTGCAGAAGCAAGTTAAATCGAGATGCAAATATATAGAATATTAGTTAGGTTCTTCTTGTGCGTAATTTAAACACATAGCGTATAATAAGCATAATAATAGGCTTGTTGGTAGAGATTTGTTAAGCCGATACTGGTATTGACTTCACTTGCAGTGCATGTTTATTTATAGCCAAACAATCGGAGCTATTTATTAGTATGAATTTTGTTTATGCTTTTCCTTTCTCCGACCTATCCACAATAACTGCGCAGATAGCATCTCCTGTAATATTTACAGATGTTCTCAACATATCAAGAATTCTGTCAACACCAATAATAAGCGCAATTCCCTCAACCGGAAGCCCTACCTGGTTGAGAACCATTGTTAGCATAACAAGTCCTACTGCCGGAACACCGGCTGTACCAATACTTGCAAGTACTGCTGTAAGAATAACGGTGAGTATTTGTACAAGGCTTAAATCAATATGGTAAACTTGCGCAATAAAAATGGTTGCCACTCCTTGCATAATGGCTGTACCATCCATGTTTATGGTGGACCCCAGTGATTGAACGAAAGATGAAACGGAAGGTGTAACTTTTAAGTTTTCTTGAGCAACCTCCATTGATATAGGAAGTGTTGCGCTGCTGCTGGAGGTACTGAACCCTACAATCATTGCGGGATAGAATTTTTTTACAAATTCAATAAGGCTCATTTTCCCGAATATGCGGAGAGCCATTCCGTATGTAAATAGGAAGTGAACAAGTAACGATATAATAACGGCTACAACATACATTGCCATTTGTTTCAATGTGCTTGGCCCATTAGTTCCTATAGCCGATGCGATTAACGCAAAGGCTCCTGCAGGGGCGGTGTACATAACAATATTAATCACCTTCATCAGCACATCATTGATTTGAGAGATAGCGTTTCTTAGCCCGTTAACCTTATCTCCTAGCAAAGAAATACCAAAGCCAAATAGCAAGGCAAAGAAAATAATTTGCAACATGTTCCCGGTTGCCAGTGCGTTTATCGGGTTTTCGGGGATAATGCCAATCAACATTTCTATTAGTCCGGGTGATTCGTTGAGCTGAGGGGCTTGAGCTGCTGCTTCTAATCCGGTTACCTGTCCCGGTTTAATAATACAAGCAACTACTATGGCAATGCTAATGGCAATTGCGGTTGTGCATAAAAAAAACATGATAGTCTTTCCGCCAATTCTTCCAATTTTTTTTGGATTTCCCAGCTGAAAAACCCCCATTGCTATTGCACAAAAAACAATAGGTACCACAAGCATTTTGATTAATCCGATAAATATTTTTCCTACCGGAACTAGTAGGTAATTGTTGATGGGGTTAAATACATTTTCGGGGGCGTAGCTGCCGGCAATACCAACTACTATGCCGGCTACCAGGGCAAGCAGAATAAATTTGGTTAAGTTCATAGAGCTATTTGGTTAGGGTTCATTCAAAATATCGGTAAATATACTATTTTGTGGGTAGAAATCTTTACCTTTGTTAATTCATTCATAGGGTGATTTAGTATTTTAATATCAAACTTCAACATAGCTGTCAGGTGGACTTTTTGAAAAAAATTTGGAAAAACGATTACGCACGTAATGTTATCTGCATTTTAGGATCAGTGGTGGTATTTCTCACGCTGATTATGTTTTTTCTTAGTATTTACACACGACATGGACAGTCGCTTGCCGTTCCTGATTTCAAGGGAATGCCTATAGACGAGGCTTACGATTTAGCGCATGAAAATAGCTTGAAAATAGTAGTAACTGATTCTATTTTTCGTCCGGCATTACCGGCAGGTAGTGTTATAGACCAAAATCCGAAGCCCGATGCTCGCGTTAAGAAAAAACGGAAGGTGTTTATTACCATAAATTGCGTAATGCCTAAAAAGATTGACGCACCTAACGTTGTAGGGTTCTCTTTACGACAGGGTAAGGCTGTACTTGAAAGCAAGGGGCTGAAAATCGGCAAGCTGATTTACCAGCCCGATATGGCCACAAACAACATTCTTGACCAACGTTATAAAGGACGGATGCTTATGCCGAATGAACCGGTATTTGTTGGCACATCAGTTGATTTGGTTTTGGGAATGGATAATGAGGCAGGCGAAAGAACCTCAATTCCGTATGTGTTGAGGTTAAATAGCGATGATGCCAGAAGCAGACTGGCAGATGCCTCGCTTAACCTTGGCCGTATGCGGTTTGATAAGTCGGTAAAAACTATTTCCGACTCACTGTCAGCTGTGGTGTACAAGCAGGTTCCGGGACCAAGCGGGTCAAATTCTACATCGCTGGGTTCGTCTGTTGATATTTACCTAACAGTTGATGAAAGTAAAATCCCGAAGTAGCATGAGAGTGTTCGAGATATTAAAATATTCAGTAGTATTTGTATTGCTTGCAACGGTTACGGCCGGAGGGCAAGAATTATTGATAGGTTTGCAGGAAAACCCCTTATTAGGTAAGCAGCAGCAAGCAGGGAAAAATGTATTACGACAATCGGCTGTGTCGTTGTCGTTGCCTTTTATCGATGATTTTTCTAAACCCCTTGGCGTATATCCTGATCAGCAAAAATGGAAGAATAAAAATGTATTCATAAACAGCAGCTATGCTGTAAATATGCCGAGTGTAGGCGTAGCAACTTTCGACGCTATTGATGCTAAAGGAAATTTGTACAATGTTGGCAGTGCATTTTCTCAACCTGCCGATACGCTGACCTCTCAGCCGATAAATTTGAACTATCCCGGGGATCAAACTATTTTTTTGAGCTTCTACTATCAGGCCGGAGGGCTTGGTGATATGCCGGAGCTAACCGATTCGCTGGTGTTGCAGTTCTACTCTCCGTTAACATCAACATGGAAATCTGTTTGGAATGCATCTGTGCATATACAGGATTCAATGATTGTGGAGCGTTTTGTGAAAACAGGAACAACAAAACAAAATGAATCTAATTTGCTTCCCAGCACTTTTTTTATGACCCACATACGGGTTGACGGTAGCGAATATTTACTTGATGGTTTTCAATTTCGGTTTATAAACCATGCGAGCATTGCTGTGAATAAATTCATTCCCGGAAGAGCCAGCAACGCCGACCATTGGCATTTAGACGTTGTGTACTTGGACAGAGGACGGTCTGCTAACGACGTTGTTCCCGATGTGGCGACGAGCATTCCCCAATCACCATTGACAACAATCTACGAATCTATACCGTGGACACACTACAATACCGATGCTCACAACGCTTTGTTTGGAGACGGAATGAAAACAACATTAGGGGTTTTCAATATGGGAGAGGTGGTCTCCAGCGTTTCGGTATTTGTGGATATTCGACCTTTAGTTGGTAACGGATATATAACTTCTTACTCCCTAGGACAGTATAACACACCCGAAATAGGAGAGAGTGGGCTGCTGCCTTTTGTTATAACACCACCTTATTCATTTTATTCAGATAACCCCGATAGCGCAGCGTTTGAAGTAATAACGTATATGCGCACAGATAACTCTACTTCTCCGCTTCGTCAGGAGTTGCGCCAGAACGATACGACTCGCTACCGGCAGCAATTTTATAACTACTATGCTTACGACGACGGTTCGGCTGAAAATGGTTATGGCTTGTACGGTAGCGGTGCGTCAGCAGGAAAGGTAGCGGTAAAGTTTACCGGCTATGCAGCTGATTCGTTGCGCGGAGTTTATATTTACTTCAACAAAACTATTGGTCAGGTAAACGCATCGAATAAAATTAAGCTGGCGGTATGGGAGGATATTGGCAACGGAACCCCCGGTCAGCTACTTTATTCTCAGGCTGCAACAAGCCCTGAACTTAGTGATAGCCTGAATAGCTTCGTAGCCTATAAGTTTAGCAAAGCAATAGCGATTAGTGCAAAGCAAACATACTTTGTTGGTTGGATGCAAACAACGGAAGATTTTGTAAATGTTGGCTTTGACAGAAATAGAGATCATAGCGAAAATGTATTTTATAGCCTTAGCGAAGGGGTTTGGTCACCCAGCGCGTATGAAGGCTCACTGATGATACGTCCGATATTTGGACAATCAGATGGGAACTTCCCTCCCAATCCGATTCTACCTCCTGTAGCGCCAACGGCTGTAGTTGACGTAGTGTTGAGCCCTAATCCGGCAACCGATGTTGTTAGGTTGAATTGGAAAGACCAAAAGCGCTACGCAAAATCGGCACAAGTAGAGGTTTTTGACTTGCGCGGCAGGCTGGTTCTATCACAGCGTACGGCTAACGACCAGCTAAACGTATCAAATCTTCCTTCGGGCACTTACTTTATGCGAATAAGTAGCGACGGTAAGCTGATGGGGACAAGTAAAATTATTATTGTAAAGTAGCGGTGGTAAAAGATTTACAAGATGATAACGACCTTTTCGAAGATGTTGGTACAGATGAAGGTCAGGAGTTTTATGAGCATTACGGTTTCAAGGTAGATAAGGGACAGGGACTACTACGGATAGATAAGTACCTTACTGCTAAAATTGAAAACGTATCAAGAAATCGTGTTCAAGCAGCAGCAGATGCCGGTTGTATATTGGTAAACAACATTCCTGTAAAATCCAGCTATAAGGTAAAACCGCTTGATGAAATTTCGGTGGTAATGCCTTACCCACGTAGAGGCGTTGAAATACTTCCCGAAAATATCCCCCTGGATATTCTTTACGAAGACGATGACGTAATCGTTATTAATAAGCGTGCCGGTATGGTAGTACATCCCGGACACGGTAACTACACAGGCACGCTGATTAACGCGCTGGCTTGGTACTTGGGTGCAGACTCAAAGCTGGATAACAACGATGAACGAGGCGGTTTGCTGGTGCATCGTATTGACAAGAATACATCCGGTATAATTTTGGTTGCAAAAAATGATGTTGCCCACGCGCATTTGGCAAAGCAATTCTTTGACCATACGGTAAAGCGTTTATACACCGCCCTTGTATGGGGTAGGCCGGAGGAACCTGAAGGTACCATTGTTGGGAATATTGCCCGAAGCCAAACAGACCGTATGCGCTTCAAGGTATATGACGACCCTAGCATTGGCAAACATGCGGTGACACATTACAGGTTGCTGGAAGAGTTGGGTTACGTATCGCTGGTGGAATGTCAGCTGGAAACGGGACGTACTCACCAAATACGTGTGCACATGGAATCTATCGGACATCCGCTGTTTAACGATGAGCGTTATGGTGGCGACCGAATACTGCGGGGAACAACCTTTACAAAGTATAAGCAGTTTGTGCAAAACTGCTTCGATTTAGTGCCTTACCACGTGTTGCATGCGCGTACGCTTGGCTTTATACATCCCCGTACCGGAAAAGAAATGATGTTTGAGGTTGACTTGCCCGATAATATGCAGCAGCTGATAAACAAGTGGAGAAATTACGTATCACATAGAAATGTGGAGGAAGAGGAGTAGCAGCGGTTCGTTACTTCTTCTTTTTTAAACAAACAAGGACATGTTCGGTGAATACATACCCGATATACTTGCTAACGGTTTTGAACAGCGGAAAATAGCTTTGCCTCCGGACTATGAGGGCGAAATGATTTGTACGTTGGTACGTAAGCTATGCGACAATCCTACCACTAAAGCCGCTCTGTACATTCATGGCTTTAACGACTATTTTTTTCAGCAAGAATTGGCGGAACGTTTTATTGAGCAAGGCTATAATTTTTATGCAATAGACCTCCATAAGTGTGGTCGTTCCATACTTCCCCATCAAACCCCTTATGATATGCGCAACGTCAGTGAATATTTTACTGAACTGGACATTGTGCGAGGAATTATCAAGAAAGAAGGGGGTGAACAAGTAGCTTTATGTGGTCACTCTACCGGAGGTTTGATAGCTGCGTGCTACTTAAATCAATGTAGTGCAGATTGGTATGATGTACTGGTGTTGAATAGCCCGTTCTTAGAGCTGGCAGGGCGTTCACTGATACATAAGCTAGGTATTCCAATAGCCTCTTTTGCGGCAAAATTTTTTCCGAATTTGAAAATAAAAGCGACTTTCTCTCCCTTTTATGGAGAGAGCCTCCACATTGGAAAACGGGGAGAATGGGGTTATCGTACCGATTGGAAGCCCATTCGCTGTATGGAGGTTTCCATAGGTTGGTTACGGGCGGTAACAAAAGCACATGAGGCAGTTAAGCGAGGGCTTAACGTTCAATGCCCTATGCTGGTTCTAAGTTCCGATAAATCAATGAAGGGAAGGGAGTGGACTGAGGATTTCCACTACAGCGACCTTGTACTAAACGTTGATGGCATTCAATATTTTGCCGATAAGCTGGGAAAAAATGTAGCTAAGCAGCGTATTGCCGGGGGCAAGCATGACCTTTTCTTATCTCAAGAACCAGTTCGTTCTGTCGCATACCAAACCATGTTTCAATGGCTTGAAAAATTTGCCTAGCCTTTGTTTTCTACAAAGAGGAATGTGGTTACAGCTCTACCACAGTTTCTATGGTAATCACTAGGCCTCTTCAGGAAATAGTTTTTACAAATAATATGAATTGGGAGTAACGGCAGCCCCTAAATGGGGCTGAATATAAATAACCGTGGGTGTACACCCACGGTATAAGCCGGTGAGTTCGATTGCGCAGGGAGCAATATCCTTCTTTAGAAAACGCTAGTGCTTCCTGCGCAACCTTAACATCGGCCGGATAGCCCCGCATTGCATACGGGCTTATTGTTGTTCAACCCCGTGGGGTTGCTTGTAATAGCGGGGAGAAAACAAAAAACGTGTATTTAGGTATTTTCCGAAAAAGTCTACTAGCTTACGTGTCCCTTCAACGATTACCTTAATTAAGTATGGGGTTATTTTCTAAGGGTTAAAAAGCAAATCAAATGTTGAATTTTTGATAGAAGAACAACCAGCGGTTGGGGATTTCATGGGCGCAGGCCTTTTGGTAGTCTTCATATGTACAGGCTACCGGTATGTATTTACCATTCTCAGGTGTAGGAATGGCCATCCACCAGCGGTTAGTTATGCTGCTTTGAAGAAACTGCAGCTCTTCTCCTGTTCCTCCTCGGTCAACAATAAAACGCTTTACATTTTGCCCCGTAAGTAGCTCCGATTCTCGTTCAGTGTACCCATCTATAATATGCCAAAGACTTTGGGCTACGAGTTGACATGTGAGGTCGTTGTCAGAAAAACCATAGGATATAGCAAGATTAAGAAATTCAGCTCTTCCGGCATACCATGATAGCTGGCAAAGCTCTTCCGCGTAAAGACCGTTGGGAGAATCACCTCCATCACTTGATCTGACTGAGCTGGGCGTTAAGGTAAGAATATGAGTATCCCTTAGTACCGGTTCCACTCCGGCAATATTAGCTCTTACAGCGCCAAGCCGAATTGCCTCATAGCCATGCTTGGCAAGCAGCTTAAGTGTCATGCTGTTGCACAAGTAGGTTTGAAATCCCAATACAGCATAGCGAGATAGCTTGTGGCTGTTGTCGAGAGGTGCAGTCAGTATTGCCGTTGGTATATTCGGCGCTATACTTGTAATTGAAATATCTGTACTTTGATTTGCCGCGTCGGATATGATTGAAATTGTAGCTACGGACGATGGATCAAGTACAAGTGCAAGCGAACCTACTCGAGCTATTTGTTGGATAGTGCTATTCAGCTCTGTTGAGTTATCCGGAATATTACCCAAATCAATAATATTCAGCTTATCATTATGTAGGTACAAATTGTAAAGCGCTTTGCGTACCTGTAATAATGCAGAAGTATTGTTGCTATTACTTAATCCTAGCAGTACAACGTTGAACCGCTTGAGGTCATCCCAGCAGAATGTACTATCGGCAAAGCTAATCCGGTTACCAATAAAATTACCGGATTCTCCTCTACATATAGTTTTCAGGCTATCATCTATGAATTGAAACGGGAGCATACTGAGTTTATCCTACTTTTTCTTTTTTGTCGTTGTTGTTTTCTTAACGGCTGTAGCCTTCTTTACGGTAGCGGCCTTCTTTGTTGTGGTAGTTTTTTTAGCCGTAGTGGTTTTAGCGGCTGCTGCTTTCTTTTCTACCTTTGGCTTGGCCGTAAACTTCTTGTCTTTCTGTTGTTCTGTTATCAGCTTCATGCAATCATCCAGAGAGAGTGACGCGGGATCCGTTGTTTTCGGAATTTTGTAGTTGTTCCCCTCGAACGAAATGTAGGGGCCGAAACGACCGTTGAGCACCTGCAAGTCTTTTTGGGCAGGAAAAGTTTTGATAAGCTTTTCTCTATCCTTTTTCCGCTTCTCTTCTATCAGCTCAATAGCGCGCTCAAGCGTAGTGGAATATGGGTCATCAATGCCTTTTTTTAGCGATACAAATTCAGACCCATGACGTACATAAGGGCCAAATCGGCCAATAGATACAGCCACATCTTTACCTTCATACTCTCCAATATTGCGGGGGAGTTCAAATAGCTGCAAGGCTTCTTCAAGTGTAATAGTTTCAATCAGCTGACCTTTTTGAAGGCTTGCATATTGCGGTTTTTTATCACCTTCGGCTTCGCCTAGCTGAGCAATGGGACCAAATCGGCCAATGCGAACGGATACCTGCTTGCCGGTTTTGGGATCAACACCCAATACGCGATTTGCATTTGTGGGACGAGATTCTTCCAACGTTGTCTCTACATCTTTGTGGAACGGTTTGTAGAACTTATCCAGCATTTTTGTCCACTCCAGCTTACCTTCGGCTATTTCGTCAAACTGTTCTTCTACCTTGGCGGTGAAGTTGTAGTCGAGAATATTCTTAAAGTATTCAACCAAAAAATCAGTTACCAAAATACCAATATCGCTGGGAAACAGCTTTGATTTTTCGGCACCTGTAATTTCTGTCAGCTCTTTTGATGTTATTGTATCTTTCTTTAGCAACAGCTGCTTATACTTGCGTTCTACTCCCGAGCGGTCTTCTTTCAGTACATATCCGCGAGTAATAATGGTAGATATGGTGGGAGCATAGGTTGATGGACGACCAATACCCAGCTCTTCCAGCTTCTTTACTAACGCAGCTTCGGTATAACGTGGCGGTCGTTGGCTGAAACGTTGTGTGGCAGTAATTTCGTTGGCTAATAGCTCTTGGCCTTTCGTTAGTGGGGGTATCAACGATGATTTTTCCTCGCTATCATCACCATCATCATCTTTTGACTCCATATATACTTTCAGAAAACCATCAAAGAGTAGTACTTCTCCTACTGCTTGAAAATGCTCACTACTGTTAGATATCGTAATATCAACAATTGTTTTTTCAAGGCTGGCATCGCTCATTTGTGAGGCAACGGTGCGCTTCCAAATCAAATCGTAGAGCTTCTTTTCTTGTGCAGTTCCTTCTACCTCTTGGTTTTCCATATAGGTAGGGCGAATAGCTTCGTGCGCCTCTTGTGCCGATTTCGATTTGGTTTTATACTGACGAGGATGAGAGTATTGTTCGCCATACAACTTCTTAATGGCCGTTTTTGCCGTATTTACAGCCAAATCGGAAAGGTTGGTTGAGTCCGTACGCATGTAGGTTATTAACCCTGCTTCGTACAAACGTTGAGCAACAGTCATGGTTTGGCTTACTGAGAATCCATACTTACGGCTGGCCTCCTGTTGTAGTGTTGATGTTGTAAATGGTGGCGGCGGTGTTTTCTTAGCCGGTTTCTTTTCTACTGCGGCTATACTGTATGATGCACTTTTGCACTTTTCAAGAAATGCAGCGGCTTGCTTTTCAGTGTCAAACTTGGTGGTTAAGTCGGCTTTGAGCTGAAATTTTTCAGCTTTATTCGTTGGCAAAAAGATACTGCTTACCTTGTATGACGAGGTAACGTTGAACACCATTATTTCGCGTTCACGCTCTACAATTAGGCGAACAGCAACAGACTGTACGCGTCCGGCAGAAAGTGATGGCTTTAACTTTTTCCAAAGTATGGGTGAAATCTCAAAACCTACAAGACGGTCGAGTATGCGGCGAGCCTGCTGAGCGTTTACCAAGTTGTTGTCAACGCTACGAGGAGAGTCTATCGCTTTGAGAATGGCGTTTTTCGTAATTTCATGAAAAACAATGCGCTTTGTTTTTTTAGGGTCTAGCTCTAAAACTTCCTGTAAGTGCCAAGCAATGGCTTCTCCTTCGCGGTCCTCATCGGATGCCAGCCAAACCGTTTTTGCTTTTTTTGCCAGCTTCTTCAAGTCGGCTACGGTTTTCTTTTTATCTTCAGAAACAACGTATTCGGGTTCAAACTTGTGCTGGATGTCCACACCCATTCCCTTTTTTACCAAATCGCGAATATGACCGTAGCTGGAGGCCACTAAAAAATCTTTACCTAAAAACTTTTCAATAGTCTTTGCCTTAGCCGGAGACTCAACGATAACTAAATTTTCTTGCATACCATGTTGGTTTGAAAAACAGTGCAAAGTAAAACATAAATTAAGGTATGTTCAACTCTTTTGCCATTTTATTTTTAAATTTGCACCGTAAAATGGGTTAACTTAACCATTGGTGTTCTAACATAAATCTTATTTTTAGGCAGCAATATATTTTCATGGCTAAACTTCCAATAACAAAAAAGAAAGTAATTCGCCTTTTTTGGTGGATTGCCGGTTTTCCCTTTGCCCTCATTCTTTTGCTGATAATTCTTATATCAATAGGGGTATTTGGCCCTATGCCAACATTTGAGGATTTGGAAAACCCCAAGAGCAAGCTATCTACAGAAGTTATTTCGTCTGATGGTATTGTGCTGGGAACATTTCACATAGAAAACCGATCGTACACGGCTTATGAGGACTTATCTCCTTACCTGGTGCAAGCCCTTATCTCAACAGAGGATGCCCGCTTTTATTCGCACTCCGGTATTGATATGAAGGGTCTTCTCCGTGTGGGGGTTAAAACGGTGGGGCTGGGTGATAAAAGTTCGGGTGGCGGCAGTACCATTACCCAGCAGCTGGCGCTTAACCTTTTCTCAGAGCGTGAATCAAACATTATAAAACGTTCAGTACAAAAGCTGAAGGAGTGGATTACAGCGGTAAAGCTGGAGCGGAACTATACCAAAGAAGAAATTATTGCCATGTACTTCAATACGGTTCCCTTTGGCAGCAACGCTTTTGGCATTCGCTCGGCAGCTCAAACGTTTTTCGGGAAAAAGCCTTCAGAGCTTACTATTGAGGAGTCGGCATTGCTTGTGGGGTTGGTAAATGGGCCTACTTGGTATAGCCCTGTTCGGAACCCGGAGCGTTCGAAAGCTCGTCGTGATCGTGTAATCGGGAAGATGTGCGAGTCCGGACTTATTAGCGAGCATGAGCGGGACTCGATAAGAGAGATACCCATTAACATGTCCAAGTATGCCATGCAAGACCACAACTCCGGCTTGGCTCCGCACTTCAGAGAGATGATTCGCCGAACGATGTACGCCAAGAAGCCTGTAAGGAGCCGTTACAATAACAAGTACGATTATACAATAGATTCTCTTCAGTGGAGTCAAGACCCATTATACGGCTGGTGTAACAAAAACATGAAAGCCGACGGAACTCCCTATAACCTTGAACGCGATGGCTTGAGAATATATACAACAGTTAACTCAAAGATGCAGCGTTATGCAGAAGAAGCTGTTGCTCAGCACATGGGAAAGGAGCTGCAACCTGCGTTTAACCAAGAGCTTAAGCGAAAAAAGAATGCGCCATTTTCCGGCTCTACAACCGAATCGGAAATAAAAGGAATTATGGAGCAGGCTATGAAGCAGAGCGACCGATATAGGCTACTATCTCAAGGCGGGCTTTCAAATAAGGAGATCATGAAGACCTTCGATGTGCCGACTGAGATGACGGTGTTTAGCTGGAAAGCCGGTTCGGTAGATACGGTAATGACTCCTCGTGATTCTATTCTTTACTATAAATCACTTTTGCGGACAGGCTTTATGGCGATGGATCCGGAAACAGGCTTTGTGCTGGCTTATGTTGGTGGACCCGGTTTTCGCTATATGAAGTTTGATCATGTGCGACAGGGAAAGCGTCAGGTAGGTTCAACCATTAAACCCTTTTTATATACAATAGCCATGCAGGAGGGGCTGTCGCCATGTTATACGGTTCCTAACGTTCCTATACGGATAGAGCTGCCTAATGGCAAGTTTTGGGAACCTAAAAATGCAGGTACGCCAGAAGATGTTGGAAAGATTATTACGTTGAAAACAGCCCTGGCCACAAGTAACAACTGGATATCAGGTTGGCTTATCAACCGTTTTGGGGGAGAGGCGCTCGCAGCCATGTGCCATCGTATGGGAATTAACAGCTACGTTGACCCTGTTCCTGCTTCTTGCTTGGGTCCTTCAGATTTTTCATTGTTCGAAATGGTTGGCGCGTATGGTACTTTTGGAAATAAGGGGGTGCATACGGAACCGTTCTACGTGCTGCGGATAGAAGATAATCAAGGAAATGTACTATCGTCTTTTACTCAAGAACGAAGAGAGGCTATAAGCGAGCAAACAGCGTATCTTATGCTTAACCTTATGCAAGGAGTAGTAAATAGCGGGACAGCAGGTCGTTTGCGGAGATACATCCCCGAAGGACTTATTGCCGGAAAAACAGGAACAACCAACAACCAATCCGATGGATGGTTTATGGGTGTTATGCCTAAGGTGGTGGCCGGCGTGTGGGTTGGTGCAGAAGATAGAAGTGTTCACTTTGACGGTCTTGCTCAAGGCGGAGGCTCTAATATGGCATTGCCTATTTGGGGGCTTTTTATGCAAAAGGTGCTTAATGACAAATCCTTGGGGATAAAGACAACTGATAGATTCTCCGTTGCCCCGGGAATGGAGGGTTACTCGTTGAACTGTGATACTTCGGAAGGAGATATACAAGAAGGAGACAGTATTTTTGATTAGCCGGTAAAGAGAGTGATTAAGCTTATTAGTAGCTTTGGGCAAAGGACCAGGAATTTAAAATTATTTTCAAAAATTGACCATAAAAAATATATAACCTTTTTATCGTCGTAGTAGTGTGGGTAATAGAGGATTAAAAAAACAGAAACAACGTTAAGAAAGCCCAAATACGGTGATTTTGGTTGAGCCAGAACGTAAAAGCCTTTGTTGATAAGCTTTATTTTATACTTTTGTCTTTTATATGGTGCTTTATGGGCTTCGTGTACAATCGCATAATGAACAAAAAGAAAATCCTTTTATCCATTGTGTTTTTGAGTGTGGGCTTGGGCTTAATGGCACAAGAAGATACTCATTTTAGCCAAGGAGTCTTTAATCAAGCATACGTAAATCCGGCTGTTGCCGGAAGTACAGACTTATTTTTGGCCACAGGTGTTGTTAGAATGGAAATGCTGGGATTTGATGGAGCGCCGACAAACTCTATTCTCAACGTTAATGGCCCGATTGATGTTTTACATGGAGGGGTAACACTTTCTCTGTATAGCGATAAGATAGGGTACTATACCATGCCGGGGTTTAGCTTGGGCTACTCATTCCGGTTTCCTTTGTGGAAGGGAAATTTTGCCTTAGGCCTTTCTGCTGGTTTGGTTAACGGCAGAATAGATGCATCTTCGTGGCGTTTCCCCGATGGATCGGGAAGTTCGGATGGTGCTGTGCCTATTGAAAAAGAAAGTGCAATAAGTCCTGATTTTGGTGCAGGGGCTTACTATAATGATGATAGGCTATTTTTAGGCTTGTCAGTTATGCATTTAAATAAACCAAAGGTTACAAAAGTTGCCGAAAAATCGACCCTCCCGCAAGTATTATATGTTACAGGAGGTTATCGGTTTACGCTGAATAATCCGGATTTTGATTTTCGCCCTTCAGCGTACCTTTCGAGCGATTTTGCCATAACACAGCTTACGTTGAACGCACACATGTTTTATCGCGAAAAGTTATGGGGAGGCCTTTCATACAGACTAAACGAAGCCGTTGTAGGTATGCTTGGGTTTGAATTATTTGAAGGAATAAAAATCAGCTATTCGTATGATTTTATTACCAGCAAGGCTCGGGTTGGCAGCAATGGTGCTCATGAGATACTAGTAAGTTACGGGTTCTCAATATCAACAGAGAAACGAAAACAACAAAATAGAAGTGTTCGTTATTTATAGCATATAGTAACAATACCAATATATGAAGAAGTTACTTTTTGTAGGCGCTTTATTAAGCATTTTTTTCAGTAGCTGCTCCTTAATAGGCGGAGGGGGTGGAAAGAGCAGTACCACCTATACCGGCGGCACTAAGGGAGCAAAGTCTAAAAAGTATAAGGAATCACCTCCTTACGGAATGGTGCTTATTAAAGGGGGGTACTTTTTAATGGGGTCGAGCGATGAGGATATGTTCACAACGCTCACAAGCACTCCAAAACCCATTACCATTGATGCCTTCTGGATGAACGAAACGGAGGTTACCAACAGCGAGTATAGACGGTTTACCGACTATGTGAAGGAATATAACCTTCGTAAGCTATTGGGCTATGAAGTTTTAGAAGATAAAAATGGTATTCCTTTAGACCAGCCTCAGGTTGACTGGGGTAAAAAATTTCGCTGGAAAGATCAGGAGGTACAGGATGCATTGACCTCTATGATGTACTCGCCTGAAGAATCGCTGATGGGCAAAAGAGAGGTTGATACAAGAAAGCTGCTGTATGAATGGCAGTGGATTGATTATCAACAGGCCGCTAGCGTTAGATGGAATTCGGATGAAAATAAGTATGAAGGAAAAATCCGAAATGATAAAGGAGAAATGGTTGAGGTACAGAGCCGTGCAGACTTTATTAAGAAAGATGCTATAAATGTTTACCCTGATACGCTTTGCTGGATTCGTGATTACGCCTATACGTATAACGAGCTGTTTGCTACTCGCTATTTTTGGTTTCCGGGATACAACGATTATCCTGTAGTTGGAGTTACTTGGAAACAAGCAAACGCATACGCCCGTTGGAAAAGCGAAGTTGATATTCCACGCAAAAAGCAGCTTCCCCGTGAGTACAGACTTCCAACGGAAGCACAGTGGGAATATGCTGCACGTGGTGGGCTTAACCAGCAGCTTTACCCTTGGGGCGGCTACTATGCTACCAACGCGCAAGGTTGTTACTTGGCAAACTTTAAACCGCAGCGTGGTAGATATTCCTTTGATGGTGGGGTAAGAACAACTCCTGTTGCTTCTTATGAACCTAACGAATATGGCTTGTATGACATGGCAGGTAACGTTGCCGAGTGGACAGAAAATACGTTTGACGAAAACGCATACTCATTCTACGACGACTTGTCACCTATATACACTTATAATGCAACCAAAGAGGACCCTGCAATTAAGAAACGGAAGGTAATTCGTGGCGGTTCGTGGAAAGATATTGCTTACTATATTGAATGTGCCACTCGTACTTTTGAATATCAGGATTCGGCAAAATGTTATCTTGGATTTCGTCTTGTAAGTCCCTACTCCAACTAACCATAACGTATATCAAACTTACTAAAAGAGTATGTTAGAATTTAAGTTTACCCAATCAAGAACATTCCAGGTATGGATTAATAGGCTATACGGATGGGGCGCAGCCCTGGTACTTCTAGGCGCTCTATTTAAGCTGGAACACTGGGCAGGTGCCAGCTACATGCTTGTTCTCGGAATGAGTACAGAGTGTTTTATCTTTTTCATTTCGGCATTTGAGCCACTTGAAAAAAAACATGCATGGGAAAAGGTATTCCCCGAATTGCATGGAGAGGAAATCGAAGAGCCTGTTGTTTCAAGAAAAGCTGGCTTATCTTCAAATATTCCCGCAAACGTGAATTTAGGTATAGACGATGTACAGGCTGACAAGCTGAGAGGCGGCATTGAGAGACTGGGCCATACAATAGACCAGCTAACCGGATTGGCGGCTGTTGCCGAGGCCTCATCTCGACTGACTGAAAACCTGGATAGGGCTAACAATGCAGTTAGCGCAGTTGGTGGCTCAGCTGACCGGTTAACACATTCATATATTACTACGGCAGAAACTATCAGCGTAATAAATGATCAAGCAAAGAAGGGGCTGGAAAACATGACCGCTAGCCAGGTTGGTTATAACCAGCAAATGGACTTTCTAAGCAAAAATTTAGCGGCTGTTAACGCGTCATTTGAGCTGCAGCTGCAAGAAAACGAGCGCTACAAGCAAAGCTATGATGTATTTAATAAAGAGGTTAGCGCACTTGTAGGCTCAGTAAAAAAATCGGTAGAGCAAACGCAAGAGCTTACCTCTACTATGGCAACGTTGAATACTAATGTTGGCCAGCTGAATAACGTTTACGGAAGTATGCTAACGGCAGTTACGTCTGTACTAAATAGGTAGTAGCATGGCCCATCAGAAGTTGTCGCCGAGACAGAAAATGATCAATATGATGTATTTGGTGCTAACAGCAATGTTGGCGCTGAACGTGTCATCAGAGGTGCTCAACGCTTTTGTGCGGATGGAAGAAGGTTTTCAGCAAACAATAGCTATTGTGAGTTCGAATAACCGCAAGAGCTATGAAGAGTTTGTTGCAGGCGCGCAGAAAGATCCGGCAAAAGTTGGAAAGTGGCTGGAAAAGGCAACACTGGTAAAAGATCAAACAAAGCAGCTTACAAATTTTATTGACAGCATAAAGATAGGTTTGATAAAAACCAGCGAAGGGGACGATTCTCCTGCTTTACAAAATGGAGTTATTGTTCCGAGAGAGATAAGTAAGCTTGATGATACAGATACCGGAACTCGCTTGTTGATTGGGGATAACAAGAAAGGGCAGGCCTACGAGCTTACGGAAAAAATAAACAGCTATCGTGATTTCTTGATTGGTTTAATTAAAGAGTCCAGTGGTGATTCTGCACTTTCAAGTACGATAAACGGTCTTTTGAGAACCGAAAAGACCGAAGAAGGTGGCGTTAATATGAGATCGGTAGGAACCCCTTTAGACTGGGAGCAATCGTTGTTTTTTAATACTACATTGATATCGGATATTGCCTTACTGTCGAAATTTAGGCTTGACATTTTAAGCTGTGAGTCGGCTATGTTGAACCACTTTTATGTGAAGATAGGTGCTGATGACTTTAAGTTCTCAAAGGTGAAGGTGATTGTGAAATCGAATACCGATTATGTTTTGGTAAACTCTCCTTATGAGGCTGAAATATTCTTAGCAGCGTATAACCCCGATACAAAGACCGAAGTTACTATTGGTGGAGGGCAGCCAAAACCATCGGGAGAAGATGGAATGGTTCGCTATACGGCCACATCTTCATCTGCAGGTCCGGTTAGATTACCCGGTACTATTACCTACTTAGACCCTAAGGGTGAAAAGGTAACTGATAGGTTTGAGATAAACTACAACGTCATTAAGCCTATGGCTACGGTATCTCCGGCAAAAATGAACGTGTTATACATTGGTGTTCCCAATCCGCTTGATGTTTCGGTTGGCGCAGGTATATCGCCGGATAAGATAAGAGCTTCGGTGAGAGGAGGATCAGAATTATCACGCAGTGGAGATTACTTTATTTATACCCCTTCGGCAGGTATGAGAAATTGCGAGATTGACGTTACTGCCGAAGTAGGAGGAAAGTGGGAGAGCATGGGCTCTGCTAAGTTCCGCGTAAGAGATATACCAAGCCCTATGCCGGCGGTAGAAGGCATAGCGGGCAAATCGGCAACGAAGAGCGAGATTTCAGCATCTCAGGGGATTTTAGCAAAAATGCCCGCCGATTTTGAATTTGATGTAAAGGTTTCGGTTAAGTCGTTTACTCTATCTGTTGTGGGTGGTGATGGTTATTTGTCATCAGAACCCTCCGGCAGTGGTTATTTTACCGAAAGACAACGTCGGTTATTTGGCGGCCTTAAAAGTGGAAGCCAAGTTGTTATTACCGATATTAAGGCCAACGGCCCTGCCGGCAACGTGCTAGACTTGGCCGATTTAGTAATTAGAATTAAGTAAGCATTTCATACTATGAAAAAGTTAGTATTCATTGTTAGCCTAACCGTTTTATTTGCGGCTACTTCAATGGCGCAAACTCCTCCTCCTGCGTCACCGACAGGGTCAAAAAGAAGTTTAGTACCTGATACGAACGTGCCAAAGACCATGCTGAAGGAAAAGCAAGCACCGTCTTATCCCTATTCTAGGGAGGCCGATATTGTATGGTCAAGAAAAGTTTGGCGCACCATAGACCTACGTCAGAAGCTGAACTATCCGTTATATTTTCCTACAGTGGAGATGCAGGAGCGTAAAAGTCTTGTTCAGACATTGGTGAATGCGGCAAATGAGGGCAAAATAAAGCTTTACGATACCGATACGGATGAATTTACAACGATACTTACACCGGAGGAAGTGAGGGCTAAGTTTGGAGCAACGGAGCGAACCGAAGTGCGACCTAAGCTTGATGGTAGTGGAGATACAACTATTGTTATCAGGGGTGAGTTTAACTGGGCAGAGGTGCGTGAGCTGATTGTTAAGGAAGAGTGGATTTTTGACAAGCACTATTCTCGCGTTTTTGTGAGGGTAATAGGTATTTGCCCGGTACGTGTTTATAGCCGTGAGTTAAGAACGGGAGATGACGAAGTAGCTACCGGAGATGAGGTTAAAACGAAGCTGTTTTGGGCATACTATCCCGAATCTCGTAATGTTCTAGCCAGTACTCCTTGCTTTATTTCTGCAAACGATGTAACACAGGTATCATTTGATGATATATTCCAGATACGCCGCTTCGATTCGTATATTTCGGCGATATCCAACCAAATGAATAATCGTCTCATCAGCAGCTACACACGTACGGGACTAGAAGCTATGCTTGAGGCTCAGCGCATAGAAAAAGAGTTGTTTAACTTTGAACATGATCTTTGGGAGTACTAACCTTCCCTTATGTTGAATAACCAATAAAGTAAAAGCCACGTAACTTACGTGGCTTTTACTTTGCGATGATTTTGCCGTTCATTTTTTATAAATCGGCCATATTTCCTAAATCATGCTATCTTTGTAAGTTCAAGTTTGACTATCGACTAATTTAGAGTAAGTAGCGCAAATGAAATATTTCGCATCGGTATTTCTTGGAGTTGCAGCTGTTGCAATGTCTATTGTATCGTGTTCTACCAAAAAGAACACGTGGTCGAGCCGTCAATATCATAACCTTACCGCCCGGTTTAATGTAAATTTCAACGCAAAAGAAAGCTTTAAAGATGCTGAGAAAAAAACGGAAGCTATTTACCCATCAACGTTTGACGAGCTGCTTCCTGTATTTGCTTTTACTTATAGCGATGCTCCCGGCGTTGCCACCTCAGAGTTGGATAGAACCATAACCAAATCAAACAAGCTTATTACAAGGCATTCTATAAAGGCAAAACCGAAGCGAAAAAATTCGCCTACCGCTGCTGATAGAAAATTCTATAATAAACGAGAGTTTTGCGATATGGTTGATGATGCCTATCTATTTATAGGCAAGTCAAGAATGTACTCCCAGCAGTATGATGAGGCTGTTTTTACCTTTCAATCCATTGTTTCAAACTATCCGGATGAAAATACGGTTGATGAGGCTAAGCTATGGTTGGCTGTAATTCATATCGAAAGGGGAGAGCTGGATCAAGCAGAAGAGGGGCTACTTGCAATTGAAAAGAAGCTGAAAAAGAGTAAGGAAAATCCTCCTCAACGTTTTATCCAAGCCGTTAATTCTGCGTGGGCTGATTTTTACATTAAGAAGGGAGACTATAGCGAAGCAATACCCAAGTTAACTGCCGCATTGAAAAGATGTAAGTACAAAACAACAAAGGCACGTTACAGCTTTATTTTGGCGCAGCTATACGAACGTGCGGGGAACAATGCAATGGCTACGAACTATTACAATAAGGTAGCCAAAATGAATGTGCCTTACGAAGTAGAGTTTAGCGCTTTGATGAGTCGGGCGAATACGATGGATAGCAAGACACAGGCTGATGATCTGAGAAGGCTATACACCAAAATGGTTTCCGATGAGAAGAATGCGGAGTTTATAGATCAAATTTACTATGCGTTGGGTAACTTGGAACGTGTACAGGGAGATACTGCAAGGGCAGTAGAATACTATCAAAAATCGCTTGCAGGATATAAGGGAAATGATGTGCAACGGGGACTATCTTCACTTGCATTGGCCAACAGCTACTATGCAAAACAAGCGTACTTGCCCGCCTACTATTACTATGATACGGCTACAACCTCTCTTGCTCAGACCCATTCTCAGTACACTTATGCCGAATTGATGGCTAATAAGCTACGCGCGTTGGGTATTAGCTTAGCCGTTGTGGAACGCGAGGATAGCCTGCAGAAGATTGCAAAAATGCCGGAAGAGGAAAGACGGAAATTTGCAGCTAGCCTTGCAAAAAAAGCAGAAGAGCAGGAAAAAGCATTGCAACAGCCTACTCAGAATTACTACGACTATCAGTACACCATGCAGCAAACCCAACGGGTTGCGCAGAGTAGTGGCGCGGCATCCAGCCAATGGTATTTTTACAATCCGATGGCCATAAATCAGGGTATGGCATTCTTTAAGGTGCGCTGGGGGCAACGTAAGCTGGAAGATAGCTGGAGGAGGAAAAATAAACGGGCAACCGTATCGGAATCTACTGTTGCAGACGAACTATTGGCAGATGTTAGCGGAGCAGATAGCTTAGCCAATGGCTCTTCGGCTAGAGCTGCGGAATTATCACCGCTTACTCCCGAATATTACTTGCAGGATGTGCCTTTAACGGAAGATGCGATGAAAGCGTCCAACAACAGGTTAATGACAGCCTTATATAATGCTGCTGTCGCCTATAGAATAGATATGAAGGATGATAAGCGCTCGTTGGCTACTTTCGAGGAGTTACTTACCCGTTTCCCTCAAAACGAGTATTTGCCGTCGGTTTACTACAATATGTACCAGCTGTTATCACAAAATGGCGAAACGGATAAGGCAAATAGCTATAAGGCGTTACTAGCAGCAGAATACCCACAAGATAAGCTAACCCTTTCGGTGCAAAACCCCAATTATGCGGCAGATGTGAATAGGTTGGAGAATGAGGCTGAACAGCGCTATGAAAATGCACTTGCTAATTATAAAGTTGGCAATAACGCGGCTGCTTTGAATATTATAAACACCGCTTTGGTTGACTATAAGGGGCTTTCTGTTGAGCCAAACTTTGCGTTACTAAAGGTGCTGACAACATCGTATGACAGTAATGTTGCGGGCTACAAGCAAGCCTTGCAGCAAGTGGTGAAGACTTATCCAAGTACCAGCGCTGCCGCAACGGCTCAGAACCTGCTATCTATTGTAGAAAAGGAAGAGGCAAGGTTGCTTAATAGTGGTACAGGTAGCACTACCGCTCCTACTTCTACCGGTACGGCTCCTGCTACAAGAGCAACACCAGCGGCAAGCCCGCCGGTAAGCCAACCAATTGTACTTGAGCCGTTGAATGTAACAGATAGCGCATATTACACCTTGTCTGATACAGAGCCACACGTCTTTCTGCTTGTTGTGAATAAAGAAACGACGTTAATGCAGCTATCGTTTGATTTTGCGCTATATAATGCTGACCATTACTTGAATAAAAATTATGAGGTGTTTGAAGAGTCTAATATTGATTCCAACCGCAAAGCGTTACTCATAAAGACTTTTAATACAAAGCAGGAGGCTATGACCTACTATAATGGTGTGGTTAATGAGTCGTTACTGTTAGGGTCAATGGCAACTGATAGCTACCTATGTATGGTTATCTCTCCGTCTAACTTGGATAAGCTTAAAGCACATTCGGCCTTGTCTGATTATGTTCAGTTTTTCAAACAAAACTATCTGAACAACAGCAACAGGTAGAGAAGAATATAGGTAATAGGCTTTTTACGATATCAGCGATAAATGGAGCACATAAAGATTAGCGGACTTGCTGATTTACCAAATGCCGTAAGCCGGCTTTTACCACAAATAAAGGCACACACTGTGGTTGCCCTATACGGAAAGATGGGCGCGGGAAAAACCACTTTAATTAAGGAGCTCTGCAAGCAGCTGGGTGTTGTTGATGTGGTAAATAGCCCCACCTTTTCGTTGGTTAATGAATACACAACTATTGAGGGGGGTAAAATATTTCATTTTGATTTTTACCGTATCAATAAGCTGGAAGAGGCGTATGACTTTGGCTATGAAGAATATTTTTTCAGCGGAAACCTTTGCCTGGTAGAATGGCCTGAAAAAATAGAATCTTTACTTCCTGAGGATGTTCTTTGTTTACACATAGAAGAAATGCCGGATGGTACTCGAAATATAAGTATCTCATAGGCATGATTAAAACATAAAAAACGCGAGGCTTATGGCCTCGCGTTTTTTATGTTTATACTGAATAAATGTCTTAACCTAGAATTATTCCAACCATAGTAGCAGAAACTAATGCTGCTAAGGTACCTCCTAACAGTGCTCTCATTCCAAAGGAAGCCAGAAGTGGTTTTTGATTGGGCGCTAGTGAACCTATTCCGCCAATTTGTATTCCTACCGATGCGAAGTTTGCAAAACCGCATAGTATATAGGTTGCCATAATCATAGACTTCACCTCGGTAAATGCGCCGGTAGCGATAAACTTCGATAGCTCACCATAGGCGACAAATTCGGTAAGAATAACCTTTTGGCCGAGCAGCTGACCTACTAAAGTCATATCGTTGCTGCACACGCCAATGAGCCACATAACGGGAGAGAAGGCATAGCCGAGAATAAATTCCAACGAAAGGACGCTATAGCTACCCCCGGTTGCTGTGGCAATAATGGAGTTAAGGTTAGCAGAGCCCGTTTGCCATACGCTCATTAAAACTACAACCACAACAAGTAATACGGCAATGCATCCGTTTGCAATATGTAATTTTTTAGCATGCCCGTTTTTAATTAGAGGAATAGCTATTAGAGTGCCTATAGCAGCACTGATTGTAAGAAGCCCTATAAACCCACCTATTCCCAGTATATCGGATGGTGCTACCGCTCCTGCTTTTGCCCCCATTGAGTAAGCTGCACATATAGCAAAAGTTACTCCGATTATGCCATAGTAAATGTAGCGTAGCTGTTTACCTCCGGCTTTCTTGGTTAGGTAGGTGGCGGTAAATCCAACAACTAAGCCCCCTAAAATGGCTGCATCTTGTAAAAGAGATAAGCGTCCGGAGAATTTAAACAGGTAGTTTACTCCGGCTATAAGAGCATAAAATACCAGCAACATAGCAGCAACGTTTACAGCCAGTTTTAACCCCTCGGCTGTTCCGTTGCTAATAGCATCAAGAAGATTTTTTCCAATTTTTTCTTTGCTTACCTCTATCTTTTCGTCTATTTTTTCGGTTTGGGGAACAAGAATCTTTGATATTACAACAGCGCCGGGAGCAGCCATTACAGATGCAGATAAAAGATGCTTTGCAAACTCAATGGTTAGTACGGGGTCGCCGTTTCCAAGCATTTGAATGTAGGCTGCCAGTACGCCTCCGGCCATTGTGGCCATTCCGGCAGTCATAATTAGCATGACTTCCGAGCGGTTCATTGCCGGAATGTATGCTTTAATCATCAATGGCGATTCGGTTTGCCCTAAGAAAATATTTCCGGCAGTAGCTAAGCTTTCCGGACCCGACAGCCCCATTGCTTTGGTTAACGCCCAAGCCATAGCCCATACCACCTTTTGGATAATGCCAAGGTAAAAAAGCAAGCTGGTAAGCGCTGAGAAGAAAATAATAGTAGGTAGAATTTGGAAAGCAAACACAAAGCCAAAGGTGTTTACATCCATTAAAGAGCCGAGTAGGAATCCGGAGCCTGCTTTAGTCCATTCAAGCACTGCGGTAAAACACTTCCCTAAAAACTCAAATACTGATTGAACAGGGACAAACTGGAAAATAATGAAAAGTACAATGGTAAATATGGCTATTGATGGTATTGCCTTTTTGTTTAGCATACCTCGTGAGAGTGTCCAAATAGTACAGAGCAGCGCCGTAATAAACAGGCGTATGAGCATACTCCCTAACCCCATGCCGGGAGAAGGTTGCAGCACAAGGAAAGCAATGGTGGCGGTAAGTAAAAGACCCCGTATAACAGTTCCCCAATCAACTGCACGACGGTTGGTGCTGAATAGCCAAGCAATGAAAATGAGCACAGCCATACCCAGTAATCCTTTAAGTACGGACATAATGCTGATGTTTATCTCCTTTTTTTCAAGAATTGCGCGGTAATGTTGCAATTCCTCGTTTGATTGAGTGGTATTTGCCGTAGAAACCCGGACCGTATCAGCAGGAGTAGCAGCTACCGTTTCCATCTGTTTTATAGAATCACTTAGTTGATTCTGAGCAGAGGAGTATAGCGGAAATAAAAGTAACGCGGTTAGTAAAGCTAGTAGCTGTTTTTTCATGGTGATTTATGTTTAGGAAATCCAATACTTGGTCTGTGGAGTTTTGCCTAACTATTTTGCTAGTGCTGCTTCCGTTTTTTTAACTCATCCCTTATGGCGGCCGCTCTTTCGTAGTCTTCACGTGCAACGGCTTCTTCGAGCAAGGAGTCTAGCTCCTCATCAGTATAATCATCGTAGTTGGGCTTTCCTCCATGCCCCGGAATTTCATGTTCTTTTACCGAGGTATAAATATTTTCCTCATCTTCTTCGTCAATAATTATTCCGGCTTGCTCCATTATTTCGGAAGTGGTGAAGATGGGGCATCGGAAACGTAATGACAACGCTACGGCATCGGGGGTGCGCGCTTCCATGTTCACCTGTTTTTCTCCATCAAAGAACAGCATTTCGGAGGTAAAAGCGCCATTCTCAAATTTAGTAATGTTTACTTCCAGCAGTTCGACTCCAAATATTCGGTTAGTATTGAAAAAGAGGTCGTGAACAAGAGGGGGTTGAGGAATAATGCGCTCCAGCTGAACAACGACGGATTGGGCTTCCAGAGGATGTAGAACAACAAGGAGGCGTCGTTTTCCTTGCTTTTCACCCAATACCAAAATGTACCCTCCTGTTTGGGTTTGGCTATATGTTACTCCTAAAACGATTAGCTTTACTTTGTTATCCATCTATAGCAAGGTATATTGTTACAAAAATAGAGAATACTTTGGATTTTGTATCTATATAGCTACCCATTGCGAAGAAATTGGGCTATTGACAACGGGTAAAAATATACAGCTTTACTATGGTCTTTTGCGCCGGATATATCGGTAAAGGGTAAGTACGCTAAATAGCTGGAGCAAAATAAAAGAAACATGCTATCTAACAGCGAATTTGGTAAAAGATACGTCTATCTTTGTACATTCCAAAGAGCTACTATGCTGAGATGTAATAAACATACGCTACGTGTAATAACCTGTATTGCTTTTGCTTGCGGGCTGTATGTTTTTTTGCCTCAACGTGCTGGCGCATCATTGCCGTTTGATAAGACCGGTATTGTAAGCGAGCTGTCTATGGAAATGGCTAATACCATTTCATCACAATCTGATGGTGGTGCCATAACCTCCGAGACTTCTTCTATTAACGCCAGAAGGCAAGGGTCAGAAACATGCTCTCAATCAAAACGGGTCACCCTTTTTTTAAGAAAGAGCCCTAGGTTTAACTTTGCGATACAACGTTTTTCTTTCTCCGACGGAGGTTACCATACCATTCTTTCTTGTTCCTCACGGGCTAACCCCCTTTATATTTTCTTTAGGGAGTTAATTATTTAGTTCTTACCAACCTTATAAGACAATGATTGTTACCGCTATGCTTGTGTGTAGTAGTAATGAGCTGTTTTTCCTATTTCATATCTTCAATTATTATATAAGCAGCATGTTGTTTGTTGTGCTGCACATACACCTTTATTATGGAAATCGTGATATTATATACCATCGTTATGATGGGCATTGCCTTTGCCATAGGCTTTATAGTGGCCTATCTTATTAAAATAGTTACTCACATACTTTACACATTTCAGGAGTTTTCTTTGTCTCAGCTGCTTGAAGCAAGAAAGCGGCTGCATAAGATAAATATCATCAGGGGATTGCGAGCAAAAGAAATTGCATTGAAGCTGCAAAAGCAGCTTCAGGTTGATATTCTTGACCATTTTTATGCGCTAAAGGAGCAAAAAAAGCAAGATGTTGAATACACCAATGAGCTTGTTGACCATTTTTATGGAAGTGAAGCAACCGATGATAAGCTTAAAGAAACAAATGAGGAGGGAAATCTACTAACAAACTACTACTATGGAAGGGCTTGATATCTCGCATTTGTTTCAAGGTTTTTCTACGCTGGCGGCATCTGAGCCTGTTATTTTATTTGCACGTATATTTTTAATTCTGCTTGGCATTGTGTTGGTGTATCTTGGAAAAAAAGGTGTACTCGAACCCTTGGTTATGATTCCGATGGGACTTGGTATGTCTGCTATTAACGCAGGTGTACTATTTATGCCGGATGGAAGTCAGGGTAACCTTTTTCTTGACCCAATGGTTTCTGACCCGAACCAGCTGATGGATATTTTGCAGATAGATTTTCTTCAGCCTATATATACGTTTACGTTTAGTAATGGTCTTATTGCCTGTTTTATTTTTATGGGCATAGGCTCTTTGCTCGATGTGAGCTACATTCTTCAAAAGCCGCTTACCAGTATGTTTCTGGCACTTTGCGCGGAGCTGGGAACATTCTTGACGGTTCCTATTGCTTACGCTATGGGGCTTAGCCTTCCTGATAGTGCTTCTATTGCAATGGTGGGTGGCGCCGACGGGCCCATGGTATTGTTCACATCATTATCCTTATCCAAGAGCTTATTTGTACCTATTACGGTGGTTGCATACTTATATTTGGGTTTGGCCTACGGCGGTTATCCGTACTTGGTTAAGGCTATGGTTCCTAAAAAGTATAGGAGTATAAAAATGGTTCGCACAAAGCCTCCTAAGCAATATAGTGCTGCTACTAAGCTGGCATTTGCCGTAGCATTTTGTACCATTTTATGTTTTCTTTTTCCGGTAGCGGCACCGCTATTTTTCTCGCTCTTTATTGGTATTGTGGTTCGTGAGTCAGGTCTAAAGCATGTGTACGATTTTATAAGCGGTCCGTTGCTTTACAGCTCAACCTTTTTCTTGGGGATACTGCTTGGCGTGCTTTGCGAAGCTAACCTGCTGCTTGACCCGGTAGTGTTGAAGTTGCTCATACTCGGAATTCTTGCCCTTTTACTATCAGGGATAGGAGGTATTTTGGGAGGTTACGGTATGTACTTCTTTAAGAAAGGAAACTTTAATCCGGTAATAGGTATTTCGGGAGTTAGCTGTGTTCCTACTACCGCAAAGGTTGCTCAGAAGATTGTGAGTAAGGACAACCCCAACGCTTTTATCTTACCCGAAGCGCTAGGTGCTAATATCACGGGAGTAATAACAACCGCCATTATCACAGGTATTTATATCACCGTTATTCCACTCTTGCTGTAATACGGGAGCGTTGCTGATAAAAAATCACCTATTGGTTGTGCGTATAAGACCGGTAGGTGATTTTTATTTACTACTTTCCCAATGTTTTTATTGATTATCTTTAACTTATTAAAAAATTGTCTGTTTTAGTAGGGTATTTCCTTAGCTACCGGTCTTAGTAGTAGATAACGGAATATTACTCATTAAAATAGTAAAACAATGAAAACAATAGTTAGGTGTTACGGATTGTGTTTGCTGGTTACATGCTTGCTGTTTGGAACGCTACAAGCTCAGGATACTCAATCATATCTTACGGTAAGCGGGGTTGTGCAGGACAAGCAAAACAATACAAAACTTGGGAACGTAACCGTATCATTTGTTGGAACCAACATTAGCACGGTAACAAATGATGATGGCGATTTTGTACTAAAATCCAAGGCTTCTTCTCGAATAAAATATGTGGAGTTTTCTTTAATTGGTTATCAGACGTTGCGCGTAGAGGCGAAGGAAGAAAATATGCTAGACCAGAAGTTCTACTTAACCCCTAACGAGTCAAATTTGAAGGAAGCGCTTGTTTTATCGTGGAAGGACCCGCGCCAGCTGGTAGAAGCAGCGCTGGATAAGCTAGGCGATAACTACAGCAACTCACCAACCTTGCTTACAGGCTTTTATCGTGAAACGGCTAAGAAAAGACGTACCTATGTTAATGTTGCCGAAGCGGTAATTAATGTATATAAAACTGCCTATAGAAATGAAGGTGGAGTGGAGAGTGATAGAGTAGAGCTATATAAGGGGCGCAAGTTGTTATCTCAAAAAGCCAAAGATACGCTGGTTGTTAAGCTATCAGGCGGTCCGAACTTGGCGTTATACGTTGACTTTGTAAAAAATCCGGAAGTGTTGTTTGATAAGGAACACCTATCAGATTACAAGTTCGAGATGTCTAAACGCGAATTTATTGATGGTCGTCCTCAGCTTGTAGTTCATTTTGAGCCGCAGATTATACAACCATACCAGCTGTACTATGGAAATGTGTATATTGATGAAGCCACATTAGCGTTTACAAGAGCTGAATTTTCTTTGGATATGAAAGACCGTGGTAAGGCGATTTCTGCTATATTGGTGCAAAAACCTCAAGGCTTAAGGTTTAGTCCGGAGTCGTTAACCTTCTTGGTTACCTATAAGCAGCAGGATGGAAAGACATATTTGAACTATATTCGAAACGAAATTAAGTTTAAGTGTGATTGGAAGAAAAAGTTGTTTGCCACCAACTATACCATTACGAGTGAAATGGTTGTTACGGATAGACAAGACCAGAATGTTTCTTCAATCTCCAGAAAAGATTCATTTCGAGATAAGGAAGTGCTAAGCGACAAGGTAGGCGCTTTCTATGACGAAGGTTTCTGGGAAAACTATAATATAATTGAACCGACAGAAAGTTTGGAATCGGCTATAAGTAAGCTAAAGAAACAGTATAAGTAAACACATTAATGGCGTATAAGGGCGACAATGTTAAGTGATTTGCTGATATTTAAACGGGTAAAGAGCGGAGATGTTCGGGCTTTTGAAACACTTTTCAAAAGTTACTATAAGCCTTTATGTATATACGCTGTAAGATATGTTGGCGAGTTGGAAGTTGCTGAAGAAATTGTTCAGGATGTGTTTTATACGGTTTGGAAAAAAAAGGAAGAGTTAAGTATTACAACATCGGTTAAATCATACCTTTATAAAGCCGTTCTGAACAAGTCTCTCCAGTATATTGAGCATTTGCAAGTTAGAAATAAGTATAGAGATGTTCTGCTTGCCTTAGAGAATGATAACGCATCGGTCAACCCCTCTGCTGTTTTAGAGTATGGCCAGCTGGAAGAGCATATCGTTAAAGTAATAGCCGAACTTCCTGAGCGAAGACGTAAAATATTTAGTATGAGTAGGTTTGAGGGGAGGAAATACTCCGAAATAGCACTAAGCTTGTCTATATCTGTTAAGACAGTGGAGGCGGAAATAAGCAAGGCCATACGAACGTTGAAAGAGAATATTAAAAATTACGTCGGGTAGGCGTATAAAAAGAGATGAAAGAAAAGCAAATAGAAGCTATTGATGTAGATAAAGCATGGGATACGCTGTATAACCGTTTACAGGCGGATGGATTACTTCAACAGGACAATAACTTGCAGAGAAAGGCTGTTAAGCATCCGAGAAGGTTGATTATGCAATGGGCGGCAGCTGTTGTTGCTCTATTTGCTGTAGGTTTAACCACGATGTACCTGCTGTCGAGAGAGGGTAATGTCCCACTTTTATCTTTTAAGAACGTTGATGCTTCGACAACACTGGTAAAAACGTTGGAAGACGGGTCAACCATATTTTTGAAGGGGAATACGACCCTGCTTGTTCCTGAAAAATTTGAGGTTAACCAGCGGGTGGTTAGCTTCACAGGTGATGCTTTATTCAGTGTAGCAAAAGATGCTCAACGTCCTTTTATTGTGGAAGCGGAAGGTGCAGTGGTAGAGGTGCTGGGAACCACTTTCCGTATTAGCTCATCAACATCAGGAAAATTTGAACTTTCTGTGGAAGAGGGCACAGTCCGGGTGAGTAAAAAAAATGGGAATGAGCAAGCCATTGTAAAAGCGGGAGAAATGCTCGTTATACAAGATGGCAAACTCCTGAAAACGCAACATAGAGACAGCTTAACTTTTTCTCACCAAATGGAACGCTTGTGTTTTGAGGATGAGAAGCTGGAAGATATAATTCGTGTAGCTAATAGTATATCCACGCAGCAAGTGGTGCTGGCTGATGAGCAGCTAGGTAGCAAAACGCTTACCGTTACATTTGATGGTAGTACGGCAAATGCTGTGGCCGATTTGGTTTGCTTAGCGCTGAATTTGAAACAAACAACCCGACAAGGAGTTATATATATTTCTCAGTAGTAATAGCCATAACTTACAATGAAACAATTATGCTTACTCTGCTTAATTGTTATGCTTCCTTTTTTGTCACAAGCTGATGAGGGTGTTTTAGACCGGAAGATCAGCTTGCCTAAAGAAAAAGGTAGTGTTTACGAAATGCTGAATCTCATTACGAGAGAGGCAGGCCTTTTTTTTATTTACAATAGCCATACGCTTAATAACGAGAAGAAGGCTAGGATACCTAAGGGACAGTATACCGTGCGGGAAGCAATAGCCTTTGTTGTTGCTGATGACGGTATAAAAATGAAGGTAGTTGATAAGCACATACTTTTGTACAGGGATGTTAACCGTCCAAGTGTGGAAAAACAACCTGTAACAGAGGTAAAGCCAACATTCTATACAGCAGGCGGGACGGTGAGAGATAAAGAATCGA
Source organism: Bacteroidales bacterium (assembly GCA_031551125.1). GTDB lineage: Bacteria > Bacteroidota > Bacteroidia > Bacteroidales > UBA932 > JAIRNF01. The sequence continues at coordinate 119,132 of JAVBOB010000013.1, forward strand.
AGGAATCCGTTCCTTATGTGTCTGTGAGTATTCCCGATTTAAGAGTAAGCACCATAACCAATCAGGATGGGCGGTTTATACTTAAGCTGCCAATAGATTCCGTAAACACTCAACACTTTGTAACATTCTCCCATCTCAGCTACATTTCACAAGCGCTGGATATTGAGTTGTTTTCAGAGGGTAATACGGATATTTATTTAGAGCCGAGTATTACCCCTTTACCGGAAATTATTGTTGGCATAGTAAACCCGCAAAAAATTGTAATGGAAATGATGAATAGGCGGGAACAGAACTATCCAAATCAACCGGTTTATTTAACTACGTTTTATCGAGAAGGTGTTGAGCAGGGAGCCGGGGGATGGCTAACCCTTTCGGAAGCGGTATTTAAGGTTTACAAAACCCCGTTTAACGGTAAGTCCGAAGGCAGCGCAAAGCTCTTAAAAATGAGAAAGGTGAGCGGTATTCGGGAAAAAGACTCTGTGCTACTGAAGATAAAAGCCGGTATTAGTTCATCATTCTTACTTGATATGGTGAAGAATCCTCCGGACTTTCTTCTTTCTGATGGCGCTGAGCTGTACCGTTACGCTAAGATTGGGACAACGCTTACCGATTCAAGCCTGGTGCATATTATTGCCTTTGAACAGAAAAAAGAGCTAGCTGAGCCTTTATACAAAGGCGAACTTTATATTGATGCCAACAATTCGGCTTTATTAAAAGTTTGTTTTCAAGTTAATCCGGCTTATGTTGAAAAAGCAGAAGACCTATATGTGGTGAGGAAAAGCAAAAAGTACGATATTAAACCGCAAAAAATAGCTTACGAAGTATCATACATGCCTTGGAGTGGAAAGTACTACATTAGCCACATAAGAGGTGATTTAACCTTTAAGGTAAAGAAAAAAAGACAGATGTTTTCATCTACCTCATCGGTACACTCTTTTTTCGAGATGGTTACCTGTAAAATAGATACGGTAAACGTGAAAGCATTCCCTCGAAGAGAAAGCCTTCCGTCTAACTCCGTTTTCTCTGATACCCGTTTTGTTTATGATGAGGTTTTTTGGGGAGATTTGAATATAATTTTAGCGGAAGAGGAGCTCACAAATGCTATTGCCCGGCTATCTGTAAAGATTGAGGAAGCCCAAGCACCGTGATTATTCAATTCAGCCGGGCACTTACATTTTTCAATTGATTATTTTGCGGATGAGCTATAGTAAGCTTATGCTATTGCATTTGTAAGTTAAATACATGAAAACAGCACAAAACATAAAAATACCGCAATAAATACTTATAATAACTTGCATTTTGCTTTGTAATAATTTGAATTTAAAATATGCCTTATAACAGTTAATCAAATTAGAGCTGCAAGAGACGAGAATTAATTGCTAAATTTGTAAATGGTTAAGTATGTATTTAGGCTATAATATTAACCAAATTCTTTGTTGGCATCAATTTTTCGTACTGCATACGGTTTAATTCAACTTATTATATGGCGAGCTTTATATCCTTTTCAACCGCTGCATCAATAGGACTTCATAGCATTGTAATGATTGCTCGGAGCAAAGACAACTCAATCAACGCTGCTCAGCTGGCAGATGCTATGGGGTGTTCCACTCATCATGTCGCTAAAATAATGCTGCAGCTTACAAGGCAAGGCTTTATAGGTTCTAAGCGGGGATTGCATGGTGGTTTTAAGCTGGCAAAAATTCCTAATACCGTTAGCCTGTACGATATTTATGTGGCGCTTGAGGGGCCGCTGGATGAAACATCGTGCATGGCACCTTCAAAAGTTTGCCCTTTTGGTAAATGTATGCTGGGTGGAATTAAGCGGCAAGTAAATATGCTGCTTTCAGATACGCTTAAAAAACATACTCTGGATATTATGATGGATGAAAGTTTTGACCTATCAATCTTGGTCCCCAAACCATAATTTCTTGAATTTAGCGTTTATATAACCACCCCTGCTGTTGTAATGTTAGCGATAAGAGTTATAATCAAAACCATGATTATAACTTTTTTGTAAGAAGCAATCGCTAAATAGATTTCAATTCGTTAGGGGTACTTTTCGCAATTTCCTTACCTTTGCTGTATAAACATTTCCTTACTATACTATGACGTTATTCAAACGAGCGAACAGCATTGCCGGATGGCTTTGCTTTGCCATAGCGGCTGTTACTTACTTATTAACCATAGAGCCTAGCGCAAGCTTATGGGATTGTGGTGAGTTTATTTCTACAGGCTATAAGTTAGAGGTGGGCCATGCACCCGGAAATGCGATATTTTCACTTTTAACTCGTTTCTTTGGCATGCTGGCATTTGGCAACCTTGCTATGGTGCCTGTAATGGCTAACATTATGTCGGCTTTGTGCAGCGCGTTTACCATTCTGTTTTTATTTTGGACAATAACCCATCTGGGGCGTAAGCTGGTTGTGCTTAACAGCAACGATTTTACATTGGCTAGAACTATTGCTGTACTTGGAGCAGGGGTGATAGGTGCACTCGCTTTCACGTTTTCCGATACGTTTTGGTTTTCGGCTGTTGAGGGGGAAGTGTATGCTATGTCGTCGCTTTCTACGGCAATTTTATTTTGGGCTATTCTGAAATGGGAAGATAGGGCTGATGAACCATACGCTAACCGATGGATTATACTTATTGGGTTATTGTTGGGCCTATCAATAGGCGTACACTTGTTAAACCTTCTTACCATACCGGCCATTGCGCTGGTGTACTACAATAAAAAGTATAGCGTTCATAGCACATGGGGAACAATAGGGGTATTTATACTATCATGCTGTATTGTTGGCGTTACAATGTTCATTATTCCTACAATACCAATAATCTTATCGTGGTTCGAGCTGCTGTTTGTAAATACAATGCATTTACCGTATAACAGCGGGGCTGTGGTTGGCTTTTTCATTATAATGGGCTTGCTGTTCTGGGCATGCTATGCTACAATGAAGAGAAGAGCCCAGCTATTAAATACCATTGTGCTATTCTTCACTCTTTTCATTATTGGGTTTTCATCGTATGCGTATATTGTTATTCGATCTTCTGCTAACCCACCTATTAACGAGAACGCTCCCGACAATATGTTCTCGTTGATATACTACCTTAACCGGGCACAATTTGGTGCGCCACCCTTAATATATGGACGCACCTATACATCGGAGGTTGACCGCTATAAGGACGAGAATACCTATGTAAAAAAGAATGGTTGCTACGAAAAGGCTGAAAAGGCCGGATATAAGGGGGTTAAATCGGCAAAGGCTGTTTATGACCATAAGAATGATATGCTGTTCTCCCGCTTATATGATAGCGGTTCTTTCGACGATTATAAAAACTGGGTGGATGATTTGGTTAGCCCCAAAATTAAGCCTACTCCGGCACAGAATATGAAGTATCTATTTAGATACCAGCTTGATTGGATGTATCTGCGGTACTTTTTTTGGAATTTTGCCGGAAGACAGAACGATGTTCAAGGCTATGGAGGCCCCATGTACGGTAATTGGGTAAGCGGTATCAAACCACTTGACAACGCTCGCATTGATGGGCTATCCGATCAGCCTGACTTTTTGAAAAATAATAGGGCAAACAACCACTACTACCTAATTCCCTTCTTGCTGGGCATTATTGGCTTTGGCTACCAGCTTATGCGAAACCACAGGCAATGGTGGGTAGTAGCTGTTCTATTCTTCTTTACGGGCGTAGCCATTGTTCTTTACCTTAACCAAACGCCGGGACAGCCTCGTGAGCGTGATTATGCGTATGCCGGCTCTTTCTATGTTTACGCCATTTGGATTGGATTGGCAGTGTTAGCATTCTACCAGCTGCTCGGCAAAAAGATGAAAAGTGTTGCTGCTGCTTCGCTGGCAATCGTAATTTGTGCACCCGCGCCTATACTGATGGGGCAACAAAACTGGGATGACCATGACCGCTCTAATCGGTTTATTGCCCATGATATTGCCTACAACTACCTTATGTCGTGTGAGCCAAACGCAATTCTGTTTACGGCCGGAGATAACGATACGTTCCCTCTTTGGTATATGCAGGAAGTAGAAGGTGTGAGAACAGATGTACGGGTAGTATGCCTTAGCTTGCTTGCTGCTGATTGGTACATTGATCAGATGAGGGTGAAAACTTACCAGTCTGAGCCGCTACCCATCACCTTCTCACGAGATGTGTATTTAGGCGAGCTGAATAATGGCACAGTGCCTATTCTTGAACGGGTGGATCAACCGGTTGATTTGAAATGGATGTTGGATGACTTTATTGCAAATCCTAAAAACAAAGCAGATTTTGGCGTTAGTGAACAGCTGAGCTATTTCCCGTCACGTAAGGCAAGTATTCCGGTTGATAAGTCGGCTGCCTTGGCTTCAGGCATTGTAAAAGAGAAAGATCTTTCTTTAGTGGTTGATACGGTTCACTTTAATATACAAGGTAACTATTTGGGCAAGGCACAGCTGTTGGTTTTGGAAATAATAGCAAATAATGGATGGAAACGTCCTATATACTTTACCTCTATTAATGGCGATGCCAACTTAGGCTTTAAAGATTACCTACAATACAATGGGTTCTCATATAAGCTGGAGCCTATAAAAACAGCAGGTGGGTCAAATGATTTAAGGATTGGTCGTAAGGATAGCGAATGGCTGTATAACTACCTTATGAATACCTGTCGGTGGGGTAATATGAACGACCCGAAAGTGTATATAGATCACTTTTACATGACAACGTTGGCAAGAATTCTTGATGTTCGAGGTATGTTTGCCGGATTGTCACTACAGCTGCTTGAAGAAGGGAAACCGGATAAAGCAAAAGAAGTGTTAGCCCGAATTACGGAGCTAATGCCTAAAGAAAACTTCCCCTACTGCATGGGTTACTATCCTAGTGATTTGGCTATGCCTAACATTGTTAAGATACTATATGATACCGAACAGGCGGATAAAGCAAAAGCTTTGACTGCGGAATTAATGGATGAGCTACAGCAAAACCTGAGCTACTTCCTCTCTATAAGCGGGGACCCTATACTAGAGGCACAGGTAACGGTTGTAACTATTCAGGATTTGTGGCGTATAGCAAAAACCTATGGTGATAAGGATGCGGAAGAACGGTTGGGAGCAATACTTAGGTCGCTTCGTATAATTAGCTAGAGCATGGCAACTAAGCTGCTTTTCGCAACAAATAATAGGCATAAGGTTGAGGAGGTGCAACAGCTACTGGGCAATGATTACCAGCTGGTAACCCCGGCGGATATGGGACTTTTTGAGGATATCCCTGAAACTCAGCCTACGCTTGAAGGAAATGCTCTACAAAAAGCACGTTACGTTTTTGAGAAGTTGGGTATTCCTTGCTTTGCCGATGATACAGGTTTAGAGGTAGATGCGCTTAACGGAGAACCGGGAGTTTACTCCGCACGCTACTCGGGAAGTGACAAAGACCCGCAAAAGAATGTGGATAAGCTACTCATGGTGTTAAAAAATGTAGCTAATCGTCAGGCGCAATTTCGGTGCGTTATAGCACTGGTTGATGGCAAGGAAGAGTTTGTTTTTGAGGGAATTGTGCGAGGAGAAATCCTGCAAGAGGAGGTTGGTTCCGGAGGTTTTGGTTATGATCCCGTTTTTCGTCCCGAAGGCTACACTTGCTCATTTGCTGAAATGCCTATGACAGAAAAGAACCGAATAAGCCATCGGGGGCAAGCCGTAAAAGAGTTGGTTTATCATTTAACGAGTTTCCCTAAATATTGATATTTAATGACCGAATTCGGTTTTAACGTATGTTATGCGCTGATTTTGAGAATATATAGCGATACGCCAAACAGATTAAAACAAAGTAGCTACTAGTAGTTTTAAAAACCATTAAATATAAAACTAAAAAGTTTCTCCGATTATTTGTCTTATATCTTATTAAAAATAACTTATAACTAACAATTCTTATGGCCTTAATCACTTGTCAAGAATGTGGTGCGCAAGTTTCGGAGTTTGCCGCATCTTGCCCCAGTTGTGGTAACCCAGTGGCAAAAAAGACAGTAACGCCTTCTGCGCAACCGGTTAATTCGCAAAATCAACAAGAGGCACCGCCTAAAACATGGTTGCTGGAGTCTATCTTGGTAACTATACTTTGCTGCTTACCCTTCGGCATTGCCGGAATTGTAAATGCAAGTAAGGTTGAGTCTTGCTGGTATTCTAAAGATAAAGAGGGAGCTCTGCGGGCTTCCAAAGAGGCTGCAAAGTGGACTAAAATAGGATTCTTCTGTGGGATAGCCGGGTATATTATTTACGGAATACTGATACTATTTGGTGTTATGAGCGGCATATATTCCGCATCTAACTATTACGGTTATTAAGCGCTGTTAGTAGCAATACCGATGAAACGAAAAAAGTGGATAGTCGCAGCTGTAGTTTTTGCTATAGCTGTGGCTATTTACTTCTTGTTTAACCCTTCCGAGTCAGAGTTTTTCCCTAAGTGTCCGTTTTTACTGGTAACCGGACTAAAATGTCCGGGTTGCGGCTCACAACGAGCGCTGCACTACCTGTTTCATGGGCAGGTTTTTAGCGCTTTTCTTGTAAATCCTTTACTGGTACTATCCATTCCTTACTTACTAACCGGAGTTTACTTTGAGTATTTTGGAGGAAACAGGAAATATCCGGTTGTTCGAAAGACTCTGTTTGGAGCCAAGGCCTGCCTTATCATATTTACTATTGTGGTAACATACGCCGTTGCTCGTAATATTTGGGGGTGGTAAATACAAGTATGTCAGTCTTTTATTCCGTATATTTGTTTTCATAATAGGGCTAGCCCTCAAATAAACAGAACGCGATATGGCAAAGGTATGGATTAACGGGCTTTTATTGCTCACAGCGGTGTTGCTTGCGGGATGTAAGCATGCTGAAAAATCGTCGGGTAAGGCTGAGGACTTTCAGGTGTTTTACCAACGTTTTCTGACGGATAAGGATTTTCAGCTATCTCGGATTGTTTTTCCTCTTGATGGCTATGATAACAATGGTGAAACCACTAAAAAGTGGACAGCTGCTTCGTCGTGGCGAATGGTAACCGGTTCTATTGATAAGGTTGATACAAAGGTTTATAAGGTTGAAAAGAATTTCTCTCCGCAAGAGGTGAACTTTAGGATATATGTGGAGAATAGCGGGATTGATATTCGGCAAAAGTTTCAGCTGAAAAATGGGAAGTGGTACTTGGTAGAGTATATCAATATATTTACCTGATCCGGTTTCCAAAAATCAAAATAGAGCATCGTTTTACATGACCACCCATAAGCTTAAGGCCATAGCATTGTATAGCATGAAGTATAAGGAGAACAGCGCTATTGTTCACCTTTACACCAATGCTTTTGGTCGGCAGTCGTATTTGGTAAACGGCATACGGGGTGCTAAGAGCAAAGGTTCGGCAGCATTGTTTCACCCTCTTTTCTTGCTTGATATAGAGGCTTACAAGCGGCCAAAGGTGGAGCTGCAACGGCTTAAGGAGTTTCAGCTGGCTGTTCCGTTACAGAATATTCCGTTCAGCATAACCAAAAGCACGCTGGCGCTTTTTATAAGCGAGTTACTGAATAAGCTGATACGAGAGGAGGAGCCTAATAGCGAGCTATTCGAATTCCTCTACCATTCGGTTTTAATGCTTGATGAGCTAAACGAGGGTGTGGCAAACTTTCACCTGCACTTTCTAACCCAGCTATCAAAATATGTGGGTTTTTACCCACATAGTGACGGTTATATGGAAGGCTCCTACTTTGATATGAAAACAGGGGAGTTCTCAGTAATTCGCCCCAAGCATCCGCAGTTTTTCTCGGCAGAGAATTCTAGCTTGCTGAACCGGTTAATTTCTCTCCCCGTTTCCGAGCTTGGGCAGGTGGAGCTGAACAGGCATCAGCGCCGTTCTTTTCTCAACAGTATGCTCGATTTTTACGGCTATCATTTCGAAAACCTATCACCTATACGTTCCTTACAGGTGATGAATGAGGTGTTTGACGGTTAAACACCTTTCTAGTTCGACAATCCCTCTCGTTTTTTCTTCCTACTTTTGTGTTGCAAGAGAAAGGTGATTTTCAGCACATAGATACAATAGGTAGATAGGGGTACATAGAATAAAAATGATAAAAAATAGAAAAACTTACACTGTGTTTTTAAATTGTGTAAATCTGCTTTTTCAACGTCATCTATGTACTGTATTTTGAAAAATGGAAAGCGGAACGAACAGATGTAGCGTTTAAAAATCCTATGTTTCTATGTTCTCTATGTGCCTATGTGGTGAAGGTTGTTGTAGGTAAAAGATAGTTCGAGGTAATTGTTATTGTTTTTTCATTGGCTAAGCTGTAATAGTAAGCCAACCATAATGCTCTTGCGGCGTTTATAACTTAATTAGTTTATTGTACTATGTTTGATATAGAAAAAATACGTCGTGATTTTCCGATACTAAGCACCAGCGTTTATAAAAAGCCGTTGGTGTACCTTGATAATGGCGCTACCACTCAGAAACCGCAGGTTGTTATTGATACGCTCAGCAGGCTGTATGCTGAGCAAAACGCCAATATTCATAGAGGTGTACACTGTTTGAGTGAGCGTTGTACGGAAGAGTATGAGGCTGCGCGAGAAACCATACAAGGGTTTATTAATGCCTCAAGTACACGAGAAGTAGTATTTACGGCCGGAACAACTGCTGCGATTAACTTGGTGGCTTCATCATTTGGCGGTGAGTTTATTGGCGAAGGAGATGAGGTTATTACTACCGTAATGGAGCATCACTCCAACTTTGTACCGTGGCAAATGCTGTGTAAGCGTAAATCAGCACAGCTAAGGGTGGTAGATATTGACGATAACGGGCAGCTGAACCTAGAACAGCTGTACAGCTTCATTAGCCCCAGAACCAAGCTGATTGCGTTAGCACACATATCAAACGTACTGGGAACAGTAAATCCGGTAAAGGAGATAATAGCTGTTGCGCATAAGCACAACATTCCGGTGCTGGTAGATGGCGCGCAGGGCATTGTTCACGGTAAGGTGGATGTGCAGGATATGGATTGCGATTTCTACGTTTTCTCCGGCCATAAGCTATACGCTCCAACGGGTATAGGTGTGCTATATGCAAAAGAAAAGTGGTTGGAGGAAATGCCTCCTTACCAGTATGGCGGTGATATGGTAGGAACTGTGAGTATAGAACATACTACCTTTGCCGACTTACCCTTGAAGTTTGAAGCAGGAACAGCTAACTACGTTGATGCAATAGGCTTGGGAGCGGCAATTCGTTACCTTGAAGGTTTAGGTGTAGAGAATATCCATGAGCATGAGCGTAAGCTGCAACAGCACATACAGCAGCATGTTAGCGCGATGGCCGGAATGACTGTTTACGGTAATGCGGCAGAAAAAGCAGCGATACTTTCCTTCACGCTCAACAACGCGCATCATTACGATGTGGGAATGATTCTGGATAAGATGGGTATTGCTGTTCGCACCGGACAGCTGTGTGCCGAACCCCTGATGACTCGCTTGGGTATTACGGGCTTGGTGCGGGCTTCGTTTGCGCTGTACAATACGACAGATGAGGTTGATGTGCTCTTTAAGGCAATTGATAAGGTGAAAAATATGTTTTAGTATGAGCGGAAAAGTTATTTTTGATGTTTGTAAATTCAGCGAACAATGACGATAAACGAAATACAAGATCAGATTATTGAAGAGTTTTCCGCTCTGGAAGAGTGGATGGATAAGTATAGCTATTTAATAGAGCTGGGAAAGGATTTAGCACCTCTTGACTCCTCCGAAAAAGTTGACCAGAATTTGATAAAGAGCTGCCAATCTCGTGTATGGGTTAGGTCTAGGCTGGTTGACGGTAAGGTTATTTACACAGCCGATAGCGATGCGATAATCACAAAAGGGATTATTGCCTTACTTATACGTGTGTTTTCCGGACAAAGCCCGAAAGATATAGTAGATACAGAGCTTTACTTTATTGATAAAATAGGGCTGAAAGAAAATCTGTCAGCCACTCGTGCTAACGGATTACTTGGCATGGTTAAGCAAATGAAGCTAGATGCTATTGCCTTTAGCAGCAAAGTTTAGAATGGCGCACAGATTACACAGCAAAGGGCACAGATTTACGCGGTTAAAAAACTGTGTTTATCTGTGTATGAAATCTGTGTCATTAGCGTGCCAACAAATATTTATCACATGTTAGAATTGGAAAAAAACATAGTAAAAGCGCTTAAAAATGTATATGACCCCGAGATTCCGGTAAACATATATGATTTAGGATTGATATACGAAATACTGGTTGAGGAAGACGGAAAAGTGAACATAACCATGACGCTTACGGCTCCCAACTGTCCTATGGCCGACGATGTGCTGGATGATGTGCATCGAAGCGTAAAAGATGTTCCCGGTGTAACCGATGTTACGGTAACGCTCACCTTCGAGCCTCCTTGGGATAAGGATATGATGAGCGAAGAGGCGAAGCTGGAGTTAGGTTTTCTGTAAAATTGCACCACAATGTATGTAGCCTACCTTCTGTTGGGTGCCGATTTGGGCGATAAGCTGGAAACCTTTGCTAAAGTAAAACAGCTATTGGCTTTACGGGTAGGTGGGGTTATTGCAGAATCATCGGTATATGAATCGCAAGCATGGGGATTTGAGAGTGACAGCCTATTCTTTAATCAGGTGTTGAAGGTGGATACTTCACTTAGTCCACAAGAGTTGCTTGATACTATACTACAAGTAGAGGCTGAGCTGGGGCGAACACGTTCCGGAAATGGCTACGAATCGCGAGTGGTTGATATTGATATACTGTTTTACGATAAGCTTATTCTTAATACGCCAACGCTAACAGTTCCGCATCCTTTAATGCAGGAACGCATGTTTGCGCTTGCGCCGCTTTGCGAGTTGGAACCCGAGTATGTTCATCCGGTGTTACATAAAACGCTTTGCGAGTTGAAAGCTAGTTGTCCGGATAAAAGCATTGTGCGGAAAAGGATAGCAGATATAGGGTAACATGTTGATGTCCTATGGACAAAGTATAGCTGCGCATTATTTTTCTATGAAAATAAATGCCCTACGGGCAAAATCGCATGGTCAATATTCGCCATAATAACTTGTCCGTAGGACATTCATAACAATAGAGTACCCGTTTGTATATATTTATTTTGCCCGTAGGGCATTAACCATATAGTGTGAAAACAGTAAAGCCATGATACAACAATCAACACTTAAGTTCTTAAATGAGCTGAAGGAAAACAACTACCGTGAGTGGTTTAATGAGCATAAAGCACGTTATGAGGCGGCTAAAGCAAACGTATTAGAGGTAGTAGGTGAGCTGGTGAAAGAAATTAATCGTTTCGATTCTTCACTCGGTTATCCCGACCTTAAAAAATGTATGTTTCGCATTTATCGGGATACCCGATTCTCCAAGAATAAAGAGCCCTATAAAACCAATATGGGTACTATTCTTAATGCCGAGGGTAATACGAAAAGCCTTAAATCCAGTTACTATGTGCACGTTGAACCCGGCAACAGCTTTATTTCATGCGGGGTGTATATGTCGCCACCGGAAGTGCTAAGCGCCGTAAGAAGCGCTATTGACGAAGATTTTGAAACGTTTTCAGCTATTCTAAAAAACAAAACCTTTAAAAAGTTATTTGTTGACTTATCGCGTGATGACGATGCGCTACAACGTGTCCCTAAAGGTTTTGACAGCGGCTCCCCTGCAGCTGAGTATCTCAAGCTGAAGCACTTTTACGTGATGTACCCGATATCCAATAAGCTGTTGTGTAGCGATGAGTTTGTAAAAGAAGCCGCTGCGGCATTTAAGGCTATGAAACCCTTCAACGATTGGATTAACAAGGTGATTGAGGATATAGAGTAATTGTTTACCCCCAACCCCCTAAAGGGGCTACTTTTACCACATAGATACATAGGCACAAAGAGTCACATAGTTTGCTGTATTATTTTATATCAGTATTTATACAACCTCTTAAATTGAAAAACTTCTATGTGTATCTATGTTTTCTATGTGCCTATGTGTTGATAAAGTCCCCTTTAGGGGGTTGGGGGTAATAGCGTAGCTAGACATAAAAATAATATCTAACAAATGAAAGCAAGTATGTTTTTTGTAATGCTGTCAATATACATTGTGCTTTGTTCCTACCTGTTTATTCGTGGTTGGCAGGCGTTACCTAAAATCACTGCGGTAAAGTCGGTGTACACCGTGCTTTTTGTGTTTTTGGCATTTGGATACATACTTGGCGCTATTTTTCGTAAATCGCTTCCGTTATGGCTATATGATACAATAGAAATTGCGTGCTCAACATGGTTTATATTTTTCCTATACGCGTTAATAGCGGTTATACTTATTGACCTGCTACGTGTAGCCAACCATTTTCTGCATTTCTTTCCTGCGTGGCTTACCGCCGATTACGCCAAAACAAAACTGATAACCCTATGTTCCGTGCTTGTGCTGATAGGCGGGCTTTTCTCATGGGGCTACTATCGTTTTATGCATCCAAAGGTAAACAGGCTGGAGTTGAGTATTGATAAGCAAATGCCCGATAAGAAAGAGCTGAAAGCGGTTATGGTGAGCGACCTTCACTTGGGTAGCGTACTTGGTAAAAAACAGCTTCAGCGCTTTGTTCGGTTAATCAATGAACAGCAACCGGATATTATACTCATGGTTGGCGATGTGTTTAACTCGGATCTACGACCTGTAGTAGCAGGTAACTTGTATGAGGACTTGCGACAGCTGAAAGCCCCGCTGGGTGTTTACGCTGTATTTGGGAATCATGAATATATCGGGGGAGATATTTCCGGTGCTGCCGCTTATCTGAAACAATCAGGTATTTGCTTACTACGTGATTCTGTGGTAAATGTTGACGATAGCTTTTACTTAGTGGGGAGAGATGATAGAAGCAACCGCTCACGTCACACGCTTTCTCAGCTAACCGATACGCTAAATAAGGAGAGGGCAATTGTATTGATGGATCACCAGCCCTACCACTTGGAGGAGGCCGAAGAATGTGGGGTTGATGTAATGTTATGCGGACATACCCATGATGGGCAGGTATGGCCTTTCTCAGCCATTGTAAAAGGCATGTACGAGCTCTCTGCTGGCTATAAACAGAAAGGCAGCTCACACATATACGTTTCATCGGGCTTGGGAATTTGGGGACCGCCTTTCCGCATAGGCACTAATTCTGATATGTTGGTGCTAAGCTTAAAAATGAAAGAGTAATATGCGGACTATTGATAAGGATTTGTTTGCCAGCGAGTGTAAGTTTAAAACTTCACGTAGCGGTGGTAAAGGCGGGCAAAACGTAAATAAGGTGGAAACAAAGGTTGAGCTGCTATTCAATATCAACGCTTCCAGCTTATTTTCTGATGAAGAAAAAATCCTTCTTAAAGAAAAGTTGTTTGCTCGTTTAAACGAAGAGGGGTTATTACAAGTAGTTAGTAGTGAAGAACGTTCGCAGCTTCAAAACAAGGAGCGGGCAGTTGAAAAGGCAATAAAGCTGATTGAGAAAGCGCTTAAACCTGTGAAGAAGCGTAAGCCAACCAAGCCTACCATAGAGGCTATTCAAAAACGTCTATCCGATAAGCAGCTGAAATCGGTAAAGAAGCAGCTTAGAAAGCAGCTGTTTGACGGAGAGTAGGCTGTTAATACCCTACGGGCAATGCCAAGGGTGGGAGTATTTTCTATTGATGTGTATGCCCTAACGGGCAAATATTTGTAATTGAGAGATTGTCCGTAGGACATACATATCAATAGAAAAAGAAAAACGATGTTTAGCGTATTGCCCGTAGGGCATTAACATCTGTGGTTTGGCTGCGGTTCTTGATGGAGCATCGAGATTACGGTTGTGTTTGTATGTCATTGAATATCAACTACAATTGATTTTACTTTTGTTTTTCCGATTTTATTTTCTTTACCTTTGCCCTTGTATTTCAGCTAAGGGAATCCCGTGTAAATCGGGAGCAGTACCCGCTGCTGTAATCCTTTCCCCGCAAGGGGTTGTTTTCCGCAAGCCACTGTCTGTAAAGATGGGAAGGCGAAAGAAACGTAAAAGGTGAGCCAGAAGACCTGCTGTAAGTACACAAAACATAACAATCAAACTTTCGGGAGAAAAAGTTATGATGTACAGGTGTACTTCACTATTCATTATTCTCATAGCTATTGTTCTGGCGTTTTCCGCAAACGCTCAGGTTGCTGCTGATACTACCCTACAGCTTGATGCTGCGATGGTAGAGGCAAAGCGCCATATAGGGACATCAGAAATGGATAGGTTTAGCATTGGCACGGCCGCCATTGTTTCTGATAGCGCATCTATTGCCCGGCAGAACTATTCTTCCCTAAATCGTTATATCAGCTACTATAGTCCTGCGTACGTATTTGAGAGCGGTAGTGGTGCCACTATTTCGTTGCGTGGTACTGATGCCTCACACACATCGGTAACGTGGAATGGTGTAAACATTACTCCGGCAACAATGGGCGTGTTAAACCTGAGGCAAGTTCCGCTATTTTTACTTGATGAGGTTGCTGTTCATGCGGGTGGAGAGAGCGCCTTGTATGGAGGAGGCTCTATTGGCGGAAATTTGCAGCTGAAAAGTGATCCGTCGTGGGGTGAATCACAGAGCTTAATGTTGCAACAAAACGCAGGTAGCTTTGGTTACACGTTTAGCGGGTTGAAGCTTGCTTTTGGCGGTAAGTCGTGGCAGTCAAAGACAGCAGCATTATATAATCAAGCAAAGAACGATTTTACGTTTGTCAATACAGCAAATCATAACGTAATAGATACGCAAACCAATGCGGCATATCGCAATGGTGGTATTCAGCAAGATTTCTACTTTAAGCTTTTGCCCAATACTACCTTATCGTCCCAAACCCGCTTTATGGCTTTCTTTAACGAGATACAGCCTACTATGGCAGAACTTTCGATAGCCGATAGCATCAGAGATAAATACTTGCATAGCATTATCACGCTTAACCACAGCGCTAATGTAGCAAGGCTGACGTTTACGGGAGGGTATTTGTACGACTACGAAAAGTTTAAGAAAGACGTTATTGCTACACACCGTATTACCGGTATTGTTGAGGCTGAAAAGCTGATGTTTAAAATTCTGAGGGTAAAGCTGGGAGTTAGTACAGATTATATTATTCCAAAAGTACATGCTTTTCGCGATGGGATTCACGAGTGGCGAAATGATGTGTATGCGTTATTCTTATGTAATATAGGGTCACGTACAGAGCTAAGCGCAAATTTTCGCCAGCTGTTTGTTACAGACCTAAAGGTTCCGTTTACTCCTTCATTAGGCTTGTCGCATAAGCTTATAAATGGCTTACACCAACAGCTGAAGCTAAGAGCCAATGTGGCACGTAATGTAAAGCTGCCATCACTCAACGACCGATATTGGGGACAGCAGGGTAACGCTAATGCCGCATCATTGCGACCGGAATATGGTACAACTGTTGAAGGAGGGTTGGACTATCGGTTAGTACAACGAACCTTTTTATTGGATAGTAGGCTTACAGCATACCATAGCATAATTAATGATTGGATTGAGTGGATTCCACGCGGGCACATTTGGAGGCCGATAAACTTTGAAGAGGTAAAAACTTCCGGCATTGAGGCACAGCTGAGCTCTGAGCTGAATTTTTATCAGGTAAAATTACGACTGGGCGGAACTTATGCGCTTACTAATAGCATTGTTGAAAAGGGAATAGATGAAGGAGACCCGAGAGTCGGCAAACAGCGAGCTTTTCAGCCCAAGCATAGGGCTGCCGGTATGGCCGATGTAAGCTATAAGGGTTGGGTGTTAGGTGTAAACCTTAGCTATGTGGGGCAACGTTACGGTACCGACCAAAACATGCTGCTGCCAGATTACCTGTTAACCAGCCTTACAGCGGAGAAACAGCTGTTGTTTGGAAAGCATCAATTTACAATTAGCGCACAGGTAAACAACCTAATGGATGTCAGCTATCAGCCTACGTCTTACTTTGCTATGCCCGGCCGTAGCTGGAATGTTGGCATTCAGTATCACTTCCAGTAGAATTTAAATACTCAAACTATAAAGAATTTTCAAGCAATGAAAAAATTTAAGCTACTCACATGGGCATTTGTTGCCGCCGCCGTTTTTGTTACGTCATGTACTAAGGATGATGTACCGACACCTGATGCAATTAAAAACTACAGCGGATTAATAGTTAACCAAGGAAACTATACCGAAAAGAACGGTAGCCTAAGTCTTTACAATGAGGTTGACAACAGCGTAAAAAATATGGCTTATGAATCGGCCAATAAAAAACAAGCGTTGGCTGCACTGGTAGAATCGTTTGTACATAATGGTAAAACGGGTCTTGTAATATGTAACTCGCCCGATAAAATTGAAGTAGTTGGTATGGATTCTCTACAGTGGTTGGCAACCATTAAGGGAACAGATGTTGTTGTTCCCCGCTATGGTGTTATCAGCGGAAGCTACGCGTATGTTACCTGTTGGGGAAATGCTGAAGTAGTGGGGCAGTACCCGGGAGGATATGACATTTACGCTTATCCCAACTCGTATCTTTTGAAAATAGATATGAACAGTAAATCTATTGTGAAGAAAATTGCATGCGGAGGTGATGCTGAGGGAATTGCTTTGTACAATGGTAAGCTGTATGTGGCGGTTACCGATGGTATAAAGGTGTTCAATACTTCTACAGATGCTGAAGAGGCTTATGTTAAGCATACCACATTCTTCGGTTCGGCTAAACATATTGCAATTGATAAGAACGGAATGCTTTGGTATTCGGTGGCAAGCGAAGGATTTGGAGAAGGTTTAGCCGTTATGAATACGGCAACCAATACAATGGAAAAAGAAATGAGCATTCAGAATATTGACGGAATGAGCTGCCAGATTGCAGTTACCAAAAACAAAAGCAAGGTGCTGTACTTTACCAACGAAATAGATGCCTCTTGGACTCCTCTGAAATCTGAAATTTACGCTATAGATGTTGATACTAAAACCGTTGCAACAACACCCATTTACAGCGGTAAGCAGCTGAATGGAGTGGCTGTTAATCCTGTTACCGGAAATATATACACTGCCGAAATTTGGAATTACAGTACGAATAGTACGTTGACAGTATTGCGTGAAGATGGTACACTGTTGAACTCCAAAGCTGTTGGTGTTGCAGCCAGTCGTTTTATATTTTTCTAATACCCTTCCGTTTCATCTTCCTTCTAATGCCATAGTAGGACTTTTAGCGAGGGATAAGCCGCTTCTGAAGAGGAGCGGCTTTTATTATTTAGCGGGATTATGCCTTATGCTTACTGCCACTTGCTCTTCAGGTTTATCTTTCTCTATCAGCAGAAAAATAGCTACTTTTACCCAGTTAATGTGAACTATAGAATAATAACAGCGCTTTTTAACCTCAATAACCGAAGTTGATAATGAAGCATGTAAAGCTATTCGGGTTTGTACTATTGGTCGTTACTACGCTAGCATCATGTAGTACGGCATCCAAGCTAAAAAAAGCAAATGCTATGTATGAGTCCGGCGGATACTATAAGGCAGCCGGAATGTACCAGCAAATAGCAGGAAAGGTGGACCCAAAGGACAGACCAACGGTAAACTTCCGGATAGGCGAGTGCTATCGCATACTTGGCAACCTTAGCTTGGCCGAAACCGCATACGGAAGACTTGTGCGAAGCAAGACAAACCCCATAAATGAAGCGTATTTGCGTATGGGAGAGGTATTGCTAATGGGTAAAAAGTTTGATATGGCGCTGGAAGCCTTTAAAGCCTATAAGCAGCTTGCCCCCGATGATGGTAGGGCGGATATTGGCATTGAGTCGTGCGAGCTGGCTAAATCACAGGTTGGTAAGAACAACGATTACATAGTTGAAAATTTTACAGCGGTAAACTCTCAGTTTAATGACTATGCTCCGGCATACGGAACAGCCGATTATGAGATGTTACTGTTTACTTCATCACGAAGTGACGGTAGTAAATCGAAAAAGAGGCAAGCCGGAACAGGTCAACGGCCAAGCTCCATATACTATACCCAACAGGGTAAAAAAGGCTGGGAACGCCCGAAGGTATTAGGCCCGGAAGTGAATGGGAAGAGAGATGAAGATGGTGCTCCTTGTTTCAATAGCAGCTACGATAAGCTGTACTTTACCAAGAGTACGGTAAGTATGGGTGAGTTTACGGATGGGTGTAACATTTTCGTGGCTACTCGTGACGAAAATTACAACTGGATTGATGCGGAGCTGATAGATGCTCCCGACAGCTTGATGATGGCGCATCCCAGCATATCGGAAGATGGGTTGACGATCTACTTTGCATCTAACATGCCCGGAGGCTATGGAGGACGTGATATTTGGAAAATGACCCGGAAAAGCGTAAACAGCGGTTGGGATAGTCCCATAAACCTCGGTAGCCAGGTTAATACAAAAGATGATGAGGTGTTTCCTTTCATTCGGGCAAACGGAGAGCTGTACTTTGCCTCAAACGGACACCCGGGTTATGGTGGGCTCGACTTGTTTAAGGCTGCTCCAACCGAAAGCGGTTCATGGATAGTTGAGAATATGGGACCTACGTTTAATACGGAGGCGGATGATTTTGCTATTATTTTTGAAGCAAAGAACAACCAAGGCTACTTCTCTTCTCGTCGTAAAGGTGGTAAAGGTGGCGATGATATTTACCGCTTCTATAAGAATATCCCTGTTATTGAATACTACTTGGAGGGCGTTGTGCTGAATGCAGATACGCGAAAACCTATTGCCGCATCAGAGCTTAAGCTTACGGGTAACAACGGTTCTGTGCTTATAAAGAAAACGGAAGGCGACGGTAAATTCAGCTTCAAGCTGAACAACAATACCGACTATATTTGTATTGCATCGGCAAACGGATTCCTTAACCAAAAAGCCTTGCTGTCAACTATGGGGTACACGCAAGGGCATACGTTTAGAGATACAATGTTAATGGTTTCAACGGCTAAGCCTATTGAAATACCTAACATATTTTACGAATACGGTAAGGCTAACTTGAACTCTCAATCGCGAGAAGCGCTTGATAAGCTGGTAGATTTAATGCGGGATAACCCCGATATAGTTGTTGAGCTGGCAGCACACACGGATAGTAGAGGTACTAATGAATCGAACCTTGACCTGTCTCAACGCCGTGCACAGGCTGTTGTTGACTACTTGGTGCGCGAAGGTATTGATGAGGATAGAATGTACGCTAAGGGTTACGGTGAGGAAGAACCGAAATCGGTTGACCGTGCTATTGCTGATAAGTACACCTTCCTGTCTATTGGGCGTAAGCTAACCGAAGCGTATATCAACACCATGCGCACGGAAGAGCAAAAAGAAATTTGCCATCAGCTGAACCGTCGTACCGAGCTGATTGTGCTGAATAGTAAAGAACTGCAAAGAAAGTAGGAAGCCCAAGTTGCCGCTTATTACCCCCAACCCCCTAACGGGGGCTTTGGTCTGTGCAAACGACTTCGAAAAGTTCAATTTTGCAGTAGTAGGGTTCCCCCTTTAGGGGGTTAGGGGGTACAAGGTATCGGTATGGAGTGACAATTGTATAACTAGCAACTTGAATTAGGAAATAAAATATGACATCTTCACGTTACGATAGTCGCGGAGTATCGGCCTCAAAAGAGGACGTACATAACGCTATTAAAAATATTGATAAAGGACTTTTCCCAAAAGCGTTTTGTAAAATTGTACCCGATACGCTTACGGGCGACGAGCGCTACTGCCTTGCCATGCATGCCGACGGTGCCGGAACTAAATCATCGTTAGCATACATGTACTGGAAAGAAACTGGCGATTTAAGCGTATGGAAGGGCATTGCTCAAGATGCAGTGGTGATGAACTTGGATGATTTGCTTTGCGTGGGCATTACCGACAATATTTTGCTGTCGTCAACCATTGGGCGTAACAAGCGGTTAATTCCGGGCGAAGTAATATCAGCGATTATCAATGGTACAGAAGAGCTGGTAAGCGAGCTACGCCAGCTGGGCGTAAACATTGTACTTACCGGAGGAGAAACAGCCGATGTCGGCGATTTGGTGCGCACTATTATTGTGGATAGTACGGTTACAGCACGCGCCGAGCGGTCGAAAGTTATTGATAACGCCAACATACAAGCAGGCGATGTTATTGTTGGCTTAGCCTCATTCGGTAAGGCTACTTATGAGCAGGAATACAACGGGGGTATGGGAAGTAACGGACTTACCTCTGCTCGCCATGACGTATTTGCCAAGTACTTGGCAGAGAAGTATCCCGAAAGCTATGATGCGTCCATTCCCAACGAGCTGGTGTACTCGGGAACACGCAAGCTAACCGATGTTGATACGGAAACGGGGCTCACCTATGGTAAGCTGGTACTATCGCCTACGCGCACGTATGCACCTGTTGTAAACGATATACTTTCAGCGCTGCGTCCGCACATACACGGTATGGTACACTGTTCGGGCGGTGCACAAACCAAGGTGCTGCACTTTGTGAAGAATGTACATGTGGTAAAAGATAGCTTATTCCCTGTTCCTCCTTTGTTCCGTATTATACAGGAGGAGTCTCAAACCTTGTGGCAGGAAATGTACAAGGTGTACAACATGGGGCATAGAATGGAGGTTTACCTTGCACCACAACACGCACAAGAGGTCATCAACATTTCACAACGTTACGGCATAGCCGCACAAGTGGTAGGACGAGTGGAAGAAGCGAAGGAAGCACATTTGACCATACGGAGCGGTTACGGAGAGTTTAGCTACAAAGCTTAGTAATAGACCCATTGGCGTAAAGTTGCTATATTTGCTTATAACTAAAAGATATATTACGCTATGCAACGAATAATATCGGATAATATAGCCGCGCTGCAAAATCTTTGCAGGCAGTATAATGTGAAAATGCTGTACACATTTGGTTCAGTTAATACAAATGACTTTGATGCAAATAGCGATATTGATTTTTTGATTGTATTCAAGAAAAATATCAGCATTGAAGAGTATACCGACAACTATTTTTCTATACAATACCAATTAAGAGCATTATTTAATCGAGGTATTGACTTGGTAACAGAGAACTCGTTATCAAATCCTTATTTTATTAAAGAAATAGAACAAACTAAGGAGTTGGTATATGCAGCTTAAAATTCAAAAATATTTATTTGACATTCAAACAGCCATCAACTCAATTTATGAGTATTTGGGAGAGGAACGAGATTTTACTACGTATTGCCAGAATAAGCAGCTAAGAAGAGCGGTTGAGCGGGAGTTGGAAATCATAGGCGAAGCGGCAAATAGAATTTTGCAACTTGACCCGAATTTTCCAATGGAAGATGCAAGGAGGATAGTCGATTTGCGTAATTGGGTTATTCATGGGTATGATAAAGTTGACGATGTTATTATTTGGGGTATCCTTAGTAACCAGCTTCCTAAATTAAAGACAAGGGTTAAAGAGTTAACGAAGGCTTAGCATTGCTTTCCTAGGGCTATTATTGCAACTATTTCAATCCCCAAACGTTTAAACTATCCGAGTATTTAAGGTTATGGGTTGTCAAGATATATTTACTTGATATAGTGAAACAATGCAAAAGCCATTCAACAAGCATATAGAAGAAAGCATACGCGCAAGCTGGGATTTACCCGCCTTATCAGATTATAAAGGGGCAACTTACCACTATAAAGATTTAGCAAGGCGTATAGAGAAGCTGCACATTATTTTTGATAGGTGCGGACTTAAAAAAGGTGATAAGGTTGCACTTGCGGGGCGCAATAGCGCCAACTGGGGTATTACGTTCTTAGCCGTACTGTCGTATGGAGCAGTTGCTGTTCCTATACTTCACGAGTTTAAGCCGGATAGCATACATCATATTGTAAACCATTCCGATGCGCGGATTTTGTTTGTAGGTGACATAGTTTGGGAAGGGCTGAACGAAAGTATGATGCACCATTTGGAAGCTATTATTCTTCTGACAGATTTTTCCATACCCTACGCAAAGCGTGATGATATAAAGAAAGCTCGCAATACAATAAATGAGCTGTTTGGTAAAAAATACCCTGAACAGTTTCGCCCTGAGCATGTGAGTTACCACAGCGATGATTCCGAAGAGTTAGCCGTTATCAGCTACACATCAGGTACAACAGGTTTTTCAAAAGGTGTAATGTTGCCTTACCGCAGCTTACGTTCTAACTTGCTATTTGCTCAGGAAAGGCTTCCCGAAATGAGGGGACGCAAGCTGGTAAGTATGCTTCCAATGGCACACATGTATGGGCTTACCTTTGAGTTTATTTTTGAAATCTCAATGGGTTGCCATATCCACTTTTTAAATCGGTTACCTAGCCCAAAAATTATTCTTGAAGCTTTTGCCGAGGTTAAGCCGGACTTGATAATATCCGTCCCCCTAATTGTAGAAAAAATATTCAAAAAGCAGCTACAACCTGTTCTGGAAAGGTCTTCTGTGAAGCTGTTGATGAATCTTCCGATTATTGATCGACGGGTGAAGAAGAAAATTGTTACCAAGCTGGAAGATGCGTTTGGGGGTAACTTCTATGAAGTTATTGTTGGTGGTGCGGCTTTTAACCATGAGGCGGAAAGCGTATTTCGTAAGCTCGGATTTCGCTATACTGTTGGTTATGGTATGACGGAATGCGGTCCTATTATCTCTTACGAAGATTGGAAGACGGCTAAAATGTATTCATGCGGAAGGGCTGTACCGCGTATGACTATTAAAATAGACTCGCCCGATCCTGAAAAGATTGATGGAGAAATTCTGGTAAGAGGAGATAACGTAATGCTGGGTTACTACAAAAATCCGGAGGCAACAGCCGAGGTGTTGGATGCTCATGGTTGGCTGCATACAGGTGACATAGGTGTGGTAGATGCGGACGGTTTTCTATACATCAGAGGTAGAAGTAAAAATATGATTCTCAGCTCTTCGGGACAAAATATCTACCCCGAAGAAATGGAGGATAGGATAAATGCCGTCAGCTATGTGGCGGAATCGTTGGTAATAGAAGAGGAGGGACGGCTGATAGCCCTAGTATATCCAGACTACGACCAAGCGGATAAGGATAAGTTAAGAACCCACGACCTTGAACGAATTTTTGAAGAAATGCGAGTGGAGTTAAACAAAGAATTTCCGCAATACAGCCAGTTGGTCGCCATACGTATGTATCCTGAGGAATTTGAAAAAACGCCCAAGCGAAGTATTAAACGGTATTTATATCAGGGCAAATCATAGCTTTATAGTTAGCATTTAACTCAAGTTGCCAGCTATTGCGGGCCGGAAGCCCGGCTTACTTACCTTCGGTGAGCTCGTAAACTCGGTTCAGCCCAATGCAACGCGTTGGGTTTGTCGGTATTTGCTGACTGTTGCTTTGCGGGCGAGAATGGTTGTTGCCCCGATAAGGGCAGGGTGCTTCGCGCCATGCCGCTGTTGCCGGTATGCTCACCCAAGGCGTCGCTACGCTTTGCCATTGGGCTGAGGTAAGCTGCCACGTTGTGGCGTTTTGCTTTCAGACCGGCTTGAAGTGAAATAAAACATAGTAGGTAGAGTACATAGCTAGCAACTTGGGTTATATAAATAGGCAGCGCCCCACATTTCACGAAATGTGGGGCGCTGCCTATTGGGCAAACATAATAAGGTATATCTTTATTGTGTGCTACTTAGTTCAAATTGTCAATTTATAAATAAGCACGTCATTGCTTTGCTCGGTTCGTAATGACAACTTTGATTCAGCAGTGCAAAATGTTCAACACGCAATCAACTTATTTGTCCTGCTCTGTACAGCCCCAAAAACAGCTTTTCTGAAAACGGGTTCTTAAGTTGTTCAGGTGGGTTAAGCGGGGGCCTATCATAACATGCCTGTCTTCGGGGTATAGCATCATTTCAAAACCCAACTTATTTTTTCGTTGAAACTCGTTAGCCAGCTGTAACGTATTTTGCACATGTACATTGTCATCTCTCATTCCGTGTACAATAAGCAGACGGCCTTTAAGCTTATCAGCATGTGTTATTACTGAACTGTTTTTATACCCTTCGGGATTTTCTGCGGGCGAATCCATATAACGTTCCGTATATGCCGTATTGTAAAATTTCCAATCGGTAACAGGTGCTCCGGCCATTCCGAACTTAAATACATCAGCGCCATAAGTTAAGGCATAGCATGTTAAGTAGCCACCGTAACTGTGTCCGGCAATATATACCTTTTCAGGGTCTGCCTGTCCATTTTCTACCAGCCATTTCACGCATTGCGAGTAATCTTTTATTTCCCAGTAGCCTAGGTTACGGTGCATGTAGTCGGCTCCAACCTTTCCGCATAAACCACTACCCCTATGGTCCATAAATACCGATATTACTTTGTCGTCGTCTTCCTTGGCCAGAATTCCCGAAAATTCCGGATGTGTCATCCACATCATATCAGGACCTCCATATACACGAACTGATAACGGATACTTTTTCCCCTTCTCCATACCGGCAGGCCATGTAACTCGCATGGGAATATCGAACTTTCCATCCTCGCTCTTTACCGTAATAATTTCAGCCCTACATATTTCATAGTTGTCGAAATCAGCACCCTTTCTATCATAGAGTTCGGCAACCAGCTTTCCATCAATGGTGCATAAAGCCATCTTTTCAGGTGTTGATGGGTTACTGTATGATGTAACAAAGTACTTGGCATTTGGCGATATGTTTACGTTGTGCGAATAGTTGCCAAACGTTAGTCGCTTCAAGTTTTTACCGTCAAATCCTACCTTGTATAAATCAATGCAGGCTACGTTATCTTTATAACAGGTAAAGTATATGGTTTTGGTAGGCTCGTCTATTCTCAACACATCGAGTACTTTAAATGTACCGTTAGTTATAGGGTTTATCAGCTTGCCATTTAAGTCGTAACGGTATAGCTGCACCCAACCGCTTTTATCGCTGGAAATGATAGCTTCATTTCCTGATGGGAAAAACTGAATGCGATTCTTGTGTCCAATCATAACCCATGTTTTTTGGGTTTCCTTGTACACTTCTTCCTTGCCCCCTGTTGCGGGATGTACGTTGTATATTATCAACGTATCTTGTCCACGATTCAGCCACTGTACCCATAAGCCTTTTGCATCGGGGCGCCAAATAGGTGTGCCGAGGTAATGGTCCCCTTTGTCCTTAAAATCAGCCCAAACGACCGAACCTCCACCGGGACTTACAAGGCCAACCTTTACCTCCGGATTATCATCACCGGGTTGGGGGTAGCGCGCCGTTTCTACATAAATATGCTGATAGTCATATTCCCGCTCCTTTTCCGTACGAGTATCCATTCCTGAGTTAATAAAACGAGCCTCTGCCATTGGTTGAGCATCGGTAATGGTAGCTATGGGCACACGCGAATCATCGAAGCGGTAGAAGGCAATATATTTGCTGTCAGGCGACCACCAAAAGGTTGTGCTGCTGCTACCCACCAGCACATCTTCCTTATACACATACGAGGCCACGCCGTTAAGTATTACGTCGCTACCATCAAACGTCAGCTGTGTTTCTTTACCATCTGCAATTCTAATAGTGTATAAGTTGTTGTTACGCGTAAAAGCAACGTACTGTTTATCCGGTGAGGGTACTGCTTCTCTTGGAATACTAGCGACTTGAGACGTTTTAGTAATTCCACTGTCATTACTTTTATATAACGACTGGATATCTCCGGTAAAAGGTGTTTGCTTTCCTGTCTTTGCATTTACCTGAGTGTAAACTGTTGGTTTAGGATTAGATGGTGTACCGGATATAGAAAAAATAACAGCATCATCTCCTTGCCATGAAACCAACCGCATGGCGTCTTTCTGAATTTCGGGTCTTTCCCCCTCCGATACATACTTCTTCTGAGCAAAAAGCCCGGTGGTTAGTAGCGTTACTACTAGCGTAAGTAACAATTTGCCAACGTGTTTTGTCATAACATTTAGAACTTTAAACTGGATATGCAGAAAAATAGACTTTATGCTAATTTGTGACAATAGTACTTACTGTTGAGCATAAATGCAAGTAATTAGATGTATTATTCTTTTTTTGAAAGTGGGTTAGCTTATAACTTCGTAGGGAGGTGCCAAGAATTCTTGACTTATTAACACTTTAACCTTTCTTAAGACAGCCGGTGTAACTTCAATAGCTAAATGACGTTTCTTTGTTGGCAAATTAATCTCAAGAATTATCAACTAAACAGAACAGTATGAAAAAGTACATTGCGGAAATGATAGGCACTATGGTGCTGGTATTAATGGGATGTGGTAGTGCCGTAATTGCCGGTGAAGGAGTAGGACTTCTAGGCATATCCTTTGCCTTTGGTTTGTCGGTGGTTGCTATGGCTTACGCTATCGGCCCTGTATCCGGTTGCCATATTAATCCTGCTATTACGTTGGGAATGTTGCTAACTAAGCGTATTAGTGGTAAAGACGCCGGTATGTATATGTTATTCCAAGTTATTGGAGCATTTATTGGTTCAGCTATTCTTTGGGTTATTACCGGACAGTGTGAAGCAACCGGCCAAAACTTTGTTAACCCTGACTACTCTATTGTTGCAGGCGTTATTGCCGAAGTAGTGTTTACCTTCATTTTTGTGTTGGTTGTACTAGGCTCTACATCTAAAAATGCTTCAGCCGGATTTGCTGGCTTAGCTATTGGTTTAACGCTGGTATTGGTGCACATTGTATGTATCCCTGTTACCGGAACATCTGTAAACCCTGCTCGTAGTATTGCTCCTGCTGTTTTTGCAGGCGGAGTTGCACTTGAACAACTTTGGATTTTCATTGTGGCTCCTTTTGTTGGTGCAGCCCTTGCAGCTATTGCATGGAAAGGATTTGAGTGCGAATGTAAAAAGGCCTAAGCTGTATTATATCATATAAAGCAAAAAGGATGAAGGTTAAGCCTTCATCCTTTTTTTATTTGAAAGTGTATGTTATTCTTCGCGCTTTTTCTTGAAATATTTTTTACAAGAATGGCAGTAGTAGTGACGTTTACTGTAAAATGGCAGAGAGGATAAAAACAGCCACCACATAGCCACAAAAACGTTGGAATGTCCCAGTATTACAGTTGTGTTGGTTGAGCCGCAGTAGGGGCAGTGAGTCCCCTCATCCGTCTCAGACTTTTCCGGAAATACGGCTTCGTTTACAATTGCTTGTGCCTTTTCCAAGTCCTCTTCACGTACCTTCAGCTTTATTCCGCCTACTGCCTGGGTTACCAGTGGGTTTACGGTTACAATATTTTCATCAGCCAAAAAACATTCAACACCATAAGCCTCCAGCTTCGTTTTCATAATGTTGGCTAGTATTGGTTCGTTGAATGTTTCAACGGTTACAATTTTTCCCTTTATTTTTTCGTCTGCCATTGTTGAGGCTTATTAGCAAGTTAGTGAACACACTCTTAACGGAGATATTTTTGTATTGTAAAGGTACAACTATTATTGAGAGATGGTGCTATATCGGCGTGAACCGTAGCTTATAACCTGTATGCTGTTGTCAACGCTTGGCGTTAACCCTAACAAACGTTTCCTTTCGTTAAAGTTGGGTAAAACGGCTTGTACGTCTTGGCAAAAAAGGCAAATTTGCTGACTCATCCCCAAAAAACCAACTTGAAACCAACATTAGCGCTGTTTGCAACCTTTACGCTTTTGCTGCCTCTTGGCATAACCAGAAGCTATGCTCAACGAGAGGATACGTTGAAAACGTTTCGGATGCCATCCCCGCTTCCAACTACAACCACCCCGTTTCAGGTGATTCCGGACAAAAAGTTAGGCTATCCAAGCCAACTTGGTATTGATGCGCTGGAAGTCCCTCAGCAAATGGAAAAAGAAGAGGAGAAGACTAAAATCCCTCCACATTTATCTATTGCTTCTTACTTAAAATACTTTGAAAAAGACCTTCTGAAGCTAGAGAAAGATAAGTATGGGAAGGTAATGGATTTGAGAAACTTTGTTTACCAAAAAGGTACGCAAGGTTTGTCGTCTTTACTTCCACGCAAGGGGGCAACGCTAGACCAAGGCTATCAGGAGAAGATAAAGGCCATTAAGCCTTGGTATGTGGGAGATGACCCGCCTTCCGGTATTACATTCTGGTATCCTCCTTCAAAAGAAGATATTTGGTTTCAGGAGAACTTTGCGCAGTACGAGCATACGTTTGGTCTTCCTTTTTACATTGATACGTTGGGGCTGAACGATGAAAAAATGTTGCGGATAAGGCAAGCCATAGATTCTGTAGTAATGGTAAAAAAGCTGAGAGAAACCTTATATCCGGATAGTACCATAATGAAGCTGAAAATACCTCGAAGAAAGCGGGCAGCTTATTAGCATGGCTTAACGATATTGCTATTGCAAGATTAAAACTATTCTTGTTTCTTTGCAGTACCCTATATTTGTTACATTAATGACCCTTTTTGATATAGTAATCATTGTGCTTATGATTTGGAGCGGTATTCACGGCTTCAGAAAGGGGTTTGTTATACAGCTATTTACACTTATAGCGCTTATCGTAGGTATTTACTGTGCGTTTACGCTGTCTCACTTTGTGGCAAAGTACATTGCCGACTCTCTTCGTACCGACCCCACTTTTACTAACATTGTTGCCTTTATTATTACCTTTTTAGGCGTTTGGGCGCTGATATACTTAGCCGGTAAGCTAGCGCATCAGCTGGTAGCTGCGGTTATGCTCGGTTTGGTAAACCGCTTGCTGGGAATGTTCTTTTCGCTATTGAAAACGCTATTTATTATTAGCGTACTGCTTATTGTTTTTGATACCCTTAATGGCTCACTCCATTTCGTTTTGCCGGAAACTCTTGATAAATCCTTCTTCTATAAGCCTATTAAGCAGGTGGGAGATACTATTTTCCCCTACCTCCAGTTTGGTTCCGGTGCTATATAGTAGCCTACTTTTTTATTAGTATTAACCCAAGCTGCCACCTTTGTGGTGCTTTTGCTTTCAGACCGGTTTGAAGTGAAATAGGACACAGTAGGTAGAGTTGCATAGCTGGCAGCTTGAATTAGTATTATTCAAATTGCCGTTATGACTTTGTGCTGTTCAATCTAAAGTCGTCATTGCTGACGGGTAAACTTTCGTTTAGCGTATAACTCTTAACGCTTCACACCCAACCCTAACTCTTCACAGGCGTAGCCATTCGTGCTGCAGATAGTCCGGCAAGGTAGCCCGTAGAAAAGGCTATTTGCAAGTTAAAACCGCCTGTGTTAGCATCAAGGTCTACTACTTCGCCCGCAAAGAAGAGATTGCTGTATGATTTTGCCCTCATGGTTTTGGGGTCTAATTCAGCAAGAGAAATACCTCCGGCCGTAACTACAGCACGTTCATAACCATCATACCCGCATACATCCATTGTATATCCTTTCAACCCGGTTACTATTCGCTGAACAACGCTACGAGTCAGCTCCGAAGTACGTTGTTTAGCAGATACTCCTGCGTTTTCGGCAAAGGGGAGTACCATTTGGGCAGGCAGTAGCCTACGCAGCAAGGCCTCTATAGTATTTGGCTTAGGCTCACTTACCAGCTCCCGCTGAATACGCTGATATAATTGCTCTTCACTCAAAGCCGGTTTAAGGTCAAGCCGTAGCTGCACTTTACTCTTTTTATCAAGCGCATCTACTGCATCACGACTTATTCGTAACACAATAGCCCCCTCTACTCCCTTATCGGTAAATGACAGCTCGCCAAACTCCTCATCTTTACATCCACCGTCAACCCAGAGCTGTAGCGAAACATTACGCAGTTCCAAGCCCGCCAAACGAGCATCGAACTGTTTGGCATACAAGCCAACTAATGAGGGACGTGTAGGGGTAATGCTTATTCCCAGCTGCTTTGCCCAGCGGTACCCATCACCTGTTGAACCCGTTGATGGGTATGATAATCCTCCGGTAGCAACAATCACCGCTAAAGGGTTAAGCTGCTCTGTAACACCGTTATGCTCAACCGTTAATGATACTACCTTGTTATCTTTTGCTTGTAGTGCTGTAAGCTTAGCATGGCAACGTATTTCAACACCCGCATGTTGTGCCATTTCTATCAGCGTATCGGCAACATCCCATGCCCGTTGTGATGCCGGGAATACCCTGTCACCGCGTTCAACCACCGTTTCAAGCCCATTATCGTTAAGCAATTTCACCAATCCTTCGTTGGTAAGGTTGCGAAAGGCTGGACGGAAAAAGCGAGCGTTAGGAAAGATTTTTTGCATCAGCTCCGGTTCGGCTCGCATGTTGGTAATATTACACTTTCCCTTACCCGTAATTCGCAGCTTACGGGCAGGCTTTTCCATCTTCTCCAGCAAAAGCACGCTTAATCCCATTTCTGCCGCTTTTATGGCGGCCATGAGCCCTGCAGGCCCTGCTCCTACTACTACCAGCTGATACATTTTATTTGAATTGTATGGTTCTATTTTCGAGTCTCGATGATTTCAAAAGTACAACTTACTTTGAATTAGATAAGCTATCCTTTTTGCATTACCACTATTATTAATGCCCTACGGGCAATTAGAGGTATTCGATATAATTCCTTCTATTGTTATACATGCCCTAACGGGCAACCCTATACCTCAACTTAGCTTGTCCGCAGGACATGTATATCAATAGAATGAAGCTATAGCAAGGCAAATCTTTGCCCGTAAAACATTAATGGTCAACTTATCAAAGCTGTGTCATGCCACATAAGCCTTCCAATAAAAAAGCAGAAGCGGTTAACATCGCATCTGCTTTTCTTATGTTGATATGGTGTGGTTAGGTGTTTTATATTAGGCTGTCGGTTCTCCTATCAGCTCCTTTGCCAAGTTTAAAATAGTGGGGTCGTCAAAAGAAACAAAACCACCGTTGGGTCCTTGCTCAAAATGAATCCCGCTGGTAGTTCCTTTATCAAACTTAGTAGCACCAAAGTAGTTGCGTACGGTATCCGCACTAATGTTCAACTTGTCAGCTATTTGCTGCATGCTGCCGTGGGGAAGCGCATCCTTAATCCTTCTTAACTCGTTGAAGGTGATTGTAATTCTCTCCATGACCTTTTAAGCTATTAAAATGTTATTGTACATCGTTAACTAGTGGGTTCTCTATGACGGTCAAGCTCTTCTGCTTTTTTCTTACCATAGGAAC
This sequence comes from Bacteroidales bacterium, assembly GCA_031551125.1. Lineage (GTDB taxonomy): Bacteria > Bacteroidota > Bacteroidia > Bacteroidales > UBA932 > JAIRNF01. Next base: position 150,224 of record JAVBOB010000013.1, read on the forward strand.
ACTCTGCAAGGTAGAAAAAAATAAGATTTCAACAAAATAAATAAACCTATCACCCTGAATATTGGGCAAGAGCTACGAATACTTTAAAACATCATAAATATACCTTACTCTTGCCCCGTAAAAGCTATTCTACTCTACGTTCAAGCCCCAATCTTTCCCTTTTTTGGTAGCCGGAACACCGGAAACTATCCATTCGGCAGGCTTATCACCCTTCAGGTGGTAATCAAAGAACTGTTGTAAGCGTATGCTCAAGTCTTTGCGGTTGCGACGCTCCATAAGGTTATGCGCTTCACCATTATACTGCAGCATCCATACCTGCTTACCTAAGCGACGAAGTGCGGTAAAATATTCAATTCCCTGATACCAAGGAACAGCGCCATCATTATCGTTATGCATAATTAGCAGGGGAGTTTCAACCTTATCGGCAAAGAAGAGCGGAGAGTTTTCTTTATATAAATCAAATCCGGCCCACAAGTCTTTTCCAATGCGGCTTTGCTGGTGCTCATACTGGAACTGGCGAACCATGCCCGACTCCCAGCGAATACCGCCATAAGCACTGGTCATGTTAGAAACAGGCGCTCCTGCTCCGGCAGCCTTAAACATGTTGGTTTGCGTAACAAGGTAGGCAACCTCGTAACCTCCCCAGCTTTGTCCCTGTATTCCCATATTTGCTTTATCCGCCCACGAATTTTTACACAGCTCTTCAGCGGCGGCTACTATTGAGTTATAGGCACTCTTACCCGGATGTCCGTCAGTATAGTAAATATCAGGCGAAAGTACAATGTACCCTCTACTGCAGAAGAAAGGAATATTGATAGTAGAAGCGCTTGGCGCAGGTTGCATGTAGCGGTGCAAATCATCGGTATGCTTTTCGTAGAAATACATTAAAACCGGATATTTTTTATTTGGATCAAAATTTTCAGGTTTGTAAAGTATAGCCTGAGCATCTATTCCGTCAAACGTTTTGTAGTTCATCAGCTCGGCTGTACCCCAGTTATAATCTTTTTGCTGAAGGTTAATATCACTCAGCTGTTGAGTGGTTTTCCACCAGTCACCGGTAGCATAAAGGTTAGGAGTAGTAGTAAAATTACCTTTGGTAAACACAAATGTATTACTACTTTGTGCTTTTACAGGACGTGAGAATGAGTAGCCGTCAAGTACTCTGACAACCGGAACAGCTTTTGGCTTGCTCATATCCTTAGTATAGAAACCGCCCTTCTTCGAAACGTTGTCAAATACGCTCAACAGTAACATTTCCTTTTCACCTATTGCCTGAGCCTCCGGATCGGTTTTGATATAACGGAAGGTTAGCTTACCATCTCGTCCCACACCATTGGTAATGTTAACAGGAGCAACATTTCCGGTTGGGTCAACCTGCCAAATATCGTATTGATCATACAGTAGAATAGCTATATCTCCTTCCAACCACCCGGCAGCTCCGTATGCGTTGGGGTCGCTCGGCGTATCATTCTTTTCATTCCAAAAGTTTACCGGAATATTTTTTGTTAAGCAAACGGTGGCTCCGGTTGCTACACTATACGCATAATATTGACGTTCTTTCTCATCATACCAGCTAATAAACTTTCCTTGAGGAGATAGACCAAAGTTACCCTGCAAACCTTTTGTTACAGGCTTACGCTCCCCGGTTGTAAGCGAAACAACATACAAGTCATTTCTCAGATCACCTTCCCACTGCAATTCTATTCTGTACTTCTTATCATCTGCGCCAACAGCATAAGCCTCTTCCCCATCCTTTGTAGTAGAAATATTCGGCAGGTCGGTATTAGCCAGCTGCAACACCTTACTTTTATCGCTTAGCTGTATAACTGCCAAGTAAGAACGTTTTAGCTCCTTATCTAAACCCTTTAACTGCATAGGCTGAATAAAATCATCGGCATAGTGCCAAACGTCAAGCTTGGCAATTTCAAAATCGTAAAGAGTGGTATCTTTCGGCTCAGGAATAGGAGCTGTTCCAAAGAACAAGCGCTGTCCGTTTTTACTGAACCCTAACTTTCCATTCTCGCTCACCGCCCAGTTGGCAGGCATTCCGGCTGTACCTTGCTCAACCAGCACCGAAGCCGTGTCCATAGGGCTTGTATAGTAGTATAACTTGTATATTTTAGGATCGGCCTTTGCGCTATCACGTTCGGCAACATAGGCAAGTTGAGCACTATTATCGTCAAAGCAGAATCCCTTAAAACGCCCCTTACCGTTGCTTATCATCTTTTGAGCTCCGGTAGCGGTATTGTAAAGTACAACACCGGCCTTAGCAAGGCTGTCCTTTGAATTAGGATTAATATTGGCAACCAGCAGCTGTCCGTTTTTGCTGAACACAAAATCTGTTACATAGCGAATAGTATCTTGCTTTTTAGTTGCCAGCTGACGAATAACCAGCGGTGTTCCCTCTTCTTTTTCTTTCTTCAGCACACCCTTTTTCTTCGATGTATCGGCAGGCGGATCTAGCAGATAAGCCAAGGCATTAGCCGCCTTTTCAGGAACCTTGAATGTCTTTACATACGGTATTTTTTCAACACTCCCATTTGAGAGGGTAATGATAGCCAGTGAGTCCTTCGGCATATCTTCCGGCTTTTTCTTTTTAATTTTCGCATCACGAACCTGCGAGAATAGCGGTTTAATAATTGACACTGCAAGCTGGGAATCATAGCTCAAGCTAAGCTGAGAGCCGGATGCCGGAGTAGTCCAGTACCCTCTGGGGATTTGAGTTGCAACCTTAGTTTTAAGGTTAGTAATAACCAACATACCGTCACCATCCTGAGGAGTAATGGCATATACGGCAAATTTTCCGTCGTTAGTGAGTTTTTCATCAGTAATACGCTGCCAGCTGTCATAAACCGAATGGTTTAGCGGTTTCTTTTGCGCCTGCACCGAAAGTGCAACCAGCACACAAGACATGAATAAGGCGATTTTTTTCATATTGGGTTTGGGTTTGATTGATATCAGAGTAGCGATTTTTTAGAGCTGGTAACAATAAAGTCTTTCAGGTATAACGGCTCAAAGTATGCCGTATCAACAAAATCTTTACGTAAATACCTATCGTATGCAATAGGTATCATCCCAATGGCTGAATGTGCAACTTCTAAAAATACAGCATTTGGCGATAGAATGGTTTCTTTGCATTTTGCTGCACCATTGCCAAAAAAGGCAATACGTTTAACGTGCAGCATATCGGAGAAACTTTGCTCATTTATAATCTCCGCACTTGTGCTGTTTACAGGTTCTCCTGTAGTATTAAAAAGCGCCGTATATACCTCCATACGTCGGGCATCAATCATGGGGCATAGCAAATCAACCTGAGGGTTAAGCTGCATTGCCAGCATGGTAAGTGATTGTAAGCTGTTTACGGCAATAAGCGGCTTCCCCGTACCATAGCAAATACCTTTTGCGGTTGATACGCCTATGCGTAATCCGGTATAGGAACCGGGGCCCTCACTTACCGCAACCGCATCAAGGTTGGCCATTGAAACATTTTGTTCTCGCAATAACGTTTCAATATAGGGAGATAGCAATCGCCCATGCGCCATCCCATCATTGCTTTCAAGATGACCCAGTAACTTATCGCCATCAGATAACGCTATGGAACAAACCTCGGTTCCGGTTTCAATACTAAGAATTAACGGCATCTGTCTTTGCTTAAAAAACAGCCTTTCCCCTCAAAGTAGAGAGGAAAGGCAATAGTACATCGGAACGCCTAAACAGCATTCGGTTAATTGTATTACTTCGTTTCCTCGAATAGCTTATCGACAGGAACTATTTTCACCAAGGTTCCCTTCCGTAGCCGCTTAGATATGGCGTTGTACGGGGCTGTTACCACCTCATCGGTTTCACTAACTCCACTTACTTCAATGTAAGAGTTATCCTGAATACCTGTCTTTACGGTTACAACTTTCACTTTATTATCAGGTTGCACAACAAAAACCATAGTTTGCAGCTTATCCTCAGCTTTAGCAAGCTTGGTGCTATCCTTCTTCGTACTATCGCTAGAGGTCAAGTCCGTACGAGCCGTTATTGCCTGTATGGGAACACTTAACACGTTTTCTATTGTTCTGGTCTGGATGGAAACAGAAGCCGACATTCCGGGAAGCAGCTTCGGCAAAGCCTCCTTACCATCAGCGGTAGAGAGAAGTAATATCTTCACCTCGAAATTGGTTACCTGATCGGCTGTGGCGGTTAACGCTTTAGCCGAATTAGCAATCTGAGTAACTACGCCCTTAAACTTCTTATCCGGGTACGCATCAACATCAACAACAGCGGTATCATTCAGCTTCACGCGGGTAATGTCGTTCTCGTTCACATCAACAAGCACCTCCATAGCGTTAAGGTTGGCTATTCTCAGCATTTCCGTTCCGGCCATTTGAACTGTTCCAAGCACACGCTCGCCTATCTCAATGCTTAGCTTCGATACTGTACCGCTCATTGGAGCATATACGGTAGTCTTATCCAAATCTTCGTTGGCTTTTTTTAGCGATGCTTCGGAGTTGCTAACATTAAAGCGTGCTGCATCAACCTCTTTCTTGGCTACATTATACTGTGATTGTATTGCCTCAAAATCGGCATCCGAAACTACTTTTTGTTCATGCAGCTGCTTATTGCGGTTGAATGTTTGCTCGGCTTGTACCAGCTGAGACTCGGTTTGTGCCAAACGAGCTTTGCTGGAGTTAAGTATTGCCACAGCTTGGTCACGCAGCGATACGTAAATATCCGGCTTTATCTTCAACAACAGCTGACCTCTTTCAACCTTATCCCCCTCCTTTATATTCAAGGCAACAATTTCACCGGATACATCGGGACTTAACTTTACTTCGGTTACCGGCTGAATCTTACCGTTAGCCGGAATAGCTTCGATAATAGTACGCAATTGTGGTTTTTCAACGGCGACCTTTAAACCTTCCGGTTTGCTGAACAAGCCGGAACATTTTCCGATAACCAGCAACAGTATTACCGTAATAACGGTAAGAATAATGTACTTTCTTTTCATAGCACGAAGTAAGGTTTTATGTTAGCGCTTACAGCTTAAGAGGAACACCCTTATAGAAATCCAAAATTTTAGTTTGGAATATATACTGATACTTAGACTGAATAAGATCTGATTGCGCTTTGGTAATATTATTTTTTGCCACATTGTAATCGGTGGCATCGACCATTCCAAGGTTAAACTTTTGCTCCACATAACGGAATGATTCCTCAAGCGCACTTACGTTCTTTTGCGAAGCATGGTAGCGTTTCAAAGCCGCTTCTGCATCAGTTTCAGCCTGCTGTATTTCCTTATACAGGTTATTTTTTATTGTTTGCAGCTGAAGTTCGGAATTACGTAAGCTAAGCTTGGCGTTACGTACATTTGTACGGGTCATCCATCCGTTGAAAATAGGAATGCTCAAACCCAACGACACTCCCGAAGAAATATTGTCCTTGAACTGATCGCCGAAGCTGGGAGTGTAGTAATTTGTGCCATCAAACAGCTTGGTAGCATCAGAAAAGAAAGTTCCAATTTCACCAGACAAAGATAATGAAGGGTAATACCCTCCACGCGCAATAGACAATGATTTTTCAGCACTCTTCAAGCGTAGTTCAGCACTTTTTACCTCCGGTCGCGATTCTGCATTTTGATCAAAGATTCTATCAACATTTTGAAGTGGAACCATTTCAGGGAGTTCTCCCAGCTGAGGAGCGCCCACCCTAAACGTTGTATCATGTTGTAAATCTAATAGCTGTTTTAAGTTCAAGTACGACAAGGTAATTTTATTCTGTGCAGTAACCAGCTGAACTTCTTCGGTAGCCTGCTGCGCTTGCAGCTCAAGGTAAGCACCTATAGTAGCATTTCCTGCATCAACCAACTTTTTGGTTTTGTCAAGCTGCCTTCCGGTTGTTTCCAGCTGGCCTTTCGCTACTTGCAAGTTCTCCATGTCCAGAAGAATTTGGAGAAAAGCGCCGGCAATATTCAGCGACAAATCATTCTTCAGCTTCTCTACATCTTGTGTAGCGGCCTGAAGGTCTATTGAATTCTTTTTAATCGTATTTTGCCTTTGCAAACCTCCAAACAAAGGAACAGAAGCACGAGCTCCCGCGCTAGCTCTGGCATTACGGGTGTCCACATATTGAATGTTTGCTTGGTCAAACGAGCGCCCCCAGTTAATGCCGTAACTACCACTACCGGATATATCGGGAATAAGGTCTAACTTGGATTGCAGCAAAGCGTTTTCACTTCGGTCAATATTTAGCTGCTCCTGCTTTACTTGAAGGTTGTTGGTCAGCGCATAGCTAATGCATTGTTCTAATGACCACATTTTTTGTTGGGCAACAGCTCCGCCTGCGCATAGTGCAAGTGAAAGACAAAGAATTGTTTTTTTTACCATAACCGGAATTGTTTCTTAAATCAGAATGCGCCTAGCCCAACTAAGATATACATGGCTTCTGTTTAGACGCACTAAGATGGGTTTAGTTACTATATGCCGGAAATCTCAATGCCCACAGCTCATGTGGGTACAAAGATAAATTTTTTCTCATAAGAACTGAAGGTTGATACATTTAGCTTTGCTGTAATTGAGATATACGGTTCAACCAAGTTCTTCAACCAAAATTATGCCGTATTTTATAAAGCACTGAAAAACAAAGTATTGAATCTGAATAAAAGAAAATATGGTCTTCAAAATGTTCGTTTCCGAACACTTCCCGTTCGATCTTATTACACTACGGCCAAGCAATCCGCAAGTCTCCACAGACTGCTGTATAGCATATTAGCGCTAACTCAAACTGCAAACCATAGATAAGCACGTCATTGCGAGCGAAGCGAAGCAATCTCTCGAATAGAACAGATTGGTTAGCTACGCTGCCCTTCGGGTCGCTTCGCTCGCTATGACGGGGACTTGCTTGCCGCTCTCTCTAAAATTCACACCCTTGCGGATTTTGCGAATCCTTTGCGTTCCTTGCGGTAAAAATCTATCGTAGAAAATCCAACTTCTTATTTCTACAAATGCTTTTCGTAGCAACGGCGACGCAAATACGGCTCAGCATCGTAGTTTTTCCATACGGAAATGGCGTTGTGGTTCGATTCCAGCTGTTGGTTGGAAATAGCCGTTTTTACACCTAAACGAATATAGGCCTTGTTAAGTTCGGTGTAGTAGATAGAGTGTATGCCACGGCTTTGCCAGTCGGGGTGCACGCCGTTAAGGTAAAGGTCTATTGAATCGTACTTTTTTAGTGCGCGTAAGACGTGAATAAATCCAAACGGAAACAAACGTCCGCGTGCCTTTCGAAATGCTCCCGACAGGCTGGGCATACTTATCCCAAAGCCCACCACCTTATCGTTTTCATCAATTAGAAAGCACAACAAGTCAAGCCGTATAAACGTGAAGTACTGCTTGATGTAACGCTCTATTTCCTTATCGGTAAGCGGAGCAAAGCCGTAAAGGTTGGAGAACGCAAGGTTTAGCGTTTCGAAGAAGCTGCGTGCGTATGGCATTATATCTTTCTTCCTTTTGAAGTTGCTTATGCGAAGCTTATACTTTTCGAGTAGCAGCTTATTTATACGCTCAACCTTCTCGGGCACCGGTTGTGAGGCGTTAAACTTTAGCTGTAGCCAGTCCTCAGCCCCTTTGTACCCTAACGCTTCAAGGTGTTGTGGGTAGTGGGGATAGTTGTATAGATTAGCTATGGTAGGCAGCTTATCAAAGCCATCAACAAGCATACCTTCGGGGTCCATATCGGTAAATCCCAGCGGGCCATGAATTAACGTCATACCCTTGCTTTTTCCCCATTTCTCAACGGCGCTAAGCAGGGCGCGTGCTACTTCAATGTCATCAACAAAGTCAATCCAACCGAAGCGAACGTTTTTTGTATTCCAAATCTCGTTAGAGCGGGTGTTGATTATTCCGGCGATACGCCCTACTATTTTTCCGTTGCGGTAGGCGAGAAAATATTTGGCCTCACAGTAGTCAAATGCGGGGTTTTTATCACGGCTCAGCGTTCCCAGTTCGTCAGAGATGAGAGGTGGAACCCAATAATCGTTTCCTTTGAAAAGCGTAAATGGAAATTTAATGAACTGCTTGAGCTCTTTTGAAGTGGTTACTTCTTTTATGGTTATTGAAGACATGGTGATATACTTGATTTATAAAAGTATGTGACAGAATAGTTCTCTAACTACTGCAAGCTAGTTCTGCAAGGTTTTTCTTCTTCATTCTTTTGTCTTGATACAAAAGAATCAAAAAATCAAGACGGGCTTACGCTATACGGTTTTCCATGGTTTTGCTTTTCCTCCGGAGGAACGCAACCCCGTCGACTTACTCCGAAACGGTTGCAGTCTTACTATTTAGCAAATTGCTTGTTATTGAACCTCGGACAAAGTCCTGTAAACAAAAAATTCCGATGATGAGAATTTTCCGTTCAAGCGAAGCCGTGAGGCGGAGCGCGTTAAAATTCTCAAGCGTTTTTTGATTCTTTTTTCCGCAGAAAAAAGAATGAGAAAAATTGCATTCTTCTTGTAACTTATGCGAAAAATCATACTAAATGAACGTTTTGGCTACTATTTTTCAAGGATCATAAACTTGTATTGAATGCAAAAGCGTACGATTTGCCTTTTAAGACATTTTCTCGTACGCTTCTCCATTGTTGCTTACCTTCCATAAACCAATTGCCAATTGTTCATTGTCAATTGTTCATTATATATTTAAATAATGCCTAGCTTTTTTCCCACTTTTACCAGCTTTTCAATAGCGAAATCTACTTGCTCTTTCGTGTGCGTTGCCATTAGTGATAGGCGAATCAACGTCATATCTTCGGGAACAGCCGGAGCAACTACAGGGTTTACAAACAAGCCTTCTTCCAACAAAATTTTGGTGTACATAAAGGTTTTGTAGTTGTCACGGATAAGAATGGGGATGATAGGAGTTACCGTATGGCCTACGTCAAACCCGTGATTACGTAACGCATCAATTGTGTAGTGGGTCATGTCCCAAAGGTGAGCGATACGTTCAGGTTCACTCTTTATGATTTCAAGTGCGGCAAGCACTGCTGCGGTAGAAGCGGGAGTCATACTTGCGCTGAAAATCAGCGAACGAGACTGGTGCTTTATGAAGTTAATAGTACGTTCGTCAGCAGCAATAAATCCGCCAAGCGATGCTAGCGACTTGCTGAACGTACCCATAATAACATCAACCTTATCGGTAAGTCCAAAGTGTGAAGCGCAACCGCGTCCGCAATCACCTATCACACCAAGGCTGTGGGCATCATCAACCATCACATTGGCGTTGTATTTCTCAGCCAGCTCAACAATTGCAGGTAGGTTGGCAATATCGCCTTCCATGCTGAAAATGCCGTCAACTACAATAAACTTTATTCTGTCCGGCTCACAACGCTGAAGCACTTTCTCAAGCGCATCCATATCGTTATGCCTATACTTGAGCGTTTTTCCGAATGATAACCTTGCTCCTTCAATGATAGAAGCGTGGTCAAGCTCATCAAGAATAATATAATCGTTACGACCTGTTACCGTTGGAATTACGCCAAGATTGGATTGAAAACCGGTACTGTAAACAATGGCCTTGTCCTTTTGAACAAACTCGGCCAGCTTCTCTTCCAGCTCAATATGAATGTCGAGCGTGCCGTTAAGATAGCGTGATCCGGCGCACCCCGTTCCATATTTCTCGGTGGCTTTTACAGCAGCTTCTTTTACTTTTGGATGGCAAGTTAAGCCCAAGTAGCTGTTGGAGCCAAACATGAATACTTTCTTGCCGTTTATGTACACTTCTGTACCCTGCTCCGATTCTATAGCGCGAAAGAAGGGGTATAAGCCTGCAGCTTGAACTTTATCGGGGTCGTTGTAGGCTGCTGTTTTTTCCTGTAGGAGGTTTCTGAAACCGCTTGGTCTGTTTGTCATATATACTTTTATAAAAACGCTCAAAGTTACTAAAAACACTAAAACAACAAAACGGAGGGGGGTAAGTCTCCGTTTTGTTGATAGTTATGCTATTCGTCCTTTTCTTCGGCTTCGTATGCTTTCAATAATTTGTCCTGAACATCAGATGGAACTTGTTGATATTCAAAGAATTTCATACTGTAAGTTGCGCGGCCGGAGGTTAGCGAGCTAAGCGTAGTTGAATATTTATATAGTTCGGCCAGTGGAACACGTGCCTTAATTATTTCAAAGCCCTTTTCGCTATTCATCCCTTCAATTATCGCCCTGCGATTCTGGAGATCGCTCATTACGTCTCCCATACAGTCTCCGGGCACGTAAACGCTCACATTGTAAACGGGCTCCATAATCTTAGGGCCGGCATTTTTAAATCCGGCCTTGAAAGCGTTACGTCCGGCTAGCTTAAAGGAAATTTCATTTGAATCAACAGGGTGCATCTTGCCATCATAAACGGCAACGCGAATATCGCGAGCGTATGATCCGGTAAGCGGGCCTTCCTCCATCTTTTCCATTACACCCTTCAGGATAGCGGGAAGGAAGCGGGCATCGATAGCACCACCTACAATACAGTTGTAGTAAATTAGCTTACCGCCCCAGTCAAGCCGTATTTCTTCCTTACCTCTGATGCTTAGTGCAACTTCTTTTCCGTCAATTTTTACCTTAGAAGGGTCGGGTGCACCCTCAATGTAGGGTTCAATGTATAGGTGTACCTCACCAAACTGTCCGGCACCACCCGATTGTTTTTTGTGGCGGTAGTCGGCAGCAGCCGATTTGGTAATGGTTTCGCGATACGGAATTTTAGGCGCATACAGCTCAATTTCCAGCTTATGCTGGTTGTTTAGCTGCCATTTCAAAATATTGATGTGGTGCTCACCTTGTCCGCTCAAAATAATTTGCTTTAGCTCTTTTGAGTATTCTATCAGAATGGTAGGATCTTCCTGATGTGCGCGGTGCAGCAATTCTCCCAACTTCTCATCATCACTTTCGTTCTTTGCTTTAATAGCAATACGGAATTTAGGCTCAGGGAATACGATAGGTTCAAACTTCCAGTCTTTTCCGGCGTTAAGTGTTTGGTCGGTTTTGGTGTTTTTCAGCTTCACCGTGCAGCCAATATCTCCGGCTACCATTTCCGATACCTTTTCACGTTTCTTTCCGGCAATGGCGTAGAGAGATGATATACGTTCCTTGCTGTCGTTGTTGGCGTTTACCAAGTCCATTCCTTCGGTAATTTTACCGGACATTACACGGAAGTAGGTAACTTCTCCCAAGTGTTGCTCAAGGGCTGTTTTGAATACAAATAGAGAGGGTGATCCTGCGGGGTCGCAAGGAATAGCCGTTCCGTCAACCGTTTTTGCCCCCTCATTCCAGTTGGGGCTTGGCGCTACGTTAATGATGAACTCCATTAAGCGTTTTGTGCCAATATCTTTTTTACCTGATGTGCAAAGTACAGGAAATACACCACGTGCGCGGATTCCGGCAGAAAGCCCTTTGCGAATATCGGTTATGTCCAGTTCTCCTTTTTCAAAGAACAACTCCATCAATTTTTCATCGTGTTCTGCAGCGGCCTCAATCAATGCGCTATGAAGCTCTGCTGCTTTATCTGCTTCTTCAGCCGGAATAGGTAGCTCTTCGCGTGTTCCGTTATCGTCCTTGAACTTATACATTTTCATGGTAAGCACGTCAACGAAAGCGTTGAACCCGTTGCCCGGATTAACCGGATATTGTATTAGTACAGCCTTGCTGCCGAAACTCTGTTTCAGCGAATCAAGTGTATTTTCAAAGTTTGCTTTTTCGTGGTCAAGCTGGTTCACCACAATCATCATAGGTTTGTTACCACGTTCGGCGTGACGGGCAAATATTTCGGTTCCTACCTCAACACCGTTTTGAGCGTTAACTACCAATACACAAGTGTCGGCTACTTTAAATGCCGAAAATACTCCGCTAACAAAATCATCAGAACCCGGGGTATCAATAATGTTCAGCTTGTGGTCCATGAACTCCGTGAACAATACCGTTGAGTAAATCGAACGTTGGTATATATGTTCAACCTCCGAATAGTCAGATACGGTAGTCTTGGCTTCTACTGTTCCTCTTCGTTCAATTACCTTTCCTTCAAACATCATTGCTTCGGCAAGGGTTGTTTTGCCGGAGTTGCTATTCCCAAGTATAACTACATTCTTAATTTGATTAGTTGAGTATGTTTTCATAGTTTACCGTGAATTATGATTAGTAAGCTGTTTATCGCTCTGCCCTTAAAAACAGAGAATTTCAAAGGTATGAATTTATACGAATTAGCAATAGGGGGCTGCCCAATTTGCATCTATGAAAAATGCAAATAGTTGTTAATCAATAGTTGTAATGAAATATGTTGTAAAAATTAGTTTAGGGTATAAAGTTAGAGAAGTAGCTCAGAGGTATATATTGTATTACAGTTCTTCAAATGTAAAAAGAGGTGATGCTTCTGTGCGAGGTAAGGCAACAAGCCGGACATCGGTACCAATTTTAATTCCTTTTGTGATGAGCAGCTGTTCAACGGTAGCGTATGCCAGCTCAGGTCGGTTATTTTCTTTGCTGAGGTGGCAAAGGTATATATGGCTTAAGTGTGGTTGGTAACAGCTGGCCAAAAATTGTCCGGCAGCAAGGTTACTCAAATGTCCGGTAGGGGAGGTTATGCGGTTTTTAAGATATTGGGGATAATGTCCGGTTTCGAGCATTTGTTCGTCATAGTTGGCTTCTATTACCAAATAGTTGGCCTTGCGGATATGCTCTGCCGCGTTTTCACAAACGTAGCCCAAGTCAGTGGCCAGTGTGAAACGACGGTTACGGTAAGTAACGGAATAACCTACATTGTCCGACCCATCATGTGATACAGAAAAGGCCGTTACTTCAAACTCTCCTATAGCTACGGTTTCCCCTTTTACAATGTAGTATGGGGTAGAAACCTTATCTCCAATCACATAAGAACGGTTAATGCCTCTGTGTACTTCGCTTGTAGCGTACACGGGAATATGGCTTTTGTTGGCTAAAGCTCCTACCGATTTGATGTGGTCAATATGGTCGTGGGTAATAAATACCGCCCAAACTTGCTCGAGTGATAATCCGGCTTCCTGCAACCTCTTTTTGAGGGTTCGTATTCCTATACCTGCATCTATGAGTATTCCTTGTGATAGTGTACCGATGTAGTAACAGTTGCCGCTGCTTCCGCTACCCAAGCTCATAAATCGAAGTGTATTCATTCTAGTAATTACTTCAGTATAATACCATCAATAACAGATGAGCCCAGCTTCTGGTTTATTGCAGCGGCCAGCTCATTACGAATCATCATTAGCTCGCTGCGAGCGATGGAAGAGTTAAGTTCGACTACCAACATGCGACCGCTGATGTATTTGCGGCTAACGGCTTTGGCTACTCGTGTACCTGTTAGCTCTTTAAAGGTTGCATATACCTTTGCTTCCAGTAAGCCTTTTTCGAGCCCCATTTCCTTGATTAGCTGCTTAATCACGGTATCCATTGACTGTGGCGTACTACGGCGCATATAATTGTATAGTTTTTATTGTACATTTTTTATTGGTTTGACTATTGATTAGCCGTTGGCAATATTCAATAATCAATAAAAAATAATCAATCAGTAGGTTCTACACTTCCTGCTTTTACTTTAAAAAGCGCATGGCTGCTAGATGCTCTTTCAAGTATGGCGTCTAACCGTGTTTTGTTGCTATCGGTAAGGAGTATTTGCCCAAAACCGTTGTTGGCAACTAGCCGTATCAGCTGCTCTACCCTGTTCATGTCCAGCTTATCGAATACATCGTCAAGTAAAAGCAGAGGGGGCATGCCGGTACGCTGTTTAAACAGCTCGAACTGCGCCAATTTTAACGCTAGTAGGTAAGTTTTTTGCTGCCCTTGCGAACCTGTTTTTCTAATGGAGTAGCTGCCTAAATTCATCTCCAAATCATCACGGTGAATACCTACTGAGGTATGTTGCAGCATTCTATCTTTCTCGAACGCACGTTTCAGCAGCGTATTTAATGGCTCTTCCGCAAGATCGGATCGATAGCCAAGCGATACAACTTCCTTATCATCTGATATGTATGTGTAAGAACGAGAAAAGTAGGGTTGCATGGCTTCTATCAGCTGCCTGCGTTTTTCATATATTCGTTGTCCGTAATCCGATAGCTGAAGGTCAAAGGCTTCAAACATATCGTAATCAACGTATGCGCCTGATTGTTTTAACAGCTTATTGCGCTGCATGAGCGCCTTGTTGTAGCGAATAAGGTTTTCGAGATACTCCCTGTCCAGCTGAGATATAAGGCTGTTGAGGTATTTGCGCCGCTCTTCGCCCGAGTCATTAATTAAACCGCTATCTGTGGGCGATACCATTACCAACGGAATAAAACCTATATGGTCTGCCAGCCGTTCGTATAGCTTACCGTTACGCTTTAATGCTTTGCCTTCGTTCTTTTTTGCCCCGCAGTGTAGTAGTTCCTCAGCCCCATTCCGTTCGTATGCGGCTTGCAGCATAAAGTACTCCTCTCCATGCCGAATATTTTGCAGGTCGGTTTGGTTAAAGTAGCTTTTTGTCATTGACAGGTAGTACACCGCATCAAGAAGGTTGGTTTTTCCTTCGCCGTTATCACCCACAAAACAGTTGAGGTTAGGTGATAGGTTGAGGCTTACCTGCTCCAGATTTTTAAAGTTGGCTATGTTTAGCTGCTTGAGGTACAATGTTGTTCTGTGTTATATCGGAAAACAAAGGTAGCTTATTTTGGTTGATGAGGGTGGGAGAAAAAGTGTTAAGGTGGACAAGTTGCTATTGGTTACCCCCAACCCCCTGAAGGGGGCTTTGGCCTGAGCAAATGACTTCCAAAAGTTCAATTTTGCAGTAGTTGGGTTCCCCCTTTAGGGGGTTAGGGGGTAAAAGTTATCGGCATGGAGCGATGTCATATAGCTAGTAACTAGAATTAATTCAAGAGATTGCTTGCTTGCAATGACGACACAAGTAAAACTAGATAAAACAAAACACCCGTACTACAATAACGTAGTACGGGTGCTGTTTAGCTATATTGCTAATCGAATACTACTTGCCTAGTAGTTCTTCCAGCTTTTCCATCAGCTCTTCACCTCTAAGGTTTTTCGCAATGATTTTTCCGTTAGGGTCTATCAATACGGTGTGAGGAATACCTTTTACCGCATAAAGTGCAGCCGCTTCACTACTCCAGTACTTCAAGTCTGACATTTGAGGCCATGTAATACCTAAAGCGGTAGTACCTTTTTGCCAGCTTTCTTTATCCTTATCAAGTGATACCCCTACTATTTCCAAACCCTTATCTTTGTACAATTCGTATGCTTTAACAAAGTTAGGCATTTCCATTCTGCAAGGTCCACACCATGAAGCCCAGAAATCTATCATCACATATTTTCCCTTACCTGTATAGTCAGATAGAGCAACTTCTTTACCGTCAAGGTTAGGTAAGCGGAAATCTACAAAAGGTTGACCAATTGCTACACGGTCTAACGCAGCCATGTAGTTTGTTATTTTTTGCATGGTAGGTTGTTGCAGCGTAGTTTTGTTAGCCAATGCCACAATTTCCTTTTGTTGTTCTAAAGGCAGGCGTGAGGCGTTGCTTCCAAATACAAATAACCCTGCTACATTGTTAATGTTTTCTTTTGCGAAGTTATAACTATTTGCAGCGTCTTTATCGCCCAACAGCTTTACTTGCTCCATTATTTTTTCTTCACTCTCTTTGGTAAGTGTGCCATCCTCTTTTTGAGCCATATATACCTTGCGAAGCTCGATTGATTCTTTAGCGCTTGCTGATTGCTGCTCGTTATATTTTTGCAGCTTCTTGTTCAGCTCCGTACCCCCAATCTGAATAGTTTTGTTCTCTGCGGAAACGGCTACCGTAATAGTTCCGTTCTCAGCAACCATAGGGCTTCTTAACGTTGCATCTCCAAACGGTGTAGTAATGAAATATATTTCGGGCTCATCTATACTTGCGTTGTAGGTGAATTTTCCGTTAGCAGGCTTTAGCTCGGTAATGTCTTGCAGCTTACCATCTACCATCTTGCCAATAGTAATAGGGGCGGTTCCTGTGGTTGTTCCGGTGATGGTAACATTTTGTTTTGCGCTTACGGTGTAAGCACAGAAAAGCAGGGTTGCAAAAAATAAAATGCGTTTCATACTGTGAATTTATTGAGTTTTGTTGTTTTTATTTCACTATCGATTCAAAATCTACCGATAGTGTTTTGTCATTTATAAAGTCGTAAAGTGCTATTTGACGTAGTGTGTAGTAGTAGTTCCAGTAGTTGGACAGCTCCGATACAAATTTTGAAGTTGAATTATCTCTATCAGTTTGAGCGTTGTTCATATCTGTAAACGTTACCTTGTCAATCAGGTAACGCTTTTTGGTTACATCATAACGTAGCTGAGAAACAGAATCGGCTCGAGAGGCTATTTTATACTGTGCTCCTTGCATATTGAACTGTTGTACTTTTAGTAGAATATTTTGCTCAAAGTCCACCAACTCTTGTTCTACTTTGGTTCGCTCTAAGTCCTGGCCTGATTTGGCCATCTTAACGCGCCCTTTTCCTCTTCCCCAGTCTAGAATGGGTATAGATAATGTTATACCGACAGTTTCCATATCCAAAGGAGCAGCATAGGCATCCGTGAGATTGTCTCCCTGCTGATTTAATCCAAATGACATTCTCAAATCTGCCTGAAAACCTCGACTAGCCCTCGCTGTAGCCACTTTTTGCTCCTGCTCAATGAGCCTACGTTGAGTGCTTATCATAGTTGGGTTATTCTGTTTAGCCAGCAGCATCACTTTTTCAACGTCAAGTGTAACAGCAGGAACATTTTTGGGCAAAATTATCTCAATGGTTACCTGTTCGTTAAAACCAAGAAACGAGCGTAATCGGTTTTGTGCTGAACCCAATGCGTATTTTGATTCGTTTACGCTTGACTGTGCTCTCATAAAAGCCAGTTCGGCTTGTAACAAGTCGTTTTCTCCAATAGTACCAATGTTGTAGCGACCTGAAGAAATTTTATACAGCGTATCGTTGTTATTGTAGTTGAATTCGGCTGTTTTCAGATCTTGCTGTGCGGCAGCAAGGGTGAAAAAGTAACGAATAGCTTGGATAGAAACATCTTCCATTTGCGATAGGTAGGAACGTTTTGCTTCTTCGTACCTAAGCGGCTCTATTTTTTTATCCCATTTGAACGTGTTTACGCCAAATATAGATTGGGTATAGCTAACACTGATAGGCGTGCTTATGTAGCTCATAGATACGTGGTTGTCTAAGTTATCCAAGAATCGATCAAAGCGTTTTAGGCTTGAGCTAACAGCTAGCTGTCCACCTGTAAACGGAACATTTTGGATAAGAGATAGCTCACCTCGAATAGTATTAGAAAAGTCGGAAGAAAGGGTTTTTACGGTTTGGCCACCAATTGTTTCGTCAATTTCTCTAATTTGCTTTGAAAATGACGGGAAATCTCCTCTTAACACTAAGCTGGGTAGAAATTCCGCTTTATAAGAACGGTACTGCCAGTAGCTGGCGCGGAATGTATGCTTCGCGGCAATAGCGTTGGGCGATTGCTCCTGCGCCAATCGAATTACATCTTCCAATGTAAGCTTATAGGAAAATTTTTGTTGCGCAGAACCCGATGTGCAAAATCCTACTGCTACAATAGCGAGAATTGTAAAGCTTCTCAGTATGCTTGTTTTGTTCATATTTCTTTATTTAAAGCAAAGAGTTAGTCTATAACGCTATTCGTATCTCAATGATTCTATTGGGTCTTTCTCTGCAGCACGCTTAGCGGGTGCATAGCCAAATATTATTCCTACTGCTGCCGATACGCCAAAGGCAACAATTACCGATACGGCAGAAACAATTGTTTTAATTTCGAAGAAATAGGTAATTACCTTTGAAAGCACTACCCCCAGTATTACTCCTATTAAACCTCCGGTTACGCTGATTAGCACGGCTTCTGCTAGAAACTGTACAATAATATCTTTCTTTTTGGCACCAATGGCAAGCCGTGTGCCTATTTCTTTGATGCGCTCCATTACCGAGGCAAACATAATGTTCATAATACCAATACCACCCACTAACAGCGATATTCCGGCAATAGCGCCAAGCACAATATTAAAAATGTCTTTGGTACGTTGTTGCTGTTTAAGAAGCATTTCGGGTACGGTAATTTGATAGTCCTCCACTCCTTGGTGACGACGTATCATCATACGGCTGATGATTTCCATTGTGGTACCCAGCTGTTCTGTTTCCTTTACCTGTACAATTATACGATCTAGCTGGTTGTAGTTCTTTTGCGCATCGGAAGCAGACTCGGTAGATGTGGACATAACAATTCGACCAAAGCCCCCTCTAAAGGATATGCTTGCTGATTCGCTTTTCTTTGAGTTGGCTATTGCCCTGTTCTGGTAGCGCATCAGCATAGTTTTTATAGGGATAAAAATGTTGTCATTGTAAACGTTTATCCCCGTGTTTTGAAATGTACTTACCGAGAGTTCGCTTTTTTCTAATACTCCAACTACCTTAAGCCATAGGCTGCCAAACTTTACCATTTGTCCAATAGGGTCGGTCTGGTTAAAGAATTTGGTTTTTATGTTGTGGCCTATTACGCATACGGGAAGCCCTTCTTCGTCTTGCTCTTTAGTAAAGTAAGTGCCTTGGGAAAGTGGGAGGTTGTATAATCCGAAAAAATCGACCGATACACCGGTCATCTTAGCAGAATAACGTAAGCCCGATTGCGTAATGTATGAATCGACCGTTACCTCAGGGCTGATACGTTGTACACTTGGTAATACATCTTTTATTGCCTGTGCGTCGGCTAGGGTAAGTCCGGGAGAAAACTTTTTGGCTTGACTTTCACCGTCAGCTTGTGAATCCTCGCCAGCTGTATTAAGTACAGGTACAATAACGATGTTGTTTACCCCTACCATTTTTATTTGCTCAAGAATTTCTTGCTGGGCGCCGTTGCCTATGGCTAGCATGCTAATAACTGCCGCCACGCCAAAGATTATACCCAACGCCGTAAGCATTGATTTGAGCTTATTGCCGAGTATCGCCTCCATTGCGATGACGATATCGTGCATATATCTTTTCAGAAAGTTGAACATGCTTCTGGGATATCAAGTATCATGGCATCAAGTATCATCTAATCATGATACTTGATACCATGATTGATTATGCTATTCACTTTTTTGTTGGGGTTGTTGCTGAGGCTGTTGTCCTTGCTGTCCTCTTTGCTTCATGCGCTCTTCTCGATATTTACGTAATCCGGCGGTATCACCCTTTTCCATCATTTGCTTTACCTCTGCGGGTATTTCCCGTTGACCTCCTTGTCTGTTTTGGCCTGCCCCGAATTGAGCAGCTCCACCTTGCGTAGGGGCTCCGGTTGCTCCTCCACCGGAGGGGCTTACCGTCATTATCTGCATACCGCCATTAGCTCCCGGTCTTGCGCCGCCAAATCCTCCACGACCCATCATCTGCTGGCGAGCTTTTCTTCTAGCCTCTTCCGCCTTACGAGCGTTTTCCAACCGTTCTTCTTCTGCTTTTTTCTTCGCTTCGTTACGTTCTTTGATAATAGGTATCAGCTCTTCTCCTTGCTGCTTAAACTTTTCAGGATGTTCGGGCTGAGATAGGTACAGCTCATCGCCTTCTTGCAAACCTTGCTCAATAATACGGTAGTTCTCATTCATCTCACCCGCAACTACAATCTGTTTTACCCCGTTTGTTTTGTAAACGTAGGTTACTGTATCGTTGCCAAATAAAGATTCAATAGGAATGTATAGTACATCACTAAATGAAGCGGTAACAATTTGATTGGATGTGGTCATTGCAGGACGTAGAATAGGGTCGGAGCCGTTAAGCCGAACCACTACCTCAAATACCTTAGCATCGGCATTTTTCAGCTGCTCGCCTACGTTTGCTACCGATATAACCTCTCCGGTGTACTTTTTATCAGGGAAAGCGTCAATACCAAGACGCACTTTTTGCCCACTCTTTACCTTACTGATATCTATTTCGTTTACGTAGGTGCGAGAGTCCATCGTTGAGAAGTCGGGCAACGTGGCTACAATCAAATCCCATGCGCTAATGGACGATCCGGCCTTACGCTTGTCTCCGCCAAAGCTTTTGTAGTAAATTACCATACCCGATTTTGGGGCGCGAACGGTAAACCGTTTCAGCACGTCCATCATCTCATCATATTCGCGTTGAGAACGTTGGTATTCGTTGTTGGCATCGGATACCTGAGCAATAGCTTGATCAACCTTCAGCTTATAGTTACGACGCTCCTGATCTAAATCACGTAGCGATTTGTCCAAGTTATTCTTTGCCTGACGTTGTGTTGCCGGTGGTTCGTAGATTGACTGATCGACTACGATTTGCTTTTCTTCAACGTCAAACTCTAAGTTTTTAATGTTGTTACGAATGGTGCGTAGGTTGAGTGATGTATCAAGTACGGCACGGTCTAATGCCGATTTGTACTTATCCACATCGTTGGTGAGGTCTTTAAGACGGGTTTGTACGCTCGATGGGTCAAGCGTGGCGACATAATCACCGGAGTCAACCATTGTACCTTCGGGTACTAAATCTTGAATCTTAATATCGTTAACACCACGCATGTTACGGCTCTGCAATTCGGTAGGGCCTGTAATGTTAACGCTGTTCGGGGCTACAAGCTCTCCCGATACGGATACTACTATCTCAAAATCTCCTTTCTTAACTTTTACCTTCTGATCGACCGATTTAGACGATCTGGATGCACCGATAATAATAATGATTAGTATTACCGCTGCCGCAGCCGAAAGGTAAATAATGGTTTTCTTTTTCATCCGTATTGCCTCTTTAAGATGTTAAACAGTTGGCTTTTATAGCATTCTGCTAGTGTATAAAGAAAATATGAAGTACGTTTTGAAGAGTACAAATCTAAAAAACTTTCGAGTTAGACGAACAAAATAGCCTAAGGTTTAGCGGCTAATTTTGGTTTTCTAAAAAAAACGCTACTTTTGTCCCCGCATCTGTACCAAAACTTGGACACTGATGTTTAAATGGTGATTGTAGCTCAGTTGGTTAGAGCGCTAGATTGTGGCTCTAGAGGTCGGGGGTTCGAATCCCCTCTTTCACCCAAACCGCACCCGGTATATACCGGGTGCGGTTTTTGTATTGTGGGGAATTTGAACCACATAGCATGTGGGAAAAATAGCGAGTAGAAATTAAAAAGCCGGGTAAATCTGCCCGGCTTTTAGATATTGATAGTATATAAACTAAGAAATACCAAATAGTACTGCTTCTTGATACATTCCTCGTTCATTTGTTAGTACTTCTGAAATATTTTCAGGCTTGTTCTCCGTATAAACCCCTTCTTTAACATCCATAATGAACAGCTGTACTTCTGAAGTTTTTTCATATTCCACAACTTGTTCATTAGTGTCAGTGGTAACTCGAGCTACAACCTTTTCCATGATATTTTAATTAGTTAAACATTAGACTTACATTTAGGTCTTTTTCCACTTTTCTAATTGTAGGTGTCAAATCTACAACATTTTTACAACTCTGACAAGTCAATTGATTTTTGTCATCAAGCATTACATTTGGCTTATATCCTTTTTCCTTAAATACCTTGTTGTCGATATTTGTATAGCCAATTAATACAGATTCATGGCCACATTTAGCACATTTTATCTTTAATTCAACGTTTGTTGGGACATTTTGTTGACTTGGATTAGCATTTCTTAACGGAATTATTTGGTTTTGCGCGGTTTGAACAATAATTTCTTGAGCAATATTTGCCAATTTATGAGCATATATCTTGTAAATGGGACTATTAAATAGAAATTGAATCACTGTTTTAATGCTATAAACTATATCTGCAAATTTTCTATCATTATCTATTCTCTCTATTATGAGGAGATCTTCGAAGTCTTCAATTTTCAATGACCTTCCATGACTTCGCCACATATTATGATCACAAAACATTTCTGCGACTTCTGCAGCTCTAGCTTTACGAACCTCATCAGTAACTGCATCTCCGCTCTTGCTTCTTTTTATCCAATTTTTAAACTTATAGTTTTCTAGCCATTTTTTTACAAGATCTTTCGCAAATTCAAGAGAGTTAAAAATATTGATTGTTTCTCCTGGTGGTATTTGAGCTATTATTTGCGCATCAAATGGGTTTAAAAAGCCATTCTTCTTGGCTTCTTCCATTTTTTCCATTACCCAACATTTATAATTGTGTGCAGAGACAACAGATCTACCTATCATAACTTGAGCATCTATTGGACCTAAACTACCTGTATCTGTCATATATATGTTATCTCCTGAAAGAGCCAAAATAGTACCTGCACTTTTAGCCTCGCCCGCAATAATGAAGTTAACTTCTTTAAATTTTTTATGGAGATACCTAGCTATTTCTTCAGCTGCACCAGCACTACCACCATGTGTTTCGATATAAAAATCAATACTTTCGGCTTCATAATCTCTTAGAGATCATGTATGAAATAGAAATCTTCTTGATTTAAACTTACATCTACACCTTGAATTTTACCTTTTCTTGGATCTGAAGCATAAATGAATAAATGGCGCCCTGTGTGTTTAAGGTACTCATCCGCTAAAACCTTTAATTCATTTTTTAATCCTTGAGGGTCTAATCCTCGCTTCAAATAATGTTGAATTACGCTATCCATATTAGTTAATTTTTGGGACACTCAAAGATAGATATTAATTGTTTATTATATTATATTTTCATAAAATTAATTTTAGATTACACATAGTTTTAGTTAATAAGTGTTTGCAAACTCAGCATAAAAATATAACAAACAAATTTAAATACATAAAAATATGCATTGTTGTTTTTGACATTGGTATTTTCTTATAAGCCAACAACAGTAATACGGTAACGTCTATTTACTTGAACTGCTCTAAAATAAGTCCATCAAACAATTTGATTATAAACGCAACCAACTTCCTCTGTACGGCGGCATTTATAAATTACCGTATTCAACGCATTGCTACTTTTCAGGAGATGTCTCACTACGTTCGACATGATGGCTACTTTTAGCTACCTACTGTTAACATTCAAATCCTTTCGTGATATGTGATACTTGCGTCGTGATACTATAAAACAAAAAGCCCCTACTTATTGCTAAGTAAAGGCTTTGTCTTTAATCTTTTGTCCTTTGTCTTAAAGTCCTAAAGTCTATTCATCTTATAGTCTTTCTTCTTAGAAATCGCTTCCTTTTGGTGTTGCATCAGGTTGCAGGAAGGCAATCATATCTTCGGCAGGTTCGTCGAGAATGGTTACCACGTTTACAAAGCGGAGCGAGGCTACCAGCGTGGCTCTGTCGGTTTCGTTATTGTTTAGCGAGCGTCCCGCTTCTTTTGCCAACCTGTCGGAGTACACGCCAACAATCATACGGTCGGCTTCGTTAGAGGCATTTGCCAAGTAGTCAAGAACTTCTTTGGTTAATACATCAAAATACCCATATATAAACGCAAAGGTTTTAGTCTTAAACTTCCAGTAGGCAAGCTTACGCGAAAGTTCATCTTTATCATTCATAATTCGGTGATTGATTAATTCTAGCTCATTATTATCCATAGCAATAAAATTTTAGGTAACAACTATAGGTTTCTTTCTTAGCTTATAGAATACGCTGGCAAGCGATATAAAGCCCAAAATAAGCATAAATAACACCTGCGACTCGTGCGATATCGTAGCAAATATAATTCCATCATCAAATCCAATTCCATATACTCCCAAGCCCATAGCAACAATAAGGTGGAATGAGCCAAAACCTCCCTGAGCCGGAACAACCCAGCCAAGTCCGCCGAGAACATAGAGGAATAATGCGTCTATAACCGTAAGCCCTGCCGTTTCGGGGATAGCGAGCATAATTGTATAGCTCATCATCCAGTAGCCAAGCGTAATAAGAAGCGAGTAAAACAGAAACTTCCAACGATGCTTCATCCTCATCCCGCTCTTTATACCCTCAGCAAAACCTTTTCCAAGGCTTTTTACTTTTTTAACTGCTCCTATATTCTTTAGGTTATCCCTGAAAATATAGACCAGCACAACTACAGCGATAATAGAAAACAAAATTACCAGCAATAATGTTGTATGCCCAAATATGCTGACCAGCCCTTTGCTGAGCGGCTGCCAAACTTTTTCGGACAGGAACGCCCCAAACACATCAAGGCGGATAAATACAACGGTGAGTATAGAAAGTAAAAGAAATATCAGGTCGAAAATGCGCTCTACCACAACGGTACCAATCAGCTTATCGAAGGGCAGATTTGAAGTTTTACTGAGAACACCGCAACGGCTTATTTCTCCAACGCGGGGAAGAGCTAAGTTGGTTAAATAGCCTACCATTGTGGCGTTGTAGGTATCTGCAAAGGTAGGTTTGTGCCCAATAGGTTCTATGATAATTTGCCAGCGGGCAGCTCTGCAAATGTATGCGAAAATACCAATGAGTATGGCTACTACTATCCAAAAGAGGTTTGCACTCTTTATTCCGTCCCATAGCTTCTGCGGCTCGATGTTACGAAATGCAAAGTACATCAGCACTACCGTTAGCGTAAGAAACACAAGGTAGCGAATGATATTTAGTAGCTTTTTTTTCTGCACGTTACACGGCTTAACGGCATTAACTTATCAAGCGGTTAGTTTCGGTATCGGGGAAAACAACTGCAGGTTCAAACTTTTTAGCCTCTTCAAAATCCATCGTAGCGTACGACATAATGATAACAATGTCTCCCACTCTGCACCTAAGTGCAGCAGGCCCATTGATGCCTATTTTTCTACTACCGCGCTCTCCCTTTATTACGTATGTTTCTAACCTTTCTCCATTAGTAATATTTACAATAGTAACCTTTTCGTTAGCAATAAGATTGGCAGCATCCATCAAATCCTCATCAATGGTAACACTACCAATGTAGTGTAAATGTGCCTCTGTAACAGTTACTCTGTGTAACTTCGATTTTAATATTTCTATCTGCATATTTTCTTTTATAGAATGGCAAATATACAATACTTTGGCAAATCTCAGTAAAATTTAACACAACAGATTAACCAGCAATATATTATGCCAGCTTTATGTTATCAATCAAGCGGATTTTACCAACCAATACAGCAACGCAAAGCTGAATGGGAGTCGCTTCATCCCATGTCTTTATGGGTTGAAGGTTGTCTGCATCCACAATTTCTACATATTCTGTTTTAAGCTCGTTATTAACATTTATTTGTTCTATTATGTATTGCTTAAGCTGCTCCGGCGTTAGCGTCTTAGCTAGCTGCTTTGCCTTTAGCAATGTCTGATAGATTAAAGGTGCAGCTTGCCGCTGCTGCGGATTAAGCAGCATATTACGAGAGCTCATAGCAAGCCCGTCATCTTCACGAACAATATCACAACCCACGATGGTAATAGAATAAGCTTGTTGACGAACAAGCTGACGAATAATTGCCAGCTGCTGAAAATCTTTTTGTCCGAAAAACGCTTTATCGGGATTTACAATATCAAACAGGCGGCTTACAACTTGTGCCACACCGTTAAAATGCCCCGGACGAAAGGCTCCTTCCATTACTTTGTCTAACGGACTAAAATCGAATAGACGAACATCATGTTCGGGGTAGATTTCCTGTTCGGTTGGCATAAACACTAAGTCGCAGCCGGCTTGCTCCAGCATTTTACAGTCTCCTTCGGGAACGCGTGGATAACGCTTATAGTCGTCCTTGTCGTTAAACTGTGTAGGATTAACAAATACGCTGACAACCGTATAGTCGCACTCTTTTTTACACTGCCCTACCAACGATATATGACCTTTATGCAATGCACCCATGGTTGGAACAAAACCTACCGTTTTTCCTTCGCTTTTTGCTTGCTCTACTTGCTTACGAACTTCCTGACAGCTACCTGTAATCAGCATTCTATTTTTTGTTTAAAAAATTAAAAAGCCCCCAACCCCCAAAGGGGGCTTCAGACCAACGTCTTCAAAAAGTCCCCTTTAGGGGATTTAGGGGCTAACTGCAAGTAGCTGAAAAAACAATAATATGATGATGCAATCAAATTTAAACAGCTTCTAAGTCTTTCGTCCCCTTTTCTCGACAAATATATAGCATATAAAAAACATAGGAAGAAATAATTTGCTATTTCTTTCTATGTCGCTTATAATAAACTGGTTATTTTATTTATTTTTTCGGAACAAAAGTACCGATTTCTTCAACTACCTTCAACAAGTCTTCGCTGACGTCTTTATGCATTTTAATGGTCTTATTAAGTGGAACGTGTACAATCTGCTCATTTTTCCACCCAATCATAATATTTGTTTGCGAATCTTTTATTGCTTCAACGGCAGCAATACCCATAAGGCTGGCTGTTACACGATCTTTGTTACTGGGCGATCCTCCACGCTGAATATGTCCAAGAATGGAAACTCGAATATCGAACTGAGGGAATTCGGGCTTTATAATATTTGCTATATCCATCGCCCCACCCTCTGCCAAACCTTCGGATACGATAATAATACTCGACTTGTTTTTTGCAGCTCTTTCTTTAAGAAAATCACGAACCTTGTCCACCTGGTTAGCTCTTCTTGGCACCATGATAACCTCTGCGCCGCAAGCAATACCACTGTTAATAGCTACAAAACCTGCCTCGCGACCCATCACTTCTACAAAGAAAATACGGTTATGCGAGCTGGCGGTATCGCGTATCTTATCAACGGCTTCGGTTACCGTATTCAAAGCAGTATCATAGCCAATTGTATAGTCTGTTCCAAACAAGTCATTATCTATTGTTCCGGGGATACCGATTATTGAGAAATCGCTTTCTTGTGTCATGTAGTTTGCACCGGTAAAAGAGCCATCGCCGCCAATTATTACAACAGCTCCAATACCAAATTTTTCCAGCTGTTCGTATGCTCTCCGTCTGCCTTCGGGCTGGTAAAATTCCATAGAGCGTGCAGTTTGCAGAAATGTTCCACCTTTCTGAATGATGCCGCTTACATCCTGAGATTCCATTTTAAAGATATCTCCTTCTATCATTCCTTGATACCCCATACGGATACCATAAACCTCGAAGCCGTTATTAATCCCCGCGCGAGTTACGGCACGTATAGCAGCATTCATTCCCGGAGCATCGCCTCCAGAAGTGAGTACACCTATTCTTTTAATCTTATTCATAATTGTTTAATATACCGATACTCACATAAGTATCGATTACAGGCTCTAAAAGTACGTATTTGTTTACAGACTTATGTAAAACAATTGTTACTTTACTGTTGTTTTAAGGGGTTGATTGCTTTCTTTAAAAAACTGGTTTTGCAATTCAAGCGCCTTGCTATCTGACTTAACCGTTTTAATAACCTCAATAAGAGAACCTACTCTCTGTTCAATGCTCACTTCTCCAAGGGCTTGATTGGCATCTTTAGCATCTCCCGAATAATGGTTCGGGTACTTTGCATACCACCAAATACCTGTAAAAGTATTGCCCAACGGTAACCTGTTCATATCAACACCCGATTCATTATTGGCCTTATCTACCTTTACGATGTCGGGACGAATAGCCATAACAGAGCTGGTCTCAACCTCGTCGGCATGCCCGCTAAGCGTGCTTTTACGCATATCTGCTATTTTTTTACGGGTCTCCGGATCTATCTCGTTGCGAAAAAAATACACCACATAGTCTTTTTCTTTTTCCAGCTGAGATTGGCAGAAATATTGCAAAAACGCATTGTTGCCTCCATGGCTGTTTACCAGAATTATTTTCTTTATACCATTACGAGAAATCTCCTGGCAAGTTTCTTCGAGCATTTTATAAATCAACTCTGTGCTATATGCAACAGTACCCGGCTGGTGTTTTGCTTCGAAAATCTGACCTACAAAATAATAAGGATATACGATGCAGTATTCTCGTTGTGCTGCTCGTTGACTAATCTCGCGAGCAGTATAAACATCCGTTCCCAAAGGTAAATGTGGTCCATGTTTTTCAAGTACACCCATAGGAATAATACACACTCCTTCAGCTTTTTCTACTGCTTTTACAAAATCGGGAGAAGTCAGTTCTTCCCAACCAACAAGTAGATTTTGAGCATAGCCAGACGCTGTAATAAACAGCGCCGCTAGTAAAATAGCAATACGTTTCATAATGGTGGTATTTAGGTGAGTATTTTTAGTGGCTACTAAAACAAGCCGTGTAGCGATGCGTTTACCTTATCAATAACGAGCCCCAAGTCTTCCTGACGTTCGGAAAAATTAATGGTATCTACATCCAGAATAAGCTTTTTACCGGCATTATACGATTCGAACCATTCGTCGTAACGCTCGTTAAGCTTTGTAAGGTAATCGATACGAATACCGGCTTCGTACTCTCTTCCTCTTTTCTGTATCTGGTTTACCAAAGTAGGAACAGATGCTTTAAGGTAGATAACCAAATCGGGGGGAGAAACAAGAGATATCATCAGGTCGAACAGCGAGCTGTAGTTGTCAAAATCGCGACTGCTCATTAACCCCATTGAGTGTAAGTTGGGTGCAAATATTTTCGCATCCTCATAAATAGTTCTGTCCTGAACGATAGTTTCTTTTCGTTTCTTAATTTCTACTATTCCCTTAAGTCGCTTATTAAGGAAATATATTTGCAGGCTGAATGCCCAGCGCTGCATATCTTCGTAAAAATCGTTGAGGTAAGGATTTCCGTCAGCATCCTCATATTGCGCAATCCACTGGTAGTGATGTGCTAGTAATCCTGTAAGGGTAGTTTTTCCGCTACCAATGTTCCCTGCTATAGCAATATGCATAGTATATTTCTGGTTTTTAGCCCCTTAGGGTGGTTTCGTGTAGTTATTAACAATCTCTTTATATAAGTAAGAGTTGTTAAAGACAAAAATAAACATTCTGCCCAATAATACCTAGCTTATACGTTAATAAAAAATTTCAGCAGGCTAACACACTAAATGTTACGTCGATATCAACAATTTTTATTTGTGAAAAATAGAACAATATCAAATAATAAGTGTTGATTGTTAAAGCTAGTTTGAATTGCAACAATAAAAAAAGATATCATGGAAATTATACTGGTAAAAGGTAACAAAAGAGGCTACTTTAAAGCTGAAGAAGATGGCATAGAAGCAGGGTTAATGACTTATTTTAACCAACCTCAGAAAATGGTAATCGACCATACCGAGGTAAACCCCGATTTTGAAGGACAAGGCATTGGCAGAAGCATGGTAATGGAAGCCGTTGAATATGCTCGTAAAAATGACATTAAAATACTGCCTCTCTGTCCGTTTGCAAAGAGCGTTTTTAATAGAACTCCCGAAATTGCAGATGTGCTTGTATAATATATAGATTTCAAGACTTAAGGATTTTAAGACTTAAAGACTTTTACTGAAAAATTAAAAATACCTGGCAGCTGGCTGTCGGGTATTTTTATGGTAGATTGGCTGGACTTTTCAATTATTATACAACTATCATTTATATGCAATCCAGTGAGTATAAATTTCATTTAGCAGCAAAACTTTAATTTTTTTGCTTAAATTTTACTACCTTGCTCAACCCTGCCAACAGCCAAACAAGTAACGCACATCATAAAACGTTTTTATTATGAAAAAGAAAATCTTACTTCTTACCGGCGATTTTGCCGAAGATTACGAAACAATGGTTCCGTTTCAAATGCTCGAAATGGTAGGTCACGAAGTGCATGCCGTATGTCCTGATAAGAAAAAAGGCGAAACGGTTGCTACTGCTATTCACGATTTCGTAGGCTATCAGACTTACATCGAAAAATCGGGGCATAACTTTATGCTTAACTACAGCTTCAGCGACGTGAAACCCGAAAACTATGATGCCATTGTAATTGCAGGTGGTCGCGCACCGGAGTATTTACGGCTAAATCCAAAAGTTATAGAGCTGGTACAACATTTTGCTAAAGCGGATAAGCCTATTGCTGCCGTTTGTCATGGCATACAAATTCTTACCGCTGCCCAGGTAGTAAAAGGCAAGAAGCTAACAGCATATCCGGCTGTTGGTCCAGAAGTTACACTTGCCGGCGGAACCTATGTTGACGTTCCAGCTACCGAGGCTGTTGTAGATGGCAACCTGGTTACCTCTCCTGCATGGCCGGGGCATCAAAAATGGATTGCAGCATTCCTTAAGGTACTGGGAACTAAGATTGAGCCTTAGGTCGCTTTTTATCGTCATTTTGAATTGCCTCAGTTAAGCGGAATTTGCAATTCCGCTTTTTACTTTTTACGTGTTGCCCCTAAATCCCCTAAAGGGGACTTCTGGCAATGCTGGTAAAGTCCCCTTTAGGGGATTTAGGGGCTATTATATCACACACCATACATCGCGATACCTGCATCGTGATACTATTTTTTGTTACCTTTGCTCGGGTATATAATTTACATATAATCTGACACGTGGAATTTTTAAAGAAAATTTGGAAAAACGACTACCTGCGTAATCTTATTTATGCAATATGCGGCATCGTTCTGCTCATAGTAGTTACAATGATATTTCTTAAGCTGTACACAAGGCATGGACAATCTCAGCCTGTTCCCGATTTTAAAGGCTTAACGCTTGCTGAAGCTTATAAATTGGCCGATGCTCAGGATTTGAGACTTGAGATAACCGACTCCATTTACCGTCAGACCTTAGTACCGGGAAGTGTTGTAGATCAAAACCCAAAGTCTAATAGCCTTGTAAAGAAAAACCGGAAAGTATTTTTGGTTATTAACTGCTTAGTTCCTAAAAAAGTTGATATGCCTAACGTTGTCGGATTCTCGTTGCGACAAGGTAAGGCTGTACTCGAAAGCAAGGGTCTTAGGGTTGGCAAGATAAGCTACTCGCCGGATATTGCTACCAACAACATTTTAGAACAAAAGTACAAAGGGCATGCTGTTCCTTCAAAAGAACCTATGATTGTAAACTCTGAGATTGATTTAGTATTGGGTTATAACAATGAATTCCCGGAATATACATCAATACCTCTTGTGCTGCGTCAAAACGCCAATGCAGCCCATAGCAGCCTAATCAATGCTTCGCTTAATTGTGGCAGAAAATACTATGACAAGACTGTAAAAACAGCCGAAGATTCGCTATCGGCAGTGGTTTATAAGCAAAGTCCCTCTACAAGTAGTAGGATTGAAACACCTCTTGGGGCTGTTGTTGATATATACTTAACTACAGACAATTCGAAAATTCCAAAATAAGCTGCCAGAACAACGTATGTAAAATTAATAGCTGAAGAATGAAACAATCAAAAGTAGTCGGACTCATTATCATTTTGCTTTTTGCGCTTAAGCTAAATGCCCAAGAAAGACTTGTGGGTCTTCAAAACAACCCCATATTGCTCGAAGAAAACCTTGTGCCAAAAAGAGCAAACGTTGTTCGTTCTGCAACACCGTTGTCACTTCCTTTTATTGACGATTTTGCCAAGCCGGGTCATTTTTCCGATCAATCAAAGTGGGAAGGAAATAGCGTTTTTATCAACAACAGCTATGCGTTAAGCATGCCTACTATAGGAGTTGCAACCTTTGATGCGATTGATGCCCATGGCAACCTATATGATGTTGGTGGAGTACTTTCTCAGCCTGCTGATACGCTTACCTCTCTTGAAATAAACTTGGCTTATACACCTGCCGATAATATTGTTCTAAGCTTCTGTTTTCAAGCAGGAGGGCTTGGCGATATGCCCGAAAGAGCGGATTCTCTTACGCTTCAGTTTCTAAACTCTTCTAACGAATGGGTTAGCGTATGGAGTGTTAGCGCACAAAATGACTCATTAGTCGAAAATAACCATCTTACAGGAACAAGCGTTATCAAGAAATCGGACGATATACCTGCTACATTTTTTTCAACATCTATAAAAATCGATCAACCTAATTTTTTATTTAATGGTTTTCGCTTCCGTTTTATAAACTATGCCAGCATTGCTGTAAATACGTTTGTACCCGGACGTGCCAGCAACGCCGATCATTGGCATTTAGATGTTGTTTATCTGAACAGAGGACGAGTTGAAGGGGATTACGTACCCGATGCTGCACTCTACGTTCCCCAGCTTCCATTCTCGTATGAGTATGAGTCTATTCCATGGAAACATTTTAATAGCACTAGCTACTTGGCATTATTTGGCAACCAGCTGAATACTACATTTTACATTGCAAACTTAGGGCTACCCGCGTCAAGTGTTGGATTGGTTACAAAAATAATACCTTTAATAGGAAATGGCGACAGCTATAACTTCTCGGCAGGTCAGCAAAACATTCCCGATATAGGAAGTACGAGAGAAATTCCTGTAATTCTACCAAGCTATAGCTTCTACTCCGATGATCCGGATAGTGCTGCTTTCAAAGTTACATCTTATATTATCACAGATACCGAAACTACTACGCTAAGACGCGAGCTTAGATATAACGATACAACCGGCTACGTTTATAAATTCTACGATTACTACGCTTATGACGATGGTATTGCCGAAAACGGATATGGATTATACGGGAGCGGTTCATCCACAGGTCGTGTTGCCGTTAAGTTTAAAAGTTACGTTGCAGATTCTTTGCGTGGTGTATATCTCTACTTCAATAAAACCATAAATGACGTAAATACATCTACCAAAATCAAGCTGGCTGTATGGTCAGACAATGGAGCCGGACAACCCGGAGAGCTGCTTTATGTGCAAGATACGATAAGACCTAACACAAGCGATGCGCTGAATAAGTTTGTTGCTTATAAGTTTAGCAAGGGCATTGCTATAGGCTCTAACCAAATATTTTATGTAGGCTGGATGCAAGTTAGTGAAGACTTTGTAAACATTGGGTTTGATCGTAACCGTAACCATCAAAATAAAACGTTCTACTACTTAAATAACGCATGGCAATCGAGCGTCTATGAGGGTTCGTTAATGTTGCGCCCTATATTTGCAAATAATGAGAGCGACTTCCCTCCTAACCCAGTGCTTCCTCCCGCTAAGAGTTCTGTTTCTGAAGCTGTAACAGCTGTGCCGAATCCGGCAAGCAGTACAATCAGGCTGCATTGGAAGGAGAGCCAAGCCGAACCGCTTAAAACCAAGGTAGAGTTGTATGATATGCGTGGTCGTTTAGTAAAAACACAACAAGTCAGCTACGGCGAATCTATTGATGTATCATCATTATCTGACGGTATTTATTTTATCCGTGTTAAAGACGAGAATAACAAAATAGTAGAAACCAGTAAAGTTATAATCAAGAAGTAAACGTGATTGCCGAAGATTTACTGGACGATAATATCTCTCTACAAGACGATACAAACGAAGATGGGCAAGACTTCTACGAGCATTACAGCTTTACCGTAGATAAAGGTCAGAGCCTGCTTCGTATCGACAAATTCCTGACTGCAAAGATTGAAAACGTATCGCGCAACCGCATACAGTCGGCTGCCGATGCCGGTTGCATACTGGTAAACGGTAGTCCTGTAAAGTCGAACTACAGAGTAAAACCCCTCGATAGCATTTCTATCGTAATGCCCTACCCCAGAAGAGGTGTAGATCTTATCCCCGAAAACATTCCACTCAACATTCTATATGAAGATGATGATCTAATCGTTATCAATAAACCTGCCGGATTGGTAGTACATCCCGGGCATGGAAACTATTCGGGTACGCTGGTTAACGCATTAGCTTGGCATTTAGGCACCGATTCAAACCTGGATAAAAACGACGAGCGTGGCGGATTACTTGTACACCGTATAGATAAAAATACTTCGGGCGTTCTCCTCGTCGCAAAAAATGATATTGCTCATGCTAAGCTGGCCAAACAATTTTTCGATCATACGGTTAGCAGACTATACACCGCATTAGTGTGGGGAAGAATGGAAGAGGAACGAGGTACCATTATCGGAAACATTGCTCGTAGCCAAACGGATAGAATGCGCTTTAAGGTTTACGATGACGAAACCATTGGCAAGCACGCCGTAACCCATTACAAAGTTTTAGAAGAATTGAGCTATGTGTCGCTGGTAGAATGTAAGCTGGAAACAGGTCGCACACACCAGATACGCGTACACATGGAGTATCTAGGACATCCGCTATTTAACGACGAGCGTTATGGCGGCGACAAAATACTGCGTGGTACAACATTCTCTAAGTATAAGCAGTTTGTGCAAAACTGTTTTAACATAATGCCGCATCACGCGTTGCATGCGCGTACATTGGGATTTGTACATCCTACAACAGGCAAAGAGATGATGTTTGAAGTAGAATTGCCCGATAACTTTAAGTTACTGATAGAAAAATGGAGAGGGTACATTTCGAGCAGAAAGACTGAAGGCGAAGAGGAAGAGTAAATGAACAGCTATCAAGCTAACATACTAAACGGCTTTGAGCAGTTAACCATCAACATGCCTAACGACTATGAGGGCAAGGTGGTTTGTACGCTTGTTCGTAAGCTGAATAGCCAACCTACAGAGAAAGCCGTTCTTTATATTCATGGATTCCTCGATTACTTTTTTCAGGAAGAGATGGCAAAGAAATTTATAGAACAAGGCTACAATTTTTATGCGGTTGACTTACGCAAATGCGGTCGTTCCATTCTTCCCAACCAAAAACCGTACAACATTCGTAAGATAGACGAATACTTTGCAGACCTTGATGCTGCAATTGCACAGATTAAAGCAGAAGGCAACAAGCAGCTGGTAATTCTTGCCCACTCAACCGGAGGATTAGCGGCATCGCTATATCTTGATAAGTACAAAAATACTTGCGAAGCATTGGTGCTGAACAGTCCGTTTTTAGAGATGAACAAGGGGTGGATGCTTCGTAACATTGGTATTCCTTTTGTTACTCTTTTTGCCAAGCTGTTTCCTAACCTTGCAATAACCTCCCAGTTTTCATCTTTTTATGGAGAAAGCATACATAAATCCGCAAAGGGTGAGTGGAGTTACAATCTAGAATGGAAACCCATTGCAGCAAAAATGGTTACGCTCAGCTGGCTTAAAGGCATACATCAAGCACACAAAGCAATTAAACGAGGGATAGATATTCAATGCCCCATCTTAGTGCTTAGCTCCGATAAATCAATGAAAGGGCATGAGTGGACAAACGCTTTCCATAATGCCGATTTAGTGCTAAGCGTAGATCAAATTCAACATTATGCTGATAAGCTAGGCCAAAACGTTACCAAACAAAAAATTGAAGGCGGAAAGCATGACCTCGTTTTATCGGAGAAACCTGTTAGAGAAAAAGTTTATGAAACAATTTTTAGCTGGCTTAATAAAATAAATCTGTCTAACATTAATAAGTCATAAAACATTCATTTATAATAAGTATTTTTACTCTGCTTTTCATACCTTGCAAATCATAAGTAACTAGATATTTCGAACAATGCTAGACATAAAATTATTCGTATTTAACGAGATACAGGAAAATACCATAATCCTATCAGACGAGACAAAAGAATGCATCATTATTGATGCAGGCTGTAATAACGAGGCTGAACAGCTGAGGTTATCGAACTACATAGCGGAGAATAATCTTAAGCCCGTTATGCTATTTAATACACATGGTCATTTCGATCATGTTATGGGCAATGCTTACGTTAGCCGTAAATACGGATTGTCGCCGTTAATGCATCGGGGCGATTTGAATAAAATAGAAAGAGCCGCTTCTCATGTTGCTGCTTTTGGTTTGCAGATGGAGAATCCTCCTGTTCCCAAACAATTCTTGGAAGACGGACAAATCTTAAAGTTTGGCAATACCGAGCTTAAAGTGATTCATACACCGGGACATTCTGAAGGCGGTGTCTGCTTCTACTTTGAAAAAGAAAAGCTGCTTGTTGCAGGCGATACGCTATTCAACGGTAGCATTGGCCGTACCGATCTTCCTGGTGGCGATTACGATGAACTGATGCATAGCATACACACTAAGCTGCTAATCTTGCCCGGCGATACCGAAGTTATCTGTGGTCACGGACCCGTTACTTCCATAGCTCGTGAGGCAATGACTAACCCATTTCTTACAGACGATACTCAATATATTTAACCTATAATATCATTCCTTATATTATGAATAAGCTATCTTATCTAATCCTTTCGCTAACTGTATTGATCAGCTTAACGGTGTGTGCCTCTCGTCCCGATGATGGAGGCGATGAATCTGAAAAGAATAAAGATAAAAATATTGAACTAGTAGCAAATCAAAACATAGTGGCATTACCTGCTCCGGAAAAAGCCTCTTTTGCAGACGAAGAAATGCCATTAGAATATTTCGATGTTAACGAATTTCTCTCGCGAGAGCTAACCTCTATCTCATACGGACATGGTTTAATGGTACAAACTATACGTTTGGCAAATCGCTATTTTCCAATAATAGAGCCGATATTGAAAGAACAAGGTGTGCCCGATGATTTTAAGTATTTATGTGTAGCAGAAAGTAACCTGCAAAATGTAATCTCGCCCGCACGTGCAGTTGGTTACTGGCAGATATTAGAAGGTACAGCCAAAGAATTCGGGCTTGAAATAAATAACGAAGTTGATGAGCGCTACCATATCGAGAAATCGACTGTTGCCGCTTGTAAGTATTTTAAAAGAGCATATGCCAAGTATAACAACTGGACACTAGCTGCTGCATCATACAATGTAGGCATGGCACATATCGATGGACAAATTAAACGCCAGAAAACCGAGAACTACTACGATATGTCGCTCAACGTAGAAACATCACGTTATGTTTACCGTGCAGTTGCCTACAAAGAGATTATGACTAAGCCCCACTTATATGGTTTCAATGTTGCCGAAAAAGACCTTTACAAACCTTTAGAATATAAAGAGGTGGAAGTAAAAACCGGCATTACCTGTATTGCCGATTTTGCTGAAAAACACAGCACTAACTACAAAATGATAAAGATATTCAACCCTTGGCTGCGTGACGTAGTATTAACCAATGCTGCTAAGAAAACATACGTAGTTAAAATTCCGAAAGAAGGATTTAGAGAAGGGAAATAATAGAAATAGAAATGCGTATTGCAACAAAAACCTCGTCATTTCGAACGCAGTGAGAAATCTCCTGAAAAGCAACAGTGCATTAAATTAGACAGCAGCCCATTACCCCTAAATCCCCTAAAGGGGACTTTTACAATATGCACCAGCCAACGATTTGCAACTATTGAGGAGATTTCTCACTGCGTTCGAAATGACTACATGTTACCCCTAAACTAGAACTACCATTTATAACACTTTTAAAATACACCATTTATTTCTCCTATCAGAATAAAATTTCACATTAAGAATATTCTCCATATTTACCCCAATAGAGTACAAAACACAGCTGTTTACTTTCAAATTAAAAGCGAATTGCAAAATTATCCCTCAATCTATTTATTTTCGCTCTGACAGTCAAGCATGTTCCAATCTTAAATTTTCTTTCAATCCTGTTGATATTCGAAAATCATTTTTACATTTGCACCGAATTATGAATGTGAATACAACATACCAACCCCATGGTCTGACGTTAACCAACGTTAGAAATATTCGCGTGCGACGATTCTCACGACCCTAGCGGTCTATACTCTTCTATTGCGGAGCTACGGTCTCTGCGCTTTTAAACGACTTTATAGTACCAATGAATTACGGCTCTGAAAAGAGAGTTTGTTCAATCATTTAATTTTTTCCGAAATGACAATAAGAGTTGCCTCGGAGCAAGATGTAAAGTACGCCGAGGATATCTGCCAGCTGATTTACGAATCGGCTCTACAGCGCGGAACGGGTATTGCAAAACGCAGCGCGGAGTATATCGCTTCCAAGCTTCGCCAAGGAAAAGCGGTTGTAGCTTTGGATGGCGACAAGTTGATTGGCTTCAGCTATATCGAGTCGTGGGGACACGACAAATTTGTTGCTAACTCGGGGCTCATCGTCGATCCGGAGTATCGTAACAGCGGACTTGCACGAAAAGTGAAGCATAAAATATTCGAGCTGTCGCGCAAGCTCTATCCTGATGCTCGTATATTTAGCATAACTACAGGCTTAGCCGTTATGAAGCTGAATTCCGAGCTGGGCTTTGTACCCACTCCTTTCTCTGAGTTGACTGATGATGAAGAGTTCTGGAGAGGTTGCGAAGGTTGCAGAAACTACGATATTCTTATGCGTAACAACCGTAAGATGTGCCTTTGTACCGGCATGATCTACAAACCGGAATGGGACAAAAAAAAGAAAGAACAACAAAATAAGAAAATGCAACAGAGTTCTCTTTTCCGTTCGCTCATTCACTTCTTTGCCCCGCAACGACTTATTCGCAAGATGGTCGGAAGGTAGAATATCGTATCACGTAGCAAGATACAAGTATCACGAAAAAGATTGAACTAATTTAAGAGAATAAATAATCCAAGATTCCCCAACCCTCCCAAAGCGAGGGAGTTCCCTCACCCTTTGGGGGAGGGCTAGGGAGGGGACCTTTAAAACCATAAAATACCATGAATAACAAAGTAGTATTGGCATACAGCGGCGGACTTGATACATCATATTGTATCAAATACCTTACCGTTGACAAGAAAATGGAAGTATATACAGCCTTTGTAAACACCGGTGGCTTCTCGGGTGAAGAACTGTCCGAGCTGGAAGCAAAGGCTCTTAAGCTGGGCGCAAAAAAGCACATAACCATCAACCGCGTTGAGGAGTTCTACCAAAAGGGCATACGCTATATGATTTATGGCAACGTGCTACGCCAGAACACCTACCCCATGTCGGTCAGTTCGGAGCGTATATTCCAAGCTCTTGCCATTGTTGAATATGCTAAAGAAATTGGCGCTGCTGCTATTGCTCACGGTAGTACTGGTGCGGGTAACGACCAGGTTCGTTTCGACTTGGTTTTTCAGGTAATGGCTCCCGAAATGGAAATCATTACGCCCATCCGTACCCTTGGCCTATCACGTCAGCAAGAGATAGATTATCTTGCAAAGCATGGTTACGAGTACAGCTGGGAAAAAGCAAAATACTCCATTAACCACGGGTTATGGGGAACAAGCGTTGGAGGCGTTGAAACGCTTTCGTCTGATGGAGAACTGCCCGAAGAAGCCTATCCCGTACAGGTTTCTAAGAACGGTAAAGAACATATCAGCATTGAGTTTGATAAAGGACAGCCATGCGCTTTAAACGGTAAAAAGATGTCTCCGGTTCAGCTTATACAAGAGTTGGAAGCATTGGTAACACCTTACGGAATTGGTCGCGATATTCATGTAGGCGATACAATTATTGGTATTAAAGGTCGTGTTGGATTCGAGGCCGCTGCTGCTCTTATCATCATAAAAGCGCATCATCTTTTAGAAAAACATGTGCTGACCAAATGGCAACAATACTGGAAAGATCAGCTGGGCAGCTGGTATGGCATGATGATGCACGAAGCACAATATCTCGATCCCGTAATGCGCGATATTGAAGCTTATCTCGAATCATCACAACGTAACGTAACCGGAACTGTGAATGTGCTACTCCAACCCTACCATTTCTCTGTGCTAGGATGTAAGTCTAAACACGATTTGATGAGCTCTAAGTTTGGCGATTACGGCGAAACAAATAAAGCATTTACCGGCGAAGACGTTGTAGGATTTACCCGCATTCTTTCTAATCAGCTGAAAATTTACCATGCGGTAAACGGCAGCATTGACGAATAACACAGGCAATATGAATGATAAAAAAATAGCCATTGGTATAGTTGGCGGAACAGGATACACGGCAGGAGAACTGTTAAGAATTCTGCTATTCCACCCTAATGCTGATATTAAGTTTGTTTTCAGCACCAGTAATGCCAAACAACCTGTAGCATCTATTCATACCGATCTTGAAGGCGATACAGATATGCTCTTCAGCGGAGAAATCTCTCCTGTTGATGTAGTATTTCTTTGTCTGGGGCATGGTGTATCTCGCGAATTTCTTACTACTCATCCATTTAATAAGAATACAAAAGTTATTGATCTTGGCAACGATTTCAGGCTGGACGGAACATTTGAAGACAAGGGATTTACCAGAAACTTTATATACGGTATGCCCGAAGTAAGAAGGGATGAAATAATAAAGGCTGACAATATTGCTAATCCGGGTTGCTTTGCCACAGCTATTCAGCTATCCTTACTTCCATTGGCAGCAAATGACTTACTGAATAATGAGCTGCATGTGAATGCTACGACAGGTTCTACCGGAGCAGGTCGTTCGTTGAGCGCAACTACACACTTCAGCTATCGTAACGATAACCTTTCAGTCTATAAGGTCTTTTCGCATCAACATCTTGGAGAGATTAAAAAAACTCTGTCGAACCTTAAGGGATCGGAATTACCTGAAATAAACTTTGTTCCTCAACGTGGCGATTTTGCTCGTGGTATATTCTCAACCGTATATACTCATTGCGATATAAGTGAAGAAGAAGCTGTTGATCTTTATAAATCTTTCTATAAGAATCATCCTTTTACGCATGTTATAGACAGAGAAGTTAGCATGAAAGAGGCTGTGAACACCAATAAGTGTTTGATGAACGTAAAGAAGTATGGTAACAAATTGTTCATCACTGCTGCTATAGATAATCTTCTAAAAGGAGCATCGGGGCAGGCAGTGCAAAATATGAACCTGATGTTTGAACTAGACGAAACTTGCGGACTTCACCTCAAATCTATAGGATTTTAAATTAAAGAAAGTACAGAGTACAGTGATATGTGAAAAAAAAATTAAAAGAGACGCAACCTTAAACATTTAAACCTTTCAAACCTTCTTCTAAAGCCCCCTTTGGGGGTTTGGGGGCTAAAATTAATAATAATGAATCTATTTGACGTATATAGCATATATAACATAGAGCCGGTAAGTGCCAAAGGATGTACAATATACGATGCCAAAGGTCAACGTTATCTCGATTTTTACGGTGGACATGCCGTAATATCGATTGGGCATAGTCATTCGTACTATGTTGAAATACTAAAAATGCAGCTCTCTAAGCTGGGCTTCTACTCAAATGCCGTTGTCAACAGTCTTCAGCAAGAGTTTGCAAACAGACTGGGCAAGCTATCGGGTTGCGATGATTATGAATTATTCCTTTGCAACTCCGGTGCTGAGGCAAATGAAAATGCACTAAAACTTGCATCTTTCCATACCGGAAAAAAGAAAGTTTTGGCTTTTAAAGGAGC
Source organism: Bacteroidales bacterium (assembly GCA_031551125.1). Taxonomy (GTDB): domain Bacteria; phylum Bacteroidota; class Bacteroidia; order Bacteroidales; family UBA932; genus JAIRNF01. Next base: position 191,292 of record JAVBOB010000013.1, read on the forward strand.
ATTCCATGGACGTACTTCGGGCGCTGTTACTGTAACGGATATTCCTTCATATAGCGCTCCATATAATCAAACAGACAATGTAACATTTGTTCCTCTTAATGATGCCAATGCTGCTGAAAAAGAGTTGGCAAAGAGAGACTATGCTGCTGTTATTGTTGAGGGCATACAAGGTGTTAGCGGAATACACATTGCAGAAAACAGCTTCTTACAGCAGCTGCAAAAGAGCTGCGAGAATCACGGCGTTATCCTTATTCTTGATGAAATACAATCGGGTTGCGGACGTACCGGGAAATACTTCTCTCACCAGTTTGCCGGCATTCATCCCGATATTATCACAATGGCAAAAGGTATAGGTAACGGTTTTCCGATGGCTACCGTTTTAATTGATGATAAAATTAAAGCCGTTAAGGGTCAGCTAGGCACCACCTTTGGAGGCAACCACCTTGCATGTGCTGCGGGCATTGCTGTTGCCGATGTAATGAAATCTGAACGTTTAATTGATAACGCTGCCAAAAAAGGGGAAATTCTTAAAGAAGAGCTGGAATCATTAAGCGGAATAAAAGAAGTACGCGGACGTGGACTAATGATAGGCATGGAAATGGAAAATCCTGTATCCGAAATTCGTAATAAGTTGGTGTACGAGCATCATATTTTTACCGGAGGTGCAGGAACTCATACTATACGTCTACTACCACCGCTATGCATTACTGATGAAGAAATTGATCAATTTTTAGCCATATTCAAATCACTGATTAAGTAACTCGTGAGTGGTAAAGCGTTAAGCGAAAAAGCATGCGACGATTAACAGCTTACGACCAACTTTTAATAGCTGATTCTTTGCGATTAACGTTTTACGATTAACCATTAACACAAAAAAACATGAAAACTTTTACATCTGTTCACGATATAGGAAGCCTTAAGGATGCGCTGCAAGAAGCGTTTGAAGTAAAACAAAATCCATATAAATACGATGCTTTAGGTAAGAATAAAACCCTGCTTATGGTTTTCTTCAATTCAAGTCTTCGCACCAGATTAAGCACTCAAAAAGCCGCAATGAACCTTGGCATGAACGTTATTGTGCTAGACATTAATCAAGGTGCATGGAAGCTGGAGACCGAACGCGGTGTAATTATGGATGGCGATAAACCTGAGCATATTCTCGAAGCAATTCCTGTAATGGGCTGCTACTGCGATGTTATAGGCGTTCGCTCATTTGCCAATTTCGAGAGCAAGAAAGCAGACTATGGCGAAGATGTGCTTAACGGATTTATTAAGCTATCGGGTAAGCCGGTTTTCAGCATGGAAGCTGCTATCCGTCACCCGCTACAGAGCTTTGCCGATCTCATCACTATTGAGGAGTATAAAAAAACCGAACGTCCGAAAGTTGTGCTGACATGGGCTCCACACCCCAAAGCGTTACCTCAGGCTGTTCCCAACTCTTTTGCCGAGTGGATGAATGCTACCAACTACGACTTTGTTATCACTCACCCCGAAGGATATGAGCTTGACAGGCAATTCGTTGGTAATGCTAAGGTAGAATACAATCAGAAAAAAGCATTTGAAGGTGCCGACTTTATCTATGCCAAAAATTGGGCTGCTTATCAAGATCCCAACTATGGCAAGATATTGAATACAGATCGCGCATGGACAGTTGATGAAGCTAAAATGAAGCTGACAAACGATGCTTTTTTCATGCACTGCCTTCCTGTTCGCCGCAATATGATAGTAACAGATGATGTGATTGAAAGTTCTCAGTCATTGGTAATTCCCGAGGCTGCAAACCGTGTGGTATCGGCACAAGTTGTACTTAAGAGGATTTTAGAAAGTTTGTAGTAACTTTGCTTTGAAAGAAGGACAAAAGACATAAAGAGCAAAGACTACTTCATCGCTCATTGCAACAACAAATAATAAAAGTCCTTTGTCTTAAAATCTCTAATCCCTATAGTATGCTGAATATCGTAAAAATAGGCGGAAACATTATTGATAATGAGGCGGAATTGACTCCGTTTCTAAAAGACTTTTCTACTATCAGCAACCCCAAAATATTGGTTCATGGGGGAGGTAAGCTAACCACTCGTCTTGCAGAAAAGCTGGGTATTCAAACTACCATGATTGATGGCCGTAGGGTTACCGATGCTGATACATTGAAGATCGCTGCTATGGTTTACGCAGGATGGATTAATAAATCTATCGTTGCACAGCTGCAAAGCATGAAATGTAATGCTATCGGGCTATCAGGTGCAGATGCAAATCTGATTCCAGCCGTTCGTCGCCCTGCTGAACCTATCGATTTTGGTTTTGTTGGCGATATCCAGCCGCACCGTATCTCGGTTAAAATGCTGAAAGATATGTTCGAGAGAAGCCTTACTCCTGTGTTTTGCTCTATCACGCACAATGGCGAAGGTAGCCTGCTAAACAGCAATGCCGACAGCATTGCTTCGGCTCTGGCTGTTGCGTTGGCAGGAATCGTTCCCGTAAGATTGGTATTCTGCTTTGAAAAGAATGGCGTACTCACAGATGTAAACGATGACGACTCATACATACGATACATTAATCCTGAGAAGTATCAGACGCTAAAAGAAGAAGGCACAATTTCTCAAGGCATGATTCCTAAGTTGGATAATGCTTTCAGCGCGCTTAAAATGGGTGTAAAAGAGGTGCTGATAAAGCATGCAAAGAATGTGACCAAGGGGATTGGTACGGTTATAACATTGGAGGAATAGAAAAAGCAATGTGTAAATGTGCTAATATGCAAATATGAGAATGAAAAGATGTAGATAGTAAAAGAACCGTCATATCGAACGTAGTGAGACATCTCCTCAATAGTAGCAAACCATTGACTTATGTACCATCTAGCAAGTCCCCTTTAGGGGATTTAGGGGTAAAAGCGTAGAATTTTAGGATAAGAACTATTGAATAAATGAGTTTAAACAATACATATCAACAAGCCATCAATTTACTAAAACAGCTAATAGAAACTCCTTCGTTATCAACAGAAGAGGATAAAACGGCTGAGATAATTTTTGATTTTCTTTCATCACAAGGAATGAATCCTAAACGGTATATGAACAACGTTTGGGCGCAGTCTCCAAATTATGATGCGACAAAACCAACCCTACTATTAAACTCTCATCATGATACGGTGCAACCTTCGCCTGCATATACCAGAGACCCTTTTGCCGCTATCATTGAGGATGGTAAGTTGTACGGTTTAGGCAGCAACGATGCAGGTGGTTCTGTAGTTTCGCTACTGTATATATTTTGCATAATGGCAAAAGAAAAATTGCCATATAACCTTGTAATAGCAATAACTGCAGAAGAAGAGCGGGTAAGCGTAAACGGTATTTCCGCCCTCCTACCCGAACTTCCTAAAATAGACTTTGCCATTGTAGGCGAACCCACCCAAATGAATGCAGCCGTTGCAGAACGCGGGTTAATGGTACTGGACTGCTTATCGAAAGGTAAATCGGGGCACGCTGCACGTAACGAAGGTGATAACGCCCTATATCATGCCATTGATGATATACAATGGTTTATAACGTATCGATTTCCAAAAGTATCACCGTTAATGGGCGAGGTAAAAATGACAGTTACACAGATTCAGGCAGGCACTCAACACAACGTTATACCAGCCGAATGCTCGTTTGTAGTGGATGTTCGCCCTACCGATTGCTATAAGAATGAGGAGATAGTTGACATAGTTCGCCAGCATGTAAAGTGTGAGGTTAAACCACGATCAACTCATTTGTTGGCTTCCGCCTTAGATGAAAACCATTGTCTAATGAAAACAGCAAAGCAGCTAGGTATGACCTGCTATATATCACCCACAACATCTGATATTACACGTATTCCCGTCCCTGCGCTTAAGCTGGGACCGGGAGATTCTGCCCGCTCTCATACAGCAGACGAGTTTATTTATGTTGACGAGATAAAGCAAGGGATAGATGGTTATATTCGTTTTTTTAAAGCACTAGTCGTTAATAGTTAATTGTAAAGCGTTAGTCGAAATCTTCGTTTCACAATTGAGGACTAATACATAACTAACAAAACTATGAAACTTTGGAGTAAAGGCTACGATGCCGATAAAACCGTTGAACAATTTACCGTTGGAAGAGACAGAGAGTTCGACCTTCGTCTTGCCAAGCATGATGTGGCTGGCTCTATTGCGCACATCAAAATGCTTGAAAGCATTGGTTTGCTTACAAAAGAAGAGCTGAGTCAGCTGATAGATGGTCTCAATAATATAACTCAAGATATAGAAGCAAGTAAATTTGTGATTGAAGATGATGTTGAAGACGTTCATTCTCAAGTAGAGCTGTTGCTTACCCGTCAGTTGGGTGATGTGGGCAAGAAGATACACTCTGGCCGTTCTCGTAACGATCAAGTTTTAGTTGACCTAAAGCTGTTTTTCCGCGAAGAGATACAAGACATTGCTGCAACTATAAACGAATTATTTGAAGAGCTGATAGAACAAAGCGAACGCTATAAGCAAGTTTTGATGCCGGGTTACACCCACATGCAAATTGCCATGCCTTCATCTTTTGGGTTATGGTTTGGCGCTTATGCCGAATCGCTGGCAGATGATATGCTTATGCTGGAAGCAGCCTATAGGTTAGCAAATCAAAATCCGCTGGGGTCAGCTGCGGGTTACGGTTCATCATTCCCCTTAAATCGTACCATGACTACCGAACTATTAGGTTTTGAGAACATGCATTATAACGTTATCAATGCTCAGCTGTCGCGCGGTAAAACAGAACGCAGCATTGGTTATGCCATAGGCGCAATTGCATCAAGTGTTGGTAAGCTGGCTATGGATATTTGTTTGTATATGGGGCAAAACTTCGGCTTTATATCATTTCCCGACGAGCTGACAACAGGCTCAAGCATTATGCCCCACAAGAAAAATCCTGATGTTTGTGAACTGATACGTGCCAAATGCAACCGCTTACAAAGCGTTCCGAATGAGCTAAGCATGATGACCACAAATCTCCCGACAGGTTACCATCGCGACTTCCAGCTGTTAAAAGAAATTCTTTTCCCTGCTATTGATGAGCTGAAAAACTGTCTGCAAATGATTACTTTCATGCTTCACCACATCAAAGTAAATGAGCATATTCTGGACGATGAAAGGTATAGCTACCTGTTTACGGTTGAAGATGTAAATAATCTGGTGTTATCGGGCATACCTTTTCGTGATGCCTACCGGCAAATTGGAGAGCAAGTGCAAAACGGCACATACAAACCAAACAAAACCGTAAAGCATACACACGAGGGCAGCATTGGCAACCTGTGTACAGAGCAGATTAAGGCAAAGATGCAAGAGGCTTTGAGTAGAATTGTAACGTAACAACGAAACAAGATTTTTCAATGCCGACCTCTCGCATTACTCGAGAAAAAGAGACCGTAAAACGCATGATTCATCTTTACTGCTTAAAGAAAGAAAAGAATCATGCACTATGCCTTGAATGTACCGAACTTTTACAATATGCGTATGCCAGACTGGAACGTTGTCCTTTTGGAGAGAAGAAAAAAGCCTGTAAAAGTTGTACGATACACTGCTACAAACCGGATGTACGCTCACGCATACAAGAAGTAATGCGTTATGCCGGTCCACGTATGTTGTTTTACCATCCAGTAGCAGCAATCAAACATCTATTCAATATTTGAATTGGATATGCGATAAAGAAGGTCATTTCGAATGTAGTGAGAAATCTCCTGAAAAGCAATAATAACTGATTAGTAGCTGTCTTTTTTCGTGATACTTGATACGTGTATCGTGCTACTATTGAGGAGATGTCTCACTACGTTCGAAATGACACGATAATTTTGGATTTGCCATGCAATCGTAATGCTTGTATCGTGTTTCTTGATACTATCTCTTTACTTTAAACTCGTACTCAACCTTAGCCAGCTCATCATTGGCTTTAGCAATTTTTTTTGCCAAATCTTCCTTAAACTTCACCAACTTATCGTATAGCTTATCATCACCCGTTGCTAGTATCTGAACGGCAAGTATAGCCGCGTTACGGGCTCCGTCAAGCGCAACTGTTGCAACAGGAATTCCCGCAGGCATCTGAAGTATAGAAAGTATAGAATCCCAACCATCAATAGAGTTAGACGATTTAATGGGAACACCGATAACAGGCACCGGTGTAAATGCCGCGATAACGCCGGGTAGATGCGCCGCGCCTCCTGCTCCCGCAATAATTACCTTTATTCCTTTTGAATGCGCCGACTTTGCAAAATCGGCAACCATTTCGGGTACACGATGGGCAGAAAGCGCATTTATTTCGAACGGAATCTGCATTTCGTTTAAAAACTTGGCAGCCTCTTCCATTATCGAAAGATCTGAAGTGCTACCCATAATAATACTTACAACCGGATTCATAATTTTAGGATCTATTTTTGATTAATATAAATTCAACTTGCGATAATGCTTTAGTCAATAAATTCAATATAAAAAACATACAATTCTTTTATAAAGAAGCAATTTATAAAAGAAAAATTATAGTTTAGCAAAATTAATGCTATTTTAGTCTTTTATTTCAACCCCTTCGAATTAAGCGCCAAAATAAATGAAACGGATAACCTTACACGACAAAACTTTCGAAATCTCAATTCCTGAGGAAAAAATTCTTGGAGCAGTAAAACAGCTTGCCGAACAGCTGAATAACGATCTTAAAGACGTCGATAAGCCAATATTTATAAGCATCCTAAACGGTTCATTTATGTTTACTGCCGATTTGGTGAAGCATATAAATATTTCTTGCGAAATATCATTTCTTAAGCTGTCTTCTTACAACGGCACAGCATCAAGCGGATGTGTAAAGGAACTTATAGGGCTGACCAAAAGCATAGAAGGCCGCACGATTATTATACTTGAAGATATTGTAGATACAGGAAAAACGTTAGAAGAATTAGTCAATGTTCTTCATACGCATAAGCCCAAAGAGATAAAATTAGCAACTCTCTTACTTAAACCGGATGTTTATAAAAAAGATATAAAGCTCGACTACATTGGGCTTTCAATAGCTAACGATTTTATTGTAGGCTACGGTTTAGATTACGATGAGCTGGGGCGTAACTATCGTGATATTTATACTCTTGTAAAATAATAACTAAAACCTACTCATATGCTAAACATAATATTATTCGGGCCTCCGGGCGCGGGCAAAGGCACACAGGCCGAAAAACTGATTGAAAAATACGGGTTGGTTCATCTTTCAACCGGCGATCTGCTGAGAGCAGAAATTGCTAAGCAAACTCCGCTTGGCATGGAAGCTAAAAAACTTATCGATAAGGGAGAGTTGGTGCCCGATGAGGTGGTTATTGAAATGATCCGAAGTAAAATTCATGAAAACATCAATGGTAATGGCTTTATTTTTGACGGGTTTCCGCGTACAACTGTACAAGCCCAGAAATTAGACGAAATGCTTGCCAAGGAAGGCGTTGATGTTGACATGATGTTTTCGTTGATAGCGGATGATGATGTTATTATTAAACGAATTCTTAAGCGTGGTGAAATCTCGGGCAGATCAGATGATCAGAATATTGACATTATTAGGAATCGTTTAGATACCTATAACCGCCAGACTGCTATTGTAGAAGAGCATTACAAGGGCAGAAAAAAACACAAACCCGTACACGGAATGGGAACGATAGATGAAACATTTGGCTTTATCGTAGAAGAGATTAACGAGCTAAAAAAGTAAGATTTATTTAACCATAATTTTCACAAAGAAAGCGACAAGGGCAGTGTCGCTTTCTTTGTCTGATTAAAATAAGTGCTATTAAAGTACTACCTTTGCGCTATTGATTTGTATAGCAAATATGTAAATCAACAGTATATATTATTTCAACAAAATAAAGTCTTTGTTCTTTTGTCTATAAGTCTTTATTCTATAATTAAACTACATGGCATCATCAAATTTTGTAGATTACGTAAAACTGTTTCTTCGCTCAGGTAAGGGCGGCAATGGCTCTATGCATCTCCATAGAGAAAAATTCGTACCTAAGGGAGGTCCCGATGGCGGCAATGGCGGTCGTGGCGGACACATTATTCTTCGTGGTAATAAGCAGTACTGGACACTTATACACCTAAAGTATCGCAAGCATATATATGCCGAAGATGGGCAGTCGGGCAGCGGCTCGCTCTCTACAGGTGCCAATGGAAAAGATATTATCTTGGATGTTCCGCTGGGTACTGTTGTGAAAGACCCTGAAACCTACGATGTTCTTTGTGAGGTAACAGAAGAAAAAGAATATATCTTACTTCGAGGCGGACGTGGCGGAATGGGCAACGCCCACTTCAAAACCTCAACCAACCAAACCCCCCGCTTTGCACAGCCTGGCGAAGACTGTATTGAAGGCTGGTTTATTTTAGAGCTGAAGCTGCTTGCCGATGTTGGCTTAGTGGGTTTCCCTAATGCGGGAAAATCAACGTTGCTATCGGTTGTATCGGCAGCAAAACCAAAAATTGCTAACTATGCTTTTACTACTTTAGAGCCAAACCTTGGCATCGTTTACTATCGTGATGACAAGTCGTTTGTAATGGCAGATATCCCGGGAATTATAGAAGGCGCACATGAGGGCAGAGGACTTGGACTCCGCTTCCTACGCCATATTGAGCGTAACTCGATGCTACTATTTATGATTCCTGCCGATAGTAAAGATATTGCCAACGAGTATAAGATATTGCTTAACGAGCTGAAGCAGTATAACCCTGAGCTGCTTGATAAGAAACG
>JAVBOB010000007.1:0-175172 GCA_031551125.1 Bacteroidales bacterium
TCAAAGGAGCACTTTAAGTGCTACGTTAGGTGGTATCTTTTCTTTAAAAACAACAGAGATAAATACAAAAAGAGAGCGCCTAAAAGTTAACTTTTGGCGCTCCCGACTTCTCATTTACCAACTGTTTTTGGCATCATTACCTTTTTGTTTACTATAGGCTAAACTTCATGGGCGTCACTTCGTTCGCAGCAATGACGGTATCATTTAGTTTTACTACTCTACTTCTGTTTTTGAGGGCTGAAAGCCCTTTAGCAATAGCATAGGGCAACGCCCTATGGAGTTTTTCAAGGTCGTTGGCCTTAATTTTACTATCAACACTTTTCCCCGGCCTGTTCAAGGCGCTTAAAACCATGCCCGAGCAGGCTGGGAGTTACAAGGGTGGTAACAATACCCATTATTACCAGGATGGAGAAGAATGATAGGTCGATTAACCCGTTGGCAAGAGCAATTTTGGCTATAACCAGCTCAATAATACCTCGCGCGTTGAGTCCTATACCAATGGTTGCCGCTTTACGGGGACTGTAGCCTGCAATACGTCCGGAGACATATCCGGCAAATATTTTTGAAGCAAAGGATACAACGAGTACGGCCATCAGTAGGCCAAAGCTGGAAATAGAAAAGAAGTTAAACTCAAGACCTATAGCGGCGAAAAAAATAGGAGCTAGAAATCCCATAGTAACCGTATTGGTAGTCTTTATGACGCCAAACATGCGTTCATCGCTTATTAACGGTTGTGGCAGCAGGATTGCGCCAAAGAAAGCGCCTACTACGAAGTGCAGACCTATTAGTTCGGCAAGGCTTGCAAATACCAGTACAAATATCATTACCAGCGCAAAATCGGATTCTTTTCCCTTTAGAAAACCAATATAGTGGGATAGCTGATGCTCTTTGGTGCTAAAGCGTTTGGTGAGGTAATCTAACAGCTTATACACCAATAAAAGAATAGCTATGAATGCAACCAGCTTAAGCAGCGTAAAGCCAAGCTTTATGGCAAGGTCAGACCAGTGGGTATATGAGTTGGGGCTGAGGTTAAGCAGAATACCGAGTACAAGCAAAGCCAGCACGTCATTAAATACAGCAGCTGACAGGATATGATTCCCAACATCTGTTTTTAGCCTTCCTAAATCCATAAGAATACGGACACTGACAGGAAGAGCGGTTATACTGATACATAAACCCAGGAATACGCTGATGGTATGGTCAAACCCAAACAGCTCTCCTAATGCTATACCCGAAATAAATGGAATAAAAAAACCGAACAGGGCAATCCATATCTTTTTACCGCGTACGGAGTCAATAACGTCCTCAATTTTGATTTCTAATCCGGCAGCAATAATAAGAAGTAGTATTGCTAAGTCGGAAATGGCGTTAATGTCACTAGTGTAGCTGATCCAGCCCAATAAAGTCGGCCCGAGTATAATGCCCGCAAGTATCTCACCCACCATTGCAGGTTGGTGAATTCGCTCAAAAATCTCGCCGAGCATTCGTGCCAAAGCAAGCATGAGCAACAAAGATACAATGAGTGGTAAATGGTCCATACTATCGGCTTAAGGAAGAATACAAATTTACGCCGATTTTGTAGAAATGCCTTACATGAAGAATAAATAAATTTGCTCCGAATCGTATTTTATTGTATTCGAATGAGAATTTAGTATAAAATACCCTCTTCAAGTTGCCCTATTAATCAAGCCCGTCACTGTGAGCGAAGCGTGGTAATCTGTTGAATAAAGAGATTGCCCCGCTTCGCTCACAGTGACGAATTTTTGCATTAACGAGTGTAGAAAGTGTCTATTGAAGGAGTTATAGCTATCCTATAATAATGTCCCTCAAATCTCGTTTGGGAACATAGTGTATTCCTTTGTCATCTCGGTAGTATTTAATACTTCCGTCATGGTCAACAGGCACCAGCTTCACCTCTTCCTTTGGCTTACCCAGCGCTATTACCAGTGCTATTTCAAACTCATGTGCAATATTCAGCGCGTGTGCCAGTTCCGCTTTTTTCACAGATGCAACAACGCATCCGCCCAAGCCTTGTTCAACAGCGCCCAACAGTATGCTTTGGCAGGCAATACCTTGGTCAATGGCAGGGGTTCCGGCTGTTAGCTCGCGGTCAACCATCATTACTATGTAGGCTGATGGACGCTCATCTTCTTCCGGCCCGTTCCAGCCGGAAAGGTAACCCGCCCACGCTAAGGTTTGATAAATTTTGGCGTTAGTATCTTCATCACGGGAGAGGTAGTACTTTAAAGGTTGTAAATTACGGCCTGATGGAGACATACGTGCCAAATTTACCAGGTGTTCCAGCGTGCCTCTGTCAACTACATGGTTGTTGTAGAACCTGCGGTAGCTGCGATTTTTTTCAACCAGCTTTTCTATTGTTGTATGCATAGTACGTTATTTTAGAGAGTTGTTTTCTATTGTTGTTTTGTGTTATTCGTGAGGGTTTTTTCTATTTACCTTTCACCATTAACTATTCACCGCTTTTAGAACTTATAGGTCAGGCCGATTACCGTTCCATAGTCGTTTTTACCCGCAGTAGGGTCGGGCGGCTGGCGGTCATAGCTGTAGTAAAAGTTTAGCGAGAATGAAAAATCCTGAATCAGTTCCCATGACAAAGTAGTATTCATATCGTAACGTACACGCCCTTTTTGTGATAAGCTAATAAAAAATCCATTCTGAGATGTGATTTGTATGTTGGGGTGAGAGAACTTGTAAAAGTTGAAGACAACACCTACCGGAATTTCAAACAGTAAATTTTCATTTACTCCTGTTGTGCTTCGCTCTTGGTTGGCGCTTATACCTGTTAGGGTAAGAATTTCGATATCATTTGAGATTAGAAATTTTCTTCCAAATCCGGCCACTTGTTGGAAACGCCGGGCAATAGACAATTCCAGGTTTCGTTGGTAGTCAAAAGCACCATATAAGTACCAGAGCTTAAGCTTACGTAAGTTGTAGTATCCGGATAAGCTGACTTCTTCCCTATCACGGGAAAAAACAGCAGTATCAATAGATGCCAGCTCCATTCCGGTGAGAGAAAAGTAGAAGTTTTTCGTGTATAAGTTTATTTGGGAGTTACCGCTTAGCTGACCTATTCCGCTGGAATGAGCGTAGGTAAAGCCCAAGGATAGGTTTCCGTTTAAGCTTTTAAGTATAGATTTTTTTATTGGGGTCATCATGCTGATATTGCTAATGGAAATGAGGTGTGTATCTGTTGCGGTAACAACATGTACCATTCCCCTGTCGGGTGAAGGCTTTAGTACACCATACCACACTTCTTTGTTTACCGTTTCAACTCGCATGGAATCTATATAAGAGTTAATGGTGAGTATTTTTGAAGTTTTAATACTTAGTAAGCCGGCATTATTTGAATCAATGGATAGCTTACCCAAGCGAAACTCCATAATTTTCCCTGTTAGTATTTCCCCACTGCGTAAAACCAGCGTGTCCCGCTTCTCTTCGTCTGCCAACGCATGAGTAGCTGTTGTTATAAGAAGCAGGCAAAGCATTAACCGGATTGTGGCATAGCTATGTCTCTTGACTATATGTACGGGGTGGCGCATTTCTTTATAAAATGAACAATGGCTTGCGTGTGGTATTTATGTGAAATACGTATTACTACTGTTAACAGCTAAATACCCTATGAGGTTGAGGTAAGCCTGACATTTTTTTCAAATATAGCGAAAAATGACTTTTAAATGAATGGAGGTTGTGTTAATCTATAGCATTTTAAAATGAAAAAACCGCCCGTAGTTAAAACGAGCGGCTGTCAACACTGGTCTTAGCCTTAAGCTAAGTATATATAGTGACTGCGGTTAAGTTAGCTGAACCGCTTTTCAACCACAGCCCAGTCAATAATGTCCCAAACCTTTTGTAAGTGGTCTGCGCGCCGGTTTTGGTAATCCACGTAGTAGGCGTGCTCCCACACATCAAGTCCTAACAGAGGGGTAAGACCACTGCGAATTGGGTTTCCGGCGTTTGATTCTTGTGTAATAACCAGCGTACCGTCGTCTTTCTTCGATAGCCAAACCCAGCCTGAACCGAACAGGCCTAGCCCTTGCTTGGTGAACTGCTCTTTAAAAGCATCAAATGAACCAAAGGTTTTGTTTATAGCATCGGCCAACGCTCCGGTTGGTGCATGCTTTGCTTTTGGCGAAAAAGTGTTGAAGTAGAACGCATGGTTCCATGCTTGCGCGCCGTTATTATAAATTCCACCATCAGACTCGCGACAAATCGTTTCCAAGTCGGCGTTTTCAAACTTAGTGCCTACAATTAGGTTGTTCAGGTTGTTGATGTATGTTTGCAGGTGCTTTCCCCAGTGCAATTCCATTGTTTGCTTGCTGATAACGGGTTCTAGCGCGTCTGTTGCGTATGGCAGTGGAGGTAATTCGTGTTTCATGACGTTTGTTGTGTTTTTGGTTTGACAATAGGATGATACGCTTAACATCAGCCCGATGGCTGTGATAATTGTTGTTTTCATCTCATGATTTTTATGCAAGGTAAATACTAATTGCTAATTTTTATCACTAGTCGAACTAGTACAGATACAAACAACCCTCTTTTAAATTTGTTCAAGCTAGCTTACTTACAGACAGACATTGAATTATGGTTGGCTATCGGTTCTCTTTATGTTGTATTGTATTTTTCTATGAGACGAAGTAATGAGATGATTTTTTATTTAATTCAAACTGCCAGCTATGTGTCTTGACTTATTGAATCAAGTGCGTCATTGGCTTAGCCAATGACGCACTTATTTATATAGTAGCTTGAGTTATTTAAATTTCCATCTACCTTTGTGGTTTAAACGTTATATTCGTAATTCATTATTCTTAGCTCATTTTATGGTAAGCCTGTTGCAAGTAGAAAACCTTACAAAATCGTTTGGCGAGCTAACGCTATTCGAAAACATATCGTTTGGTATTGGCGAGCGACAGCGAATTGCCATTATTGCCAAAAACGGCGCGGGTAAAACTACTTTGATGAATATAATAGCCGGACGTGAGAGCGCCGATAGCGGAACTGTTAGCTTTCGGCGTGATTTGCGTATGGCGTATCTTGAACAAAATCCGGAGTTTCCTGCCGATATAACGGTGCTAGATGCCTGTTTTCATTCGCAAAACGAAACCGTACAGGCCATAGCACGCTATGAGCAGTGCTTGCTTAACAACAACGAAGGGCTGGAAGCTGCTTCAACCGCCATGGACGCGCTTAAGGCATGGGATTACGAGCAGCGGGCAAAACAAATTCTTACCAAGCTAAAGGTTGGCCGCTTAGATAAACGTATTGGCGAGCTATCTGGTGGGCAGCTAAAACGTATAGCCTTAGCTAACGCACTAATCAGCGAACCGGAATTGCTCATATTAGATGAGCCTACCAACCACCTCGACCTTGATATTGTAGAGTGGCTGGAGGATTACCTTATCCGCTCATCGCTAACGGTGCTAATGGTTACACACGACCGGTATTTTCTCGACCGCGTGTGCAGCAACATCATAGAAATTGACCGTAAGCGGCTGTTTACCTATAAAGGCAGCTACAGCTACTACTTGGAAAAGCGGGCTGAACAGCAGGAGGTGTTTAATGCCGAAGTGGATAGGGCGAACAACCTGTTCCGCAAAGAGCTGGATTGGATGAGGCGTATGCCGCAGGCTCGGGGAACTAAAGCCAAATCTCGCGTTGATGCGTTTTACGAGCTGGAAGATAAGGCTTCCCAACGCCGTTACGAGAAGCAGGTGAAGTTGGATGTAAAAGCGGGCTACTTGGGCAAGAAAATCTTTGAGGCTAAGTACATCAGTAAGAGTTATGGAGATTTAAAAATCCTTGAGGACTTCCATTACAACTTTAACCGTTATGAAAAGATGGGTATCATTGGTCGTAACGGTACGGGTAAATCTACCTTTCTAAAAATATTGATGGGCGAAGTAAAGCCCGATAAAGGGTCTGTTGATATTGGAGAAACGGTGGTATTTGGCTACTATAGTCAGGATGGCTTGCAGTTTAACGAGCAAATGAAGGTGATTGATGTGGTACGCGAAATTGCCGAAGAAGTGCGCATGGGCGATGGTAGAAAAATGGGCGTATCACAGTTTCTCAACTACTTTATGTTTCCGCCCGATGTGCAGCATAACTACGTGTATAAGCTTAGCGGTGGAGAGAAACGCAGGCTCTACCTTTGTACGGTGTTAATGCAAAGCCCCAACTTCTTGGTGCTCGACGAGCCTACCAACGACCTTGATATTGTTACCTTGAACGTGCTGGAAGAGTACTTGCAATCGTTTGAAGGTTGTGTTATCATTGTATCTCACGACCGCTACTTTATGGATAAAGTGGTTGACCACCTGTTGGTATTCGAGGGCGATGCTAAAATAAAAGATTTTCCGGGTAGCTATACCGACTATCGCCTGTGGCGCGAGCGGGAAGAGCAACGCCAACGCCAGCAAAAAAGCGTTGAAAGCGTTTCTGAACAGCCGGAAAAAGAAACAGCCTCACGGAAAAGCGATATTGCGAAACCTAAGCGGCTAAGCTACAAGGAACAACGTGAGCTGGAGCAGCTGGAGCAGGATATTGCGCAGCTGGAAAACGAAAAGCAGGAGTTGGAAGCGGCATTAAGCTCAGGCGTGCTAAAAGATGGAGAGCTGATGGAGAAATCAACCCGCATAGGTCGGCTTATGCAGGAGCTGGACGATAAGACCATGCGCTGGCTGGAGCTGAGCGAGCTGGCATAGCTTCCAAAAGAATAATATCTAAAGTTATCTTATAAAAGAGAGATAGCACAACGAAATAAAGCCGTCATTGCGAGCAAAGCAATCTGTTCTATTCTAGAGATTACTTCGTTTCGCTCGCAATAACGTTACAATAAAAAGACTAACAGGGTTTTAAACACTGTTAGGTCTTTCGGATAGTAAAATAGGTTATGTGTTATGTTACTGATACCTCGGGGCTTTGCTTCGGGGTTGTTTATTTTTAATACTTAAAAAACGATAAATATTTATTGTTTATCAATAAATATTATTACATTTGCAGCATGATTTAAAATTCTAAAAAATCATTATGAAAAGAACATCAACAATATTTCTTCAGGCAGTCATTGTGCTTATCGGTATTGTGGCACTTACCATTCTTATTCGGTTTCCCTTAACCGAGGGAAGAGCCGCAAACTTAGACTTGCTCAGCATTTACGCTGACCCGCTTATCCTGTATGGATACGCCGCATCAATCGCTTTTTTTGTTGCGCTGTATAAAGCGTTTAAGCTGCTTGGATACATTGGGCAGAATAGGGTATTCTCATCAGACTCTGTTGGAGCTTTAAAGAGCATAAAGTATTGCGCAATTGTATTAGGCGTTTTAATTGTGGCTGCGGGACTATACATAAGGATATTCCATAGTAAAGAGGACGACCCTGCTGGTTTTATTGCCATGTGTATTGTTGCTACTTTTGCTTCTATTGTAGTTGCAACTGCGGCGGCAGTATTTGAAAAAATCTTGCAGAACGCTATAGACATGAAATCTGAAAACGACTTAACCATTTAAGCCATGCCAATCATTGTAAACTTAGACGTGATGATGGCAAAGCGAAAAATTTCTCTGAATGAACTTTCTGAAAGAGTTGATTTGACATTATCTAATCTTTCTATCCTAAAGACAGGTAAGGCGAAAGCAATTCGTTTTAGCACCTTAGACGCCATTTGTAAGGCGTTAGATTGCCAACCGGGTGACATTTTAGAATATGTAAATGACGAAAAATAATGAACCGCTAACAGCGATTTTGTATTGGGCGGATTAACGTGGTAGTATGAACATTAGTGCGTTTATTAATTTATAAAACGAAAGCCCTAACAGATTTTCAAAACCTGTTAGGGCTTTTTTGAAATTTTTCCGTAGGGAAATAATATCAATAGCAATATCCATGCCTTTTATATCAACCTTAGCCCGTAGGGCTTTAATGGAGCAAAGAATGTAGATGTCCTACGGACAATTCTTACCAGGTATTTGCTACTTCTATTGATATGTAAGCCCTACGGGCTAGATATCTCATTGCTTCTCTGGTCAGCATTACTAATGTCACCTAATCTCATGTTCGACGGAATTACAAATTCCGCCGCCTAGTACATCGAATCTGAAGATCGGCATTGCAAATGCCGATCAACTTTTAGGTTAGCCCACAAATCGTGTGTCGTGATACTTGATACGTGATACCTGTTGCGAGCAGCCTACCACCTCGAAATGCGCCGTATGCGGTTGGCAACCTTACGTAAAGGACCTACGTAGCGCTCCATTTTTTCACTGTATATGTCGCTAATTTTTACGAGTATTCCGGTTTCCTCTACGCCGCCAAAATGTTCGTTTATAGCTGTTCCGAATACCTTCATGGATGGAGACAGGTTCATGTATGAGTTAATAAGCGGCGGAATATGCTCGCCTACCTCACGTATTTTTTTGGAAAGTATCTTATAATCTTCTTTATAGTCGTTACCCGTAAATATGGCTTCCATCTTATCGTTACGGGCCTTGGTAATCAGAGGGTGTATAGGGATAACAAGTTCATCATGATCGGAGAAGTGTTTGCGCAGAAAATATATCAGCATGTTGCGTGCCTCAACGTTGTAGGATACGTACATGGTAACTTTTCCGAAAAAATAGTTGACTTGGGGGTACTTTACCACAAGGGCGCCCAGTCCATCCCATAAGTTGTCGAGCGCATAAATACCCTTATGCTTCAGGCGGGAACTTTGGTACTCGGGTTGTACAAACGAACGCCCCAGCTCAATGGTATAGGGGATGTACTTATCAATAAACTTTTGCGAGAAAATGAAAAGTTCCGATGTGGCTAGCTGGTCAATTTTGCAGCTGTTGGCTACAATGTATCGGTAGCCGCCAACTATTTCCCGCTCTTTAGGATCCCATACAATCAGCTGTTTGTAGGGGTTTTCCTGCATATCAAACTCATCAATATCAACGCTTTTACCTGTCCCTCCACCTGCTGAACGAAAGGCAATTTCGCGCAAACGCCCTATTTCATGCATGGTATTAGGGGAATCATGGTAGGTGATAACGTAGAGAAGGTTTCCTCCCCTGCTGGTATGGCGAACAAATTTCTCTTTTGTCAGTTCGCTTTCAATTAAGCGCCTATCAACAGGTGCAATAATGGCTTCCATCTTTTTGCTCTTTTGCTCTATTCAGTATATGCTTACTGAATGCTCATGCTGTTACTATCTTACTGCAAAGTAAATATAGAATCCGGATTTCTCAAATAGTTGTTCACACTATTAAACAAGACACGGCAGCCAATGAAAAGTATATTAGCTATTTCGAAAATTATTGTTGCGCAACAATAATCGCGGATTTTAGGTTATTTGGAACTTTTTTTAGGCTTTTTAGGGGCTAAGGAGTATGTTTTTTCCATAAGATAGCTAGCCCATTCGTTGGCTGTTTTTGTATTATCAAATGCAGAGTGGGGAATGGGCTCACCTACTATTAGCTCAAAATGACTTCCACGCTTTTTGAATAATTCTTTTGATAGAAAAGTCATCTCAATGTTTGCCTTTATACCCAGCCGCTTACGAAGGTTGGCCAGCCGATAAAAAAAGTTGGAGTTTTGCCCAACAAAGTATATAGGCACGATACTGCGTTGGTACTTGACCGATTTATTTACCACGCTTTTCTTCCATTCAAGGTCTTTGATTTCTCCTTTTATTCGGCGTGAGCATATTCCGGCAGGAAAGTATAACACCTGATTGTCGGAACGGTAGGTTTCATCAATCCTGTCGGCATAGCCACTTGATTGCCTGCCGTGCTTATTTACCGGAACAAATACGGTTTCCAGCGGCTTAAAGTTTAGTAGCAAATCGTTTACTATAAACTTAACCTTATTGTTGAAATGGGCGCCAATTGCACTAATTATCACCATACCGTCGAGCCCGCCCAGCGGATGGTTTGAAACAAAAATATAGCGTTGACCGTCGTTAGCCGGAATACGTTCGGGATTAAGTACGGTGTAGCTGACCCTTAAATGCTTCAACGTAGCATTAACAAACTCAACGCCATTCAAGTGCCCGAATAAGGTGAGTATTTCATTCAAGTCTTCTACGTGTACCAGCCGTTCAACAAATCTGATTGCCCATTTGGGTATAAATTTCAGCAGTTTAGGATTCTTAGCCTTGATAACACCGTGAATATCTATTAGCTGTTGTTCGCTCATACCTATCAGTATTTTCTGCAAAGGTATTGAATTTATCGGTAAGGGTTGAAGGTTGTGCAGCTGGCTTTATACCTTCTTGCCAGTGCAACAACAGCTTGCCACTTAATTACCCCCAACCCCCTAAAGGGGACTTTGGCCTGTGCGAACGACTTTCAACAGTTCAATCATGCAGTAGCAGGCTTCCCCCTTCAGGGGGTTAGGGGGTGAAAATTGTCTGTAAGAAATGATAAATTGAATAGCCGGCTACTTGAGCCAGCTTCAAAAAAATAAGCTATTTGGCCGCAACAAGGCTTAACGCTAATGGTGTAGCCATATTTTATTGGTTATCAACAGCTATTAACCGATATAAACAGGCTATGAACAGATTTTTTGACATCTCATTGTTAATATCTTATAGTGCATATTTTCAAACTATTACGAGTTATCATTGTTCTAAATGGGAAAAAATGGGAAAAAAGGCCATGCTATGGGAAAAATATATCTATTTTTGTTCTATCAAATTTTCTTTAAAAAATGGAACAGCAACTTTTTGTAGGTAAACAGTCAAGCAAGCTCGACGAAAAAGGCCGGTTGGTTTTTCCATCCGTGCTGAAGAGCTCCCTTGCCTCGCTTCCGCAAAAAGAGCTGATTGTGCGGAAGGACTTCTATCAGGATTTTCTTATCCTTTACACGGTTGAGGAGTGGAAAAAGTTTACGAATGATGTTCGTGAACGGCTTGACTTGTTTGATGAGGAGCAAATGGAATTCTGGAACCGCATTATGAGCGAACGCGCAATGGTTACACCTGACGAAAAAGCAGGTCGTATTCTTATTCCGCGTGAAATGCTTGATGAAATAGGGGTTGATAAAGAAGTAGTGTTTGTTGGCGCTGACGAGCTTGTTCAGCTATGGGCTAAAGAGACCTATGAAAAGAACAGGGTAAGCAAGGATAAAAACAAGGAGGATGCCGGCAGATTTTTGAAGGGTAAGAAAATTTAAACAGGATGAGCCATGACCCCCGACACAACCCATACTCACTACCACACTCCGGTTTTGCTGAAGGAGAGTGTTGATGCGCTAAACATCAACCCTGATGGCGTGTATGTTGACGTTACCTTTGGCGGCGGCGGTCATTCACGTGAAATTCTTAGCAGGCTAAGCAGTAACGGTCGGCTGATTGCTTTTGACCGAGACAGTGACGCAGAAGCCAACAAGCCCGAAGACCAACGCCTTACTTTAATTCACAATAACTTTCGTTTTCTACATAACTTTCTTCGTTACAACGGTGTAGAGGAAGTTGACGGTATTTTGGCAGATCTTGGCGTATCATCACACCAGTTTGACAGCGAAGAACGCGGTTTTTCATTTCGTTTTGATGCTGTTGCGGATATGCGCATGAATCAGGAATCGGATTTTTCGGCGCGAGAGCTACTGCAAAGCTACTCACAAGCAGAACTTATACACATATTTCGCGATTATGGAGAGCTGGATAACGCATCGCGATTAGCAGCCGCTATTGTTCAGCAACGGGAGCAACAACCGATTGAAACGGTAAGCCAGCTACTAGCTATAATTACCCCCTTGCTTCCCAAAAAGGACGTTAATACACAGCTGGCAAAATTTTTTCAATCGGTTCGGATAGAAGTAAATAGGGAACTTTTATCGTTGGAACAGCTACTGTTACACTCGCTAAAATCGTTGAAGCAACATGGTCGGTTGGTAGTAATTACCTATCACTCGTTGGAAGACCGGATGGTGAAGAACTTTATGAAGACAGGAAACCTTGAAGGAAAGCTGATGAAAGATTTTTACGGAAACGTAGAAACACCGTTTACGCTGTGTACTAAAAAAGCCGTAGTTCCATCAGCGGAAGAGCTGGCCGCCAACAGTCGCTCGCGTAGTGCAAAGCTGCGGGTAGCCGAAAAAAGTAGTAAGCAATGGACGAGCTAACCAAGCTACCGAAAAAAAAGGTTAAGGATAAGCGTTCGTCGAACAAGGCTAGCCTTGTTAACGGAATGTTTTCCGGTAGGGTATTGGTGAGCGACCCTGTATGGAAACAGCGTAAGTACTTCGCGTTGCTTTTTGTGCTTGCCTTGGCTTATATCAGCTGGAGCTACTACATGGAGCTAACGGTGATTAAGCGACAAAAGTTGGAGTACGAGCTGAGAATGAAAAAAATGGAGTACACGGAAAAAAAGAACGAG
The DNA here is from genome assembly GCA_031551125.1 of Bacteroidales bacterium. Lineage (GTDB taxonomy): Bacteria > Bacteroidota > Bacteroidia > Bacteroidales > UBA932 > JAIRNF01. The sequence goes on from JAVBOB010000007.1 coordinate 12,379, forward strand.
TTCACAAAAAAGAGTAAGCGTTCGGAAGTCTTAAAAGAAATAGAAAAACGAAATATACCGATAGTGGAATCGGAAACACCTCCGAGACGAATAGGGGAGCAGTAAGACAAGTTGATGATAGTTTAGCTATAGTAATCATGGACAACAAAAAACAAATACTGGGACGAATAAGTCTTTTCTACTGGTCGGTATTCCTGCTGGGTATTGCTATTGTTGTGCAAATCGTGTCCTTGCAGTTCTTTTCGCCTAAGTTTAAGCAAAAAGCCAAGCAGCAAACCGAAAAGCCTGTTGAAGCCTACGGTAAGCGCGGAAGCATTTTTACGCATGACGGTCGGTTGCTAGCGGGCTCGTTAACGAAGTATGAGCTGTATGTGGACTTTTTCGTATCTAAAGTGGAGGGAAATAGCGCTGCAAGCAAAAAACGACAGCAGAAAAACGACAGCACGTTTAATGCAGATGTAGATGCGTTGTCTTTAGCATTAGGTAAGATGTTTAATGAGCCTAAGGACAAGTATAAGCAGCTGTTGAAAAAGGGCTATGCCGATAAGGGTCCTCCGGTGAAAATATCACCACGCCTAGTAAGCGTTTTGGAGCTGGAGCAGGTAAAGAAGTTCCCTTACTTCAAACAGGGTAGGCTTAAAAGTGGCTTGGTTCCGGCTGAGGTGGAAGTGCGTAACTACCCTTACGATTCGCTTGCGCGTCGTACACTTGGAGTAATAGCGAACAACAGAAAACCGGAAACAGGTATTGAATACAGCTTCAATGAATATTTGTGCGGGAAAAAGGGAGTGCAGCTAAAGCAGCGCATAGCCGAAGGCAGGTGGATGCCCATTGATGATGAAAAAAATATTCCCATTGAAGATGGTTACGATGTAATAACTACACTGGACGCAGATATACAAGATGCAGCAGAGACGGCATTGATAAAAAAGCTGAAAGAAGGTAATGGATTAGAAGGGGGTACGGCTATTGTAATGGAAGTAGAAACCGGCGAAATACGGGCTATGGCCAATATGGTGCGTAAAGCGAACGGAACATACGGTGAAATAGACAACTATGCGCTTAAGGCAAGAACTGCTCCGGGTTCTACTTTTAAGCTAGTTACCTTGATATCATTACTTGAGGATGGCTATGTGAACCTTAATACTATGGTTGATGCAGAAAAAAAACAATGGGAGTATAAAAGAAAAATTTATACCGAAGCGCATAACTATTTTGGGGTTATTCCGGTGCTTAAAGCGTTCGAAAAGTCCTCAAACATTGCTTTTGCCAAGCTTTCCATTCAGCACTATGGAAAAGATCCGAAGAAGTTTGTAGAGCATTTACGGAATATGGGAATTGGAGATTCTTTAAGGCTGCAAATTCGTGGTGAGAATCCTTCAATTATACCGGGTAACGGAGATACAAAGAAATGGGGAGCAATTACTCTACCCCAAATAGCAACAGGTTATGAAGTAGAGCTTGCACCCATTCATACGTTAACTTTATATAACGCTATTGCCAATAACGGAAAAATGGTAAAGCCGAAGTTTGTAACCGAGATACGTAAAAACGGACAAACGATAAAAACGTTTCCTACCGAAACGATAAACAGCTCTATCTGCTCACCGGCCACTGCCGAGCAGGTAAAATCGGCAATGGAGGCTGTGGTGGTAAAGGGAACGGCGAAACATATAAATAGTCGTTACTATACAATTGCGGGAAAAACCGGAACGGCACAGATGCTTTTTAGGAACAAGGATGGTAAAATGGTGTATTACGATAAAGAGGAGAACCATAAATATCAGGCTTCATTTGCCGGATTTTTCCCGTCCGATAAGCCAAGATACGCTGCTATTGTAGTGCTGTATAGTCCGGTAATGAAGGGGAACTTTTATGGTGGAACGTGGGCTGCTCCCGTATTCAAAGAAATAGCAGATAAAGCTTTTTCTACCAACTTGCAGTGGAAAGATGCTATTGCTGACAGCATTGCTAATTCCGGTTTGCCGCCGGTAAAGGGAGGTAAAGGCGGAGAGGTGAACCGCATATTAACGGATTTGGCAATACCTTCTCAAAAAAGCGTGAGTAGTAACAGCTGGGTAAAAGTGAATACGGATAACGGACGGCTGGAAGCAGACGAGCTGAACGTGCAAGGTACCAAAGTACCCTCAGTAGTTAATATGGGATTGAAAGAAGCGCTTTGCATCCTTGAAAATATGGGACTCAAGGTGTTGTTTACAGGAAGAGGAGCAGTAAAAGCTCAATCCATAGAACCGGGGACAATGGTAAGCAAGGGACAAAGCATTTATTTGACCTTAGAGGGCTAATAATTTTGATAGATAGGTTTTAGAAGTAGCGTATAGAAAATAGCAAATGATGAAGCTAACCGACATATTGAAGAACGCTGAAGTGCTTACCGTAAATGGTAGCACTGATGTGGAAATACGCTCGCTGGGTATTGATTCACGCAAGGTGAGTGAAGGACAGCTGTTCTTCGCCATCAGCGGTACGCAGGTTGACGGACATCGTTTTATTCCTAATGCTGTTGAGGCCGGAGCTGTTGCTGTTGTTTGTGAGCAGCTGCCGGAGTCTTTAAATCCTGCTGTTTGTTACATCGCCGTAAAGAATAGTGAATACACGTTGGGGCTTGTTGCTTCGGCATTTTACGGCAACCCGTCACAGCAGCTGAAGCTGGTGGGCGTAACCGGAACAAACGGAAAGACCACTACGGCAACCCTGCTTTACTACATGTTTAAGGAGTTGGGGTATAAGGCAGGCTTGCTTTCAACCATTGTAAACTATGTAGGTGATAAGAAAGTGGATGCAACGCATACTACGCCCGATGCTATTCATATCAACAGTATGTTGGCGGATATGGTTGCTGACGGATGCAGCTACTGCTTCATGGAAGCGAGCTCACACGCTATAGCGCAGCAACGCATTGCCGGACTTAGCTTTGTGGGAGGAATTTTCTCTAACCTTACACATGACCATTTAGATTACCATAAAACCTTTGACGAATACCTGAAGGCAAAGAAGAAATTCTTTGATAGTCTTTCCGCTAATGCTTTTGCCTTAACCAACGTTGACGACCGAAACGGTCGTGTAATGGTACAAAATACGAAGGCTACAGTTAAGACGTATGCTTTACGTAGTATGGCTGACTTTAAATGCCGAATTATTGAGCAAGGCTTTGAAGGCATGCAGCTGAATATAGATGGCATGGATGTATGGACGAGCTTCATAGGTGAGTTTAACGCCTACAACCTCACCGCTGTATATGCCGCAACACGCATGCTGGGTGTTGAAAAGGAGGAAGCGCTACGCTTATTAAGCTTGATGAAGCCTGTAGCGGGACGTTTTGATTATGTACGCTCAGCAAAAGGTGTTACGGCTGTGGTGGATTATGCTCATACCCCCGATGCGTTGGTAAACGTGCTGACTACTATTAACCAGCTGCGGAGAGGTGGTGAACGTCTTATTACTGTGGTAGGATGTGGCGGCAACCGTGATAAAACAAAACGTCCGGAAATGGCTCGTATAGCTGCTGATAGCAGTGATGTTGCCATACTAACATCAGATAATCCGAGGTTTGAAGACCCTCAGGTTATTCTGAACGACATGAAGGAAGGACTTTCTGTTACACAACGCACAAAGGCGTTAAGCATTGTGGATAGGCTGGAAGCTATACGCACTGCTGTAATGATGGCTAAAGAAAACGATATTATACTGATTGCAGGAAAAGGACACGAACCTTATCAGGAGGTAAATGGCGTACGCAACCACTTTGATGATAAGGAAACGGTACAACAGCTATTTAATGAGCAACGGTAATAACCATAAATAATTAAGTGAGATGCTTTACTATCTGTTTGACTATTTGGAGAAACATTTTGACTTGCCCGGAGCGGGGGTATTCCAGTACCTTTCGTTCCGTTCGGCAATGGCTATTATATTTTCTCTACTCATTGCGTTGTTTATCGGCAAACGCATTATCCGTATGCTGCAACGTAAACAGATAGGTGAAGAGATTCGTAATCTTGGATTGGAAGGTCAGCTGCAAAAGAAGGGTACGCCTACTATGGGTGGTATTATTATACTGCTTAGCATACTTATTCCCGTGTTGCTGTTCGGAGACATTACAAACATATACGTAATACTTCTTATTGTATCGGCTGTATGGCTTGGCTTGGTTGGCTTTCTTGACGATTACATTAAGGTGTTTAAAAAGAATAAGGCGGGGCTAAAAGGTATCTTTAAGATTGTTGGTCAGGTGGTGCTTGGCCTTATTGTTGGGCTAACTATGTACTTTAATGATAGCGTTGTGGTGCGTGAACCTTCTACGCCTTCACATGCTAAGGCAGTTGTTGCTCAAACACCCGAATCGGTTGAGATTGTTTCTAACCCATCCGGAGGCACCATGATAGAGCGCAAGCAACCGGTAACTACCATTCCCTTTGTAAAAGATAACGAGTTTAACTACTCATGGCTGGCAGGAAGTAAAGGAGCCAGTCCGCTGGGTTGGATAGTGTACGTAATTATCACCATCATTGTGATTGTGGCGGTATCTAACGGTGCTAACCTTACCGATGGAATGGACGGGCTGGCAACAGGAGTATCAATTATTATAGGAACTACGCTGGGCATACTGGCCTACCTGTCGGGTAATATTATTTATGCAGACTACCTGAATATTATGTATATACCCAATTCGGGAGAATTAGTTGTGTTCATGGCTGCCGTAATCGGTGCACTGATAGGCTTTCTATGGTATAACTCTTATCCGGCGCAAGTATTTATGGGGGATACGGGTAGCCTTGCGTTGGGAGGTATTATTGCGGTGTTTGCCGTAGTTATTCGTAAGGAGCTGCTAGTGCCCATACTTTGCGGAATTTTCTTTGTAGAAAGTATTTCCGTGGTTATTCAGGTGGCTTACTTTAAGTACACCAAGCGCAAGTACGGAGAGGGAAGACGTGTATTCAAGATGACACCGCTGCATCACCATTTTCAAAAAGCGGGTAACGCAGGTATTGATGCTATTATACAAAAACCCATAATGCCACTGCCTGAGTCAAAGATTGTGAATCGTTTTTGGATTATAGCCGTGTTGTTGGCCGTATTGACAATAGTTACGTTGAAGATAAGATAAAAAATAACATACGATGAAGAGACTGGTAGTATTGGGAGGAGGAGAAAGCGGAGTAGGCACAGCTGTACTGGCTAAGAAGCAGGGGTATGATGTATTTCTTTCCGATAAGAGTACAATAAAATCCAACTTCAAGGCTGTATTGGAGGAGCATGGTATTGCTTTTGAAGAAGGGAAGCATACCGAGTCGCTGGTATTGAATGCTACGGAAGTGATGAAAAGTCCGGGTATTCCTAATACGGTGCCTATTGTTGCGGCGTTGAAGAAACAGGGTATTCCGGTAATATCAGAAATTGAATTTGCCGGACGCTACTGCGATGCCAAGAAAATATGTATTACCGGCAGCAACGGAAAAACTACTACCACCAACCTTATATACTACCTGTTGAAGAACGCGGGACTTAACGTAGGCTTGGCAGGTAACGTTGGTAAGAGTTACGCTTTTCAGGTAGCCACGCAAAAGCATGACTACTACGTATTGGAGCTAAGCAGCTTCCAGCTCGACGATACTTACGAGTTTAAGCCCGACATTGCGGTACTACTCAACATTACGCCGGACCATTTGGATCGTTATGATTATAAGCTGCAAAACTATATTAACTCCAAGTTTCGTATTACGCAAAATTTGAGCAAGGAGGATTGCTTTATTTTCTGTTCAGACGATGAGATAACAATGGGACACTTGGAAAAAATAGTGCTCAAAGCCAAGCTGCTTCCTTTCTCGCAAATGCAAGCGTTGGAGCAAGGTGCATACGTTGATGGCGACAGCTTAATTTCCAGATATGACGATTCGTTCTTCACCATGTTGCTTAACGACTTGGCGTTGGAAGGAAAACATAACGTGTACAACTCAATGGCTGCAACCATTGCAGGGCAGGTGCTTGATATACGTAACGAGGTAATACGTGAAAGCTTAACAACATTCAAGGGTGTTGAGCACCGCTTGGAGCAGGTGCTCAAGGTTCGGGGTATTACGTTTATCAATGATTCTAAGGCTACTAACGTAAACTCGGCCTGGTATGCCTTGGAAAGTATGAAAACCCCTACGGTATGGATTGCCGGAGGTACTGATAAGGGTAACGACTACACAGAGCTTCGCGATTTGGTGAAGCAAAAGGTAAAAGCCATTGTATGCCTTGGAGTTGATAATTCAAAGATTATAGAATCGTTTAAGGATATTGTTCCGGTAATTGAAGAAGCACGCTCGGCAAAAGAGGCCGTACAGAAAGCTTATAAGCTTGCAAACCCAGATGAAACGGTATTGCTGTCACCGGCCTGTGCCAGCTTCGATTTGTTTGAAAACTACGAAGACAGGGGACGGCAGTTTAAGAAAGCGGTTAGAGAATTGTAGCGTTGGAACTAATTGATAGTATTAGGGCAATAACAGTATAAAAGAGTTAGAAATGGGAGTATCATTCAAAAATAGCTTTCGGGGCGATAGGTTACTATGGATAATAGTAGCCATGCTGCTGCTAATATCTATTGTGGCGGTATTTTCATCTACGGCTTTGCGGGCATCATTGGATAATACAACCGCATTCTCTTTTCTTTTCAAGCAAATAGTGTTTGTACTGCTTGGGTTTACGGTAGTGTATGTTTTCCATAACATACCCATATCGCTATACCGACGGTTTGCCTTACTGGGCTTGCTTACCGCCATAGTAATTATGGTGCTTCTGATGTTTTTCGGGTCTAAGGTAAATGAAGGTGTTCGTGAGTTTCGAATGATGGGTTTCAGATTCCAACCGCAAGATTTTGTTAAGATAGCGCTTGTGGTCTATCTGGCTAAAACCATTGAAGATGGAGGACTTGACAGCTACAAAAAGGTATTTATGCGGTTGGTATTGCCTATTGGTATTTTGTGCTTGCTGTTTTTCAGGGGAAACCTGTCAGCGGCGTTACTGGTAGGATTTAGCGGTTTCTGGATACTTTACTTAAGCGGGATAAAGAAGAGATACGTATTCTATACCGGTTGTTTAGCGGCCGCTGTTCTTGCGCTACTGGTTACGCTTCAGCTTAAGTTTGGAGTTCAAATATCCGATCGTATAACAACGGGAAAGAACCGCCTAACGGCTTTCATTAGTGATGATGCTCCGGCTAATGGTCAACAGGCAGCAAGTAATGCTCCGGTAAAATTTGAGCAGAAAGACTACGCCAGGATGGCGGTAATTAACGGTGGCCCTTTTGGGAAAGGGCCGGGAAAGAGCCAGCAGCGCTATTTACTTGCCAATGCTCAATCGGATTTTATTTACGCCATAATTATTGAAGAGTATGGACTGATTGGTGGCATGATAGTGCTGTTTGCCTACCTGTGGTTGCTATTCCGTGCAGTAATGATTGCCAAGAAGTGTACGCGTATGTTTCCCATTATTCTGGTGCTGGGACTCATGCTGCTTATCGTATCGCAAGCTATGGTGAATATGGCTGTATCGGTGGGTGTATTTCCTGTTACAGGACAACCACTTCCGTTGGTGAGCCAAGGAGGTAGTTCCATGCTGTTTATGAGTGCCGCATTTGGTATCATACTTGCCGTAAGTCGTACAGCCGATAAACAAACGCTGGAGTTGGAGCAACCTCGGGAAGAGCTAGAGAAAATAGAAGCCGAACAGGTGTCATAAAATAGTAGAAATGGACGATAACCAAATGGTAAATAACGAGCCTCAGGGAGCTGCTGATGGTCAACAACAGATGGCAGCACCACTGTACAAACCAACACCCGAAGGTATTGGCGGGTGGCTTATCCTTCCTCTCATAGGATTGGTAATAACACCTTTTCGAATGGTATATTTGGTAATAAGCACAATGGCTACCGCTTTGACTCCGGAAGTACTTAGCTATTTTGATTCTCCTGATAGTGCGTTTTATTCTCCCTTATACAAACCGTTGGTTTTTGGAGAAATATTGGTAAACATGTTCATAGGGGCGGCGGCTGTTGTTTTGCTGGTACTATTGTTCACCAAGAAGAAGATATTTCCGATGCTGATGGTGGTGTACCTTGCATTCAACGCATGTTTTACTATTATTGATGTGATACTGGCTAAGATGGCAGTACCGCAAATAGCTCTAAGCGGAGAAATTATGAGACCCGTTATAACTTCTGTTCTCGCCGCCTGTATATGGATTCCTTACTTCCTGATGTCAGAGCGGGTAAAGAATACGTTTGTAAAGTAATTACGGTTAACGGTAAGCGATGGAAAAGCAGCTGAAAATAGTAATAAGTGGCGGCGGAACGGGAGGACATATTTATCCGGCCGTTTCTATAGCCAATGCGCTCAAAGAAAAGATGCCGAATATCGATATCCTTTTTGTGGGAGCAGAAGGTCGTATGGAAATGCAGAAAGTTCCGGCTGCAGGTTATAAGATAGAAGGATTACCTGTTGCGGGTTTACAACGCAGGCTAACATGGAAAAACTTGTTATTACCCTTTAAGCTGTTGAGAAGTCTGAACCGTGCCGGAAAAATACTAAAACGCTTTAACCCCGATGTGGTGGTTGGAGTGGGTGGATACGCTAGTGGTCCTGTGCTGTGGAAGGCATCAAGAAAAGGTATTCCCACGCTAATTCAAGAGCAAAATTCGTATGCCGGTGTTACCAACAAGCTGTTGGCAAAGGGAGCAAAAAAAATATGCGTTGCCTATGAAAACATGGAGCGATTCTTTCCAAAGGATAAAATTATTCTTACCGGCAACCCGGTTAGGCAAGACTTGCAAAACGTTGAGGCGTTAAGGCCTGAAGCGCTACAATTTTTTGGTTTGGATGGTAGTAAAAAAACAGTACTGGTAGTAGGAGGGAGCTTGGGAGCGCGGACAATAAATGAAAATCTTACTATTGATCTTGATGTACTGAAAGGTATAGGCTGCCAAATAATCTGGCAAACCGGAAAGGGGTTTTACCAAACGGCAGTGAAGGTGGTAGCCGATAAGCAAATGGAGAATACCGTGAAAGTATTCGATTTTATCTATCGTATGGATTTGGCTTTTGCCGCAGCCGATGTTGTAGTGAGCCGCGCAGGAGCGGGAACGATATCAGAGCTATGCTTGGTGGCTAAGGCTTGTGTGCTGGTTCCATCACCTAACGTGTCGGAAGACCATCAGACTAAAAATGCACAGGCGTTGGTAAATAAAGGCGCTGCAATAATGGTAGCCGATAGTGAGGCTCAGCCGGGATTGCTGTCTGCTACGCTGGGATTGCTAAATGACGAGCAAAAAGTAAACATGTTGAAAACCAATATTGCAAAATTGGCTATGCCAAATGCCGCAAACATTATTGCTGATGAGGTGTTGAAGCTGGCGGGAAAGCAATGATTGGTGAGTAGTGAATGGTTAGTGGTGAATAGTTAAAGGTGAAACGAGAGATAGCCCATAGGGCATCAATAGCTAATAGTTGGGTGTTCGCTTATTTTTATACCCCAACCCCCTAAAGGGGGCTAATGTTCTTGCAAACATTGAAAATAAGTACAAATTGGCACAGTTAAAGTCCCCTTTAGGGGATTTAGGGGTTGCAAAGCGGTGAATAGTGAAAAGGAAAGCGCGACTTCGTATATCGTGAGTCGTGTATCGTGATACGAGAGAGACAATGAACGCAGTTTATCTAATAGGTATTGGAGGTATAGGCATGAGCGCCTTAGCCCGTTACTATAAGCATGAAGGCTATAGGGTAGCAGGCTATGACCTTACCCCTTCGTCGCTAACCCATCAGCTGGAGAGCGAGGGAATGGACATACACTATACGGATAATGTGGAGCTGATACCTGCCGAATGTAAAGCGGGAGCAGACCGTGTATTGGTTATTTATACACCTGCTGTACCTGCCGGCCTGTCGGAGTTGCAATACTTCCGCAATAATGGGTATAAGGTTGTAAAGCGCTCGGCTATGCTGGGTGTAATTGCCGGACAGAAGCATACGTTGGCGATTGCCGGAACGCATGGAAAAACTACTACCACTACACTTCTTGCTCATATACTTACCTCTTCAGGAAGGGGATGTACGGCTTTTTTGGGTGGTATTTCAAAGAACTACAACACCAACTTGCTGCTGAGCAAGAGTGACGCGTTGGTGGCTGAAGCTGATGAGTTTGACCGTTCGTTCTTACAGCTCTTTCCGCAGGCGGCTGTCATTACTTCGGCCGATGCCGACCACTTGGATATATACGGAACAAAAGAAGAAGTTCGTAAAGCATTTGGAGAGTTTGCCGCACAAGTAAAACCTGACGGAGTACTGGTGGTGAAAAGGGGAGTAGATGTTCCTCTTCCAGCGGCTGGACAAAAGATATATCGTTACTCGTACAACGAACCTTGCGATTTTTATGCGGCTAATATTGCTCCGCGGGGTGGCGGATACTCTAGCTTCGATATTCATACACCCAATGGTACTATTAGTGGATGCACACTTGGTATTCCCGGTTGGGTGAATATTGAGAATGCGGTGGCCGCTGTGGCGTTAGCATTATCTGTAGGCCTAGATGGAGAAAAGATAAAGGAGGCGCTAAAATCATTTTCGGGCGTAAAGCGTCGTTTTGATGTACAGCTTCATACGCCAACATTGACATACATTGATGATTATGCCCATCATCCGGAAGAGCTGAAGGCTGCCTTAACATCTATTCGGCAAATGTTTCCGGAGCGTAAGATAACAGCCATATTTCAGCCTCACTTGTACACACGTACACGTGACTTCTACCAAGCGTTCGGACAAACTCTTAGCCTTGCAGATGAGCTGATATTGTTGGATATATATCCTGCACGTGAGCTGCCTATTGAGGGGGTAACGGCTAAGCTGATATTTGATAGCGTTACGCTTTCTCAGGATAAAAAGCAGCTATGCAGCAAAGCGGAATTGCTTGACCGTATTGGTGATATGAATGATATACAAGTGCTGGTAACATTGGGTGCCGGAGATATAGACCGCTTTGTGGAGTCTATAACGGAACTTTTAAAGAAGCGGGTTTAGGACGTATTTTGCTACCCCCAACCCCCTAAAGGGGGCTAAGGTGGATGCAAATATTGAAAGTAAGTGCAAATTAGCATAGATCCAAAGTCCCCTTTAGGGGATTTAGGGGTTACAACTCAGAGTTGAGTATAGCTGTTAGCAAGCAGTAATACTATTGAAAAATGAATAGAAACGTAAAAATATTGTTAGCCTTTTTCGCCCTTATTGCGGCGGTGGCCTACTTTATTGTAGCCAGCAGCTTTGTTTCCACTAAAGAGGAAACGCAGCGCTGCAAGCGTTTCAACATTAGTATTGCCGATGCCGACGAGCGAGGCTTTGTAACAGAAGAAGATGTAAAGAGTATTCTGGTGAGTAGTGGTCAACAGCTACTGGGGGCTCCCATATCGAGCATTAACTGCTATAAGCTGGAGGAGCTGTTACGCTCCAAAAGCTACATTAAATTCGTTGAGGTATATACCGATATTAACGGGACATTGAATGTAAGTATTGCACAGCGAGAGCCTGTCCTTCGCGTATGTATTGGGGCTACAGGATTTTATTTGGATAAGGATGGTTATGTATTTCCGCCTTCATCTTCCTATGCCGAATATGTACCTGTTGTAACCGGAGCACCCCAGCTGCCCTTTACAATGGGGTATAAGGGACCTCTTCCTCTAGATCCGGCATCCAAGCAGCTGGTAGGCTTGCTGGATTTTGCTTTGTTCCTGAAGAAAGAACCTTACTGGAACGCGATGATTGTACAAATAAACGTAACGAGTGACGGTAAGGTGGAGCTAATACCACGTGTAGGTTCTCAGGTAGTAATACTGGGCAGCCTTGACGGTTACGAGTATAAGCTGCACAAGCTACAGGTGTTTTACCGAAAAGCGATGCCGACTGTAGGATGGAATACCTATAAGATAATTAACCTGAGCTACGGAAACCAGGTAGTATGTAAATAGAAACTATAACAATATAAATATATTCAAAACAATGAACACCATGAATGAATACATTGCCGCGATTGACTTGGGAACAACAAAAGTGGTTACCCTCGTTGGAGAGCGTACGGAGTCGGGACGCTTTAATATTCTAGCTTACTTGGAGGTTCCTTCATCCGGCGTTAGCCGCGGAGAGGTAGAAAATATTCTCCATGTGGTAAATACAATTAGGCCTACCATTGAAGAAGTACGCCGTAATTCGGGTGTGAACTTTACAGAAGTTTATGTAGGAATCGCGGGTCAGCACATTAAGTGTATCGAAACGCGCGGTGATATTATTCGTAAAAACTATGACATTGAAATTACCGAAGACGAGGTGCTTGAGCTGGAAAAAAGTATTTACAACATCCGTATGGATCCGGGTGAAGAGATTCTTCACGTTATTCCCCAAACCTATATTGTTGACGAAAAATCGGGCATTATTGATCCGGTGGGAATGTTGGGTAAACGCTTGGAGGCAAACTACCACATTGTTATCGGCAAAACGGTATCTGCAGAGCATACGCAACGTTGTATAAATAACGTAGGACTTCAGCTTAATAAGCTTATTCTGGAGCCTATTGCGTCGGCAGCTGCTGTGCTGACTGATGATGAGCGCGAGGCAGGAGTGGTGTTGGTTGATATAGGAGGAGGCACTACCGATATTGCGGTTTACCATGATAACGTGGTAAGGCATACAGCGGTTATTCCGTTTGGCGGAAATGTGCTTACCAACGACATTAAGGAAGGTTGTGGTGTACTGCTTCGTCAGGCCGAGCAAATGAAAGTACAGTACGGCTCTTGCTTTGGAGAGCTGGCACCGGAAAATAAGATCATTGCTATTCCGGGTATCAGCGGGCGCGAACCACGTGAGATATCTTTCCGTACACTTGCTCAGATTATCGAAGCGCGTATGGATGAGATTATTACTGCGGTGATGTATGAGGTTGAACGTTCCGGTTACGCAGATAAAATACATGCAGGTATTGTGTTTACCGGAGGAGGCTCTTCTATACAGCACCTGTCGCAGTTTGTGAAGTATAAGACAGGCTTGGACGTGCGGATGGGTAAACCCAACTACCTCACTACTGAGTCGGGAGGCGATTTGCTGCGTCCTACATTCTCAACGGCTATAGGCCTTATCATGAAAGGCTTTGAGTACAATAAGCAAAAAAAAGTTAGCAAAGAGGTAGCTAATGAGGGTGAGAACAAGCAGGAGGTAGAATTTGTAGTTGCCATAGATGATTTTATTGAAAAGAAAGACGAAAGCGGAAAGAAGGGTGAAAATGGAAAGAAAGTCGGAAAACCGGAAACAAGCGAAGTAAAGACAGGCGACCCGGAACCTACATCTGCAGAAGGAGATAAAGGAAAACGCTCATTGCTGGATTTCTTTTCCGGAATTTTTAATGAGCCAACCGATAATAAGGTGTAAATAATATTATAGAAGAAATGAACGAATATATCCCTCTTGATTGGGACGAGCGAGGTTCCATCATAAAAGTGATTGGCGTTGGCGGAGGCGGAAACAATGCCGTTAGCCACATGGCCAACTTGGGTATTAAAGATGTTGACTTTGTTCTGTGTAATACCGATGCGCAGGTGTTACAGCGAAGCCCTATCACCAATCGTGTAAACTTGGGAGCAACGCTTACCAAAGGACGCGGTGCCGGATGTGACCCCGAACGCGGTAAGCAGGCTGCCGAAGAAAGCATTGATGCCATTTCGGAAATGCTTAACGGTGTTGAGATGGCATTTATCACAGCCGGAATGGGTGGTGGAACGGGTACCGGAGCAGCTCCCGTTATTGCACGGGTGGCTAAAGAGCGCGGAATACTTACGGTAGGCATTGTAACTTTTCCTTTTAAGGACGAGGGATTAGCCTTTACCCGTCGTGCTGTTGAGGGTATTAAGGAAATGCAAAAGCACGTAGATTCGCTGTTGATAATTAATAATGATAAGCTGTATGAAATGTACGGCGACCTTCCTGTTCGCGCAGCGTTTAAAAAAGCCGATGATATTCTGGCTATCGCCGTTAAAGGTATAGCTGAAATTATAACCAACCCGGGCTACATCAACGTTGATTTTGAAGATGTAAAGAAGGTGATGAAGGATAGTGGTGTAGCGCTTATGGGTACGGGTGTAGGACAGGGAGATAACCGCGCGTTACAGGCGGTAGAAAACGCGCTGAACTCACCTTTGCTTAACAATAACTCCATATCCGGAGCACGAAGCATTTTGGTAAATATCAGCTCAAGCGAGGGAGATAGCGAGATAACGATGACCGAGCTGGGCAATATTATGAACTACATTCAGCGTGAAGCCGGAATGGTTGAAAATATGAAGCGTGGCGTGGTATATAATCCTGCATTGGGCGATAGCGTTAGCGTAACCATTGTTGCTACGGGCTTTAACATGAAAGATATCCCTGAACTTGGAGTAGAAATTCTTGAGGACAATAGTACAGCTCGTTCCGGTAAGGTAAGGGATGGCGTTGAGCTGGTACATCTTGAAGACGAGCCAAAGGAGAAAACGGTTGTTCAACAACGCGAGCTGGGCTTTGACGAGGATGAGCTACTAGTGTCGGAAAAATCGGAATTAGGCGGTTCTGCAAAACCGGTTATCCCCACACCAACAGCGGCTACTTCGACTACCTCAACGGAATATAAAGGAAAACCCATACGGAGAGGCCTTACAGGCTTGAAAAGCGATGACGTGAAGTACATAGAGGAAGTACCGGCTTTTCAGCGTAAAAATATCGTCATTGAAAAGAAACAACATTCCAGCACCGACGGGATTTCTGAGAATACAATTGAGGAAAACGAGGATGGAACACATACGCTAAAACCTAATAACTCTTTCCTCAACCCGAAGGTTGACTAAAGGTTATGCAGGATGTAAAAACAAGCAAAGGGAGCCGAATAATGCGGCTCCCTTTCGCTTATCGTGCAGTTAGAAGTAATAGACCTCTTCGGAAAATGTTTGCAACGAGCATTTGGGCTAAAGCCCAATGACCCGCGCCTTCTATATCCGTCAGCTAAAGTTGACGGCAATGAAAAGGTTCATTGCCGTTGACTTTAGTCAACGGGTTAAGGGGGCTCAACCAGCCAGCCATGACTGCTCAACCTGCTGGACTTTAGCCCAAAATCCTTTTGTTTTGCCTGTTGCAGTTGGCATATCATTTTCCGAAGAGGTTTAATGAATAACCACTAATTTGAACTATTTACGAGTTACTTTAAGGCATATTGCTGGTTTCAAAGATGTTAAATCTTCTATTCTTCTTAATGAGCCTTGCATGGAAAGGTTATTTTTAATATGTTTGTACATTAATGCCCTTCTTTTATTTTATCACTACAATATTCTTGGTTATGAAAAAAACAGGTCTATTTTTAATAATGGCAGCTATGCTATCATCGTGTGGCCAGCAAAGAGCAAAGGTGGCGCTGGATTATCCTGAAACAAAAAAAGTTGATTCGGTTGATGTGTATTTTGGAACTCAGGTCCCCGACCCTTACCGTTGGTTGGAAGATGATAATTCTGCTGAAACTAAGGCTTGGGTTGAGGCGGAAAATAAGCTGACAAACCAGTATTTAGCGGCAATACCTTTCCGTGCACAGCTGAAAGACCGTATCACCAAACTTTGGAACTATCCTAAACAAAGTCTTCCCGAAAAAAAGGGTAATAGCTACCTGTACTATAAAAATGACGGGCTGCAAAACCAAAGCGTACTTTATGTGAAAGAAGGCGAAAACGGAACAGAGCGGATACTGATTGACCCTAATACTTTATCAGCAGATGGTACCGTAGCGTTGGGCGGAACGAGCCTCAGTGAAGATGGGAAGTACCTAGCTTACATGGTTGCCGATGGTGGTTCTGATTGGAGAAAAGCCTACGTAATGGATGTGGCAAAAGGAGAAAAGCTGGCCGATGAGCTTAGCTGGTTAAAGTTCTCCGGTATATCATGGTATAAAGATGGGTTCTTTTATAGTCGTTACGATGCTCCGAAGACAGGGAACGAGCTTACCACAAAGAACGAGTTCCATAAAGTTTACTACCATAAGCTGGGAGATAAGCAAGAGAACGACCAGCTGATATTTGTGGATAAGGAAAACCCTTTACGTAACTGTGGCGCAGGCGTTACTGAAGATGAAAAATACCTGATTGTTTCGCAAAGTGAGTCAACACATGGAAATGTAGTTTACATAAAAGATTTGACCAAGAATACCCCATTTGTGAAGTTTAATAACGACTTTAATAGCGAATGGAATATTATAGACCATGTGGACGGTAAGCTATATATCATTACAAATTTTCAAGCGCCGAAGTATCGCATTGTAACGGTTGATGCGGCTAATCCTAAGGTTGAGAGTATTGCTAACCTTGTACCTGAAGCAGAAAGTGTAATTGACGGTATCAGCTATGTGGGTGGTAAGCTGTTCGTTTCATACCTGAAGGACGCCCGTAGCCAAGTCAAAATTTTTGCATTGAGCGGAGAATCCTTGGGAGAGTTGCAATTGCCCAGCTTAGGTACATGTAGCGGTCTGTCCGGTGATCCGAAAGAAACCGAAGCATACTTCAGCTTCACATCGTTTACTTTCCCAACCATTATTTACCGTTACGATACGGACAAGAACAGCTATACAGAGTACTTCAAGCCCCAAATTGATGCTAAGCTTGATGGTTATGAAACCAAACAAGTTTTCTATCAAAGCAAGGACGGTACTAAGGTACCTATGTTTATTGTACATAAAGCCGGTATGAAGTTGGATGGTAGTAACCCCACCCTTTTATACGGATATGGCGGATTTAACGCCAGCATGAAACCCGGATTCAGCGCAAGCCGTTTGGCTTGGCTCGAAAATGGAGGAGTGTTTGTATTGGCTAATATTCGTGGTGGTGGAGAGTACGGGGAAGAGTGGCATAAGGCCGGCACCAAGCTGCAAAAGCAAAACGTATTTGATGACTTTATTGCAGCAGCAGAATACCTAATAAAAGAAAAGTACACATCTCCGGCTAAGCTGGCTATACAGGGTGGTTCTAATGGCGGATTGCTAATTGGAGCAGTAGCGAATCAACGCCCTGATTTGTTTGCTGTTGCTATCCCTCAGGTAGGTGTTATGGATATGCTGCGCTTCCATAAGTTTACCATCGGTTGGGCTTGGACAGGCGACTACGGTTCGAGCGATAATGAGGAAGAATTCCACTATTTGTATAAATATTCACCGCTGCATAACATTCGTAGTGATGTGAGCTATCCTGCCACAATGGTGATGACTGCGGACCATGATGACCGTGTAGTTCCTGCTCACTCATTTAAGTATATAGCAACGTTACAAGAAGCACAACGAGGAAAAACAAATCCTATGCTTATTCGTATTCAAACACGTGCAGGGCATGGTGCTGGAACACCTACAACTATTGCTATTGAAGAGGTAGCCGATCTATATTCGTTTATCTTTTTTAATATGGGTATTGAAAAGTTAGAAGCAAATTAAATTTTTTTGGCATCGTATTTGAACTTTGGCTTTTGTTGCTTGTTATAAGTCAATGGATATTGATCTTCAAAGTGAAGCTGTACAAAAATAAAAAATGCTTGAAATGTACGTGCTACAATAAAAAAATATATATTTGTTCCTTCATTATTGCCAATAAAACAAACTAATTTAAATATTATAAATTATGAAAAAGACCTTATTATCACTAGTTGCTGTGGTGGCTGCGCTTTTTGTCTTCACGTCGTGTAGTTCGCCGGAAAAGATGAAAACAAATGCAAGTCAGGTTGCTACTCAATGTGTTCCTCAAGTTTTAGAAATCAAGAACAATGCAATCGAAGCAAGGTGGACTGCTACTTTCCCTGCCGGTTATTTTCACAAGAAAGCAATTCTTAAGTTGCAGCCTGTACTAGTTTACCAAGGTGGCGAAGTTGCCGGTCCGGTTAAAATGCTTCAAGGCGAAAAGGTAACCAATAACTACGAAGTGGTTACTGCAATGGGTGGTGCTGTATCTCAAAACGTGAAGTTTGACTATAAGCCGGGTATGGAAAAAAGCCGTTTAGAGCTTCGTGCTACGCTTATTCACAAAGAAAAAGAAATTCCTTTTGATAAGCCTTATCACCTAGCGGATGGTGCTATTGCTACTTACAAGCTGCTTAGCGCAACAGGTGTTCCTGCATATACGGGAAATAACTACCAACCTTACCTTACTAAAACGCAAGAAAGCGAGATTAAGTATGTTGTAAACCGCTCGGATGTTAGAAAGACAGAACTTTCAAAGGCTGATGTACAAGCGTTGAAGCAATTTATTGCTGATGCTGAGACTAATCCCAAAATGAAGTATGAAGGACTTGATGTTTCATCATACGCTTCACCTGAAGGACGTTACAACGTAAACGAAAAGCTTTCTCTTGAAAGAGGTAAGACTTCTCAAGATGCAATGAACGAACTTTTGAAGAAGGATAAAAAAGATAAGAATAACTACCTGGGTACAGTTACTGCTAAGAACACGGCTGAAGACTGGGATGGCTTCCGTGAACTAGTTGCTGCTTCTGATATGCAAGATAAAGATTTGATTCTTCGCGTTCTTTCTATGTACAGCGATCCTAATACTCGTGAGCAAGAAATTCGTAACATGTCTAAAGCATTCAAGGTTTTGGAAGATAAAATTCTACCTGAACTAAGACGTGCCGTTATGGTTGCTAAGGTTAGAGTAAACAACCACTCTGATGAGGAGTTGAAGGGTATGGTTAGCTCAAACAACACCGGTTCACTTGACGTCGAATCGCTACTATACGCTGCTACTTTGTATAACGATAACGCTACCAAGGCTAAGCTATACAAGCAAGCTGCCGATAAGTATGCTGACGACAGAGCTTACACCAACCTTGCTGCTACTAACCTTGCACAAGGAAACCTTGCCGGCGCTAAGCAAGCATACAACTCTATAAAAGATAAGAGCACTGCTCAAGCTAAGAACGTTGCCGCTCTTATTGCTGTTGGTGATGGTAAGTATGACGATGCTAGCAAGCTATTCAGCGAAGTTTCATCACTTCCTCAAGCTAAGCAAAACGCAGGAATCGTTGCTATTGAAAAGGGTAACTACGATGCTGCTGCTGCCGCTTTAGCCGGAACTAACACGTACAACGAAGCACTTGCTTTAGTTCTTACCAACAAGCTTGACGCTGCCGATAAGATTCTAAGCAACCAAAGCGATGCTGCATCTTCATACCTAAGGGCTGTTGTCGCTGCTCGTAAGGGTAACTCTAGCAACGTATCAACTTACTTAAAGGATGCGTTTGCAAAAGATCCTTCGTTGAAGGCTAAGGCTCAAAACGATATTGAGTTCGCAAAATTTCCCAACGCTATTCAATAAATAGTATTGATGTAAAATACTAAGCCGTCCCGAAAGGGACGGCTTTTTTATTTGGTGCGGTTTTATACTGATAATGAATGTATTTAGTGCTGTGCTGAAATATTTTTCATTTAGCTGTGATTTTTTATCCTTTCTTGCGACTAATGGAGTATAACCCCAAAAACATGGATAACCAAAATTTGGAGAAAGAGTTTATTGAGATGGTGCAGCAGCATGAACGCATCATTTATAAGGTAGCCTCGTTTTACGTTGAAAAGAATGTATCTCTTAACGATTTGTATCAGGAAGTTGTGATTAACCTGTGGAAAAGCTACGCGGCTTTCCACGGCAACAGCAAGCTCTCTACATGGGTATATCGTATTGCGTTGAATACATGCATATCTTTTTTTCGTCGAGAAAAGAAAAAACCGGTTCATGTGGAGGTATCATTGGATATTCCTGCCGAACAAGGCAATGGAGAGGATATTGAAGAATTGTATGTCTTGATAAATCGCTTAGGTAAGCTGGAGCGTGCATTAGTGTTGCTATACTTGGATGAAAAATCGTATCAGGAAATAGCAGATATAACGGGGCTCACCGTTAGTAATGTGGCTACCAAGCTGAGCCGCATAAAAGATAAGCTTAGGCAAATGTCGAATAGTTAACCTCAAAAAAATATGGAATTGGATACGTTGAAAAATGCATGGCAAAAGGTAGAGCCTGCCACCACCATGAATAATGAGCAAATAAAAAGCATGTTGCAAAGCTCAAACAACGGTGCGTTACAGCGGCTTTTGAATTGGGAAAGAATAGGTATAAGGTTGCTAATAGGCTGCTTGTTTATGTTTAGCGTAGTATTTGTATTACAAATCGTTTTACTTAGTAAAAACGAAAATTCTACGAGTATGCTATATATTTACGTAGCGTATATGGTTTTTGCTTTATTAAGCTTACCGTGGCAGTGTTATAAAGTTGGTTTTTTGAAGAAAATAGATGTTGTAAATATGAGTATGGTATCTTTATCAAAGGCCATAGCAAGCTATCGTAGATTTATTGCTTATGAAATGGTTATTGGCTTACTGTTTTTTTCTATGTTTATACCCGCTACGCTTTACTATATGTTAGGGACAGAAGAACCCATTTACGTATATGTTTTCTTTGGCGTTTTCTTTTTAGGCCTTTTGGTTGGCGCGCTGTTACTGTATAAGCATATTTATGGTAGTAGGATTAAGCAAATACGTCGAAATTTGAAAGAAGCAAAGGAGTTTGGAATAGAATAAGAATCTCTTGTAGTTTAAACAAAAAAAGACCAGCCTTCTATGGGCTGGTCTTTTACATTATATGGATAAGATTATCCTTTCTTGGTATTATTGGCAATAGATGCCAATGCCCGGAATATTTCAGCTAGTACGCGGGTTCCTACAACAATTAGAAATCCGTAAATGGGTGATACTATCAAACCTTTGATTGGGCTGCTACTGCCTAGTTGGAAGAATTCGAACAGTTCACGAACAGAATCACTGAACAGCATTATCAGAGAAGTCCAAAAACCGATAATGGCAACCCATAAGCCAATCCACTCACCCGCTGTTTGAATAAAGTGAGAGTAGCTGGGGATGGCTAAGAAATCATCATTACCTTTACTTACTTCCAGTATCTTGTCTTTTCTGTCCCACCATAGCTGGAAGCCAAGCCAACCGGCTACTGCAATACCCAGCCATGCTAGAATTGACAGGATGACGAATTCTCCTGTTGGAGAGTAGCGGGTAAATATTTCAATGAGCTTATACAAAAAATAAAGGGGTAGGGCAATATTAAGTATTGCCAACAAGGTGTACAGCCAATGGAATGGCTTACGGAAAAAATCGCCGTTATCAATGTAAGCAAGATAAGGCTTGATGAAGGTGAAAAATTTACTGTTCATAGGTTTTGGTTTATGTAGGTTATACATGTGAGATAAAACCAATCGTTCTATCTTATTTTTAAGCAAATATAATCATTTTAAACAAAGCATTTAAGTTGCTGGCAATGTATTTTGTATTATTGAATCAAAGTAGCCATTGGCGAAGCCAATGGCTACTTTATGTTAGCAGCTAGAGTTAACCCTTATATGGCTAAATTAGCCCATACACCACCGAACGAAGCAGTACAGTTGCCATTAGGCCAAGTACAAAGTAGATAATATAGCAACCTACGGAAACGCCTGTTGCAATAATTACCTTCGACATGACGTTTTGCTCATTTCGCAAAAAGCCGAAGTTCAGCATTATGCCTATTGCCACCATTGCCCCTATCAATGCTCCGCCAATAACACCGGTAGTGTAACCAATAAATGCGCATCCAAAAATAAAAACAAGGCAAAATATACCCATACCAATAATATAATCCAGCGTGCTCAACTTCTCTTCCAACGGAATTTGCTGGTCTCTGAATATAGCTGTACGGACTCTTCCTGTTCCGTTGATGAGACGGATTGGTTCAACGGTTCCCGATGTTGTTTGTATGGGGTAAAGCGGCTTAAAAGAGCCTTTCTTTTTTACCTTTTTGCCGTTCTGGTAAATGTTGAAGCTAAGCGGAGTAATAACTGCTTTTATCTCTCCTTCGGCTCCTGCTAGGTTGAGAATTGTTTCTTTTCTGTAGTTCATGGTAGCTATGATATTTAGTTGTGCTTGTTTTTAAAAAAGAAGCCGCAAATAAGTATTGCGGCTTTCATTCTAAATTTGTTTCCCTCTCTTTTTGAAAAGGGTTAGGGAAAAGGCTTATATTAACCCCTTCTTATGTTTCTCTCCAATTACTTTAAGCATATCGGCAGTCATGGCTTCTAGACTCCATTTAGGGTTCCAGCCCCACTCCTTACGAGCGCAGCTATCATCAAGGCTGTTAGGCCAGCTGTCGGCAATGGCTTGGCGTACCGTATCTAGCTGATAAGTCATGGTAAAATTCGGAATATGCTTGCGGATTTCGGCAGCCAGTACTTCAGGGTCAAAGCTCATTGCCGTAACGTTAAACGCGTTGCGGTGCTCCAGCTTTGAAGGGTCTGCTTCCATTAAGTTTATAGCTGCATCAAGAGCATCGGGCATGTACATCATATCCATAAATGTTCCGGCCTTTAGCGGACAAGCAAATGTTCCCGTTTTAACCGCAGCATAGTAAATTTCTACAGCGTAATCAGTAGTTCCGCCACCGGGCAAGGTACCGTTTGATATAAGACCCGGGTAGCGTACCGAACGTGTATCGACACCGTAACGCTTAAAGTAGTAATCGCACAGCAACTCTCCGGCAACCTTCGTAACTCCGTACATGGTTTGCGGGCGTTGAATGGTATCCTGAGGCGTATTGTTGGCAGGGGTTGAAGGACCAAACGCAGCAATGGAGCTGGGGGTAAAAGCAGCACACTTAAACTCGCGTGCAATTTCAAGTACGTTGAATAGCCCACCCATACCAATTTGCCATGCCAGCTGGGGTTTAGCCTCGGCTACTGCCGATAGCAGTGCGGCTAGGTTGTAGATGCCGTCAATGTTATGTTTCCTTACAATATCAAACAGCTGCTGGGTATTGGTAATATCAGCAAGCTCGGCAGGGCCCGACTCCTTCAGCTCACCTTTAGGTTCGGCCCCTGTAATGTATCCGGCCACAACATGGCTGTTTCCGTAAATACTACGTAACTTCATGGTCAACTCCGAGCCAATTTGGCCGGTAGCACCAATAACAAGAATATTCTTCATAATAGGTGAATGCTTAGCGTTTCGAAAGGTTTTGATGCACAAAAGTAAGAAAAAATAGCTTGTTGGCTACTTTATTCTTGCTATTCTAAAGCAACATGGGCTAAAAATATGGTTGACCGCCACCTTTTTTGACCGAAAACCGTTACCTTTGGCGTGAGATATTGAACATCGCTTAAAAGATTGATTACCTCCCAACCCCCTAAAGGAAAAAATTTTCAACATATAGACACATAGGGAGGATAGTTACACATAGTTTTCTTGTTAATGCAATGCCGGGGAGTGGGTTCTTTGTGTTCTATGTACCTATGTGGTGCAAATATTTTTCCATTGGGAATAGGAGTTAAACGTCTAATTTTAAAATATATGCTATGTACGGAAAGATGAAAGATTTTTTGACTGCTGAGTTGGCAGCCATTGAACAGGCAGGACTTTACAAGCGTGAACGTACCATTACATCTCACCAACGTGCCGAAATTACGGTTGCAGGGGGTAAGAAGGTGCTTAACTTTTGCGCAAATAACTATCTCGGATTATCAGATAACCCTAGGTTAATTGAAGCCGCTAAGCGTGCAATGGACGAGCGTGGATTCGGCATGTCATCCGTTCGTTTTATTTGCGGTAAGCAGGATATTCACGAAGAGCTGGAAAAGGAAATTTGCGACTACTTTAAAACTGAAGACGCAATTCTTTACGCCGCTTGTTTTGATGCTAACGGTGGAGTCTTCGAACCCTTGTTTGGCGAAGAAGATGCTATTATATCCGATGCGCTTAACCACGCGTCCATTATCGACGGTGTGCGTTTGAGCAAAGCAAAACGTTACCGTTACTCCAACGCAAACATGGAGGAGCTGGAAAAATGCCTGCAAGAGTCGCAAGCTCAACGTTTCCGTATAGTGGTAACTGACGGAGTGTTCTCTATGGACGGCAACGTTGCCCCTATGGATAAGATTTGCGCCTTGGCCGAAAAGTACAATGCGCTGGTAATGGTGGACGAGTGCCACTCTGCCGGAGTAGTTGGTAAAACCGGACATGGCGTTAGCGAGCTATTCAATACTTACGAGCGAGTTGATATTTATACCGGAACGCTTGGAAAGGCTTTTGGTGGCGGTATAGGTGGGTTTACTACCGGACGTAAAGAGATTATTCAGCTGCTGCGTCAACGTTCACGTCCTTACCTGTTCTCTAACTCCATACCTCCCGCAGTGGTTGGAGCCAGCATAGAAATGTTTAAGATGCTAAAGGAAAGTGACGAGCTGCATGATAAGCTGGCGGCTAACGTTGAGCATTTCCGTACCAAAATGTTGGCTGCCGGATTTGATATCAAGCCCACGCAATCGGCTATTTGTGCGGTAATGCTGTACGATGCTAAGCTGTCACAAGACTTTGCAGCTCGTATGCTCGAAGAAGGTATTTACGTTACCGGATTCTACTACCCTGTGGTACCGAAAGACCAAGCGCGTATCCGCGTGCAAATATCAGCCGGACACAACACCGAACAGCTTGACCGTGCTATTGCCGCATTTACAAAAGTGGGTAAGGAGCTAAAGGTGATTAAGTAGTAGAAGACAGAAGTCAGAAATAAGAAGTCAGAAGGGAGCTGCAATTATGGTTGCGGCTCTTTTTTATGGCTCACCAGCTACTATTACCCCCCAACCCCCTAGCGGGGGCTATTTCTTACCACATAGGCGCATAGAAAACATGGGTACACATAGATTTTCTGTAAGTCAATAGACTTCTTCGGAAAATAGTTTAAGGTGTAATTTTCTATCGTTTAAGCAACCCCCAAAGGGGTTGAACAACAATAACCCCGTATGCAATGCGGGGTAGTGGAACAAAAGTTAATGTTGCGCAGGGAGCACCATATTTCTTTAGAAAAAATACGGTGCTCCCTGCGCAATCAAAGATACCTGCTTTCTACCGTGGGTTTACACCCACGGTTATTTATATTCAGCCTCATTCGGGGCTGCTGTTACTTCTAATCCATTATTATTTGCAAAAGGTATTTTTCGAAGAGGTCTATTGGCTTACAGAAAATCTATGTGTACCTATGTTTTCTACGTGCCTATGTGGTAAAAATAGAAACTAATGTAAACCGCAAGATTGGAAAAGCACATATCGTTTTCTTCCCCTACTTTTGCATTATCAATCGCAATAATCAATATTCAGTAAACAATAATCAATTGTAACATGCAGCGCAAATCATCTAAGGAAGAATACTTACGTCGCGTTAACCTTGTGGTAGAATATATAAATAACCATCTTGATGGCGAGCTGGAGTTGGCTAAACTAGCCGAACTATCTTGTCTATCGCCGTACCACTTTCACCGCATTATGCGTGCGTTTCTGGGCGAACCGTTGGGCTCTTACGTTTCCCGCATTCGCGTTGAAACGGCTGCACGGTTGTTGCGTTACTCCAACCTGTCAGTGCAGGAGATAGCGGATAATGTGGGCTATGATACCCCTTCTTCTCTTACTAAAGTATTTAAGCAGTACTACAACATAAGTCCAACCGAATATAGAAACAATAAAACCTACACTATTATGAGACCTTTACTACTAAGCGAAGAGCTGAACTTGAAATCGCCTAAAATTACTGAGCTGGAAGCTAAGCAGGCCATATACATTCGCTTGACAGGTGCCTATAACGAGCTTGACTTTCCCGGAACATGGGGCAGGTTATGGAACTTTGTAAAAGAGCATAAGCTGTTTTCGGCAGGCATAGAACATATCGGCATCTACCATGATGACCCAAAGGTTACCGAATCTGACAAGCTACGTAGCGATGTTTGCCTTGTGATACGGAAGCCCGTTACACCTCAAGGTGAAATTGGGGTGAAGGAAATACCGGGAGGAAAATATGCCGTATTTCTCTACCAAGGCTCATATGACAAATTAGGGTTTGTGTACGATACCATCTTTGCCAAATGGCTACCTGAAAGCGGTTGCGAGCTTCGTAATGTACCCATGTTTGAGAAGTATGTAAATAACCCCGCACATACCACTCCCGATAAGCTGAAAACGGAAATATATATTCCGGTGAAGTAGGTTAATGGTTAATAGTGAATAGTGAATGGTGAAAAGTTAATGGTTAATGGTGAAAAGGGAAAGAAAGGGAGCTGATTAACCATTGGACATAAATTAGCACGTCATTGCGAGCGAAGCGAAGCAATCTGTTTTATTACAGAGATTGCTTCGCTTCGCTCGCAATGACGTACAACTTTAGGCAGAGTTTATGTTATTCACCATTAACTATTCACTTTTCACCATTAACTATTTACCATTAACTATTTACCATTAACTACTAACCTTTCACCTATTCCATTCGAATAGATTTTTCCGGAGTAATTCGTGATATGATAAATGATGGAATAACCAGCGCGGCCAGAATGGCAATAAAAGCGCCGAGGTTGAGTAGTAAAATATGCAGCAGCTTAAGGTTAATGGGTACGCTTGATACAAAGTAGTTATCAGGGTCGAGCGGAATAATGGCAAAATGTTTTTGCAGTAAGCAGATTCCAATACCGATAATATTTCCGATAATCATTCCCTTCAGCACAATAAACGCCGAACGGTATATAAATAGCTTTTGCAGCTGCGTGTTACGCATGCCTAAGGCTTTCAGCACACCTATCATGCTGGCCTTTTCGAGAAGCATAATAAGCAAACCCGAAATCATATTGAATCCCGCCACTAACAGCGTGAGTGATAAGATAACCCAAACATTTGTGTCAAGCACCTTTAACCAGCTGAATAGCGCCGTAAAACGGTCTGTCAGGCTGAGAACCTTCAGGTGTGAGGAGGAAGAGTAGTCGCTATCCGTTGTATTGGTGTTGTGTGCATATACCACCAAATTAGAAACCTCTTCGCTTAGCGTATCAAGTAAATCCATGTCGGTAATGCTTACTTCAAAGCCCGATATCTGGTCGGGAGCCCATCCGTTAAGGCGTTGAATGTGGCGCATGTCGCAAATTATCAACCCTTCATCAATTTCTTTTTGCTGGGTGTCGAAAATACCGACGATGGTAAACCGTCGCATACGCGGAGGTTCTTGTACAAAGTAAGCATCAATACGGTCGCCGATATTCAACTTCAACATGCGACAAAGTCGTTGCGATGCAAGTACTTCGTTTGAGGCGGCAGAATCGGTAAAAACAGGCAATCGGCCTTCGGTTAAGCACGATTTGAAGAACGACCAGTCGAACTCGTTGTTTACTCCCTTGAGCAGCACTCCTTGATTATCGGTTGGCGTTACAATAATACCACCCTTTTGCGCAAAGGGCTGTACGTGTTTTATACCGGGTAGCTTCTTTAGTGCCGGGAGAAAATCTTGCTGACAGCTGATAGGGGTGCTTTCGTAAGAAGAGTTGGAGTCGTAGTTGGTGATTTCAAGGTGGCCGCCAAATCCTGCCAGCTTGTTTTCAATTTCGCTTCTAAATCCGGTAACAATGGCTACGGATAGCAGCATTACCACCATTCCCAGCACAATGCTCACCGTTGCTACGTTGACCATAAGCCGTGAAAGACTTTTCTTTTGCGATGATTGTGCCGCCATGCGGCGGGCAATAAACAGTTCGGTATTCACCTGTTGCTACTTTACTGCAAAGGTAGTTAAAGTATTTGGTAAATAGAGTGAAGGTGAATAGTGAAGGGGTGTATACCTGCTGATGTGAGGTCTTACTTTTACTTTAATAGTGCATTCCCAAAATGCAAGTTTGGCGAGAAGATTAGGTGACGTTTGTAATGCTGACTAGCGAAGCAATTAGATAGTCATAGCCCGTAGGGCTTGCATATCAATAGAAGTAGCAAATACCTGGTAAGAATTGTCTGTAGGACATCTACATTCTTCGCTCCATTAAAGCCCTACGGGCTATGGTTGATATAAAAGGCATGGATATTACTATTGATATTATTTCCCTACGGGAAAATTTCCAAAGGAGACCCAACAGGTTTTATTGGCTCACGTTTGTAAAGCATGCTAGCTATTGGCTTTTGTTCCAATGTTTTTACTTAAGCAGCAATAAATACCTCATGTTTCCGGCGTTGAAAATTCGCAGGTAGCCTTTTTGAGTGAGAATATCTTCAATAGGAAAGCCACTCTTGAGTGATTCATCGGTTATACTTTGTGGCAGCTTATGCGGGTAGTAGCGTACTTGCTCTTTCGGATGTATCCAAAATGCTTGGGGTGCTGTTATGCCGTCTTGTTGAAATCCCAGCTTCTGGTAGCTTATTCCGGCCGACCAATCCAAATCGGCATAGCTCATTACATCATCAGGGTGCACTTCTGCAATAAAATGGCTCAGCAGCTTACCCAGACCTCCTGCTACGGTGTATCCGGCAAGGTTGGCAAAACGTACCAGCTCGTATGAGCGGTAGGTAGTTCTGTTGCGCTCTATTGGTCGTCCGGCGCTGAAAGAGGCGGCTGCCAGCATGTTTGAGCCATCAAACAGCCCGTATTTATACTTTACCTGTGGCGACCCGTTAAGGTGGTTTTGGTTGAGGAATAAATCCAGCTCAGGTTTTGAAATGCGCGCTACTTTTGTTTTTCGTCCGTGTATGCGGGTAAACTCGCCAAGCAACGCGCATATACGATGGCTAACAATGTTATTCTTGGTATTCCAAATATCCTCGAACAAATGGATGAGGCGGATGTTTTGTTTTATAGCCTCTAAAGATAAGCCTTGTAACTGCTGCTCTGTTGGAACGCTTTGCGCGGGAAAGGGGATAAGATGAAAGGCCAGCCGTTTTGCAGGAAGATAGAGTAAGCTATGGGGAACTCCTACCAGAGGAGATGTTGTATGAATCTCCTCTATTGTATGGTTTTTCACCAAATGTAAAACAGCTTCTTCAAAAGAGAGCATTTCAAAGCACTAAATTAATACAAATACCGTCATTGCGAGGCGCTTTTTGCCGAAGCAATCTGTTCAATTTGCGTAGATTGCTTCGCGATTCAAAGAGCGAATCACTCGCAATGACGATGTATTTTATCGTGTTCTTACAGGTTATCTTTTTCAATATCCTTGAAGTAGTTTACCGTACCTACCTTTAGCTCAACGGTAGCAGCATCGTCGCATACAATAATGCCCTTGGGGTGCATTTGCAATGCGCTGATAGTCCAAATGTGGTTTATGCTGCCTTCAACAGCGTGGTAAAGCGCGCGTGCTTTGTTATGACCGTTTACAATAATCAGCACTTCTTCGGCATCTAAAATGGTACCAACGCCAACCGTTAGCGCGGTTTTCGGTACTTTGTTCACATCGTTATCGAAGAAGCGAGAGTTGGCCACTACGGTATCTGTTGTCAACGTTTTTACGCGAGTACGAGATGAAAGCGAAGAGCCCGGCTCGTTGAACGCAATATGTCCATCGGGACCAATACCTCCGATAAACAGGTTGATTTTTCCGTATGATTTAATCTTATCTTCATATCTGCGACATTCTTCAGCGGCACTGGCAACGTTGCCGTTCAGAATGTTTACGTTTTCTTTCTTTACGTCAACATGGCTGAAAAAATTCTCCCACATGAATGTATGGTAGCTTTGCGGGTGATTTTCGGGGATACCGATATACTCGTCCATGTTGAACGTTACTACATTAGCAAACGATACCTTTCCTTCCTTATGCAGCTTAATCAGCTCTTTATACATTCCGAGCGGCGATGAACCTGTTGGAAGCCCAAGCACAAAAGGCTTGTCAGCCGTTGGCTTAAACTTGTTGATAGATGACGCAATGTAGGAGGCCGCCCATCTCGATACGTTGTCATAAGACGGTTGAATAATCAGTCGCATTGTTTATACGGTATTTATGATTAGTAAATCGGATATTACATTGAATATCCATTGCCTGTTTAACCTTGGTGGTGGTTTTGAGGGGCAGGACTTAATCTTTAATGGAACAAAGATAAAGAAACAAGGACAAAGAATGCAATAGTGAAAAGTTAATTTAAACGGCCTAATAGAGCGTATGAGGTTACTTACGTAAAGTTTCGGCGTATTCTTTAAAAGGTTTGGCAAACAGGTAATTTATTTCAGCCATTTCCTTATCAATGCTTCCTGCGCTATGCCCTTGCGGGTGAGCATGCAGCTTATTATAGAAAAAGAACTTGTACTGAGTTTCGTTGAAAATAAAGCTGATTCTTGTACTATCGCCAATTAGTGCGCTATTTTTTACGGCCTCGCCGGATGTTACAGTACCCACTTCCAGCTCTTGCATTTGTTCTCTGCTGAATGATAAATGTTCTTGACACTTACCTTCTTCCGAATAGTGGATGTAGTGAAGCTTTTGAGGGGTAAGCGCAAGGTAGTAGTATTCGTTGTTATCTTCTTCTTTTAATCCGGATCCGGTTGCTTTTTTTAGTACACTTCCAACGATGGCAACAGCTTGCTGCCGAATAAAATCTTTCAGCTCTCGCTTTTCCATGCAAGAAATTATACCCTCAATAGCTTCACCTCTTACTTGTGTTGTGATGGGTATAATGAAGCTGTTGTTTTGTGCATACTCTTGTCTTACTTCGGCTTCTCTTCCTTTAATTTGAGAAGAGAACTCATCCATGAACGCTTGGTGTTTTTGCTCTCCTTTTGCTTTCAGCTTAGGTAAGATAACATAGCTGTAAATACAAAATAGAACTACTACGGTGATGGGAATTGCTAGTAACCACATAAAAATAGGTTGGGATAATATTTTAGCTAGGTGGTTTGTCCCAACAACGAACGAGCGTTGTTTATAGCCGCTTCAGTAATGCTGCTTCCGCTAAGCATTTTTGCAATCTCCATTACACGCTCTTCGTTGTTCAACCGTTTTACATTGGTAACGGTTGCCTTAGCTGTATCTTCTTTATATACCAAATAGTGGGCGCTGCCCTTACTCGCTATTTGTGGCAGGTGCGTGATGTTGATTACCTGATTTTTTTCAGCCAGCTTACTTATTAGCAATCCCATCTTGTCGGCAACCTCACCGGAAATACCGGTATCAACTTCATCAAATATGATGGTGGGTAGCTTGCCTGTTTGCGCCACCAACGATTTGATACTTAGCATAAGGCGAGACATTTCTCCTCCCGATGCTACTTTTGATATTTCTTGTGGAGCAATCTCTTTATTTGCCGAAAATAGAAAAGATACGGTTGTTTTTCCGTTGGTAGTAAAGCTGTCCAGCTCGCTTTGCTCGGCAATAAATGAGGCGTTGGGCATACCTAGCGAGCGAAGCATATCGATTACCCGTTTTTGCATATCGGGTAAAACGGCTATTCGTTTTTTTGCCAACAATGCAGCAAGCTTATTCAGCTCCGCTTCTTTTTTACCTTGCTCTTTTTCCAACGCTTCCAGCTGGCTATCAAAGCCAACAATGGTTTCCAGCTTTGCATTTAGCGACTCATGAATAGACAGTAGCTCGGTAACGCTGTTTACGCGATGCTTTTGTTGCAGGCTGTATATGGTGTCTAGCCGTTGCTCTACGGCTTCCTGTCGTTCAGGTAAGAAGTTAATGGATTCGCTTAGCTGTTCAACATCGTTAGCAATATCGCGAACTTCAATAAGGCTTGACTCCAAGCGTGAAGCTAACGATTCGGCTTCAGGCGATAGCTGTGTAAGCTTAGCAATAGCTTGCATGGCCTCACGCAGTATGTTGGTTGCTCCTATTTCATCACCGGAAAGTAGGGCGGAAGCCTTTACGTAGCCTGATTTTATTTCTTCGGCATGCGTAAGCTGTTTCAGCTCCAGCTCCAGCTCTTCCAGCTCCCCATCTTTCAGCTTGGCTTCAGTTAGCTGGTTGGCTTGAAAAAGAAGATAATCGTAATCGGCCTTCGATTGCTCGTGTTGTTGTTTCAGCTCCGCTAGACGCAACACAACATTTTTATACTGTTGGTACGCCTCTCTATATTCTTTCAGCGTATCAGCGTTTCCGGCCAGCAGGTCAACAACCCATAGCTGAAATCCGCTATTTGCAATAAGAAGATTTTGATGTTGCGAGTGAATGTCGATAAGCTTATCGGTTACGTCCTTCAATACGTTCAACGTAACAGGAACATCATTGATAAATGCACGGGACTTCCCGTTAGGGCTTATAATACGGCGAATGGTGGAGTTGGGTTCATAATCCACGTCATTTTCTTCAAAAAGCGGCTGTAAGCCGTAATTTTCAATGAAGAACGTACCTTCAACAACGCAGCTTTTTTCTTTGTCCTTCAGGCTTGAGACATCAGCGCGTTGTCCGAGTATGAGCGACATTGCACCCAGCAGGATAGATTTACCTGCACCGGTTTCTCCGGTAATAATACTCAGCCCCTTATCAAATTCGATAGCTAGCTTATCGATAAGGGCATAGTTTTCTATGAAAATGGAGCGAAGCATGGTAGGCTAAAATTCCGAACTTTCCTCTTTTAACTTTTTATACTTTGATTCGTTGGCCATGTCAACCTCTGTAAGCAGCTGGTATATTTTGGTACGATCCATTGCAGGTGCTTGAGAGAAGATGTTGACAATTTCATCAGCCTTAGTATCAAAAAATAGGCGAAGCAAGAGTAAGTAGGGGTCGGGTTTCTCACGGTACACGCGCTGGACATCAAGTAATGCTTGGTAAACCTGTTCACGTCCTTCGTTCATGCGCTCGCTCATTCTGTCAAGCCCTAACCTGTTGTACTTGTACTGTGCCGAACGAACGTTTCCGTACTTGCTGTTCAGCAGATTTTCAATAATCCAGTAGCGGTTCTTATGCGAGTTATTATCATAAGGTTTCCATCCGGAGGTTGGTTCGCTTTGGGAGTCGAGTACAATCTTTTCAGCCATTTTAAACCATGGCGTACCACCTTTCAGCTCAAAGCTGTCATCGTCCATCCCTATGATGAGGTATGCGTAGAAAGCCATAATGGATATAAGGTTGGAAACCCTTACATGGGGGTCATACTCCAGCTTATCAAACTCGTTGTAACGAAACTGAATATCGTTGTCCATGTAGTTAAGCAGAATGGTATTGTATGACGAACCGTACACCGGACGTTTTGCTTGTATTTGCAAGGTGGCTTTAAATTCTCCGGCGTTTACTTCTTCGGTAATATTGATAAGAAAGTTACATTCTATACGTTCTTCGGGGGCATACACGCGGTTTGTCCAGCTGGTGTTTGTCAGAAAATCGTATAGCGATTTTTGCATAGCCGTGTAGATAGTACGGTTTGTACCCTGTATGCGCGGTGTAGTAACGCTAACGCTGGCCAGCAACTCCTGTGACTGAGCATTCTGAGCGAGTAGCATACACAGCAAGATGGTAAAAAAGATTCTCATAGGGTTTCTTTTTTGTGGTTACAGGTATGTTGTAAGCTTATCTACTATATCCTTGGCAACATCGTTTTTATGTTTTAGCTCAAAGGGAAAAACATTTCCATTGTTGTCAATAATGGTTATCTTATTTGTATCTACACCGAATCCGGCTCCCTTGTCGCGTATGGAGTTGAGTACAATGAAATCTAACTTCTTGGTTTCCATTTTTCTTCTCGCATTCTCCATTTCGTTATCGGTTTCAAGCGCAAAGCCTACCAATACTTGACTTGATTTTTTCATCTTACCAAGTTCGGCGGCAATATCTTTAGTCGGAGTAAGGCTCAGCTTGAGCTGCTCGCCTTTGCGTTTTATTTTTGAGTCAGACGTTTGTTCCGGGGCAAAATCAGCCACGGCAGCCGACATAATGGCTCCGTTTACCTCAGAAAAATGTTCAACGGATGCAGCGTACATTTCGGCAGCTGTGGTAACGTTTATTGTTTTAATTCGCGGGTTATTGGCTTTTAATGCAGTTGGCCCGCTAACAAGAGTTACTTCGGCACCGCGTGAGGCCAGCTCTTCGGCTATGGCGTAACCCATTTTTCCCGATGAGAAGTTCCCAATAAACCGTATGGGGTCTATCAGCTCAAACGTTGGTCCGGCGGTAACTAAGAAAGATTTTCCTTGAAGCGAATTTGAAGAAGCAAAGTAGGTTTGTAGGGCGGCTAAGATATGCTCCGGTTCAGCCATACGGCCTTTTCCGTTAAGTCCGCTGGCTAGCTCTCCTTCTTCCGGTTCAATAATGTAGTTGCCGTAAGAGCGAAGTATTTCAAGGTTATGCTGTGTAGAAGGATGTTGGTACATGTCTAAGTCCATAGCCGGGGCTACGAATACCGGACAACGAGCCGATAGATAGCTCGTAAGCAGCAGATTGTCGGCCGCGCCGTGCGCCATTTTTGCCATAGTGTTGGCCGTTGCGGGCGCAATAAGATAGGCGTCAGCCCAAATTCCGGCATCCACATGGCTGTTCCAGTCCCCGTTTTCAGGGTTGTAAAAGTCAACCATGATGGGGTGCTTAGACAGGGTTGCCAAGGTAAGTGGAGTAATAAACTCCTTTCCCAGCGGGGTCATAATTATTTTTACGTCAGCGCCTTCTTTTACCAGCAACCTAACAAGTATAGCAGCCTTGTAAGCTGCTATACTTCCGGTAACTCCTACTATAATCCTTTTCCCTTTCAGCATAACGTTTGCTTACTTAGTGGCAGTGGTGGCTGCCTGATTGCTATCGGCTTTACGGTAGTATATCTTGTTGTTTAAAAATTCTTCAATAGCAATTAGCGTGGGCTTTGGCATACGCTCGTAATGCTTTGAGATTTCAATTTGCTCCCTGTTTTCAAACACTTCTTCCAGATTATCTGCATAGCTGGAAAATTCTTCCAACTTACGACTAAGCTCCTGCTTTAGCTCTGCGGCTATTTGGTTAGCGCGCTTAGCAATAATCATCGCTGTTTCGTAAACGTTGTTTGTTTCCTTACTTAGCTGGGTAATGTCTCTAGTTGTGGTGTTAGTTGGAATGGCTGTCTTCTTTAAGTCCATGGTATTTATATGTGATATTGTTATTTGCTTTCTGTTGTTTCTTCTTTTTTCTCCTTGTCTATAATCTGTTGCTTATCGCGGTTGGTTGCTTCCGTTGCTTTAGCGTACATGCTTTGAGCATCTTTGATATGCTTTGATTTCGGGAATTCGCTTATAAAGTTGTAGTACTCGTCAATAGTAGATTGATAACGCTCCATCTGCCTTTCCCTTATACTATGATGAGCATATAAGTAGTTTGAACGAAGAATCAGGTAAAGTATCTCTTCGCGATAGGGTGTATCGGGATAATCTTTCAAACAGTTTTTTAGCGTTGTAATTGCCGACCTGTAATCTTCTACTTTGTAGTAAAACTTGCCCGCTTGGAATGATTTTGTCATCAAGCGTTTAACCAGCTCCTCACTCATGGCTTGTACTTCCTCTTTGTGTGGAGAATTTGGATAGCTGTAGTTGTACTCGTTGAAAACAGTTAGCGCTTTTTGGTTTGGACCAGGGTCTAGGTCAGGCCTGTAAGATGCATCATACAAACACACGCCTTGCAAGTAGCTGGCTTCTTCTGCAAAAGGACTGCGGGGAAAAATATTTTTAAACTCACCGAAGTAAACTTCCGCTGTAAAAGGGTCCGAATCCATGTAGTAGCTCTTAGCACGATAAAAGTAAACGGTATCGCTTCTGGGCGTATTGCTGTAAACCATAACAAGCGATTCGAATAGCGAAACAGCTCTTCCGTATTTTTTCTTGTTGTAGTATTCAAAAGCTTTTTGGTACTTCAGCTCATTGTCGCTACTTTTCAGCAATTTCTCATACTTGCTGCATGAAGTTGCTACCAACAGTAACAAAACCGATATCGGTAAAAATCTAAGGAGGAGTGTTTTCTTTCTGGTCATTAGCATAACGTTTACCCACTTGTTAAACGTACAAAGGTACACTTTTTGTGTGAAAAACCATTAGTGCAATGTCAATTAATGGGAATAAGGGTTAAAAACAACATTTATCGTGGAAAGCGTGTCATTGGCTTTGCTGAACTTATAAACTCGGCTGCGAGCGGAGGAGAGTGATCTGTTAAAAATTGAGATTGTTTTATCCTTAGGGGCTGAAAGCCCAACTTAATTCAGCCCAACGCATCGCGTTGGGTTTATAAATATACGAGATTGCTTTGCGCGCTGTTCAGCCGCTAACCTTAATACCCAAGGCGCCGCTTCGCTTTGTCGTTGGGCTGAAATAAGCTGCCACTTCGTGGCGCTTTCTATTTTGATTCGTGAGTCTTTGTCTGTTTGAGCTAGCGGGTAGCTTTTCTCACCTACTTTACATAAACTGCATTAGCCACCTTGCGTTCGCCTTTATGGTCAAAGGTTTTGTTATCGCTGGGGTAGTTAACTATGCCGTTATCTTCCTTGCCGTTTATGTACATGGCTGTAGAACCGCCACCATCAAAGTTCATAGCAGTTTCGGCGCCTAAAATTTTGAGTAGGTAGGCTAGCTCTTTTGTACTCATTCCTTCTGCGTTTTCTGCGCTTCTTCCGTCAACTGTAACAAGTAAAATACGCCCATTCTTATTTATAGAAACAGCCGTTCGGGGGTGGTGAGTGGTGTTAAAGCTATTATCGGGCAGCGTTTCAATAATGGCATTGTTAACCAGCATAGGGCCTGCCACCAAAACATTGGGAGCTTGTAGCTCTTTTGCCCATAGCGGATTGTCTTCTCGTTTAATAATGTTAACGGTTTTTCCGTCAATAGCAATAGCCACATTTGAGTTGGCAAAGTTGTCACGCCCTTGGTGGATTACCGCTCCATCAACCTTCATGTAGTCAACAGAGTTTCCCTTTTTGGTATCAAAGAATGACGCGTTTACTCCGGCTACAGCGTTAGCCTGATTGCAAAGCGTGCTGGTAAGAATAAGCGTATCAGTACAGTAGGCTATGGCCAGCCGGTTCTTTCCAGTTGGCTTTACCTCAATAATATTAATGGATTGGGGAGAGCTGTATAGTTCAACTTGTGCACTCTTCCACCAAACACCTCGCTTCAGCTTTTCGGTTTTCCATTTAATGGATACGATAGCGACAGAGTCTGCCGGAGTTTGGGCAAAAGCTGTGCCGACTAAAAAGAGGCAGAGTAGGAGGGTGCTAAGCTTTTTCATGGTTGTATGTTTTCAACAAATGTAGCAAAAGATGTAAAACGAGGTGTTTGTAAAAATAAAAAGGCTGCCATTTTTGGCAGCCTTTTTATTTTTACAAACTGTTGGATACTACTTAAGCGTACCGGCTTGAGCTTCTTCAACCATTTTTTGGTTAGCAGTGATGTAAACTTCAACGCGACGGTTCTTTGTACGACCATCAGCAGTAGCGTTATCAGCCACAGGTTGGCTTGATGATAGACCAACGGTTGTCATACGTGCAGAAGCCACGCCTTGTCCAACAAGATAGTTGTAAACGCTCTTAGCCCGATTTTCCGACAGCGGTTGGTTCACATTATCGCTACCTGTATTGTCCGTGTGTCCTTCAATTTTTACGTCAGTGTCGGCATTGCTTTTCAATGAAGTAGCAAACTGAGTAAGAGAAGTCTTTGAAGCAGCGTTCAAGTCAGCTTTACCGGTTGCAAAAAGGATACCGGAATCGAAGGTAACTTTAATAGCCTCACCGTTGTTAACGGTTTCTACTTGTGCTCCTTCCATTTTCTTTAGCTCTTCAGCTTGCTTATCCATTTTTTTGCCGATAAGTGCTCCGGCAACACCGCCAACAACAGCACCAACGCCTGCACCAATAGCAGCAGCAGTACCCTTATTGCCCGATTTTCCGGCTATCGCGCCAATACCTGCGCCAAGAGCGGCGCCTGCGCCTGCGCCTATTGCAGTGCCTTTGGTGGTATTGCTTGCAGTGCTGCAAGCGGTCATTGCAATAATGCAAAGACCCAATGTTGAAATTCCTAACGTTCTAAAAATTTTCATACGAGTAAGTTTTAAAATTCAGATTTTAGAGGACAAATTTAGTAATTATAACGGTTGTTTAGTTTCTTAATAAAACCCCCAAGACTATTTAGCGTTGATTTGCCTTCGTTAACATAATGGGGAGACAGTATGTTTGTTAATGCAATTGTTTGATATATAGTTTATAGGATGATTTGTCAAGACTGTTATCTTGACGTTACTCTGCGTTTTTAAGAAAATGATTAATCCCGTCGGCTATCTTTTTTACCAAGCTTTGCTGGAATGATTTGTCTAACAATCGTGCCTCATCTTCAGGGCAACTCATAAAAAGCACTTCTACCAATGCGTTGGGATATTCGGTTGGCGAGTTGAGCGCAAAGTTGAAGCTGCCTACATTTCCGTAGTTGGTAACACCTAGTTCGAGCACTTGGTTCAGGATAGCTAAGCTTAACGGTCTAAACCCGATATGACGGTAGTAGGTGCTTGACCCTTTGGTGGTAATGGGGTTTCCGCCGGCGTTGTTGTGCATGGAAATGAGAAGGTCGGGTGCTTGCTCACGCAAAAAGCTTAGCCGTTGAGCCATGCTGATGTCCGAATCATCGCTACGGGTAAGAATAACTTTAGCACCCCTCTTTTCCAATTCATCCTTCAACAGCATAGCCAACTTCAGGTTGATATCTTTTTCCTTTAAGCCTGTAGTTCCTATTGCACCAAAAGATGTTTCTCCTCCGTGTCCTGCATCAACGGCTATAACAAGATCTTTTATCAATAGCTTTGGCTGGTGTTTAACCCTAATTACAAGGTTGCTACCTTCATAGTATATGCTGTGTCCCCAGTGCTGTTTATGGTTTAGCTCAATAAATACGCGTAAAATATCATCTTCAAGCTGTTCGTAGTTTACGTTCTTAACTTCACTGGTGTTTAGCATTTGGGTAATCCACGCGGTGTTGGTTGTAGCCCCATATATATCAACCACTATGCGGGTAGGGTTTGTTTCCTGGAAGCTGCGGTATGCCAACTTCTCGGAAAAGTTGATGCTGACATAATCGTAATGCTCATCACCATAAACCCGCCAGCTGGAGCTTAGCGACTTTGGTCTGAAGACCCCGGTTAGCATAACCGAATCAGCTTGGCTGACAGGAATCCAAGCCTGATAATTTTTTGATAGCTGCACTTTGTACATATCCTTTACCTTTCCTACAACTTGTAGGTTTATACCCTGGTCGATATATCCTATTTTCGAGCCACCCAAACGGTCTTCGCCTAAGCCATAGTTAAGAAAGGCGTTGGGAAGCGTTTTCACAAATACAGGATTGTTGGGGTCGAGTACCGCTATTTTTTCTGAAACCTGCTTACGGGGAGATTGTCCTTTGCCAATCAGGCTAACGCTAATAGGCTTGCTAAGCAGCTCGTCGTTTTCTTTAACAACGTACTGACCTTGGTAGATACCCGCCATGCCGTTGGTTTCACTTATTGGTAGTTCATTTAAGGGTTTGCCGTTAAGCCAGCTAAGCATACTGTTCGGGAAGGCTTTTACACGAACCTGCAACACATCGCCCGGCGAAACCATTGCGGTTCCACTGGGTATCAGCTGGGCTTCTTCTATGCTAAAGCTTGCTGTAGGTACGGGCTTTTGCTGTGGTTTGTAGAATATGCCGAAGGTGTTTGTTGTTTCCGTTTTCCCTTTGCGGGCAACAAGGGTTACATCGTTAGCCCCCTCGTTAAGTAAAACCTCAGCAGCAAAGGCTCCGGTGTTGTAAACCGGAAACGGATTTCCGTTAACGGTAAGCGTACATTCAGGGTCGGTCATACCCCGGAGGTAATGGCGGGCAACGTTAACCGTATCTCTTTTTCCGGATACAATGGTGATTTCGGGTTGGGCAAGCAGGGAGCCGCCGAAAAGAAAAAACAGTGAGACAAGGAGAAGCAGCTTTTTCATGGTAAATTTAGGTTAGGATAAACTGAAGGTAAAGGTATAAGAAAAATTGCGGTAGTCAAGCAAAAGTTTATTACCTACCTTTGTCGGGCTAAAAATATGATGTAATGACTAAAATTTACCTTACCCGTCATGGCGAAACGGAGTGGAATGTTCAGCGGCGTATGCAAGGACGGCTCGACTCTCCGCTAACCGAACGGGGAAAGCATCAAGCCGTTCTTTTGGGCAACCGACTTGCTGATACTGCTATTGACGTAATTTACTCAAGCACTTCACCAAGGGCTGTTACTACTGCCGGACTTATTCGGGCAGGCCGAAATATCCCCCAGCTGCAACACGCGGGTTTTTGCGAAATGGGCTTAGGCCCATGGGAGGGTAAAGAGGTGCAGGTGCTAATGGAAACGGAAAACGGTAGCTGCCAAAACTTTTTTTACCATCCGGAGCTGTTTGTACCTCCTGCGGGAGCAGAAAATTTTGAGGAGCTGCAACAACGCTTTGTCGCTGCGCTTAGAGAGGTAGCCGCAAAGCATGAGGGACAGACCATACTTGTTGTTGCTCACGGAATGGTGCTGCGCAATATGCTGGCTTACTTTACCAACCAACGGTTGCAGGATATTTGGACAAACCTGTACAAGCCTACCGCCCTGAGCCTGTTAAATATGGATGAGGGCAAGTTTGAGCTGGTATTTTGGAATGATACGGCTCATTACGAAGCTGAGGCATAAAACAGCCGAAAAATTATTTTGAGAAAAAGCGAAAAAAATTTGCAGAGAAAAAAAAATCATATACCTTTGCACACGCAAAACGAAACAACGTTCTGTATTTATTGGGAGCATAGCTCAGCTGGTTCAGAGCATCTGCCTTACAAGCAGAGGGTCCTTGGTTCGAATCCATGTGCTCCCACAACAAAAACGCCACAAGTAACTTGTGGCGTTTTTTATTTGTGTTCTTCTCAGATAAGAATCTCTTCTTTGGGGCTCAGTGAAAATTTTGGGTCAATGTAAAAATTTTTACGTGGAAAAATTTACGCGCTGAAAGCGCAGTTTATTTCAGCCCAACGGCAACGCCTCGGGAATGAGGGTAATGTATTAAATACCGGCTTGCGCCCTGAAAGGACGGCTTAAGCTGCCCTTTCAGGGCGCAAGCCGTTGTGTTCTGATTTTCCCGAGGCGTTGCCGTTGGGCTGAGTTAAGTTGGCCTTTCAGGCTGAGCGGTATGACGCTAATGCGATCTTCGGAAGGGAGAGTTCAAATATAATATGGCGTGTTTCATTGCTCGGCAATTATTCGTCCAGCTTATCCATAGACTCCTCTCCTCGCTCAAAGCGGTGATACTTGGCCGATAGGTAGGCTATGAGTCGGGAAATGGAGGTAAAGGCTTCCTGCGTTTCGTCTGATATTTGTTCATGCTTCAAACCAAGCAGGAGCTTGGAGTACAGCGCGTGAAAGCATGCCTCCACATCGCTTATGCGTTCGTTACCCATCTTTTCTTTAAACAGTAAAATATCCGGCTGCGCTTTATAGTACAACGTTCTATAAGCCTCATCCTTCGCCTTGTTTAGCAAATACAGGTGAATGTCGTTTAAATCGTTTATCAGGTGCAGGGAGTGGTTGCTGTGACCGGATGCTTGCTTATTCTCATCCTTTAGTAGGCCGGCAATACCCATGTACCACCAGTAGGCTTCCTGCTTTTTTTCGTTGGTTGCATCAACAGGTTCAACCAACATGGCCTTAATTTTATTCTCGTCAAAAGATAGGGCGCGGAGCACATCTTCCAGCTGCCACAGGTAGAGGATGTATTCGGCAATATTTTCTTTTCGCTTTTGCTGGGCTATAAACATGATATTCTATTCAGATTGTGAATCCATCAGGTCGTCAATTACACGACGCTCTTTTTTTGTCGGCCTGCCCGTTCCCCTTTCTCTGCTAACAAAAATGGTAGTATGCTGTACGTTCAGCTTATCCAGCTCCTCCTGCGGAGTGAGATTTTCGGCGTACAGAGGAACATTTTTTGCAGGCTGCCTGTTGCCTATCAGCTGTAAAACTTTGTAGGTATAGGTTACGGGAAGCTTCTTTACCACAATGGTATCGCCAACCCTCAGCTCGCGTGAGGGCTTTGCTTCGGTTCCGTTTACCATTACCTTGCTTCGCTTGCAGGCATCGGCGGCATCGCTGCGTGTTTTGAACACACGCATTGCCCAAAGCCATTTGTCTATTCTTACTGCCTCATTCATTGGATTAGAGTGTTTTGTTGGGCAATAGGTTGAACCACTAAGGTAGTATTTTTTCGGAAGGAATTGCTAGGACTCTTTTGGAGGTTGGGGGCTCGTTGTGTTGGTATTGACGCTGTTCATTGTTCTGGTAAGCCCTATAGCAGCAAACGATTTAATGGCTTCTATAGCCTTATCAATTCGTTCGGGGAGTACTTTTTTTTCGTCGCTATCCCACTCGCCCAGCACGTAGTCCACCTGATAGCCTTGAGGAAAATCGCTACCTACTCCAAAGCGGAGTCGAGCATAATTTTGTGTACCAAGTATTTCGGTGATATTTTTCAAACCGTTGTGTCCGCCATCGCTGCCTTTTCCTCTAAGGCGTAGTGTACCGAGAGGAAGCGCGATATCATCCGATATCACCAGCAGGTTTTCAATTGGTATATGCTCAGCCTTTAGCCAGTAGTCAACGGCCTTGCCGCTAAGGTTCATGTAGGTTGATGGTTTCAGCAACATAAGGGTACGTCCCTTGTGTTTTACCTCACAAAGAGCACCGTAGCGCATATTTGTAAAAATAGCATTGGACGCTCCTGCAAGAGCGTCCAACACCTTAAATCCTATGTTGTGGCGGGTGTTGGCGTATTCACTACCAATATTCCCTAACCCTACAATCAGGTATTTCACTGTTTACTACTTTTTCGCTGCCTCAGCCGCTGCCTGAGCACCTAGTGCTGCTCTGGTCATCTTAACAGCGCATACAACGTTTGTCTTTGGCGTAAGAATGGTAATATTTTCGTAGTTAAGATCGCCTACTGCAATAGATTTACCAAGACCAAGTTCGGTAATATCTATAGGAAGGTTATCGGGCAAGTGCTTGGGAAGAGCCGAAACTTTAAGCTTTCTGCTTACAATTTGCAGCTTACCCCCTTGCTTAACGCCATCTGAGTTTCCGGAGATAGAAACGGGAACGTCAATAGCAACCGGTTTGCTTTCATCAACTCTGAAAAAGTCGATATGTAGAATTTCATCGGTTACGGGGTGGAATTGGATTTCGCGAAGAATGCCGGTGTACGCCTTTCCGTCAATGCCGAAGTTTACAAGGTAAGCATTTGGTGTGTAGATAAGTCCTTTTAAGTCGACGCTGTTTACGGTGAAGTTAACATTTTCCGTGTTGTTTCCGTAAAGAATACAAGGAACCAAGCCGTTCTTGCGAAGTTGTTTTGCTGCTGCCTTGCCTTTTCCTGCTCTTAAAGAGCCATTTAATTCTAGTGTCTTCATTTGTTTGATTTAGTTAATAAGTGCTACTCAGATTTGACCGCTAGCCG
The DNA here is from genome assembly GCA_031551125.1 of Bacteroidales bacterium. Lineage (GTDB taxonomy): Bacteria > Bacteroidota > Bacteroidia > Bacteroidales > UBA932 > JAIRNF01. The sequence goes on from JAVBOB010000007.1 coordinate 55,709, forward strand.
GACAAATCCCCATTACACCCTCAACCGTGAGGCTAAAGATTGGGGCTGCAAAGATAGCATATTAATTGAATATTTTCTATTGCCTATTGGATATTTTAAACCGTTCACGGATAGAATGATAGAGGAATGGTCGTTTTGTTATTTCCCCAACCTCCTTAAAGGAGTTACGCAAAGGGTTTCGCAAGGGACGCAAAAATAAGTACGTATAATTCTTTGTTCCCACCTGCATCCTATGTGTTACCTATGTACCTATTGTGTCTATGTGGTGAAAAAAGCCTCCTTTAGGGAGTAGGGGGTAATAGCTGTACGTTATTGTCCGTTATCCATTGCCCATAGTTTCTGCTAAGCTCAAAATTACTATTTTTGCTAAGAGAACAAGCTATGGGAAAAAGGATATTTTTTAAACGCCAAGCGAAACGTCAAGCCGGGCTGTTTGATGTTTTGTTTAGGATTAAGGAGATACAGCAACCTACACACGATGAGGCCATGGCCTTAATGGTGGATGTAGTTAAGGCTATACGTCCTAAAACGAAGTATAGTAAACGGTTTGCTGAAAGCCAGCTGGTGCTGTTGGTAGAGCGGTTAACCGGAGATGATTTGCTGAGGGAAAAGTTTAAGCATATCATATCACAGCTGTTCGTTAATACTGAGCTTGTTGAAATAATGGTTGGCTGTGGGCTTGATGATGAAGGCAGCTTTTGGGGAGAGGTGAGCAAACGGATAAAGCACAAAATTCTCCCACCTCTGCAAAATACGGGTAGCTTCACCTACGTTATTAATACTGTTTTTTATAAATCCGGCGACTATAAGTGGGTTTCGGCAATTGCATCGGCAACATGGATCCGTTTTTTTGGCTTACTGGGTATTGAAATAAACCTTGCCGACAAAAAAATGTACGACCAGCTGATGGTGGCGTTACGCACACTATCAAATCGAGTTGCGGTATTGGGTGTAGATAAAACGGTAACGGAGAAGCTGGGAGCAGCAAAGAAAAATTTCAACGCGTTTGTGGAGCAAGGAAATTATCTGTCGTCTATACGTGAATCAATGGTTGCGCTTGGCTCATATAGACCGGATAGGCAGCAGCTGGAGGGTTTTCTAAAACAGCTGGAAGCCTGTAAGGGTGAAATTAACCTGGCGCGGCGTAAAGCGCTTATATATGGGGTAGGATTGAAAGAAACCTACAACTTTATAAGGTTGGCAAAAATGCTAGACCGCATGGAGCTCATTATTGATTTGATTGATGGTGATGAGCTGCTGGACCTTTCCCGCTTTGTTGGCTACTTTAAATCGGTTGTAGAATACGAAAATACAAAGTACAAGCTGGGAGCGTACATGAGCCAGTCCGTGGAATTGGTGGCCTACCGCATTGCAGAGCATGAGCAAAGTACCGGCGAACACTACATTACTTCCGATAAAAAGGAATATAAGGAAATGCTAAGGTCGGCAATGGGTGGTGGTTTCATCATTTCGTTCATTGCTATTTTTAAAAATATACTTCACCATTTTACTATTGCGCCCTTTTGGCAGAGTTTTTTGTACAGCGTAAACTACGCTTTAGGCTTCATTCTTATTCAGGTTACGGGTTCAACCTTGGCTACCAAACAACCTGCAATGACCGCCTCTGCTATAGCCAAATCCATGACTAATAAACGTTTTGGAAACGAAAATATGGCAGAGCTGGCTATTACTGTTTCTAAGGTTATGCGTAGCCAAACAGCATCGTTTGTAGGAAACTTAGCCATTGTTTTTCCGCTTACGCTTGGCTTGGCCGCTTTGTTTCATATCGTATTTGGGTTTAAGCTAGCCGAAGGAGCTGCGGCTCAAGGATTACTGGATCAGCAAAATCCGTTGAAAAGTTTGAGCATTCTTTACGCGTGCTATACGGGTGTGTTCCTATTTTTGTCGGGTATTATTTCGGGCTTTTTTGACAATAAGGTGATATATGCCAAAATTCCGGAACGGATTAAGGCTCATCCTACGCTCAAACGTATTGTTCCTGCAAAAACGCTAAACAAAACGGCTGATTATATTGGTCGTAATTTGGGTATGCTGACGGGTAACATCTGTTTAGGGTTTTTCTTGGGATTTGCTTACTTCTTTGGCTATATTTTCGGACTTCCATTTGATATTAGGCACATTACCATTTCAACCGGAAACTTTGCTATTGGTTTGTATGGCTTAGGTACCAACGTGTCTTCTGCTGATGTAATATGGACTAGCGTTGGCGTTATACTGATAGGTGTATTCAACTTTCTGGTGAGCTTCTTTTTGGCCTTTTACATCGCTGTTCGTTCACGTGGAATAAAGTTGAAACAATATCCGAAATTTCTCAAATACATCCGTATTTTGTTTTTCAGGTATCCGCTTGATTTTATATACCCCCCTAAGAAAGAGCGAGCGGTGGCGGATATTATTGAGGTGAAAAAAGCATAGTCGCTACTTCACCTGACGTATTATTACACTGTAAGCAGAAGAGGTGTAGGTTGCAAAAACTCCAAGCGCTCCATTGCTTATGTTACCCTGTACGTTGGCCGGGGGGCCGCTAAATAGCGGGTTTCGTCCTGATGTTTCTTCCTTAGCGCCCCTGAGGAAGGTGTAGTAATCTTTTGAGATTCCACTTAGCACAGCCGTGATGGTATCGCCAACCTGAATGAGCTCATCGCTGTTGGGACGTTTGGTTAAAACGCTCACAATACGGCTTTTTACATACGTACTTCGATTATTAGCGTTATCCAAAGGGTGGTATGATTCCAGTCCTTGCTCCAATTCTCTGTTTACTGATACCGTGGATAGATAGTAATTTTCCCATGTTACATCTTGGTAGGATAGCGTTACAAACCAGTAGTTGTCACCATTAAAATCAATGGTAGATATTAAATTTAGGGAGTCAATTACCGGCGTATGTGCAACGGTTGAAGATGCGGAAAATTCTTTTTCTGTCTGATCAATGCTCGCTTTTACGTTTAGCGTGTATGTTTTTCCATTCTGAACGAGTAGGGGGTAGGGTGGGAGGTAAAGCCCCTTTTCAGTAGATGATTCTTGAAACGGAACGCTAATACTTCCGTCAGATACACTTACCACGGCATTTGATATAACCGGATTCTTTTCGCTACTCAAGTAGGAAGATGTTTCACTGAGCCTTACCCACTGTTCCGTATCACTTAGAATACCTGTGATAACGGGCTTGGTAGGCATGGTTTCCAAGTCAAGATCTATTTCCTCCGTGCACGAGCAAAGAAAAAATAGAGCCGGAATAATATATAGTAAATGCTTCATTTGTAATGATGTATTTTGAGTTTTACTCTACAACTTTTCTTTCAAGTACTGTCCGGTGTATGATGCTTTGCAGCTTACCAAATCTTCCGGACTTCCTTCAAACACCAGCTGGCCGCCATTTTCTCCGCCTTCGGGGCCTAAGTCAATCACCCAGTCGGCAGATTTTATTACTTCCATGTTGTGCTCCACTAACACTACCGAGTGTCCTTTATCTACCAACGCATTAAGCGCTGTCATTAGCTTGCGTATATCGTGAAAATGAAGCCCGGTGGTGGGTTCATCGAATATAAACAGCGTATGCTCGCTATTGCCTTCTTTGGAAAGAAAGAATGCGAGCTTAACGCGCTGGCTCTCCCCACCTGATAAGGTGCTTGACGATTGCCCCAGCTTAACATAGCCCAGTCCAACATCTTGTAAGGGTTGCAGGCGATTGGCTACACGCTTGGCAGCCGTATCTTTTTGCTCTCCAAAAAACTCTATGGCTTGGTTTACACTCAAATCAAGCACATCGCTAATGTTGAGATTTTTGTACTTCACCTCAAGTATATCTTGCTTAAAACGTTTACCTCCGCATGATTCGCACACCAGCGTAACGTCTGACATGAACTGCATCTCCATACGTATAAAACCATCGCCCTGACACTCTTCACAACGCCCGCCGTCAATATTGAAAGAGAAGTGCGAAGGGGTGTAGCCGTTATGCTTGGCGTAGGGTTGTTCGGAAAACAGCTTACGTATTTCGTCGTAGGCCTTAATGTAAGTAACGGGATTGGAGCGAGATGAGCGACCTATGGGGTTCTGGTCAACCATTTCAACGCCTTTCAACAGCGATAAATCTCCGCTGATGTTATCGTATTTTCCGGCTTTCTCTCCATAGTGGTTAATATGCTTGTTGAGCGCCGGAAACAAAATACTTCTTACAAGCGAGGACTTTCCCGAACCGCTAACCCCCGTAACCGCTACAATTCCGTTAAGGGGTACACGAACGTTTATACCTTTAAGGTTATTCTCTCTAGCACCCTGTATTTCAATATAACGATTCAGCTTACGTCGTTGCGTTGGTACTTCTATCTGTTCTTCACCCGATAAATACTTAAGCGTAAGCGATTGTTCTCCGCCTTTTGGGTAGCTGTACTTCGCTTTCTTTTCTTTTGAAAAATCGGGAACTGTACCATGATACACCACCTCTCCGCCAAAGCGTCCGGCCAAGGGGCCTATATCAACTATTTCATCGGAAGCGCGAATAATTTCTTCCTCGTGCTCTACCACCAGAACCGTATTACCTAAGTCGCGTAGCTGCTTAAGCACTTTTACCAAACGGTTGGTATCACGTGGATGAAGGCCTATACTAGGTTCATCAAGTATATACAGTGAGCCAACAAGGCTGCTGCCCAATGAGGTTGCTAGGTTTATGCGCTGACTTTCACCTCCCGATAGGGTGGACGATAAGCGGTTTAGTGAAAGGTAGCCTAAGCCAACATCGAATAAAAACTGTAAGCGTGTTTGAATTTCTACCAATGCCCTACCTACCACTTTGCTGTCGTACTTATCCAGCTTCAGCTTGCTGAAAAAATCAAGTAGCCGTTCAATGGGCATCAGCACCAGTTCAGTAATGTTTTTGCCTCCTATCTTCACATACCCCGCCTCTTTGCGCAAGCGACTGCCCTTGCATTCGGGGCAGGTAGTTTTTCCGGTATAGCGTGATATAAGCACACGATACTGTATTTTGTACTTCTCTTTTTCCAGCAAATGGAAAAATTCATCAATTCCGGTAAAGTAGCGGTTGCCTTTCCACAGCAGCTCACGTTCGCTATCGCTCAGCTGGGAGTAGGGGCGATGTATGGGGAAATCGAATTTAGAGGCAGCCGAAATCAGCTTCTCTTTAAATGTCTTCATGGTATCGCCTTTCCAGCAAGCAACGGCATCCTCGTACACCGACAGGCTTTTATCGGGAACTACCAAATCTTCGTCAATGCCAATAATTCTTCCGTAGCCTTCACAGGTAGGACAAGCGCCCAAGGGGTTGTTGAAGCTGAACAGGTGTACGGTAGGTTCTTCAAACTGCAAGCCGTCAATTTCAAAACGAGTGGAGAAGCTGAAGCGGGTTTGCTTCTTCGATTTACCCTCCGGAGCATCGTGTAAAGCGATAATACATTCGCCTTTAGCTTCGGCAAAAGCCGTTTGCACCGAGTCGGCAAAACGTGCTTGCGATTCGGCATCGGTAGCAGCGCTTATCCGGTCAACTACCAAGCACAGCTCTTTATCCTTCAGCGTATCAAGCTGGGGTAGGGCATCGGCTATTTGCATCTGCTGGCCGTCAACATCAATTCGAGAGAAGCCTTGTTCTACTAACAGCGTCATGCGCTCGGCAAAGCCAACCTTATCGGTTAGGTGTATGGGTGAAAGTATAAGCATGCGCTCACCTTCGGGGCGCGAAGATATAAAGTTTACCACATCGGTTACCGAGTGCATTTTTACCTCCTGTCCTGATATGGGTGAGTAAGTTTTACCAATACGAGCAAAAAGCAGCTTCATGTAGTCGTACACCTCGGTTAGCGTACCAACGGTTGAACGCGGGTTGCTGGTGTTTACCTTTTGCTCAATAGCAATGGCGGGCGGTATGCCCTCAATAAAATCGACTTCGGGCTTGCTTATGCGGCCAAGAAACTGTCGTGCGTAGGATGACAGGCTTTCTACATACCGTCGTTGCCCTTCGGCAAAAATAGTATCGAAGGCCAGCGTTGATTTACCCGAACCCGAAAGTCCGGTAACCACCACCAGCTTGTTGCGGGGTATTTTAAGGTCTATATTTTTTAGGTTGTGAACCCGCGCACCCTTTATGGATATATATTTTGAATCTGACATATTTTTTCGGAAGAACCTGCTAAGGTAAGGAATATTTTGGGAATGGGAGGTTGGGATGTTGTGGGTTTGCATTAGAGTTGCGGCATTAAAAAGTTGACTTATATTGTGTTACTTGGCATACTGAATATTAGGTTATTATTTGTTTATTAGTAATTGGTTGTGATATTATTGTGTAATATTTATTTTTATAAGTTAAAAATTTAGTCCAACTTGCAGTCGTAAATAACAACCTAAACAACTTACTATGACCAAAAATCGCCTGAAGCTATTACGGTTATGGGCAATCCCCATAGCCCTAACCGCCTTGCTGTGGGTAGGCTGCAGCAAGGACTACGAGCGGGAGCCTGAGCCCGAAGCAATAGCCAGCCTGCTGGCCGATGTACCCGAACCCTTACAGCAGGCCGTAACCCGCCGTAGCACCCGCAGCTTTCTGGGCACCCCGATGTGGGAGCAGCATCGGCTGGTACCTACCGGCAGCGGCATACCCCTGCTGGTGCTTGCCCTGCCCGACGCTAAGCTGCCCGGCGGCTGGAAGGCCGAGCTGGTGTGCGCGCTTGACACGGCTACTTACGTCCTAAACGTTCACGTAATGGTGTTGCCTGCCGAATCCGGCGGCGTAAGCTACACCGCCTACAGCTTTACCCCCGACGGCAGCTGGCAGTACAGCCTGACCGTCCGCAACGGACGACTGCGCGTAACCCTGCCCCAGCAGCCCACCCGCTACACCGACATGACATTGGGAGAACCCGCCCTGCAAGCCCACAACAGCGATGAGAAGGTTTGCGCGATATGCGGCAAACGGCACGCCGATGTGAACGGCGGCACGCTGGACGAGTCGGTAGTAACCGCCCCCAAGCCGCAGGAATACTGGGACAGCATACTGCCGGACATCATCGGCGGGTTGTGGAACATGAACCCCGACCACGAGTTTATGCCCGGCGGCGGCACGGGTAGCAGCGACACCCCGCTCCCACCACCCAAAACACCCTGCGAGCAGGCAAAAGCGCTGGCAGAGAGCAGCGAATTCCGCTCCCTTATGCAGCAGCTCAAGACCAAAACAAGTGACAACAAGGAGTACGCCGCCTACCTTGGGGAGTCTTCCAGTGGGCTGGAGGGTGGAACAGTTAGTTTTATAGCTGGTCAAGAAAACGAGAAATTCATAAACCTTCCTTTACCGAGTGGCAAGGTCGATGGACTTGCCCATTCTCATTATGGAGATGGAACACTTTCTATTTTTAGTGGCGGGGATATCTTTGCGTTATATCAGCTGCTGGTTAACGATAAAATGAATAATTCTGCTACCTTTATGCTCAGCGTGGTTACTGGAGCGGGAACCACCTACCTGCTGATGATTGAAAATGAACAGCAGTTTAGAACATTTGGAAGCGATACTTTCGATGGTGTAACGACGGGAATAGGTGCAGATAAGGTGCTTGAAGCCATATTTTCTTTTATGAATATTGTTGAAGGTGGAAACTCTGCACAAAATGAGAAAGGATTTCTAAACTTTCTGAGAACTTCTAATGCAGGATTATCTTTATTTAAAGGAGATACGGATGGGTTTAATGCATGGAATAAAATTGGCTTAGCAGATAACCGTACAACAACCATTGACATTCCTTGCCCATAACAAACTAATACCAACATTAAAACAATCAACTTATGAAAACTTTATATTTCTTACTGATATTTTTTCTTTGCTCTACAGCCTTGTCAGGGCAAGACTTGAGAGAGAAAGACCCTGATGCTGATAAGTTTATTGGTACATGGGTTTATGAAAAAGGAGAAGAGAGTTTTTCTCTTACTCTGTGGAAAGACGTGCTTAAGCTAGGTTCTTTCCCTATGGAAATAACAACCGGGATATGGATGGTTTACAATAAATTTGGGAAAAGCGAAAAAAAAGAAAAGCATGCTATTAATTCAGCAACAAGAGAAAACCCGAATAGGTTGGAAGGCTTTATGTATGACGATGATTACGGTATGCGTTACCAGTTTACGTTAACGATAGTCGATAACGCTGACGGGGAGGAAGCATATTGGGAAATTATAGAAGCGAGTAAACGGCTTAACCCCAAAGAGGGCAGCCAACTTTTTTCTCCACCTACAACATGTATAATGAGAAAAGTTGAATAGCGTATAGGCTTAGAAAGGGTGACATTGCAGATGTTGCCTTTTCTTTTTCCATTCTCAGCTCCGGAGATATTTATGCACTGTACCAGCTGCTAGTCAACGGAAAAATGAATAATCCTACTACCTTTACCTTTGGCGTGGTTACCGGACATGGCACCACCTACCTGCTGATGATTGAAAATGAACAACAGTTTAGAGCGTTTGGAGCAGCAATATTTTCAGGATTTAGCAATCAAGGAACTGCAGAACAAGATTTATCCACTATTTTTGAAATGATTTATGGAATAAATAAGAATGCGGATGCTACGCATAATGAGGTAGCATTTCTTAACTATCTGCGAGCAATGCAACCAACTACGGGTTTATCTCTTTATAAGGGAAATATTTCTACCTTTAGCACATGGGATAAGCAAGGTTTGAACTCAAACCGTACAGAAACTATAACTATAAACTGTAACTAGTAAACCTAGCATATATGAAAACATGTTTTCTTTTATTATTGACAAACATACTATTTACTGTGACAAGTTTAAATGCACAGGAACCTCGCCTTGCCGACCCCGATGCTGATAAGTTTATTGGCATGTGGGAGTATATATCAGATAATGAATTATTTCGGATAGTTTTTCGAAAAGATTCCGTTGCATGGGGAAATGCTCATATGGAAATTCTGCGTGGAAACTATTTAGTTGAATTAGGAGCCAACCGATATGACTCGAAAGATATAATATCCCCAATGGTTTGTCTCACAGAACTAGATAATGCGAATACCCTTGGAGGGTCTTTCGTTGATGATGTTTACCTTAAGCAGCTTTCTTTTAGATTGGAACTTTTACCCGGAAAAACAGATGAGGCTCGTTGGGTTGTTAAATATGCGGTGCCTAATTCCGGTAAAATCATCTTTGTAGACCCAACAAAGATGTCGCAACAACAGGTGCCTAAGAAGCGACAGGCGAAACCCAATGAGGAACGTCCCTACCTTCCACCTAGCGAGTGTATAATGAAGAAGGTTCAATAATCAACCTATTTGCCTTTGAATTATAAATTTATTGAAAGTAACTCAACATAGAGCAAAAGAAGCGGTAAGCATATCTTACCGCTTTTATTTATAGTTTACATGTGAGATAATCATTTTATTCATTGAACTTTTGTAGTTGTACCATGTTTAAAAACCAAACCCTTGTTGAATATTGCAAAGATATTCTCAACAAAATTCTCAAAATTTTTCTAACCAATTTGCGCATTTAATTACTTATTTTAGTACATTTGTTTCCTAACCAAAGCAATTTCTAATTTATCTTACATAGAATGAATACTTTGAAAAAGGTATATCGGTTTTACTACGAAGGGTTTCGCAGCATGACGGTGGGAAAAACCTTGTGGATTATTATACTTATCAAGCTATTCATTATGTTTGTCATTCTTAAACCCTTTTTCTTTCCCAACGTTTTGAAGAAAAATTTCAGTACCGACGAAGAACGTAGAAAGCATGTAATTGAACAGCTAACCACACCTAAATAAATACACTTATGACAAATATGCTACTTTCCTCTGTAGTGGAGTGGTCGAGACTACAGTTTGCCTTGACGGCCATTTTTCACTGGATTTTTGTACCGTTAACGCTTGGGCTTTCGTTCATTATTGCCATAATGGAAAGCATTTATGTAAAAACAGGCAATGAGTACTGGAAGCAAATCGTTAAGTTTTGGATGAAAATTTTCGGTATAAACTTCGCCATAGGCGTAGCCACCGGAATTATTCTGGAGTTTGAGTTTGGTACCAACTGGTCAAACTACTCGTTCTTTGTGGGCGATATATTCGGCGCTCCGCTTGCTATTGAAGGTATATTGGCCTTTTTTATGGAGAGTACCTTTATTGCCATTATGTTTTTCGGATGGAATAAGGTAAGCAAAAAGTTCCACCTTACCGCTACATGGCTTACCGCTTTTGGAGCCAACCTTTCAGCCTTGTGGATATTGGTAGCCAACGGATGGATGCAGTACCCCGCAGGCATGGCCTTTAACCCCGATACGGTTCGTAACGAGATGGTAAACTTTTGGGAGGTGTTATTCTCTCCCGTTGCCATCAATAAGTTTTTCCATACCGTAACATCGGGATACGTGCTGGCAGCCATTGTTGTAATGGGTATCAGCTCATGGTTCTTGCTTAAGAAGCGGAACATGGGTTTTGCGAAAAAGAGTATTCTTATTGCTGCCGTGTTCGGTTTAATGGGTAGCCTCGCCTTGCTTTGGACGGGCGATGGGTCAGCCTATCAGGTAGCGCAAAAACAACCTATGAAGCTGGCGGCAATGGAGGGTTTGTATGAAGGTGAGCATGGCGCCGGACTTACTGCCGTTGGTGTACTTACTCCCGGCAAAACCTACAATGATGGTAAAGACCCCTACATGTTTAGGATAGAAATACCAAAAGTTCTATCGTTGTTGGGATACCGCAATTCCGATGCTTTTGTTCCCGGAGTAAAAGATATTGTTGAGGGTGGATATGAGTACGTAGATGAACAAGGAAACAAGCAAATTGCTCTTTCAACTGAAGAAAAAATAGCACGAGGCAAGCTGGCAATGGCTGCTTTGGCAGACTATACGGCTGCAAAAGAAGCCGGAGATGCGGCTGCTCAGGCTGAAGCTAAAGTGCGTTTAGATGAAAACTTCCGCTATTTCGGTTACGGACATCTCAACAACCCGTCGAGCATTGTACCTAACGTTCCACTAACGTTCTACAGCTTCCATATAATGGTTGCGCTCGGATTTTTCTTTATCCTTCTGTTTATTGTTGCACTTTGGTTTTTATATAAGGGTAAAGTTGAAAAACGTCGTTGGTTCCTTTGGGTCATGCTTATTAGCATTCCGTTGGTGTATATCGCTTCACAGTCGGGATGGATTGTAGCCGAGTTGGGACGTCAACCGTGGGTTATTCAGGATTTAATGCCGACTATGTCTGCTGTTTCTCGTATTGATGCCAGCGCGGTGCAGGTTACTTTCTTTCTGTTCTTTGGCTTGTTCACCATACTGCTTATTGCCGAACTGGGTATTATGTTCAAGCAAATTAAGAAAGGACCCGACGTTGAATAGCCAAAAAAGACAAACCTAAGCTTACCATTTAAAAAATACTTGACTTATGGATACAACCTACATACTACTACAGCAATACTGGTGGTTTATCATAGCTCTTCTGGGCGCTCTTTTGGTGTTTCTGCTTTTTGTTCAGGGCGGACAGACGTTGATTTACCGTGTGGGAAAAACTCCCGATGAGCGCAGTATGGTTATTAATGCGCTGGGACGTAAGTGGGAGTTTACGTTTACCACCTTGGTTACGTTTGGCGGTGCGTTTTTTGCTTCCTTCCCGCTTTTCTACTCCACCAGCTTTGGTGGAGCCTACTGGGTGTGGATGGCTATTCTTTTTTTCTTCGTAATACAGGCGGTATCTTATGAGTTTCGTAATAAGGCGGGCAACCTGCTGGGTGCACGTACCTACGAAACGTTCCTGCTGCTTAACGGTCTTTTCGGAACTATACTGCTGGGAACGGCTGTTGCTACGTTTTTTACGGGTTCCGAATTTTCGGTTGATAGAATGAATCTTATTAACGTTGGCGGACAAACAGCCATATCGAGTTGGGAAACGCCTTGGCATGGTCTTGAGGCCGTGCTTAACCCTGTGAATGTTGCATTGGGTTTATCGGTGTTCTTTTTGGCACGGGTAATGGGTGCGCTGTACTTTATTAATAGCGTGGACAGTGAAACAATTGCTAAGCGCTCACGTAAGCATGTGCTGTATAACGCTATACCGTTCTTGGTGTGCTTCCTCTTCTTTTTGGTTAGCATTTTGATTAAGGATGGCTTTGCGGTCAACTCTACAAACGGAGCGGTTTCAATGGAAGCCTATAAGTATGCTAACAACTTTTTCGCAATGCCCATAGTGATGGTTGTATTTCTGTTGGGCGTTGTGTTGGTGCTGTTCGGTATTGGTAAAACGCTTCTAAAACCAACATGGATAAAAGGGATATGGTTTGCCGGAATAGGAACGGTTTGTACAGTGTTAGGCTTGTTGCTTAACGTGGGTTACAATAACACAGCCTACTATCCTTCCACATACGATTTGCAGAGCTCGCTTTACCTAGCCAACAGCTGCTCAAGTAAGTTTACGCTTACCACTATGGCTATTGTTTCTATTCTTGTTCCCTTTGTTTTAGGCTATATTATTATTGCATGGCGAGCAATGAATAAGAAGAAAATTACCATTGAGGAAATTAATGCTGACTCGCACAGCTACTAAACCATAGGTTCAACTTAAAAACATAAATGCTATGATAAGAGAAATTATAACGCTGATTGGTTGGCCTGTGTTTATATACGTAACGTACAGGCTTTGCATTTGGGCTATTAAAAAATATGACGCCAAGGAACAGCATCAGTAAGGTATAATAGTTATTGCAGATATAATATAAATAAAGTACCGTCATTGCGAGGCGTTTTTTGCGAAGCAATCTCCTTTTGAAACAGATTGCTTCACGGCGTTCGCAATGACGGTACTTTTAGTTGTTACCTCTTATAAAAGCCCCCCTTCGGAAATACTTTCAGACTAATATAAATCTACTTAAAGCAAAAATAGCCCCGAAGTGGGCTGAATATGAATAACCGTGGGTAAAACCCACGGTGGGAAGTTGGTGAATTCCATTGCGCAGGGAGCACCTTTCTTCTTTAGAAAGAAGAAAGGTGCTCCCTGCGCAATGTTAACGTTTGTTCGATTACCCCGCGTTTCATACGGGGTTATTATTGTTCAACCCCGTGAGGGGTTTTTTACATATTATGTTGGGAGCGTTTATCCGCAAACCTGTTTAAACACTCGCAAAATGTTCTTTCCTAAAATTTTCTCTACCTCCACAGCTGTATAGCCTTCACAAAGTAAGGCTTTGGTAAGGTTAGGGAATTGAGATACATCCTTTAATCCTTCGGGAGTTATTTCAATACCGTCGAAATCGGAGCCAAGAGCAATAGCGTCAACACCTCCCGTTACTTTACGAACATGGTTGATATGCTTTAGCACATCGGTAATGGTTGCCTTATCGGTTCCGTTGAGGAAGTAGGGGTAAAATACAGAGCCAACTACTCCGCCACGTGCAGCGATTTCTTTTATATGCTCATCGCTAAGGTTGCGCTTGTGCGGGTTTATAGCGTATGCACCCGAGTGGGTGGCTACCACCATTCCGTTGGTATAAGCCAGTACATCGTCAACTGTTTTACTGTTTACGTGAGATAGGTCAACAATCATTCCCCTTTTGTTCAGGTGGTCTATCACCTCTTTCCCGAAGGAGGTAAGCCGCTTGTCATCTTCCTGTGCTCCGCCTGCCCAGTCGCAACCAAAGTTCCATGTAAGCGTCAGGTAACGTGCACCTTGGTCGTAAAACCAGTCAAGGTTTTCCAGCTTGTTTTCTATAATATACCCACCTTCAACAGCCAGTATAATGGCTATCTTCTTTTTTTGCAATGTGGCTTCCAGCTCAGCGTAGCTGCGAACCTGTTCAACGTCGTTGGCATTCGCGGCTATTTCGCTTTGCAGCGTTTCCACCATCTCTTTAGCAACGGTAAACGGACTTTCAATATCGGGTTTAGTCCATGCTACCATAAACTGAACGTTTACTCCGCCCGTTTTTAGCCTCGGAATATCCGTTTGAAACAGGTTATTACCGCTAAGCAAGCCTTCCGGTTTACTACGCTTCTCTTCCAAAAAGTCGTTGTGGAAATCGACTACAACTGCCGATTGGTGAAACTTTAGCGTTTCGGCCTCTCTGATTTTATCACAAGTTTCGCACATGGTTTTTTGAATTAGGAGTTAAGGATTGGGAACAAGGAATTAAGAATAAAGAATTAGGAGTGGTTGAATTGAGATTGTCATTGCGAAGTGCTTTTTGTCGAAGCAATCTGTTTATTCGAGAGATTGGTTAGCTACGCTGCCGTTACCTTCAGTGAACCCTTCGGGTTTTGGGTCGCTATGCTCGCAATAACGTTGTTAATTCATAATTCCTTATTCCTAACTCATAACTCTCTTTGCCTTATTTTACTTCATGCAATACGTACTCATACCCTTCCATAATGGGGTTATGTAGTATCTTGGAGCAAGCCTCGTTTACGCGTTCCATTGCTTGCTCTTTAGTAGCGGCTTCAATTTCGAGCGTTATGTGCTTACCCATGCGCACATTTTTAATTTCGCTGTATCCGTTGTTGTTAAGGGTCATGGTTACCGCCTTACCTTGCGGGTCGAGGAGTGCCTTAAGCGGCATTACGTTGATTTCTGCAATGAATTTCATTTCTCGGAGTCTATTTTAGTTGTCTTAATGTTTTTAGTTTTCTGACGTTGGCAAATGTAACATGAATTATTGAGGTATTCAGCCTTCTGCTTTTAAAGTATATTCACACTGTAGCCTTTAAAATGGAAACAAATATTACTAATTAGCTTTACTTTATTCGGCTTAACTGTGTGTTGCCTTACCTTTGCCAACGAAACACAACGCAAGTGGTTTTTTCATAGGTAAATTTAGGTTAGGTTGAAAGGAGGGGTGGTGCCCTCCTTTCGTTTTTTTACTCGTTACTGTTCAGAATTTCTAACAGTTCATCCAGCTTCGGAGTAAGAATAATCTCCGTTCTCCTGTTCTTTTGCCTTGCCTCTGATGTCTTTGCCGGATCAATAGGCAGGTATTCGCTGCGTCCGGAAGCAGTAATACGCTGAGCATTAATATTGGTTCCGTTTAAAAGTGTTCTTACTACAGTGGTAGCACGTTTTGCACTTAAGTCCCAGTTATCTTGAAGGTCTTTTGACCCACGTAAAGGAACATCGTCGGTATGCCCTTCAACCATTACGTTTATATCGGGGTTCTTTTCAAGCACTTTGCCTAGCTCACGAAGGGCTTCTGCTCCTCTCGATTCTATATCGTAGCTACCCGATTTAAACAGCAGTTTTTCTTCGAGCGAAACATAAACCTTTCCATTCTTCTGGGTAACAGTTAGTCCTTTACCTTCGAAGCCCAGCAAGGCATCGGCAACCTTACGACGTAGCGCGTTGGTAACCGAGTCTTTTGCCGCCAACGAGCGTTCCAGCTCAAGTAAGCGTGAGCGGTGAGCGTTGAAGTCGGCTTGCAGCTTATTGAACTTTTCGGTACGTTCGCGCAGCTCATTTTCTTTGCGCTCCAGCGCATCTTGGTCTTGCTGAATTTGTTTTAGTAGCGCGCTGGTTTCCTGGTTGTAGTTGGCCAAATTCTTTTCTTGCAGCTTAGCAAGCTCATCAAAGCGCTTTTGCAGACTTTCCTTTTCTGAGACAAGCGTTGCGTTGGCATCTTCCAGCTCTTTTTGCTGACGTTGCAGCTCTGCCCCTTTTGCTTGCAGCTCTGCAAATTGGTCTTCCAACTTCACTTTCGAAGCTTTCAGGTCGTAGTATTGAGATTGCAGCTCCTCATACTTTTTTGTAGATACGCATGAGGATAACAATAGCGTAGCAATTGCTGCAACCAATGTAATGCGGTAGATATACTTAATCATGGTGTTTAACGGTTGGTTTTAATTGTCAAAAGTAGTAAATTTTTGGGGATGGGAGAGGGTTGTATATGAAAAAAGCCATTAGCAATAATGGCTTTTTTCATATCAGTTTCTCGTGTGGAGATGGCGGGAGTCGAACCCGCGTCCAAACAAGCAACCCAAACGTTTTCTACATGCTTAGCTTTCTTTGTATTGTCGGGAATACGTCAGGCAGAAAGCAGCCGAACCTATTCCTTAGCCTTTAAATTTTCGCACGGATGTAAAGGTGTCGTCCGCACTATCCCTAAATGATGAAACCCCATAAGCCAACCTGTTAAAGGGCGGAACCGGTTGGCGGGATTCTCGTCTGACCACCTCCTAGGGCAGCCGGATTAAGCTAGACTACTTGGTAGACTAAGCAGCGAGAGCATAGTTATTTTCGCCGTTTAAGGCTTGAGTGTTGGGATTTACGAGCCACCATCTCAACGCTCGGCATGCTTACGTTCCGATTGATTCTTGCTGTCAAAACCAGAACATCCCCATTGTAAGCTGCAAAGGTAGCAAATATTTCAGGGGGTTATTGAATAATGTTTATTGAAAATTGATTATTAACGGTTGTATAGACAAAAGATACAAAGAACAAGGATAAAGAGGAACCGGATGGAGTCTTTATTCCTTGTTCTTAAAATCTTTGCTCCATATAATTAGCAGTTTGGATTAATAATTGCCTCCTACAGCATAAAACTCACAATAAACGTTAAGTATGGTACGGTTTTTGTGCAAAAAAGGTATCTTTAAACCATAATTAGTCCAACTGTTTATGAAGCTAAGTCGGTTTACCTTCAGCATATTGGGAATAGCGGTGCTTTTCACATCATGTGCGCCATACGTCAACGTAGTTGATGTTCAATCCCTTAACCCTTCAATGTCATCGGTTGATTTGAAAGATAAGAAAGTAGCGATAGTAGGAAACCTGTACTACGCAGATGCGCTGGCGGGAAAAGCCGGAGGTTACCTGTTTGATAGTACGCTGGTAGCCAGCGCTACTTTGGCAATCAAAGACGGGCTAGAGCAATCGCCTATGTTTGACGGGCTGAGTGTACCTGTGTACTATACCTACTCTTCTGATACCGGTATGATTGCAAAGCCAATGTCCAATGCTGATGCAGATAGCTTAGGTAAACAAATGGATGCTGATGTACTGATTTCTGTAGAGTACATTAATGTTGAAGGACAATCGGCGGGATACTACGGAAGCGAGTTTACCTCATCCTACCAAATGTACTATCAGGCGCTGTTCAGGCTGTATGATTTGAAGAAAGATGCAATAGTGCCTTTTCATATGAGGAGCAAGTCTCCGGAAATATTCAACTATCAGAATAGTGATGGCAGCTTGATAGCGGTTACATTAGAGGATGCCAAGGCTATGCTGGCCGATAATATAGGTAGGCAATACGCTTTACGCTTGGCTCCTTACTGGGAAAATGTTCAGCGGGTTTACTATGTTGGACCTGATGATAGTAATAGGTACTTAGGCCGCGCTGATGCTCTTGTTCAAAACGAACGTTGGGCAGATGCTCTGCAGCTATGGGAGAAAGCCCTTTCTTCGGGAAATAAAAATACAAAGGCAATGGCAGCATTCAACATGGCGTTAGGCTGTGAAATGCTGGGAGACTTAGATTTAGCAAAAAAATGGCTTGAATACTGCAAAAAGTTAGACGCAAAAGTGAACCCCGACTCGTATATGCGTGTTATTACAAAACGGATAGACGATAAGAAGGTGCTGGACGAAAGTTTAAACGGTTTGGAGAGCGAATAGGCGGAATTCTCCTACTAAAAAGGATTGTGCAGCATAAAGTATAACCCACAATAATGCAGGAATCCTATGAAAAAGTTGCTTTTATTTGCTTTTTTTATGCTGGTGTATATGAGTATAACTCATGCCCAGTGGTCAATTGGGCCAAAAGCCGGAGTAAATTTCTCTTACATTTATAACCACGGAAATATAGACTATTCGGATAATATGCCGGTTGAGGGTACTATGTATGCAAAGTACTTTACCGGATTTAATGCCGGAGCCTTTGCCCGTTATGGGTTAAGCAAACGATTTTCCATACAACCTGAATTAATATATTCACTGCAAGGGTTACGCTTAGATGGTGCTAATACAAAAACACCCGACGGAACAGAGCAGGAGTTAACAGCGCCGAAGGAAAAAATACAGTTGGGTTACATCAACCTTCCTGTTATGGTTCAGTACCGTATTATGATGGAGGGGTTGTTTGTAGAATTTGGTGCTCAGTTTGGCTACTTGGTATCGGGTAAGAATAGCAAGGAAACCTATGACACTTCGGGGAATAGAACAGATGTTACAGATAATATATACGATGAGCTGCGTAAGTTTGATTTTTCTCTAGCTCTAGGTATCAGCTACGAATTTTCCCAGCTGCCGTTGGGGGCTAATGTTCGTTATACCTATGGCCTTACCGATGTGTTTAAAGATGATTTTAAAAATCCTGCAAATGAGGATAAGCGTTATACTAATGGTGTTTTTCAGGCAGGACTGTTTTATAGGTTTAGCTTATAGGGAACGATTCAGTAAAACCAGAAGCCTCCGAAGTAATTACTTCGGAGGCTTCTGGTTTTACTGTGTTTATACTATCTTTGCTTATTGTTCGTTATGGAATACTATATGATGTGTAACCTTAATTTAAATTAGACCATGAAAAGGTTTATTTTCTTTAGCTTACTACTTATGCTTGCTGTAGATGCAAGCGCTCAGCTATCGTACGGATTTAAGGGAGGGGTTAACTATTCTTCCGTTTCTGATTATGATAAGATTAATATTTCTCAAACGTTAGAGAATGTATTTAACGAAGAAACACCATACCGGTTAGGGTACTATGCCGGAGTGTTTTCAAACTACGCAATGTCTAACGGCATACTAGCGTTTCAACCGGAGTTGATGTACTCACATCAAGAGGTAAAAAGTGATGGGAGATATCAGGTAGGAGGATACACCGGTTCATATTCGTCAACGCTCAAAATGGATTATATAAATTTTCCGGTACTGGTGCAGGTTTACGTACTTCCTAAAGTTTTATGTGTTGAAGCAGGTCCTCAGGCCGGCTTTTTGCTGGGAGCAAAATCAAGTGATGAAATAAAAATAGGAGGTACATCGTTGAGCGATGATTCTGATGTAAAAGAAGACTTAAATAGCGTTGACTTCTCGTTGGTTGTTGGTTTTGGATTTCAGCTACCGGGCCTACCTATTGGTATTAATGCTCGTTACTCGTTCGGCCTAGCTAATGTGGTTAAGGATTTAGATGATGACTATTCAACGCATAATAACGTACTCCAAGCGGGTATTTTTGTGAAGTTCTGATGTTGGAACAAGTAAAAATAGAAAACCCCGAAACAGCTGTTTCGGGGTTTTCTATTTTATAATAATGATGGATGATTATTTCACCGTACTCATGTGGTTAATCAAATCAACAATTTTGTTGGAGTAACCCCACTCGTTATCGTACCATGCTACAACCTTTACAAAATTTGCGTTAAGCATAATACCGGCCTCTGCATCAAAAACAGAAGTGCGTGATTCACCAATGAAATCGGTTGAAACAACGGCTTCTTCCGTGTAACCCAGAATACCTTTCAGCTCACCTTCCGATGCTTTCTTCATAGCATCTTTAATAGCTTGGTAATCGGTAGCTTTTTCCAAACGGCAGGTAAGGTCAACAACCGATACATCGGGGGTGGGAACGCGGAATGACATACCGGTAAGCTTACCCTTCATAGCGGGAATAACTTTTCCTACAGCCTTAGCAGCACCTGTTGATGAGGGTATGATGTTGCCCAAAATACCTCGTCCGCCTCTCCAATCCTTCATTGAGGGGCCGTCAACCGTTTTTTGCGTAGCGGTTGCGGCGTGTACGGTAGTCATCAAACCTTCAATAATACCGAAGCTATCGTTCAACACCTTTACAATAGGAGCCAAACAGTTGGTAGTACATGAAGCGTTTGAAACAATGGTTTCTCCCTTATACTCTTTATGGTTAACGCCCATTACAAACATAGGGGTATCATCTTTTGAAGGAGCTGACATTACTACGCGCTTTGCTCCGGCCTTAATGTGACCTTCGGCCTTTTCCTTTTCCAAGAATAAACCTGTTGACTCAACAACATACTCAGCGCCTACCTCATTCCACTTAAGGTTTGCAGGGTCTTTCTCCGCTGTTACACGAATAGCCTTACCGTTTACTACCAGCTTTCCGTCTTTTACGGAAACATCGCCCTTAAACTGTCCGTGAACAGAATCATAGCGAAGCATGTAGGCCATATATTCTACATCAATCAAATCGTTAATGCCAACAACCTCTATGTTGTTGCGTTGCACGGCGGCACGGAATACCAAACGTCCAATGCGGCCAAAACCATTAATACCAACTTTTACAGTACTCATTTTTCTCAAAGTTAAATGTTAGGGCTAAATATTGCCCACCTGTTTACTATGTTATTTCTTCAATTCTTTTTCAATAGCAAAGGTAACTCTTATTAGAGATTATTGAATAACAAATGAGGATAAAAAAGGTCTATCAGCATCTGTTATTAATCATAATCATTACGCTTACTTATCCTATTTTAACGTTTCAACTCTCCCTTTGCGGAACAGGAACATTCCTAAGAAGGTTAGTAGCCCGTTAACGATTAGCAGGGTGAAGCCGAAGCCGAAGCCAAAGAACTCTTTACCTACCCAATCAAGCACAAAGCAAAGTATGGGAGATAGAATAGCCACAAAAGGCATAGCCTTATCGTTAACCTGATATTTTGTCCACAACCCGAAGAAGAAGAAGCCAAGCAGCGGACCATAGGTATATGCAGCAATCATGTACACTAAATCAATCACCGCCGTATTGTTGATGATGTTTAGAATAATAATAATGGCGATGAAAATGATTGTAAATATGGTATGCGCTTGGTAGCGTATTTTTTTCTTATTAGCTTCGGTTAAGTCTGTACGCCTGTTAAACCCTATAAAGTCAATACACCATGTTGTGGTAAGTGATGTTAGCGCACCTCCGGCGCTGGGGTAGGAGGCCGAAATAAGTCCGATAGCGAAGATAACCGCCACAACCGTTCCGAGATGTTGAGTTGCTACAAGCCCAAAAATTTGGTCGGTCTTAGCTAGTCCTAAACCTTCCAATCCGCCATGGTTTACAACAAACATAGCCAAAACGGCTCCGAGGATAAGAAACATAAAGTTTACCACAACCATAATACCGCTGGTGGTAAACATATTCTTTTGAGCTTCTTTAATATTCTTACAGCTAAGGTTCTTCTGCATCATTTCTTGGTCAAGCCCTGTCATAGCAACGGTAATAAATATACCGCTTATAAATTGCTTAACCACGTTAGTGCCTGCGCCCCAATCAAAGTTGAGCATTTTGGAGTAGCTGCTTCTCATTACATTGCCAATCATTTCGCCAGCGCCATAACCTAAGCTGCCGGCAACGGCAACAATGGTTACCACAACGGCCAAAATCATAAAAGTGGTTTGCAGCGTATCTGTCCATACAATGGTTTTTACGCCACCTTTGTACGTATAAAGGAAGATAAGCGTCATAAATATTATGGCTACCAACCAAAACGGAACGCTCATATCTTTTGGGATGAAGCCGTACAGTACCAATACAACTACAAAAATACGAACCGCTGCGCCCAATACGCGAGACAAGACGAAGAATGACGCGCCTGTTTTGTAGGTGAAGAAGCCGAAACGATGTTCAAGGTAGGTGTATATTGATGTCAGATTCATTCTGTAGTACATGGGGAGTAACACCAGCGCGATTATGGCGTAGCCCACCAAGAAGCCGAACACCAACGGCATATAGTAAAAGTTATCAACCAGTACTTTTCCGGGAACAGAAATGAACGTTACTCCGGAAATAGACGCGCCAATCATTCCATAGGCCACAATAAACCATGGCGATTTGTTATTGCCTTTAAAGTAGGTCGCGCTATCGGCCTTGCGTGAAGTAATCCACGATACTAAAAACAGCATGGCGGTGTATAGTACAAACACGGCCATCAGAAGCGAAAAGTTCAAATTCATGGGTGCTTAGGTTTTAGTTTTTCTTGTATGTGTTAGTTGATAATATTTTTATTTGCGTTGTTCAAACCGTCATTGCGAGCGAAGCGAAGCAATCTCACCAAATTAAGCAGATTGCTTTGGCAAAAAGCGCCTCTCAACCGAGTTTGCGAGTTCGCCGAAGCCAATGACGTGCTATTTACTACTATTTTAAACTTTAAGCGAGTTAGGCTAACTTGGTTCAAATGGTTGTCGGTTCTTAATTGACCTGCCCAGCGTTACCTCGTCCGTATATTCCAGCTCATCACCAAAGCCTACGCCCCTTGCCAGCGTTGTTACTTCAACGGATAGATGTTTCAACTTTTTATGGATGTAGTAACAGGTCGTCTCTCCCTCCATAGTGGTATTCAGCGCCAGCACCACTTCATTTACCGTACCTTCTTCTACTCGCCTTAGCAACAAATCTATTTCCAGCTGAGCAGGACCAATACCCTCCATTGGTGAGATAATGCCGCCCAGTACATGGTATAGTCCGTTATACTGTTGTGTTTTCTCTATCGACATCACATCCCTTACACTTTCTACTACGCAAATGGTAGAGCGATTGCGTTTGGGGTTACGGCAAATTTCGCATACATCCTCATCGGATAAGCTATTGCAGCAGCTGCAATACTTTATTCCGTTGCGAAAGGCGATGATGGAGTTCCCAAATCGTTCTACCTCCTGTTTGGGTTGCTTGAGCAGGTGTAGCGCCAAGCGTAGGGCCGTTTTACGACCTACGCCGGGAAGCTTAGCCAGCTCCTCTACAGCATCATTCAGTAGCTTGGAAGGTAAATCGAGAGAAAACATTCTTCTAGTTAATGGTTAATAGTTAATGGTTAATAGAGGATTGTCTTTTTACCTTTCACTATTAACCATTAGCCATTCACTTTTTTTTAAACTCTTCAACGGCTTTGCGTACTGTTCCGTGTAGCAACAGCATGCGTTTGGCTTCGTCGTAGTTTAATCCTGTTTCTTCCACAATCATGCGAGAGCCGCGGTCAACCAGCTTAGCGTTGGTTAGCTGCATATCGAACATTTTATTGCCCTTCACACGTCCCAGCTGAATCATGGTTGAGGTGCTTATCATGTTGAGGATAAGTTTCTGTGCCGTACCCGATTTCATACGTGTGCTTCCCGTTACAAACTCAGGACCAACAACGGCTTCAATCTTTATTTCAGCCTCAGCAGCTACAGGTGAACCCGGGTTACAAGTAATAGAAGCGGTAAGCATTCCGTTCTTGCGAGCCTCACGTAAACCGCCAATAACGTAAGGAGTGGTGCCTGATGCGGCAATACCCACCAGCACGTCATTTTCATTCGGCTTATACATTTCCATATCTTTCCATGCACCGTCCAGCTTATCTTCTGCCGATTCAACGGCTTTACGGATAGCGGTATCGCCTCCGGCAATAAGTCCCACAATCAGCTCAAAGGGAGCACCGAAGGTGGGCGGAATTTCCGAGGCGTCGAGTATGCCCAAACGTCCGCTGGTGCCTGCGCCAATGTAAAAAAGGCGACCACCCTTGCGCATACGCTTTACTATGCCGTTAACCAGCTCCTCAATGGCCGGAATACATTTCTGTACAGCCATTGGAACGGTTTGGTCTTCTTTATTAATATTTTCGAGAAGATCGCGAACGCTCATCTTCTCCAAGTCGTTGTAATGCGATGTTTTTTCGGTTACTTTTTCCATAAAAAATCGGATAGAATATGTGATTAGGGTAGGATTCTATTTTTTGTGAAAGGCTGCCAGCTCGTCAATCGGAGCCTGTATTATTTTGCCGATGGTGAGCCCGCGTTTTTTTGCTTCCTCTTCCAGCATAGGGCGGAAGTGGTGAGCAATAGAGCCCACAAAGCCAACAGGATAATTCTTGCAATCGGCGTACTTCATTACGTTGTTATCTAAAAACTCTGCCAAGCATAGCGATACAAGCCTTGCTATAGCATGGTTTTGGATATTTTCATTCATAAATCGGGTGAAGCTGGCCAGATACTTGCTGTTATGTCCGTTACGGTAAACCTGTTGAATTATCTCAGCCATTGAGAGCGAGTACTGCTGTTGCAGCTTCTCTCGAATATCATCAGGAAGTCCGCGTTTCAGGTAGGCGTTAAGTAATCGACGCCCCATAGCGCTACCGCTGCCTTCGTCCCCTAGTATATATCCTCCGGCAGGTACGTTGTCCGTAATCTTTGTTCCGTCAAAAAGGCAGGAGTTGGAGCCTGTTCCAAGAATACAGGCAATGCCCGCTTTGGTTCCGCAAATGGCGCGGGCTGAGCCGAATAAGTCGGAGTATGTTTCAATGGATTGAGCCGAGGGGAATACGCTTTTAAGCATTTGGGCCATCAGGTTGGCAAGCTCCTCAGTAGCCACACCTGTACCGTAGTAGTAAATTTGTTCAATGGCTACGGTTACCTGAGGCTTAACATTGTCGTTTAGCTCCTTGAGAATTTTATCTTCGGGATGCAGCGCCGGATTAATTCCGTCCGTTTTAAACTTATCCTCTTTCCCATCTTTACGGATTACGCACCAATCTGTTCCTGTCGATCCGCTATCGGCTACTAATATCATCTGGTTGTTGTTAGGTTATGAGAGGACAAATATAGTGAAAGTTTATGAAGCGTTGAATGGTTAGCCGGTAGTGAATGGTTAATAGTGAATAGCTAACGGCTAGCGGATGAGAAAAAATAATGAGATGCACTTGGAAATATAATAGAAAAAGCCCGTGTTAAACGGGCTTTGCAGGTGAGCCTCCTAACAGATTTGAACTGTTGACCTGCTCGTTACGAATGAGCTGCTCTACCACTGAGCTAAGGAGGCATACTATTTCTCTATGAGTTGAGAATAGGATGGCAAAAGTACAATTTTTTTGAATGATGCAAATATTAGAGCTAAACTTTGAAGGTTTGAACCAGCTTTTGTTGTGCTATACTGTTGAATGCTAGTGGATACTATTGTTTGTTTTAAGATTAAGGAGTTATAAAATTTTAGACCAACTCCAGTTACATACTGTAATAAAAGCACGTCATTGCGAGCGAAGCGAAGCAATCTCCTCAAGTTAAACAGATTGCTTCGGCAAAAAGCGCCTCGCAATGACGTGCTTATTTCTAGCTAGCAACTTGAGTTACCTAATCAAATTAAAGAAAGATGTAAACAGGTGTATATTTATATTCTATGCACCTATGTGGTAAAACAACTCAGGGGGGTAGCAAGATGTGACTAACAAAAAACACGATAAGCAATATGTTTGCCTATCGTGTTCTTCTTCGAATGAAAAGAAAGTTTATAGTGTAGCCTGTCCTTTTACCCAGTTGCAGGGGGTTAGCTTATCAATTTGCAGCGCATCGAGTATGCGAATAACTTCTTCGGTATTACGTCCTGCTGATAGGTCGTTTACGCTGAGATGGCGAATGATACCTTTAGGGTCAACAATGAACGTTACTCGGTAAGCCACCTTCTGGTCGCCTTCCAGAATACCAAGTTCTTCTGCCAACGACTTTGATGTATCGGCCAGCATGGGGAAGCGTAACAGCTTCAGTGCCGGATGGCTGTTGCGCCATGCAAGGTGTGAGAACTCCGAATCGGTAGATGCGCCGACAAGCGTTGCATTACGTTCCTGAAACTCCATGAAACGATCGTTGAAAGCGGCAATTTCCGTAGGACATACAAAGGTAAAGTCCATAGGCCACCAAAACATTACCAGCCATTTGTCCCCTTTAAGGCATGAGTCTAAGCTTAGATCAGCAAACTCCTTACCCGGATCGGTTGATACTACCGCCTTTTTGTTGAATGCGGGGAACTTTGCTCCCACTGAAAGAATCCTGTTTTCCATTGTTACGTATGTTTATATGTAGTGTTTTCTTGATGAGGTACAAAGTTCGACAATAAAGCAAGGCGCGTCAAATAGGTTGTTTTTATTGAGGGATAGATTTTGTTTATGTTGCTTTAAGCACGTGAGGAATAGCACAGAGTTCCATGGAGCACTAAAGTAAAATAGACCGTCATTGCGAGCGAAGTGACCCGAAGGGCAGCGTAGCTAACCAATCTCTCGAATTTAATTGTCAATTGTTATATTCGCTATTGCTTACCCCAACCTCCTTTAGGGGGTTGGGGTATGTTTACTTACTTTGCACTTCCCCGTAAAACGAAATACTTTGACGGGTATTATCGTTCACCTGTAGCGTAGCCGTTCCCGATTTGGAAACAAACAGTAGCAATTCATATCGGTGTTCCATATCATCCTTAATGCTGATGGTAATATCCCATCCCTTCTTTGTTGCCTTTGTTTGGTAGTCGAAATCGGTACTGGTAAAATCAACGCCACCACCTGTCATATCCATAGGTGCAACGTATCCCCTGCCATAGTAGGGGAGGTAAGCGGCTACGGTATCCTTAGCTACTCTCATATTGTAGCCATAGCTCAGCTGTTTGGTTGGTCCGCCCAGCGGTAATGCCGATTGGGCAATAAAGGTGTACTTCTGTTGCTCTACCATTTGCTTTACGGCGGCTTCCTGTTGTTGCTTTTTGCTTTGCTTAGGTTCGTCAGCAAAAGCAAATGTGTTTACTACTAGCGTTGTAACTAGTAATATAGTTGTTGGACTGAGGTACTTTCTCATGATTGCGGAGTTTAGTATATAGCTATAAACAACGAAAGGGTGGAAAGGGTTGCTATCAATTATCTGTTTAGTATCTGTAAAATACAGCAGAGTCAATCCCTATGCGATTTATGAATTTTTATTTTTCTTTCTCAAAGGGAAAAGAACGGTAAAACGCAAGTGAGCAATTTATGCATATTTTAATTTATAGTATATTCGCACTGCGAAAAGCTGATGTTTTGTCTAAAAAATCACACGTAAACCATTAAACTACTTTAATCTAAATTCGGTATGAGAAAAATTATTACTTCATGTCTTGTTGTTATGGCTTTTGCATTCAGTGCAAACGCGCAATTTGGTAAAATAAAAGTTGATACCAAGAAGTTGGGTAAGGCTGCCGGAAGTGTTGCCAGCGCTATTACGCTAACGGATGCTGATGTTGCCAAGCTTTGCCAGGAGTATGTTGACTGGATGGACAAAAACAATCCGGTATGTGAAGCAAATTCAAAGGATAAAGGAAAGAAAGCTTATGGAGAGCGTTTAGAGCGTTTATTGAAGAGCTGTAGCGATTTTGATGGCTTGAAGCTCGACATTAAAGCGTACTACGTAGTTGACCAAAATGCGTTTGCTTGCGGTAACGGGAGTATCCGTGTATTTGCGGGCTTAATGGATTTGCTGTCTGACGATGAGCTGCTGGGCGTTATTGGTCACGAAATAGGTCACATTAAAGATGGAGACTGTAAAGATGCAATGAAGAATGCCTACCTTGTATCGGCTGGTAAAAGCGCGGTTAGCGCTGCCGGTGGTGTAGCTGCCGCTTTGACCGACTCTCAGCTTGGCGATCTTGGCGAAGCGCTTGCTACTGCTCAATTCTCGCAGAAACAGGAATATGCTGCCGATGATTATGGTTATAATTTCTTGAAGAAAAACGGACACGACCAAAAGGGTATGGCTTCGGCTTTACGTGTTATCCAAAAGTTACAGGATGATGCAGGTGTTGATAAAAGCAAGACAAAAGCGTTATTCTCAAGCCACCCTGATAGCGCAAAACGTGCTGAACGGTTGGAAAAGAAAGACAAGTAAGAGGCTTGCTTTATAAATAAAAAGAGGCTATCCGAAAACGGATAGCCTCTTTTTTGTTGTGTGCCCAGAACAAGACTCGAACTTGCACACCGTAACCGGCACCACCCCCTCAAAGTGGCGTGTCTACCAATTTCACCATCTGGGCGTTCATTTGGGGACTGCAAAGGTAGCTATTTTTTTGAACCGATAAATAACCGAAACATTAAAATAAGAACGTCATTGCGAGGCGCTTTTTTGCCGAAGCAATCTCTTGGATAGAGCAGATTGCTTCGTCGTTCCTCCTAGCAATGACGGGTTTATTGAACTTATAACTATTACTGTGTGTACTTATGCGTTTATGTGGTAAAAACTTATGTGGTGAAAGAGCTACCCCAAGTTCACCCCGTTCTTTACCTTCTCTTTTAGCAAGGCTATTTCAAAAACATCGGCAACGGTATGTACATAGTGGAACTTAAGCCCCTTCACGTATATATCCTTAATGTCGTTGATGTCTTTACGGTTCTCATCCGAGAGAATTATCTCCTTAATCCCTGCGCGTTTGGCAGCCAGTATTTTTTCCTTAATTCCGCCAACGGGAAGCACTTTACCGCGTAGCGTAATTTCGCCCGTCATGGCTAAGCTTTTCTTCACTTTGCGTTGCGTGTAGGCCGAGGCAATCGCTGTTGCCATAGTAATACCTGCCGAAGGACCATCCTTTGGTATTGCGCCTTCCGGAACGTGTAGGTGTAGGTTCCACTTTTCGAATAGCTCCGGTTTAATGTCAAGCAGGCTGGCGTGTGCCCTCACGTATTCCAGCGCAATGGTAGCCGATTCTTTCATCACATCGCCCAAGTTTCCGGTAATGGTAAGGTGTCCTTTACCCGGGCTGAGGCTGGTTTCAACAAATAGAATTTCGCCACCTACCTGTGTCCACGCTAAACCCGTTACCACACCTGCAAAATCGTTACCCTCGTACTCATCTCTTGAGAATTTGGGAACACCCAGTATTTTCTCAATATCTTGTGCGCTGGGTTTCTTGTTGAACTTACCGTTTGATGCTATTTGCTTAGCGTAGTAGCGCATCAGCTTGGCAATTTCTTTGTCCAGTGCACGTACTCCCGATTCGCGAGTGTACTTTTCAACCACTTGTTGCAGTATTTCATCGCTCAGCTCAACGCTTCCGGCGGGAATACCGTGAGCGTCCATTTGCTTAGGTACCAAGTGGCGTTTGGCTATTTCTATTTTTTCCTCAACCAAATAACCGGTCATGCTAATCATTTCCATACGGTCACGCAAAGCCGTACTGATGGTAGATATATCGTTAGCCGTAGTAATGAACAGCACCTTTGACAGGTCGTAGTCAACATCCAAGTAGTTATCATGGAAAGTAGAATTTTGTTCAGGGTCAAGTACCTCCAGCAAGGCGGACGAAGGGTCGCCTCTAAAATCCTGACCTACCTTGTCAATCTCGTCCAAAATAATTACCGGATTTGACGATTTGCATCGCTTGATGGTTTGTATAATCCGTCCCGGCATAGCGCCGATGTATGTTTTACGGTGTCCGCGAATTTCCGACTCGTCATGTAACCCACCCAGCGATATACGGCCAAACTCGCGTCCCAGCGCACGTGCAACAGATTTTCCTAACGATGTTTTTCCAACACCCGGAGGGCCATATAGGCACACAATGGGTGATTTTAAATCGCCTTTCAGCTTAATAACGGCAAGGTGTTCGAGTATGCGTTCCTTTACCTGTTCCAGTCCGTAGTGGTCTTCGTCCAGTACCTTTTGTGCCTCGTTTAAGTCCAGCCGGTCTTGCGTGTACTCGTTCCAAGGTAAATCGAGCATCAGCTCCAGGTAGGTTAGCTGCATGGAAAACTCGGCTGCATGGGGGCTCATACGGGCAAACTTTTCCAGCTCTTTGTTAAAGTATTCGGCAACTTCGGCAGACCATTTTTTAGTTTCAGCACGTTTTTTCAGCTCCTCTACCTCTTGGTCGGTAGGGCTTCCGCCCAGCTCGTCCTGTATGGTCTTCATTTGCTGGTTGAGGTAGTACTCGCGTTGCTGTTGGTCTATTTCGGTGCGCACTTTACGCTGTATGTCGTCCTTAATTTCCAGCAGCTGTATTTCTTTATTCAGCACCTCCAGCAGCTTATAAGCACGGTTCTTCAGCGCGTTTATTTCCAGCAGCTCTTGCTTATCGGGTAGCTTGCTGAACTCGGCGTTTGAAGCCACAAAGTTGATAAGGAAGCTACGGCTCTCAATATTCTTGATAGCAAAGGAGGCCTCTTGCGGGAGCTGTGGTGAAAGCTGGATAATTTTAAGCGCTAAATCTTTTATGGAATCAACAATCGCTTCATAATCTTCGTCGGGCAATGTTGGCTTTATTTCACTCAGGTAATGTACTGTTGCCTTGAGGTAGCTATCATCCGATATGATTTGCTCTATTTCAAACCGACGTGTTCCTTGCAGCACAACGGTTATAGCACCGTCGGGCATTTCAATAACTTTGAGTATACGTGCCAGCGTGCCTATTCTGTACAGGTCATCACCTGTGGGTATCTCAACAGATGGGTCGAGCTGTGCCACAGCCCCCAATATTTTGGAGTTGGCGTAAACTTCCCTCACCAGCTTTATGGAGCTGGGACGACCAACGGTAATAGGAATCAGTATGCCCGGAAATAGTACGGCATTTCGTAAGGGTAGCAAGGGGATGGTATTTTCCTTCGGTTCCTCTTCGGTTGTATCGTTATCATCGTTCATCACCAGCGGAATGATATTGTTAAGGTTATCATCCGAGGAATCTGTCAAAAATTCAGGTATAATTTTTATGCTAAATGCCATGTTTATTGAATGGTTTCAATTCGGTATTTGTGTTTGACTATACGAATAGGGACAAAGTGACCATGTCAACTTGTCACTAATCCTTACCAAGAGCTAAGACTTAATACACATTTCTACACTTCAACCAAATATATTTCTCACTATAATTATACGTAATACTTTTATAATGAGCAATATATCATGATTTTGTAAGTTGCTTTAGCCCAAGGTTATTTGTATAGTGCAAGCCGTGTGCCAAAAAAAAAGCTCCGTATAACCGGAGCCTTCTTGTGTAAGCTGTGAGTATTAGTCCTTTTTTTCGTAGTGCTTCTTGTACTTGGTCATGAACTTATCCACACGTCCGGCGGTATCAACCAACTTCATCTTTCCGGTATAGAAAGGGTGAGACGTGTTGGAAATTTCCATCTTGTAAAGCGGATATTCTTGTCCGTCAATGGTGATGGTTTCTCTGGTTTGAACGGTTGAGCGGGTTAAGAAAACATGTTCGTTTGACATATCCTTAAATGCTACAACGCGATAGCTGTCTGGATGAATTCCTTTTTTCATTGTATCTTATATTTTATCTTTTTCTCTTTTCTATGAAACGGGTTGCAAAGGTATATATTTTTTTCAAACAAACCAGCAAGTGAATAATATTTTGATTTTTACTTCCAAATCTAAATTTTTACCGCATAGGCACATAGGTCATCAAGAAACACATAGCTTATTGCTATTATCAACATTTCTTCCCTCTTTGATAGAAATACGCTTGTTTAGTAGAAAACTATGTGAACCTATGTTTTCTATGTACCTATGTGTTGAATAAATTCCCCTTTAGAGGGTTGGGGGTAATAAACAAAAACAGCCCTAACTATTTATTTAGGGCTGCCGAATAAATAGCTATTGTTTTTAGCGTCGGCTAAGCTTAGCCAGCAGCTTCAATATTTCAAGGTATAGCCATACCAGCGTAAGCATTAGGCCAAATGCACCATACCATTCCATATACTTAGGTGCTCCGGCTTGCGCTCCTTTTTCAATGAAGTCAAAGTCGAGCAGAAGGTTCATGGTTGCAATAATCACTACAACAACGCTGATACCGATGCTCAGCAGACCTGACCCCCAAACTATTGACATGTTAGCGCCGAAAAAGCTGGCTACAAGTGATATGAGGTAGAATATGGCAACCGCTCCGGTAGCAATAATAACACCCGAACGGAACTTGTTGGTTACCTTAATAAGCCCCGAACGATAAACTACCAGCATTACGGCCAATGTAAGCAAAGTGATGCTGACAGCAGTAAGCACTATGCCGGGGTAGCTGGCGGCGTAAGCGGCCTCAAACCATGCCGATATAGCACCTAAAAATAAACCTTCCAAAGCTGCGTATATAGGAGCAGCCCAAGGCGCGGTTGTGGGTTTGAATATAATAATGAGCGACATAACGAATCCACCAATAAGACCGCCCCACATCCAGGGGGTAGCTGCGGCAGGGTCAATAGATGAGGTGGCCATCTTCCATGTGTAAGCACCGCTAATTACAGCCATTAACAGCAATAAAAACGTTTTGGTTGCTGTTCCCTTAACGGTCATGGTTGCGGATGATGAGTTGGCAGCGGCTTTGCCGAAAATGCTGTCCTTCATTGCCGGATTTGAAGTTCTGAATAATGCCATTGTTTTTCTCTTTGTTTAAGTTTTAATGGGCAAAGGTAGCCAATATTGAGATACCTTGTGATAAATTTAACGTTATTTGGAAGAGGGTTAAGCGTGAAGCGTTAGCGGTTAAGCGAAAAGATAGGTGAATGGTGAGTGGTGAAAAGAAATGCATCCCAGCAGGAAGTGAGCTAAATGGTTCAAACTACCACTTACAATAAAAGCACGTCATTGCGAGCGAAGCGAAGCAATCTCTCGAATAGAACAGATTGGTTAGCTACGCTGCCCTTCGGGTCGCTTCGCTCGCAATGACGTGCTGTATCATACTGTCAGAAACGCCAGCACCTCTTCCGCCGTTTCCTGTTGTTTGCCACCTTGTCCTTTCATTTTGGTAGCCAATGCAATTACACTTTCACGTAGGATGTCACTGCGGTTTGCGAATTTCACCAAAGCCTGTATTACTGCCTGCTGTATAGTAGGGTTGGAGAGATTTGCCGATTCTGAGAGAGCCAGATAAGGTTCCAGCTGCTCTTGCCGGATACCTTTCAGCTGAGATGATTTGGCAACCAATGTCCATCCCGCTTTTTGCAGATATATATCGGATGACATGCACCACTCAAAGCTGTAGGGTAGGGCGTATGGCGTTTTATAGAACAGCTGATTGCAGGCTACTTCTGCCAGTTCTACATTGGTAAACTCTTTAGCCCAACGTTCCAGCTGTTCGGCCTTTACCTCTACCGGATTGTCAATAAAAACAGCGGCCAGCTTGGCTTCGCGCTCATCACGGAGAAACAGCTGTTCGGCCAGCTCATGGTCGGGAGCATACTCCTCTGCAATTTGACGAATGGTTGGTAGTGCAACGCCATAGTTTACTTTGTATATAATACCTCTATTCGACATATTCTCCGACACCACTCCGTTTTTGTGTCGAATAATGCGGCCTAGTATTTCAAAAATTGCTTCCATAATTTAAAATATCACAGAGAACGCTGAGAATGTAACTACAGAGAGATTTTTTACTTTGTATTGGTTGCTGTGTTTACTGTTGCGGGTTTCTTTGTGTAAAAATCCCACACCAGCTTCGCTATACTTGAAATGGTAGCAGCGTTTGTTTTGTCATCTTCCATTGAGTCGGCAATAAATACCGCCAGCGTAAAGTGCCGTCCGTCGGGCAACATAACAATGCCTATATCATTATCGGCGGCCTTTAACCCTTTTGCGTTTCTGTCAGACATGCCTGATTTATGGGCAACGATTACGCTATCGGGCAGCTGTCCTTTTATTTTATCCATGCCCGTAGTTCGTCCCGTCATGGTTTCCCATAGAAAGGCTTTGCTTTTCTCCGAAAGTATTTTGCCTTTGTAGAATCGTTCCAGCAACTGAACGGACGCCAGAGGGGTAGAAGTGTTAGTGTATTGAGGCGCCCAGCCTTTGTGCATTTCTTCTTCTGTTGCCTGTACCGATATTCCTTCAACACCTAGTTTTTTTATGTATGTATCAACCACCTTTGTTCCACCTACCAGCTTAAAGAGTATATCGCAGCCATTGTTGTCGCTTTTTGCAACGGTATAGTGAAGTAGGTCTGATAGGCTTATCTCAAAGTTGCCGTTAGGGTACTTGTCTCGAAGAGGGCTGTACGTATTTGGTTTCAGCTGTTTCTTTTTTACGCGTATCTTTTGGTCTAACGATAGCTTTCCTTCATCAACCTTGCTTAATACGGTCAGTGCCAAGTAAAACTTATAAACGCTTTGGGTGGGGTAGGAGCGATGGTTGTTTAAAGTTAGCGTATCACCATCGGCGCCTACAAGGGTTACGCCTATAGTTGCTTTCTTCCCCTTGATAATTGTTTCGATGGGCTGTACCAGCTCAGACACCTGCGCAAAGCTTGATATGGATAAAGATATAAGAGTTAAAAGTATTGCTATTTTTTTCATAGGAGTTGAGGTTTGTTCTACTACCCCCAACCCCCTAAAGGGGGCTAATCAGCACTGCAATAGCCCTCTTTAGGGGGTTGGGGGTAAGAAATTTAAGCTTTGTTTTATTAGAAAAACACCGGAATAATCATAATGTTCCAAATGGCAATAAGTGTAACCATTATTAGTACAAAGACTCGTTTGACCTTAGGGTTTAGTTTGAATAGGGCTTTAAATAGAAATAAGAAAACGGTTAAAAAGAACAGAACCCCTACTCCCAATCCTATAATTGCACAGCCTATACAAGCCTCGTTGATATGTCCGTATTGCAAAGGTGGTTCCAGTATTGAGAATGTAATATAGCCGGAAATAACACCTATAGTAATGGATACGAGCAGCGAAACAGCAATTGCTTGGTTAAGCGATAACCGCGGTTGCATGGCTATGCTTTACTCAGCAGCTGTATATCACCTATAATTTGCTTAGCCAGTGCGTCGGCAGTTTCACGTGTATTTGCTTCAGCGTAGATGCGAATAATCGGTTCGGTGTTCGATTTACGCAGGTGTACCCATTTCTTCTCAGCATCAAAGTCAATACGTACACCGTCAATATCGTTTATACGTTGGTTGGTGTACTTTGTCTTCATTGCTTCTAAAATGGCATCAACGTTAATGCTAGGCGTAAGCTCCACCTTATTTTTTGAGATGTAGTAGGAAGGGTAGCATGCTCTCAGCTCAGAACATTTAATACCTCTCTTTGCCAGCAATGAAAGGAACAGGGCAACACCAATCAGCGCATCGCGGCCATAGTGCAGATCCGGCATAATGATTCCGCCATTACCTTCGCCGCCTATAACAGCATTGCATTCTTTCATTTTGGCAACAACGTTTACTTCGCCAACCGCTGCGGCGTGGTACTCTCCGCCATGCTTTTCGGTTACATCCTTCAATGCCCGCGACGATGAGAGGTTAGAAACCGTATTTCCTTTTATATTTTCCAGTACATGGTCGGCAACAGCTACCAACGTGTACTCTTCGCCAAACATTTCTCCGTTTTCGCAAACCAGTGCAAGGCGGTCAACATCAGGGTCAACCACAATACCAAGGTCGGCTTGTTCGGTTTGTACCAGCTTTGCAATTTCTGTTAAGTGTTCGGGTAGCGGCTCCGGATTATGAGGAAACTGCCCGTTAGGTGTGCAGTACAGCTGAACGCAGTTTACGCCCATTGCTTCCAATAGCTTGGGAATAGCAATTCCGCCAACAGAGTTAACGGCGTCAACTACTACTTTAAATCCGGCACGGTACACGGCATCAATATCTACCAGCGGATGTTTAAGTATGGCGTTGATATGTTCGTCAAGGAAAGGCTTTTGCTCGTATTCCCCAAGCATATCAACCTCAGGAAAGTTGAAATCTCCTTTGTCAGCAAAAGCTAGCAATGCCTTACCGTCGGCATCGCTTAAAAATTCGCCTTTTTCATTTAGCAGCTTCAGTGCGTTCCACTGCTTCGGGTTATGGCTGGCGGTAAGAATTATTCCGCCGTTAGCATTATTATGAGTTACTGCCATTTCTACCGTTGGCGTAGTGGCAAGGTCGGCATCAACTACGTCAACACCGCAACCCATAAGTGTTCCGCATACCAGGTGGTTTACCATTTCACCGGATATACGGGCATCTCTGCCCACTACCACCCGTAACTTTTTATTGGAGTTCCGCTGTGCTAACCATTGAGCGTATGCAGCGGTAAACTTTACGGTATCAATGGGGCTTAGCCCCTCACCAACAGAACCGCCAATGGTTCCGCGTATGCCGGATATAGATTTTATAAGAGTCATGTTTTGTTTTTTTGCAAATGTACTAAAATACGACATACCTTTGCGACATGAACGGCAAACAATACATAGCTGCTTTTGTTTCTTTTGGCAACTTCCTGCAATCATGGTTGAAAGGAGATAAACAATCATGTAACATGCTTGCGGGTAATGATGCTTTTGCCAAATTTGAACAAGCGGTAGAAGCTGCTCAGCAGGAAAATGAGTGGTTTACTGAAGAGAATATTTGTATGTCGCTGTCGGCCATTGCCAACGAATTTTTAAATGAAAGCAAGCTGCATAGCTGGTTAAGCACATACGCTAATATGAGCACAAAGGCGGAAGAACGGATAGGCATAGTTGCCGCCGGGAATATTCCGTTGGTGTGTTTTCACGATATTCTTTGCGTAATCCTGTCCGGTAATCAAGCTGTGCTAAAACCATCATCGAAGGATAAGGTGTTGATTACGGAGGTTGTTCGTTTGCTGGGGATATTTAATGTTGACTTGAGCAAACGGCTGGAATTGGTTGATAGTATTGATCCATCATCAGTAGATAGGTTGATTGCTACAGGCAGTGATAATACCGCCCGATATGTGGAATACACATACAGAGGGCTGCCGATTTTACTTCGGAAAAGCAGAAGTAGCCTTGCGGTACTTACCGGAAAAGAAACAGCTGATGAATTGCGCTTGCTGGCAGCTGATGTGTTTTCCTACTTTGGTATGGGGTGTCGCAATGTATCAAAATTGTATGTGCCTGAAAATTATGATTTTTCTTTTTTTATTGGAACTGCCCATGAGTGGTCGGAAGTGCTAACCAAACATAAAAAGTATACTAATAGCTATTGTTACCAAAAAGCTTTATATTTGTCTTTAGATGAAACCTTCCTTGATGGAAAGTTTTTTTTGATAAAACAGAGTAACGCCTACACTTCTCCTTTGTCCACGCTTTATTTTGATTTTTATTCCGGCTTAGACGAGTTGAAGATGCGGTTGGTGGTGGATGCCGAACAGCTGCAATGTGTAGTAGCTGCAAACGGAAATTTCGGAAATGTTTGTTTTGGACAAACGCAATATCCGGCACTTGCCGATTATGCTGATGGTATAGATTGCATGCGGTGGCTGATGGGCTAAGAACCTTTTAAATTATCAATAATCAGTATTCAATTATATAGTATTGTAAGCCGATAGAAGAACATGACCATTTACAAGTTTAGGTTAACCTACGACAAATTCCCAAACTTTGCTAGGGAGTATGAGGTAAGCGAAGGCAATACACTGTATGACCTTCACCGCTTTATCCAAAACGATTTAGATTTTGATGAAGCGCAGCTCTCCGTTTTTCATACGGCA
Organism: Bacteroidales bacterium; assembly: GCA_031551125.1. Lineage (GTDB taxonomy): Bacteria > Bacteroidota > Bacteroidia > Bacteroidales > UBA932 > JAIRNF01. Next base: position 92,845 of record JAVBOB010000007.1, read on the forward strand.
AATGATACTTGGCAGCCCAAGCAATCCTACCCGTTATTCGACTTGGGTGATGGCTCAATGGATATGATTACCATTGAATTTTTGGTGCGAAAGAAAGAAGATAAGCTACTATATACGTTCGATTTGTTTAACAACCGTGTATTTAAGTTGGAGCTGTTGGGCGAATCGGAGCTAACCCGCTTAGCTGTTTACCCAAGACTAGTGATGGCTAAGAGTGATCCACCCGATCAGCTAATCGATAACGATCCGGTAGATAACCTTCCTTTCGCCGGAGACCCATCAACCGTTGAAGATGTTGACTTTGACGATGAGGAAGATGACGAAGAAAGTGAAGAGGAGGAAGAACAGCTTTACGAAGAATCGGAGGGGCAGTAGCATTTATGCAAACGTTGGTTGTTCTTGTTGGCCCCACAGGCGTTGGAAAAACCGACCTGAGTATAAGGCTTGCAAAGCACCTTGCAAGTCCGATTATTTCGTCTGATTCCAGACAGTTATACCGTGAAATGTCTGTAGGTACAGCGGTTCCCACCAAAGAGCAGCTGGCAGAAGTTCAGCATTATTTTATTCAAACCCGTTCGGTTACGGAGAACTATACGTCCGGCATGTTTGAGCTGGATGTGCTAAAGTTATTGGATACGTTGTTCGTAACACATTCCGGCGTACTTATGGTTGGTGGCTCCGGTTTATATATCGATGCCGTATGCCGAGGTATAGATGATATACCTAGGGCAGATAGCCAGCTAAGAGAAGCTGTAACAGATAGGCTGAAAACCGAAGGTTTGGCTTCATTGCAAGAGGAGTTAAGACGGCTGGATCCGATTGTTTGTAGTGAGATAGATATGAATAATCCGCAGCGGGTAATGCGGGCATTGGAAGTTTGCATTACCAGCGGTAAGAGCTATTCCGACCTCAAAAAAAACGTTGCTAAGCAGCGTCCTTTCAATATCGTTAAGATAGGTCTTCAACGAGATAGAGAGGAGCTATACACCCGAATTAATCGCCGAGTGGATGAAATGCTTGAACAGGGCTTGGAGGACGAAGCCCGCTGCCTATACCCTTTGCGCGAATGGAATGCGTTGAAAACGGTTGGCTACCGTGAACTGTTCGACTACTTTGATGGTAAGCAGAGCTACGAGCAGGCGGTAGAGCTGATAAAGCGGAACAGTCGTCGTTACGCAAAGCGACAGCTGACATGGTTTGCCCGCTACGACGATGTTTACTGGTTCCATCCCGACAGCTACGATGATATAGTAGCCACTGTTGATCGGCTCATGGCGGAGCAATGAATTCCAAATGGAAATACAAGCTGAAGGAGCTGTTTACCTTTTCAAAAGGTGAACGACTTGGTATAGTAGTTTTGCTACTAGTAGTATTGGCGGTATTATTGTATCCGCTACTGGGGACGTTGAAAAAGGGCTCTTCATTGCTAACATTTGATGAGTTTAAGCAGCAGGTCGATGATTTTGAGTTGTCAGCAAAGCGTACAGCGAACAACGTAAACCCAACGGGCACAGTGGTAAAACATGCTTTTGCTGATAGCAAAAAAAGAAGAACGGCCACCTTAGAACCACTACGGAGTATTGAGCTGAATAGTGCCGATACCGTTTTACTGACAAGGCTAAAAGGCATAGGCCCTCACTACGCCAAAGAAATTGTGCTTTACCGTAAACGCTTAGGCGGCTTTTATAAGCCGGAGCAGCTAATGGAGGTAAAGGGGATTGGGAAAGTACGCTTTAGCCGAATTACCACAAGTTTGAAAACCAATGAACAGCTAATTACTCCGTTAGCTATAAATACAGCTGGAGAAGAGCGTCTGGCTCAACATCCGTACATAGGAGAGCGTTTGAGCAAGGCAATTGTTACGTTTCGAAGTGTAAATACCATAACCTCCTTATCTCAGCTGGTTGGCGAACGGATACTTACGGAGAGCCAAGCCGACAGGTTGCGACCATACCTCAGCTTCGAATAATTCGAATAAAAATTGGCCGGATGTTTGAAAAACCAATTTTTTTATACCTTTGCGCCCGAAAGGAGGTGTATATAACGTCATGATTATTATTCCTATTAAGGAAGGCGAAAATATTGAAAGAGCGCTAAAGAAATTCAAGCGTAAATTTGAAAAGACCGGAGCAGTACGTGAGTTACGAGCTCGTAAAGCATTCGTAAAGCAATCGGTTAGAATGAGAGACCAAAAAAAGAAGGCGATTTATAAGCAGCAAATGCAAAGAGAGGCAGAAGATTAATCTTTTGTTTCTAACAAATATTAAGGGGACGAATCTGCAAAGGTTCGTCTTTTTTTGTTAGTTTTGAGCTGGTGAACTTTTGGTTGCCGGTGTTGGTTTATACCTATAGAGTTTTAGCCTTTACTTTTTGTTCAAAAATATATTTGTAGATCGCAAAGCTCTTGTCTATGCTATATTTTTTTCGTACATTGCACACATGTTAGAAGCCTTTATAAAATACCTTCAAACTGAAAAGCGTTACTCTCCCCATACGCTAAGAGCTTACCATGATGACATTTTTCAATTCTTTTCATTCCTTGGCTTAGCAGAAGGCGACGAGCCTACTGTTGACATGCTGACTCACCAACAGGTTAGGGGATGGGTTGCATCGCTTATTCAGCAGGGTATTACAGGGCGCTCCGTAAACCGTAAGCTATCATCGCTATCCACTTTTTTTACTTTTCTTTTACGAAAAGGAACGATTAGCATCAACCCTATGGCTAAGGTGGTTAACCCTAAGCAATCAAAACGTTTACCTAGCTTTGTTGAGCAAGATAAGCTGAATACATATATGGATAGGGAGTTACAGGGTGATACGTATGAGGAATTGCGAGATAGAACTATTGTAGAGCTGTTTTACGCAACGGGCATTCGTCTCTCGGAGCTGGTTGCCCTTACCCTTTCAGCTATTGATTTTTCACTAAGCCAGCTAAAGGTTACAGGTAAGGGTGGAAAAGAACGCTTTATACCCTTAACTCCTCACATTTGTACGCAGCTGAAAAAATATTTGAATAAGCGCTCAGAGTGGTTTACAGGTAGTTTCTTATGTCAGTCCTTATTTTTGACGAGTAGGGGAGAACAAATTTACCAGCGCCTTGTTTATCAAATCGTCAAACAGCAGCTCACGCTGGGTGGATTTACCGGAAAGCGGAGCCCGCACGTGTTAAGACATACGTTTGCCACGCACTTGCTTAATAACGGAGCCGATTTAAATTCCATAAAGGACATGTTGGGTCACGCAAGCTTAGGTGCTACACAGGTATATACGCATACCACATTTGAGCAGCTGAAAAATGTCTATAAGAATACGCATCCCCGCTCGTAGGGGTAACGATGACAGTTTATACCCATTGTTGAATTTTTTAAAACATACAGCCATGAACGTGAATATCCAATCAATTAAGTTTGACGCAGACAAGAAGTTGGTTGATTTTATTGAAAAGAAAGCAGAAAAGCTGGATAAGTTTTTTGATGGAATAGTTGGTGTTGATGTATTCTTACGCTTAGAGAATACGCAGGACGAAGAAAACAAAAAAGTAGAGATGCGCATTGCGCTACCCGGTAATGACTTGTATGCCGAAAAGCTTTGTAAATCGTTTGAAGAGGCAGCCGATCTTTGTATCGAAGCGCTAAAAAAGCAGCTTGCTAAAGCAAAAGAAAAAATGAGGGCATAATTGAAAAACATAACAATTAACGATAACGGTCGGCTAATTTAGCCGGCCGTTTTGTTTTATTGAAGTAAAATTTTTACTATCTTGCAGGCACTAATCTAAAAATACGGCCTATGAAAAGACGATTACCTTTTGATTACAGGCTTGTTGGCTCGGCAACCCTTATGCTGTTTATTTTAGCTTTTTTCGTAGTTTCCTGTATGCGAGAAGAAGCACCCGAACCTTCCAGCAGTAAAACCAGCCGCATTGCCCAAGTCAAAGCATGGCTGGCAGAGGAATACCCTCATACCCGCTTTACCCTCCGCTGGGATGCTGTTACCGAGCAGCAGGTAGGTAAGCTGGTAGTAATGGACGTACCCCTGATTTGCGCTCCCGGCGAGTACGGCATGAATGTTGAAGTAGTGGAGCAAGAGCTGGACGAACGCTACTACCGTCACCCTGTTCGACTGGAGCTGGCCGTTGACACCAAGCATGGTGTAGCTGGTGCCTTTATCTATACTGTAGTACCCACTGTAGCATATATGGAAAAGAGAGATTTTACATACGAAGACGTACGCTACCACAGCCCCCAAGACTTGACTGGAACCATATACCGCTACGGCTTATATGGCGAACCCCAGGTGATGGACTACTTCGAAGGCGGGCAGCTGCGGTGGCGCAGGCTTCCCCTATCTCGTACTCACAGTGCGGAGGAACTAGATGAGTTGGGTAAGACCTTCATGAAGCGGATGGGTAGCGACAACGGCAGCGGTGAGTGGGGCAGTTGCGCGTGGGAAACCGGCTGGTGCGATATTTGTGGGGACTACCATGGAGACGACCTGGGCGAAGGCGGGATATCGGTGTGCCGGAAGTGCGGTGACCGGTACTGCTGGGGCGACTGCTGGGTGGACCCAGTAGACTGGTGGCCGGATGACCCGGCCCCCAGCGTATGCCATACCTGCGGGCGGCTGCTGGACGCTTGTGCATGCAACCCGGGCGAGGGGAAGGAGGAGGGGCCGGGAGGAAATCCGAATCCTCCGTCCAATCCGACACCTGACTCATCTGTATCTCAAAACCTTCGTAGTATTATGAGTCAGAACACTGTGCTTACCAACGAGGAAAAGTTGAAACTATCGCAAGCGTTAGACGATTTAATAGATCGATGTATGTATCGGCAGATATATAATCATTTAGTATCGAATGGAACGAGCATTACGTTTACTATGAATCCAACGTCACAATATCCAGCATCTTATTCTCCTGCTTTGGACAAAATTAGTTTTCAAAGTTTTACGAATATTAGTGCGGAAAATTTATCGGAGGAGCTTTTTCATGCCTATCAAGATATTTTTTACCCAAATGGACTACCAATATCCTCAAACGATGGTAGGGTAAACATAGAATTTGAAGCGAAGTTGTATGCAGATATTGAGTGTAATCTGGAAAATAGAGGTTGCCCATATGTGTTGTCAACGGACGATTATTTTTTATGGATAGATAAAATAACATCTAATGGGACTAGACTTCCAACAAGAAATGATTTGGAAGAACGATCTGTGGGAGGTAAGAATTATTGGGATTTTTTAAATGATTTTTCTCAAGTGGGTGTTGGCTATAACTATCCTCCCACTTCGCAACAACCCGATGCTCTTATGCTTATGCTTCAGAAAAGTACAAAAGAAAATGGAACAGGTTGTTTCTAAATTTAAAATTAAATGAATATGAAAAAAATACTATTAATAGGTTTTATTGTCTTATCTTTTCGTTTGTCAGCCCAATGTACGGATACAATAAAACAGATAGTTGTGAAAGATATGGTTTTTTTGTATGAACATAAATACAGTAGTGTAGTAGTTAGTAATGTGAATAATGAACCATATGATAAAAAAGATATTTGTTTTAGTGTTTCTCTCAAAGAGAATGATGAATCAGCATATTTGACTGATATTGCAGCGTTGTTTTCTTTTGAGCGTCTTAAGGTGTTAGATGATCAACGGGTTACTGTTTTAGTTTGGGTTAACAGAATGGGGGTTGTCAATGAGATTACTTATTTATTTGGAGGTTCTTCCATACCTATTACGCCAGAAGAATTGTATAAACTAGAGCAGACGATTAAAAACAAAGTGCGATTTCCATATTTACTTAAAGAGGGCAATAATAGTTGCGAAGAAGCGAGAATTAGGTTTTCAATTGTATTTAGAAAGTTACTTGAGTTGAAATAGTCTGATTTGTGCTTTTAATTGTGTTAAACTTGCCCATAGCACGGCAGTGTGGAGTATGTTTGACAATTGGTAGGTAATCGTTTTTTGTTATTAATCAGAACTGGTGAGTGTAACAACTGTGGCGATTACCATGACGTTTTGGATGACGGAGGCATTTCCATTTGCCAACGTTGTGGCAGCACCGACTGCTGGGGTACCTGCTGGATACCCGACACAGGTTGGGGAGGGAGCGACAATGGAGTAATATGTGGTGGCTGTGGTCGGTTGAGTTCCGGCTGCGTATGCAGCGCTAACCCTGGTCCGGGAGGAAATCCGGGAGGTCCGGGGGGAAATCCGAACCCTCCGTCCAATCCGACACCTGACTCATCTGTATCTCAAAACCTTCGTAGTATTATGAGTCAGAACACTGTGCTTACCAATGAGGAAAAGGTGAAACTATCGCAAGCGTTTGATGATTTAATAAGTTGGTGTATGTACCAACAGTTATATAATCATCTGGTATCGAATGGAACGAGCATTACGTTCGTAAATAATCCGAATAGAAATACGGCGGCAGGTTATAACCCCGAAACTAATACCATTCAGTTTAAGGGCACATCAAATATGATCGCAATTAACTTGGCAGAGGAGTTATTTCATGCTTACCAGAACAGTTACTATCCGGAAGGATTATCGATTTCTACAACTGAAGGTAGAGCCGATATTGAGTTTGAGGCAAAAGTATTTGGTGATATTGAATGTAGCCTGAGATTTGGTATTTGTGGGTCAACGCTTGGGAGCGAAGAGTATGATAAGTGGATTATCTTCATTACAGATAATTATTCAAGTATTCCTTCTTGGGATAAATTGTTAGAGAGATCACCATCTACAGGAAATAAAAATTATTGGGACTTTTTGTTTGATTTTTCTAGAGCGGGCATTGGATACAACTATACTCCAACATATCAGATACCAAATGCCATGATTTATATGCTCCAACAGTCTTCAAATAGTAATTGCTATTAATTAAACTTTTAATTGAAAAGGATATGAAAACATTTATGCAAAGACTATTGGGATTAGTATTTCTTTTCCTACCGATAACAGTATTTGCACAGCAAAATATTATAAAAGATACATTGTACGTGCAGGTTGAGACGGCAACATATATGTGTGTCAAGTGGAAAGGAGATTTTGTTCCTACTCAGATAGAGAATGTGTCTAATGTAATAGCTAGGGAAAAAAGCGAAATTTGTTTGGAGCCCAAGCTTGTCAATGGCTCAGCCTCGCTAAATATGCATTCGATTTCCGAAGTCTTTACCCCTATCCGGTTGCTGGAGCTACAAGATGCGTTTGTGTTGGTTTGTATGTGGGTGGATAAAAGTGGTGCCGTAAAAGAGGTAAAGTATCTATTTTCTGACAAAAAAGGGGTTGCGTTGACCATGGAAGAATTGTTTAAGTTAGAAAAGGTAATAAAGGGAAAAGTACAGCTACCCTATATTGTTGGTGGTGAAAACGAGAAAACATGCAGCTATGCTTTTTTTAGAGCACCGATTAATTTTAAGAAGTTGCTTGAATTATAGATAGAAAGGTTTCTAGAATTGTCAAGGTGAAGATAAGAAGTGTATCGTGGGCTAGTAAAATTCAAGAACAATGAAAACATACATCAATCATAGATTATTGTTGCTATGCTTATTCTTTTTGTTTGGGTTTGTCCCATTATCTTTTGCACAATCGGCAGCAGATAGCGTGTTTAGCGTTAATGATGTTGTCTTTAAATGTGAAAGAAATGGAGGTGCGCTATATGTTGAAAATGTTCAATCTATTGAATTGAACGAATTGCAGCGCTGCAAACAAGTCAGCAGTATTGATAGCCCATCACTTTCACTTTTGCTTACAACCGTATTTTCACAAGAGCGGATGGAGGAGCTAAAAGGAAAAAGTTTGCTACTTAATTTTTGGGTAGACCGCCAACAGATGGTTCAAAGAGTGAGGTTCCGTTTTACAGGGACTATGCCCATAACTAACGAAGAGTTATATTTACTTGAAACAGGACTAAAACAAAAAGTGAAAATCTCTTACCATACAGAAGATGATTGTTTATATGCATCAATGTACAAGCCTGTGAGGTTTGATAAACTTCTTGAAGAAAGAAAATAGAGTTTATGGAAAGAATCTTATAGTTTTGTAAATAGCACCGACATGATAGCCAACTTTCATGTCGGTGCTTTCTTTTTGGCGGGATAATTTTATACCTTGCACAGCCATTAAACCTTATACCTTATGCAGCCTTTTTGGCAATATACTGTTTATCTCATTCTCGCGTTATCTGGTGTGTCATATCTGCTCATTGATAAATGGATATCCCGCACTGCTATTCGAGTGGGTAAGGGCGATGTTATTTTTCTGCTGTGGTTTTTGTTGCTTTGCTTATCTGGTTATAAAAATCCACCATTGTTTATACAATCGGGTTGTTTGCTTTTTACGGCATGGAGCATTAGCAAGTACAACAATGTGCGTTGTGTATGGTGGTTGTTGGGTGGCATTTGCTTTGTTTGTATGTGTAGCGCAATGGTGCAACTCCTAAAAATAGGTAATACTACTCGTTTGTATGGCTGGATTGGTAACCCGGGTATATTTGCCAATATGCTTCTTCCATTTGTTGGCTTGCTTTTAAGCGTGGTTTTCTTTGCAAGGCGTAAATGGAATAAATATGTGTCTTTACTCTTTTTTTTAGTAATAGCGTTGTTCATCGCACTTACTCAGTCGCGAGCAACATGGCTGGGTGCTGTGGTTTCTTTTATCTTTTTACTATTTGTCTATTCTGCTGTAGGGCGCTTCTTGAAAAAGTTATCAAAGATTCAAACCTTTGGATTAGTTACATTTCTATTGTTAGCCATTGTGTTTACTGTATTTCAACTATACCGCATGCGTCAAGAGCCTGTTGATGGGCGGAAGTTGATTTATACTGTTAGCGCTCATGCTGTTTTAGGAAAGCCACAGGGTCGGGGGTTGGGAAGCTTCAGTGTTGACTACACGCAGCTGCAAGGCAAATATTTCGAGCAATATCCGGATAGCAAGCGGGCTATTTTGGCAGATGATGCCAAGTTTGCATTCAACGATTTGCTGCAAGTTGGCTTTGAAATAGGCTGGATAGGTCTGTTGCTATTTGTTGTTAGCCTGTTGTTTTTAATGCGAGTACCCGTACCAAATGAACATCGGATGGAGGTGCTAGGATTGAAGGCGGTGCTTCTAGGTTTTTTTGCAGCATCCCTTTTTTCGTATCCTCTTTACCAATGGATACCGAGCATTGAAATTTGTTTGCTTGCGGGACTGTTACTTTCATACAACCAGCGAAGTTTCATTAAGGTTCGGATTCCTTCAAAAGTTCTTATTGCATTATTGTTACTTATGGTTGTACCGATTACGCTAACTATTTGTGATAGATGGAATGGATATAATAATTACCGACGCTGGGATGAGGTGCGAAAAATGGAAAGCACCGAACAAAATGAGAAGATACTAGTAGGTAACTACAATCGACTTATACAAGACATGCCTTATAATGGCTTGTTGAAGTACCACTATGGGATTACACTATTTGAGCTGAAGAGGTACAATGAGAGTATAGCCATGCTGAAACAGGCTTCTGAGCAGTATAGCGAATTAAATTTATGGATGTGCTTAGCCGAGAATTATAGGGCAATAGGAGTGTTTGAAAAAGCAACAACATATTTTTGGAAAGCATACTACATGGCTCCCAAACGTTTCATGCCTTTGTACAAGCTGATGTTGGTTTATAAGGAAATGGGAGATATGAGCTCGGCAAGACTATGTGCAGAGCAAATTCTCAATAAAACCATAAAAATCCCTTCTCCGATAGTCGATGGAATTAAACGGGAAGCAAGGCTATTTCTTCAACCACAATAATATTATTTCGACCTCGCTTCAAGTAACCTGAAAATATTTCAATTTTCCATTTGGAACGTTACGAAAAATAGCTATCTTTGCACCCGTTTTTCGCTGTTGGCAACCGTAAAACAGCAAAAAAGTTCAAGAAAAACGTTGATTTTTTTGTGGTGTTCAAAAAAATAGTATCTTTGCAACTCGTTTTTTGAGAGAGTAGTTCTTTACATATTGATGCCGATGTAGCTCAGTTGGCCAGAGCAGCTGATTTGTAATCAGCTGGTCGGGGGTTCGAATCCCTCCATCGGCTCAACGCTACGCTTGAAACGTTGAATAACGTATTGTTATTTGAAATTATAAGTTCCGGATAAGTCCGGTTTCGGGGGGGATACCAAAGTGGCCAACTGGGGCAGACTGTAAATCTGCTGTCGTACGACTTCGGAGGTTCGAATCCTCCTCCCCCCACAAATTTGGCGGCAGTTGGGTTTATTAGGTTTGTCAGCTGTTTGCCTTTTTTCTACCACGCGGAAGTAGCTCAGTTGGTAGAGCATCAGCCTTCCAAGCTGAGGGTCGCGAGTTCGAACCTCGTCTTCCGCTCAAAATGATAATGCTTTGAATTTCAAAGAAATTGAGGTTCGGAGTATAAATTTTGTGTTTTAGTATTGCCAGCGTAGCTCAGGGGTAGAGCGCTTCCTTGGTAAGGAAGAGGTCGCGAGTTCAATTCTCGCCGCCGGCTCAAAGTTGACAACGAGGAAACAATTTTTATTTAACGTTAAATAATTCATCAATATGGCAAAAGAAAAATTTGAAAGGACCAAGCCGCACGTAAACATCGGTACGATTGGTCACGTTGACCACGGTAAAACTACCCTTACCGCTGCCATTACAATGGTTTTGGCAAAAAGAGGCCTTTCAGAGATGCGTTCATTCGACTCTATCGATAACGCACCCGAAGAAAAGGAAAGAGGTATTACTATTAATACTTCACACGTTGAGTATCAAACGGCTAACCGTCACTACGCACACGTTGACTGTCCGGGCCACGCCGACTATGTAAAGAACATGGTTACGGGTGCTGCTCAGATGGACGGCGCTATTCTTGTTTGTGCTGCTACTGACGGTCCTATGCCTCAAACTCGTGAGCATATTCTTCTTGCTCGTCAGGTAAACGTACCCCGCGTGGTTGTGTTTATGAACAAGGTTGACTTGGTTGACGATGCAGAAATGCTTGACCTAGTTGAAATGGAATTGCGCGAGCTTCTTAGCTTCTACCAATTCGATGGCGATAACGCTCCCGTTATTCGTGGTTCAGCACTTGGTGGTCTTAACGGCGAACCTAAGTGGGAAGATAAGATTATGGAGCTTATGGACGCGGTTGATAGCTTTATTCCCATTCCTCCTCGTGAAAACGAAAAACCTTTCCTTATGCCTGTTGAAGACGTGTTCTCAATCACCGGTCGTGGTACAGTTGCTACCGGTCGTATTGAAACAGGTATCGTAAAGGTTGGTGAAGAACTTGAAATCATTGGTCTTGGTGAAAAACCCAAGAAAACAGTTTGTACGGGCGTTGAAATGTTCCGCAAGCTTCTTGATTCAGGTGAAGCCGGAGATAACGTAGGTCTTCTTCTCCGTGGTGTTGACAAGAAGGAAATCAAGCGTGGCCAGGTTATTGCTAAGCCCGGAACCATCACTCCTCATACCAAGTTTGAAGCAGAAATTTACGTGTTGAAGAAAGAAGAAGGTGGACGCCATACTCCTTTCCACAACAAGTATCGTCCTCAATTCTACCTACGTACGCTTGACGTAACAGGAGAAGTTGAGCTTCCTGCAGGAGTAGAAATGGTTATGCCCGGTGATAACGTTACCATTACGGTTAACTTGATCTATCCTGTTGCTGTTAACCAAGGTCTTCGTTTCGCTATCCGCGAAGGTGGACGTACGGTTGGTGCAGGTCAGATTACTAAAATTGTTGAATAATTTTCAGCAATAAATAAGCAACAAAAGTCAGCCTTTCTCAAGAAGGGCTGACTTACTTAGGGGTGTAGTTCAAGGGCAGAATAGCGGTCTCCAAAACCGTTGATGGGAGTTCGAATCTCTCCACCCCTGCAACAAAGGTTGAGTTACGACGACCTTATGTTATAACAAGTAAACAATACTGCGGCTTCCACTCAGTATGTTTATTAAACTGTTTCAGCGATGAAAATCAAGCTATACCTTCAAGAGGCATACAACGAGTTGGTTCATAAAGTTACGTGGCCAACATGGGCTCAGCTGCAAAGCAGTGCAATAGTAGTGATGATTGCATCACTGGTATTTGCGGTGGTAGTGTTTGCAATGGACTTCGTGTTCCGCAATTTTATGGAAACCGTTTACGGTATGTTATTCAGCTAAACGACACGGTACAATGAGCGATTCGACCAAAAAGTGGTACGTTCTTAGAGCGGCTGGTGGAAAAGAGAAAAAGGCGAAGGAGTATATCGAAAACGAAGTTAAGCGGTTACACCTTGAGCCGTATATCTCTCAAGTGCTCATTCCTACCGAAAAAGTTTACCAGGTAAAAAATGGTAAAAAAGTCACTAAAGAGCGTATCTTTTATCCCGGATATATTCTCATTGAGGCTATGCTAGCCGGAGAAATCCAACATATCCTTCGTAATATTCCCCACGTTTCGGGATTTCTTACGGAAACAAAAGGCGGAGAGCCGGTGCCATTGCGTCAGGCCGAAGTGAACCGTATTTTAGGGCATGTGGATGAGCTGGCAGAAAGCAGTGAGGAAATCCTGATTCCTTTTGTAGTAGGCGAAGCCGTTAAGGTCATTGATGGGCCGTTTAACAGCTTCTCCGGTACTATTGAGGAGGTAAATGAGGAGAAAAAGAAGCTGAAGGTAATGGTGAAGATCTTTGGACGCAAAACACCGCTGGAATTGAGTTTTACTCAAGTAGAAAAAGAATAAAAATAGTAGAACATGGCAAAAGAAGTTGCTGGTCTGATTAAGTTACAGATTAAGGGTGGAGCGGCAAACCCCTCACCCCCTGTAGGGCCTGCACTTGGTTCTAAGGGTGTAAACATTATGGAGTTCTGCAAGCAGTTTAATGCAAGAACTCAGGATAAAGCCGGTAAAATACTTCCGGTTATTATCACCGTTTACGCCGATAAGTCATTCGACTTTGTTGTTAAGCAACCGCCTATCGCCGTTCAGCTGAAGGAAGCAGCCAAGCTGCAATCCGGTTCGGCTGAGCCTAACCGTAAGAAGGTTGCCAAAATAACATGGGATCAGGTGAAGAAGATTGCCGAAGATAAAATGCCCGATATGAACGCATTTACTATCGGAGCGGCAATGCGAATGGTCGCAGGAACTGCAAGAAGCATGGGGATTACCGTTGACGGCGAATTTCCAGAAGGACTAAACTAAAAATTTCATGCAGAAATGAGTAAGCTTACAAAAAATCAAAAAATAGTTTACGCTAAGATCGAGCCCGGTAAGCAGTATAAGCTATCAGAAGCAGCAAAGCTGTTGAAGGATGTTACCTTCACCAAGTTTGACGCTTCAGTAGATGTTGCTGTTCGTTTGGGTGTAGATCCTCGTAAGGCAAACCAAATGGTTCGCGGCGTTGTAACTCTACCGCATGGAACAGGAAAGCAAGTACGCGTACTGGTGCTTTGTACTCCCGATAAGGAAGCAGAGGCAAAAGCAGCAGGTGCTGATCACGTAGGCCTTGATGAGTATGTAGAAAAAATCAAGGGTGGTTGGACAGACGTTGATGTTATTATCTGTACTCCTGCCGTTATGGCTAAGGTTGGTGCGCTAGGACGTATTTTAGGTCCTCGCGGTTTAATGCCTAACCCCAAAACCGGTACGGTTACTATGGAAGTAGGAAAGGCTGTAGAAGAAGTAAAGGCCGGTAAGATAGATTTCAAGGTGGACAAGTTTGGTATTGTACATACCGGAGTTGGTCGTATTTCGTTTGATGCGGCAAAGATTATTGATAATGTTAAGGAATTCGTTGACATGATCGTAAAGCTGAAACCGCAGGCAGCAAAAGGTACTTATATCAAGAGTATCTACCTGTCAACAACGATGAGCCCGGGCTTGCCTGTCGATCCGAAATCAATTACTGAAGTTGTGTAAAATTGACGGAAGATTATGAGAAAGGAAGAAAAAACTATCATTATCGATAGCCTAGCCGAACAGCTTAAAGCAACCCCCAATTTTTATATTGCCGATATCTCAGGTCTTAATGCTGAAAAAACATCAGCGTTAAGAAGACTTTGTTTCGAGAAGAATATAAAGCTGGTTGTTGCTAAGAATACCCTTTTTAGAAAAGCGTTGGAAAAGATAGAGTTTGCTGATTCAAACTTTTTCTCGGTACTCGAAGGCCCTACATCGGTTATGTTTACCGAAACGGCTAACGTTCCCGCTAAGCTTATTAAGGAGTTCGGCAAGAAGCACGGAAAACCCGTGTTGAAAGGTGCTTACGTACAAGAGTGTACTTACATTGGAAGTGAATCGCTGGAGGCGCTTGTGAACATCAAGTCACGCGAAGAGCTTATCGGCGATATTATCGGCATGCTGCAATCACCTGCTAAGAACGTTATTTCAGCGTTGCAGTCAAGTGGTGACAAGCTAGCCGGCATAGTAAAAACGTTATCGGAAAAATCCGAATAAGACAAACAAAATCAAACAACGAAAATTAATTTTTAAAAACACTAAATACCATGGCAGATATCAAGAAGTTTGCAGAAGAGCTGGTTAACCTTTCTGTAAAAGAAGTTCAAGAACTTGCTAAGATTTTGAAAGACGAGTACGGAATTGAGCCCGCTGCTGCTGCAGTTGCAGTTGCTGCTCCTGTTGCCGGTGGCGCAGAAGCTGCTGCTGAAAAGACCGAGTTCGACGTTATTCTTAAGTCACCCGGCGGCGCAAAGCTTCAAATTGTTAAGGTGGTAAAAGAGCTTACTGGCCTTGGCTTGAAGGAAGCAAAAGATCTAGTTGATGCTTGTCCTAAGCCTGTAAAAGAAAAAATTTCTAAGGCTGAGGCTGAACAGCTGAAAGCTCAACTTGAAGAAGCCGGCGGAGAAGTTGAAATTAAATAACGCGGTCCGCTTCGTCGGATAAATATAGGTTTAGAGCCCTTTCCGGGCTCTAAGCCTTTTTGTCGTTAAATAGCTTTTTTTCAACCAATCTCACAACGATGTCTCAAAATACAAGTCAACGCATAAGTTTTGCTTCGTCAAAAAACAGGTTGCCCTATCCTGATTTTTTGGAAGTACAGCTGAAATCTTTTCAAGACTTTTTTCAGCTTGAAACCAGCCCCGAGAACCGAAAAAGCGAAGGGTTGTTTAAGGTTTTTCAAGACAATTTCCCGGCAACTGATACTCGGAACAACTTCGTTCTTGAGTTTATCGATTACTTTGTTGATCCCCCTCGTTACTCAATTGAGGAGTGCTTGGAGCGTGGGTTGACCTACAGCGTTCCGCTGAAGGCCAAGCTAAAGCTTTACTGTACAGACCCCGAGCATGAGGATTTCGACACCGTGATTCAGGACGTGTATTTGGGAATGATTCCCTACATGACTCCACGCGGAACGTTCGTAATCAACGGTGCGGAACGTGTTATCGTATCGCAGCTGCATCGTTCTCCGGGTGTATTTTTCGGACATAGTATTCATGCCAACGGCACTAAGCTATACTCTGCCCGTATTATCCCCTTCAAGGGTTCGTGGATAGAGTTTGCTACAGACATCAACAACGTGATGTACGCCTACATTGACCGTAAGAAGAAGTTACCTGTAACAACTCTTCTACGCGCTATTGGTTATGAAGCGGATAAAGATATCCTAGAAATTTTTGACCTTGCCGATGAGGTTAAGGTTAACAAGGCTAACATAAAGAAAGTTGTTGGCCGCAAGCTCGCTGCCCGTGTACTAAAATCATGGGTAGAAGACTTTGTTGATGAAGATACGGGTGAGGTTGTATCTATTGAGCGTAACGAGGTAGTCATTGATCGTGAAACGGTAATTGAAGCCGACCACGTGGATATGATTATTGACTCGGGAGCAAAATCAATTCTACTGCATAAGGAAATTTCAAATATTTCCGACTTTGCTATCATTTACAACACGCTGCAAAAAGACCCTTGTAACTCGGAAAAGGAAGCGGTGATTTACATCTACCGCCAGCTGCGCAGCTCTGAACCACCTGATGAGGCAACGGCTCGTGATGTAATTGATAAGCTTTTCTTCTCTGATAAGCGTTACGATTTGGGCGATGTAGGCCGTTTCCGTATTAACCGGAAGCTGAACCTTGATATTCCCGCCAACGTAAAGGTGCTTACAAAGGAAGATATCATTGCTATTATAAAGTATCTTATTCAGCTGATTAACTCAAAGGCTGATGTTGACGATATTGACCACCTAAGTAATCGTCGTGTACGTACGGTAGGCGAACAGCTGGCTAACCAGTTCAGCGTTGGTTTGGCACGTATGGCACGTACTATTCGTGAGCGTATGAACGTTCGCGATAACGAGGTGTTCACCCCCATTGATTTGATTAACGCCAAGACGCTTTCGTCTGTTATCAACTCGTTCTTTGGCACTAACCAGCTATCACAGTTCATGGATCAAACCAACCCGCTGGCGGAAATGACACACAAGCGTCGTCTTTCAGCATTGGGTCCCGGAGGTCTTTCACGTGAACGTGCAGGTTTCGAGGTGCGTGACGTACACTATACGCACTACGGTCGTTTGTGTCCTATTGAAACACCGGAAGGTCCGAACATCGGTTTGATTTCGTCACTTTGCGTATATGCAAAGATTAATAACCTTGGCTTTATTGAAACGCCCTACCGTAGGGTTGAAAGCGGTAAGGTTGACTTCTCTAACGATGGTATAACCTACCTTAGCGCGGAGGATGAAGAATTCAAGATGATTGCTCAGGCTAACGCCGAAGTTAACGATGACGGAACATTTGCTAACGAGCGCGTAAAATCACGTATTGAATCGGACTACCCCTTAGCTAAGCGCGAAGAGGTTGACATGATGGACGTGGCGCCGAACCAAATTGCTTCTATCGCAGCTTCACTGATTCCTTTCCTTGAGCATGACGATGCTAACCGTGCACTTATGGGTTCTAACATGATGAGGCAGGCCGTTCCTTTGATTAGGCCTGAAGCTCCGATTGTTGGTACCGGTTTGGAAGGAGAAGTAGTAAGCGATAGCCGTACACAAATTGTTGCCGAACGTGAAGGTGAAATAGTGTATGTAGATGCTCGCGAGATACATGTTAAGTATAAGATGACGGAAGAGGAGAAGTTTGTAAGCTTCAATCCTGACGTTACTGTATATCGTCTTCCCATTTATCAGAAGACGAACCAGAATACCTGC
This sequence comes from Bacteroidales bacterium, assembly GCA_031551125.1. GTDB lineage: Bacteria > Bacteroidota > Bacteroidia > Bacteroidales > UBA932 > JAIRNF01. The sequence continues at coordinate 109,983 of JAVBOB010000007.1, forward strand.
GTTCACTTGAAGCCGATTGTTCGCAGAGGCGAGAAGGTGAAGGTTGGACAAATTCTTACGGAAGGTTACTCAACTCAAGCCGGAGAGCTGGCGTTGGGTCGTAACCTGAAGGTGGCGTTCATGCCCTGGAAGGGATACAACTTTGAGGATGCTATCGTTCTTTCGGAGCGCTTGGTTCGTGAAGATGTATTTACTTCCGTTCACATTGATGAGTATATTATGGAGGTGCGCGATACAAAGCGCGGCTTGGAAGAGCTTACCTCTGATATTCCGAACGTGAGCGAAGAAGCTACGAAGGATTTGGATGAGAACGGTATTATCCGTATTGGTGCTAACGTTGAACCCGGCGATATTCTTATTGGTAAGATTACACCTAAGGGTGAGTCTGACCCCTCGCCGGAAGAAAAGCTACTCCGTGCTATCTTCGGTGATAAGGCAGGAGATGTGAAGGATGCTTCATTAAAGGCATCACCTTCACTATTTGGTACGGTAGTAAACAAGATGCTTTTCTCTCGTGCGCTTAAAGAAAAAGATTCTAAGAAAGGTAAGCAAAACGAAAAAGTGGTGCTTGCCAAGGTTGACGAAGAATTCGAAAAGCGTGCAAAGGAGCTAAAGGATAAGCTGGTTGAGAAGCTATTCAAGGTGCTTGATGGTAAAACTTCACTTGCTGTTGTTGACTACTACGGAACGGAAATAATCCAAAAGGGAACAAAATTTACGGTGAAGTTCCTTTCACAGATTGACTACACCAATATTATGGCGAATAAGTGGACTGCCGATAAGGACAGGAACACTACCGTTCGCCAGCTTATCAATAACTACTTGGTGAAGTTTAAGGAGCTTGACGCCGAGGTGAAGCGTAAGAAGTACAACATTACCATTGGTGATGAGCTTCCCACAGGTATTGTTCAGCTTGCTAAAGTTTACATTGCCAAAAAACGTAAGGTAAAGGTAGGGGATAAGATGGCAGGTCGCCACGGAAATAAGGGTATTGTTGCGAAAGTTGTTCGCGATGAAGATATGCCTTTCCTTGATGACGGAACCATTGTTGATATTGTTCTTAACCCTCTTGGTGTACCTTCTCGTATGAACCTTGGACAGATTTACGAAACCGTTCTTGGTTGGGCAGGTAAAGAGCTAGGTATGAAGTTTGCCACACCTATTTTTGATGGTGCATCGTTGGAAGACATTACCAAGTACACTGATCAAGCAAGAATACCCCGCTACGGTAAAACATACCTTCACGATGGTGGTACGGGTGAGTACTTTGACCAGCCTGCAACCGTTGGAATTATTTATATGCTGAAGCTAGGCCACATGGTTGACGATAAGATGCACGCACGTTCTATTGGGCCGTACTCGCTTATCACTCAGCAACCTCTTGGTGGTAAGGCGCAGTTCGGAGGTCAGCGTTTCGGAGAAATGGAAGTTTGGGCGCTCGAGGCATTCGGCGCGGCCAATATCCTTCAAGAAATTCTAACCGTAAAATCTGACGATGTAGTAGGCCGCTCAAAAGCATACGAGTCAATCGTAAAGGGCGAACCTATGCCTGTACCCGGTATTCCCGAAGCGTTGAACGTGTTGCTACACGAGCTTAAGGGATTGGGATTAAGCGTAAAGCTAGACTAATGTAATGTAACCTGATGAGGTGTTTTGCACCTCATCAGGGATTTACGTCAAACTTATATTTTAAAGAAAATGGCTTTAAAAAAAGTAGGTAAGGTTAAGAGTAACTTCAACAAAATGACTATTGGGCTCGCATCGCCTGAGGAAATTCTGGAAAACTCCAGTGGTGAAGTTTTTAAGCCTGAAACCATCAACTATAGAACTTATAAGCCTGAGCGCGACGGGCTATTCTGCGAGCGTATTTTCGGTCCGGTAAAGGATTACGAATGCCATTGCGGAAAGTATAAGCGCATTCGCTATCGTGGTATTGTATGTGACCGATGCGGTGTTGAGGTTACCGAGAAGAAAGTACGTCGTGAGCGTACCGGACATATTTCTTTGGTAGTTCCCGTAGCACACATTTGGTACTTCCGTTCGTCACCCAACAAGATTGGTTATTTGCTTGGTGTACCTTCCAAAAAATTGGAAGCGATAGTGTATTACGAACGCTACATTGTGGTACAGCCCGGTATTAAGGCCGAAAGCGGCATTAATACCTTAGATTTGCTTACCGAAGACGAGTACTTGCAAATTCTGGAAACGCTACCTAAGGAAAATCAGCTGTTGGATGATAGCGATCCTAACAAGTTTGTTGCCGGAATGGGTGCGGAAGCAATTTATAAGCTACTGCAACGCACGGATCTTGATAGCTTGTCATACTCACTGCGCCATAAGGCAAACAACGAAACTTCGCAACAACGTAAGGTTGATGCGTTGAAGCGTTTACAGGTGGTTGAAGCATTCCGTAAGTCGGTAGATATAAACAAGCCCGAGTGGATGATTATGAAGGTTATTCCTGTAATCCCACCGGAACTTCGTCCTCTTGTTCCTTTGGATGGTGGACGCTTTGCAACATCCGACTTGAACGATTTGTACCGTCGTGTTATTATACGCAACAACCGGTTGAAACGCTTGATTGAAATCAAAGCGCCCGAAGTGATTTTGCGTAATGAAAAGCGTATGTTGCAGGAAGCGGTTGACTCGCTATTCGACAACTCACGTAAATCAAACGCTGTAAAAACCGAGGCAAACCGCGCGCTGAAATCACTTTCAGACTCGCTGAAAGGTAAGCAGGGACGTTTCCGTCAAAACCTGTTGGGTAAGCGTGTTGACTACTCTGCCCGTTCGGTTATTGTTGTTGGCCCCGAGCTTAAGATGCACGAGTGCGGATTGCCGAAGGATATGGCAGCCGAACTATTCAAACCGTTCGTAATTCGTAAGCTCATTGAGCGCGGAATTGTAAAAACGGTAAAATCGGCAAAGAAAATAGTTGACCGTAAAGATCCTGTAGTTTGGGATATTTTGGAAAACGTGATGAAGGGACACCCTGTAATGTTGAACCGTGCACCTACGCTTCACCGATTGGGTATTCAGGCGTTCCAGCCTAAGCTGATAGAAGGAAAGGCTATTCAGCTGCACCCGCTATCATGTACGGCATTCAACGCCGACTTTGACGGAGACCAAATGGCAGTTCACCTTCCTTTAGGTAATGCTGCTATTCTGGAAGCTCAGCTACTTATGTTGGGTTCGCACAACATTCTGAACCCCGCTAACGGTGCGCCTATTACCGTTCCTTCTCAGGACATGGTTCTTGGTTTGTATTACATTACCAAGCATCGTAAGGGAGCAAAAGGTGAGGGGCTGCACTTTTACGGACCCGAAGAAGTTATTATTGCATATAACGAAAATGCAGTTAACCTGCATGCAATTATAAAAGTTCGCTATACATTCCCACAAGCCGATGGTAGTGAAAAAACGGAGCTAATTGAAACAACGGTTGGTCGTGTTATTTTCAACCAGCTGGTGCCGAAAGAAGTTGGTTACATCAACGAAATTTTGACCAAAAAGTCACTTCGTGATATTATCGGTCGAGTATTGAAGAAAACCGGAATTGCCGTTACCTCTAAGTTCCTTGATGATATTAAGGATTTGGGTTACAAGATGGCATTTAGAGGTGGCTTGTCGTTCAACCTTGATGATGTTATTGTTCCGAAGGAAAAGGCTGAGCTGGTGAAGGAAGGTTACGAGCAGGTGGAAGAAGTGTTGAACAACTACAACATGGGTTTCATCACCAACAACGAACGTTACAACCAAATTATTGATATTTGGACACACACCAACGCTAAGCTTACGCAGATATTGCTTAAGCAGCTATCTACAGATAATGGCGGATTCAACTCGGTTTACATGATGCTTGACTCCGGTGCTCGTGGTTCTAAAGAACAGATTCGTCAGCTTTCCGGTATGCGTGGTTTGATGGCTAAGCCTCAAAAATCAGGCTCTACAGGTTCTGAAATTATCGAAAACCCCATTCTTTCTAACTTTAAAGAAGGGTTGTCGGTATTGGAGTACTTTATTTCAACCCACGGTGCGCGTAAAGGTTTGGCCGATACGGCTCTTAAGACAGCCGATGCCGGTTATCTTACCCGTCGTTTGGTTGACGTATCACAAGACGTTATTGTTACCGAGCCCGACTGCGGTACGTTACGCGGTTTGATTGCCACAGCTATCAAGAATAATGACGAAGTGGTTGAATCGCTTTACGAACGCATTCTTGGTCGTACAACGGTACATGATATTTACCATCCTCAAACCGGCGAGCTGATTGTTGCTGCGGGAGAGGAGCTAACAGAAGAGGTTTCACGCGTTATTGATGAATCACCTATTGAACAGGTTGAAATCCGTTCAGTGTTAACTTGCGAATCAACTAAGGGTATTTGCGCGAAGTGCTATGGTCGTAACCTTGCAACGGGTAATATGGTTCAGCGAGGTGAGGCGGTTGGCGTTATCGCTGCTCAGTCAATTGGTGAGCCCGGTACACAGCTTACGCTTCGTACCTTCCACGTTGGGGGTACTGCATCGAACATTGCTGCCGATAACAAGCTGGTGGCACGCTACGATGGTCGCCTAGAAATTGATGAGCTTCGTACCGTTGAAAAGGTTGACGATGACGGTTTGAAGGTTGATATTGTTATCGGTCGTTTAGCTGAAATGCGTATTGTGGACAACAATACAGGCATTACGCTATACACACACAACGTACCTTATGGCGCAACGCTATACTTCAAAAACGGAGTTAACGTAACCAAGGGTGAATTGATTTGCGAATGGGACCCGTATAACGCTGTTATTATTTCAGAGTTTCCCGGTACTGTTGCATTCGATAGCGTTATTGAAGGTGTTACCTTCCGCGAAGAATCGGATGAGCAAACCGGATACCGTGAAAAGGTTATTATTGAATCACGTGATAAGACCCGTAACCCCATTGTTCGTATTCTTGACTCAAAAGGGGCCGAAATTAAGCAGTACAACTTGCCTGTAGGCGCTCACATTGCTGTTGAAGAAAAGCAAAAGGTGAAGGGTGGCGATATTTTGGTTAAGATTCCTCGCGCTGTTGGTAAGTCGGGTGACATCACCGGAGGTCTTCCCCGCGTTACAGAGCTATTCGAGGCTCGCAACCCGTCAAATCCGGCTGTTGTATCTGAAATCGATGGTGAAGTATCACTGGGTAAAATTAAGCGTGGAAACAGGGAGGTAAGCGTTCGCTCAAAGACAGGCGAAGAGAAGAAGTACCTTATTCCGCTGTCAAAGCAAATTCTTGTGCAAGAAAACGACTTTGTACGTGCCGGAACACCTATGTCCGATGGTGCTATTACGCCGCTTGATATTCTAGCTATCCAAGGACCTACAAAGGTGCAAGAGTACATTGTAAACGAAATTCAGGAAGTGTACCGTATGCAGGGTGTGAAGATTAACGATAAGCACTTTGAAATTATTGTACGCCAAATGATGCGTAAGGTTGAAATTATTGACCCGGGTGATACACGCTTCTTGCCTGAGCAAATAGCGGATAAGCTGGAGTTTATGCAGGATAACGACTGGATTTTCGATAAGAAGGTGGTTGTTGATGCAGGGGACTCACAGGTATTCAAACCCGGACAGATTATTACCGTTCGTAAGCTACGCGATGAGAACTCAATGCTTAAACGTAAGGACTTGAAGCAGGTTGAAGCGCGTGATGCTGTTCCTGCAACATCAAGTCAGGTACTGCAAGGTATTACCCGCGCCGCACTGCAAACCAACAGCTTCTTGTCTGCGGCATCATTCCAGGAAACTACGAAGGTGCTTAACGAGGCGGCTGTTAATGGTAAGGTTGATACGCTGGAAGGATTGAAGGAGAACGTGCTTTGCGGTCACCTAATCCCTGCCGGAACAGGTCTATCCGAGTTTGACCGCTTGGTAGTAGCCTCAATGGACGATTATCAACGTATGCTATCAGGTAAAGTAAAGGAAAAGGCTACGGCTGAGTAACCCAATACTTGTGATATGTGAAGAGGGTGTCCAAAAAGCATTTGGCATCCTCTTTTCTTTTGTACCCCTATCTAAGATGAAATCAAATATTCGATTCTCGTGAACTAATAAGCGACTTTTTGTCCATTAAGCCCCACTTAACAGTTTTTTTTAACCACAATCACTAGAACTAGCTAGCTTTAAAAAACAAAGGCTTTACTATCTTTGTTAGAAATTAAAGTGAACGTATGACGCTTATTACAACAGATACAAAGCTTGCAGATGCTATTCACTGCAACTACTTGCTTATTCCACTTATAAACAGGTTTGGAATACGCTTGGGCTTTGGCGAAAAAACAATAACCACAGTATGTGAGGAGCATGGTATTGATGCCGGCTTTTTAACTACTATTCTTAACACCTTTACCTTCGATCATTACTTTTCTGAGGATAAGATGAGGAGCTACCATGTGGTGCAGTGGCTTGATTATCTTAGGAAGACTCATATTTACTATCGAGAGGTGCAGCTTCCGGTTATTGAAGCGCATCTTCGCAGGCTTATCGGAAGCATAACCGATGGTGGCGATAGTAAAAGCCTTGCCCTTATTGGTAAGTTTTTTGCTGACTATAAGCAGGAGCTGCTGGCGCATCTTGAGCGAGAAGACCAAAGCACCTTTCCCTACATAGAACGGCTGGTAGCATTGGAAGGTATGGCTGATGCCAAGCAGGCGTACACCGAACTGTCTAAGCGGTATTCGATAAAGGTTTTTGAGCGGGAGCATGATAATGTTGACGAGAAGCTATTTGATTTGAAAAACATTCTGATAAAATACCTTTCGGGTAACTACGACCAAACGCTCTGCAATGCGGTGATATTTGAGCTGTCGCGCTTGGAAAAAGACTTACAAGACCATACACGCTTAGAGGATAAGGTACTTGTTCCAATGGTAGAAGAAATGGAAGAACGCTTAAATAAAAAGTACCTTGCTAAAAAATAAACATACCATCATTGTATCAACAGATGTACTTCAAGCATACGGATTAAAGTTTTTACTTGAAGAGTACTTCTCGCTTGATAAGGCGGAGCTGATTACGGATATGAGTGCCATTGAGAGCCATTCGCTCAGCTGTGATGTTCTTTTTGTTCAAGCTAAGGTTCTGTATGCGCTGTATGACCGTTTGCCTTCATTTCGCAATAAGCTGATTATTGTTTCAGATACAGCGAATGACGAAACAGGTGGAGTAGCTGTATTAAATGTAGCTCAGGAGCAAACCGGATTGCTTGAAACGCTTAATAAGCTGCTTACTGATAAGCTAAGCCAGCAAAGGCAGCATGACGGGAAGCAGGATTTGAGTGATAGGGAAAAGGAAGTGTTGGCGCTAATTGCCAAAGGCGATATGAATAAAACCATTGCCGATAAGCTTTGCATCAGCCTTAATACTGTGCTTACTCACAGAAAAAATATAACTGCTAAGCTGGGTATTAAAACGGTATCGGGGCTCACCGTATATGCTATTCTTAACGGCATGATTTCTGCCGATGAGGTGTAGGCATAGATTAAAGACTTATAGAACAAAGAACATAGATATAAAGAACAACGATATTAAGGAGCAAAGAAGAAGGACGGTTAGAATTTATTATTTGCTACATTATCAAGCTTTATGTCTTTTCCTTGTTCTATGTTCTATAAATCCTTGTTCTTATTCAATGTTCAATAAAAAATATTCAATACTCAATTGACATGTCCTCTCCTATAAAAGATAAAAAGTTTCTCCTGTTACTTGCGGCTGTTTTTGCCGTGTTGGTGCTGGAGGTGTTATCGCTTGCAGGGATAAATATTCCTGAGCCTTATGCACCCATACTGTTTGGTGCGTTTATTATCGGGGTGGGGTATGAAGTGCTGTGGCATGGGCTGAAAGCTTTAATAAGGCTAAATTTTAGTAGCATTAGCCTACTTATGCTGATTGCTGTTATCGGGGCGTTTTACCTGAAAGAGTATCCCGAAGCAGCAGTAGTTATTGTTCTTTACGTATTGGGTGAAAGGCTTGAGGATATTGGGCTGGAAAAAAGTAAGTCAGCGCTGGATAAGTTGATAGCCAACTCGCCTAAATCGGCTGTGCTGAAAGAAACAGGACAGGCTGTTCCTATAGAGCAAATTCCGGTAGGAAGTATTGTGCAGGTAAAACCGCACGATATGATTCCGCTGGATGGCATCGTAGTAGTTGGAGAAACTGCGGTGGACGAGGCAACCATTACCGGAGAACCTATTCCAAAGGATAAGCACAAAGGTGATGCTGTATTTGCCGGTACAATGAATATGTCAGGCTTTTTGGAAATACAAACAACCCGATTATCAACCGATACTACTTTTGCCAAAATAGTTGAGCTTACCTTTGAGGCGCAGGCCGGCAAATCGGAGAGCCAAAAGTTTATTCAGCGGTTTGCCAAATACTATACGCCCTGCGTTATTATTTTAGCGGTACTGCTGTTTGTTATTCCGGTTTTTGCGCTGAATCAGGACCTCAATAAGTGGCTATTGCAGGCAATAACTTTGCTTGTTATATCATGCCCTTGCGCGCTTGTTATATCAACCCCTGTGGCTATTTATGCCGCTTTGGGCAATGCCTCATCAAAAGGAATATTGGTGAAGGGTGGAAAGTATATTGAGGCAATGGCAAAGGTTAAGGCCTTGTGCTTGGATAAAACCCGAACTATTACATACGGAAATCCGATAGTCTCGGATATTATTCCGCTTAACGGTACCGGTAGAGAGGAGCTGTTAGCCTGCGGAGCAGGGGCTGAGGTTTTCTCTGAGCATCCGCTAGCTCAGGCTATTGTTGATGCTGCAAGAAAAGAAGGTTTTGAACCGCACGCTGTAGAAAAATATAAAAGCATAGCGGGAAAAGGGGCTACAGCTCGTTGCTTGGTATGCGAAGATGAAACGATATGTATAGGTAAGCTAAGCTACATCAGGGAGTCGCAGCCGGTAACAGAGGAGGTGGAACGTTTGGTTGAGCAGCTGTCGGAACAGGGAAAGACGAGCGTAGTGGTTAGCTTCGGTCAGGGAGTTGCCGGAATAATCGGTCTTAACGATGAGATAAAACCTGATAGCGCAGGTGCTATCAGCGAGCTAAAGGCAATGGGTGTTGAGCCTATTATGTTAACAGGCGATAGCGAAGCAGCGGCACACTATGTGGCTTCGGAGGTAGGTATTTCAAAAGTATATGGCGGATTAATGCCTGAAACAAAGGCGACGCATATTAAGCAGGCTTTAGCTGAATATGGCAGCGTAGCAATGGTAGGTGATGGTGTGAACGATGCTCCGGCTTTAGCGCAGTCAACCGTTGGAATAGCGATGGGAGCAGTTGGTAGCGATACCGCCATAGAGGTAGCCAACGTTGCGCTAATGAATGATAAGCTATCGCTTATTCCCTATTTAATCCGGTTAAGTAAGGCTACTACGGCAACTATCAGGGGTAATACCATAGCGGCTGTACTTGTAAAGTTTATATTTGTGATATTGGCCGTAATGGGACATGGAAATTTACTTATGGCCATAACTGCCGATGTAGGTGTAACGCTGGTAGTAATAGCCGTCAGCTTACGGTTACTGCGTTTTGGTCATGGTAAATAAAAGGATTGTATCTTAATTATATTATTTAGCCTGAAAGCGCAACTCAATTCAGCCCGATGGGAACCCTCGGGAGGTAAAATAGTATGTAATACTGGTGCGAGCGCCCTTCAGGGCGCTCGTGTTGCACTACTTGAATATTTTCCCGAGGCGTTGCCATCGGGCTGAATTGAGTTGCGCTTTCAGCGCGTAATTTCTTCTTAAAGCAAGTTTAAATAGCTCTTGGTATTTTGAACATATTGTGTTTGCATTGAAATTTAATCAAATAGATTTAACAGTAGAAAATTGGTTTAATGAAGTTTTTTTTATTTCTTTACTTTTCATTTGTAGTTCTTAGCACATAAGTCTGATTGATAATCTACACGAACAATGAGAACAAATCGATTCTTTTTACTTGTCTTGTCAAGCCTTGCATTAGCTCTATTTTCCTGCGATAAAGGTAACTCTGACCCTGACCCTGATCCTGATCCTGATCCCGGTACTGTAAATCCAAACAAGTATGTAAATGATTGGATTTACGAAAATATGAGTATATACTACTTGTGGAATACCAATATTCCCAAGAGCCCAAACTACACGTTAGCCCCCTCTGATTTCTTCACATCGCTTCTATATAAATATAAACAGCTGGATGGCGATCGTTTTTCATGGATTCAGGAAAATTATGTTGATTTATTGAACTCGTTAAGTGGTGTTGCAAGTTATGATATTGGATTTGAGTATGTAGGATTTCGCATGTCGTCAAGTTCGAATGATATTTTAGGTTGCATTGCCTATGTGAAACCCGGTACCCCTGCCTACACAATGGGATTGAAGAGAGGCGATTTGTTCGCAAAGGTGAATGGTACACAGCTTACCACTTCTAACTGGCGAAGCGTTTTTTCTGATGCAAATGCTGCCGAAATTGCTTTTGTTGAAGTTAATGCTTCAAATCAGCTGGTGTCTAAGGCTGTTAAATCAGTAACAAAGGCGCCCAACTATGCCGAAAATCCGGTGTTTCTTGATTCTGTTTATATTGAGGGAGGGCATAAAATAGGCTATTTGGTTTACAACTTCTTTGCTACTGATGGAGGAACAGATGACTATGCTTATGATCGTGGTTTGAATAAAGCATTTGCAAAGTTTAAAGCGGAAGGTGTTACCGATTTAGTGTTGGATTTTCGCTATAATAGCGGAGGTGCAATGAGTTCGGCCGTACTGCTTGGTAGTATGATTGTTCCCAATTTAAACACTTCAAATGTATTTACTAAGCTACAGTATAATTCATTTGTACAAAATGAGTTCGTATCTCAATATGGAAGTGATGCGTTGTTGTACAAATTTCAAAATGTGGTACGTACAGGACAATCAACAACCGAGCCTTTGAACAATATTGGCGGTACTGTTCAAAATCTGGTTGTGCTTACCGGTAATTGGACTGCTTCGGCCAGCGAGATGGTCATTAATGGACTAAGGCCATATATGAGTGGGAAAGTTTCTCTTATTGGTGTTACTACAGCTGGTAAAAACGTAGGCTCTATAAGCATATATGAGAAAAATGATTCAAAAAATAAGTGGGGAATGCAACCGATAGTGCTAAAGTATTCCAACAAAGATGGTTATTCTGATTTTGAAAGTGGATTTGTTCCTGATATAGAAGAAAGAGATAACGATATTGACAATATGTTACCTTTGGGAGATAGAGATGAGGTGATGCTGAAGATTGCTATGCAAAAAATAACCGGAACGTATAGCGGTAGCAGTGTTACAACAATGTTGCATGGAGCATCGGCTAGAGCGCAAGTTGTTGGTTCATCGGTTGAGCAGAAGGCATGGACAAATACAGCCATTGTTGATGACGAACGGTTGAAATCGTTAAAGCTGAAGTAGTATAATTTTTTCTCCTGTTGGTATGGCCATTGCTTCCATACTAACAGGAGATGATAGAAATAACCTAAATTCTTTCCCCCATGATAACTACCAAAAAAATGAAGTTGAGCTTGTCAAAAGTAATGTTGACATGCTTGCTGCTTGCCGGAGTGTACGCTATTGCCGGAGCGCAGGAGTTACAGCAGCTTCGCGAGGGTGGTCGCCGCCCTGTACTGGTTGATGATATTAACCAAGTGAAGCTACTCGAGGTAGGGGAGAACATACAGCTGTTGGGTGGCTATGGTTTTATTTCAAATCTTAGTCAGGGACAACACCAGCAAATAAAAACGTTGGAGTTAGCCAAACAAAAGCAGCTGAACCAGCTGAACAACCAGCTGGCGGAAAAGAAAGCGCGTTTACGCACGCTTGAAGCACAGGATAAGCCTGACATGAAAGCCATTAACCAAACCATAGATGAGCAAGCCAAGCTAATGGCCGATAAGATGAAGGCTGAGGCTGAATGCAGGCAGAAAGTTCGTGCTATTCTTACGGACGAGCAGCGGGTGGAGTTTGATGCAAGACGCTAATTGCTGTTAATTCATTTCTATTTCTCATGTGCCACATTATAGCGCTTTAGAATGACGGAGCCGTCCTGGTTCATTGTTTTTCTGAGAAAAGCGCCCTTTGTTCGGCTGGTAGTTCCGCTCTTACTGGGAATTACTTGTGCTGAATACCATTTTATACCCCTTCCGGTTAGCTCTCTTTGGCTGTGCGGTTTTTCAATTACCGCATGTCTATTGCTATTCTTCATTCCATTCAAACCTTATTACAACCTACGTTGGCTGTGGGGAACATTGCTTTTTCTTGCTGTATTTTTTGCCGGACATTCATTAATTGATAGTCAGAAAAGGGTAAGCGAACTTCCAATCGGCAAGGAAATATTACTGAGAGGAGTGGTTATTGAGAATCCTGTTCAAAAACCAAAGAGCAAGCAGCTGGTAGTACGGGCAACAGCGTATAAAGTTTATGGTTCTTGGCTTAATAGCAATGAGAAGGTTATCCTCTACGTTGCACCGTCAGTAACTTCTGATAGTTTAAAAGCCGGACAGCTGCTTGTTGTAAAGACCACCTTACAACGTATAGCCCCACCCTCTAATCCTGAAGAATTTGACTACCAAACATACATGAGGCGAAAGGGCTTTTTTACTACAGCCTTTGTTAGAAATGGAAGTTATGAGGTGCTAGCGGAAAAGGGGCTCTCAGCCTTTCAGCAAGTTCCACTTGTGTTACAACAAAAGCTGGCTCGTTGTTTTGGAACATCCGGAATACAAGGGCAGGAGCTAGCCGTCTTAATGGCGCTCACTATTGGTGATAAGCAGCTACTTGATAAAGATTTGATAGAGGCGTATTCTACAGCCGGAGTTATACACGTGTTATCTGTTTCGGGCTTGCATGTGGGCTTGCTATTCGCTTTGCTAAGCTTATCATTTTCATTTTTAGACAGACGAAAGGGTGGGAGGGCAGCAAGAATACTGTTGAGCATTGCACTTCTTTGGTTTTACGCTGCACTTGCCGGATTTGCGCCATCGGTTATTCGTGCTACGGTAATGTTTAGCATAGTCTTGCTCGGTCAGCTATCGGGTAGAAAGGCTATTAGCATTAACTCGCTTGCGGCAGCGGCTTTTTTTACCTGCTTGTTTAGCCCGTATAGTGTTTTCTCTATTGGGTTTCAGCTATCATATATGGCAGTGCTGGGCATTGCAGTATTCTACCCCTATCTTAGAAATTTGTTGTACGTAAGGAATCGAATTTTACGGGGAGCGTGGCAGCTATGTTGCGTATCTGTGGCAGCCCAGCTGGCTACTACACCGCTTACTATTTTCTATTTTCACCAGCTACCCGTTTACTTTTTACCGGCTAACGTTATGGTTATTCCGCTAGTTTCGTTGGCAACCTATTTAATCGTAGGGCTTATACTTGCGTCGTGGATACCTGTACTATCAACGGCTATTGGCTACGTACTTAACTTATGCATACAATTGCTCAACTACGTGGTAGTTGCCGTACAGCAGCTGCCTTATTCATTGATGGATGATGTTTACTTAGGTTCTTTTCAGCTGGCTCTGCTGTTGGCAAGCATGGTGTCGTTAGCTATTGTGGCGTATAACAGAAAACGGCTGTATGGCTTATTGACAATTGGCTTCTTTGCCTTGGTTATTTCGCTGGGATTTTCACATCGCATACAAACGGGAGAGCAGAAGCTGATAGCGGTTTGTAGTGTGAGTAACGCTACCTTTATTGCTTTTGTAAATGGACACAATGCTGTATGTGTGCGAGACAGCTCAAGTATGCAGGCAAATTTCGACTATAATCTGAAAGCTTGCTTTACTAAGTGGGGGCTTCGTTTGAGTGATATTCCGGTTATGAAGTGTGGTGCTCCTGATTTGCAGAATGGCGTGGTGAAATGCTACAAAAATTTTTTACTTTTTTCGGGACATGCTGTGAAGATACTCTGCGGTGGTGATAATCTAGCTTCGATATCGGAACCAACACCTGTCGATTACCTTATTGTAACAGGTTCTTTTAAAAAGCCGCCGCATTTGGCATTAGCATGCTACACTCCCAAACAGGTTATTCTTGACTCATCAGTAAAAAACCGGCAGCAAAAGTTGTGGATTAATGAGTTAACTAAACAAAACATCCCTTTTCATAATGTGGCTGAAGAAGGGGCTTTTATTAGTGATGAAAGTTAAGATTTCCGACCGCCGTTACCTTTTTTGGCTACCTTTGTGCCTTATTAGAACAAAAATTTGAAGAGCAAAGGATTACGATATTTATAATGCGGTAATAGTCCTTTCTCTTTGTTCTCTATATTTTTAATCCATAAAGCTTACAGCTATGAGAATTGTTGTCGCCGGAGCGGGTGAAGTAGGTCGCCACTTGGCAAAGATGCTATCGTTTGAACACCATGATGTTATTGTAATTGACGCTGATGAAGAACGTTCTCGTTTAGCCAAAATGATAGGTGATGTAATTGTCATAGATGGTTCATCAACATCTATTGCAACTTTACGCGAGGCAAATCTTAAAAAGACAGACCTTTTTATAGCGGTAAATCCTGCTGAAAACCAGGATATGAATATTACCAGCTCTTTGTTAGCCAAACAGCTTGGCGCTAAACGAGTAATTGCACGAATTAATAACGAGGAGTATCTTTTCCCCAACAACATAGAGATGTTTTTGAATGCGGGTATTGATTCCCTATTCTATCCGGAACGTATTGCATCCAATGAGATTATAAAAATGTTGGGACAAACCACCTTTGCCGAATATGTTGATTTTTCGGGAGGTAAGCTTCAGCTGATTGTGTTGAAGATAGAGGAAGGTGTTCCTATTGTTGGGAAACCCATTAGTAACGGAATGAGGGAGGGGATACCCCAACAGTATCGCACCATTGCCATTGCTCGTGATGGTAAAACTATTATTCCGACAGGAAGCGAGGAGTATAAGGAGAACGATACGGTATATATTATTGCTCATGATACGGCAGTAAAAGATGTGCTGCTATTCAGCGGAAAAACTAATATCGACGTAAAAGATGTAATGATACTTGGTGGTGGCGAGATTGGCGTAATGGTTGCCCGTGAGCTGGAACAGCATATTAACGTAAAGATGCTGGAAATAGACAGAGACCGGTGTAGCGTGCTAACCGAAATGCTACAGAATACGCTTATTCTGAATACTGATGGTCGTAACACTGATTTTCTGATTGAGGAGGAGGTAAGTAAGATGGATGCCTTTGTGGCCGTTACCGGAAGCTCTGAAACCAACATTATGGCCTGTATGGCGGCTAAACGCATGGGCGTGCAGAAAACCATTGCCGAAATTGAGAATATCAACTACATAAAATTGGCCGAAAACATAGGTGTAGATACGGTGGTAAATAAGAAGCTGATTACAGCCAGCACCATATTTCGTTTTGCCATGAGCACCGATGTGCAGGCAATAAAATACCTTTCTGCTTCTGATGCTGAGGTGCTGGAATACATTGCCAAGCCCGGAAGCCCTTCAACAAAGAACAGAATAGGCAAGCTCGATTTTCCTAAGGATGCCATTATAGGTGGTATTATACGTGGAGAACAGGTCTTTATTGCTAACGATGAAAGTGAAATAAAACCCTTCGATAGAGTAGTAGTATTCTCTCTTCCATCTGCTATTACTAAGATTGGAAAGTTTTTTAATTAAGCATTTATAAGGATATAAAAAATATTTGTAGTGATCTGGTTCGGGTTTCAACCCGAACCAGTTTTGTTTTTACATTAGGCCTATTCGAGAATACCTTTTGAATGGATTAGAAGTAACAACAGCCCGAAGGGGGTGAATATAAATAACCGTGGGTGTAAACCCACGGTAAGAGGTAGAAGTGTTTGATTGCTTCCTGCGTAACCATAGCTTCAGCCTAGCTACCCCGTATTGCATATGGGGTTATTGTTGTTTAACCCCTTTGGGCTTACTTATCAGGTGGAAAAATTACATTTTGGCATTTTCCGAAGAGGTTTAGCCAGATTTGCTAAGATGATGAAATGGGACTTTTAGGTAAAAGATGCTATTAAAAACACCTTTCTGTTCGTTTCTAATGGTTAAGAAGCATATCTTTGTCCATTCTTCCAAATTAAAACAACAACAAAAGAATAACCATAAATATTAAAACGTATGAAGAATCTTAGTCAAAACCTTTCAGGCAAAACCCGTCATGAGCATGACTTGTTAGGCGATAGAGAAATTCCCGTAGAATACTACTTCGGTGTACAAACCCTCCGTGCAGTAGAGAACTTTCCCATCAGTGGTTTGTCGGTACAGAGCTACCCCGAAATTGTAAACGGCTTAGCAATGGTAAAAGAGGCTGCAGCCCTTGCCAACTTTGAATTAGGCTATCTGGATGCGAAGAAAAAAGATGCTATTGTAAAGGCTTGTCAAGAAATATACAAGCAAGGAAAGCTGCACGAGCAGTTTGTAGTTGACCCCATACAAGGTGGCGCAGGTACTTCAACCAATATGAACGGTAATGAGGTAATTGCTAACCGCGCACTCGAAATTTTAGGTTTTGAAAAGGGCGACTACAAGCACTGTCACCCTAACAACGATGTAAACCTTTCTCAATCTACCAACGATGCTTTTCCAACGGCTGTAAAGATTGCTATTGTAAATGCTAATAAGGGTTTGATTGAAGTGTTGAAGACGCTGATTGATGCGTTCAATAAGAAGGCTAGGGAGTTTGATAAGGTGTTGAAAATGGGACGTACTCAGCTGCAAGACGCTGTTCCCATGACCTTAGGACAAGAGTTTGAGGCTTACGCCGTAACGCTTGCCGAAGAAATTGACCGCTTGGAGCAAAACTCAAAGCTATTTTACGAAATAAACATGGGTGCAACGGCTATTGGAACGGGTATCAACTCAGACCCTGATTATACGCCGCTTGTAACAAAGCATTTGGCTGCCATTAGCGGAATGCCGCTGGTAAAAGCGTTGAATTTGGTAGAAGCAACTCAAGATACAGGAGCGTTTGTAATTTACTCATCAGCCGTTAAGCGTTTGGCTGTTAAGCTGTCAAAAATCAGCAACGACCTTCGTTTGTTGTCATCAGGTCCTCGCACCGGATTGGCTGAAATCAACCTGCCGCCCATGCAGCCCGGTTCATCTATTATGCCCGGCAAGGTAAACCCTGTTATTCCCGAAGTAGTAAACCAAATCGCTTTCCGCGTTATTGGTAACGACCTTACGGTAACAATGGGTGCTGAGGCCGGACAGCTGGAGTTGAACGTAATGGAACCCATTATCGTACACTGCATATTTGAATCAATTATGCTGCTGAAGAACGGAATGGCTACTTTGCGTGATAAGTGTGTGCTGGGTATTACCGCTAACGAAAAGCGTTGCCTTGACCTTGTACTACACAGCATTGGCTTGGTAACAGCATTGAATCCTTACATTGGTTATGAAGCATCGACCGTTATTGCAAAAGAGGCAATGGAAAGCGGACGCGGTGTTTACGAGCTGGTGCTGGAAAAGAAGCTGCTTTCAAAAGAACAGCTTGACGATATTCTTGCTCCCGAAAATATGATTAAGCCTCGTAAGATGAAGTAGTAGGCTAGCTATAGCTACATGAATTATACGGGCAGCCAAGATTTAAGTTAGGCTGCCCGTATTTTTTTGAGTAATTGCGTACTTTGCGGTTTCTTTTGAGAATAGATGCAATAAGATGAAATTATGTCGTCATTGCTAGCGAAGCGAAGCAATTTGTTTAATTGCAATAACCAAGAGATTGCTTCGCTTCGCTCGCAATAACGATAATTATGAACGTTTGCTCCTAGTCTGCAAGCCTATCAGCGTTATCGCCGGACATGTTGATGTCTTTCAAACTTTTGATTTTTGTGTCGGGTTTTCCTGCTAAGTCGTATGTTTTCCCTTTAACCAGTACCTTTACACCAACGCGTTTCTCGGGTTCACTATACTCGTATATGGTGTAACGGGCATAGCCATTATAGAAGGATAGGGTATAGCCGTTTTCCTCTTGAGCAAGTGAAAAATTATCAACATCTTTTTCTTCGTTAATGCTGGCCGGGTAGTTAAACTCAACGGTGCCATCAGGTTTTACCAGCATGTAAATCAGGCGTTTTTCATACTGGAGTATAACAGCTGTTTTATCGCTTTTTTCCAGCTTGAAAGAGAACCGGATATCATCTTTCAGCTCATTCAAATCTACGTATAGAGTAGCGGTTTCGCTTACTATCTTTTCTCCTTGGTATATGCGGGTGGTAATGGCGCTGCCGTATGGAAATCCTATATTGTTGAACGCGTCAGCTATCACCTCCTTCACTAATACGGGTCTGTTGTTTTCTACTGCAAACTCGCAGAATTGGTGCCAGCAACAACCGCTTTTGGTCATGGTGCTAATCTTCTTTTCCGTTGTATTATATTGAAACATGCCGCAATACTCTTGCGCAAGCCGGGTGAACTCTTCATTGTACACAAAGGTGCTGCCCGAAGCCAAATATATTAGGAATGAAGGACCATGATAACAGCTATTCTGCCCATTCATTAGCGCAAAATCTTTTACTCCGTCAAAGTTGAAGTCATCATATATAAGCACGCTTTGCTCTCCGTATGGCGCTTCTACTATGTTTGCCTTTACCTTTCCGTTGTGTGGCGTAAATACCAACTCATCCGAATTTACCTTTATCAGCTGCTTGTTTGTTTTCTTGTTGTACACAGCAATCCAGCCGGGGCTAAATACCTTCGAGGTGTCGTTTATGCGTAACTTACCGTAATACTCATCTGAAAAATTGTTGATAGCGTAGGTAGCTTGTGCAAATCCAACAATAGGAAATGCAAGCATTGCAAGAATGAAAATTTTTTTCATGGGAAAGATGGTATGGTGAAAGTTATTTTGCTTTTAGCAAGCGCGCTAGCTTCAACGCCAAATCGGTAAATATAATTTTGGAATTACCGTTTTGTCCGATATGGGCAATAGCCAAATTCAGCTCACTGTAAATATCATACACATTTTGCTTACCGATGAACTGAGAGAACTTTTGAGAAAACTCTTTTTCATCACCCGTAATGTATATGGCGTTAACGCTGAGGTTCAGCATAAAGTTTTCGCGAATCATGCGAAGGCAGTAGGCAAGAAACGACTTCTGCTGTTCGCGTCCAAGTGAAGCTATATCGTCAACCCAAGCTAGCATAGCCAGCGTATCGCCGGCATAAGCGCGGCGCATAATATTGGCGAAGTAGTCTAAGAAGTCGTTTTGCTCATCTTTTTGCTGAACGGTTCTCTGTGCTTCGAGAAGATTTCCGGCAGCCAGCCGTGCAAGTACGCTTGCTTGATGTTCTGACAGGCTGTAACGCAGGCTTAACTCATTGGCTAAAACAGCTTCTTCAATGGGCGGAATTTTTATCAGCTGCGTGCGTGATAGAATAGTTTTAATAATAGCATCGGCATTATTGGATACCATTAAGAAAATGGTGTTCTTCGGAGGTTCTTCAATCAGCTTTAACAGCTTATTGGCGGCTGCAGGGTTCATGCGTTCCGGTAGCCATACAACCATCAGCTTATACTCTGCCTCGTATGGCTTGAAGCTCATTTTATGCAGAATGAGTTCCGCTTCGCTTTTTCCTATAATTCCCTGCTTATTTTCTATACCAATAACCTCATACCACTGTTGTTCGTCAAAGTATGGAGAGTTGGCCATCTGTTCGCGCCATTGGGCTATGTAGCTATCGCTTACCGCATCTTTTGATATACTTTGTGATGTATTTACCGGAAAGGCGAAGTGTAAGTCGGGGTGAATTAGCTTGCTGAACTTGTGGCAAGAGCGGCAGGTGCCGCAAGAATCCTCATCTTGCCTGTTTTCACAGCAGATGTACTGTGCGTAGGCTATAGCCAGCGGAAGCCCTCCGTAACCGGATTGTCCCAAAAATAGCTGTGCATGGCTGATACGACCGTCTTTTACCGATTGAATCAACCGCTTTTTCAGCTCGCTATGACCTACTATTTCTTTGAATTGCACTGTTTGGCTTGTTTACGACAAAGATAGGTTTTTTGAGTTGAAAATATTTCGAACTGCACAGAGAATGCAAAGGATAATGTGACCAAAATTATTACCGCTACTATTTACTGCCAACCCCCTAAAGAGAACTTTTTGACCACATAGGCACAAAGGCCACATAAATTCACAAAGTTAATTACTATTATTAGCTCCTCTAATCCCCCTTAAATTTTAATAGTAAGTTTATATATGTAAAAAGCTATGTGACCTACATGCTCTATGTATATATGTGTTGAAAAAAGTTCCGGCTAAACGGCATTTGCAATGCCGCTTGGAATATATCCGAATTTGCAATTCGGATTGCACTATAGTAAGTTCAAAGAACGTTCTCTAATTTTACACAATTATAAATTGTGAGGTGTTCCGAGCGGCAAAATATTTGCCGCTCAACAGGAGCGGCGCAGCTAACCAATCTCTCAAGTAAAACAGATTGCTTCGTCGTTCCTCCTCAGCAATGACGTACTCTGGCTTAACGGCATAGGAACCAAATTTTTGTAACAGCCATTTGGTTTAGCATCTATCGCTCCATTAGGAGCGATAGCTTAAATAACGCCATAAGAGGCTGCTCCTAACGGAGCAGGGGTACTTAAGTATTAAGCTGTTCTACAAAGATGTTGCTCCTACGGAGCAAGGTATCTTCTCGTTCGGCTGGGGATATTGTCTCAGTCGTATTATCTAGGCCGAACGGGGTATTAAAAAAGTCTCCTTTAGGGGGTGGGGTAAGACCAGTAGTCTTACATGCCAGTTCAACAGCGCGTTATCCGCATTCCACAGCGTTCGCAATCAAAAATTACCTTTAAGCGCTTACCGTTGTTGAGAAGGAATAAGGGTTCGGCATTACCGCCGGTAACACCTTTGGCGCACATACCTAGCTCTCGACGAATGCAGTAGTGCGTAGTCATTAAAGCAGCACTTGGCTGTTGCTGCAGCTCAAATGCTTCGGAAATATGGTCAACGCCATGTTGTTGGTAGAACTTGCGGGCAAGCGAGTTGGCTACGTTGCCTAAATAGCTCAGCTGATGGGTAGGGTAGGGAGTGGTATTAGGAGTAACCTTATGTTCGGTTCTTTTGTATGCTTCCAAACGCGCTTTTTCTAAAAGGGCTATCAGCTTTCTACGCCATGTGTTAATGACAGAATGAGGGTAGAAGTAAGGTTTATCAGTGTTTATACTTGCGGTAAAGATAAACATGCTATCGCCGGATTTTGAAAATCCGGTGAGTAAGTTATTCTTGGCAAGTTCGATATTTTTTGCAGGTTCTCCGGTTTGCGGTTCTTCAATACATGCGGTAACGCCATCTTCGTCGGTGGCTGTTATGGATATGTTGTTCTCGTTGGAGGAGAAGGTAAGCTGAGCGCTAACAAGGCGGTCGGCGGTATGTCCCTCCATTACTTTTTCAAAAGCTTGGTTAAAGCTGCGAAAAATTTCTACACCTTCTACAATGCTCTCCATTGATAGTGGGTATAGCCGCTCATTCTCAACACGGTTAATTCGTACTCCTTGTAGTTTTTCCGATAAATCAAAGAAGCATATACCATCACCGTTACTGATATTGGCGTTGCTATTGAGCGTAAACCACGTTTTACCTGTTGTTTGTACTTTTCCCAATCGTTCACCAATAGCTTTAGGTGTGTGTATAGATGCTATTTTGCTTTGTTTGCCGTTAGCAAAGTAGGATGTGAAGCCTCGAGAAAAAGACAGCTCAGGTTTTGGCTCAAAGTTGACAAAGACCTTTCCTGATGATGCTTTGCCGGCGTTAGGCGTTTTGGCTATCAGCTCATCGAGCTTCTTACGGTAGTAGGCGGTAACATTTTTTACGTACGATAGGTCTTTAAGCCTTCCTTCTATTTTGAATGAGCAAATGCCTGATTGATACAAATCTTCCAGCCTGTCGGAAAGATTAAGATCACGTAATGACAGGAGGTGCTTATCTTTTACCAGCAGCTTGCCGTTGGCATCATATAAGTCATAAGATGAGCGACAGGGTTGGGCACAAGCACCCCGGTTGGCGCTTCGTCCGGTTAGCGATTGACTGAGGTAGCATTGTCCGCTATGGCTAACGCAAAGCGCTCCATGTACAAAGGCTTCCAGCTCAACCGATGTTTGCGAATGAATGTCGGCAATCTCTTTTATGGATAGCTCGCGCCCTAAAATTACCCGGCTAAACCCGACATCGGCCAGAAACTTAACTTTATCGGCAGTCAGGCTGTTAGCCTGTGTTGAGGCGTGTAGGGCTATGGGAGGTAAATCCATTTCAAGCAAAGCCATATCCTGTACAATAAGAGCATCGGCCCCTAGCTCGTATGCTTGTATGGCTATGCGGCGAGCATCTTCCAGCTCCTGTTCATATAGGATAGTATTAAGCGTAACGTACACCTTAGCGTAGTATCGGTGCGCATACGTTACCAGCTGTTCAATATCGCTAAGGCTGTTACCCGCCGCTTCACGAGCACCAAACTTGTGCGCGGCAATGTACACCGCGTCGGCGCCATGGTTGATGGCGGCAATTCCGTAATCTTTATTTTTAGCCGGAGCCAACAGCTCCGGTTGGTAAGTAGCCATAGCGTTTTTATAGAGAAAAAGACCTCAGAATTATTCTGAGGTCTTTGTAAATTTATTATACTGCTATTTTGTAGCGGTTAGTTGCAAAGCGTTTTAACCTTACTTTCAGCATAAGCCTTGAACTGAGCGTTAGCGGCTGCTTTTTTGAAGTTAGCGCAAGCTTTTGCCTTGTTGCCTTTAGCCTCATACATAGTACCTAAGTAGTACGATATGGTTTGATCCATTTGAGGATTTGAAAGGCCTAATGCTTGTGCTTTTTCGAAGCTGGCAATTGCTTCATCGTTCTTCTTCAGCTGCATGGCTGATGTTCCGGCAAAGTAGTATGCGTTAGCACTTTCGTTGTATTCATTAGACTTTTTAGCAAATGAATTTGCGGTGGCAAACTTTTTTGCTTGCAAATCAGCTTGAGCTTTCTTCAAGTAGATAACTGCCAGCTGGCCTTTTGCTGTATTAGCGTCGGCTTCATCGTTAGCAGCAACGGCTGCATCAAGACCTTTTTCATAGTTGCTAATAGCATTTTCTTCATCACTTAGCTTATCATAAGCATATCCCATGCGAACATAAGCGTCAACGTTACCGGGGTCAAGAGCAATTACTTGCTTGTAAGCGTCAATAGCGGGTTGAAAGTTGTTTGCAGTTAGCAGCTCAACTGCCTTAGCGGAGTAAAGTTGAGGATACAACTCTTTAACTTCTTTTACTACTTCAGCATCGTTGTACTTTTCGGTAGCCGTCTTTGCTTCTGCTATTTTTGCAAGAGCTTCATCATACTTTTTTTGTACGGCAAGGTCTTTTGCCTGCAGGTAGGGTATAACTTGCATTAACTTTTCACAGTTAGTCTTTAGCGTGGCAACTTCTTCTCCTTCGGCATTACCGATAGCCGTTACCATTTGGTATGCTTTGTTTGCGTCGGCCAACGCTTGGTCATATTGCTTACCTGTAAAGTTCTGGTTTGCCTTGTTAAATAGCTCAATTGCTTCATTGATGTCCTGAGCTTTCGCTCCAAAAGAAAGCGCTAGGGCTGCAAATGCCACTAGTCCAAATTTCATTACTCGTTTCATTGTTTAAGAATTTGGTTAGTTAATGTTCTTATGCTTGCAATACTACAAATTTCAGACCAAATATGCAAACCTTTATCCAATAAGCTTTAGAACAATAACGTGAGATATAGTTTCTTAGTTCAAAATGCTATGTTGTTAATGTTAAATACGATAAGTCTTCTACATGCTATGTGCTAAGCAAATTGTATTGGCTGAAAAAAATCGGGTCGATGGAAAGCAGGCTTTTCTGTAAGTATAGGAAACAGACTTAGGTAGTGAGGTTCGGGAAGCTGATCGCCACATTTGTAGAAATTAGCAGTAATTTTTTTTTCTTTAAAGCTATTTAGCTGATGTTTGAAAAATGCTTTTAGCGGTATTGTAACGATTAGTTCCCATTCAAAGTTCCCGCCTCTTATTTCGAATGGTTGGTTGCCTAACGTTGAATGCCGACGTATTGATTGCATTATTTCCGCATCGGGACGCGTTGCCTGTTCTCCCATTTTTCGGTAACCCATAAGCAGCGTGCCTATGCAGTTAACCTCTATATTGTAGTAGCAATCGTTACAGTCCGGTGATACGAAAAACTCGCAACATGAATCGGTCGATACCTTGCTGTTATTTTCCGTACAAAGCGCCCTGATATATTTTTCCTTTACGGAAAATTTCAGAAACAATTCATTGCTATTATAACCTATACGCAACGTTACTTCCGGTTTGTAGCGCTTGGTATCCCAATTTAAGCTGCTAATCGAATAGGCGGTTGTTTCATGCTCCAGCGTTTCGGACACAATCTGTAGCGGAGGGTTTGATATGCCGTGTAGTATTTCAGGAACGATTAGCATAAGGTCAGCTATTAGAGATATATGAGGAAGTTTAGGTTGAATAAACACGTCATTGCGAGCGGAGCGAAGCAATCTGTTCTATTCGAGAGATTGCTTCGGCAAAAAACGCCTCGCAATGACGTGCTAAATTAATGAGGTTCGATTTTTCTAAGCCTTATTGATTTGCTTAAAAAAGTCGTTACCCTTATCATCAACCAGAATGAAGGCGGGGAAATCGACCACTTCAATTTTCCAAATGGCTTCCATACCCAGCTCGGGATATTCTAATACCTCAACTTTTTTAATGCTTTCCTGAGCAAGAATAGCAGCGGGGCCACCAATACTGCCTAAGTAGAACCCACCATGCTTTTTACATGCGGCAGTTACAGCATCGCTACGGTTACCTTTGGCAATCATAATCATGCTGCCGCCGTTTTCTTGGAACAGGTCAACGTAAGAGTCCATACGACCTGCAGTAGTGGGGCCAAATGAACCGGAAGGCATTCCTTTAGGCGTTTTTGCAGGACCTGCATAGTAAATAGGGTAGTCTTTAAGATATTGAGGAAGCCCCTGACCTGAATCAAGCCGTTCTTTCAGCTTAGCATGCGCAATATCTCGACCTACAACAATAGTTCCGGTAAGTGACAGGCGTGTAGCAACGGGATATTTAGTCAGCTCCGCCAAAACCTCCTTGATAGGACGGTTAAGATCTATTTTCACCACGTTTCCTTCACCTTGCTTGCGTAGCGCTTCGGGAATCAGGCGACCGGGGTTGGTATCCATTTTTTCAACCCAAACGCCCTGCTTGTTTATCTTGGCTTTAATGTTACGGTCGGCAGAGCATGATACGCCGAGCCCTACAGGGCAAGAAGCGCCGTGCCTTGGTAGGCGAACAATGCGAATATCGTATGCGTAGTACTTACCGCCAAATTGAGCGCCTATGCCTAAGTCTTGCGCCATTTTTAATACCTTATTTTCCAACTCAATATCACGAAATGCTCTTCCGCCATCATTACCTGTAGTGGGTAGCGAATCAAGGTACTTTGCCGATGCCAGCTTTACGGTTTTCAAACACGTTTCGGCTGATGTTCCGCCAATTACAAACGCAATGTGGTAGGGCGGACATGCGGCAGTTCCCAGCGATTTCATCTTGTCAACCAGAAAAGCCTCTAGGCTCTTAGGGTTGAGTAGTGCTTTAGTTTCTTGATATAAGTAGGTTTTATTGGCTGATCCGCCTCCTTTTGCCATAAACAAAAACTTATACTCGCCACCGTCGGTTGCTGCAATATCAATTTGTGCAGGAAGGTTGCAGCCCGAATTTTTTTCCTCGTACATATCCAGCGCTATGGTTTGCGAGTAGCGAAGGTTCTCTTCGGTATAGGTTTCGTAAATTCCTTTTGATAGCGCTTCCTCATCGCCACCGCCTGTCCACACTTGTTGACCTTTCTTGCCAACAACTATAGCCGTTCCGGTATCCTGACAGAAGGGTAGCTGACCCTTAGCCGCCACTTCGGCATTACGAAGCATGGTAAGCGCTACGTATTTATCGTTATCACTAGCTTCGGGATCGGCAAGAATTGCTGCGGTTTGCTCGTTATGCGCCGGACGCAGGTAGAACGAGCAATCGTGCATTGCTGCCTTGGCAATTTTGGTAAGTGCTTCGGGCTCTACCTTCAGCATTTCTTTACCCTCAAACTGTACGGTTGATACATGTTCGTTAGTAAGCAGATAGTATTCGGTTTCATCTTTTCCCAAAGGGAACGGTTCTTGGTAAGTAAACGGAGGTGTTGCCATGTGTAAAATGATTATATGGGTTAAGTATTAGTTACGTTGTTTTTAAGCCGCACAAATATAGTAGTTTATTACCTCTGGTGTTCGGCTGGGAATGGTGTTTGATAGCACTCGCTGAATGTTAAGGGTTAGGAGTGAAGCGAAATATAGACTAAACAAAACAGTAATCTTTATTGCAGCTACAGCCCCGAAGCGGGCTGAATATGAATAACCGTGGGTGAAGCAAAGCGAAACCCACGGTGACAGCTAACGGATATTGGTTGCGCGCGAAGCACCTCCCTTATTTCAAAATAAGGGAGGTGCTTCGCGCGCAATCTCCACATTTGTCCAACCTACCCCGCATTTCATACGGGGTTATGCACATTCAACCCCGTTGGGGCTGTTTATCCTCTCATGGTTTCTTCAACTTCTTCTACTGTAATGGGAATGCGCTTTGCGCCAAGCAAACGGCAGCCGCTATCGGTAATCAGAATATCATCTTCAAGACGAATACCGCCAAAGTCGAGGTACTCTTCTACCTTTGCGAAGTTGATGAAATTGGCATTTGTTTTATCACGCTTCCATTGAGCAATAAGGGCGGGAATGAAGTATATACCCGGCTCGTCAGTAACAACAAAACCCTTTTCCAATCGGCGACCCATACGTAGTGAGGCCAATCCGAATTGGGTTGAACGCTGCACTTCGCTATCGTAGCCTACGTTGTTTTCTCCCAAGTCTTCCATATCGTGAACATCAAGCCCCATCATATGTCCAAGACCGTGTGGCATGAATAGCGCATGGGCGCCATTGTTTACTGCTTCGGCTACATCGCCTTTCATCAGGCCTAGTTGTTTAAGTCCATCGGCTATGGTTAGCGCGGCTTCCAGATGAACGCTTCTATAGGTTATGCCCGGTTTGGCCATTGCAATAGCCTTGTTGTTGGCTGCAAGTACAATGTTGTATATTTCTTTTTGTTTTTGGCTGAACTTTCCACCAACGGGCATAGTACGAGTGAAGTCAGAAGCATAGTGTGATGCAACTTCGGCTCCGGCATCGGTAAGCATTAGCTTACCTTCAGTAAGCTTGTTGCCGTGGTAGTGGTTGTGTAGGGTTTCTCCATTTTGAGAAAGGATAACGGCAAACGAGCACATACCGTCTCCACCAAGCGCAATACCTTCAATGGCTCCGGCAATGGTGTGCTCCATTACGCCGGGTTTACACATGCGCATAGCGGTAACGTGCATGTCGTAACCAACCGCACAAGCCTTTTCTATTTCGGCTATTTCAACTTCTTCTTTTACCGAACGCAGGCTAACTACGGCCTTAACAAGCTCATCAGAAACGTAAGCCTTTTGCTGGTCGCGGCTAATGCCCAGTAGCTTCTTTAACGTCGTCATGTTGTCATGGCGGTAGGGCGGAAGAAAATGTACCTTACGGCCTTGACGGATAACATTGTCCAGCGTTTTATAGAGTTCGTTGAACGAACGGCTTTCTGCTACGCCAACAGATTCGGCCTTATCTTTTACCGAAGGCTGAGGACCCATCCAAATAATATCGTCCATATCAACATCATCGGCGAAAATGCACTCAAAATCCTGATCAATGTCAATAATGGCGGCATAGCCCGGATAATCTATTCCAAAAAAGTATAAAAAGCTGCTGTCTTGGCGGTAACGGTAGGTATTAGCGCGATAGTTCATCGGCACTTCGTTATTACCGAGAAGCAGCACTACGCCCGATTTTACCAGCTTCTTAAGCTTCAGGCGACGTTCTGTATAAACTTGTTTGTTGAACATGGCTTATGTGTTTTATGTGTTGTTTATTTTGTATGAAGCAAAGGTAAAACAATGAGGCTAAAGAATGGTTTAGGAATAGCTATATCTCTATGCCTCCTGCAACTTTTTTTTTGCATCAATTCGTCGTGTTACATAGCCGTAAATAATTAACGCCAGCGTTGCTACTACGGCTATACCCACAAAGTAGTACCAAATATAGTGGGCGTTTTGACTGGCCGCTTGCCATTCGCTATGGGTAGCGAACTTTTTAGGATCCGGACAATACCTGGAAAGTAGAAAACCTGATAAGGTAAATCCTACAAGTGATGAGATAAATGTATGCAGCTGTCCGAAGCCTAGGTAAAGTCCTTCCGAGCCTTTAGGGGCTTGCAGGGAGAAAAATTCAAGATAACGAGGCGAAATGAAATTCTCCGCCAATCCCTGAAATATAATACCCACAACCATCATAAAGGCTACAGGGTGCATTCCGAGTATAGGTTCCGTTCCCATAAGGTTTCCGCTAGCCATAAGTAAGGCTGATAGAGGCATTATAGCCATTCCGATAGTCATGGAAAACAGGGCGCTTTTTCTACGCATCAGATACGTTGTCAGGCTAACAAACAGCACTACAACCAGCGGGTTTACGTTAGCGTACCATGCAGGTGTAGCTCCCTCTCCGGCCATACGGAGCACGTATTTGGGCATGGTAGCGTACAGCTGATTTTGTACCATCCAAAAACCGCTTACGATAACTATAAGTGATACCAACCGAAGATTACCGATAACCTTTAGCAGCGTACGACCTATCTCTCTAAAACTTTTACCTTGACCCGCATGATGCGAACTTCTGTAAAGAATGAAAACAATAATAAAAGCCAACAGCGTTAGGCTTGCTGCAAAGTAGTTGAGCACTACCAGCCCTTCGCTACCCATTCCTTTACGAAGCGGTTCAACAATAGTCTTTCCGCTGAATGCCCCAATATTCACCATCATGTAGAAAATGGAGAATCCCATTGCGCGTGTGGATGGTGTAGTTTCTTTGGCAACCGTGCCCGATATGGCAGTTTTTATGAATGAACCGCCAACCATTATAACTAATAAGATGGGCACAATAATCCAACGTTCACTGCTTGTTTCCAACCCGGTAAAGGTTGTTTCCATTTGGTAGCTTACCAAACCTGCACTTTGCAGCATGGTAGGCAAAATCCCCAAACTTGCGTAACCAACGGTAAGCATGCTAAATGCCAATAGTAACGATTTTCGGAATCCTATTTTATCGGCAATAGCTCCGCTGAAGGTGGGGAGGAGGTAAAGCCCTGCGGAAAATACCCCGGCAATAATACCCGCTTCAATATCATCGAAGCCTAATACTCGCGAAAGGTAAATAGTTAGTACAACAAATACGCCATAGTAGGCGGCACGTTCGAGTAGTTCAACTGTGTTAGCCACCCAAAATGCTTTAGAAAAAGATTTTCGTTTCGTCTCGGTCATAAATTGCAGGAAGGTTATTAGTAGTTATTCGTTATTTTTCGATGGCTATTTTCGCAAGTCCGGCCAGTTGTTTTAATGCTTATTACTAGTTATTCTGATATTGGCTGTTATAGGTTATTCATTGTTTAGTTACAATACGCATATCACAAATCTCATATCTAAAGTCGTGTGTCTTGATACGTGATACTTGTATTTAAACTTGAGTTAAGGCCATATATCCCGCGCCAATCAGCACGGCTTCGTTTCCGAGTGCTGATGCTTCTATGCTTACTTTCTTTATGGAAATGGGCTGTGCATGCTTCTTTGCTTCCCCATAAATTGCATCAATGAATTGAACGGCAGGGCCGAATACGCCTCCGCCAAAAATAATTTTCTCCGGGTCAAAGATGCTTACTAAGTTGGCAGCCGTTATACCCCAAAATTCAATTGCAATATCGAATACTTGGGTAGCAATAGGGTCATTTGTTTTCAGAACTTCAAACAAATCGTAGGCGGTAATAGATTCGGGAGATTTTGAACGTAACGCTCCGTTGTAATTTTTGTTTTCAGCTAGCAGCTCACGTGCAACCCTTGCCAATCCGTCTCCTGATGCGTGATGCTCAAAGCATCCGCATGAGGCGTACTTGGGCAGGTATGGCCTGTCAAGCGCCCACCAGCCAATCGCTCCTCCAATATCATGAGCACCTCTCAGTACCTGTCCGTTTACCAGAATGCCAGCACCTATTCCCGTTCCAACGGCTAAAAATATAGCATCCTTGCATCCCTTTGCAGCACCAACCCAGCTTTCGCCAAGTATGGCGCATGCTCTATCACTATCAACAAATACTCGGATATTTTTTCCAGCTACACGTTCCAGCGTTTGCCTAATAGGGTAGCTGTCCCATCCGGCAATGTTGGGAACCCATGCACAGCCGGTTTGCGCGTAGCTTATGCCGGGAACGCAAATTCCTACAGCGTTAATAGAGATGGATTTTTTATCGGCCTCATTCAACAGCATTACGGTAAAATCCTGTATAAGCTTACCTACTTCATCACCTGTTCGGCCCTCCAACTTGCAAGCATCTTTAAATAGAATATTACCGGATTCGGAGAAAATGGCACCGGATAGCTTTGTGCCGCCAAGGTCTAAACCCACTACTGCCATAAGAGTACTGTTAACGTTGGTTATTCGGTTTGTTTGGAGTTGTGCAAGGTAGCTATTTTTTCTCAAAACAGTGTTTTTGAACGCTAATAGCAAAACGATAGGTGATGGCTATTCACTTATAACCCTATGCCGATAACTATTACCCCTATCCCCCTAAAGGGGGAATCCTGCTACTGTAAAATTGACTTTTTGAAAGCCGTTTGCACAGATCAAAAGCCCCCTTTAGGGGGTTGGGGGTAAACTAGCAGCTAAAGCTAACGTAGCTATAGTCGTTCTGTCAAGCATAACTTTCTTTGTATATTTGCAGAAAATTAGAAAGATGCACTTCGGAAAGAACCTAACAGAAAGCCATCATACAGCACGCAATATACGTCCCGTTTTTGTCGATAACCAGCCAAGGCTATACATTGAAACTTACGGTTGCCAAATGAACGTAAACGATAGTGAAGTGGTGGTTTCCATAATGCAACAAAACGGCTACTCCGTTACTAACGAAATGGAGAAAGCCGATGTTATACTAATCAATACCTGCTCCATACGTGATAATGCCGAGCAGCGTGTATGGGGGCGGCTTAGCGAGTTCAAGCAGCAAAAGAAGAAGCGGTCGGCTATTATCATAGGTGTTATTGGTTGTATGGCCGAACGCTTGAAGGAGCAGCTGATAGAAAAAGAAAAGATTGTTGATTTGGTTGTTGGTCCTGATGCCTACCGTGATTTACCCAACTTGGTTCAGCTGGTAGAGTCGGGGCAAAAAGGCGTAAACGTATTGCTGTCGCGAGAAGAAACCTACGCTGATATTAGCCCGATTCGTTTGGATAGCGCAGGAGTATCGGCCTTTATTTCTATTATGCGTGGTTGCAATAACGTTTGCTCATATTGCGTTGTACCATACACACGTGGCGGAGAGCGTAGTCGTGACCCTCAAACTATAGTGCGAGAGGCAACGGAGCTACTTGAAAACGGGTATAAGGAAATTACACTACTCGGACAAAATGTTGACTCTTACCACTGGGTAGATGCGGATGATTCTACAAAATCGGTAAGCTTTGCGCAGCTACTAGAAGAGGTTGCTTTGCTTAGCCCTGAGCTGAGAGTGCGCTTTGCGACATCGCACCCCAAGGATATGAGTGACGCGGTGCTTTATGCTATGGCAAAGCACAAGAATATATGTAATTGTATTCACCTTCCGGTACAATCGGGAAGTACGCGGATGCTGGATTTAATGAATAGAAAGTACACGCGTGAGCAGTATTTAGAACGTATTCAGAAGATTCGCGAAATAATACCCGATTGCGCGATAACTACCGATGTTATTGCGGGCTTTTGTACCGAAACGCAGGAAGACCACGAGCAAACGCTCTCACTGATGCGTGAGGTGGGCTATGATTTTGCCTACATGTTTATGTACTCGGAGCGCCCCAATACAAAGGCCGCAAGACACATGACGGATGATGTTTCCACAGAAGCGAAAACCGAACGGCTAAACGAAATTATTGCCTTGCAAAATCAGCTGTCGGAAGAAAGCAACAAGCGCGATGTAGGTAAAACTTTTGAAGTATTGGTGGAAGGGCATTCCAAGCGTTCATCCGATTTTCTATCGGGACGTACTTCTCAAAATAAGGTAGTGGTATTCCCCAAGGGTAGCCATAGCATTGGTGATTATGTGGTGGTAAAAGTTACAAGTTGCACCTCGGCTACTTTAATTGGAGAGGAAGTTTTGTAGAGTTTAGGGCTTAAAGTTTATAGTTTAAATAACGCAGCCATTAAAAATTTAGCCCTAACTAGTTTCAAAAGCTGGTTGGGGCTTTGAATTGAAATAGGGCAAAAAGAGTAGCCCGTAGGGCTTATATATCAATAGAAACAGCAAATGTATTATAGAAAGTTGTCCGTAGGATATTAATAGTAGCTGTGTTATTAAAGCCCTACGGGCTATGGTTGCTCTGAGGTGTACTAATGTTTCTACTGATATTATTTCCCTACGGGAAAATCCCTTTGTTAAGCGGCATTTGCAATGCCGCTTTATTATATACCTGAATTTGTAATTCAGCTTGTATTATAAATGTAGGCAGAGAATATTCTTATACACAATTACGAATTGTGTTGTGTTCCAAGGGGCTTTGAATTGCACCGTCATTGCGAGCGAAGCGAAGCAATCTGTTCTATTTGAGAGATTGCTTCGCTTCGCTCGCAATGACGGTTTTCTTTTTGTTGTATCACTTTCCCTTTGTTAAGCGGCATTGCAAATGCCGCTTAACCTGGGAGTAATGACGGTACTCTTTTTGTTGTGTTCTTTACTATTAATGTTTGTTGTACCACTTCTCCTCTTCCTAAGGAGAGGGGCTAGGGGAGAGGCCTATAGCTCCTTTCTCAACCGTGCTACCGGAATATTCAGCTGCTCACGGTATTTGGCAACCGTGCGGCGGGCAATGTGGTAGCCCTTTTTGTTGAGTATGGCGGTTAGCTGTTCGTCGGTTACGGGGTTGCGCTTATCTTCGTTTCCAATACATTCGGAAAGAATGTTTTTCACCTCACGGGTAGAAACTTCTTCACCCGACTCGGTTTGCAAGCCTTCCGAGAAGAAATGCTTTAAGGCAAAAATCCCGAAATGTGTTTGAATATACTTGCTGTTCACTACACGTGATATGGTAGATATATCAAGCCCTGTAACTTCGGCAATATCTTTCAGAATCATCGGCTTCAGCTTCGCTTCATCACCATCCATGAAGTAATCACGCTGAAAGTTAATGATAGCCTGCATGGTATTAAACAAGGTGTTTTGCCGTTGCTTGATGGACTCAATAAACCATTTAGCCGAATCAATTTTTTGCTTAATGAAGTTAACCGCTTCCTTATCTTCATTCGATGCGCTATCCTTTTCTGCATAATCTTGCAGTAGCTGTGCATAGCCTTTGCTGACCTTTAAGTCGGGAATACTGTATGAGTTAAGGCTTAGCTGCAGCTCACCATCTTTCAGCTCAAGAATAAAGTCGGGAATTACTTGCTGCGCTTGACTACTAAACGTATCGGTAAAATTACTTCCCGGTTTGGGGCTTAGCTTTACAATTTCGGAAATGGCTGCCTTAAGCTGCTCCTCGTCAATGCCAAGTTTTGTTACAATTTTATCGTAGTGTTTTTTGCCAAAGGCATCAAAGTGGTCTTCAATAATTTTTTGTGCAAGCGCTACGCTGTCGGTTTGAGTTCTTGCCTTAAGCTGTATCAGCAAACATTCTTTCAAATCTCTTGCTCCTACACCTGATGGGTCGAAATCCTGAATAATGGCAAGCGCATGTTGCAGCTCGGCAACGCTTACTTCCATGTTCAGCTTAAACGCAATATCATCTGATATAGATTCCAAGTCACGGCGTAAGTACCCGTCATCCTCAATACTTCCAATTAGGAATGATGTTATTTTGTGCTCGCGTTCGCTTAGCTTACGAAAACCCAGCTGCGATTCCAAATGCTGTTGAAGGCTTTCCGAGGTTGAGAGTGTAGAATATTCCTTCCGCTCATCCTTTGACTGGTTGTTGGCTTGCAGCTTATAAGAAGGGGTATCGTCCTCCTCATTCAGGTAGTCTTCCAGCGTAAACTCGTCTTGTTGCTCGTCCTTGCTATCTTGCTCGTCGGCAGTATCCTCTGACAGCTCTTGCCCTTCTTCCAGTGCCGGATTTTCTTCCAGCTCCTTTTTTATGCGTTGCTCCAACATCATAGTCGGCAACTCCAGCATTTTGATGGTCTGGATTTGCAGCGGCGACAGCTTTTGCAGCATTTTTTGTTGGAGCGACTGTTTGAGCATGAAAAGAAGTTTACAGTTTAAAAGTTTACGAGTTGATTATAAATGAAAAGACAAAACTTAAAAATCTGCATTCTTAGGTGTACGGGGGAAGGGAATAACATCACGAATGTTGCCCATGCCCGTTACAAATAGTAACAAACGCTCAAAACCTAAGCCAAATCCGCTATGTGGGGCTGTTCCGAAACGGCGTGTTTCTAAGTACCACCACATATCCTTCATAGGTATCTCAAGTTCTTCAATACGTGCTATCAGCTTATCGTAGCTTTCCTCACGCTGTGAACCGCCTATTATTTCACCAATTTTCGGGAATAGTACATCCATTGCGCGAACGGTTTTACCATCCTCGTTTTGCTTCATGTAGAACGCCTTTATCTCCTTCGGATAGTTGGTTAGGATAACAGGTTTCTTGAAGTGCTTTTCCACCAAGTAGCGTTCGTGTTCGGCTTGTAGGTCAAGCCCCCAGCTAACGGGAAACTCAAACTTATGTCCCGATTTCATAAGAATATCTATTCCTTCGGTGTAGTCAAGACGAACAAATTCGGTTTCTACTACGCTTTGCAAGCGTTCTATCAGCTCCTTATCCCACATGTCGTTCAGGAACTTCAAATCGTCCGAGCAATGCTCAATAGCATAGCGAACAAGGTACTTGATAAAATCTTCCGCCAAGTCCATGTTCTCTTTAATCTCGTAGAAGGCCATTTCCGGTTCAATCATCCAGAACTCGGCAAGGTGGCGGGGTGTGTTAGAGTTTTCTGCACGGAAGGTAGGACCGAACGTGTATATTTCTGATAAGGCCATTGCTCCAAGCTCACCCTCTAGCTGTCCTGAAACGGTGAGGCTGGCATGCTTTCCAAAGAAATCTTCAGAGAAGTTTATGCTGCCATCATCCTGCTTGGGAAGCTTTTCCATGTCCAGCGTAGTTACGGTAAACATGGCTCCGGCTCCTTCGGCATCAGAAGCGGTGATAATGGGTGTGTGCATGTAAACAAAACCCTTATCGTTGAAATATTTATGTATGGCAAAAGCCATAGCATGACGAATGCGCAACACAGCTCCAAAGGTGTTGGTACGCGGGCGCAGGTGGGCTATTTCACGCAGGAACTCCAGCGTGTGCCCCTTCTTCTGCAAGGGGTAGGTTTCAGCATCGGCTGTTCCGTATATTTCAATGGACTTTGCTTGTACTTCAACAGGCTGTCCGCTACCAACCGATTCTACCAGCGTGCCATCAACACGAATGCAGGAGCCGGTAGTTACCAGCTTCAACAATTCGGGGTCAAATGTTTCAACGTTAACAACAACCTGCAAATTATGAATGGTCGAACCGTCATTAAGCGCAATAAATGCAACGTTCTTGTTGCCACGCTTGGTTCTTACCCATCCCTTTACGGTAACATCATGTCCTGTTTTTGCTGACTTGAGTAGGGCGGCTACCTTTTCGCGCCCCGGTGTTTTTGTTTGCATGGTTGTTTTGTATTACAATTGTTCTATGAAGATACAAAAATATAAGATTTTTTCCTAATTCTATTTCTCTACTTATTGCCATCATTGCGAGGCGTTTTTTGCCGAAGTAATCAAGAGCCATTAATTGTTACCCCCCAACCCCTAAATGGGGCTATTCTTCACCACATAGGCACAATAGCTACATAGAAGCGCATAGTTTTTCTATTCACCATTTTCTATTTACCTCTCACTTTGTTGGTACTAGCTATTTCCAAACTCTCCTTCCCTAATAAATTCAAGGGTTTTCTCAATATCTACGTACATTACCCTGTCCACATCAGTTGCGGGAACAACGCTGCGGTAGCGTGCCAGCAGCTCTTCAAGGTAAGGCGATGTTTTTGCAGGCCTTCTGAATTCCATGGCTTGCGCGGCATTCATCAGCTCAATAGCTAAAATGCGTTCTAAATTATCGGTTATGTGCATGAGCTTGGTTGCCGCGTTGGCTCCCATGCTCACATGGTCTTCCTGTCCGTTTGACGAAACGATAGAATCTACCGATGCCGGATGGCAGTATATTTTGTTTTGGCTAACCATTGACGCAGCAGAATACTGCGGAATCATGAAGCCGGAATTGAGACCGGGCTTGGCAACCAAAAACTCAGGTAATCCACGTAACCCTAAAATCAGCTGTGCTGTACGGCGTTCCGATATATTACCGAGTTCGGCCAATGCCAGCGCAAGGAAATCAAATACCAAGGCTAACGGCTGTCCGTGGAAGTTGCCGCCCGATAGTACCATATCCTCATCGGGAAATACGGTAGGATTATCCGTAACCGAGTTTATTTCGGTGGTAAGCACGCTGGCTACGTATGTTATAGCATCCTTTGAAGCGCCGTGTACCTGTGGAATACAGCGGAAAGAGTAGGGGTCTTGCACGTGTTTTTTAGGGCGGTCAATCAGCTCGCTGTCTCTTAGCAGGCTGCGGATATTGAGTGCCGTATCTATTTGTCCGCTGTGAGGACGTATGTTGTGTAGTGCCGCTGAGAATGGTTCTAAAATTCCATCAAAAGCATCGAGTGATAATGCTCCAATAATATCAGCCAGCTTAGCCAGCTTAAATGCTTTAAGCATCACGTAAACGCCATGCGCGCTCATAAATTGCGTGCCGTTAAGCAATGCCAGCCCTTCCTTTGATTGTAGCTCAATAGGCTTCCAGCCGAATTTATTAAGCACTTCGGCAGCAGGTAGCTTCTCGCCTTTGTAGCGAACTTCGCCTAGGCCTATTAATGGTAAAAACAGGTTTGATAACGGAGCTAGGTCACCCGAAGCACCCAACGAGCCACGGTCGTAAACAATGGGAAGTACATCATTATTGTAAAAGTCGAGAATACGCTCAACCGTTACTACCTGAACGCCGCTATAACCCAGCGATAGCGCGTAGGCTTTAAGCAACAGCATTAAGCGAACAATATCAGGTTGTACCTCGCTACCTGTGCTGCAAGCGTGAGACATAATCAGGTTTTTTTGCAGCTGTCCCAGCTCTTCACAAGAAATTGACTTGTTGCACAAGGAGCCAAATCCGGTGCTTACCCCGTAAATAGGTTTTTGCGTTGATGCCATCTTCCGGTCAAGGTAGTCGCGACATTTCTGAATGGTTTCCTTTGTTTCGGGCGACAGAACCAGCTTATAATCCTCGTTTAGTAGTGTTGATATCAGCTCAAAGCTCAGCTGTTCGGAACCTAAAATATGTTGTTTGCTCATAGTAAGTCATTTATTTTGTGGGTAACAAAAGTAGTAAAATTTGCGAGGGAAGGCAAAATACCCCTTTCAGTTAGCTGTGTAGGTTAATAGCAACCCGGTCTGATACTTGATTCAATGCTTATTGAAAGCTCTACTACCTCTATATTATTAAAACACAATGGGCAGACCTTTATAAGGCCTGCCCATTGCTTAACATGGTAAAATTTATCTCTATTGGTTTATTTCACTAAGCGTACCGTTGCTAACGCTCCACCATTGCCATACGCCGCCGGCAGCTGTTGACCAGTCGTTAAGGTTAAACGTGCTGCTACCGCTATTATTGCCGGGTAGCTTGTACACCCTTAAGGCTTGACCGCCTGCATTCCACGTAAGTGGCTGTCCGTTTGTACAAGTTTCGGGCGCTGCGCCGTTTTGCTTGATAAAGTAAGCGCATGGACCATAAACGGTTGCACGGTTATCTCCATCAATACATACGGCGGTATTCTCATCACAAGCAATACCTTTAGCAGTCATGCTCCAGTCTTTCACCATACGTGCCATAAAGGCTAGGTGGCGTCCATGACGGTCGCGGTTGCTGTAGTGCGAGTCCGTTACCAGCGATTGCAGTACAGTTGGTACGCTCAAAAAATCTTTGGTGAGCGTCACCTTGCTGCTGTATGGGTTTGCCAACGCTTCGGCGCTGGTAGGTGTACCGTTTTTAGCATCGAACACCACTTGCCCCATAACGGCCATGCCGGCACTGGTACCACCAACAGTTACCTTTTTGGTATTGATGAGGTAGTTGATTGCATCGGCCGTTTTAGTGCCGCTCCAGTAGTCAATGTAGTTCCACTGGTCGCCTCCGGCGATGAATAACAATTCTGCTCTGCGAATAATTTTAGCAAGCGAGTCGGAGTTGGCCTCTGTTTTTGATGTGATAACTACTGTTACAACAGAGTTGACCCTAATGCCTAATTCTGCAAAAAAGTAGCTGTTATAACCATTGGAGTCGTTGCTACGTAATACAACAACGTCTCCGCCGTTAGCACGTTGCAACATCCACTGCATAGCTACGTTATTATCCGTCCCTCCTCCGGCAAGTACAAAGCCGGGTAGAGGTGTTGGAGTAATATCGGTATGCGACCCATACCAGTACAACTTTGGCAGGTTGGGGTCAACGTAGGGAGGGTTGTCATCAGTACCCTCTTTGCCTGAGCATGAAAACATGGCAATAATCAGTGCTAGCGCTATAATCAGTTGCTTTTTCATTATCACTTATATGAAGCAACTTGAATATTACCTACTAGTAAAGATGCTTGGCCTGTACAATCTTTATGAACAAAAGAGATATATACAGTTTGCCCCTTATATGCACTTATATCAACTGTACGTTCTGCAAATGCCCACTCACTTTCATTGGCGGTGAGTGTTTCTGCCGCCTTAATAACCGTAGCCGATCTGCAATTGTTTATATCAATTGCAGATGAGGATAGTAGTACTGCATACACTTCCTCAAAATCTGTATCATCTGATGCTGCTACTTTAAAGGTTAGCTCAATAACATCCGCGTCTGCCGGTAGCACAATAGAGGGAAGCACCATGTAGTTTTCGGGGGTCAATGAAGCCCCACTTTCGTATGAGCGAGAACGAGCACAATGATCGGGTCCGCCGGAATCGTCAAAATAGAACCAACTTTTCCCATCAGCATCTTTGTCTATGAGTACCCATTGCGAACCGGCTGCCGTAAACGGATCTCTATTTGCAAAATCCTCAGTAAACAAAACTGTTTTTATCACGGATGGAGTAGTTATTTCCTGCTGTTCTCCATATACAACACCGGCGGCATTTTCAGCGTATGCCCTTACATAGTAGGTTGTCCCTGTATTCAGCGTAAGGTTGGCAGACATAGCCGCTGCTGTTGAAACGGATACAGTAATTTCCATCTTGCTGTCTGCTGTTGTTGGGTTGGAACTTAAGCTATAGCAAAAACCTCTGCTAAATACGCTAACTCCTCCATCGTTGGTCATGGTGGTTGATACGGTGGCACTGGTTTTTGTAAGGTTGGAAACTACTAAGGAGCCCAACGAAGCTTTACTTACAGTTGCAGGATGCTCTGTTGAGCCAATACGAACGTCGGTAACCACCAGCCCATCTTGATCAGTACAATTGTAGTGAACCCATGCAACGTAAACGTCTTTTCCCACGTATGCCGAAAGATCAACACTTCTGGGAGCCAATGTTCTTCCTGCAGCAGCAGTTAGTGTTTCTTCAAACACAATGGTTCCAATGCTTGTGCAGTTAGCTGCTGTAAATGCTTGGTCGGCTACTATCACTTTGTACTGCTCTTTAGGATAGTTGATTGATGTTGCACCAACGTTCCACTCCAACTTTGGCGATGTTCCCGAAATAGTAATTTTCGGACTTATCAAGAAGTTATATGGAGTAGCCCCATCGGAATCAGAGATCGCGCCCTTAAAGCGGGATGTATAGGCGTACCATGCATCCCCGTCTCCGTCCTGATCAATCATCTGCCAATGTTGAGGCAGAAATTGACTTCCGCTAAAACGTTCAATAAGTGGCAATGTCATTGAAAGTTGTCCGGCAGTGGTGAAGCTGCGCTGGTCTCCGTACCCTACTCCCGAACTACTAATAGCGTAAGCACGTGTATAATATGTTGTCCCGGACTTAAGATTCGTCAGTACAACCGTAAACTCCTCTGCTTCTTGTCCAAAAACAACTTTTGAACCATCAACAGTAGGATTTGGGGTGGTAGCCCAGCATACACCTCGCTCGCTAACTGCTGAGCTACCTGTCACTACAAGTTTTGCTCCTACCGTAGCGCTTACCTCGGTAATGTTAGTTACTGCTGCCGTAATAATAGAGGGCGTTGTAGCAACATTTTCATCCTTGTTACACGATGACAGTCCGAGCATAATAAATGCTGCAATTATTATGCTCCTGCTATATATCCTTTTCATTGTCCAAATTTTCATGTATGAAATTATTCTCTGCTCACTATCATAATGTTAGTAAATACTCAATTCAAAATTCCTAAGCTTAAGAGTCCATTGACCTACGCAGTTGCCGTGAACGATAGAAATATATACATCCTTACCCTGATAGGCCGACAAATCCAGCTCAACCTGACCAAAGTTACTATCACTGTTGGCAGCCGTTATTTCTACGTAGTCCTGAACAATATCCGCATCTCTACAGTTGATTGTTGTTATCGGGTTTTCTGATATTATGACTTTGTACTGTTCCCTATAGTCATTATCTTCAACAGAGCCTCTACCGGCAATTTCAAAAGTTAGTAGTACCGGACGATCGGTGGTCGGAATGCTTATCATAGGGGTTACCAGGTAGTTTTCAGGTGTAAGGGGTACAGACCGATATGAGTATGACCACATTTGAGAACTCTCCCAGAACCATATCCTGCCATCTCCGTCTTTGTCAATGGCAGTCCATCCACGGGTAAGAGGATCGCTGGCAAATTGATCCAAGAATACAACTTGTTTATCAATAGGTGTTTGGTAGTATAGCAAAGCTGTAGGCTTGTTCGCCATTAAGCCGTTGCCATCCTCTAGCGCAAAGAAAAGCAGCTTACCGCCTTTTTGTAAAATGTTAATGGGGATGACCCCAAACTGGCTGTTGGGAGCAATAGTAATACTACCACGCCCGTAGGTTTTATCAAACGTAACGCCGGAAAGCCCATCAAACGTATAATCTGTGTTGTAAACGGCGGTTGCGGGCACTACTTTATACTCAGAGGGTTTTAGCCCATCGGGCAAATCAACCACATATTTGCTAAGGCTGACTATGTAGAATACCTGATCAACCAAACGAAAGTTCACGGTAAGAGGCTCAGACCGGCCATAACCAATAAGTTGTACACCTATCTTATCAGCTCCTATATCGTCCGGCGTTTTGAATATATTGGAAGTGATAGATGCTTGTTGCCCGTATTGTTCTGCGGAAAACTCCACGTAGAGCGGTCCGTTGTATGTGCGGTCTTCCTTTTCACACGATGCAAGGAGGAAGAACGATGCTAACAGTAGTATGATATTAAATTTCTTCATGTCGTAACGTTTTTAGTATCCGGGGTTATTCACCAGGTTCTTATTCACATCTATATCGGTTTGCGGAATACCGGCTACCACACGATAATCGGTATAAGGTATAGCTGCTTGTCCTCCTTCTTTGGGAATATCTTTGCCTTGCCGTTTGAGGTCGAAAAGGCGATGTCCTTCGAAGCACAGCTCCAGCCTGCGTTCCTTGTCGGCAGCTGAAAGCAAGCTAGCATCGGGTACGGTTGTTACGCCAAGCCCGCGGGTAGTGCGAATAACATCGATATCGCCTCTGGCAGTGGTGTAATCGGGCGTAGGTAGCTTAAGGCTGGCCTCCGCACGGATGAGGTACATTTCGGCAATACGAACGATAGGTACGTTATCCTGCCCGAAAGTTCCCTGCCAGCTGTTAAACTTGGTGTTCCACCAAATGGTTACACCGTTATCAACATGTGACCGTCTCATGCTTATACGCTTGTCGCCTGTTTCAAACATGCCGAGTATGGCTGTACCCATAATAAGTTCGCCATACCCTCTACCATCCACTACATCTGGCTGTGTTCCGTATATGGAGTTCAACGATGCATTGCCGAGCGTTTCGGGAGTGGTGTACTTGAGTTCAAAGAGAGATTCTTTGCTGGAGGTAAAAATATCTTTATAATTACCGCTATAGAGAATGGGCTTATTTTGAATTACCCAGCTTGCCGCGCTAGCAGCATCCTGCCACTTCGATTGGTAAAGGTATGCACGAGCAAGTATAGCTTTCGCTGCATAGCTGTTACCACGCTGCGGAAAGTTTTTACTGTCGTTATCTTGCAGCAACGTAAAAGCTTGGGTTAAGTCATCTTCAATTTGCTGCCAAATGGTATAAATATCGGCTCGTGGTCCGTAGGCATCAGGTCCCATAGCAGCCAAAGGTTTGGTTACTTGCGGAACACCAAGGTCAAAGTTGTCAACCAAATGGTATGGCTCGCGGGCATATACTTTCAGCAAATCAAAGTAGGCCAGTCCGCGTAGAAAATAGGCTTCTCCCTTTATCTTATCGCGTGTGCCGGTTTCTGAGACATCTATAGCCACATTATCAATAGCTGCCAGCACATCGTTGGCAACAGCAATTACACCGTATGCTCTTACCCACAAGTTGACTCCCGAACCGGGACGGTTGTAGTAAGCATCGGTAAACATGGTTCCGCCTGCACGTTGCCCGCAGTTATCAGCCAATATTTCGGGAGCACAAATCAAGTTACGCCCGTAGTAACCTTCCGATTGCATTTGGTCGTAAGCGCTTAACAGCAAACTTTCGTTACCCGATAGCGTTGAAAGCACCTTTCCTCCCGGAAGTCCGTCCTTTGGGTCCATGTCAAGCCAGCTCTCACATGAAGTGCAGAAAGTCAGAGCAGCCAGCATTAATATTGTATATAATCTCAATTTCATAGTTCTGTTCGTTTAGAAGTCAAGTTTCAGTCCAATGCTATAGGTTTTTGATTGAGGATAGGTACCTCTATCGCTTCCGCTAAACTCGGGGTCGTAACCCGGGTAGGTGGTGGTTGTCCATAGGTTGTACGCCTGTGCATAAATCTGTGCCGAAGCTAAATGAGCCTTCGATGTCCACTTTTTGGGCAGTGTATAGCTCAGTGATACGGTTTTAAGCTTAATAAAGTCGGTCTTTTCATACATCAGCGTGCTTGCATCGTTAGGTGATGTTGCCGGCCGCGCAGATGCAGGATAAAGGTTTTGATACATTGGTTTAGCGACCCATGTTCTATCGCCCGGATTACGCCAATATTCTTCATATACGGGCAAGTATGAGTTACAGTCGGCCGCATAGTCAATCAATGGCGACTTATCGCTCCAGTACGACCGAGCCCCTTGCTGGAACTGGAAGGTAAATGATAGCTCAATACCCTTATATGACAAGGTATTGGTAAGCCCTCCAAAGAAGGTAGGGTCTGTGCCGGGAGTCCATATACGGTCTTCGGGACGAGGGTTGTAGGTAATATAGTTATCCTTGTCGTAGTACATCGGGCGGCCGTCGCTGGGGTTAACACCTGCCCAGCGGTAAGCGCGTTCAGAAGTAATTGATTCTCCTACTTTGTATCCTCCAACAATTTCGTTGCCTTCAATCAGTGATGTTACTTCGTTGTGAGTAAACGAGAAGTTAAGGTTAGATGCCCATTTGAAACCTTTTGCTGTTTCGATGTTTATGGAAGAAACTAAAAATTCCCATCCGGTATTACGCACACCGCCAATGTTATCGGGCATGGTAGTAAATCCGGTTTGCGAGGGAATGGGACGGTAGTAAAGCAAGTTTTTGGTATTGGTAATGTAGTAGTCAACATCCAAAGAAATACGGTTTTTGAACATGGATGCCGATAAACCGAAGTTGGCTGAGTGGCTTTCTTCCCATGTTAATGCATCATTCCCAATAGTGCTCGGATAAATAGCGGCCTGTCCGTCATACTCTCCGATTCCGGTATAAAGCCTGCGCGCAATGAAGTT
The DNA here is from genome assembly GCA_031551125.1 of Bacteroidales bacterium. Taxonomy (GTDB): domain Bacteria; phylum Bacteroidota; class Bacteroidia; order Bacteroidales; family UBA932; genus JAIRNF01. The sequence continues at coordinate 154,165 of JAVBOB010000007.1, forward strand.
TCCGATATTCGAGTTACCGGTGACCCCGTAGCTGGCTTTCCACTTAAAATCGTTAAGGAACTTGAAGCCTTGCATAAAGGGTTCAGCGCTCATGCGCCATGCACCGGATATGGAAGGGAAGGTGCCGAAACGCTCTTCTGCTCCGAAACGTGATGAACCGTCACGACGAACGGTTGCCGTCAAAATATACTTATCTTTAAACGTATAGCCCAAGCGACCAAATAACCCCATGGTCTTAAACCCTGTGTAAGTTTCATAAACCTCAAAGGGTATTGCTGTTGAACTTAGTAGCTGCATATCGGGGTTGGCAATACCCCTGCCTGTTGAACCGTTGGACGTTCTCACCGATTTTACAAATGAAAAGCCCACCATGGCATTCAAACGGTGGTTTTCTCCAAGCATCCGCTGGTAGTTTACTACTTGGTCTGTTTGCAGCTTGGTTACACGGCTGTTGGCGGCACTTACTTGGCCTTTAGCGTCTTTTCCTTGGCGTGTGCGGGGATCAATAAACTGGTGTTCGTTCATCTCCATATAGTCAACACCATAGCTTGATTTAAAGGTGAGCCCATCAATAATTTTGAACTCAAAATCGTTACCGCTCGTCCACTTGTTGCTGGTGCCGGTGTACTTGTTGTAATCCAAAACTTGTACTATATTATGCTCATAGTAACCATCGTTAATGTTTGGAATGTAATTCCCGTCACTGTCATATATAGCGTTAGTGGGTTGCATCAAAAACGCTACACGAGCAGGGTTTGCTGACCCAGTGGTAGTGGTTTGCCGCTGGTTTACATTGTTAAAGCTGTTGCTGGTAGAAAACTTAAGCCATTTGGTAATTTCGTGGTTCAGATTCAAACGGGCAGACGCACGCTTAAACCACGTATTCATCATTGTTCCGTTATCATCCATATATCCGGCAGAGATGAAGAAGGTGGTTTTATCATTACCGCCCGACATACTTATTTGGTACTCTTGCGTAAAACCGATTTTAAACACGGCATCAAACCAGTCATAGGAGGGTGCATTGGAGTAGCCGTCATCTCCCCAACCTCTTCCCTGATAGTCGGCTAACTTTTGAAGGTACATCGTTCCGTTAGGGCCATAGAGATTTTTGTATGAGGTAAGCGCCAGTTCGGCAAACTGAGGCCCGTTAAGAACGGGAATGGTGTTTGCTACGGTTTGCCAACCCCAAGATGATTTAAAAGAGAAGTTGGTTTTTCCTGCTTTTCCTTTCTTGGTCGTAATGAAGATAACACCGTTGGCCGCTTGTGCACCATAAATAGATGCTGAAGCACCATCCTTCAAAATATCAATACTTTCGATGTCGTCAGGGTTTAATCCGGCTAAGGCGTCGGTACTGTTCAAAATACCTCCGCCTTGCTCTCCAGTGGTTACTTGTACACCGTCAATAATATATAGCGGGTCTGTATCAGCGTTCATACTTCCGCGACCGCGAATAAGTATGCTAACTGCACCGCCGGGAGTACCCGAAGCAGAAGTAACTTGTACCCCTGCTGCCTTACCCTGCATGGCCTTTTGAAAATTTTCCACAGCCGCTTTGCTAAGATCATCAGATTGAATGTTTGCAACTGAACCTGCAACATCTCTCTTCTTAACGGTTCCATAGCCAATTACTACGGTTTCGTCAAGCATAAAGTTATCAGGTTCCATAACTACGTTAATTAGGTTTCGTCCGCCAACAACCACCTCTAGTGTTTTCATTCCGAAAAACGAAAATTCAAGGGTTGTTGCTCCGGAGGGTAGTGTAATGCTATACGTCCCGTCCTCGCCTGATGTGGCAACGGCACTCGTACCTTTTACGATAACGGTAGCGTAGCTTACGGGCTGGCCGTCTTCGGCGCCGGTTATGGTTCCACTGATTTTGGTTTGCCCAAAAGCAGCAGCCGAACCGAGCAGCACGCACAGCAATAAAGAGAGTAGCTTCTTTCTCATAATGCTTGGATGTTTTTAAGTTATTTAATTGGCATTTGTGATTTGTTTATGGGGAATTTTATAGGTATCGCCCGAAAGCAGGATGTGCATTACAATCTTATCGGCTGATAGGTTTCCGTTCTTATCTGTGCGAGGAGCGGTAGCAAAATCAGGCTCGAATACCATAACGCTGCCTTCTCCAAATACTTCGAAGCTATTGTCGGGCTTTACAATAATGGCGGTAGCCTCGTCAATGCCAATACCCGTAAGCCGATGTTCTATAACAAGCGTAATAAGACGGTTTTCGCGTTTACGTTTTACAAAATGCTGGTCAATAATAGCATCTTCAACAAACCCAAAGCCTTCGGTTGTTTCAACATTTCCTTTCATAATACAGGGAAATGATCCGTTATCGTTTTGGTTGATCAGCTCGCTACCGGTAAGCATAATTTTACTCATAACGGCAGCGCCGGCGCTAGTACCGCCAACAACTCCACCGTTTTTATGTATCTCTTTTATCTTATCGAAGAACTTAGTGCCTGCTAAGATTTTCGTTAGCTTACTTTGGTCGCCACCTGTGAAGTACACGCCTGTGGCGCCATTTAGCTTATTAAGGTTAGAGTCAAGATCGGCTTGCCCCTGTTCAAAGTAAACAAAATCGACATTTGCACAACCGTATTCTTTAAACTGGTTGGTTTGGTACACAGCCGTTTCGTAAGTATCTCCGCTGGCAAAGGGTACAACAACAATCTTTGCGCTGTCGCCACCGGCCAGCTCAATGTAACGCTTCATCATATACTCGGGTCTGTCGCCACCGCCAATAATAAAGAGGTGGCCTTTGACCGTGCTCTCTTTTTGCTGCGGCTCGGCTTGCCCACATGATGAAAGAAGTGATATGAACGCTGTTCCTAGGAATAGAAGTAGCAGTTTTTTCATGTTGAGGTTAGTGTTTTACGGTTAATTACTAGTTATGTGAGTATTGGGTGTTGGCAAAGATTGTTTAGCAGTTCAGTAAGCGTATGCATGTATGGGTGTATACACTTTGTGGTAAACAGAATTTGCTTACCACAAAACGTTTTCCGGCTTTATATTAAAGCCGGTAAGAAGCAATGGAAATGGGAAAGATTTTGATTTTCATTGGGTCAATAGGTGTATTAGGTTAGGTGTCAAAAAGCATCGTGGTTTATGCTCGTATAAGTTCTAGGGCAATACGGGCTGAGTTTTCCAAATCTTTTAGTAATACAAACTCATCGTTAGCATGGGGGTTTTGTGCGCCGGTACCCAAGTTAATGGTTTTAATGCCTTTTGCGTTAAGCGAATTGGCATCGCTACCACCCCATGAGAGGCTTGCTTTAGGCTCAAGCCCCAAGTTTTTAAATACCTCAACAATGCGTTGGTAAGGCTTATCGGCTTCGGTAATGGTATAAGGGCGAAAGTCCCAATAGATATTACAATCAACCGTTCCGCCGTATTTTTTTGCCACTCGCTCAAAGGTTTCTTTTACTTTGGCAGCCTGCTCATCAACAATAGCCGGATTTTTGGAGCGTATCTCTCCTTGCATTTCCACCATTTCCGGTACAACGTTGGTGGCCGTACCGCCATTCATAATGCCAATATTAGCCGTTGTGTCGGGATTAATTCGTCCAAATGGAAAAGAGGACAACGCTTCTACGGCTATTTGCACGGCGTTAACGCCTTTTTCCGGTGCAATACCGGAATGTGACGCCCTGCCGTTTACTTTAATGTTTAGCGATACTGCACCGCACGACTCGTTTACAAACGTACCGGTGGGCAGATACGAATCAAAAATAAAACCTGTATCAATTTCCTTATCCAGCTGAAGGTTTACTGAGCCCAGCAGGCTGGTTTCTTCACAAGTGGTAAATGCCAGCGTAAAAGGGCGGATAGCAATACCTTTTTCGATAGCCGTTTTTACAGCGAACAAAATGGCCGACATACCAAGCCTATCGTCAACGCCTAGCACCGTAGTGCCGTCAGATGTAATACGGTCGGCATGAAATATGGGCTTCACATCTTTCGTAGGGCGAGCCGTATCCATGTGCGCTATCAACACAAAATTACCGCCACCGTTTACTTTACATACAATGTTACCGGTATTGCAGCCGGTATGGGGTGCAGAGTCGTCCTCATACGGAGAAAGGCCTAACTTTTTGAGAAAATTAATGATAAACTCGGCAACAGGTTTTTCATTGCCGGATGTGGCGTTAATGCGGATAAGCTCGAGAAAAAGGTTGGTAAGTTCTTGCGTTTTCATAGTAAATAGGTATTATAGTTGATGATATTAGGTTTCTGGGAGAAAGGCTCATAGCATGAGCTGTAGTGTGGCTACTGACCAATCCGCTACTCAACGTTTCTTTCAGAAAAATATACCGAAAACTAAAAATACCCATGATATAGACCTTGCATTAAGTTTTTTGACAAGAACAAAATACTTGGGGCAAACATACCCAATTTTTTGCCAAATAAAAAAATGAAAATATGTATTTTGATGCAAATTTTATATATTGCTCTGATTATGAAAATATTATAAGCATTTTTAGGCTTGTAAAAATCATTTATCCAAAAAATATTATAATATTGCACGCCGAAAACCATTAACCAATATCTAATTCCTATGAGCAAGAAAAAACGGGCTATTCCCCACACCTACGTTATTATTTTTTCCATTATTGTGCTTTGCGCTATCCTCACATGGGTGGTGCCGGGCGGTGAGTACGTGAAAACCACAACCGTAGTTAACGGTACAGAGCAAGCTACGGTTGAGTTTCGTAATATTGAGCACCAGCCTCAAACGTGGCAAATATTTTCTGCACTTATTAAAGGCTTTGTACGTCAATCTAACATTATCATCTTTGTGCTTACTATTGGTGGCGCCTTTTGGATTGTAAACCACACCAAGGCTATTGATGCAGGTATACTCTCGTTTCTTCGCCGTACCAAGCGACTTGAGAACTACGGTTGGCTGCGAAAGTTGGGGGTAGATAACATTGTTATCGTGCTTATCATGATACTTTTTAGCCTGTTTGGTTCGGTGTTCGGGATGAGCGAAGAAACCATTGTATTTATAGCCATAGTCATTCCGCTGGCTATATCTATGGGTTATGACTCTATTGTGGGCGTTGGCATGGTATATGTTGCTGCGCACGTGGGTTTTTCAGGTGCCGTACTTAACCCCTTTACCATTGGTATTGCACAAGGTATGGCCGGACTTCCGCTATTCTCGGGTATCGAGTACCGTATGTTTTGCTGGGTGGTGCTTACTACCATTGCTATTATTGTAGTGCTTCGCTATGCACACAAAGTGAAGAAAAACCCCGCCAAGTCTATCATGTACCATGAAGATGCATATTGGCGTGAAAAAACAAAGGAGGACGTTGAAGGCATTACATATAGCCGTCCGAAATCAGCGATTGTAAGCTACCTGCTAACCTTGGCTGCCTTAGTAGCTTTTTCTATATACTACCCACACACTACACTCACCATCGGTAACAGTGCGTTCGATGTTCCGTACCTGTTGCCGATACTAGCTGCGTTGTTTGCTATTATTGGGTTTATGGGTTTACGCAAGTCGGTACATTTTTTTGTGCTTACTATTTTTGCCTTTACCATTGTTTTCTTGGTGGTTGGCGTAATGGGATACAGCTGGTACCTTACCGAACTATGCGCGCTTTTCTTGGCCATGGGCTTACTTAGCGGCATTGCTGCCGGATACTCGGCCAACAACATTGCCAAGCTGTTTATTGAAGGTTCTAAAGATATTTTATCAGCCGCATTAATTGTTGGTTTAGCCGGCGGTATTATTGTTATTCTAGAAGATGGACGGATTATTGATACCATTCTTCACGGTCTTTCACAGGCTATGGGCGAGGCCGGAAAGTTTGTATCAGTAAGCGTAATGTACACCATCCAAACGCTTATCAATATTATTATTCCTTCGGGTAGCGCAAAGGCTGCGCTTACTATGCCTATTATGGCACCCTTCTCCGACTTACTGGGTATATCACGTCAGGCAACTGTAATGGCCTTTCAATTTGGAGATGGCTTTACTAATATGATTACACCTACATCCGGTGTGCTTATTGCTGTTCTTGGTATTGCCCGTATTCCTTATGGAAAATGGTTGCGCTGGGTATGGCCGTTTATTTTATTCCTTTTCTTGCTTGGCTTTTTGCTACTGCTACCAACGGTTACCATGAAGTTAAACGGATTTTAACTTAGCGTATTTTCAGTTTTGCTTAAGCAAATTTCAATTTGTAGCTCAGTTTGACAGATAAATAATATCTTTGTAAATTATAGCAAGCTATTAGCTCGAACATATTTTTGTCAAATCGGCTTATAACATGTACGAAAGTATTCGCGGAACCATTACAAACCTCACGCCCGCCGCTGCTATAGTAGAGGTGGGCGGTTTGGGTTATTACATCAACATATCGTTACAAACCTATACGAAGATAGGAGCTGAACGCAATGTGTACCTGCTGTTGCACCATGTGGTGCGAGAGGATGCACAGCTGCTGTTTGGCTTTTTTGATGATGAGGAACGCGAAGTATTTCGTCAGCTTATCAGCGTTACGGGTGTTGGCGTTAATACAGCTCGAGTTATGCTTTCATCTCTTTCATCAGAGGATGTTGTTGCTGCTATTGAAAAGGAGGATGTAGCAAAGCTGAAGGGAGTGAAAGGGATTGGCATAAAAACCGCACAGCGTATAATTGTTGACCTTAAGGGTAAGGTAAAAGAGGCAACGCTATCAGGCAAGCTGAGTTCTACACCTGCAGGAACAGCCAGAACCGAAGCGATGGCTGCACTTGTTACGTTGGGCTTCTCTCGACCTTTAGTAGAAAAAACGCTAGATGCGCTTATAAGCAAAGGAAGTACCTCTACCGTAGAGGATTTGATAAAGCAGGCGTTAAAACAAATGTAGCTTGCAGTTGAAGCAGCTTGTGTACACCCCAGTACATTGTACCCATAAGAAAGTTAAGTGGACTAACCAGAAAAATTACAAATGCTTAAAAAAGGCTGTTTACTACTTACCGTGATACTGTTCTTGTGCTTTTCCGAAGGTTTAGCACAAATGCTTTCTACCGGATCTACATGGTATAATCCAATGTTGGAGGAAGTAGTGGAGCTAGACCCTAATACCGGTAGCTACTTCTTTTACAAGCTTCAGGGTGGAAAAAAGGAAGCTATCCCTTATAAAATTCTCAGCCAAGAAGAGTTTAATAAGTTTCAACAGCAGGAAGCAATTCGTAAAGGTTGGATAGAGAAACGTAGCTCTGCAACATCAGCGCAGCGTGGAGCACAAGGCGGTATAATTCCTACAATACGGGTTAACAATGAGGCTTTCGGGACAATATTCGGAGGAAACGAAATTTCTATCAACCCTCAAGGTAGTGCGGAAGTTATTTTTGGGGTAAATAGTACAAAGACCGATAATCCGATGATTCCTACGCAGTTCAGACGCTCTACCGGATTTGACTTTGATGCTAAGCTGCAATTTAATGTAACGGGAAAAATAGGGGAGCGGTTAAAGCTGAACTTTAACTACAATACTGATGCAACCTTTGATTTTGAGCAGGAAATAAAGCTGGAATATACCGGAGACGAAGATGATATTATTCAAAAAATAGAAGCCGGAAATGTGTCATTTCCATTGTCGGGTACGCTTATTACAGGTAGCCAAAGCTTATTTGGGATAAAAACAGAATTAAAATTCGGAAAGTTATCGTTTACCGGATTGGTATCTCAACAGCGGTCGCAATCAAAAGAAATTTTAGTGCAGGGCGGAGCGCAGAGTCGCAACTTCGAACTTCAAATTGATAGCTATGATGCCAACCGCCACTTTTTTCTGTCACAGGTTTTTCATGACAACTACGACAAGTCGCTACGAAACCTTCCCCTTATTCAATCGGGTATAAATATTACCAAGGTAGAAGTTTGGGTAACCAATAAGACTAACCGCTTTGACGATTCCCGTAGCATTGTAGCATTTACCGACCTTGGTGAGCCTACCGTACTGCAAGACCCAACGCTTGGAATAGGCGTTCCTCCTCCATATCCTGAAGATGCTGCCAATAGCTTATTTACTACAAAAGTGAATAAGGATGATATCCGGAATATTAATAATGTTACCAGCTACCTTACAGGCTTGGGTTATGAGGGAGCTCGTAACTATGAAAAGTTGGAAAACGCCCGTAAGCTACAGCTGGGAACCGACTATACGGTGAATGCGGAGCTGGGCTATATCTCTTTATCATCAGCGCTTAACTATGACGAGGTGCTTGCCGTAGCTTTTGAATATACGGTAAATGGGATAACCAAGAAGGTAGGGGAGCTCTCTACGGATGGAGTTATATCGCCCAACGCGTTGTCGGTAAAGCTGCTGAAGGGAACCAACCAATCTCCTTCACTGGTACTTTGGCGTTTGATGATGAAGAACGTTTACAGCTTGGATGCGTACCAGCTAAGCAAGGAAAACTTCGTACTTGATGTGTACTATGAAGATAGCCAAGCGGGTACAGAGTTGCCCTATATTTCAGAGGGAAACATTAGCAACAAACCATTGATTCAGGTACTGAACCTTGATAACCTGAACTCCCAAAACGACCCACACCCCGATGGAGTGTTCGACTTTGTAAACAACGTAACCGTAATTGCATCCCAGGGAGCTATTATTTTTCCGGCAGTAGAACCTTTTGGTAGCTACTTGGCAAGTAAAATCGGCAATCCGGCTATTGCATCAAAGTATGTTTATCAGGAGCTATATGACTCTACGCTTACCAAAGCGCGGGAGGTTGCCGAGAAAAACAAGTTTAAGCTGATGGGTAGCTACCAGTCTGAAATAGCTTCAGAAATATACCTTAATGCTGTAAATATACCCGAAGGTTCGGTTATAGTTACCGCAGGAAGTATGAAGCTTGTTGAGAACGTTGACTACATTGTGAACTACACAATGGGTACGGTTCGTATTATCAATCCGGGTTATCTTGAATCATCGGTTCCCATTAAGGTTTCTGTGGAAGACCGCGGGCTGTTCAACATCATTCAGAAAACGATGTATGGCGCTCACATGAACTATCAGGTCAATAAAGATTTCAATATAGGCGCAACATTCCTCGGCTTGCATGAGCGACCGCTAACCACTAAAGCCTCGTTTGGTAACGACCCTATGTCGAATATGATGTGGGGTGTTAATGCGTCATACAGAACAGAGTCGCGCTGGTTGACCAAGATGGTAGATAAGCTGCCGTTCATTGAAACTAAGGCTCCTTCAACAATAAGTGTCGATGCTGAGTTTGCCCAGCTTATTCCGGGTCAATCATCGTCTGTAAGCGGTAAAACATTTGTGGATGACTTTGACGGAACACAAACGGCTATGGACCTTCGCAGCGTTTTAGCGTGGAACTTGGCCAGTACTCCTCAGGGAATGTTTGCGGAGGCAATGAATAGCAACGATATTAAGTATGGTTTCCGCCGTTCAAAGTTTGCGTGGTACTCTGTTTCAATTGATTTCCTTCGTAGTACACAGGCAACTCCTTCTTACATTCGGTCTAACCCTACGAAGTATCGTAATAACCACTTTGTTCGAGAGATTTCGGTGAAAGAAATTTATCCTAACCGTGATATTATAACCGGCTCGCCTACTTATATTCCAACGCTTAGCTGGGCGTTTTACCCAACAGTAAGAGGTCCGTATAACTACCAAACTTCTTTTGGAAAGATTAATACCGATGGTTTATTTACTAACCCTAAAGAGCAGTGGGGGGGTATAATGCGGTCGCTGCCGGAAACCGATTTTGAAACGGCTAACTACGAGTACATCGAATTTTGGTTGATGGACCCCTTTGTGTATAATCCGAACGCTGAGGGCGGCGATCTGTACATTAACTTGGGTGATGTATCAGAAGATATTTTGAAGGATGGCTACAAGCAGTATGAAAACGGTTTGCCTTATCCTTACGATGCCGAAAAGATTATTGAAACGGCTTGGGGGCATGTTCCTAAAGCGCAGTCGCTGGTATATACGTTTGATAATAACTACTCCGCACGCTCATTGCAGGACGTTGGTTTTGACGGTTTGAACGATGAGGCTGAACGTGAATTTTTTGAAACCAAATACGGTTATATCAGTACGCTGCAAGGATACCTTACAACAGAGGCTTTTCAGAAAATTCTTGCCGACCCGTCAAGCGATAACTACCGCTACTTTTTTGACAGCTACTATACACAGCATGAGTCCGGAATTTTAGACTGTTACAGTGATTTCAACGGACCCGAAGGAAACTCGAAAGCCGCTGAACAAACAGGCGGAACGGGTACAATGGCTAATCCAAACCCTGATGTTGAGGATATCAATAAGGATAATACAATGAATGAAACGGAACGTTTCTACCAGTACCGTGTTCGTATTAATCCGCAAAATCTTGTGGTTGGACAAAACTTTATTGTTGACCGCCGTACGGTAACGGTAGAGAACGACAATGAGGGTACACCAACCGTTAATTGGTACTTGTTTAAGATTCCTATTACCGATTATGAAAAGACGCAGGGAGACATTAGCGACTTTAAGTCTATCCGCTTCATGCGTATGTTTATGACCGGATTTTCCGATACTACCTACATGCGTTTTGCCAGCTTAGATTTGGTACGTAGTGAGTGGAGAAAGTATAACTACTCAATGATTGAAGGACAGGAGGGGCTTGCACAACCGGAGCTGGCTAACGCCTTGTTTGATATATCTGTTGTAAACATTGAGGAAAACGCTAACCGTACACCTGTTAACTACGTGCTGCCTCCGGGTACAACAAGAGAAATTGATGCCAGTACCTACCAAGGTAACCAGCTGAACGAGCAATCCATGCAGCTAAAGGTGGTAGCACTTGACGATGGTGAAGCGCGTGCAGCCTACAAATCATCACTATTTGATTTCCGTCGTTTCCGTCGCTTGCAAATGGATATACATGCCGAGTCGGTAGAGTTTATGCCTACGCTTCACGATGGAGATGTTACGCTGTTTGTACGTCTTGGTAGCGATTATCGTAATAACTACTACGAATATGAAATTCCGTTGGCGGTAACGCCTCCCGGTTCTTACACCGATAACCAGCGGACGATAGTATGGCCTGAAGAAAACTTATTGGATTTGGAGCTGGAAAAGCTTACGGATTTGAAGCTGGAGCGTAATCAGTACATCAAATACTCGGGCGGATCGGTAGGAACGGTTTACGAAAAGAACGATGGAGACCGTAGGATGCGTATTGTGGGTAATCCGAACTTGGGCTCAATACGCAACGTTATGATTGGTATTCGTAATCCGGCCAAAACGGTACTGGGAAATGATGACGGGCAGGCAAAGTCGGCTATTGTGTGGGTTGACGAAATGCGCCTTACCGATGTTGATAATAAGAGCGGATGGGCGGCTAACGCGCGCGCTTCGGCAACGTTGGCAGACTTAGGTACGGTTACTGTTTCCGGAAATATGAAGACGGCAGGTTTTGGTGGTATTGAATCACGTATTAATGACCGTATAAACTATGACAGCTACCAGTATGATATTATTACCAACTTTGAGCTGGGTAAGTTCTTCCCTGATAAGCTGGGTGTTCATGTCCCGATGTTCTTCGGGTTCTCGGAATACTTTGAAACCCCGTTCTACAACCCGTATGACCAAGATGTGAAGATGAGCCGTGCGTTGGATATGCTGGATAGCAAATCACAACAAGATTCATTGAAGAGCTTAACGCAAACATATACTCGCCGGAAAGCATTCAGCTTAAATAACGTAAGAATGGCTCCTAACGGGGGGGTACAACGCGTATTCGATATCTCGAATCTTTCGTTGAGCTACTCGTTCAGCGAATCGAGTATGCGGAATATGCGTACCGTTCAAAATTTGAAGAAAAACTTCAATGGCGGGCTGGCATACACATACAGCGTTCAAACAAAATATTTTGAACCATTCAAAAAGATTGGTGGGGGAAAAGCCTTAGGACTTATACGTGACTTTAATATAGGGCTATACCCTAAACAGTTCAGCTTTACCACGGATATGAGCCGCTATTACGGAGCAGTACAAGTGCGTAATGTGGCATATCCGGATATTACCATTCCGGCTACCTATGCGAAGGATTTCTTATGGAATAGAAGCTATATCCTATCGTGGGATTTAGCCCGTTCGTTGAACGTTAACTTCTCGGCATCCAACCTAGCGCGTATTGATGAGCCTGATGGCATGGTTAACCGCAAGGAAGACCCTAATGGGTATAGACACTGGAGAGATTCTGTTTGGTCGAACATTACAAGCTTTGGGCGAAATGTAGAGTACAGACAGGAGCTTAACGCTACATGGCAGGTACCACTGGGTAAAATACCCGCATTGAATTGGATTTCTCTATCAACATCGTATCGCGCAGGATATGAGTGGGTGGCTGCGCCTGTGATGCGTGAGGGCGAAACCTACGATCCGGGTAATATCATAAGTAATAAGCAGAACTACATGATTGCGCCTACTCTTAACTTTACCCAGCTGTACAGTAAGTTTAGCTACCTGAGGTATGTTAACAACCGATTCAATACAGGGCAAAGAAAGGATTACGGAACGAAGGAGGTTACCTACCAAGCACCATTGGCAAACTTCTTTGCTAAGCGTAAGCGTATTATTAAACATGGTTTACGTACGGAAGATGTAACCATTAAAGTTTACGGTTCGGATAATGCATTGTTAAGCCCGCAAACACGTGTAGTTGATAAAAATAATGTAGAAGTTACGTTTGACGAAAATGTAACCAGGGCAAAGGTTGTAGTAGTTGGACAAGTGCCTAAGCCGCAAAGTCCTCTTGAGTTTACGGGCGAGCTACTGTTGCGTATGGCAATGTCTGTTCAAAATATTGGCTTAACTTATGAAGAGGATAACAGCTCCACCTTACCGGGCTTTAAACCGGGTAGCGTTATCTTTGGACAATCGAACTATAACGGAAGTCAGGCGCCGGGCCTAGGCTTTGTATTTGGTAAGCAAGACCACAATTTCGTAAACGAGGCTCGCAATAAAGGTTGGTTAACGCAAGATCCCACCTTTATATCTCCCTATATCATGTCGCATACGCAGCGTATTACGGGTCGTGCCGATTTGGAAGTGATAAGAGATTTGAAGATTAACCTTGTTGCATCCAGAACGTACAACACCAACGAAACCATGTACAGCGTGGTGAATCCGAACGGAGAAATGCAGGCCATGGGGCGTTTCAGCATTTCAATTATCAGCATTGGGTCGGCCTTTGAAAGTCCGAATGCAGATAACGAGTATAGGTCTAAATCATACCAATCGTTCTTGAATAAACGACCTGAGGTAGCATGGCTGTACGCAAATAATCGGGCGGCTAACCACTATTCTCAAGCCTATAATCCCGGAACAGGAGCTTACCCCGATGGTTATGGTGAGTATAACCCTGATGTACTTAGAGGCTCGTTTTTAGCTGCCTACGCCGGAAAATCAGTTAGCAAGGGTTTGTTTGACAACTTCCCGTCTATTCCGCTGCCAAACTGGAATATCAGCTATACGGGTTTATCACGTATTCCTGCGTTACAGAAAATATTCCGTAGCGCCAACATCCAGCATAGCTATACGTCAACTTATAACATCAGTACGTTCTCGCTTAACAGCCTGTACACTCCGGAAGGTGACGGATTCAGCTATGTGAGAAATACGCTGAGTGACTTTATTCCTGAGCGTGATTTGACGAATATTTCTATCGACGAATCGCTAAGTCCTTTGCTACAGGTTGACCTTAGCTTTCAAAATAACCTGATGCTGAACCTTGGTACAAATCGTATAAGAAGGGTGGCATTGAGCCTATCGAACAACCAAATTACGGAAATGCGAAACAAGGAGTATATAGTTGGTGCCGGATTCTTGTTCAACAATGTGCCGCTGTTGTTTAATATAGACAGAAGAAGTTCGGCAAGAACAACAACAAAGCTTGCGTTAAAAGCAGACTTTATGTATCGTGATGAGCTGAATATTATACGTAGGTTGGATGAATCGACCACGGCGGGTGATGTTAATGCCCGTAGCCAAATAGCCGATGGACGAAACGTAATGTCTATTAAGTTTACTGCCGACTATACGATAAGCGACAAGGTGAACATGCGGTTGTTCTTTGACCGTATGCTTACCAAACCATACGTATCGGCCATAGGTACTACAAATACCAACTTTGGGATTAGCGTAAAAGTGATGTTCACACAGTAAATTTGTACAATCAGCAAAAAACATGTAGGTTTGCGTAAAATTCAGACAAGTAACTAAAACTAAAAATAGTATAGAAAATGAACACTCCATCAAATCTTAAGTATTCAAAAGACCACGAGTGGGTTCGTGTTGAAGGCAACGTTGCTGTTATTGGTATTACTGATTTTGCTCAAGGCCAGCTGGGCGATGTTGTTTTTGTTGACATTCAAACCGAAGGAGAAACGCTTTCACAAGGTGAGGTATTTGGCGCTATTGAGGCTGTTAAGACCGTATCTGATGCGTTGATGCCTGTTTCAGGTAAAATTATCGAAGTTAACCCTGATATTGAAGGGGCACCCGATTCAGTTAATAAAGACCCGTATGGAGCAGGTTGGATGATAAAGGTAGAAATGAGCAACCCTTCCGAGGTTGACGGTTTGATGACTGCGGAACAATATAACGCTATTGCGCAGTAATTTGCTATTAGCTATTTCATAAAAAGAAGGCCGGAATTATTTCTTGGCCTTCTTTTTGCATGTGTAATATTGATTTATTGAAAATATGTGTGTAAGCAAACATAAAAATGTGTATATTTGTAAACTAGCACAGGTTTGTTGACTCATAAAAATTTAAACCAACTTAATATGAGACGAACTTTAATTTCTTTATTTACAGTTTTAACAGCCTTTCTTTACACAAATGTAAAGGCCCAAAGCTGGAATGATGTGACACTCCTTACTAAAGGTGACGTACGGAACACCTACGATGTGAGCGGCAAGGTGAAAAATATTCAGGAGATAACCTATCGGGCTACTGAAAAATTTGGAGTAATTGAGAAGGGAGATGTTCTTAGCGTAAGCGAGTTAAAGTATAATACGCTGGGTAAAGTAGCCGAGAAGTGGACTACGTTATCAGACAGCTCTCACTATTTAAGCGCAAGCTACAAGTATGACGGAAACGGAAAGTGTATAGAAAGCGGTGAGTATAATAAAGATGGAGGCTTGATTCACAAGTACACCTACTCGTATGAGGGTAGTGCCGGAAATATTACCGACGTGAGTGAGTATAATAAAGATGGAAAACTGTATCATAAGTGGGTTTATCGCTACAGCCCCCTAGGTAGGCTTCTTGATAAGTCGTACTACGAAGATGGACATTTGGTGGGTAGCTACACCTATAAGTTTAACTCACAAAATAATAAGGTTAGCGAGGAAGCTAAGCTCACAAACAACGAAGTGGAGGGAAAAAAAGTTTTTACTTATGACAGTAAGGATAAATCCATTCGGGTAACCTATAGCACAAATAGCGAGCTGGAAAGGAATGCCTATTCGGCAGCGGAAAACTATGATAGTAAGGGAGAGCTTGTTGAGTTCTTTAAAGGCAGCGATATGTTGATTTATAAGTACACTTACGATAAGCAAGGTAACTGGACAGAAAGAGTGGAATACACACAGAAGGAGGCAACCTACCTGCCGGTTCCTCAAATTGTAACGGTGAGAAAAATTTTATACTGGTAAGCAATTTTTACCACAAACATGTAAACAGAAACAGCGCTTAACTACTTTAAGCGCTGTTTCTGTTTGTGTGTGATAAAATGGTTATCCTGTTTTCCCAAAAATCCGATGCCAGTAGTTCTTAACCCTATCCTTATCAACCTTTCGATGAGGAGATGTTCTATCTAAGTTCAGCCTTCCGTTAGCATCTGTTTTCAGCTCCAGCTTAACTACCGCATTGGTAACCGGAGCAGTACCATCAAAATCGAAGCTGGGAAATCGAAGATCGCAAAAGTAATCTTTCCCGCTATTGCTGTCCTTTGCAATGGCATAAAAGCCTTTTGAAAAACGTTTAAGTCGTTTAAGCTCCTTGTCGTTCTCATAAGCGTGAACCAGCTCCTCCTGTTTTGGGATATAGCTTATGGCAGAACGCTGCTTGCTGGTGGTTATATAAGACGTTTGCCAAAATCCCTTTCCGCTTTTGTCCTCAGCTAATACCATCCATGCAAAGTTGGTGAGTGGGAGAGGGGCGGCACGTACACGGCCTACATCTTTTCCTTCGGCCACAAGCTGCTCCCGAATGTTGTGCTGTACGCTTAGCTTATTTGCGGCGGTAAATCCGAGGTAGCACGTTGACATGGTAATGGCAGTAATTGCCAGCTTACGCCGCAGTATCGGCTTCCTTTTGAGTAAAAATATAGCAATGCAGGCAAGAAAAAACGGAAGGAAGAATAGTCCGTCAAAAATCCCAATGCTATCAAATACTACACGTGTATGGAACGGCCAAAATAGTGCAACGCTGTAGCTGTTGAAAATATCAATAAAGATGTGGGAGAATAGACCACAGAACGCTAATAGCAGCCATCCTTTGTAGGTTGATTTATCTCCTTTATAAAGTCGGTTTAGCCAATGAGCGGAGAGAAAGGCTAGTAGCAAACAAAACAGGATGGAGTGTGACATGCCTCGGTGAAAAAGCAAAGCGCTACCCGGCGAAAATAGCCAGGTAAAGCACACGTCAATATCCGGAAAAGATGCCAATACGGCACCCCATAACCATGCTTTTCTTCCTTGCGTTTTACCAAGAACAACCTCTCCTATAGCCACTCCCATGGCCAGGTGTGTAAGTGAATCCATTATACCGGTTTAGAGCTGAAAATTTAGAGTTTATCATAGCGTTTATATATAACATCGTTCGCTTCATTGAGTTCGTTATAGCTGAAACGCTAAACTTAAACTATCTTTGTGCTGCAAATGTAGGTTATATGGCTCGAAAAAAGTTAGATTTATTACTAAAAAATGTTGAGATAAGTGGTTTAGCCGCCGAAGGAAAATCGCTTGCCCGTACTGGCGATGGTATGGTGGTATTTGTTCCGTATGCTGCTCCCGGAAGTGTTGTGGATATTCGTGTAACGCGAAAACAGCGTAACTTTATGGAGGGAACGGTTGATAGAGTGGTGAAGCCTTCACCTCGGGAAGTCGAGCCCTTTTGTGAGCACTTTGGTACTTGCGGTGGTTGCAAGTGGCAAAATATTCCCTATTCCGAACAGCTAAGCTATAAGCAGCAGCAGGTGGTAGAGCAGCTGGAGCGTATAGGTAAACAAACAAATATTCCGCTTCAACCCATACTGGCATCACCAAATACAACGGCATACCGGAATAAGCTGGAGTTTACCTTTTCCTGCAAGCGGTGGATTACCAAAGAAGAGGTAGCAAGTGGTGCTGCTATTGAGGATAGTAATGCTTTAGGCTTTCATATACCGGGTTTGTTTGACAAAGTACTGGATATAAACCGTTGTTACCTGCAACCCGAACCATCGAATAGCATTAGGTTGGCAGTAAAAAAGTATTGTATAGACAACAGGCTGGATTTTTTCGATATTCGTAATAAAACAGGTTTTTTACGTAACCTTATTGTTCGAACCGGTACTACCGGAGAAACAATGGTGGTGGTAGTTTTCTTTTATGATGACAGCGAAAAGCGAGAGGGCCTTCTCAGCTTCATTGCATCCACCTTTCCACAGCTTACATCTGTTATGTATGTTATCAACGCTAAGCAGAATGATAGTATTAGCGACCAAACAGTTGTACGGTATAAAGGAAAAGATTTTATTACAGAAGAAATGGAGGGGCTAAAGTTTCGTATTGGCCCTAAATCTTTCTACCAAACCAATCCCGAGCAAGCATTACGACTTTATCAGGTTGTAAGAGATTATGCCGAGCTGAGTGGTAACGAGCTGTTATATGATCTTTATACCGGAACCGGAACCATTGCTCTTTTCCTTGCTCGCCAATGCCGGAAGGTGGTGGGCATAGAATATGTTGACGATGCTATTGCGGATGCTAAGATAAATGCCGCAGTGAATAGCATTGACAGCTGTGCATTTTATGCCGGAGATATGAAAGATGTACTAACGGCCGATTTTGTTGCAGCCAATGGAGAGCCCGATGTTGTAGTTGTTGACCCCCCACGTGCAGGTATGCACCCTGATGTAGTGCAAACCTTGCTAAATATGGCTTCTGAACGTATAGTGTACGTAAGCTGCAATCCGGCAACACAGGCGCGTGATTTGCTGCTGCTTTCTGAGCGTTACACGCTGGTAAAATCTCAACCGGTTGACATGTTTCCGCATACTCACCACGTGGAGAACGTAATTTTGCTTAAAAAGAAAATGTGAGTTATTGCTAACAGAATGCAATAAAATAGATATGTTTTGCAACAATATGAAATTATAGCTGTAAAACATTTTGCAGTTCGTAAAAAACGCTCTACTTTTACATCATAAAAACAATAATCACCATGAGCGAAATAGTATTAAGCCAAGAGCTACAAAACAAGTTTGAACACCTACACCGATTGGTAGGTAACACTCCTATGATTGGAGTTAAGTACAAGTACAAAGGTAAGCCTGGTACGATCTATGTAAAGTGCGAGCAATACAATCTTACCGGAAGCATAAAGGATCGTATGGCTTTATTCATTCTTGAACAAGCCTACAAAAAAGGACAAATTAAACCCGGTAACGTTATTGTTGAGGCTACCAGTGGTAATACAGGTATTGCATTCTCGGCGATTGGTCGCGCATTGGGGCACCAAGTGAAAATTGTTATGCCCAACTGGCTCAGCCAAGAGCGTAAGCTAATTATTGAAAGCCTTGGTGCAGAAATTATTTCGATAAGCAAAGAACAAGGCGGGTTTTTAGGTAGCATCAGGCTATCAAGAGAAATGGCCGCTAAAGATCCCAACATTTTCCTTCCCTGTCAGTTTGAGAACTGTTGCAATACAGAGGCACACCAACGTTCAACAGGTGTTGAAATTTCCGTGCAGCTGCAAAAGGCAGGTCTTCGCCCTAAGGCATTTATGGCCGGAGTTGGTACCGGTGGAACGGTAATGGGTGTTGGCAACGTACTGAGAAAAATGTATGATGGTGTGAAAATTCACCCGATGGAACCCGAAGAAAGCCCTACCATGAGTACAGGTAACAAGGTTGGCGAACACCGTATTCAAGGTATATCCGACGAGTTTATTCCTGATTTGGTAAAGCTGGATAAGCTTGACGAAATTATTAAGGTTTCTGATGGTGATTCTATTATCTTGGCTCAACGCTTGGCAAAAGAGCTTGGTTTGCCGGTTGGTATATCATCAGGCGCCAACCTTATTGGAGCCATTAAGCTACAAGAAATGTACGGTATGGACAGCGTAGTGGTTACCGTATTTTCTGATAATAACGCTAAGTACCTCAGTACCGACCTTATGAAACCTCAGCCAGTAAAGCCCGGCTATATAAGCCCTGATGTTGAGCTGGTAGATTACATTTCTTTAGAGCGCGCATTTTAGCATATTGTTAACCACAATAGCTATCAAAAGCGGGGTTGCATAATTTGCAGCTCCGCTTTTTGTATTGAATAATTGCTACATTTGCTTTTAAGTAACTCTTTTAAACCTATCCCATGAAAAAGATAATAGCTATTCTTACTTTTTTGTTTTCCGGATCCTTACTTCAGGCGCAGCAGCAAACAATTGATGTAAAATCGGGAGATGACTTGACTGAAGTTACACCAAAGGAGATGCAGTATATTTTTGATGATTTTACCAACGGGACGGTATCGTTTAAGGATGGAACATCCGGTTCGGGCAAGCTAAACTATAACACTCTGCTGGAAGAAATGCAGTTTATTGAGCAAGGCACCAACAATATTTTAGCATTGGCCAATCTTGAGAATATTGTTTCTGTGACAATTGCCGGAAGACAATTTATTCCTAACAGGGTAAGACGAGAGTTTGTAGAAGTACTTATTAGTGAGAATGTGGGGTTGGCTATAAAGTATAAGGGAAGCGCCATTTCGTTGGGAAAAGAAGGTGCCTACGGCTCAATTGGAACTACATCGGCAATGACTTCATATTCAAGTGTAACGAGTGACCAATCAACCACGAACCTATCTGTGAAAGAAAAGGTAGCAGTAAAACTTTCCAGCACCTGTTATTTGGTGAAAGGTGGAAAGTTTACAACGATAAAAGGTGCTAAAACTTTTCTAGCTGCTTATCCTAAGGATAAAGCGGAGTCTATTAGCAAATACATTCATGATAACAATGTTAACTTCAAAAGTAAAGAATCTCTTATTAGGTTAACAGAATACTGCAATGGATTGTAAAAAGTAGAAGAGAAATTGAATACTGTGTGAATAAAAGGGAGCCTACTTATGCCGGTCATGGTTGGAAGATTTTTATATGGTAGCTTCCAGACCGACAATTAAAACAATAAGCTCACTGCTAATAACTTGAAATCCTCCGACCACGACTGCCTACTTATGGTTCTCTTTATTATTTTATAGTCACACTATTCCCAATAGCGAGGTATGAATAATAAATTGCGCGGGTTTGGTATTAAATTGCTCAAGTCCTTTTTATTTCAGGTCGATGGCCTCCTAAGTACGTTAAATAGTGTAAATTAGCAAAGTTCCTTATAGGAAGCGTTGGATATGGATTTGACTATATTTTTTATGCCATATATTTATAACCAGCTATTTGTATCATAAGTATACTCCGGACACCGTGAGTTAATTAAGGTTAACCAACCTTAGATGAACTAAGGTATAATGAGAAATTCCGACTACTTTTATACTACTTTCGACTATATAGTGGCATTGCACTTATTTAATTTTAGGCGAGAAACATATTAAAATGACATATCATGAGATCAATTAGATCAGTATTACTATTAACATTATTGGCTTGTTTTGGGGTATTCGCTCATGCTCAAAAGATTGAACTTCCGGATGGTTCTGTTTTTATTGAAAAGCAGAGCCAGAATGTGTATAAAAAGGAGGTTAATAACTATAC
>JAVBOB010000012.1:0-100352 GCA_031551125.1 Bacteroidales bacterium
TCAAAGGAGCACTTTAAGTGCTACGTTAGGTGGTATCTTTTCTTTAAAAACAACAGAGATAAATACAAAAAGAGAGCGCCTAAAAGTTAACTTTTGGCGCTCCCGACTTCTCATTTACCAACTGTTTTTGGCATCATTACCAAAAAGAGGGTGTCCAAAAAGCATTTGGCACCCTCTTTTCTTTGTATCCCTATCTGAGATTGAAATCAAATATTCGATTCTCGTGAACCAATAAACGACTTTTTAGACAACCTCCTACATTATTACTTTACAGCCAAATCAACTACCAGCCCGGATTTTGATCATTAGTAAGGTTCGGATTGGTGGTTATATCGTTATTTGGAATACCCCAAACCATTTTGTTATCATTTGCAGGCTTACTCAAATTATAACCCAATGCCACTATGCCTTGATTTTGAGGAGCACCTCTTGTAACACCCATTTTCCAACGAGCCAAATCGTCTAAACGAGTACCTTCACATAGCATTTCTCTTGTTCTTTCAACCTTGATTGAGTCCATTACACTTGCTGATGATGTCATAGCGGCGAGACCACGTTTTGTTTTCAAATCATTCAAAACCAGCATTGCTCCATTAAGGTCAGGTATTGCCTTTGAGGCTAAAGCTTCCGCTTTAATCAAATACATCTCGGCAATACGGAAAACCTTTGGCTTATGCTGGTAATTCGGAGTTGTGCCACCAGGATTAAGAGCCGGATTCGTAGGATATTTATTCAATAAATAAATGCCCGGATATTGTGTATTAGATATAGTTAGCGTCTTCTTTTCCAAATATACGGCCTTGCGAACATCATTATTATCATAATACAAATCTACCACCCATTGCTCCGGAATAAAGTCAGGAATATAAGTTCCAGTAGCAGCATTATACCCTAAGTAGATATTATTAACAGCGCTTGAGCGATTTGTAGCCGCTGGACTAGGCAATTCGGTTGGAGCAGAAGCAAATACTTGCATAATACTTTCCGCTAAGTCATCTTCATGCCATATCTTTTTAAATGCAGCAGCAGTAGTGGCAAGCGGATAAGTATTAGAAGAGATAAGCACATCAGCAGCAGCAGCAGCCTCATCAAACTTATGCATACACAAGTAAACCCGAGCTTCCAAAGCAGTAATACAATCCTTCGTCATTCTAATAGCACCAGGAGTCCCTACTGTTGTCAACAAAGTTTTTGCAGATGCAATATCTGATAGTATTTGCTGATAAGTGGCCTCAACAGAAGAACGAGTAGGTTTAAAGGTTAAATCATATGTTGTAACAATAGGTAAACCCTTATCTGTCGTTGCAGAAGACGGTTCATAATCCTTAGCATACCGCTTTACCAATTGGTGATAATAGTATGCTCTTAATAAATAAGCTTCACCTTTATATTTTGCTATAGCTGCTTGCTCTGCAGTTGAAGATGTTGGAATTTGATCCACATTATCTAAAAACAGGTTAATGCTAGCAATAGCATCATAGTACATCATCCATACATCACGAAGGTTATAATCACCAGAATTGAACGTCCACGTGTAAGGGAGTCCATTTCTATTTCCGTAATCTGTTGAACCATGTAACAAATCTGATTGAACATCAGTAGTATAATCGAATATACCGTAAACCCGATTCCTCAAATATGAATACATACCAGTATTGAATGCCGTTGCATCATCTACTGTCTTAAATGCATCTTTTGTTGCTATCGCATCATAAGGAGATCTGTCCAAATCACATGAACTGAGTCCTAATGCTAGTAAGCATATTATTAGTGTATATACTCTTTTCATAGTTTATAGTTTTATAAAGTAACATTTATACCAAACGAGAGTTGCTTTGTATTCGGATACATACCTAAAGATATATTAGTATCCGGTTCGGGATCCGGTCCCTTATAGTTCGTTACCGTGAAAAGATTGCGCGCTGTTACATAAACTCTCACTCCCTTGAAAAAGTCTCCACCCTTCTTAAGCAAAGAAGTTGGCACTGAATATGAAAGTGTAATATCCTTTAGTCTCAGGAAAGAAGCATTCTCAAGCAAATGGTCATCAAACTCCATCCCATAATTATTAGAAGGATAAAATACATTGTCCCCCGGTTGTTGCCAAAAATTATTTATCAACACATTAGATTGGTTAAATGGATAAAAACGAGCAGGATTCTCAGAAAAATATCTGTCGTTATTAATCAAATATTTACCTATTGCGTAAGAGAAATTACAAGAGAGAGAGAGATCTCTCCAAGCTGTATTCAGTCCAAATCCACCGAACATAGGTGCAAATCGGGGTTTCCCTGTACTTTGTTGTAGTGCATCTGAGAAATTTTTCGTTGTCCCATTACTTTTTGTAAGTTCGGTAATATCTGAACCGGGAAGGAACCACATTGGAGCACCATCCGCCGGATCAACACCAGCATACGCCGGATAATAGTATTCCACCTTTTTACCAACAACATAAGAAACCCCTGTATTGGGTACTGTCCACTGATCAAGACCCAGGAAAAGTTCAGTTATCTTATTCCAATTGTAATTAAAGTTTCCATGGAAATTCACCAACCAATCCTTCGTTTTAAAAAAATCTAAATCAATTGAAATGTCAAATCCAGTATTTTTCATTGTCCCCACATTATCCTTGATAGAGCTGAAGCCTGTAGTATAAGGGTAAGGAACATCCATTAGCATGCTGCTGGTTGTTCGATTATAATACCCTACCCCTAAGCGATATCTACCATGAAGTTCCAAATCAACTCCAACAGTTCCTAACACTTGTTTTTCCCATGTAAGGTTAGGGTTACCAGGATTACCCACACTCCATCCAGATACACCATTATATTGATCAGCAATAGTATTACCTCCGGAATAATAACTTGTTGCAACAGTAGCTTGGCTTACATAGTTATCAATGGCTGAGTTTCCTGATGAACCAATACTTGCGCGTAAATTCATCGACGTTAACCAACTAACGTTTTCTAAAAATGCTTCTTTTTTCATGTTCCACATCAAACCACCAGAGTAGAACATCGCCGAACGCTGGTTTGCTCCAAAACGAGAAGATTGGTCATTACGAACAGAGAAATCTGCAAAATACTTATCCTTATAGCCATAGTCAGCACGACCAAAAAAAGATAAATAAGCGTATTCTGATATACCAGACTCAACTGTCTTATTGCTAGGTGCACCATTCAGCATCATCAACCTATCATCAGTAAGACCTGTTGCATAAGCACGCAATGATTGGTAATCATTATCAACCCCCTCTTGACCAGCCAATACGGTAATTGCATGATCGTCTTTAACTCTAAACTTATACTCAATAGTATTGGTTATAGTCTTCGTTGCATTTCTGTAGAAATATTCATTCCGATAACCATTCTTAGGCGCACCTAAGTATGACGGATACCTCATATCAGTAGTTCTCCTATCATAGCCATCTAATCCAGCTTGAGAACGTAATGTAAGCCCCTCTACCGGATAAATTTCAACATAAGCGGCCCCGTTAAACTGTGCATTGTTTGTATAGTAGGGGTTTTTTCCAGCTCTATAGTCAGGGCTATATCTATTCCATCCAGGAATATAATCATACTCCTTTCCATCTGCATCATAAGGAGTATAAATTGGCTGTGCTAACCAAAACAGTCCTCTATTAGTATCATTACTGCCTGTAAAAGGGTTAAAATCTCTTACGTCATAACTTCCCGTGAGGTTTAAGCCAACCTTCAACCAAGACTTTACTTTTGAATCTATATTCGAACGAACAGTATAACGCTCATAATTAGATGCAGCAGCTATACCTTCTTGGTTAAAGTATGAACCAGAAATATAGTAGGTAGTCTTTCCACCACCACCTTGAATTGAAATATCACCTTGAAAGGTTGGAGCGTTATCTCTATAGTAGTAATCAACCCACTTTGTATCGTTGGGGTTATTCGCAAGTATAGTATTCATTTGAGTTTGAGAGTAAAGCCCATATGCCACATAAAAGTCAGCCCACTCTTTTGCATTCATTAAACTATTAAAGAATGACTTACTTGCCAATGAGGAAACTCCATATTGTGCATTTATATTTATTTTAGCATCCTGATTGGTCGCTCCACGTTTACTCGTAATATAAATAACACCATTTGCCCCGCGAGATCCATAAATTGAAGTTGCTGAAGCATCTTTCAACACGGTAATACTCTCAAAATCATTTGCATTAAGCGTAAGCATTGTTCCACTGGAAATAGGAATACCATCTAAGATATACAAAGGGGTATCATCCGAGCCCAAAGAACCTTTTCCATGCAAACGCATTGAAATAGCTCCATTTGATCCGGGTTCTCCACTGGAAGAGTAAACCTGTAAACCTGCGACTTTACCTTGTATTCCATCCAAGGCATTTGCTGTAGGTCTTTCAGCGATCACATCCGATTTAAGTTTAGCCACAACTCCGACCGTTGTTCCCACTTTTCTGCCTGAACCATAGCCAACAACCACGGCATCCTCCAGCAATGCTACTTCGCTTTCCATAATCGCATTAACAACAGAACGTCCTGCTATATCCTCTTCGAGGGATTTCATTCCCATAAAAGAAAACACCAAGGTTTTTCCATTAGCCGGAACATTAATTGTGTACTTTCCCGCATTATCAGTTGTAGCTGTGGTTGTAAGCCCCTTTACTGATACCGTTACAAAAGGAAGTGGCTGTCCATCGTCAGCCCCCGTTACCGTACCGGTAACCCGAGTCTGAGCGTAAGAAAAGCCCACCCCTAACAACACGAATAGTGTCAACAAAATCGTTTTTTTCATAAAGTTAGTTGTTTGGTTAGTAATTTATTTATGTAGGGTATTATTAATTAGAAATCAGAATCTTATCTTTTCAAAATTTTAGAAACCTAACAAATCTATTGAATACTTCTCATTACGGCTAAAAAATAACTCTAAACGACCTGTTTGCTTATTTTTTACGCTTAATCTAAAAATACATTTTCAAATCGAAATAACATAAATAAACATAGGTTTGCAAACCTAAGCTTTTTTATTCAAGAAAGCAAATTTTTATAGAACAATCTTTCTGTAACTTACAAAAAAATGTTTCTAGTCTATTATTAAAATCAAACTATAAATAAGGATAAGCAGAAACTGAAGAATAGTTAAAAACGGGAAAGTTATTATATCAGAGTATAAAAACAGGAAAGATAAGCTCTAAATTTGAGGGTATGTTAATAATCATACAAAGCCTCAGGCATACATACAAGAGGCAATATAAAGATTTTTAAGCAATACCTGGTCTTATTCATCTTTTAGGTAAACAAACCAGTAGGCACAGCCCACAAAGAGCCCTCCCCCTAAAATATTACCAATTGTTGCCGGAATAAGGTTGTTGATGCCAAACTCCGCCCATGTAACATCAGCACCGGAAAATATACCTGCCGGAATAAAAAACATGTTTGCAATGGAGTGCTCGTAGCCCATCGCCACAAAGAGCATTACCGGAATCCATATACCTATGGCTTTACTTATAATGTCTTTTCCGGCAAAGCCCATCCACGTACCAAGACACACCAGCCAGTTAGCGCCAATGCCCTTAATGAATACGGTAAAAAAATCGGTATGCGTTTTTACATAGGCCGCATGGTGTAGGTAGTCTTTCCACGGCGAAGCGGTTACAAAACCTGTGCGGTAGGCAAGAAAGTAAGCAATACAAACCGCTCCTACAAAATTAAACAGGTATGACAGGCCCCACACACGCAAGAGTGTCGAGAACTTTTGTTGTCGCTTGAGTACCGGCTGTACCATAAACGCACAATCACTGGTAAACAAGTCGGCTCCGGCCACCGTAACCATAATAAGGCCGATGGGAAACATTGCCCCGCCCAAAAATTTTACAATGCCCGGGTTAGCAGCAGCCATTTCCGGCATACCCCCCGCCACCATTATTGAAAGAAGTCCGCCAAAGGCAATGTACATTCCGCCAAGTATGGCCAAAACAATGAACTTTGAAATCGGCATTTTTGCCTTAGCTACTCCTGTTAGACAAAAATCTCGGGCTATTTCTTTGGGGCTATTATAGTTAGGCATGGCGATAGAAAAGAGTAAATGAGAAATTATGAATAATGAGCGTAGGAACAAAGAGTAAAGAACAAAGAATGGGAACCTTTGTACTTAAACAGATTCCTTACTCTTTGTTCCTTATTCTTAATTCTTTATTTTGAAGTTACCTCCAAATAAAACGGTCAACGGAGAATCGGCCGGGGCCTGTAAACAGTATGGTGATATAAATAATGAGGTAGATGGTTGCCACCTCGCAGGTTTGTACAGAAGGGTCGGCAGATACAAAGGGCTGTCCGGCATGAGCAACAAACACGGCCACGCACATATTAACGATAAGCGGAATAGCCGCTGCTCGGGTAAGCAGACCTAGAATAAGGCCGATAGAGCAAAATAGCTCGGCAAAAATCACAAGGCTCAACGCAATACCACCTCCCATTCCCAAAAATATACCATCAAAATGTGGGGTCATTGCTGAGAAGGCGCTCAATTTTCCCATTCCGTGTACCAACATCAAAACACCTATTAGAACACGTAATACCAGTAAGCCGAAGGAACCGGATGTACTATTTACCGATTTGGTTGATAAGAATGTACGTAGCATAACAATATGGTTTTAACTGTTTATATTTTAGGTATAGATTGTATGTATGTACCAACTAGGTATAACCAAAGAGTAGCTAATGAAGCGTTATACCTATAAGGTGCATAAATTCTTCACGTGTTTTTATATCCTTCAGAAAAGCTCCTGTAAACGCCGAAGTGGTTGTAACCGAGTTTTGTTTTTGCACTCCCCGAATTTGCATACACATGTGTTGTGCTTCAATAACAACAGCAACCCCCAAAGGGTTCAATCCTTCCTGCATACAATCACGAATTTGTAAGGTAAGCCTTTCTTGAACTTGTAACCTTCTAGCAAAAGCATCAACTATTCGAGCTACCTTACTAAGTCCTGTAATATATCCGTTAGGAATATAAGCGACATGGGCTTTCCCGTAAAAGGGCAGTACATGGTGTTCACACATGGAGTACAGCTCAATATCCTTCACCAACACCATTTGACGGTAATCTTCCTTAAACTTTGCAGAGTTAATAATAGCCAAGGGGTCGATATGGTAGCCCTGCGTGAGAAACTGCAACGCTCGAGCCATTCGTTTAGGGGTTTTTTCCAGCCCCTCTCTATTTACATCCTCCCCTATCAACTCAAGTATTGATTTGTAGTGGGCCGCCAGCTCATTTGTTTGCTCCTCATTTTCATGCCTTAACTTTTCGTATCCGGCGGCATTGTCAAAAATATGCATAGTATTTCCTATTTTTACGCAATTATAATCATTTTATATTGATTTGGTTACTTTCAAATAGCATGAATATTTTAGTAGCAGCAGCAACATTGTTAGAGCTAGACCCGATAAAATCAAGGCTGGTAAAGCATAATTTGTCAGACAAAATAATAGTTTCATTTCTGGAAACAGGAATAGGAACCGCCTCAACCACCTATGCGTTAACAAAACAGCTGTCTCAAGCACGTTATGATCTGGTGATGCACGTTGGCATTGCCGGATGCTTTGGCAGCAAGCTGCAAATTGGAGATGTCTGCATTGTTGAACAGGAATTTTTTGCTGACCTCGGCGTTCAGCTATCCGATAAGCTTAGCACTTTGTTTGAGGAGAAAATTCTTTCTTCGAACGCTGTTCCGTTTACCGGCGGAGTTTTAAAATGTCCGTACATAAACAGCTATAATATAGATAGTCTGCTTAAACCCGTAAATGCAATAACCAGTGACACTATTAGTGGAAGTTCCAAGAGAATAAATCAACTAATCGATAAGTACAACCCCGATATTGAAAGCATGGAGGGTGCTGCTGTTTTTTACGTATGCCTTCGAGAAAACATACCGTTTCTTGAAATACGTTCAATATCCAATATGGCTGGCGTGAGAGATAAAACGCGGTGGAATATTCGGTTGGCACTTGAGCAGCTGGCGGAGAAAGTTGCCATATTTTTAGAGTTTTAAACAAACATACGCCAAACAAAACCCATTCTTGTTAAGAATTATTCAGCAAATTCTATTTAATGATACTTTAGGGGATATTTTAATTATTAGTATATTCGCTTAGTGCAACAGAAAAAAGACATAGAACAGCGTACCATTGCTAAACTAAAAAATGGTGATGAGCCTACGTTTGAGCGAATCTACAAATCGCTCTATGCCGAACTGTTCACCTTTTGCAAGGGTTACCTTTTATCAGAAGAAAATGCAAAAGAAGTAACTCAAGAAGTTTTTTTCACCTTATGGGAAAACAGGAAGAACCTAGCCGATAATACGCACCTCCGCGCTTACCTATTTACCATAGCTCGCCATAAATGCTTGAACTTTTTACGAACAAGCCGTTTTAGGGCAACCATTATGGCTAAAGGATCAGAACAAGAGCTAGCTCTCAATGAACAAGCACTTATCGACAACTCTTTTGACAATATCTTTAACCATGACCTTGTAAAAATCTTACACACGGCTATTTCCGAACTACCCGACAGCTGTAGAGATTACTTTATAATGAGTAAGCTGCAAGGGTTAAAATACTCGGAAATTGCCGAACAAAAACAGGTGTCTGTGAAAAATGTAGAATACCACATAAGCAAAGCTTTTGCCATTCTGCAAAAACGGTTTAGCCACCTGTCTCAAGATGATCTCTTCATAGCGCTACTGCTACTTTCCCTTTCCCTATATGCTTAGTGGCGTTATACCGCTATCCGATTTGTTAAAGAACTAAAGCAGGCAAATTCGCTATACCCATTCTCGGAGTTCTCTCTTCAAAATACCGAATATTTTACACTTCTGTAATTCAATCTATTAACCACAATAAAGGTGTTAATTATTTCCTTATTAACCTTGGTCCGTTAGGGTAATTTTTTACTTAGGTGCTTTAACCATTAGAAACTATGGAAAAAACTGAACAAACAACCGCTTACGTATTACGCTTTCTCTCGGGCAACATGAGCAAGGAAGAGCATCGTGATTTCTTTGTTTGGCTTGAAGCCAACATAGAAAACAAGAAATGCTACTACGAGCTGAAACACCTTTGGGTAGCCGGAGACATTGTAGCCAGCACAGCCCCTGCCAATATAGATGAGCTATATAACTCATTCCGCAAGCAGGTAAAAGCAAACCGGCCCCGGCGAGTAGTTATTTTACGAAACCTACAGCGTATAGCTGCCATTCTGATACTTCCTTTACTGGGTCTATGGCTGTGGCAATCACTTCGTCCGGTAGAGCCCCAACAGCTGAAAGCTGAAGTATGCTACTCCTACTACACCCCTCTGGGAGTAAAGGGAGTTATTATGCTACCCGATAGCTCACGCGTATGGCTTAACTCCGGCAGCAACATCAGCTTTCCACCACAATTTGAGGAGGGGGTGAGAACAGTAAACCTATCAGGAGAGGCATTCTTTGAAGTAAAAAAAGATAACCAACACCCCTTCATTGTGATGCTTCCTCATGATGCACAAGTGCGGGTTTACGGAACGTCTTTCAACGTGTCATGTTATCCCGATGATAGCGATGTGCAAACCACACTGGTAGAGGGTTCGCTAGGAGTGCAATCGGCAATGGACGCAAAAGAGCTGAGGCTTAAGCCAAGTGAAAATCTAAGCTTCGATAGGCAAGGGAAATACATCAAAAAGAAGGTAGATGTTGAGCTATACACCAGCTGGAAAGATGGAAAGCTGATATTCAGAAATACTCCGGCTACAGAGGTTTTAAAAAAACTGGAACGATGGTTCAACATAGAGTTTATGCTGGAAGACAAAGACATTGAGCAATTTCGCTTTACGGCAACGTTTGACAGGGAAAATGTTGCACAAGTAATGGCTCTCCTGAAGTTATCCAGTCCCATTGACTATACTATAAAAAAAGACAGTGTTTTTATAAGAAAAAGATACTAATGGCTTAATGTTTACTTGAAAGCCTGAAGATTGCAACCATTATCCGCTCAACATACATACCTTATTTGAAAACAACAACACCAAATATTATTAATAACCTAAAAATTGAACCAAATGAAAAAATGCAATCCATTGAAATTTACAGAGCAAAGGAGAAGTAGATTTTCAACTCTATTGCTTTCGTTGTTCATCATGCTTATAACGGCTGTTAGCGCACATTCACAAGCAAAAACAGTGTCGTTAAACGTTCGTAACGCCAGCATAGAGGCTGTGCTGAAAGAGGTAGAACGCCAAACGGGATACCACTTTCTATACAATAACCAGCTGGTAAATGTAAGCACTAAAGTAAGCCTTACTGCAAATAACGAACCGCTCACGGATGTTTTAAACAAAATATTCTCGGGTACCGGAATATCTACTACCATTAAAGACAACCAAATTGTACTTAGCAAGCCGGAGATAGCCGATAGCTCTGCAACAAGCACTACCTCCTCACCGCAGCACACCGGTACAGAAGAGCGAGCCAACAGCTCAGATAGGACGTCTGCCCCACAAAAAACGGCTCAATCTTATAAAACAATAAAAGGCGTTGTTTCCGACGCGGGCACAGGAGAAGCGCTCTTTGGTGTAAGCGTATATATTGACAACCTAAAAAAGGTTGTAGTTACCGACGATAACGGAAACTACTCGTTAAGCTATAGCGAAGCTACACCCCCCGATGCCATTGTATTCTCTTTAGTAGGTTATCAGGAACAAAAGTATGCATTTGAAGGCCAAGCGCAGCTCAATGTGAGCATGGCTGAGGAGATAAACATGCTGGAAAGCGCAATGGTTACCGGTTACCAAACCATCAGCAAAGAACGCGCAGCTGCCTCATACGCTATTGTGAGCAGCAAAGCATTGGAAAACAAAATATCTCTTGATGCCACAACCGCCCTGGAAGGGCAAGTTGCCGGTCTTAGTACGTATAAGGATGAAATAATCATCCGTGGACGCTCCACTCTGTCAGACAACGTAAAAACTACCCCGTTGGTTGTTGTTGACGGGCTTCCTACCGAACGTACCATCAACTCCATTAACATGAATGACGTGAAGAGCATCACTGTGTTGAAAGATGCAGCAGCAACGTCAATCTATGGAGTTCGGGGAGCAAACGGAGTAATTGTTGTTACTACTAAAACAGGAGAGAAAGGTAAAACTCTCATCAACTTTACTGCCGACTGGAGAATAGATCAAAACCCCTCGTTGAGTGATTATCACTATGCTTCTACTTCGGACATCGTTGACTTTGAGCGTGGAGCTCTTGCTTTTAACATCACTAAGCAAAAGAAAACAGAAAAGGACTACCTTAACACTTACGTTTACGGAGTTGGTAATACGCTGGCACAGTATGTCAGCCCACTTTACTACCAACGCTACAGGCTGGCAAATGGGCTCATTACTCAAGCAAAATATGATGAGATGGAAGCTCAATGGCGTACCCTCGACTACCGCAAAGAGTACTTAGATAATGCTTGGCGTACCCCATTTACGCAAAGCTACAACCTATCTGTCAGCAATGCAGACGAGCGCCAAAACACATACCTGTCATTCAACTATTCTAAGCAAGACACTCGCCTGAAACCCAATAGTACTCAAATACTGAAAGCCTACCTGAAAACAACTCAGAAGCTAACAAAATGGCTGGATGTAAGCTTTGGAGTAGATACTCAATACGGAGATCAGGAGCAAATGAACGAAAGCGCATTTAGCTCGTTCACCAACGTAGAGCCTTACAATCGTATCTTAGATGAAAACGGAAACCGCTACTACAGCTCCTGCCTTAACTATTCCAACCCTATATTTATGGGTTCCACCTCGCTAAGCCCAAAAATTGTTGATGAAATTGCAGGCAACAGCTTATACGACTCGTATAGCGTTAACGTACTGGATGAGTTGGAACGCAACAAGCTTAAAACAACCACCCTTAATGTTCGTACATTTGTTGATGCAAAGGTTAGCCTGTTCAAAGGCTTATCATTCCGCTCCAGCTTCAGCTATGAAGCAGCCAGAGGAGACAGCGAATGGGTTACCGAAGAAGATGCTTATATGATGCGTTACCTAAGAAATAGAACCGTATTTAATAGCGCTACAACCGGAGCTCCGGTACTGGCAAAGAAAGTAAGCTACGGCGGTCGCATACAGCAAACCGCTGTAAAAAGTTCCAACTATACCTTCCGTAACCAGCTGGACTATAATACAACTATTGGCACAGACCATATTATAACCGCCTTACTGGGTGCCGAGTTGAGGCAAACAACCAACCCCATTCAGGAAAAAAGCATTTTATACGGCTACAATGACCAAACGGAAAATATTGGGCACTTAAATAATCTTGAGTTAGGACAAACGGGTTGGAGATCATACCTATTTGGTACGAATAATACGCTTTCTGACTTTAACAGCAACTCACAACAAACATGGCTTTACGGAAAGACAGGCATCATTAACCCTATGAATCGCTACGTTTCATTTTATTCTAACGCCAGCTACAGCTATAAACGCCGCTACAACCTAACAGGAAGCATACGTATTGATCAAGCCAACCTATTCGGTACTAATTCTAAATATCGCTATCGCCCTTTATGGTCGCTGGGAGCCAGCTGGAATGCCTCCAACGAAACCTTCCTTAAAGATGTTCGTTGGTTAGACTTACTTACCGTAAGAGCATCGTATGGTACATCCGGAAACGTTGATCAAAACTCATCACCATATATTGTTGCTCTTAAAAATACGTTCGACCGCTTGACTCCGGTTCCTATCGAATATACCAAGATTTCTACAGCTCCTAATCCATACCTGCGCTGGGAAAAGACAGATACGTATGATGTAGGTTTTGACTTTAGCGTATTTAAAGGGTTACTGTCGGGAACGTTTGATGCATACTACAAGTACGGAAGCGATTTGTTAACCGGAATGGATTTAGACTACTCTTCCGGGTTTTCTTCTGCAATGGTAAACAACGGAGAGATGAGCAACAAAGGGGTTGAAGTTCGGTTAAGCTCCCCATGGTTTAATAAGTCCGACTGGAACTTAACCTCTACCCTAACCCTTGCTTACAATAAAAATAAAATAGAGTCGGTAGCTCAAGAAGCCACATTGGCCAGTCAGCTTGTAGGTACCGCTTACTATCAGGAAGGCTACGCCCGCTACTCATTATACGCATACCGTTACCAGGGGCTAACACAAAACGCTGATTCCGACTTGAGTGGGCTACCCACCTTCATCAGCGGAGACGGAACTAAAACCAATATTACCTACAACCCCAACGGAACTGTAAACCTCACAACAGGGTTAACCAAAGTAGATGATGTCCGTTACATGGGAGTACTTGAACCAACCACTATTGGCTCATTCCAGCAAAGTGTAAGGTACAAAGGGCTGGAGCTAAACTTTATGCTTACCTATTATGGCGGACACGTACTGCGCATGCCATCACTAGCTTACACGCAAACCACGGTTAACGGAGCGCTTTCCGAGGATATTGTTAATGCTTGGACCCCGCTAAATTCAACCAGCCTTCTCCCCAAGCTATACATAAACTATAACCCGAACAAGGTTCTTGATGCACCAAACGATCAGCTCACCTTTTGGCAAAATGCCGATGTACATGTAACAAATGCGGACTACATAAGGCTGAGCAATATCTCTCTTTCATACAGCTTACCGAAAAAATACTGTAAGGCCGTTTGGATGCAAAACCTAAAGCTTACAGCGCAAGCCAACAACCTTTGGTTTTGGAGTGCTGCCGGAAACGATATTGACCCTGAAACGCAAGGACGTAACACTGCTACCAGAGCATTGCCCACGCAACCGTCATATTTAGTACGCTTGGAGCTAACGTTTTAACCCATTACCTATTAAAACTAAAAACATATGAAAACAATATACATAAAATATATAGCTAGTGCCCTTTTTGCTTTAGCGTTATCCGGCTGCAACGATTACCTGGATGTTGTACCCAAAGGCGCCGTGGTGCTGAAAACAGTGGAAGATTATGAGGAGCTGTTTAACTCAGATGCCGGATTCTACTATCCTAATTCGTATATCCAATTTCTGAGCGATAACGAATGGGCTCACCCGGCAAACATCAACAGAAGTTACGAAACTGCTGCAACAAGCGCCAGCTACATTAACTACGCTTGGGACGACAGTAACCCACAAACAAGGGGAAGAGTTGCTGCCAGTCCGTTTAACGGGGTTATGGCAAGCGGCAATGACGTTTTGGTAAACAACATATACCAAGCATGCTATGCCCGCATTAATCGGATATGTAATGTTGTACTCACCATTGATAATATACAGGGCAATGAAGCTAAAAAAGCCCGGCTTAAATCAGAAGCTAGAGCATTGAGGGCTTACAACCACTTTTTCCTTGTCAATGTGTTTGCCAAACATTATGATGCCGCCACTGCTGCCACTGATAACGGTATTTACCTGAGAATAGAACCCGAGCTATCATACAAACCTGTTCAAGCAACGGTAGCACAGGTATATCAGGCTATTGAAGATGACATCAATGCCGCTATCCCTAATCTCGCAGAAGAACCTCAAAACCATCTTCACTTTTCCAAAGCAGCCGGCTATGCGCTAAAGGCAAAAATTCATTTGTTCAAGAAGGAGTTTGATAAGGCAAAAGAGGCCGCATTGGCATCATACAACCTTAACCACGCAATGGTTGACATGATTGCTTACTACAACTCCAATCCTACCGACCCCACTAAGCGTTACCGGGTGGATTTATCGGAAAAAGAAAACCTATATTTTGCATCTATTGGAAATGCAACGGCCTCACCATCTCCTCTTAACCAGCTAATATCGAAAGAATTGGTTGACATTTATAACGAGAACGGTAACCAAGATGTTCGCCTGTTGGCCTTTTTTGGCCGTAGTGCTCAAGGGGCAACCCAGCTAGCCACAGACGACGGTTTTGGTCCGCTAGGCTACATTATATCAACTCCTATGATGTATGCGTACAATACAGCCGGTCTTCGCACTACCGATGTTATGCTGATACTTGCCGAATGCTATGCTCGCGAAGGAAACTACACCGAAATGAGCAAATACCTTAACGAAGTACGCAGCAAACGTATTATTGGCTATACAAACGTAAATGAAACACCAGCTAGTAAAGTTGACGCAGTAAACTTGGTAATAAAAGAACGTAGAAAAGAGCTACCTCTTGGCTACAACCGTTGGTGGGATATGCGCAGGCTAAACTCAGAACCGGAATTCCAACGTACATATAAACGTACCATTCCGGCAAATTCGGCATCGCCCAACAACACGCAAAAAGAGTATAGCCTTGAGCCGGACTCATACTTATATGTTTGTCCATTTCCGTTGGCTGTACTAAGGCAGTCGCCCGATTTGCAGAATAATACACCCGAATTTGTTGACCGTTAATCGATATAAAGCAATACAATGTTACGATTACTAAAAACCATATTGGCTTTTGCTGCTTTAATGTTTACAATATCAGGCTTTGCTCAGGGTATAGAATTCGAGCATGGCAGCTGGGCGGAAGTGCTTTCCAAGTCCAAAGCAACCAACAAGCCAATATTTGTTGATATATACACCTCATGGTGTGGCCCCTGCAAACAGATGTCTAAGAATATTTTTCCTCAAAAAGAAGTAGGCGATAAGTACAACCATTCATTTATCTGCTATAAAATTGATGCCGAAAAAGGAGAGGGAGTGGAGCTGGCTAAAACATACAACGTAAGTAGCTACCCTACCTTTTTATTCATCAAGCCGGATGGCAGTCTCTTTTATAAAATCACCGGTTCAAGGGCAGCCTATGAGTTTATTGCCGAGGCCGATATTGCTCTTCAAAAAGCAGGAATAGGAAAGATAGAAAAAACCTTAGACGAGTATAAACAGGAGTATGATAAAGGTAATCGTGACCCTGATTTCTTGGTTGCATATATGAAACAACGGTACATAGATAAGCAATCGAACGTAGAGTTGGCAGATACACTGTTTAAGTATCTGCCAACCGATAAAAGGCTGGCTGCCCCCTACGTTGAGCTTCTTGTTTCTAATGCAGTAAATTTTTTTAGCCCGCTATACACGTTTCTCGCCAATAATTTCATAACCGTTCGCGATGCGATAGACCCGTCTATGAGAGATGTGTTTAAAGCAAGAATGAGGACCGTTGCAGATAGAACCGTTAGCAGCTATAAGGGGAAGCCCAACTCTGCTATTCCGGAAAAGGTAACAAGTGTTTACATCGGTGCATTCGATGGGTTGAAGGTTAGTAAGGATGAGCCGTTATACTTAACACTCTCAACCTACTATGCAAATGCATTAGATACGGTAGGTTATTTGAATAACGCTACAAAATATGCCGGTGAAGTTTTACTTCGTCAAACCAAAGAGCGCTTAAACGATTCAACGCGTAAGACACAGGAAGACGCACTAGATCAGCTGAATGCCGGAGAAATAGACAGCGCTGCCTACCAGTATAATCTTGCACGTTCTGAAGCGTTTCTTAGCTTGAGCGCCTTCCGGTCGGCCAATTTAGCCGCCGGAATAGCAACACGCGCACAAACAAAAGAGCAGCAACAGCTGGCACTCAAGCTGGCAGAACACTCTATTTCCTTAGAGGAGACACCAAATAATATGTCAGCGTATGCCCTAGTATTGAGTAGAACAGGGAAGCAAAAAGAAGCCAAGAAAATTGTCCAAAAAGCCTTAGATGATGCTACTGCAAAGAATGATCGCAACCTTCCGGCTATTAAGGAGAGATACGAAGGTGTGGTCAACGCTAAATAAGCAGTTACCACAGACTGACCAATATGCAGCTATCCCAAACCGCTTCGAAAATTCGAGGCGGTTTTTCTATTTTTCTCACTAAGAATCACTAGCTAACTCAACTTGCCGGTTACAATAAAAGCACATCATTGGCTTCGCCGAGCTCGTAAACTCGATTGCGAGGCGCTTTTTGCCGACCCGAAGGGAGGCGAAGCTAACCAATCTGTTCTATTCGAGAGATTGCTTCGCTTCGCTCGCAATGACGACCGTGATTTAATAACGCACAACTTGCAACTTGGGTTAGCTAGTGGCTCAAATGGTTTTGGCAGGAAGTAAGGAAGATAATTCACACTATTTATAACCTATATGTTATATTAACTTAGAGAACAACCTAATTCGTAATAAAATTTCAAACTGAACTGTATCTTTGTGAACTAAAATCATAGCATAAGCATGAAGCTTTCACTCTGCATATCCACCTGCCCTAACGACACCTTCGTTTTCGATGCTCTTGCGCATAACAAGATAGATACAGAAGGGCTGACGTTTGATTTGCATTTGGCCGATGTGGAGGAGCTGAATAAGCTGGCCATGAGCGCTACGGCCGATATTACCAAGCTCAGCTATCACGCTTACGCCTATGTTGCCAATGATTATCTGATACTAAATTCGGGTAGTGCGCTGGGCCGAGGCAACGGGCCTTTACTTGTAAGCAAAAAGAAAATTTATCCCGATGAGGTGGGCGATATAAAAGTTGCCATTCCGGGTAAGCATACTACCGCTGCCATTCTGCTGCAGCTGGCGTTCCCAAGTGTGAAAACAACGAAAGAATATCTTTTTTCTGATATTGAAAGCGCCATTCTGGATGGCGAGGTTGATGCCGGAGTACTTATTCACGAAGGGCGATTTACCTATGCCAAGAAGGGCTTACAGCTAATTGCCGATTTGGGCGATAAGTGGGAACAGCATTCAGGGCAAGCCATACCGCTGGGCTGCATTGCCGTTAAGCGAAGCCTACCTGCTGGTGTTCAGCAAAAGGTTGACCGCATACTGCGTCGTAGCGTTGAGTTTGCAATAAAGAACCCGCAAGAGAGCGCTGCATTTGTTCGTCGTTACGCACAAGAAATGGACGAGGAGGTGATGAGCAAACACATCTCCTACTTTGTTAATGAGGCAACCGTAAATTTGGGAGAAGCCGGAAGAGCAGCCGTACAAACCTTTTTTGACGAGGCTTGTAAGATAAACGCTATTCCACCCATACCCGAACAAATCTTTTTGTATTAACTATTATGAAGCGTTTTCTAGTATTCATATACCGATTGTTGGAAAGATGCTGCCAAAATATCCTGACCTTCTATAAACGCAACCTTATGTTACCTAAGAATTACGAGCAGTTCTACCACGAGCTGAAAACCAAAGTTGATAAAAAACGAATATACACAGACCCTCTGCGTTTGCTTACCTATGGCACGGACGCAGGCTTCTACCGTCTTATCCCCAAGCTGATTGTAAAGGCGTACAACGAGCAGGAGGTACAGTACATTGTTCGCTTAGCGAGTAAGTATGAGCTGCCTATCACCTTCCGTGCAGCGGGTACAAGCCTTTCCGGACAAGCTATTTCCGATTCTATTCTGGTAATGACAGGTCAAGGTTGGGAAAACTACCATATTGAGGAAGGTGCTGAGCGCATTATTGTACAGCCCGGCATTGTGGGCAAGCGCGTAAACGCTTTGCTGAAACGCTACGGACGCAAGCTGGGGCCAGACCCCGCATCGGTTGGCTCTGCGCTGATTGGCGGTATTGTTATCAACAATGCCAGCGGTATGAATGGTACAGGCGAGAACAGCTACCAAACCATAGAGGCTGCCCGCATTATGCTTGCCGATGGTACGGTGCTTGATACAGGAAGCAAGGAAAGTCGCAAAGCCTTTATGCAAAGCCACCCCCACATTATAGAGGGAATAAAAACGCTAAAGAAGCAAATTGAGGAAGACAAGGAGCTGAAAGAGCGTATTGTAAAAAAGTATCAGATAAAGAATACCACAGGTATTGGGCTAAACTCGTTTACCGATTACGAAGACCCCTTCGATATTCTTCTTCACCTTATGGTAGGCTCGGAAGGTACATTGGCATTTCTATCGGAAGTTACACTGAAAACCTTACCCATTAAGCCGTATAAGGCTAGCGCTATGCTCTACTTCGAGAATATAGTAGAGGCAAGTCGCGCCGTGTTGGGCATACGACATACCAAAGCACACTGCGCCGAGCTGTTAGACCGATTGGCGTTGAAGGCCGTTGAGAATAATGACGGTATTCCGGCTTACATCAAAGATTTTCCCGACCATACTACCGCCGTACTGGTAGAGGTTGATGCCTTTGATGAAAAAACATTGAAAGAAGAGATTGACGAAGTGAAGCAAGCACTTGCTAGCTTTAAAACCGTTCGCCCCATTGAGTTTACCGATAAGCCTGAAGAGTATTTGAAGTACTGGGCGGTCCGTTCGGGTATATTCCCATCGGTGGGTGGTATGCGTCAAATTGGTACGGCATGTTTAATTGAAGATGTTTGCTTTCCGCTAGACGTGCTTCCCGAAGCCACTAACGACTTGCAGCAGCTGCTAATTAGGCATAAGTACGATGATGCGGTAATTTACGGACACGCCATAGAAGGAAACTTCCACTTCATTATCAACCAAAATTTTTCTGACCCATCGGAAGTTGCCCGCTTCGAAGCCTTGATAGACGATGTGGTGAAGCTGGTAGTAGATAAGTACGATGGTTCGCTAAAAGCGGAACACGGTACAGGACGCAACGTTGCTCCTTTCGTTAAGTACGAGTGGGGCGAGAAGGCTTTTGGCGTTATGCAGGCCGTGAAAAATCTGCTAGACCCCAAGAATTTGCTAAACCGCGATGTAATTTTCAGCAACGACCCTCGCGGACACATCAAGAACCTGAAAGCGCTTACACCTACCAACGACAAGGTGGATAAGTGTATTGAATGCGGATTTTGTGAGGTTAGCTGCCTTACCGCAGGCTTTAGCCTATCGGCACGTCAGCGCATTGTTGCACAACGAGAGATCAGTCGCCTTGAGCTGTCGGGCGAGAATCCGGACATGGTGCGTGAGCTGAAAAAAGGCTTCCGCTACCTGGGCAATCAAACCTGCGCCAAAGACGGGTTGTGCGCTACAACCTGCCCTGTAAAGATAGATACCGGCAAGCTGATTCAGGATATTCGTGAACAGGAAGCCGGGAAAACGGCTAAAAAGCTGGCGCATAGTACGGCCAATCACTTTGGTGGTATTACCTCTACCGCACGTGTAGGCTTGAAGTTCGTACACGTTATGCGCATGGTAATGGGCAAAACAATCTTCGGATTCATTGCACGTACAGCAAGAGCAATCACTTTCAACAGCATTCCGCTGTGGACACCGTCAATGCCCAAAGGTATATCGAAACCTCAGCAACCCCAAATAAATCCTACCAATCCGCTAAAGGTAGTTTACTTCCCCAGCTGTATTAATCAGGTAATGGGGCCTGCTAAAGGCGACCCCGACCAACATCCGCTGCATGAGGTGATGGTTGGTCTGCTAAAGCGTGCAGGCTACGAGGTGATATTCCCTGAGAACATGGGTAAACTATGCTGTGGTACAATTTGGGAAAGTAAAGGATTTCCTGAGCAAGCCGACCAAAAATCGGCGGAGCTGGAGCAGGCGCTAATTGCGGTTTCTGAAAACGGGAAGTATCCGGTACTATGTGACCAAAGCCCCTGCCTATACCGTATGCGTAACACCATAAAGGGCATGTATATGTATGAACCTGTAGAGTTTATCGACAAGTTCTTGATGGATAAATTGAAGTTCCGCAAGCTAAACGAAACAGTAGCGGTACACTCAACCTGCACCACCATAAAGATGGGTAACCAAGAACTGATTGCTAAGATAGCGGCCGCATGCGTAGAAAATGTGGTAGTGCCCGAGGAGGTTGCCTGTTGTGGCTTTGCCGGCGATAGAGGATTTACCTTCCCCGAAGTAAATACCTATGCGCTACGCAAGCTGCATCCTGCTATTGAGCAATCGGGTGCAACGGTTGGATATTCTAACAGCCGTACCTGCGAAATAGGACTTACTACGAACAGCGGCATTCCATACTCATCTATTGTTTACTTGGTGGATAAGAGCACGAAATAGTTGTATCACGATATGCGTATCACGACACACGATAACCAACTTTATATATTAATTTTCGAATATTGCATGTCGCATATCTCAATACCAATATCAATTAGCGCACTACGCATATCGTGATACGAAACAATGTCCGGCATATACATCCATATCCCCTTTTGCAAGCAGCTGTGCTACTACTGCGATTTCTACTTCAGCGTTTCGCTGGAGCGGAAAGACCAGCTGCTGCAAGCATTGCAGAAGGAGCTACGAATGCGGGCAGCGGATAGCATGTCGCTTAATCCTATTTCTACCTTATATATTGGCGGAGGTACGCCAAGCGTGTATTCTCCCGAAGAGTTAGGACAGCTGGTTGCTACTGTAAAAGAATGCTATGCTGCCGATAATTT
The DNA here is from genome assembly GCA_031551125.1 of Bacteroidales bacterium. GTDB lineage: Bacteria > Bacteroidota > Bacteroidia > Bacteroidales > UBA932 > JAIRNF01. The sequence goes on from JAVBOB010000012.1 coordinate 21,338, forward strand.
GGTAGAGTTTACGGTAGAGGCAAACCCTGACGATCTTACAATCAATTATATTGAAGGACTTCTAAAAATTGGGGTAAACAGGTTAAGCATAGGTATTCAAAGCTTCATAGACCGCGATTTGGCTTGGATGAATCGCCGACACAATGCGGCACAAGCCATAGAAAGCGTGCGGTTGGCACAACAAGCGGGGTTCTCTAATATCACCATAGATTTAATTTACGGCATACCTGCCATGAGTATTGATGAGTGGCAACATAACGTAGATACCGCTATATCACTTGATGTTCCTCATATTTCAGCTTACCATTTAGGGATAGAAAAGAAAACTGTTTTTGGGAAACGCTTAGAAAAAGGGCGGCTACAACCTATTCCGGAAGAGCAGAGCGAGGCGCAGTTCCAGCTACTAAAGCAGCTAACTGCCGAAGCCGGATTTGAGCATTACGAAATATCGAACTTTGCTAAGAATAAAAAGTATGGCATTCATAATACCGCGTACTGGCAACAGAAGCCCTATATCGGTATCGGCCCATCGGCTCACTCTTATAATAGAGAATACAGGAGGTGGAATGTATATAATAACAAAGCATATATTGAAAGAATAGATGCCGGACTTCCTTTTTTTGAAATAGAAGAACCTAATGAAACCAATCGTTTTAACGAGTACCTGCTAACTTCGCTACGCACTATGTGGGGAGCCGATTTAGCGTATATCCGAAAAACATTTAGCGAATCCTACTACACCTATTTACTCAATCGTACTAAACGGTTTATTGATTCGAAAATGCTGATTTTAAGTAACGATATACTGCTCATGCCGTCCAACTTATTCCTCACCTCTGATGCTATTATCAGCGATTTGTTTTTTGAGGAATAATAATCAGAAAGAAATAACACAGAGTTGCACAGAGAAGTTATCGATACCTTTTCAAAGCAACATTGCAAATTCCGCTCAACACAAGCCATGACCGGTATATAAATTGTCCGTAGGACATAAACAATGGGCTCTACCTACACACTTTCCAAAACAAACGTCCCGACAAATTTTCAATCTGTCGGGACATTATATTTAGTGTAGTGCTAAGCTTACAAATATAACTCTACGACTCTACCCACTTCTTCACATCTTCGGCGGTAGGATTTTGAAGTCCCAGCTTATGCTTCTTGTTCATACCGCAAAGATCGTTGAACAGTTTACCCGCCGCAACCTTTTTCATGGCCTCAACTGTAACAAGTCCCATTTTCTGAATTACAGGAACCCATTCGGCTGGAACGCCTATTGCCTCGTATTGCGCAACATCATCCTTTACAGCCTTTTTCTCCGGTCGCATTTGCGGGAAAAGAAGTACATCCTGAATAGACGGTGAGTTCGTCATCAACATCGTTAAACGATCAATACCAATACCCATACCCGATGTAGGGGGCATACCGTACTCCAGCGAACGAACAAAATCTTGGTCAATAAACATTGCCTCATCGTCACCCTTTTCCGATAGCTTTAGCTGATCTTGGAAACGCTCCAGCTGGTCAATCGGGTCGTTCAACTCCGAGTATGCATTACACAACTCCTTGCCATTTACCATAAGTTCAAAACGCTCGGTAAGACCGGCCTGTGAGCGGTGCTTCTTGGTAAGCGGAGATGTTTCTATCGGGTAATCGGTAATAAACGTAGGCTGTATCATGTGGTGCTCGCATGTTTCACCGAATATTTCATCGATTAACTTTCCTGCTCCCATTGTCGGGTCAACCTCGATATTCAATTTTTTACATACCTCACGTAGCTGCTCTTCGCCCATACCCGTAATATCAATACCCGTATATTCCTTAATTGCATCAATCATGCTAATACGGCGGAACGGGCGCTGGAAACTAATTACGTTCTCTCCCACTTGAACTTCTGTTTTTCCATGTAGCGCAAGAGCAACTCGCTCTATCATTTCTTCCACGTAGTCCATCATCCAGAAGTAGTCCTTGTAAGCCACGTATATTTCCAACACCGTAAATTCGGGGTTGTGAGTACGGTCCATTCCCTCATTGCGAAAATCTTTTGCAAACTCGTACACACCATCAAACCCGCCAACAATAAGGCGTTTCAGATACAGTTCGTTAGCAATACGAAGGTATAGCGGAACGTTCAACGCATTGTGATGGGTAATGAACGGACGTGCGGTAGCTCCGCCCGGAATAGGTTGCAGAATGGGCGTTTCAACCTCCAGATAACCATCCTCATTGAACATATTGCGCAGCGTATTTACAATCTTTGTACGCTTTATAAACGCATCCTTTACCTGCGGGTTTACAATAAGGTCAACGTAACGCTGACGGTATCGCTGCTCAGGGTCGGTAAACGCATCGAACACCTGTCCATCTTTTTCCTTCACAATGGGCAGCACCTTTAATGACTTGCTCAATAGCTTCAGCTCTCTTGCGTGTATTGATAGTTCTCCGGTTTGCGTGATAAATGCAAAGCCCTTAACGCCGACAATATCGCCAATATCAAGTAACTTTTTAAAGACAGTATTGTATAGCGTTTTATCCTCATCAGGGCAAATATCATCACGCTTTACGTACACCTGTATGCGACCTTTCTCGTCTTGCAGTTCAAAAAAAGATGCGTTGCCCATTATACGACGTGTCATTATACGCCCGGCAATACATATATCCTGAAAGTTTCCTTTTTCGCTGTCAAAGTCGGTTTTTACCTCTTCCGTGTTCGTGTTTACGGGATATAGCTCCGCCGGATAAGGGTCAATACCTAAATCTCGCAGCGCTTTTAGCGATTCTCTTCGCAAAACTTCCTGTTCGCTAAGTTCAATGGTGCTCATCTTTTACCGTTCCTTATATGTTTTATTTACTCTTGCTATTCTGAATTATCTGATACGATAGTTTTTGTAGTCAAACAATCGCCGTCCCGTGTACTTTTCTATCCAGTACAGTATTCTATCCTTAAATGAGAAGTGTTTCTTCTTTATGTCAAATTCAAACTCCCAGCTAAACCGTTTCATTCGCTCGGCCATTGTTCTGGGATGCGTTCCCTTAAACAGCGTCAACGAATCTATCTGAGCATAGTCAAGCGCGTCGGCCTGTTGTGTTTGTCGGTTTAATTCCGCGCTTTCATTCCCAACGTACATCTGTATGTTATTTTTTATTTTTTCTTTCTGGGTATTAACATCCTTTACCCAGCCGTAGTGATACATGTAAGCATCAATAGGTTTTACCCAAAGCTTCTCATCATGCTTACGGAAACCCTGAGCATCACGATATGAACGAATTTCCTTATTATTCCGGACTATACGAATCTCATTCTTATAGTATGTGCGTGAGTCACCCACATAGCGATAGCTACCGTAAAAGTGCAGGTATTTAAATAGTAAGCCTTCAACAGATTTATCGTCTTTATACTTTTTCATTGCAGCCACAATAGCATCATGGTACTGCTCATGCACTACCTCATCAGCCTGAATGTAAAATGCCCAATCAGAATCAGCAGCAACCGCATCAAAAGCCTTATCGGTTTCTACTGCCAGCACCTTTCCACCTTCGCGTAAGCTATCATCCCAAACGGAATGAACAATTTTTATTTTCGGTGAATCAATAGATTGTATTAAGGCCAGCGTATCGTCTGAAGAATCACCAACGGAAACTATCATTTCGTCAACTATTGGAAGTATCGACGTAATCGACTCAACTACCGGATAGTCATACTTTATTGCGTTCCGAACAAATGTAAATCCGCTAACTTTCATGCTATACATTATTGATTTCGCCCACCTGCTGTATCCTTCCCAATGAAAAAGAATCACAACTTAATCCTAATAAATATCAATCGGCTGGAAATTAAGTTGCAAAAATAGGTCTTTATTCTCAATTTGCCTATTCTCAAGTAATCTCAAAATTTCCTTAATCAATAATGTTAAGGGTTTCATTTAGCCTAATTTCTATATCTTTGAATCTTCAATTCGTCAAGAATGAGGAACCAAACCCGACCAGCCATTTTCACACTTCATCTTTTGCGGTTTGCAGCGGTCTTAATATGTATGTGTGCCGTTGCCGCAATTTATCGAATTGTATTCTTACTCAGCTACGGCAACTTCCAAGAACTTTCAGATTACACTAAAGATTTGTTCGTTGCTTTCATACAAGGTACTCGTTTTGACATACTGGTTAACCTGTATCTAATTTTTCCGCTTGTGCTTTTTGCAGTTCTCGGGCTTATATTCAAAACAAAGCCGTTTTATAAGCTTGCAAGAATCTGGTCTATCATTGCGCTCATTTTACTTTCGGGCTTACTAATCGGAGATTTTTATTACTATCGCTTTTTCGGAACTCATTACAGCATTATAGTATTTGGGCTGGTTGATGATGATACAACGGCCGTACTAAAGTCAATAACAACAGATTATCCGGTAATACGTGTTACGCTGTTTCTCATTGCGCTATCATTTCTATACTGGTTCACAGTCAAAAAAATATACCAATGGCGGTTTCTTATTAAGCTAAGCACCTACCGTAGAAACCTGATACTTGCTGTTACTATCCTTGCTTTGGGCTTTATTGGCATGAGGGGGAGATTGGGATTGTTTCCGCTTCGCAGAGAAGATGCCTACCTTTCTAAAAACGAATTTGTAAATACGCTTACCCTCAACGGTATATTTGCACTGAAAGATGCGGCAAAAGATTATAGCGAAAACAAAATAGATGTAGATGTAAGCAAGTTTCTTGCTAAAGAAGGGTTCAGCTCGGCTGCACAAATGGTATCGGCCTACACCGGTATTCCGGAAAGTCCGGAAATGCAAAATGACCCTTTATCGTTTCTACGCTGTACAACACCTACCGACAGCCTACTGGCTGCAAATCCGCCTCATATCGTTGTGTTCCAAATGGAATCAATGGGAACAAACGTTATGGACATGCAAAGCAGCACCTGCGATATACTTGGGAGTTTGAAAGATGAACTCCCGCATTGCATTCGCTTCGATAACTTTTTCTCCTCATACGATGGGACTATTTTTTCGTTGGAAAGCATACTGACCGCAACATCGATCGTTCCCATATCGAAAACTATTTATGCAAGTGTTCCGTTACCTACATCGGCTACATGGCCGTTTAAACACGCGGGATACAAAACCTACTTTGTAACAGGAGCAAAGAAAGCATGGCGCAATCTTGATGTGTATTTACCTGCCCAAGGGTTTGATGTTTACGAAGGGAGAGAAACCATTGCGCATGACATTCCAACCGCAGTTGAAGAAGAATGGGGGCTCTTTGACGAGTTTATGTTTGATCAGGCGTGGAATCACCTTTCAGCTGCAAAACAGCCGCTGTTTATTTACGGGATGACGATTACCAACCACACTCCCTTTGAACTTCCCAAAAACTACAAGGTACAAAACATCACCATCAGCGAAGAGGTAGAAAAACGCCTGCTTGTTAGTAAGAATTTAGCCTATGATAACCTCACTACTTTCCAATACGCATGCAACTGTCTTGGTAATTTTATTCGCAAGGTGAGAGAAAGCCCGCTAGCCGACAGGGTAATAGTTGTAGCCACAGGTGACCATCATAACAGAGGCTTTTTACAAGCTACCGATGACGATTTTATCGGGAAATACGGTGTGCCCCTTATAATGTACATACCCGACCGGTACATACAAAATAAAACGATTGATACGGCAAGATGGGGTTCTCACAAAGATATTTTTCCCACCATCTTTAACCTCGCGCTATCCGGCGCTACTTACTACAAAACCGGGGATGATTTATTTACCAAAGATTACAACGGTTTTGCACTACACTTTTCTCCAACATTTTTCTCTGCGGAGAATGGTAAAGCGTCTGTCTCTTTGCCGGAAAAATCGAAAGTTGTACCTAATGGGAATCCCAACGATTATGAGCTAAGTCGCAAAGCATGGTTATGGAGTATTTGTTCGAAATACCTCATTATGGATGCACTAAACAAAAAATGAACGTGCTTCCATTCATAATTCCATACTTTAACTTATTTTAAAGCGTAGAACAAACGCTCTTAAACTCATACTAATACCCCAAATAAAATAACTTATCCATTTTATTTCGGTGTTAGCATAGGGCAACTTTCCTTTAGACATCGCTTATTCACCAAATTTAGTGTAACTTTGCGCACTTACCTCAGAACCATTAGCCGTTTTGATGGTTTTGATACTACGTACACTATATGGCCATAGAAAAAAGTTGGATATTACAATCGTCGGGAGAAGCCGATAAGGTTGCTCAGCTCGCAAAAGAGCTGAACATAGACCCTACTTTATCCAGCTTGCTCGTTCAACGTGGCGTATATACATTTGAAGAAGCCCGACACTTTTTTCGCCCTCAGCTGGAAAACCTTCACGACCCCTTCTTAATGAAGGATATGGATAAAGCCGTTGAACGAATTACAAAAGCAATTGAAAACAAAGAAAAAATACTGGTTTACGGTGACTACGATGTTGACGGTACTACTGCCGTAGCGCTAATGTATTCGTTTTTAAGTAAGCTATCTTCCAATGTTACTTACTATATACCCGATCGTTACAGTGAAGGTTATGGCATTTCAAACCAAGGTATAGAGCACGCTCACACAAACGGGATAACACTTGTTATTGTGTTGGATTGTGGAATTAAAGCGAATGAAAAAATACACTACGCTAAAACGCTGGGTATTGATTTCATTGTGTGCGACCACCATTTACCCGGGGACAGTATTCCGGAAGCGGTGGCTGTACTCGACCCTATGCGTCCTGACTGCAATTACCCTGCCTCAGAGCTATCGGGCGCAGGTGTAGGATTCAAGCTCATTCAGGCATACAGCAAAGTACATAACTTGCCATTTGAAGATTTGGAAGCTTACCTTGACTTAGTGGCTGTAAGTATTGCCGCTGATATAGTTCCGGTAACGGGAGAGAACCGCATTATGGCATTCTACGGACTACGGCGGCTAAACACTAATCCGCGCAAGGGATTAAAGCATATCGTAAAAATATCGGGGTTAGAGAACCATCCTATCGCCCTCGATGACATTGTATTTAAAATAGGGCCTCGCATCAACGCAGCCGGACGTATGGAGTCGGGGAAAACAGCGGTTGATTTGCTTACTGCCGAAACCGATGAGGTTGCAATGGAAGTAGCAGCCCTTATAAACTCAGTAAACAACGATCGTAAAAGCGTTGACCGTATTATTACGCAAGAAGCCATTGCAATGGTGCAAAATGACAAAGCAATGGAAAGCAAAAAGGCAACCGTACTATACAACCCCAACTGGCATAAAGGTGTGGTGGGTATAGTTGCATCACGACTGATAGAATCGTTTTACCGTCCTACCATAGTACTTACCCAGTCGAACGGATTTGTTACCGGTTCTGCTCGTAGCATTCCCGGCTTTGATTTATACCAAGCTATTGAAACCTGCTCTGATTTGCTTGAAACGTTTGGCGGTCACATGTACGCTGCCGGACTTACCATGAAGGAGGAAGTATTTCCTATTTTCAAACAACGCTTTGAAGAGTTTGTGGCGAACAACATTGATAATGAGCTGATGACTCCGCAGGTTGATATCCACGCTAAGCTGGACTTCAAACAAATTACGCCAAAGTTTTTCCGTATTCTCAAACAATTCCAGCCTTTTGGACCAGGCAACATGTCGCCTGTATTTTTAACGGAAAATGTATATGATAACGGGAACAGTCGCGCAGTTGGGTCTGATGGTGAACACCTTCGCCTAGAACTCATTCAAGAAGATGCTCCCTATCGCCCTATTCCGGCCATTGCATTTCACAAATCAGAAAATATTGAGTACATACAAGGAGGTAACCCCTTCGACATTTGCTACTCTATTGCCGAAAATTACTACCGAGGCGTTGCCAACATCCAGCTACGAATAAAGGATATTAAAGAAAGGGGTATTGACTTCTTGGGATAGAATTGGGGTTTACCCCTTACCGCTGGATATATACCAGCTTCTTCGTTTCAAAAAACTCTTCCTTAAAAAAAGTGGTTATATCGTACAACTCCACCTGCTTTGGTGGAATTTTTGTTGCCTTAATTTCTTCTTTTAAATCTCCGCCCTTGAGGTAAAGAATGCCGTTAGGTAAAGCGTTTTTCCCGTTAGGTGTAATTTTCCCCCACACCCATCCTACAAAGGTGGGTAAATCGGTAACAGCGCGGCTCACCACAAAATCAAATTTTTCTTTTAGCTCCTCTGCCCGCTTCTGCTCTGCCTTAACGTTACTCAAGCCCAACGCTTCGGCCACAGCGTTAACTACCATAACCTTTTTACCTATCGAATCAACTAGATGAAACTGGCTATCGGGAAACATAATGGCCAACGGTATGCCCGGGAACCCGCCACCCGTACCAACATCAAGAATATGCGTTCCTTCCTTAAACGTAATAACCTTCGCTATTGCCAGCGAGTGCAGTATATGATGCAGGTATAGCTGCTCAATATCTTTACGGGATATAAGGTTGATACGGGCGTTCCAATACCCGTATAGTTCATCAAGCTTGGTAAAGTGCTCTTGTTGCTCACCAGTTAAATGGGGAAAATATCGAAGTAGCTCTTCCATTAATAAAATTCGTTTCAATTAAAAAGCAAAACTTTCTGTAAAATACTGCCTTGCCAGCTTACCAAACTGGTTCTTTGCTCTAAACAGCTGCGTTTTCACGGTACCTATGGGCATCTTCAACTCTTCGGCAATCTCCCAGTAGGCATAACCTTTAAAGTACCGCAACTCCAGCATTTGCCTATAGTGAGGCTCCAGCTTTTGCAGTAAGCCCTGCACCTGCGTCATTTGCTGGTCAAAAATTAAAGTCTCTTCCGGATTAGGCTCTGATGATTGTATGGCCTCTTCAGCTATTTTTATATCGCCGTTGTCTCCACCACCACTTGTAGTAATGGATAGCTTTGTATGCCGTTTACGAATAAAATCAATAGCATGGTGGTTAGCAATGCTGAACAGCCACGTACTAAAAGCATACTGCGGGTTGTATGAAGCGAGGTTCTGGTGTGCCTTATCAAAAACTTCGGCGGTAAGGTCTTCTGCATCACTCTTACTATGTACCATCTTATAGATAAGATAGTACAATGTATCCTTGTATCGGTTGAAAAGCTTTGCATAAGCCTGCTCATCTCCCTTCCTAGCCTTTTGGGCCAACATGCGGTCTTCCTTTTGTTCAGCATCCATACTTATTCAACGTGTACATAAAAGAAATGTTGAGATGCTACTAATTATCGCCCTCTTCGAATACTCAATAGAAAGCTTACAAGCGGAGCAATAAAGCGATAGCATAACAGCATACCTACAAGCCTCTTTTCTTGTAGCTTTCTACAAGCCTTAGAAAGAACGAAGGCTAGTGTTGCTTGCTGCAAAACAAAGAATGATGCGGCAACCAGTAACATTATCAATCCATGAAATGCCAGCGCTACAGCAGCCGCTAAAAATAGCACAATTGAAAATTCGTCCCAAAATGCAGGATGGCGCTTTTTACTGCCATAAAAATGAAAAGAAGCGCGCTCCACCCGTTTATGCTGTTTCCATTGCAGCATAGGCAAAGTAAAATCAGAACGAACTATTGCACTATGGCTAAGCTCTACCTGAGTATTTGTTTTATTGGCAATCTTCCCGGTAAAAATAATTTCCTGCAGCTCGCCTGTTGCCCGAATGTCAAAGCCTTTTGCATCAAAAAACAGCTTGCGACGATAAGCGTAATTCTTTCCATCAGCCATATACGGGCGCTTTCTCAATGCAAATCCCAAATAGTGCAGCGAGCTAAAAAATAGGTTAGAGCGAACAAGCTTACCGGCCTTTGGGTAACCTGCATATCCTAACACTACAGAAGAAGTCGAAACAAAATTTTCCTGCATGGTGGCTAACCAACGGTTATTGATAGGCACACAGTCTATATCACTAAACAGCAACCATTCGTACTTGGCTGCTTTAATGCCTACCCCGATAGCCATTGTTTTACCATGGGTAAACTTGGTATCTTTCACAATATTCCGAACCTCAAGCTTTGGATATTGAACCTTCATCAATCCAAGCAACGACTCCGAATCATCCTCCGAGCAATCGTTCACAAGTATAACTTCAAATTCAGGATAGTCTTGCTCCAAAAATGCAGGGAGGTTTCTTTGCAGCGCATCAAGCTCGTTACGGGCACAAATGATTATTGATACGCCTTCCTTTTTATCGGCGGCTACAAAGGTTTTTTTACGCTTATAAAACGCCACGCGTCCGTAAATATTCCACACGTATAGCTGCTGGATAAGAAAAGATACAAAGAGCAATAGCACCAAGACCAGCTCAATTACGGATATGGAGAAATCAGAGTATATGTTAATCACAGTAGTTTATTTAAGGCAGCTAAAGGTACACGTTTTTGAATTACAAAAATAACCATTTCGGCGCAGACCTTTTGATGATTTTCTCATTTATTTAATACAAAATGGGTTGGAGTGTCGCCCTTAACGAATTTTCCAAACGCCAATTGAAGGCTATATTGATTTTTTACTACTTTTGGTTCAAGAAACAAAAATATGCTCATGAACCTGCTATTCGTTAACTGGAACGTTGACCCTGTTATTTTTTCAATTGGGTCCATCGGAATTCGCTACTATAGCCTTTTCTTCATTATTGCTTTTGCAATCAGCTACATGCTATTCAGGCGCTTTTTCAAAGATTCCATGCTTAAACCGGAGCTGCTGGATAAGCTTACCTACTACTATGTAATCCCTGCTACTATTATAGGAGCAAGGTTTGGGCATTGCTTATTCTATGAATTCAGCTACTATATAAAACATCCGCTCGAAATTATTTTACCTTTTTCCGACGGAAAATTTATCGGATATCAAGGGTTGGCCAGCCATGGTGCAGCTATTGGGATTTTTCTTGCACTTTTCCTATTTCATCGTAAGCACAAAATCAGCTTTGCATGGCTACTTGATAGAATAGGTATAGCGGTTGCCATATCGGGGTTTTTTGTACGTATGGGCAACCTAATGAATTCGGAAGTTTACGGAAATGAAACAAGCCTTCCATGGGGTTTCATTTTTCAACGTGCGGGAGAAGTTGTACCCAAGCACCCAACACAAATTTACGAAGCGCTATCTTACCTATTCATATTTGTTTTACTGCTGTGGCTTTACAATAGAAAGCGGACTACATTAAAGCCGGGCGTACTTTTCGGTATATTCTTGATTTTGTTGTTTACCGCTCGCTTTCTTATTGAGTTTGTTAAGCAGCCTCAGGAAGCATTTGAACAGCACATGGTCCTTGATATGGGGCAATGGCTAAGCATTCCGTTTATTTTGCTGGGAGCAATTATCCTGTACTTTTCTTTGAAAGCCAAGCCAAGCATAGTACAAAAGAAAAAATAATACTAACATATAGAATATCCATAAAGCGGTTGTACTGATTAAGTACAGCCGCTTTTACCTTACAGCACCTCTGAAAGTTTTATGAGGTAGTAATTCTTACCCCATGAGAAGAATAAACGGAAAATCCTTTCTGACAATATAACAACAGCATTGAAGTATCACAGCCCCGAAGAAGGCTGAATATAAATAACCGTGGGTAAAACCCACGGCACAAGCAGGCGCAATTTTAGCTTCAGTCTAACTACCCCGCATTGCATACGGGGTTATTATTGTTTAACCCCGTGGGGGTTGCTTGTAATAGTGTGTAGAAGGATACACGTGTCTCGGTATTTTTTAAGAGGGCTAAATCAAGCAATGCTAACCCAGAAAAACCGGCCTATGGCTATAGGCCCATAAAAAAGGGCTTCCGATTGGAAGCCCTAATAAAATCAGCAATCGCTATGGTGCTAGAACTTTCTCAAATCTTTTACCTTCGCAGTCTTTATTAGCACGTTATAAAAATCTCCCTGGTGCATCATTTGCATTTGCTCTACGTGGCTTTTTGCCATTTCAGGAGTATAGCCTTCGTCCGTTCTTTTATTGGTTACAACAAGCATGTATGTAGCGCTATTTCCAATCACAGGTTCAGATAGCTTATTCATCTCAGCAAGCGTAGCTGTAGCAACAACTTTAGGCTCTACACCTAAGCCGGGAATATATGGAGAATTAAATGTAACCGGATCAACTACCGACTGTACTGTTAAGCTTAACTTCTCTGCAACAGTCTGAATATTTCCACCTGCGTTAGCCGCTGCTTCTTTCATTTTTGCGGCAAGCGCCTCTCCCTGTTTTTCTTTTCTCAGCTCTTCTCCAATCTGATCTTTCACCTGGTCAAATGGGGCTATTCCATTTTCTCTTACTTCAGTAACTGCCGCAACAATAAAGTATTGGTTTTCCAGTGTAATAACACCTGATACAGCACCCTTCTCCACTTTATCCTCATAAGCCCAGTTAACCAGTAAGCGAGCATTAGTTAACGATAGTACATTCTTGCTTGAGCGAACAATTTTTGGAGCCAGCTGCTTTACATAGCCGCTTTCTTCTGTTGCCTTCTTAAACGCTTCATAACCGTTTTGTGCTTGCGATGCTAGCTGACTAGCCTTATTGTATGCCGCATCATACGTTTTTTTACCTGCTGTAATTTCTTTTTGTATAACAGCAAGCTGCACTTTCATTACATCTTTGGTTCTTGCACTTACTTGGAAAACAAAATATCCACTTTGTGATGGCAATATCATTATCTTTCCCGCCGGTTGCATAAAGCAAGAATCCACCATGTGAGGAGGCAAATCGGCTTGTCTAAACCATCCTGCATCGCCGCCATTTACTGCCGATTCATTATCCACCGGATATTGCATGGCCAATGTACTCCAGCTATCACTATGTTGCAATACCTTTTGAACGCTATCTGCCACTTTTTTTGCGGCTTCAGGTGTACTTGTAATAGGAATCAGTATGTTCCGAATTCTCACCGAATCAGGAAGCATACGAACATCATTTATACGGGCAATCTTATACACATTGCCGTCACGTGTGGGAGGTAGTACATCCTGTCTTCCTGCGCTAAATGCAAAGCTGTCTAAAACCGAAGATAGTTCACCCCGTTTGTAAAAAGACATATCGCTATTTTTTCCGTTAGCATTCAACCGCACAAACGATACCAAATCTGTTGATGCAGTAAAATCGGGAACTAACTTTTCTAATGAGCTTTTTGCATTCGCATCATCCTCCTCTGTTGCTATTACAGGAAAACTTACAAACTCTATATCTCTTGACTCTTCTTGTTCGTAACGCTTTTTATGCTTGGCATAATAATCTTTTGCTTCAGATATTTTAATACGATACAAGCTGTCAGCCTCAGCGCCTCCCATAAACCGTTCAGCAATGTAGTTAAACTCAACGCTGTTAGCAGCAGATGCAACAGCATGCTTCACCTGAAGCGAGTTTACATAGCTTGCTTTATTAATCAATGCTATATACTTTGTCATAAGGCTGTTGCTCTTGATTTGGTCTTCAAGGTAAACAATCAGCTCTTGCTGCACTTGTCTTTGCTCAGAATCCTGGCTGGCATTCTTCCAAAAGTTATTTAGAGATTCCCAATCCACCTCGCCTGTTTGGGGATTTGTAAAGGCTTGCTTAACAATGGGCGAAAGGTTTTGTCCTGCACCTAAATCTCTCAACTCTGCTTCTGATACGCCTAGACCTACTTCCTCAAATTGTTCATCAAACACATTTCGACGAAGTAGCTCATTCCACGTTTCGTTTCTTACTTCCTCCTGAGCTTGCTCACTCAACGTAGCTTGTCTTGTACGCAGCTGGTAGATATGAGAATAGTAGTTCTCCAGCTCTTGAAATTTTTGAGGGTCGATCTTCTTCCCGTTCATCTCACCAAGACTGTTATTTGACGAGTGTAAATAGTTTATAATATCCTGAGGATTAACAAGAAACGACAGCAGCGCAATACCAATGATGATTGAGATAAACACTCCCGCTCGGGTTCTAATCTTTTCTAAAGTAGCCATTTATTTGATTTTAAATAGTTTATATCAAACAGGGTTTATGATTTTTGAGATTGCGAATATAGTTAAAATAAAGAGAGATAGCATAAGTCTATGAAATATTTTGCTTGCTTTGTTAATTTTCAATACTTTCGACTTCGCAAAAATTACAGAAAATGCTCATTAAAACCTATGGTAGCGCCCTTTACGGAATCAACGCTACCACCATTACCATAGAAGTTAGCGTATCACAAGGGGTCAACTTTTTTTTGGTAGGCTTACCTGATAATGCTGTTAAAGAAAGCCAGCAGCGTATAGCCACCGCTTTGGAAGCTATAGGATATCGTATGCCCGGAAGGAAGGTTGTTATCAACATGGCTCCCGCCGACATACGGAAGGAGGGCTCTGCTTATGATTTACCTCTGGCAATGGGTATTTTGGCTGCATCGGAACAGCTGCTACCAACCCGCGATTTGAAAGATTACGTCATTATGGGAGAGCTATCGCTCGACGGACAGCTGCGCCCCATCAAAGGCGCTCTGCCCATAGCCATTCAGGCCAGAAGTGAAGGGTTTAAAGGATTTATACTTCCAAAAGAAAATGCCCGAGAAGCAGCAGTAGTGGATACTCTGGAGGTATATGGTGTTGAACAGCTGAGCGATGTGGTAGATTTTTTCAAAGGAGAGAAAGATCTACAACCGTTGAAGATAAATACGCGTGAAGAGTTCATCGCGTCATCCAATAGCTACGATATAGATTTTTCTGATGTAAAGGGACAAGAAAACGTAAAGCGGGCATTGGAAATTGCAGCAGCAGGCGGACACAACGTAATTATGATAGGCCCTCCGGGCTCGGGAAAAACCATGCTGGCTAAATGTCTGCCGGGCGTTATTCCACCTCTTACACTTCGCGAAGCGTTGGAAACTACCAAGATTCACTCCGTTGCCGGAAAGGTAAGCCACAATACGGGACTTATGACTACCCGCCCGTTCCGCTCGCCGCATCACACCATTTCAGATGTTGCGCTGGTTGGTGGGGGGACATACCCTCAACCCGGGGAAATATCGCTGGCCCATAACGGTGTACTATTTTTGGATGAGCTGCCGGAGTTTAAAAGAACAGCCCTCGAAGTTATGCGTCAACCGCTGGAGGAGCGGAAAAGCACCATCTCCCGCGCTAAATTCTCAGTAGAGTATCCTGCCAACTTTATGCTGGTAGCCTCTATGAACCCCTGCCCCTGCGGGTATTACACGCACCCAGACAAGGAATGTGTTTGTGCACCGGGCATTGTACAAAAGTACATGAGCCGCATTTCCGGCCCCCTACTCGACCGCATCGACATTCATATTGACGTCATTCCCGTATCATACGATAAGCTGTCGGAGCTGCAACGTGCAGAGTCAAGTGAAACAGTAAGACAACGAGTTGTAACGGCACGAGCAGTTCAAGAAGAGCGCTTTATAGCCGAAAAAAATGTGTATTGCAACGCTATGATGTCTTCGCGCCAGCTAAGGGCTTACTGTGTACTCGACAACGAAGGACAGCTACTGTTAAAGGAAGCCATGCAACAGCTTAACCTATCGGCTCGTGCCTATGACCGAATTTTGAAAGTATCACGAACTATTGCCGATTTGGACAGCTCACAAAATATTCAACCCCATCATCTGGCGGAAGCTATTCAATACCGAAGCCTTGACCGTGAAGGTTGGGCCGGATAAATTTCACACTATTAGTGAACAGTTAAACGGTTGAAGTGTTTTTATAAAAACACCCAGCCACTAATGAACCGAATCATTCCAATTTTTGTATTACTTTTCCTGCTTATATCCTCACAGCAGGTAATAGGACAAATCATTCATTCTTCCACCGGAATAGCCGATACGCTATCTGTATCTCCTACACAGCAATTTCACGTAAAAAAGCGACCATACTTCGCTGCAGCCGAGGTTGTGCTGTTAAACCTTGGGGTTAATGCGTTTGACCGTTTTGTGCTGCAAGACGACTATGCAGTGATAAATGGCAGTACGATAAAGCAAAACTTCAAAACCGGCTTTGTTTGGGATAACGACAGCTTCTCTACAAATTTGCTATGGCATCCCTACCATGGAAGCTTGTACTTTAACGCCGCCCGTTCCAATGGGTTGAATTTTTGGGCATCAACTCCTTATGTTCTTGGAGGAAGCCTCATGTGGGAGTTTTTTATGGAAAACGAACCGGCATCAATCAACGATGTATTCTCAACCACAATAGGCGGTATAGCGCTGGGAGAGGTGGCCTTCCGTAGTTCTTCGCTAATACTGGACAACTCAAAACGAGGGACAGAGCGGGTTGCCCGTGAAGTAGTAAGCGCAGTGCTTTCTCCTATAAACGCATTTAACCGGCTTACAAGAGGAGAAATGTGGAAAGGCTATCCCTCTAACACGTATGATAACGAACGACTCCCCTTCATTCTCAATGCCAATTTAGGCTGGCGGCACATGGCTGAAGATGAAGAGCCCAACAACAGCTATAACGGAATGATTCTAGAGCTGGGGATGAGATATGGAGATCCGTTCTACAACGACAGCTACAAGCCTTTCGAATACTTTACGGTAGATATGATGCTCAACATAGGCGGAGACCAACCCGGTATCGGCTCCATAAATGCCTTGGGCATACTATGGGGAAAAACACTTAGTCCTGCAGCCGGACATGACATGACTGTGGGCATTTTTCAGCATTATGATTTCTACCAAAGCACCCCGCTAAAAGGAACAACTACCGTTCCGTTTGAACTGGCTCAATCAGCAGCGATAGGAGGTGGCGCGATATACAAGTTCCCTCCGGTAAATGGTAAGCTCAATATTTCATGCAGCCTGTTTGCCAGTGCCATTTTGATGGGTGGAACGCTAACCGACTACTTTACCGTAAACGATCGCGATTACAACATGGGTAGCGGATACAGCCTAAAGCTCCGTTCATTGTTCGAGCTTCGCAAGACGATAGCTGCTTACCTCAACTTTGAGCAATACCACCTATACACGTGGAAGGGGTACCCCAACGAGCCCAACCCCATTCCTCCCGATACGGATATTAAATATCTTAATGCGCAAGGCAATAAGGGAAACATTCTATTTAACCTCATCAGCTTTCGTATAGACGTAAGCCTAATCCCAAAACTTAAGATGAGTCTTGCTCCCTACTTCTACTTTCGCCATACCCACTACGACTATTTCGATGATGTTGACTCGAAAACCTTCGAAACAAGGGTAATGATTTCATATACAATATAATAAATTCCGGTATCGGTAATTATTTTTTAGTAAAAGCCCAAAATACTACATTTGTGCTGTAATACATGTTTCTATTTTCATCTGTAAAAATCAAAAACCATTACAAAAACTATGGAACAGTACATTCAGCTGGGTATCCAATATGGGCTTAAGCTACTTGGCGCAATTGCCATCCTTATTGTTGGCTTTTGGGTAGTAAAAAAAGTAAGCAAGGGAATGAAAAAGGTGCTCATGAAAAAAGACATTGACGCCTCTCTTACCACATTTTTATCTTCATTTGTAAACGTTATCTGCAAAATACTAGTTATACTGGTTGCAATTGCCAGCGTTGGTATTGAGATGACTTCTATTGTAGCCATTATGGGTGCTGCATCTTTGGCTATTGGTATGGCGCTATCCGGCACTTTTCAGAACTTTGCAGGCGGAATGGTAATCCTATTTCTTAAGCCGTTTAAGGTAGGTGACGTTATTGAAGCGCAAGGCTTCACCGGAACAGTTAGCGAGATATTGATGTTTACTACCATGATTAAAACGGCAGATAACAAGTGTATTTTTATTCCCAACGGCGGACTTGCCAATGGCTCTATTGTAAACTACACCCGTACCGGAACACGCCGATTGGATTTAACCTACAACATTGCATACGGCGATAATGTAGAACGTGCAAGAGAAATTCTTACCCGGCTAATTAACGAGGATAAACGAATACATACCGAGCCTGCACCAATGATTGTTCTTTCATCATTGGCCGATAGCGCTGTACATGTTAGTGTTCGTATATGGACTAATGCATCAGACCTCTTCGACGTTCAGTTCAGCTTAAATGAAAAGGTGTATGCCGCTTTCCCTGCGCAAGGGCTCAGCTTTCCCTTCCCGCAAGTGCAAGTACATACGTCAGGTAAATAGTACTTTTACTAGAATAAACAAGTTCTCCATTTTGTGCAGGAAGAAGTTCTGCATAGAATGGAGAACTTGCATTATTCTACTTACAGCTAATCTAATTCTTTCACCTCACTTGCTTCCATTGTAACAACTGCCACCCGTTTTTTATTTGTTCCATCCATTAGCTGATACAACTTATCGGTTTGCTCCTTCGATAATTGTTCTGCAACATTTTCTTTTTTCCTCTCTGCAATCCACGGGCTGTCGTTGCAAGGCGTATTATCAATGTGGCATAGAATAGTTTTTTGTTGCACAATACTATCAACATACGCTAACGTAGTATATGTAACCGTTACATGCCCTATAACCTTTACCCTTTTATGGTTGAGCGATTTATCAAATCGCTCGAAACCGCTACCGAAAACCACTTTTACAAAACCGCCGGTATCTCCACGCAGCTTCATCTTCAAACCGTTTACCGGACAAACATGAACGACAGTTCCCTCTATACTCACCTCCTTACCCACATATCTTTCCGGAGTTAACAACAAGCTATCTACCTGAATAGTCAGGTTCTGTGCCTGTTGAGAAGAAGTATGCTTACAGGCGATAACGAGTAGTAAAAAAACTGCTCCAACAATAATTTTTGACTTCATACATTTTTTAGTTTTCAATTTATCACTCCATACCGACAATTGTACCCATTAGCCCCCTAAAGGAGGAACCGCACTACTGCAAAATTGAACTTCCGAAAATTGTTTGTACAGCGCCAAAGCCTCCTTTAGGGAGTTGGGGGTAAAGTAGCAATGAGCTATATATCCGATTCCAAAATATTGCAAGCACACCATTGGCTTCGCCGAATTTGCAAACTCGGTTACAAAGTGTTTTTGCCAACCAATCTGCTTAATTTGAAGAGATTGCTTCGCTTCGCTCGCAATGACGTGCTCTTTATAACCCAATACTCTCCTATTTCCCTCCGCCGGAACTCTCAACCACCGTACCCTTAATACGCAATGTAATGGGCGTGGGTGAGTCGTTAATGTACACCGTCAGGCTCTTATCAAAGGGTGTAACAGCCGATGGAGTAAAAGTAGCCTTTACATAACCGCGAACGCCGGGAAGTACAGGTTTTTTAGTCCAGCCCGGTGTTGCACATCCACAGGATGTCCCGACATTTTGAATAATAATAGGTTCTTTTCCGCTATTGGTAAACTCAAAGGTGAAACTTTGAGCACCCGCTTTCAGCTCAATATTACCAAAATCATGCACTACCTTATCAAAAGCAATGGCAGAAGTTTGGGCTTGTTGTTGGGCAAAAACGGTTAGCCCCATAGCGGATAAAAAGCTTACGAATAGAATTAATTTTTTCATCTTTTTTAGTTTTAAAAGGTTCGGGGCAAAGGTAGAGGCAGGGGCAAGTGCCCTACAAATTTTCAAAGTCAAATGATGGTCGCTTTTGTTTTAAATCCACCCTTCAATGTCAAAAAATGGTAGTTTTTATGTCAAAAACATATTTTATTCGTACTAACTAGCTACATTTGAACATGTCTTCATCAGAAAAACGCCCCCGTTTCGGCTGGATTAACAGCCTTTGGATTTTGAGCGTAGTACTGCTGCTTGCGTTGCAGCTGCTATGGCTTAACAATACCCATCAGCTAATTAACAACCAGCTGGTAGGCGAAGCAAACGAAGCCTTTAAGGATGCTTATGTAAGAGAGCTAGCTTACCGTACACCTCCGGTAAATGCCGGAAACATCAGCTCGCTAACAGTACAAGAGTGTGGTAATGAGGAGGTACGCATTATTCGCCACTGTCCCAAACCCGATACCCTTATTTATCGTAACAGCTACGGCCGCTCTCTTGAAACGGTTATCAACCGTGCCTTTTATGAGCTGAGAGAGAAGAACACCCCTCTCAACGTACACTGTTTAGCCGACTTATTTGCCGGAGTGCTATTTGAGCGTGGCATTCAGGCTAACTTTGTAGTTGAAAAATGGAATACGAAAACAAACAAGATGCTGGCCACAAGCGATATGTCCGGCAAAGTACAACAACAGACCAAAAAGTCACATGTCTTGGTAATCAGCATTTCAGAGACGGAGGAATTGCAGGCAAAGCTGGAGTTTGAGCAAATAGGCGTTTTCCGACGAATGATTGGCATCATTATCATCTCTCTGCTACTAACGGTAGTAATGATAGCATGTTTGACATACCAGCTGCGATACCTGCGTAGGCAAAACGTAAAGAAGGAAGCCATTGCCGGATTTACCAGTGATTTGCTTACCCGCATAGAAACTATGCAAAGTCAAAGCAAGCCGACAGTACCACAATCATCTTCTACATTTCGGTTAGGGCAGTATAGCTTCAATGCCGACAGTAACGAACTGAATGGGTTTGGTAAAACAATCACCCTCAACAAAAAAGAAAATGCCATTTTATTTGAGCTGTGTGATAATACAGGCAAAGTGGTTGAACGAGAAATATTGTTGGAGAAATACTGGGAAAACACCGGATTTATATACTCTCGCAGCTTAGACACTTATATTGCCCGGCTCCGCAAATATTTAAGTGAAGACTCGTTTGTGCAAATTGTTACCATTAAGGGGCACGGGTATAAGCTGAGCCTTTCCGAATCCTAAAATGCCCACGACACTTTAGCCATCACCGACATTGGTCGTAACTTATAAGCGCTGAATGATTCGCTTAGCGTGCCCAGCACCGAATACTCGTAACGTTTGTTGTTGAGAATATTCCGGCAATCAACAGAAAACTCGAACTGTTTCCATGTATAGCTCACTCCGGCATCAACAAAGAATACCGCAGGGTATGAGGTGTTAGCGGCGTGATTATAGTAGTACTCGCCATGCACATAGGCCTGTAACTTCTTGATAAAGTTGAAACTCCATGTAAGAAAATGGGACATGGATAGTATCGGGGCGCTTTGCGATGTTTGCGGTTCCAAAATCTTTAGCTGCGAACGAGCGAATGATGCTTCATACTCCACATTAGTCCAGTAAGCGGGCTTTACCACTACCTTAGGGCGTAGGCTAAACGTCTCGCTGGCAAAACGAGTCCACTGGTGTTGACTTAACTGCTCAGCGGTAGTATAGCTATAGCCGGCATCCAGCCAAAAGGTGGTATTCCAGCTATCTACCGTTTTACTCACCTTCCCTGTAAGGGTCCATGTCTGCCGATCATTATCTTGCTTAACTGCTGTACGTTCGCTCAAAATACCATGAAAGCTACGGTTGTATAGTAAGTTAGAAACACCCCTCATATAGCTACCCGCAAAAGCAGCAAAAAACGCTGTTATAGGATTCCTATAGGTAATATTCAACGTATAGCTTTGCCTTACCTGCTCTAACAAATCATTCGGATTACGTTCTATGCTGCGATAGTTGTATAAAATATAGTTCGGTATGATACTCCGAATGTCTCCGAAGCTGCTGCTATATCTGGCGCTACCCATAATATTCCAGTAAGCCGTAACATCATAGTTGAACGAAAACGACGGATTAAAAATCGTGAAGTACTCGCTGTTTATCGTTGTAAAGTTTACCGGAAGAGTTAACGATAACCTTAGCTTACTATTCTGATAGCCCAGCAATGGCTGCAAAGAGTAAACGTATTTCTCCAACCCAAAATCATTTTTCAGGCTATCGGGAACAACCACTCCACCCTGAGAATCAACAGGGCGTATTTCAGAATCGACATGTTGAACCTGTGCCTGAAATCCGGTTTTAAGCTCCAGCCTCCAGCTATTTTTCTTCGTTTTGAATGTGGCGTAGCTATTGGAAAAGAAAGAGGTTGAATGCAGGTTCTGACAAAGGTTCCCATCAGTTGTAATAGCAGACAAGCCTCCAAGGTTCATCCAATCTACTCCGCTAATCAATAGCTCTTGCGGCAACAATGAATAGCTATTAAACGATGAAACCTGAAATGTATTTAATCCCTTGTTCTTTATCCACTGAAAATCGTTAGAAAAAAGGTGGTTCGGCGTATTCAGCTGCTGCCCGATAGTGTTAACGCCACTCCATGTGTTAGCATTCGTTTCGTTCCAACGTCCGCGAAGCTTTAAGCTATTCTGCAAATAGTAGCTGGGAGAATTAGCTGTAAACGTAAACGCCCCCTCCAGCTGATGTTGCTTTCGGTTACTCTTCTGCAATTCCGAAATAGTCAGCGTACTATCAGCCTCCAAATAGTAAACCGTACGAGCCTCTGTATCGAAGTCATGTTGGTTATTCACATAGCTCACGTTAGCACGCAGCTGGTAATCATCATTCAATTTCCAAAGATTGTTTGTGCTCAACAAATGTGATTGGTTGAATAAGTATCTATTCTCGCTTACAGGTGGCGCTGCCGGCATTATCACCGATAGCCAATCGGCTTGGTCGGCATTATTTTCATTAGAAAAGTTGATAATATCGAATGTATGAGAAATCAGCTCGTCGGTTACGTTATTACCGATATTATTTGTCTTATATACGTTCATACTTTGCATACCGCGTCCCACTCGCATACCCATAACACGGCCATCCCACAGAAAAGGAGAAGCGCCAAAGCCTGCGTCTATCTTCCCCAGCCAGCGAGATTTGGCCCCGTCTTTCAGCACCAAATTAATAGCTGCTTGGTCGGAAAAATCCGATTTTTCCAGCGCCTTTATCGCTTGGTGGTTTTCCAGCACCTGCACCTTCTTCACCGCATCAGCCGGAATATTTTTGGTTGCCAATCCATACTTACCCCCCAGTAAATCCGACCCTTCTACATAAAAATTGCTAATCGGTTTTCCATTATAGGAAATAGCGCCGTTTTGCGACACATCAATCCCCGGTAATTTTTTGAGAACATCTCCAATCACACGGTCTTGCGGAGTTTTAAAAAGAGCAACATTGTAGTTCAACGTATCCCGCTCCTGCCATAGCTTATTGGCTCTTACCACAACCTCCTTCAAATTTGAGGATTGAGGCACCATCTCAACATCCAACCGACGACTTCCATTGTTTACGCTGATAATCTCTTTTGCATAGCCCAACATTGATACCTCAACCTGTAATGAATCACCAAACTGCGACCTCAACTTTAACGTATAGTCGCCATTAGCATCGGTAACGGCAAAAGCCGATGCTGTTTTTTGTCCTGCTATAAACAGCAACGCTGAAGCGCCGTCCAGCGGACGATGGGTTTCCTTATCGGTTATTTTTCCGCTAATTGTACGTTGAGCAAAGAGTTCGCCCGCCCCCAAAAGGGGGAAGCACATACACGCAAACAGTATTACCCTTTTAATACTAACCATTTTCTTCTTCTACTTTTATTTATTGCTATCGCAAAAGACATTTAAGATGTTGCTCCTAACGGAGCAACACCGTTCTACACAAATTACATTAGCTATGCTATGGCTGTTCTGCGGCTCCGCTAGAAGCCAAATCTTTGTAGTCGCCAAGTGCATTTTAAGCCTCCGCCCGTTAGGAGCGGCATCTTTCAAATAACAATGCGAATTCACTAATGCGTTTTATAAATAACGCTGAAGACTCCTACCTCTCTATCGGATTATACGGAATAGCCGGCATAGTTTGGTTTTTCGCCGGAGTCCCGTCAGGATTTGTCATAGTAATTTTCACGTTTGGCGCGGCTGTACTCATAAAGCCCAACGGGTCTTTTCTGAAGCGCTCATACACCTTATTATAGTCTTCCTTCGATACCTTTGCGTAGTTCTCTTTTTTCATCCCAATCACCACCTTCTCTTTCGGTGTTTCAATGCCCGAACATTCAAATACGTACTGGTTCTCCGTATCGGCAACATTCAGTATTAAGCCCGGTAATCCGGAAAACTTCCAAGGGCCATTGCTCACAGGGATTTGCATGGTAAACCATGCCACATAATCACGTCCGCGGAACGTACAGGTTGCCTTCTGGCACGCATAGCCAAGAATATTCATGGTATCGGGCAAAACTTCCCATTCAGGCTTTTCATAGGGTTCTTCATACTTATAGTTAGTCATCGCAATTCTATCCGTTGTAGTAAGCTTTCCTGTCGGATAGTTCTTGAAAATGTCATACGAAAATTTTCCTCGCTTCTGCGTTTTTAATACTTCTATAACTTGCTCCGGGGGCAACGTTCGTATTAGCGAATCGGTCTGAAAGCGCACATAGCTGAAAAACTGTGATGCCGACTTACCCACCAGCAACAACATTTCATCAGCCTCAGTTTTTTCAGGTTTTGTTACATCAGGCACAAATGTCACCGAATAGCTGACTTTGAGATAAGCAGAGTCCAGCACTTCCGTAGGTACGTTTAGCTTGGATGTATTTACAACCGTAACTTGTGCACGAAGGCCAATCATAGCGCATAACAGCAAACAGGATAAAAGGAAAGATTTCATAGTCGATAATGTGTTGGTTTTACGAAACAAAAGTCGGTGAGACAGCGTCAAACCACAAGCAAGGAAGGTCAAAAAAACGTCAAAAACCCCGATGTGATGTCAAAAACCAAATAGCAGCCAATAAAATATAATACTTTTGTTTATGCTTTTATTCTCTCAACATAAAAAACTCCCGTGGCTTGGAATAGCCACTACGCTAAGCATTGTAGCCTTACTGTGTTTTCAGGGCTACTGGCTGTATAATGGCTACCGTAATACCTACAATAAGTTTGTAGAAAATGCGCAAGCCGCTCTACAGGAAGCATGCGACAAAGAACAAGCCATTCAAAAAGCAAAGAGCGAAGAACGAATTAAACAGATAAGTCTTCCCTCCGTAAGTAAAATTCAAGTAATAAAGAAGGACTCCCTAAACAAGATTCAAATACTAACGGATACATTAACTCGCTCAACCACCGCAATACGGGTGAGCGTAGAGAAAGATATTGGTGTTAACCTGAATCGTTTAGACAGTTTATTCAGTCAAGCATTAGTTGAGAAGGGTTTGAACGTAAGCTTTGTTTTGGAAGGAACTACCATAGCTAACGGTAAAGAAAACACACGTACCATTGGCGAGCACAAAAAAGGACAGGAAGTAAAAATACAGGCCAACAACATTCAGCTTATGTCCTTCGAAGCCGGAACAGCACTCAACATCAACATGAGCAAGGAACACATATCGGCGTACCTACAGTTTACACCCCTCACTATTTTCAAACAAATGGTATGGACGCTGGTAGCTTCAGTATTGCTGTTTCTCGTTATTCTTTACTGCTTGATGTCGCAGCTACGCGTTATCCGACAACAGAAATCAGCGGCTAAAATGAGGAACGATTTTATTGCCAACTTCACGCACGAGCTCAAAACACCGATTGCCGTTGTGTATGCGGCACTAGATAATATCGAACGAAATCCAACGCAACCGGAAAAGGCTGTAGAGGCAGGTAAAGCGCAATTAAAACGTTTGTCTGATTCGGTTGAAAAAATTCTCAGCCTATCAGTCGGAGAACAAGGTCATTTAGAGCTGCACCGTGAAGAGGTTGTGATGAACGACTGGCTCACATCGTTGGTAGAACCGTTCCGTCTGAGATCAGGAAAAGGAGTAACGTTTGAGCTGACCGTTACTCCTCCTAACGCTGTTGCGTATATTGATAAAGTACATTTTGCCAATGCGCTGAACAATATTATTGATAACGCCATCAAGTATTCCGGTGAACAGGTACAGATCGTTATAGCTTGCCGGCAAACGCAACAAAATTTGCAAATCACTATTCACGATAATGGTTTGGGCATTGCCGAAGAAAATCAGAAACGAATATTCGACCGCTTTTACCGTGTAAAAAATACTTCCGAAAAAGTGAAAGGTTTCGGGCTGGGGCTAAACTACGCCAAGACCATTATTGAGCTGCATGGAGCGACTATAAGTGTAGAAAGCATATTAGGAAAAGGAAGCACGTTTACCATTGATTTATGATGAAAGTTCTATACGCCGAAGATGAGCCTTACCTAGCCTTTGTAATTAAGGATGGCTTGGAAGCTGAAGGTTTTGAAGTAGTGCATGTGCTGGACGGAAAAGATGCAGTAGAACAGTTTGCTTCCTTTTCGCCCGATATTGTACTATTGGATTATGCTATGCCAGCTATGGATGGCATCGAAGCTTGCCGTAAAATACGAGCAAAGGATAAACAAGTACCCATCATCTTCGCATCGGCACACAGCTTGGGCGATACCATTACCGATGCGTATCGTGCCGGAGCCACCGACTACATTAAAAAACCTTTCGGTTTGCGCGAGCTACTACGGCATATTGAAAATATTCTTCATAGAGAAGCTCCCCAACCAACCGAAAAACAGCAAGACGTTTTCTTGCTGGGACAATATACGTTCGATGCTAACAGAAATACGCTACATGGTTTTGGCGAACGCATACACCTCAACAAAAAGGAAAGCGCCATACTCAACGAGCTCTGTCAGCATATCGACTATATTGTAGAACGCGGAGCCTTGCTGGAAAAGCATTGGAACGGCAGCGGATTTATTTACACTCGCAGCCTAGACACATATATTGCCAAGCTGCGCAGCTACTTAAAAAAAGACCCCACCATACAAATTATTACGGTAAAGGGGTTGGGGTATAAGTTGTCCTGTGGTAATGCAGGATAGCAAATTCATATTTTCGAAATACCCCAACTAAAACAGCTGCCTCAAAAAATTAGTTTTGTTTGTAGCTATTCAGATATTGTTCGTATATTTGCGAACAATAAAAATCATGGCAAAAGAAAAACTGACTAAAGAACAGGAGCAGCTTGCACGTTTTGCCAAAGCATTAGGGCATCCTATTCGAGTGGCTATCCTGCAAATGCTGGCAAAGCAAACCTGTTGCTATCATGGTGATATGTCCGAAGTGCTACCTGTGGCTAAAAGTACCCTGTCTCAACATTTGAAAGAGTTGAAAGAAGCGGGACTAATTCAAGGAACAATTATTTTGCCAACCGTAAAATATTGTATTAATAAAGAAAATTGGGAGCTGGCAAAAAGGCTGTTTGATGGTTTACTAGTAGAGGTGTCTAAATCAGATAAATGCTGATTGCCACAAAAATTTTACTTTAACAATTCGTATAACTACGAAATACGAACGATATATGAACGTTTAAAACAGAAGATATGGAAATAGCAGTATTGGGTACAGGTTGCAGCAAATGCAAAACCCTGTACGAACGAGTTAAAAAGGTAGTGGAAGAAAACCAAAGTTCAGCTACCGTATCAAAAATTGAAGATATTTCCGAGATTATAAAATTCGGCGTTAGGCTCACACCCGCCGTTGTGATTGATGGAACAATAGTTATACAGGGTGTACTACCAAAAGAAAGCGAAATTAAGGGTTGGCTTTCCAAAGGGAAACCCGATATGAAGGAGCTGGTAAAACAGCGCTACAATGAGCTGGCACTAATGAATAAAGAATCTGTTTCGTGTTGCTGTAATCCCTTAGCCCCGGCCACCCCTTCAAAGAAAGTGTTCACCATTATGAGCGAAGATTACAGCAAATTAAAAGGCTATGAACCTAATGCCGATTTGGGCATTGGCTGTGGATTACCTACGCAATATGCTCGCATACAAAAGGGAGATACCGTTGTTGATTTAGGTGCAGGTGCAGGTAACGACTGTTTTATTGCCCGTGAAGAAACAGGCGAAACAGGCCGTGTAATTGGTGTCGACTTTGCCCCCCAAATGCTTGCACGAGCAAGAGCCAATGCCACCAAACGCGGATTCACCAATGTGGAATTTTTAGAAGGCGATATTGAAAATATGCCTTTACCTGACTGTACTGCCAATGTAGTGGTAAGCAATTGCGTTTTGAACTTATTACCTCGCAAAGACAAAATTTTCAAAGAGGTTTACCGTGTACTAAAACCCAACGGACATTTTTGTATTTCGGATGTCGTATTAAACGGTGTATTTCCAAAAGAATTTACTGACAATGCCGCTATGTATGCGGGATGTATTGCCAGCGCCATTCAGCGTGAAGAATACTTGGGAGAAATTGAAAAGGCAAATTTTACCGACATCAAAGTAGAACGTACAAAAACGATAGCTATTCCCGATGAAGTGTTGGAGGAACATTTGGATAAGGCCACCATTGAAAAATACAAGACGGGAAGCGTAGGCATTTACTCAATCACAGTAACGGGGAAAAAACCATTGGCGTAAAAGATTTTTTACTTTTTCTTTCTGAAACATACCATACAAAAAACGAGGACAGGTACTTTACCTATCCTCGTTTAATCTTTCCTCTTTTTGAGATTTCTAGGGATTCAATTTTTCGCCCGCTTTATTCAGCAATTCATACTCAAGAAAAGTGAATGACTCGCTGGCATTAACGCTAAGCTTACATTTGTGCCTCTTTGCCCACTTATACCTGAGCGAAAACAAGCCTTTTGTAAGGTATGCGGCTATGTACGGATGAACGTTGAGCGTTATCGAGCGTTCTTTTTTCTCTTCCGCATAGTACGCAATCTGGTTTTCCAAAACCTCGTCAAACAATACTGCGGGCGCAATGCGTCCTGTACCGTTGCAGGTAGGGCAAACCTCGCTGGTATTCACTTGCATTTCGGGGCGTACACGCTGACGCGTAATCTGCATCAGTCCGAACTTTGTTAGCGGGAGGATGTTGTGCTTAGCTCTGTCCTTCTCCATGAGCTTCATCATCTTCTCATGCAGCATTTGCTTGTTCACCTGCTCTCCCATGTCGATAAAATCGACTACAATAATGCCACCCATATCGCGCAACTTCAGCTGTCGGGCTACCTCCTCTGCCGCAACAAGGTTTACCTCCAGCGCGTTGCTCTCTTGGTCGTTGGCATTTTTTGTCCGGATACCGCTGTTTACATCAATTACGTGTAAAGCCTCCGTGTGCTCAATAATAACGTAAGCGCTTCCTTTTAGCGAAACAACCTTACCGAATGATGCCTTTACCTGCTTGGCAACGCCAAACTGCTCGAATATAGGCACCTTACCATCGTATAACTTTACGATTTTTTCTTTTTCGGGAGCAATAGTGCCAATGTACTCTTTAATTTCATGGTAAACACCCTCATCGCTTACGTGAATATTGTTGAACGAGCCATTCAGCAAATCACGCAACAAGGCGGTAGTTCTACTCACCTCTCCGGCCAGTAAACGCGGAGGTGTTGCAGTTTTCATCAACTCAACGCACTGCTCCCAGCGTTTAATGAGCGACCGAAGCTCACCATCAAGTACGGCAACTTTCTTTCCCTCAGCGGCTGTGCGTACAATAACGCCATAGTTTGGCGGAAGTATGCTTTCAATCAGTCGCTTTAGCCGTTTACGCTCTTCATTCGATGATACCTTTTGAGATATGGAAACCTTATCGGCAAAAGGCATTAGCACAATGTTACGTCCGGCAATCGATATTTCTGCGGTAAGCCTAGGGCCTTTCGTAGAAATGGCCTCCTTTACCAGCTGAACAACTATTGTTTGCCCGGTTTTTAAAACATCCTGAATCTTTCCTTCTTTTTCAAGTAATTCCTGAAACTTTACTTTGGAAAAATTCAAAGATTTTCCTTTTGCTGCATTCGAAGCATCTGCCAAAAACTTGGAAAACGTTCTGAAGTGCAGACCAAGGTCTAAATAGTGAATAAAAGCGTCTTTTTCATGCCCTATATCAACAAAAGCAGCGTTTAGAGCCGGCATAATTTTCTTCACCCGTCCGAGATAAATATCCCCAACCGAGTACTGAATGTTACCCTTCTCCTTTGTAAACTCTACAAGCTTTTTGTCTTCAAGTAGTGCAATAGAAACCTCAGAGGAAGCTACATCAATAACCAGTTCGTTGTTCATAGCTTCTAATTCTTTCTAATGGCAATAACCTACCCTAACCCCGGCAGCGGCTACAGGAGGTAATGCCTTGTGGCAATAAATAAAGTAAACCCTAAAGACCTTCACAGCTCTTTAGGGTAAATTACACAAATAAACCACCCTACTTACGTTTTTTATGCCTGTTCTTGCGAAGACGTTTTTTACGTTTGTGGGTCGCCATTTTATGTCTCTTTCTCTTCTTTCCGCTTGGCATAACTCTTTGTTTGATTGAACGTTTATACTACAGTAGCCAATGCTACTTTTTACTGCTCGTGCTGTTCTTTACCTTGTTTACGAATACTTTCGCAGGCTTAAACGAAGGAATAAAGTGCTCGGGGATAATAATAGTGGTATTCTTCGATATGTTACGGGCTGTTTTTTTAGCCCTTTTCTTTACAACAAAAGAACCGAAACCTCTTAGGTAAACGTTCTTATCCTTTGCTAAAGAAGTCTTTACGCTTTCCATAAAGCATTCAACAGTCTTCTGAACGGTGATTTTTTCAATCCCTGTTGATTTCGCAATTTCATTTACAATATCTGCCTTTGTCATGACTTAAGTTATTTGATTATCAGTAATTTATTCGTTTTTGCTGGTGTTTAGGAATGCAAAGATAGTATAATTTAATAAGATACTGATGCTTTTGGCTTATTTTTGCCCTCAATCATGGTTCAAAACGATCTTTTTTCAGAAGCCATAATATCATGGTATCAGCACAATAAGCGTGAGCTGCCCTGGCGTGAGACCACCGACCCCTATAAGATATGGGTATCGGAGATAATACTCCAGCAAACAAGGGTTGCCCAAGGGTATAGCTATTACTTACGCTTTACCACCGCCTTCCCTACCGTTAAAGCGTTGGCCGAAGCCTCTTTAGATGATGTTTTAAAACAGTGGCAAGGTTTGGGCTACTATAGTAGAGCAAGAAATATGCATCAAACGGCTAAATTTATAGTAGCCGGCTGCAAGGGCAAGTTTCCGCAAAGCTATGAGGAGCTGATGAAGCTGAAGGGCATAGGCGATTATACCGCCTCGGCCATTGCCACCTTTGCCTTCAAAGTGCCCATTGCCGCAGTTGATGGTAACGTTTACCGCATATTTTCCCGTTACCTTGGCATTTCCACCCCAATAGACACCACTCAGGGTAAGAAGGAAATACACGCCATAGCACAGGAAATGGTGGATAAAGACCGTCCCGATATATACAACCAAGCCATTATGGATTTTGGGGCAACCGTTTGCTCTCCAAAAAAACCGCTATGCTACGAATGCCCTGTATTCGAATCATGCTATGCTTTCCGAAACAGCTGTGTGAATAAGCTGCCCGCTAAAAGCAAGAAGATAAAGGTCCGTACACGGTATTTTTCCTACTTCCTTATAAAGTATGGTGATTTTACCTACATCAAAAAGCGACAGAATGATGATATTTGGCATTCGTTATACGAGTTTCCGCTTATTGAAACAAGTGAAGAGCAGAATCCCGATGATATTCGTAAAACGGAAGGATGGAAACAGCTGTTTGGCCGTGCAACAGCAAATATACTCAGCGTATCACCCCTAATTAAGTACCCCCTGAGCCATCAATCACTTATGGTGCGCTTTTATATTGTGGAGCTGCAAAGCATCAGCTACCTACTTCGCAATAGCTACACTAAAGTTAGAATTGATGGGGTAAGCGATTACTCAACCCCAAGGCTTATTGACTCTTACATGGTAGCCGAAGCTACCGAAAAATATTTTACAACAAAATAAAACCTTCAAGTGTTTTTTTTTACTAGCTTAGACGATTGAAACCTTGTAGTAACTGTAAGGTATAACGCTATATTTGAAACAACTATAAAACGACACGAGAGATGACACTAAACAAGGTACTGCTAATTGGAAATGTGGGGAAAGACCCCGAAGTAAAACACTTAGATAAAGGTGTTTCTGTTGTAACTATCCCCATTGCAACAACAGAACGATTTAAGGATAAGAACGGTGAGCTGAGAGAACAAACAGAATGGCACAACGTAGTATTTTGGCGCAGCCTTGCTGAGTTTGTTGAAAAATATGTAAAGAAGGGCTCGCAGGTATTTATTGAAGGAAAGCTTCGCAGCCGCAGCTGGGAGGACCAAAACGGACAAAAACGATATGTAACTGAAATCGTTGCCGACACCATTCGTCTGCTGGGACGCCGCTCTGATTCAGAATCTCACGGAAGCCAAGGGACACAAGATGAAAAGCCATCAACAACCCCTGATATTACAAACGATGCCGAAGATGACGATTTGCCTTTCTAAGCAAGCGTTCAAATAAAACAAAAGCCCTGTTAGCTGTAAAACTATCGGGGCTTTTTCATTTTTAATAGCACGCTGATACCGCTGATTTTATGCGCAGATGAGCACAGCTTTATAGAATAGCGTCATGCTAACTCGCCTTTTGAATTGTGAAGCAATCTCCTCAAATTAAGCAGATTGCTTCGCTCCGCTCGCAATGACGATATATTTCACATTCTGCTATTTTCTGAAGAAACCTATTCTTAACAGCGTTCATCTGCGCCGTAGGCTGTGTGCTCTGTGTGCTATTATCCCGCTAAGGTGCTAAACGCTCTATAACCCATTCATCGTCCTCCAAACGATACTGAATTCTATCATGCAAGCGGTTCTCCCGTCCCTGCCAGAACTCGAAAAGATATGGTCTTACAATATATCCGCCCCAGTTTTCGGGACGAACAATAGGTTTATCGGCAAACTCTTCTTCAAAATCACCCATCAAGTTTTCTATGTACTTTCGGCTAGATACTACCTGACTTTGGGGTGATGCCCATGCCCCTAGCTTACTACGCTGCGGGCGCGATTCAAAATACTCATCGGATTCTTTTGCCGACACTTTCTCAATACGACCTTCTATCCTCACCTGCCTTTCCAACTCCGGCCAAAATATTACTAGCGCAACATACGGGTTTTGCAGAATATTTTTGGCTTTACGGCTCTCATAGTTGGTAAAAAACACCAACCCATCATCCCGTAAATCTTTTAGTAATACCATTCGAGCCGATGGCTTCCCTTCAAAGGTAGATGTAGCCAACGTCATTGCCGTAGGCTCAAGGGCTTTCGCTTCAATTGCATCGTTGAGCCATTTTCTCAGCTGAGGAATGGGTTTCTTAGTCACCCCCGACTCATTCAACTTTTGCAACGTGTATTCTTTTCGAATTTCAGAAAGTTTCGATGTCATCTCATTTTATCTATTCAAAGTCCATAGCATAGGGCTACAAACATTAATTTAACAGATTTGGTTTTGAAAAGTTCACCGGAAAGCGTCCGAATTTGGCAAGCCAACTACCACAATACACATCGAACAAATGTTAATGCCCTACGGGCAACATGTAGCATGGCTCCTTACTTTGCTATTGCTATGTATGTCCTACGGACAAAATTACAACAACACTTGGTGTTGCCCGCTAGGGCATTTATGTCAATAGCAAGACAGATGATGCAGGTTTCTTATATTGCCCGTAGGGCATTAACAACAGTAACCCGAAGAAAGTATTTTAACACATTAAATCGGCCAACACAATAGCCACAGCCGCCTCAATAATTACAGGCATGCGAAGGGCTATGCAGCTGTCATGCCTACCAACAATTTTCAGCTCATCCATTGCTCCTGTAGAAAAGTTCATTGTTCGTTGAGGCTTTACAATGCTGGATGTCGGTTTTACAGCTACACGCAGCAATAAGTCGTTGCCATTACTTATTCCACCGTTTATTCCGCCTGCATTATTGGTAGCCGTTTTACCTTCAACTGTTTCTATAATATCATTATGCTCGCTTCCTTTCATACGAGTGGAAGCAAAGCCCGAACCGAATTCTATCCCGCGAATACCGGGAATAGCAAATATAATGTGAGCAATCAGTGATTCAAGAGTGTCGAAAAAGGGCTCTCCAAGTCCAATCGGCATATTGGTTGCCTTACACTCAACTATACCTCCTATAGAATCGCCTTCTTTCATGGCTTGCTCAACACGCTCTTCAACGTTTGCACTGCCTCCGGCTTCCACCAAGCGGGCAGAAATAGCGATAGGGTTAACCAGCTTCCTAGCAATAACACCGGCTGCAACAAGCGCAAGTGTCAAGCGTCCGGAGAAATGCCCACCACCTCTGGGGTCATCAAACCCCTTGAACTTTTTGCTTGCAACAAAATCGGCATGACCGGGACGAGGAGTGCTCAGCGTCTGCGCATAATCCTCCGATCGAACATCCTCATTGTAAAACAAAATAGTGAGTGGAGCGCCTGTGGTATGTCCGTTGTAAACACCGCTAACCAAATCGGGAAGATCGGTTTCCATGCGAGGTGTAGTACCCTTTTTCCCACTTTTACGCCGAAGTAAATCGTCCGTAAAATCGACAGAACTGATAGGTGTTCCGGCAGGACAACCATCAATGCAAACCCCAATAACCGCACCATGCGATTCACCAAATATGCTTATACGGAAATTACGACCAAAGCTGTTCATTCTATTTTTTTGTATTGAGATATGCGTAATGAGTATTGCGATATACTAAGCTCATATCTATTTTACACTTGCTGCAGGCGTTCCAAATCATCAAAAAAAGTGGGATAGGATTTTGCAACACACTCTACACCATCTATTTTCACAGCCATCTTTGCATTAATTCCTGCCACTGCCAGCGCCATTGCAATACGGTGGTCGTTGTGAGCCACCACTTCTCCGCCCTGTACATCAGCGCCTGTTACCTCCATAATATCATCGTTGATAATTATTGGTACTTGCAGCTTTGCAAACTCCTGCTGCAATACAAAAGCTCTATCGCTTTCTTTATGCCTTAACCGAGATACCCCTTTAATGCAACTCGTACCGTTACACGCGGAAGCCAACGCCACTAAAGCAGGGAACAAATCGGGGCAATGAGTAGCATCAAACTCAAATGATTGCAATCTTTCACGAGAAACAGTAATGTCACTATCAACTATGGACAGCCTAGCGCCACATTTTTTGAGCACATCAACAATTGCTCGGTCAGCCTGTAGCGATTGTATATCAAGCCCACCAACCGTTACGCTGCCACCTATAGCACCCGCTACCAGTAAGCATGATGCGCCGCTCCAATCACCTTCAACTTTATACTTACAGGGATGGTAGCCTTGTCCGCCCTTTATAAGAAACCGGGAATAGTCGTTATTTACAATCTCTACCCCAAATGCTTTAAGTGCCGATATGGTTAAATCAATGTATGGTTTACTTCGAAGATTCTCAACCTCTATCACGGAATCGTTTGGTAGTAATGGCAAGGTCATCAACAAACCGGAGAGTAGCTGAGAGCCTCCGCTTCCATCAATATGCACTTGCGATGCGTTCAATTCACCCTGTACATGTAGTATTGTGTTTTCGTTTGATGCAACTTGCTGCAAACCCAGCTGGTTAAAATAATCAGCAGAAGCACCAAACGGACGATTTACCAATGAGCCTTCGCCTATCAGTCGAAGGTCGTTAGTATAAAGCGTGCCCACAGAAGCAAGCATACGCGATAATAAACCTGATTCTCCACAGTGTAACACCAAAGGTTGAGCTTGAAGCTTATGTGGCGGGCATCCCACTACTTCCAGCATTGTAGCGCTACGGGTTACCTTCGCTCCCAAGCGCTCAATAACACGAATAGCATTTTCTGTATCATCGCAAGGTGTATAGCCTTCTAGAACGGATATTCCATCAGCCAGCAATGCAACCGTCAGCGCCCGCAACATCATACTCTTTGATGCCGGAGCAACAAGCCTTCCGCTAATTGTTGATGGATATATCACCTTGCTATTCATCTTCCTCTGTAAGATTTAGAACACTTCGCATGGCCTTCTCGTTCGGAGTCTCACCCGTAAATAGCTTATAGGCCGGAATAGCTTGATGAAATAACCAATGCCTACCATCAAGGCATTTACAGCCTCGTTCATACGCCAAATCTGTAAACAGCGTATTTTTATATGAAGCATCAAACACTACCTGATTTTTACTCAGCAACGGAACAAAACCGCTTACTATCGACGGTTCAAGGGTATTTACAATTAAACAGGAAGAAGAAATTAATCTTTCTACCTCATCAAAACCATGAGCGTATATAGCCATACGTTCGGCTAATGACAATGCTTTCTCAACAGTACGGTTTACCACATGTACCTCTGCACCCATCTTTTCTTTGAGCGCATACGCTACTGCACGCCCCGCACCTCCCGCACCCAATACCAAACATGGCTTACCTGCAAGCGAGACACTCAACTCCTTCAACGAGTTGACAACGCCAAAATAGTCGGTATTATATGCTTTCAGTAAGCCATCAACCTGCAACACCACCGTATTAGTGGCACCAATTGCGGCAACCTCCTCGCTTTGCTTATCAATAAAATTCAGGATATCTGTTTTGAATGGAGCGGTAACGTTCATACCACTTAAGCCCTGCTCTTTAAATAAGCGTATAGCCTCTTCTGCTGAGTCGGCTATGAGTAAATCGTAGCCATACCTACCTCCGTAAGCCTCACGAAACAACAGCGGGCTTAGGCTATGCGTAACGGGTTTTCCGGTAATGGCAAATTGCATAATGTTCAATTTTTATTGATAAGAAAATTATTCTACCGCTTCCTGAAGAACAAAGTTACGAAGTTCTAAAACGCCACAAAGTGGCAACTTATTTCAGCCCAATGCAACGCGTTGGGAACAGAGTTAAAGCGTATCTGCTTGTTGCGCGCGACATTCAAGCATCATCTGAAAAATAGGAGGTGCTTCGCGCGCTTTGTTTTACAGCCCCCAGTTACCCAAGGTGTCGCGTCGCTTGCCGTTGGGTTGAATTAAATCGGGCTTTCAGCCCTTAACTATTATAAATTCTCACAGAGGGTTAACCCTTCAGCATCTCTATAAGCGATTTCAGCTCCTCAACCGTTAGCTGTCCACCGGCGGCTTCTTTACCAGCCTCTGCTGCCGCATAAGTAAACGGAGCGCCCATAAGTAAACATACCGCGCGGCTCAGCTTTCCTTCCTCTCCCATTGCGAAGGCTATCAAGCTGCCACTCTCGTCATCATTATAGAGCGAAAGGATTACCGCACTATCATACGCATTGTGTGCAGTGGCAACTATTTTCACAATATCAGCACCACTCTCACGACAAGTAACCAGCATGCGCTTTAACTCTTCGATTGAAGGTGTACCCATCATATTATGATGAGAAACGATTACCTTACAACCTTTGTTCCTTGCATACTCTATCAGCTCCGACCGATATTCATTATCTGAATCTAATTCTACATCTATGCAACCAGCCCCGCTATCAACAGCACGTTTTAGTAGCCGCAACCTATCGGAGTCGTTATACTTTCCACTACGGCAAGTAGCTATTACAGGTATGGTGGTCTCTTTTAGTAAGGAAGTAAGCTGCTCTTTGTTCAAATCAAGCAAATCAAGTCGCAGTTCAACCATCTCTGCCGTAGAGATTATTTCCCTGCAACGCTCATAGGTTTGATGTATGATGCTTGTACAAATCATTTACAACAGCTGTGACAAATCATTGAACGAAATTTTCCTCACCTCAACAGAACCTATGCCCTTCATCAGAATGTAACGTATGCTATCGCCCTGTTTCTTTTTATCTTTTTGTATGGCATCAAGAAGTAAATCTTTTGGAATCTCTGTTTCAACAGGAAGATTAAATAATGCGAGAAGATTTTTTATTTCCAAAACATCCTGCTCTGTCAACAAACCTAACTTTTGTGATATGCTTGCGGCTATCACAAGTCCCACGCTTACCGCCTCTCCATGGTTCAGGCTGCTATGTTTCTCTATGGCATGTGCAAAGGTATGTCCTAAGTTCAGCTTCCGACGTTCGCCGGTTTCTCGTTCATCCTGTCGAACAATGGCTGCCTTTATCGTTACACCTCGTCCTATTAGCTCTTCCAACAAAATCAAATCTCTTGAAAGAATACGGTCTCTATTTTGTTTTATATAGGTAAACAATGAAGCATCTGCAATAAGTGCTGCCTTCACCAGCTCTGCCAATCCTGCCCGAAACTCCCGCTCAGGAAGCGTTTTCAGCATCTCTTGGTCGCAAATAACAAACTCGGGTTGATTAAACGTGCCTAGCATATTTTTATAACCTTGCAAGTTCACTCCATTTTTGCCACCAACGCTAGCATCGAGCTGAGATAGCAGCGTTGTTGAAACTAAGCCAAAACCCACGCCACGCATAAATATGGAAGCCGTAAAACCGGTGATGTCTCCGGTTATTCCGCCACCAATACCAACAAGAAAAGTACTTCGGTCAGCGCCTATATTTAGGAGTTGTATCACTAACCGTTCAACTGTAGAGATAACTTTATTTTCTTCCCCGCACGGAACGGTAATACATGTATAGCTTTTCAGCTGAGCACTGTATAGCGCTTCAACATGCTCTTCAACCAGTAAAATAGTTTGGGTATCAGCGGGCAGGTATTGAGATAAGTTAACCAACCGCTCACCAATCAATACTTTTGAATGGGAGGTGCATGTGGTATTTATTTCAATACATTTCATTTTATAGGAATACTATAAATTATTTGGGCTAAAGCCCATTTGGTATCGCTCCTTAATCCGTTGACTAAAGTCAACGGCAATGAAACCAATACAACCCTATATCCGTCATTGCGAGGCGCTTTTTGCCGACCCGAAGGGCAGCGCAGCTAACCAATCTGTTCAATTTAAGAGATTGCTTCACTTCGTTCGCAATGACGTTTCCTACCAACAGTGTTACTACATGCGTTTCGTTGCCCCCTAATCCCCCTAAAGGGGGACTAGTTACTGCACAATTGAAATTCAGGAAATCATTTGTACAAACCAAAGCCCCCTTTAGGGGGTTGGGGGTAATTTACTTACAACAACGACATTTGTACCGCGTTGCTATCATCCGTTGGCGTAATATCGGGGTCGTCATTAGTATCTATCGGTTCTTTTTCCAACGGCTCTATAAATTTTACCTCTCCTACCTCAAAGGTTGATATGCGTTTTCCTTTGGCACGGAAGCTCTTTACAGCAATAAACTCATCAACATCCACACGCTCCGGCTCACGCTTAGCATGTTTTCCTTTAAAGTTTACCTCAAGTTGGGGATAGTCATCTTCTGATATTTCAATCAAATAAGAACCTTCCGTTTCATCAATAAACAGCTGAGGATTCGGAGAGTCTTCAAATGCGAAACGTTTAACGTAAAAATAACCTTGCTCCGCATCAAAGTAGGTTGCCGAGAACACCTTCTCCGCATCAAACTTTTCCATAAGCAAAATAGGCTCTTCGTAACGGTTTACCAAATCATAGTTGGTGGTATAGAATGTACCTTGCTTAGTTATGGCAAGTATTCTATCGCCATTATGGAACTCGCCAAGCGGGTGACCATGCCCATCGGTATTCAACCGATTGATAGAATCGTCAAACCATATTTGTTGACCGCCAAGCGTTGATTCACCTTTTTCCTTCAACACCACCTTATGTATGGGGAAACGAGTAAATATATTACCTATGGACTGGCGGCCCTTGATAGCAAGCGTTGAGAAATCTAAATCCATAATCAGATTCTTAATCCTCGGGCGAGGTTTAAGATACACCTTCAACACCTCCGCCTCTCCATTAGGGTTGGCGCTCATGTATAGAACCTGAGAACCTTCTGTTCCTCTTGTTACATCGTACTCCTTATCGCGCGTTATTCCGGTTACGGCAAAACGCTTCATCATAATCGGAACGCTCTTGCCGTCACGATACACCACATTGTAAACAGTACGCGTATCGTTACGACGGAACACGCCAATGTGTATTATATCTTTACCTATAAATGCCTTATCAGACACCTTGGTAATAATATACTTTCCACTCTTAAGGAACACAATAATATCATCAATATCCGAACAGTCGCATACAAATTCATCTTTCTTCAAGCCTGTACCAACAAAGCCCTCTGCACGGTTTACGTACAACTTCTCATTGGCAACCACTACCTGGGTAGCCTCAATGTTGCTAAATCCAATCAGTTCGGTACGACGCTCACGACCCTTAGCATACTTTTTCTTCAGCTGCTGATAGTAGTTTACCGTATAGCTTACAAGGTTGTTAAGGTTGTCTTCTACAATTTCTATTTCAGTCTCAATACCCTTTATATGCTCGTCCGCCTTCTTTGCATCGTACTTTGATATACGCTTAATTTTTATTTCTGTAAGCCTCACAATATCATCCACCGTAACCTCTCTGCGAAGCAATTTTTTGTAGGGCTTCAAGCCTTTATCAATGGCTTCAATTACAGCCTCCCACGTTTCGCACTCTTCGATCTTAATGTAAATGCGCTTCTCGATAAATATTTTTTCAAGCGATGAAAAATGCCACTGATCCTCCAACTCGTTACGTCGAATATCCAGCTCCGCTTGCAGCAAATCTTTTGTACGGTCGGTAGCCATACGCAACATTTGCTTCACCCCAATAAAATGCGGATGTTCATCGCTAATGATACAAGCGTTGGGCGATATGGAAATTTCGCAATCGGTAA
This sequence comes from Bacteroidales bacterium, assembly GCA_031551125.1. GTDB lineage: Bacteria > Bacteroidota > Bacteroidia > Bacteroidales > UBA932 > JAIRNF01. Next base: position 61,747 of record JAVBOB010000012.1, read on the forward strand.
AGGCGTAAAGCGCGTCAATCGTTTTATCGGGAGATACATCATTGTGCAGATGAACCACTACTTCAACATCGCTCGCCGTGTTATCATCTACCTTACGAACCTTTATCTTTCCCTTATCGTTAGCCTTAAGAATGCTTTCTATAACCGCCGATGTAGTCTTTCCAAAAGGAATTTCTGTAATAGCCAGCGTTTTCCTGTCTCGCTTACTGATACGGGCGCGAACCTTAACCGCTCCTCCACGTAATCCGTCGTTGTAGCGTGAGCAATCCATCATACCACCTGTTGGAAAATCGGGGTACAGCTCAAAATCTTTTCCTTTAAGGTAGGCAATAGAAGCATCTATCAGCTCAACAAAGTTATGCGGAAGTATTTTAGATGCTAATCCTACAGCAATACCTTCAACACCTTGTGCCAACAGTAACGGAAACTTTACGGGAAGCGTTAGCGGCTCTTGGTTACGACCGTCGTAAGTTGCCATCCACTCTGTAGTTTTCGGGTTAAAAACCACATCGTTTGCAAACTTCGACAAACGAGCCTCGATGTAACGGGGAGCTGCGGCGCTGTCTCCGGTTAGAATGTTTCCCCAGTTACCTTGCGTCTCTACCAGTAAATCCTTTTGCCCAAGCTGCACCAATGCGTCACCAATGGAAGCGTCACCGTGCGGGTGATACTGCATGGTAAATCCTATGATATTGGCAACCTTATTGAACCGACCGTCATCCATGCGTTTCATGGCATGGAGAATACGACGTTGAACAGGCTTTAACCCATCGTTAAGGTGGGGTACGGCACGCTCGAGTATAACATACGAAGCATAGTCAAGAAACCAATCCTTGTACATCCCCGTAAGGCGATAACGCTTGGTTTCGTCACTCGTAAGCTTGGCAAACCGACCTTCCTGCTCCGCTCCGGTTAGCTCTTCGCCACCTTCTTCTAACTCAAAATCGTCTGTTGACATTGTTTTTATGGATAAAAGAACAAAGATTGAGAACAAAGACTAAAAAGTCTTTTGTTGTTACATCTTTGCTTCTTGTTCTTATATTTTTCTAACTGACATTTATTTTATGGACAAAAGAAAAAAGATTGATAGAACAAGGACTAAAAAGTCTTTTGTCTTCACATCGTTGCTCCTTGTTCCTTACACTATTCTAATTGACATTACTTTATAGATAAAAGAACAAAGACGAATAGAACAAACGCTAGTTTTTTGTCTTTACATCTTTGTTTCTTGCTCTCAAATTACCATTTTTCCCAATGAAGGTTTTCTTCCTTCCATTTATCCTTAGCCGCATCTCCACCTGCCGAGTAGCCAACCGGTATAACATTTAGTGGAATAATATTTTCCGGAAGTAGCAATGCTTTTTGCACAAACATTACACGCTCTTTTCCCGGATAAACTCCCGTCCATACAGCACCCAAACCCATTGCTTCTACCGCCAGCAGTATGTTCTCTGTGGCAGCCGAACAGTCCTGTACCCAAAACTCGGGCTCCGATTCAATTGCCTTTGTCAAATCTCCACAAACAACAATAGCGGCTCCCACATCTTTCAACATTTTTGCATACGGCAAACCTCCGGCCAACGTATCCAACACAGCACGTTCGGTAACCACAATAAATGCCCATGGTTGCTTATTAGCCGCAGTTGGAGCAGCCATACCTGCTTTCACCAGTAATTGTAAGTCCTCTTTACTTACCGTTTTTTGAGGAACGAAGTTACGCACACTCTTACGACTATGAATTACCGACAACACGGTCTCTTTTGGTGATTGAAATTGAATTTCACCTTCCTGCTTCACCGATTTATCGGGTATTTGCATTACCAGCACAAAAACTACTATTGTTAACGCCAAGCACAGTAGCTGATAAAGTAAAACTCTTCTCTTTTCCATTGCTCAATATTTTATTTTTCTACCCCAACCCCTAAAGGGGGCTTTGCTTGTTGCACATATTAAACCCCCTTTAGGGGGTTGGGGGTTAACTTTGCTTCTTTTCTACATGCGGTTTCTTCAACAAATCCAAGGCTTGCCCCGTAGGACAAAGAAACCTGCACCAAGGTTTGGTTATAAATACCGATAATACCAGCGATACCACGGCAATACCTATTGCTATCCACGGCGCTGCCGATAAGTTGAAGGCGCTAAAAGGTTCTACAAAAACCAAATCTATTTCAACGCCTATAATGAGTAACAGCACCACCGCCACAAGAAACGCCTTACGTATTACAACCAGCCACTTAACCAGCGATTGCTTCAAGCTGATTTTCTTCTTGTTCAGCTTTCCGGCCAGCTCTTGCATTGCACCAAACGGACATACATAAGTACAATGAAACGCTTTCCCCGTAAATATTGGCAAAAGCACTGCCAAAGCCAGTAAAACGAGAATAGAAAGCTGCGCCCCTACTGACATGCCGTTGGTTAACCACGATAAAAACTGTGCTAACGAAAGCATTGACCCCTGCCAAAATCCAAGCACCACAACCGATAAAACCAACAGCACAATACGAAACTTTTTTGCCCTTGCCGGATAAAAGAAGCTGTACAAGGCTAAAGCAAGTATAAGCAACACAACCGTATGCTTAACAACCATGCTCCAGCTAATCCTCGAAGTACTCTGAACATTTACCGCCACAGCTAACCTTTCATTCAGCGATTTAATTACCGCTGTTGAGGTGTAGGTTGCTCCGGAAACAGCATCAACCTTCTTTGCCAACGCATCACTAAGGCTAAGTCCTGTCCAAGAATCAAGAAGCCCCGCATTTTCAGCATGCCTCACGTAGCTGGGCGATTCGTTATTATCCAACAACTTTACGCTTGCAATTTTTCCCGAAATATCAAGCGCAATAAGCAATGGTGTTGCTCCATTATATCCAATAATTTTGTCTGAATATGGGCTTGATAGTAACACCTCTCCCAACTTTTGATGGTTACTACCGTAAACTTCCATCCATGCCGTATCAACATCTCGAACTTCCCGAACTTCAGGAAAAATCGACTGAATCTCACTAAGCACAGCGGGATGTTCTACCTGAATATCTTCTTCTTTTATACTTTTATCCGGAGGAAATTTTTCACCAAACAGCTTACCTTCCTTCGCAGCAAGCGTAAGTAGTATAAAGACTACAAGCAATACGTTTAAATACCTATTCATCTCACCCCCATCCGCTCAATGCCACTAGCTAGCTTCCAATTCTAACTCTTTTTCTTCCAAAAGCGCGTCTATGCTTTCCTCTACTCGAAGGTTGCCAATAATAAACTGCTGCCTGTCTGGAGTATTCTTACCCATATAGAACTCCAGCAAATCGCTAATTACATCCTCTTTACTCAAGCCCACCCTATCAATGCGCATGTTTTCACCAATAAACTCGCGAAACTCATCAGGTGAAATTTCTCCCAGCCCTTTAAAACGTGTTATTTCAGGATTAGCACCTAGCTTAGCTATAGCCTTCAAGCGTTCTTCTTCCGAATAGCAGTATATGGTTTCTTTTTTATTGCGAACACGGAACAATGGTGTTTGTAGAATATACAAATGCCCCAAGCGCACCAAATCGGGGAAATACTGAAGGAAGAATGTAAGCAACAGCAAACGTATATGCATACCGTCAACATCGGCATCGGTTGCAACAACAACTTTGTTGTAGCGTAAGTCATCTAAGTTTTCTTCTATATTCAACGCGGCCTGCAAGAGGTTGAATTCTTCATTCTCATACACCACACGCTTAGTCATTCCATAGGAGTTGAGCGGCTTACCACGAAGGCTGAACACCGCTTGAGTATTAACATCACGTGATTTGGTTATTGACCCACTCGCTGAATCACCCTCTGTAATAAATAGGGTTGAATCATCCGCCAGCTCATGCTTATCGTTATAGTGAACGCGGCAATCTCTCAGCTTTTTATTATGTAGATTAGCCTTCTTGGCCCGTTCTCTGGCCAGCTTCTGAATACCCGATATAGCTTTACGTTCCTTCTCCGACTCTACAATTTTCTTCAATAGAACATCAGCCGTTTCCGGATGTTTGTGCAGGTAGTTGTCCAACTCCTTCTTCACAAAATCGTTGACAAAGTTACGTACCGACTGGCCGCCCGGAGCCATATCCCTTGAGCCTAGCTTTGTTTTGGTTTGCGACTCGAATACCGGCTCTTCTATCTTTACGCTTATAGCCGCATAGATAGACATACAGATATCCTTGCTATCAAAATCCTTTTTATAGAACTCTCGCACCGTTTTTCCTATGGCTTCGCGGAATGCGGCTAAGTGCGTGCCCCCTTGCGTTGTATGCTGCCCGTTTACAAATGAGTAGTAATTTTCTCCATAACCGGAACCATGTGTAATGGCCAGCTCAATATCTTCACCTTTCAGATGCAAGGGCTGGTATAGCGCATCCTCGCTCAGATTCTCGTTGAGTAAATCAAGTAGCCCATTTTTTGAAATGAAGCTAGCTCCGTTAAACGTAATGGTAAGTCCGGCGTTGAGGTACACGTAGTTTTTAAGCATAGCCTCAACAAAGTCGGCGTTGTAGCTGTAGCTGCCAAACACGCTTTCATCAGGCGTAAAAACTATTTTTGTCCCACTTTGCTCCTTTGATAAAATTTCTTCGTTATCTATTATATTCCCCTCTGAAAATCTTGCAATAACCGATTGCCCATCACGAAACGATTGCGCAAAGAAAGCGGATGAAAGAGCGTTTACCGCCTTAACGCCCACACCATTAAGCCCTACCGATTTTTTAAATGCTTTAGAGTCATACTTGGCTCCGGTATTCATTTTAGAAACCACGTCAACCAGCTTACCAAGCGGAATACCACGCCCATAGTCGCGTACCGTAACCTCATGCTCTTCAATGGTAACATCTATGCGTTTGCCAAAGCCCATTGCGTACTCATCTATCGAGTTATCAATCACCTCTTTAAGCAATACATAAACCCCATCATCGGGAGATGAGCCATCGCCCAGCTTCCCGATATACATTCCCGGCCGCTTGCGGATATGGGTGTTCCACTCAAGCGTTTGAATATCTTTTTCCGAATAGTTTACTGCTGCGTCCATATCATAAATTATAACTAGCAAAGGTACAAATTGTCGGCGGATGTTTGACGTATTTTTGAACATCCTTATTTTATCTACCTTTGCCACAAATTTTTGCATATGTGGGGAACCGTAATAAACGCTTCGGCCATTGTAGTCGGAAGCATTCTTGGCACAACATTTAACAGAAGCCTGCCTGAACGTTTTCAAACCATTGTTTTTCAAGGAATGGGCTTATTTGTAGCCATTCTGGGAATATCAATGGCGCTGAAAATGGAGCACATCCTGCTTTGCATATGTGCGCTGCTTATAGGTGGGCTACTGGGTGAACTACTAAGAATAGACAAACAAATGCAAAAGCTGGGAGATTGGTTAAAGCGTAGTATGAATGCAAAAAACAGCCGTTTTTCCGAAGGATTTGTTACCGCATCCCTGCTGTATTGTATTGGCGCAATGGCTATTCTGGGTGCTATTGAAGAGGGTAACGGCCATCACCCCACGTTACTGCTTACCAAATCGGTTATGGACGGATTCAGTGCCATAGCCCTTGCCGCAGCAATGGGTATTGGCGTTATGTTCTCCGCCGCTCCTGTTGCTATCTATCAGGGAATTATAACGCTTATCGCTTTTTTTGTAGGAAGCATGGTTAGTACAACAACTATTAACGAGCTGTCGGCAGTGGGAGGAATACTACTTGTTGCACTTGGAATAAGCTTACTTGACATTAAGAAAATACAAGTAGTAAACTTTCTTCCATCCTTGATGATTATTGTTCTGCTAATGCTTGCGTTTGGTTAACGCGAGCCTTTTTCACAATTTTGATATAAGCAATCCTCCTAGGGAAATTCAGTATTGGCTATTCTCGCTCAATAAAGTCAAGGTACTTTTTTTGAAGGTTCCCCTCTGTCCATTTCGGATTATTGGCCATTTCTTGCTTTTTAAGAAGCAGCTCCGTCCGTTTATCTACAAATGAATTAATTGAAGCAACCAACTCTGATGGCTTGTAGAAAAAGGAACTCCCTGTAAAATCATCATATCCGGCCATTTCTTCCTCTATCAAAAACGGGATTTTATATCCAAACGCCAAGTTAAACGAACCGGATATTCTTGTAAATCCATACATACTTTTACCAACTTCTCCAATTAGGGGAAGCATTACATCACAATGCTGTATATACGAGTGAAATTCTTCATTACTCAAAAACCTGTCAAAAGTAGCTAGCTGATTTTTTGACAATCCTATTTTTTCGAACTTATCTACAAGTTCAGGAACTTTCACAACATCCATTTTTCCCAAAAACAGTATCTTAACCAGGGGGTGCAAGCTGTGCTTTTCCAGCTCATTCAACAGGCCAAGGTAATCTCGCCTATACGTTTCCACAACGCCGGGTACAACAAACCATATTTCTCCCTCCGGCTTACTAATTTCCACTTTTTTAAACTTCGGAAAATAGATAGGATAGAATGATTCTATATGAGCCTTTATTTGATGCTGTTCAATGTACTTCTTTATATAGTCATTCAGAACAAAGAATTTCTTCATTTTCTTGCCAACAACAAGCGTTAAGCTTGATTTTTTCAGCAATTTCTCTCCATCATGGGCAATACCTATACACTCCAACCGTTTAGGAAGGTGAAAAAGAAATATATTCCTCACAGAAGTAATACCAACCGTATTTACCAACAGCTTAGAGATTTTATGTTTTCTAAGGTAGCGATGTATCTTCCAAACCATAGCCAGCTGAGAAAACAGTCCGCTCTTTACGTTATGCAGCTGAACGTTCTTTATCAAACTCTTTTCTTCTACTTGTTCCCAAGTAGAAGTATCGCAAATCATGTAAATCTCATAACCACCTTTTGAAAGATAGCAAATTTGCGCATGAAGACATTCGGCATGAGAACCTCCCAGCTCCATTAATACCGCTCGCTTTTCCTCGCTATGGATTTTCATACTTTACTAGTGCTTTATAGTAAACTCTCGTAAACTTTCCAGTATTCCCTTGCGCTCTTTTCCCAGCTGAATTGCTTAGCATGTTTTATAATCTGTTCGGCAGGTTTATGCTGCGCATAATGCTCCATACCCTTTTTAAACGTATCACGCATTGCCTCCGAGTCAAAATCAGAAAAATAGTATGCGTAGTCTCCGCCTATTTCGGGCAAAGATGTTGCTGTTGATAAAAATACAGGCTTTCCAAAACTCATTGCTTCTATTGCAGGAATACCAAAACCTTCCGCAATAGAAGGAAATAAAAATGCTTCGCAATTCTTGAGGTACCAATACTTTTCTTCCTCAGATACCGCGCCAAGCAGCCTCACCCTATCGGCCACACCATGCCTTTCCGCTTCTTGAACTATTTTTTGATGGTAGCTTTGGCTACCTCTGCCCGCTATCAACAGCTCATAATCTTGCCCAGCAAGTAGAGAGGGCAAAACATGAAAATTTTTCTTCGGCAAAATCGTTCCTATAGAAAACAAAAATGGTCTTGCCGGCCGATAGTTTGGGTGGTCAAAATCGGGAAACTCTTTTACCTCGCACCCGTTATGAATAACCGTTATTGGTCGGTGTCCCACATTCAGCTGGTGAAGTACATCATGCTTCGTATATTCCGAAATAGTTACAATATGGTCACACAAATTAATACTTCTTTGGCAACGGCAAAGCTCCCTGTTTATTTTATGAACATCTGTTTTTTCATACAAGAAGTTAAGGTCATGTATGGTAAGCACTCTTTTCGCCTTTTTTGTAGGAGGAATAACAGCCGCACCTTGGTGAGCAATGTGCCACACATTTGCAGAACCTATATTGGGGAAGAATAGCTTATGATATTCCTTATAGAATAGATATTCGCAACCATCGCCAAAGTAACCATTATACTGTTTAGGAAGATAGTAGCCTATACTGCTATCCTGAACTTTTGTAGCAAGCAATGCCTTTCCCAACGACCTGCAATATTCATGCAGACCGGTGTATGGATGCTTCATCCGCTCGCAATCAAACAGCACGTTAAGCTCTCTCTGTGTCATCTCAATCTATAGCTCCTGCATTAAAAATTGATCCCAATTCCGGGTTACATATAAATCATCCTTCAGAGCAACCTCATAGCTCAACGGCTTTGCAAGTGTTTTTTCATCTCCGGCAATACATATAGTTGTAGGGTTGAACAGAACCTGCTCTTTTACCCAAGCCTGAAGCTCCGCGAACTTTTCTCCTTCAAGCACTATTTGATGTTCGTAGTGGCTATTCTCTTTTATACTTCGCAAGCACAACAATAAACGTTCAAAACAGCTCGCCGTTATACGAATGGTAAATCCATCAACCCTTGCACTATCTTTTGAAGCATCTATCTTTTTCACCTTAATAGACTTGCTCATAACTCTATACTGGTAAAGCATAGCGTACTTCATAAAAGCAGCGTATGCCGAACCGGCACTAACCATTAATCCGGCAGAGCCGTCTAAGCACCCCAAGCGTATGATGTATTGAGCGAAAAACTTCCAGGGCATCACATACAGTAATTTTGCAAACGACACCTTCTTACCTCGCTTCACCGCTTTTTCTACCCACAAATCGGCATATTTTGCGCTGCGGTTAATATGGTCGGCAACTGATGAAAATGAGTAGTGAATAAGATCGCCCTTCAAATGCCCTACCTGCACATCTTTCTCCAGCTGCACCAGCTCGTGAACAGAAGCGTTACTCCATTGTCCCTTACGCTTATCCCACAGCCGCACCTTGCAGTCCGGGTACCAACCTCCATGCTTTAGTGGCTTCCCGCAAAAAAAGTTAAGTCGGTTAAAGTTGTAAGCATGGTGCGTACAACTATTCTTTATGGCAAGTATCGACTCTCTCAGCTCAATTGACAAGTATTCATCTGCATCAAGTGAAAGAATATAATCATTTGTAGCCTGTTTGTTTCCCCAATTTTTCTGATCGCCATATCCGCCCCACTTGCGCTCAAAAAATCGGATACCATACCGTAAACAAACATCTTTGGTAGAGTCTGTAGAAAAAGAATCAACAACAATAATCTCATCTGCAATACCAACCAACGATTGAAGGCACAGCTCAATTTTAGACTCTTCATTCCGAGCAATTATCACTGCCGATATCTTAATCATAAGTACACGTGTAGTTAATCAATTGATTTCACAAATATACTTGTTTTTAAATCTCCGACTGCAAAACCTGCAAAATGGATTCCGCCGTCAGCTGGTAACTATTCCCGTAATTTACTATCTTTGTAGTTAGGGTTTCAAATGTAACCAACATGAAAGCGTATAAAAGATATATTGGCGCAGGCATACTGTTACTATCAGTGGCAGTGATGCTTGGCTCATGCTCAACATCAAGATACCGTTCAAAAAAGTGTAACTGTCCCGCCTACGGATATAAAACTTTACAACAAGAGCCTCTACAAGCCAACCAACAGACGAATCAGCCTAAACCGGTAACAGATGCTAGCTAGTAAAAGTTTTGCGAATATTCCGCTACGCGTTGCCGTTATAGGAAACGGCAGCTGGGCTACAGCGCTCATAAAGGTGCTAAGTAGCAACCTGCCTACAACCGGATGGTTTGTTCGCAATAGCGATATGATTGAATACATTCATAAGCATAAGCGCAACCCCCGATACCTGCAATCAGCCGTTCTACAACCGGAAAAGTTGGATATTAGCACCGACCTGAATAAGCTTGTTTCTAACGCCGACATCCTTGTAATGGCAACACCTTCCGCTTTTCTCAGGGATGTTATGGCTGGCTTAACCGTAAGCCTAGAAGACAAATTCATTGTATCGGCCATTAAGGGGTTACTTCCCGAAAACAACCTTACGGTTGCCGAATACTTCAACGAAGAATTTGGCGTACCCTTTGATAATATTGGTATTATTGCCGGCCCTTGCCATGCGGAGGAGGTTTCTCTTGAGCGTCTTTCCTACCTAACGTTCTGCTGTAAAAAAGTGGAAAATGCCGAAGTTTTAGCGAAGCTGTTTGCCACTCCATATATTAAAACCGTTGCCGGAAAAGACATATACGGTATTGAATACGCCTCCGTACTAAAAAATATTTACGCCATAGCGGCAGGTATTTGTCATGGATTGGGCTACGGAGATAACTTTAGCGCTGTACTAATTGCCAACGCTCACCGGGAAATGAAAAATTTTCTGAACGAGTCATATCCAAGCGTACGCAATACCAGCGAGTCTGTTTACCTTGGTGATTTACTGGTTACCTGCTACTCTCAGTTTAGCCGTAACCGTACATTCGGAGCCATGGTTGGTAAGGGTTACTCCGTAAAGTGGGCTCAAATGGAGATGAACATGATTGCCGAAGGCTACTATGCGGTTAAAGGCATTTACGAAATCAACAAGAAGCACAACATCGCTATTCCTATTGTTGATGCGGTTTACCGCATTTTGTACGAAAGAATATCTCCTGCTATTGAAATAGCACTTCTTATTGACAAGCTATACTAATACAAACGATATTGCGAGCAAAACGAAGCAATCTGTACATTAGACAGATTGCTTCGCTTTGTTCGCAATGACGTAATTTGGTGCTACCCTTTCAATATGCTTAACAATTCATCTGCATACTGACGGGTATTGTATAAGCGCGGAACTTTATTTTGTCCTCCAAGCTTTCCTCGCTCCTTCATCCAGCGGTAAAACGTATCGGGAGGAAGCGTAGTAAGCTTAAGCCTATTCAGCGTTACACTCTTCGCGCGCTTTGCTTCGTAGTCAGAGTTAACGTTGCAAAGCTCACAGTCAAGAATATCAGCAAACTCTTCAATATTTACCGGAGTATTTTCAAACTCAATCAACCATTCGTGTGCACCTTTTTCTTCTCCGTGCATAAAAATAGGCGCAACCGTATAATCTTTTACCCGTGCATTTGTTTTTTCACAGGCAACGGCCAACGCCTGCTCAGCGTTATGCACCATCAGCTCCTCGCCAAATACGTTGATAAAATGCTTTGTCCGCCCCGTTATTCTAAGCTTATGCGGAAATAATGAAGTAAACTCAACGGTATCACCTATCATGTAACGCCACAATCCGCTATTGGTGGAAATAAGCATAGCATAGTTTTCTCCAACCTTAACATCGGCAACGGTGCATACTTTAGGGTTTTCTTTATACAGCTCCGACATTGGTATAAACTCGTAGAAAACACCCAAGTCCATCATCAGCAGCATTGCCGAATCGCTCAAATCATTTTGCAATGCAAAAAAACCTTCCGATGCGTTGTAGGTTTCCATATACCGCATATCCGGTGATGGAATGATGGCTTCAAACTGTTCTCTGTAGGGAGCAAAACCAATACCCCCGTGAATAAACAAGCTTAGCTTAGGCCATAGCTGAAGTAGGTTGTCCTTACCCGCATACTCAAGTATATACTTCATCATAACCAAATTCCATGACGGAACTCCGGCAAAGCTGGTAACATTGGCATGAACAGTTTCTTTTGCTATACGCTTAAGCTTTTCTTCAAAATCGGGGATAAGTGCCGTTTTTCGCTTGGGCAAACGGCTAAAATGGGTATAGAACGGAATGTTTTGTATGAGAATAGCGGATAAATCACCTGCCCGTGCGGTTACATTAAAATCGTCAATCCGCTGACTACCACCAAGAGTAATGCTTTTTCCGCTAAGCAATCGTGTTTTCGGGTAGTTTCTGATAAAAGTAAGCAACACATCTTTTGAGCCTCTGTAATGACAACCGTTTAAAGACTCCTTGCTTACAGGTATAAACTTGCTTTTATCGCTGGTTGTTCCGGATGATTTTGAAAACCACCTGATTTCGCCGGGCCAAAGAACGTTCTTCTCTCCTTGTCTAACCTTTGCTATAAGCGGCTTTATATCGTCATACTCCTGTATGGGCAGCCGTTGTTGAAAAATATCAGTGCTACTGATCGACAAAAAATCATACTGCTTGCCAAATTGCGTACCTCTAGCGGTACTAATAAGCGAACGAAGTATCTTTTGTTGCACTTCAACCGGATGCTCACAAAAATAATCTATCTCTTTTAACCGCTTTGAACACAGCGACAGGAGAACTTTATTTATCAGCATTTTATATCATATTGTGATTGGATATATAAGTTACAATATCCAATTCTTTAAACATAGTAAATACTAAGTTTGGTAAAGATAGTAAATATATCGGATTTTTAAAACTCCGTATTCTTGTGTATTAATATTTAAAATAGATGTTATGGCTCTTACATGCACACAGAACTCCAAGAGCCTTTTCGTGTGGGATACTTGGTAGCTGATTGTTGAAGCAGCTGCAAAAAATTTTTTCTGCTCACTTCTTCGGCTCCAAGGCTCAACAAGTGAGATGTTACCTGCTGGTTGTCAATAAATGAAAAATCCCATTCTTTAACCCGTCGAACCAAGTGCACAAACGCAACCTTAGAGGCATCTGTTGCTGTGTGAAACATTGATTCTCCGAAAAAAGCATTTCCCAACGATACTCCGTACAGCCCTCCTACTAACGTACCATCTAAAAACGTTTCAACCGAATGCACATAGCCTAACTTATGGAGCTTGGTATATGCTTCAATAATTTCATCGGTAATCCACGTACCATCTTGTCCGCTCCGCTCTACTTGAGAGCAATGAGCTATTACCTGACTAAAACATGTATCAAACCGAACGGTAAACTTTTGCTTTTTCACCGTTTTGCGCAAGCTATCAGAAATAATCAGCTTATCAGGAAATAAAATACAGCGCGGATCGGGCGACCACCACAGCAGCGGGTCATCATCCGAAAACCACGGAAATATGCCGTTAGCGTATGCTGTCAACAACCTTTCGGGTGATAGGTCTCCGCCAACAGCAAGCAAGCCGTCAGGCTCCGCTTGTGAGGGATGGGGAAAAGTCAGATCGTTATCGTCAAGTAAAAATACAGACATAGCCGGAGTTTATCATACAAAGATATGCTTAATAGACAAAACAGCTACCTTTGTCCAAAATACGTTTCACTTGGAAAACATGCAAATATTAAGTCCCGCCAAAGACTGGAATGACTATGAGCTGATAGATAGCGGCGGGTTTGAGAAGCTTGAACGGTTTGGGCGCTACGTTCTTCGTCGCCCCGAGCCTAAGGCGGTTTGGGCAAAATCAATGCCTGAAGCCGAGTGGGCTAAGCTGGCCGATACTACATTCACCAATGGCGCCGGATTTGGAAAATCCGGAAAGGAAGATAGCGGTACATGGAGAAACAAACCGTCGATGCAGGAGCAATGGACTATCGACTACAAGCAACAATCGCTTCAGCTACGAATGCGCTTAGGGCTTACATCGTTTAAGCATGTGGGTGTATTTCCTGAGCAAGCACCGAATTGGGATTACATATACCAATCCGTTTCTGAATTGAAGAGAAACGTTGCAACGCCCCGCGTACTAAACCTGTTTGCCTATACAGGCGGTGCATCACTTGCGGCAAAAGCGGCAGGAGCCGATGTTGTACATCTCGACTCGGTAAAACAGGTAGTAAGCTGGGCTAGGCAAAACATGGAAATAAGCCGTCTTGATAATATCCGCTGGGTAATTGATGATGCACTAAAGTTTGTAAGACGGGAGGAAAAACGAGGCAACAAGTACAACGGCATAATTTTAGACCCTCCTGCATACGGACACGGAATTGATGGAGAAAAATGGAAGCTGGATGAAAATATACTGGAGATGCTTACGCTATGCAACTCTATACTCGAAAAACAAAACAGCTTTCTGTTACTTAACTTATACTCCAACGGTTTTTCGGCATTGGTGGCCGATACGCTTACCCGCTCCATATTCGGAAACGCCAAAGAGCGTACATTTGGGGAGCTGGTGCTGGAAGACCGATTCGGTAAACGATTACCACTAAGCGTATTCTCCCGTATAAAAAAATAGGGGATTGGTAAATTTTGAGAGATGCGCATATATTAATTATGTGATTATAAGTAAGTTAATATCTATTCATCTATCTATTTTTAGCAATCCCCAAAAATAGAGTGTGCATTTTAGTAAAAAATGGTATTTTTGCTGTAATAATCTCTATTAAAGGATAGGGGGAGTGGCCGAAAATCCTTAAGAGTAGGAAAACAACCAAAAACCTAAAGCTATGGGAGTAATTTTAGTATTTTATGTGGCACTTGTTATTTTCTTGATTGCCGCTATGTGGAAAGTGTATGCAAAAGCCGGAGAACCCGGTTGGGCATGTATTATTCCTATTTACAGCACCATTGTACTACTAAAGATTGTTGGCAAACCATGGTGGTGGCTATTTCTTATGCTAATACCTATTGTAAACATCATTTTCTGTATTTGGGTGCTTAACCTTCTGTCCAAAAGTTTCGGACACAGCGAAGCGTTTACCATAGGCTTACTGTTGTTAAGTATTGTATTCATTCCTATTCTTGGCTTTGGTGATTCAAAGTATCAAGGTCCGGCAGGATTACCCAAACAGTAAAATACATCATACAGTCAACATAAGAACCCCGCAAAGTATTGTATACTTTGCGGGTTTTTTATTTCATTCTGCCTAAAACAAATAATATTTTTTGGATTACACTGATTATTAGACTATATTGCAAATATATTTTGGTTCATAAATACTAACACTTTAAAGTTTTCAAGCGATGAAAAAGATTTTACTGTGTACGCTAGTCGCACTAGTCAGCGTTTCATTCCCCACACCCGGCATGTGTGACGAAAAACCTATCCCATACGAAAAACTCCCCAACGCAATCCAACAGTTTACTACGAAGCATTTCAGCGAAACAACGTTTTGCCATGCAGAGAAAGATTCCGACGAATACGAGGTGTGGCTAACTGACGGGACTGAGCTAAGCTTTACACGCAGCGGGGAATGGGAAAAAGTAAAAAGCAAACAAGCCGTAATACCTGAAAGTATAATGGCTCTTATCCCGAAGTCAATTCCCGACTATTTCTCCAAAAACTATCCGGACAAGCACATCTATCAAATAAAAGTTGAGCGTAACGGTTACGAAGTAGTGCTACGAGATACTCCTGATTGGGAATTTAAGTTTAATAAGGCAGGGGCATTTCTACGAATAGATGATTAGTCAATAGACTTCTTCGGGAAATACCTTTTCCAAATAATATGGATTGGAAGTAACGGCTGCCCCGAATGGGGCTGAATATAAATAACCGTGGGTGTACACCCACGGTATATGCCGGTGAGTTCGATTGCGCGGGGAGCGCTAACTTTTTTTTCTAAAGAAGGATGGTGCTCCCTGCGCCACCTTAACGTCTGCTCCACTACCCCGCATTGCATACGGAGTTATTGTTGTTCAACCCTTTGGGGTTACTTGTAATAGCGGGAAGGAAACAAAAACGAGTAGTTAAGTATTTTCCGAAGAGATCTAATACCTCCTAATAACAAATAGAGCGCAAAAACAAAGGGTGCAAGGAAATTCATCTCTTGCGCCCTTTGCCATTCTTTACGATTAAATTTATATCACAAACAATACAACAATATTGGCGATAACAATAAGTCCAAAGGCAGGTATTAAATATAAACGCAATGTTTTTCGATTACCGGAAAATGCCATAGCATAAAAGAAGTTTACAATATTGTTACTCATAATTGCGCGAATACAAGCCGCCGCAAGCACTGATGCTCCTAAGCTGTACTCCCCTTGAAAAATATTCAACAAAAAAGGCGTTATATCTGTAAAGCCAACAAGAACGGATAACGCGTTTAACCCGCTCTCGCCAAAGTAAGTGATAGCGTAGTGCGTAAGAAGTGTAAAAATAATAAATAGCGATGCAAAGATAAGAGCAACCTTAAACTCTAATGGGTTTTTATCATCACTTTGAAGTACCTGCTCGCCTCCGTTTGCTTTCCTACCACGAAAATGTATTGCCAAGCCAATAAGACATGTTAGCGCAACCATAATTATAAAGTAGGTGCTCATGCTGTGAAACAACTCAGCACTGAAAATAAAGGTAAACACAAATACGCGGAGGTACATCATTCCTATAGCAAGTATAATGGCAGCCGCATATTGCGGAATTAACGATTCGGGTGCGGTTTTTGCCTTCTTTCCAAGTATAACAATAGTGGCGGTACTGCTATATAAGCCGCCAAGGATACCTGAAACAATAATACCGGAATCCTTGAACACAAATCGTTTAAGTAAGTAGCCAATGTAAGAAATGGTCGATACTACAACTGTTGCCAGCCATACGTTGTATGGAGTAAGGTTTATTTCGGGAACAATTCGTTCGTTAGGAAGAATCGGAAGAATAATACCACTAATGAAAAGGAACTTGGCCAGGGTCACAAACTCATTAGTGTTTAGCTGTTTGGCGAAATTGGTGAAGGTTTCCTTCATTTCGGTAATCAGTAAGGTAGTTACCACCACTAGAATAAGCATCCACAAGGGTTGTGTTATGGCAATCGGGCCAAGGCTATAGGTTATCAAAGCTATCATCATAGCTGTCATCCCATGCGATTTGTCCTGAACAATCTTAATGTAGTAGCTGATGGCTAGAAAAACAATTAGCGCTACACCCCCACCCATGAACAGCATTAACGTGGGGTCCATCATGTATAAAAGAAAGCCGAGAATGCCGATTAACGTAAACGTTCTGTCTGAACCAAAGTAGGGTGTCTCTTGCCTTGATAACAGCAAACGACGTTGTGATAAGCCAATAAGCAACGACGAAATAGCCACAATTATAAAGTTGGCTAAGTTGGATGGCAAAAAATCAAGATATTCATGTACCATAGGTCGGCAGGTATAGCATTTAATGTTAACTATAAACCGATATTTTGTTACTTTGTTGTTTACACTCCATTTTTACTCCATTCTGAAAAAGGATGCTCCACTAAGCTGGCGTTGGAGTAACGAGAATCGCCGGTAACCTCTTGACCTACCCAAGGGGGCAGCTCAAACCGGTAATCTTCGCTCGGCATTTCCAGCTCCGCAACTACCAAGCCTTGGTTGGCTCCATGCAGCTCATCTATCTCCCATAAATTTCCCTTCCAGCTTGCCTTATAGCGAATTTTTTCAATAAGCGGTTTTTCGCATAGCTCATTCAGCATTTCTTGCGCTTCGCTAAGAGGTATTTCGTACTCGTACTCACTTCTCATAGCGCCAACTTGTATGCCCTTAACAGTCAGATATGCCTTACTTCCGGCTATGCGTACCCGCACCGTTCGCTCTTTAACGCGACAAAGATAGCCCTGAATATACAATTCGGACTCACCGTATTGCTTGTAGCTGTCATTGACTACTAAAAATTTTCGCTCAATTTCTTTAGCCATTGCTTGTAAATAATGTTCTAACTGCTGATGCCGGTGCTGCTTTCTTCAGCGTAAACGCAAAGGTAGAACCTTTATCCAGCGCACTTCTTACATTGATAGATTGCTCGTGAACTTCAATAATATGCTTGACAATTGCTAGTCCTAAGCCGCTTCCTCCGGACTCTCTCGAACGATGCTTATCCGCTCTGTAAAATCGTTCGAATATACGCGGCAAATCTTTTTTATCAATCCCCACACCGTTATCGGCAACTTCCACCAGTACCCGTTCGGGCATCAGCGAAAACGAAATATGAGTACTCCCATTTTCTCTTCCGTAGGTAATAGAATTTACAACAAGGTTAATAATCACTTGTGATATCTTCTGACGGTCGGCAACTACCATAATAGGCTCGCCTAAGCCGTCATCACAACTTAACTTTATGTTCTTACGTTTTGCTGTTATTTCAAGGCTTTCCAACGTTTCTTCAACCAGCCTCACAATATCAAAAGTTCCGTAGTTAAGCGGCACCTCGTTGCTTTCAAGGCGAGTTATCGAATCAAGGTCTTCAATAATGGTGATAAGCCTGTTCACACTCTTTTCCGTTCGCTCCAAATACTTTCTGCAAACCTGCGGGTCTTCAACCGCCCCATCAAGCAAGGTAAGAATGTAGCCCTGTATATTAAAAATAGGTGTTTTCAGCTCGTGCGAAACATTACCTACAAACTCTCTTCTATAACGCTCCTGATCATACAACAAGCTGAGCTCTTTTTGCTTTTGCTCCGCCCATTCCTTCACCTCTTTTTTTGCAACCTCTATAGGAGTGTGCATCAAGCTGTCTCGTATGCTTTTCTTTGAAGTATCGACGCTGTATATGGTTTTGTATATGGGGGTAATTTGGTTTACCACCACCTTGAGCAAAACAACAAACGTAAAGAGGTAAATAGCCCCTATAACCACAACCGTAGTGATAACCATATTCAGCCACGATACGTTGTAATGTTGCAACAAAAACAACGAAACTGCCATAATAGCCCCCGATAGCAGGGCTACAATTATGGCTATGCTTTGTATGGTTAACTTACGCATTGACTTGTTTTTTACTTTTGCATATACCGCTCCATCAATTTCGATATATACTTCCCTACAATATCGAACTCCAAGTTTACTACCGTACCCTTTTGTATGGTGTGGAAGTTTGTTAGCTGGTGAGTGTATGGAATAATAGCAACTTGAAATGAATTTTTACCTGAATTAACCACCGTTAAACTTACGCCATTCACGGAAACAGAACCTTTTTCTACGGTAATATTTCCGGTTGACGGGTCGTACTCAAACGTGTAGTACCAGCTGCCGTCGGCTTCCTTTACCTCTGTACAAACAGCCGTTTGGTCAACATGGCCTTGCACCAAATGCCCGTCCAGCAACGAGTCTATTTTCATGCTGCGCTCAACGTTTACCTTATCGCCAACCTTTAGCAAGCCAAGGTTGGATTTTATCAGCGTTTCATAAATAGCCGTTACCGTATAGGTGCCATTGCTAACCTTCACAACCGTAAGGCATACGCCGTTGTGCGCTACGCTTTGGTCTATCTTTAGGCTGTCGGCAAATGAGCAACCCAGCGTGATGTGCAGATTTTCTTTATCTTTTTCGAGAGCAACAACTGTTGCAGCCTCCTCTACAATTCCTGAAAACATATTCAATTGATTTAATTTTGGAGAAAAGATTTTGAGAACAAAGAGCAAGGATATAGAATATAAACGGTACTGCTTAAATGTCTTTGTTCCTTGTTCTATGTGTCTTTAACCATAATTCTATGCGTAATCCGGCTTGCTGATAAGTATTTCTCCAATAAAGTTTTTAATCTCATCATCGCTGCCACGCGGACAAATCAACAGCACATCATCCGTATCAACTACCAAATAACCGTCAAGCTGTTTAGCAACCAGAAGCCGTTTATTGGTTGATTTTATCATACTGTTTGAAACATTGTGCAACAGCACATCGGCGGCCTCAACAACATTCTTATTTTCATCCTTTCGAGAGTGCATGTATAGTGAACCCCACGTGCCAAGGTCAGACCATCCAAAGTCGGAGCAAAATACGTGTACATCCTGCGCCTTTTCCATTACTCCGTAGTCTATCGAAATATTGCGGCATTCAGCGTAGGTATTCAAAATAAACTCTGCTTCCTGCGGGGTATTGTACGCGTCTTTTCCGGCAACAAAAAGGTTCGCTACCTCCGGCAAACTTTTTTCCAATTCCCGCTTAATAGCTTGAAGAGACCATACAAATATTCCGGAATTCCAAAAAAATTCTCCGCTGTCAAGAAATACCTGTGCCATTTCCGGATTCGGTTTTTCCGTAAACGTTTTCACCTTATACGGTTTTTTGCCAACTTCCGGTTTGCCTTTTGTATTAACCTGAATATATCCGTAGCCTGTTTCAGCCCGTGTAGGTTTTATTCCAATGGTAACCAGCGTTTGGCTTTCCGTTGCAAAATCAACGCAACGCTTAGCCACATCCAGAAACTCAGCCTCATTTAAAATCAGATGGTCAGAGGGAGCAACAATAACCGTTGCATCAGGGTTTTTCTGCAACAGCTTATATGTTGCGTAAGCAATGCAGGGTGCAGTATTTCTACGTAACGGCTCAAGTAGCAAATTTTCATCCTTAAGTTCAGGGAGCTGTTCTCTCACCAGCCGCTCGTGAATACTTCCGGTTACCACCAGTATATTTTCCCGAGGAATAATTTTCGCAAAACGCTCATAAGTTTGCTGAATAAAAGTCTTTCCAACGCCTAGTATATCAAGAAACTGCTTAGGCTTTGCGTTGCGACTGAGCGGCCAAAAACGGCTTCCGGCTCCTCCAGCCATAATTATACAGTAATGGTTCTGCTGCATATAATAATGTATTTTTTAAACATTTAACGTTGTTATTTTCCCTTCACTGCTTTGAAGTCCCACAAAGATAACCTAAAGTTGGAATGTTTAGCCCTGCTTTATAACAAACCACATATCAAAATTGCTTACATTTGTACTTATGATTGATCAGGCAACAGTTGATAAAATATATGATAGCGCTGACATTGTGGAAGTAGTCAGCGAATTTGTATCGTTAAAAAAACGGGGCAGCAACTATATCGGTTGTTGTCCTTTTCATAACGAAAAAACACCGTCATTTTCTGTTTCGCCTTCTAAGGGAATTTTTAAGTGTTTTGGGTGCGGTAAGGCCGGCAATGCCGTAACCTTTGTTATGGAGCATGAGCACATGACCTACGTTGATGCGCTGAAGTTTGTTGGTAAGAAGTACAACATTGACGTAAAAGAGCGGGAGCTGTCGCAGGAAGAGCAGCATAAGAACGACGATCGAGAAAGTATGATGGTGCTATCGTCTTATGCCCAACAATACTATTCGGATATACTTCATAAATCGGGTGAAGGAAAATCAATAGGGCTTAGCTACTTCAAGGAGCGCGGGTTCACCGTAAAAACCGTTGAAAAGTTTCAGCTGGGCTATAGCCTCAACTCTCGTAGCGAGTTTTCAAAAAAAGCGCTGAAAGAAGGGTTTAAAAAAGAGTTTCTTGTGGCAACGGGATTATCCGTTGATAAGGGAGAAGAGCTGGTTGACCGCTTTTACGCTCGTGTAATGTTTCCCATACATTCGGTAAGTGGCAGGGTAATTGCTTTTGGCGCACGTACCCTGAAATCGGATAAAACCATAGCCAAGTACCTCAACTCGCCGGAGTCTGATATTTACATTAAGAGCAAAAGCCTATACGGTATTTTCTTTGCCAAGAAAGCGCTTACGCAGCTTAATAAATGCTACTTGGTAGAAGGTTATACCGATGTTATTTCCATGCACCAAGCGGGCATTGAGAATGTTGTTGCATCATCGGGAACATCACTTACCGTTGAGCAAATACGGCTTATTAAACGTTTTACGCCCAACGTTACCGTACTGTATGACGGCGACTCGGCGGGAATAAAAGCTTCGCTTCGCGGTATCGACATGTTGCTTGAAGAGGGTATGAATGTAAAGGCGCTTTTGCTACCTGATGGTGATGACCCCGACTCATTCTCTCGCAAACATAATGTTGAGGATTTGCAAAAATACCTCAACGCCAACGAGCAAGATTTTATTTCGTTTAAAACGAAGCTGCTGCTCAACGATGCACAGAGCGACCCGTTGAAGCGTGCTGAGCTGATTACCGACATTGTAAAATCGGTTTCCATTATTCCCGATAACATCACGCGTAGTGTTTACCTGAAAGAGTGTTCCCGGTTGCTTGATGTGGACGAGGGCGTATTGCTGACAGAAGTTTCGCGCATGCGTAGCAAACGGCTTACCAGCGATAGCCATCGGTCTGCAGCTACCGATACGCCACCCATACAGCAAGAAGCGAAACAGCCAATTCCTGATTTTGTAAAAGGGGTTTACTGTGATGAGCAGGAAAAGGAACTGATATACTATCTGCTTAAATTTGGTGAGCGAGCGCTGTTTGTAAATGAGCTGAACGTAACAGAAACGGTAGCCCGCTACATTATTGATCAGCTGAAAAACGATACGCTAGAGCTGCAGAACTTACAGTACAAGCAAATTTTTGATGAGTACGACCAAATGCTTACCGATGGAAAAGAAGTTTCGGTAAAGTATTTCATCAACCACCCAAATGAGAAAGTTTGTGAGCTGACGGTAACACTACTTTCTGAAGAATACAGCCTTAGTGAAATTTGGCGTAAACGCCAAGGTGTAATAGAGCCGGAAGAAGATAAGCTGCAAACAGCCATACCAAAGGCTATAGCCGTGTATAAAGAAAAAATTGTAAGTCAGGCAATAGCCAAATTCAATACCCAGCTGCAAGATGCAGAAAAGGGCGGCGATAAAGAAATGATGCTGCGATTAATTACTCAAATTAAAATTTTGAATGAGCATCGCAAAAAGTTTTCTCAAGAGTTGGAGCGAATTGTACTATGAATCATGCTTCTAACGGAGCAAAATAGTACTGAGCAATTGCTATACGAACCTTTTAGAGATTAGCGCAATAATATCGAATTGGACACAGCCCCGAAGCGGGCTGAATATGAAACGGAGTTCGGCGAAGCCAATAACCGTGGGTTTCACCCACGGTGACCGATGAGAGCCGTTCCATTGCGCTCCCCACGCAATCTTTACCATGGTACATTCTCCCCGCATTTCATACGGGGTTATTCATATTCAGCCCGCTTCGGGGCTATCGCACTTCATCCGTAATAAGAAAAAGTATTTTAAGAACTTCATTCAAATTCTCTACAATTATTTTCTATCTTTACGCGTCAACACCCAAAACCTAATAAAACCACTATATATGAAGAAAACTATTCGCCATTTTCTACTACTTTCTTTGGGCATTTTTGCTTTTACAAGTATTCATGCACAAGTAGCTACCGGAGAAGACAATCCTAACGAAAGCTGCACCAGCATTATGGTTGGCAAAAAAGCCAGCACCGATGGTTCTATTATCACCAGTCATACCTGTGATGGTGGCTACCGCACTTGGGCAAACATTGAGCCGCACAAGAAAAACGAAAAAGGCGCTAAGGCAAAGGTGTATAAGGGTCGCATGATGACTGAATACGCTACCGACCTTGCAGGAATGGAGCTAAAGGGCGAGATTCCCGAAGTAGAAGAAACTTACGCTTTTCTGAATGTTTCCTATCCTTGCCTGAATGAAAAAATGCTGGCAATGGGAGAAACGACCATCACCGGACGAAAGGAGCTGGTAAACACCAAAGGCATGTTTTACATTGAAGAGTTAGAGCGCATAGCCCTGCAACGTTGCACCACGGCCAGAGACGCTATTAAGCTGATGGGTGAATTGGTGAAAACTTACGGTTATGCTGATGAAGGTGAATGCCTAACTATTGCTGATAAGAACGAAGTATGGCACTTTGAGGTATTTGGTGAAGGCCCCGATAAAATAGGCGGTGTATGGGCTGCCGTTCGTATTCCCGATGACCATGTGGGCGTATCAGCAAACATACCACGCATTGGCGAGCTTGACTTAAAGAATACAGACCGCTACATGGCCTCCGAAAACGTATTTGAAGTGGCTAAACGCATGAACTTATGGGATGGAAAGGAACCGTTTAAATTCTGGAAGGCTTACAGCGGAGCTAAACCCTTTGCCATACGTGAGTATTTTATTTTAAACGCTTTAGCACCCTCTTTAAACTTATCGTATGAGGCCGATGAGCTGCCTTTTAGCGTAAAACCGGATAAGAAAGTAGATGTTCGTGATGTTATAGCCCTTTACCGCACAACCTATGAAGGGAGTCGGTTTGACCATACACGCAACCTACTAAGTACGAAGAAAAAAGAAGGAAGTGATGGGTTGGATACCATTAAAAGCCCTTACGCTAATCCATGGATGACGGTTGATATGGCTAATATGCTCAACACCATCAAACCCGGAACGGTAGAACGTATGCGTATAGTAGCCGTTCCACAGTGTGCCTACTCACATATCATCCAAATACGTGGTTGGCTTCCCGAAGAAATCGGTGCGGTTGCATACTTCTCGTATGATAATCCGGCACAAAGCCCTCGAATACCAATTTATTCAGGCACGCTGAAAACTCCAAAGAGTTTTGAAATTTGCGGGCAGCAACGCCACCGTGATGATGCTGCCGTTTGGTCGTTCCGCGAAGCCAATAAGCTCGCTACGGTTAAGTGGGGAGCAACACGTGAATATATTGAAAAATCGGTAGCGCACTTTGAAAATAAGCTGTTTGATGAACAAGCCGCCGTTGAACAAAAGGCACAACAGCTGAAAAATGAAAAAGGCTCGCAGGCCTGCCGTGAATACTTGACCTCATATACAGAAGATTTTGCTAATGCGGCCATGCTTAAATGGCGAGAAATGGCAGACATGTTCTGGATAATGTTTAAGCGAGGATTCTAAAATTCTATAATCAAAAATGAACGTCATTGCGAGCGGAGCGAAGCAATCTGCCGAAATTAAACAGATTGCTTCGGCAAAAAGCGCCTCGCAATGACGTTCATTTTTCACATTAACTCATTGTTGTATTAATGGGAAAACGCTCCATCATACTTTTTGTTACACTACTACTGCTGGCTGCTGGCGCATTAGTCTTTCAGAACCGCCTACCATTATGGTTTGGACGCTATGAGATAGGTGAAGCTATCGACAGCCTAAACGGGGTTAAGGTGTACTATAATGGCCCTATAAGCAACGTATCGGGTCGTAACGTAAGCGCTGACGGGTACAATATAGGCCAACAATACCAGTGTGTAGAGTTTGTAAAGCGCTACTACTACGAGCACCTCAAGCATAAAATGCCTAACAGCTACGGGCATGCCAGAGATTTTGTTGACCCCTCGCTCCCCGACAGCTCCATAAACAAACAGCGCAACCTTATGCAGTACAAAAACCCGAGCAAAAGCAAGCCAAACCCGGATGATTTACTTGTAATGGGTGGAGGGTACGGACATGTAATGATTGTTGCTTCTGTCGGGAAAAACGATATTGAAATTATTCAGCAGAATCCGGGCAAAACAGAACCCTCTCGTAAAAAAATTGAATTTACTCAGCTAGCCGATGGGCGTTGGAAAATCAACAACAAGCGTATTATCGGGTGGTTAAGGAAGGAGTAAAAAGATATTTTTGCGCGCTGAAGGCGCATTTCAGTTCAGCCCGATGGCAACGCCTCAGGTAGCATAGTTAAACAATGAGATATAGCGCACTGAAAGTGCAACTTAAGTTGCACTTTCAGTGCGCTATATTATGGTAGATAATCTTTATACCCGAGGCGTTGCCATCGGGCTGAACTAATCTAGCCTTTCAGGCTGCAAGCGCAATTTGAATAGGCTTTAATCACGCTCTAACGGCTATTTTCTAAAAAAGTTTATCTTTGTACAGCGTACAAACTAAAACTATACAAACATGAGACTTCTTTTGATTAGCAACTCGACCAACGCCGGAGAAAAATACTTGGAATATCCCAAACAAAATATTGCCGATTTTCTAGCAAAGGATAATGTAAAAAAAGTGCTGTTTATTCCCTTTGCAGCAGTATCTTTTTCGTATGACGAGTACCAAGCAAAAGTACAAGATCGTTTTAGCGAATTCTGTGTAGAGGTTGACTCCATACATCGCCATAAAGATGCCGTAAAGGCTGTAGAAGATGCGCAGGCTATAGTTATAGGCGGAGGCAACACCTTCCACTTGCTGAAAACCATGCAGGAGCTGAATGTTGTTGAACCTATCCGTAAAAAAGTAATGGGTGGCACTCCGTACATAGGTTGGAGCGCAGGTTCAAACGTTACATGTCCTACAATATGTACTACGAACGATATGCCTATTGTAGAGCCGCAATCGTTTAAAGCGCTTAACCTTATTCCGTTTCAAATAAATCCACACTATCTTGATGCGCATCCTGACGGACATGCAGGAGAAACGCGCGAGCAACGTATTAACGAATATATAGTGGCTAACCCTACCATGTATGTTGCCGGGCTTCGTGAGGGGTGTATGTTTTTAGTAGAAGACAACCACATGTCTTTAATAGGGAAACGCCCTGTTCGCTTATTTAAGCATGGGGAAACTCCTCGTGAGATGCAGCCAAACGAGCATTTTTCACAGCTACTGGAGAAAGCGAAGTAGCAATTATTTCATTTCAAAAATAACAACCCTAACAGAACGCAATGTTTTGTTAGGGTTGCTATTTAAAAATATAATTACACGTGGAGTAATCTGCATCAATTGTACAGGTTACTTCACTTGTAATGCAAAGGGGAGACCTAACAGGTTCAAAATCCGTTAAGGCTAAAGTTATCTTACAAAAGAGAGATAGCACAGCAAAAGATGCCCGTCATTGCAATGACGGTACAATAAAAAGCCCTAACAGGTTTTTAAAAACCTGTTAGGGCTAACTATATATAAACATGCGACACGCTCTATTTCTTCATCATTTCTGCAAAGTTCAAATAGAAAAGCGGAACGGTTTCAATACCTCTGAAAAGGTTGAATAGCGGGAAATGCTCGTTGGGTGAGTGGATAGCGTTGCTCTCCAACCCAAAGCCCATAAGTATAGATTTAATTCCCAACACTTTTTCAAACGTAGCAATAATAGGAATGCTTCCGCCGCTACGGGTAGGAACCGGACGAACGCCAAACGTAGCTTCTATAGCCTTTGCCGCCGCCTGATAGGCAACCGAGTTGGTAGGCGATACATATGCTTGCCCGCCATGCAGGTTGGTAACCTTTACCTTTACACACTTGGGTGCAATAGAAAGGAAATGCTTGGTAAACAGCTCGGCAATCTTTTCGTGTTCTTGGTTCGGCACTAAGCGCATAGATATTTTAGCGTAAGCCTTTGAAGCAATAACGGTTTTTGAACCTTCGCCCGTATATCCACCCCAAATTCCGCACACATCAAGTGTTGGGCGGATACCTGTACGTTCAATTGTAGTGTATCCGTCTTCTCCACAAACATCATCAATATCAAGTGATTTTTTGTACGCATCAAGGTTGAAAGGCGCTTTATTTAGCTCTACACGGTCTTCAGCGCTTAGTACTTCTACGTCATCATAGAATCCGGGAATTGTAATATGTCCGTTTTCATCTTGCAGCGAAGCAATCATTTTTGCCAAAATATTGATAGGGTTAGCAACAGCACCACCGTATATACCCGAGTGTAAATCACGGTTAGGTCCTGTAACCTCCACCTCAAGGTAAGCAAGTCCGCGTAACCCGCAGGTAATTGATGGGATATCCTTTGCAATCATACCTGTATCGGAAACAAGAATTACGTCGGCCTTAAGCATGTCTTTCTTTTCGGCGCACCACGTTACCAATGCCGGAGAGCCAATCTCCTCCTCCCCTTCTATCATAAACTTCACGTTGCAAGGAAGCAGACCTGTTTGCACCAAGTATTCAAAAGCCTTAGCCTGAATGAAACATTGTCCCTTATCATCATCTGCGCCACGCGCGTAAATTTTTTCATCGCGTATTTCCGGTTCAAAAGGTTGGCTTTTCCACAGGTCAATGGGGTCAACGGGCATAACATCGTAGTGCCCATACACTAAAACCGTTGGCAGCTTAGCGTCAATAATTTTTTCCCCGTAAACAACAGGATTTCCGGTAGTAGGCATTACTTCGGCCTTATCGGCTCCGGCTTTCAACAACAGCTGTTTCCAGTATTCGGCAGCCCTTACCATATCAGGCTTATGTGAATCTTCCGAGCTGATGGATGGAATACGAATCAATCCAAAAAGTTCGTCTAAGAAGCGTTGCTTGTTTTCTTCAATGTACTGCTTAACGTTTGTCATAATACTTTATTTTAGTTATAGTTTTATCAATCTCACCGCTCTTTCTCTAAAGCACGTCATTACGAGCGTAGCAAAGTAATCTCTTGAATAAACAGATTGCTTCGCTACGCTCGCAATGACGATGAGCGATGCGGTAAATATACAAAAAAAGCGAAGACATGCTTCGCTTTTATCCTGTTTGATGAGAGGGCTATAATTCGCTTTCTTTTAACCGTTCTGCGTTTTCGGCAATTTGAAGCTGGTCGATTACCTCCTGTATATCGCCATCCATAAAAACCGGAAGGTTATACATGGTGTAGTTAATACGGTGGTCGGTCATACGGCTTTGCGGATAGTTGTACGTGCGTATCTTAGCCGAACGGTCACCTGTTGAAACCATTGTTTTACGCTGTCCTGCCACCTCGTCCAAATACTTTTGGTGCTCCATGTTGTATAAGCGAGTACGAAGTTCGGCAAGCGCCTTCTCGTAGTTCTTTATCTGCGACTTTTCATCCTGACATTGCACCACAAGTCCCGAAGGTATGTGCGTGAGACGAATAGCGGAGTAGGTGGTATTTACCGACTGCCCGCCCGGACCGGATGAACAGAAGGTATCTTTACGAATATCGTTTAAGTTCAATTCTATATCAAATTCCTCTGCTTCGGGTAGCACAACCACAGATGCGGCAGAGGTATGCACACGTCCCTGTGTTTCAGTTTGAGGCACGCGTTGTACACGGTGTACACCCGACTCATACTTCAATACACCATACACGCCGTTTCCGCTAACCTTTACCACGACTTCCTTATAACCACCAACCGTTCCTTCCGAGACGTTGGTAACTTCCATTTTCCACCCCTTACGCTCAATAAATTTGGTGTACATGCGGAAAAGGTCTCCGGCAAAAATAGAGGCTTCATCGCCACCTGTACCCGCGCGTATTTCAAGTATAGCGTTTTTGGCATCTTGCGGGTCTTTCGGTATAAGCAGAAACTTTATTTCTTCCTCAACCTTTGGTATCGCATCTTCCAGCTCGTCTTGTTCGGCTTTTGCCATCTCACGCATTTCCTCGTCTTTCTCGTTAGCCAAAATAGACTTTGCCTCGTCGAGGTTGCTCAGCATTTTTTTATAGCGCTCGTATGTCTCTACCAGCGGCTCTAAATCACGATACTCCTTGTTGAGAGCAACAAAGCGTTTCATATCGGAAATTACTGCCGGGTCGGTAATTTGCTGGCCAATTTCGTCAAACTTATGCTTAACGCCTTCCAGCTTATCTAGTATGCTATTTTCACTCATGGTCTTTAATAAAATGGGTACAAAAGTAGTAATATTCCGGTTAATAACCCGAATTCCAGCCACAAGCAGAGGAATCCCCTCCCTTTGCCCGTTGAAATAAAAGATAGGGTAGCTAGATGAAGCCGCTTATTCTATCGGCAATAGCGGTAAACTGTTCTTTTGACAGGCTTAGCTTGGCCTTTTTAAAATCAACATCAGCCTCACTGTTAAGAGGAATAAGGTGAATGTGCGCATGTGGGACTTCCAACCCAAGCACAACCACTCCTACCCGCCTACAGGGAACGGCTTTTTTAATTCCTTTTGCAACCTTTTGCGCAAACAGGGTAAGGCCGGCAAGCGTTGTTTCATCCAAATCAAAAAGGTAATCCACCTCTTGCTTTGGTATTACCAACGTATGACCCTCACAAATGGGGTTTATATCAAGAAAGGCGTAAAAACGGTCATCCTCAGCTACTTTGTAGCTGGGAATTTCGCCCGCTGCTATTTTGCTGAAAATTGTTGCCATTGCTTGTTTTTTATTAACGTGATATTTCGAGTATTTCCAGCTGCATTACTCCCGAGGGAATCTTTACTTCTACCACTTCTCCCTTCTTCTTTCCAAGTAGGGCTTGTGCAATAGGTGTACCAACCGATAGACGGCCTTCTTTAAAGTTTGCTTCCGTTTCGGCTACAATCAAGTACTCCATCAGGGCTTTTGTTGCTACATTCTTAAGCTTTACCCTTGTAAGAATTTGTACCTGTGAGGTATCTATTTTAGACTCATCCATAACGCGGGCCTTGGCCAATGTGTCTTCCAGCTTGGCAATACGCATTTCATGAAGCCCTTGAGCCTCTTTAGCCGCATCATATTCAGCGTTTTCTGACAAGTCACCTTTATCACGTGCCTCTGCAATTTGAGCCGATATAGCCGGACGCTCATTTTTTAGCTGTTCAAGCTCCGCTTTCAGCTTCTGTAGCCCTTCTTCCGTTACGTAGATAACTTTACTCATAGCTTTATCCTTTATGATAGGGAATAAAAAAGAATCCCGGTGCATATTGCCCGGAACTCTATTACACAAAGGTAGTAAAATTTCCCTTTAATTGTCCAAATGCTTAAAAACACCCTAACAGATTTCTTCGTTTCGAATCCTTAATAAATCTTATCAATTGCGTAATCAATAATATTGATATGACCGTTACCTCAAATTTGGCTATATTTGCATCAAATCACTTATTATCACACACTTTGAAGAAAAAGTTACTTTACATTCTACTGGGAGGATTCCTATTTCTTTTACCTTTTGGCTGCGGAAAGGAGGATGATTATAACGTTTTGCCCTATGCAAAGGTTGAGTTTCTATTCTATCCTTATCAAACACCCGAGTTAGGCGCATACGGAGGCATTAAGCTGTTTTCCGGTTATGGCTATAACCGGAACGGGGTTTACGTGTGTAATATTGGCGAGACTGATTTTGCTTTCCTAGCCTTTGATGCCACCTGTCCCAACGAGAAAGATTACAGAACGGTTGTTAGCGTAGTAACGAACTCCATTCTTAAGCTGAAATGCCCTAAATGCGGAAAGGTGTACGATTTACGAGATGCCAAAAGCGGACTGCAACGCTACCCCATACAAGTTCAAGGTTACGGCAATTTTTACAGGGTGGTAAACTAAAGCAACTTATTATACAACATACTTACCCATACCAACATTTTGGGCAAATGAAATGTTACCATAATTAATCTTAACTAAATACACATGACCATGGAAAAATCTCTTAAAGGAACCAGAACGGAACAAAACCTGCTGAAATCGTTTGCGGGCGAATCACAGGCACGTAACCGTTATGTAATGTTTGCCAAGCAGGCGCGCAAGGAAGGATATGAGCAAATTGCCGCTTTTTTTGAAGAAACAGCACTTGACGAACAAAAGCACGCGCAGGTATTCTTCTCCTTTTTGGAGGGCGGCCCTGTTGAAATTACCGCCACCTACCCTGCCGGAAAGGTTGGTAGCACTCCAGAAAACCTACTTGCTGCGGCTATGGGCGAACAGGAAGAGTGGGAAGTACTGTACAGCGAATTTGCTGCTATTGCACAGGAAGAAGGATTTCCAAAGATTGCCTCAAAGTTTAAGCTTATTGCTACGGTAGAAAAGCGTCATGAAGCACGCTACCGTAAGCTGTTAAGCAACATTGAAGCAGAAGAGGTATTTAAGCGTGGGGAAAAGAAACGCTGGAAATGCCGTGAATGCGGATATACGCACGAAGGTGATAAGGCATTGGAAAACTGCCCGTTATGTGAACATCCTAAAGCATTCTTCGAGCTACTTGCCGAAAATTTCTAGGCAACAGCTATCTTTAGTAAAAGCCTCGACAGCAGCAGCTGTTGGGGCTTTGCTTATTTATGGGTGCTAAAATAGACTTCTTCGGAAAATACCGAGATGTAAGTATTTCTATCACTTTCTATACACCATTACAAGCAACCCCTGCGGGGTTAAACAACAATAACCCCGTATGCAATGCGGGGGTAACTGGACGGAAGCTAAAATTGCGCAGGGAGCACCAGCCTTCCTTAGAAACAAGGCTGGTGCTCCCTGCGCAATCGAACTCACCCGCTTATACCGTGGGTTACACCCACGGTTATTCATATTCAGCCCGCTTTGGGGCTGTGTGCTTCACCGCTGTTTTATGTTGTCGGAAAGTATTTTCCAAAGAGGCCCAATTTAGTACATCATTGTGTCACTTCGCTTGCAATGATGTACTTCTTTTCTATGTGTTAGATTAACTAGCTATAATTCGATATATTTGCATCCGTTGACCTGAACACCTAATATAATTTACTATCCAATGAACCGTATTAGCCTAGTCCTTATGTTGTGCCTGGGGTTGCTTTTACAAAGCGCTCCGGCAAATGCCAACCCGAAAAATTACGAGAAAGCTCGTAAAGAATGGGTTGATTCAGTAATGAAAACCCTTACCCCTCGTCAGCAAGCTGCTCAGCTTATGGTAAAAGCGTGCTTCCCGGCACTTGGAGCCGAGCATGTTGGCAAGGTAGCAAAGTTTGTGGAGGAAGATGGTATTGGTGGTGTAACCATGTCACGTGGAGGTCCCATGAGCCATGCTCAAACAGTTAACCGTTTGCAATCACTCTCCAAAGTTCCACTAATGATATATATGGATGCCGAGTGGGGAGTAAGTATGCGGCTGGATAGCGTAGTAAAGTTTCCCCGCCAAATGACGCTGGGCGCCATTGTGAACGATGACCTTATTTACGCAATGGGAGAAGAGGTAGCTATGCAATGTAAGCGTCTCGGCATTCACATGAACTTTGCTCCGGTAGTTGACGTAAACAACAACCCTAACAACCCCGTCATCGGTTCCCGCTCATTTGGTGAAAATAAGTACAACGTTGCCAAAAAGGGCATACAGTACATGAAAGGTATGCAGAATAACGGAATTATGGCCTGCGCCAAGCACTTCCCCGGACATGGCGATACGGATGTGGACTCGCATGCAGCCCTTCCGCTGATTCCTTTTGATGAAGATAGGCTGAACGATTTAGAGCTCTACCCCTTCAAGCAGCTAATTGCGGCCGGTGTTGATGGCATGATGATAGCCCACCTTAACATTCCGGCGTACCTGAAAAAGGATACCATACCCTCGTCCATGTCTCCTAAGGTAGTTGATAAATTGCTACGGAAGAAGCTTAAATATAAGGGGTTGATTCTGACCGACGGTTTGGAAATGAAAGGTGTTACCAACTATTTTCCGGCAAATACCATACCGCTGGTAGCATTCAAAGCCGGAAACGATATTTTGCTTGGTGTTGAAAATCCTACAGGCGCGCTTGATGAGTTTGAAGCCGCCATCAATCGTGGCGATGTATCAAAGCGTAAGCTGAAAAAAGCCGTCCAAAAAGTGCTTGAGGCTAAGTACGACATGGGCTTAGCTCACTATACACCCATTGACACCACCGGAATTGTTGCCGATATGAACGGTTCACGTGCGGTTAAGCTGCGTAATACGTTGGCAGCGGCAGCGCTTACCCTGGTTCGAAATAACGACAATACGCTACCGCTTTCTTCGGATAAGCTGCCCGCCATAGCCTATCTCGAAGTGGGAAAAGATGAGGGGAAAATATTTGCCGACAGCTTATCCGGCTACGGTAGTATTACAAAATACAGCATAAGCAGCAAACCCGGCGTTAAAGAAGTCGATTCGGTTAGAACCTTGCTGCAACCGTTTGGGCATATTCTGGTAGGCTACCACAGCACCGATGTTCGGCCTCAGTATAAATACGGAACCGATTCTCTTTGCGTATCGCTGATTGATGAGCTGGCCGCCAATAAAAAAGTATCCCTCGACTTCTTCGGTTTACCTTATGGGCTAAACAAGTTTAAGAGCATAGAGGCGTTCAATGCGGTACTGGTATCCTACGATAACTCTCCCGAGAGCCAAGCACAATCGGCTAAGCTGATTATGGGAACTATTATGCCTATGGGTAAGCTGCCCGTTACCGTTAACGAAAAGTACAAGGAAGGCTACGGGCTGGAATAGGCAGTCTGCACCTCTGCTGCCTACAATACAACAAATAAAAACCTCCTTCCAAACATTTGAAAGGAGGTTTTAAAATGAAGAAGGGTGAAAGAGGGGATTCGAACCCCCGACCTCTAGAGCCACAATCTAGCGCTCTAACCAACTGAGCTACGATCACCATGTGCGTTTTGTTTCCAAAAACGGAGTGCAAAGATACAAAAAAATACGGAATGAAAAATTTTTTCTGTTAAAATGAATATTTTAAGCGTACAAAGCCCAGCAACATCTGTGACGAGAACAAGTTGCCATAACCGGCAAAATACTGCGCAATAGCCGATAAATCCCAATTTTCGGCTACAGAGAAATCAACATTGGCACCTGCATAAACCGTATTGATCCCAGTGTAGTACATAGCCGATAAAGCGCCCGTCAAGCGTGGTGTAATCGGATACGAGGCTTGTCCAAAAAGCGTCCAGTCGCTAATCGACAAATATTTTGCCGACAACGGGGCGGCATATATTCCTAAAATACCCGATGAGGAGAAAACGTTACCCACATTGTTATACAATACCTCGACCTGCAACATCAGCGAATTTCGGAACATGTAGTCGGCGCCCACCGAAATGGCAATGGTTCCCGCTGTATCTGCAAAATTCTTGAGAGGATGGAAATAAGTAAACTCCCCGCGGAAGTTAAGCCCCCGCAAATCGCTTGTCCACGCGCCGCCGGCCAATATATCGCTTTCATTGAGTACTCCTGCAATTGCCTGAAAATCGGTATTCCGGTAATTCCAGCGGTGCAACGCGGCAGCCGTTACTTTATTTTCGAAATTCACGCTGGCCGCTACTTCGGTCGAAGCTGTTTCGTTGTGGTAATAAGTTATCCGCACGGCATCGCAGCCGGAACGTTCCACATAGTCGAAATCGAAATAGGAATACGTATTAAAAATATCATTCGGATTCCACACCAGCGTTTGCCCCCAATTGATGCGCTGGCGGCCCAGTTGTACGCTCCATTTATCTTTTTCGAAGGAAACAAAGAAACGATCAAAAGAAGTATTGAGCAACACATTTCTAGTATCGGCAATGTTCCAAGATAAGTCGACCCAACCGCGATCGAATCCGATAGATGCGGCATAACCGGGGTATTGCAACAGGTTGCCATTGATTAGCCGGTTGCGCATACCTACATTAAATTTCCAATTCTCCGCCGGTTGCCATTCAAAATTCAGGCGATTATGTAAAAGATTTTCCCAATACAATGTACTATCGGGGTCAACCATCATCAGCGATGGCATTTCGCTTACGTAGCCCGATAGCGACCAAGTCCGTTCCTTTTCCTGCGCCACCAGTGTAGTAGCGAACAGACCCCAAAACAACAGCGATAGGATATTTTTCAGGTTCATTTCATTTTTCTTTGGCGTTTAAACAGGTATCGCTTCTTTATCACAGCTAAGCCTGTTTGTCGCTCACAATTTTCCCGTCTTCCAATGTGATTATCCGGCGGGCTTTGGCAACCACCCGCGGGTCGTGCGTCGAGAAGATGAATGTTACATGCTCTTGTTCGTTCAGTTGCTCCATAATAGTAAGCAGCGTTTCGGCCGATTTACCATCGAGGTTGGCCGTAGGCTCGTCGGCCAGGATAAATTTTGGTTTCGGCGCTAACGCACGCGCCACTGCCACCCGTTGCTGCTGCCCACCCGAAAGTTTTGCCGGTCGGCTGTTGGCGCGATCGGCAAGGCCCACAGCACGCAACAGTTCCATGGTGCGGCGTTCGCTCTCATCTTTTGTCCGATGTTGTAAATCCATCACAAACGATACGTTTTCCTTGGCTGTCAGCACGGGAATCAGGTTGTACGATTGAAAAATAAAACCAATATTATGCAATCGGAAATCAATGAGCGCAGAGGGTTTCAAGGTGTGCATATCTTGGCCGTCGACTCTTATCTCGCCCGAGGTAGGTTGGTCGAGGCCCCCGATAAGATTCAGCAGCGTTGTTTTCCCGGAGCCCGATGGCCCCACCACCGCCACAAATTCCCCTTGGCTG
Organism: Bacteroidales bacterium; assembly: GCA_031551125.1. Lineage (GTDB taxonomy): Bacteria > Bacteroidota > Bacteroidia > Bacteroidales > UBA932 > JAIRNF01. The sequence goes on from JAVBOB010000012.1 coordinate 97,194, forward strand.
ATATACAGGTCCACCCCATCCACCGCGCGTACTTCATTGTCGCCTTCGCAGTATATTTTCGATAATTTCTTTGTTTCTATAATGTAGTTCATGGTATTTTTTAATTTATTAAGGTTTTAAAGTCCGGAAGGCTTAAAATTTCACCAACACTTTTAACCGCTCTATCATTACAAGCAACCTATGTTTTAATGGCATCCACCGGATTTAGCTTCAAGGCTTTCCGGGCGGGATAAATGGCCGAAAGAAGGCCGGTAGCAAAAACCAGCACTACTATTGTTATAAACATATTCAAATTGAATTCGGGATAAACCATCGACCCGAAACCGAAATCTTCGAACTGGTCTTCGATCAATATCGACAGGTTAATACCGTTTCCGGCTGTAAAGTGAATAACCAGCCAACTGAGGAAGATGCCGATTACGCTACCCAATAATGTCAGCAAAAGGGTTTCGAGCATAATCATGGTAAACACTTTTCGTTTATTCATACCAATGCACAGCAGCATACCGAGTTCATGCGAGCGCTCCAGTACCGCCATCAGCATGGTATTTACGATACCGAATGCTAAAGCCAGCAGGAATATTCCCAGTATCACGACCACCATGGTATCGGTCCACGAGAGGCTCAACGACAAAGCCGGTACCAGTTCCCGCCAATCGTTCACAGCCATTGCCGGAAGCAGGCGTTGCACATCGGTAGTTACCGCATCGCCCCAATTGTCGCTACCAAATTGTTTCAGCAATACCGCCGCTTCGTGTGCGGCACCTTCGGGCAGGCCAGTGGCCGAAAACACATCGGATTGCCGGACAAATACATTCGATTCGTCGAACATCGTGTTGGTGGTCTTATAGATGCCGCCCACCCGGAATGCAAAACTGATCATTTCGCCTTGCACATCCTGAAACGTTAGTATTACTTTCGATTTCAACTTCACCTTCAGTTTTTCAGCAGTTTTCCGGCTAATAACAATAGGCATTGTACGCGAATCGCCCGTCAGAAAGGCGCCGCTCGTATCGGCAATTGTTTGATACAACGTAGAAACATTCCGCTCTTCATCGGGGTTTACCATATTTATCTGCAATCCCGTTACATTGGCGGCAGAGGCCAGCATTCCGTTTATTTTCACACGGTATGCCACGCCTTTTATTTCGGGCACCTGCCGTAACTTACCCGCCACCGTATCGCGCAAAAAGTAGTCCGCAATATCGTGGTTATCCATATAGGCCCGTTGGTGTATCTGGATATTCGCTATTTGCTGTTCAATGTCGGATTTGATTTGATAGTTGATCCAGCCCGCCATGAATGCGGAGAGAAACGTACCGGCAAACAATCCGATAATAATAGCGCCAAGAATCACTCCGCTTCGTAATTTGTTGCGCCAAATATTTTTCCATGCAATACGTAGTATCATTTTTTCCATTCATAAATTAAACTTACGGCTATCCTTTTTTTATTTACTTCACAAAATACTAAGATCTAAAAATCTATTTTTCTCTTATGCCCTCAACGCTTTTATCACGTTCAACCGCAATACATGCCGCACGGGATAGAGCCCCACCAGCACGGCAATCACAGCCACTATTATAAATTGTTCCACAAAAATATACGGGTCATTACTGAGTGGGAATACGGCTTCCATTCCATAACTGGCCAGTGCCTCCTGCAGGCTTCCTGTAACGGGAATAGGGTAATGATGAAAAATTTCCACGACAGGCACCGTTATCGCCAGTCCGGCGGCAATGCCCAGCGCAATCATCAGCAGCATTTCCAGAGCCATGACAGCCGCCAATTTCCGGCGTTGCATGCCTACTGCCACCATGACACCAAATTCATGGTGCCGTTCGTTCGTCATCATTATAACGGTGCTTAAAACACCAAAGCCGACAATGACGTAGAGCACCCACAATAAAATTTTGCCAAACAATTCATCGGACTTTGCCTGATCCAGCAATTTCTCCATGGTTGTTTTCCAACCCAATACTTCGTATACAGTAGTATCGACATGTTGCGACACACTTTGAAGAGTACGCGCCAGTTTGCTTTCATCGGTCAGCGTAATCAGCAGGCCGCTCAAACCTTCGTCAAGACCCACAAAATGTTGCGCCGCCGGAATGGTGGTGTAAATAAAACCCTGATCCATTTCAGGAGTTATAAGCGACACGATGCCACGCACCACAAACAACCCGTTAGCACTCACACCATGATACCCCTGGCTAATCAAAGCCAGTGTATCGCCGGTAGTAACCTGCAAATAGTCGGCTAATTTTTTACCCAACACGACTCCGTTCGCATCGTTTTCGTCCAGGTAACTACCTGCCACTATGTGTTGCGCTAACGACGACATGCGGTTTTCGCGCACAGGGTCGATACCGATCAACGCCACTGCTTTGGTCGTCATTCCGTAAGCCGCCATCGCAAAGGTTTCCAGTCGCGGCGACACGTAAGCCACATTGGGGAGCGTTTCCAGTTCCTGGATTTTACGACTGTCCATTTCCATCAGGTTATCAATCACCTGATCGTCGAAATACCCTTTCTGGTGCACCTGAATATGCCCCGCCTGTGTCCGCAATATATTTTCCACCATCTGTCCCCACACACCCCGCTGCATCGACAGCGTAAGCACGCAAAAGAAAAATGCAAAGAACACCGATGCCATTGTAATCAGGCTGCGGCGCTTATTCCGCCAGATATTCCGCCAGGCAATTTTCCACATAAAATAATTATTGTAGTTTCTTCATATTTTGTTGCGAGAAAAATGAATCGTTGACAGACGTGTCAAAATCATATTTCTGTACGGTCATTACGGTTTTCTGATTCGGCTTGTCGGCCGGTATCATCTCCATCCGCGAAGGCAGTTTGCGGTTTCCAAACGTCTTTATATCGTATGCATTCATCGTATTGACAAGTGTATTTTCTTCGTCGTAGAACTCGGATTTTATCTCGTCAAATCCGTCCGTAGAAATCCACAATACCACTTTACCCCACACCACAGCCGCATTCTCTTTTGGAGTGAGCGTAATTTTGTAGCACGTAAAATTGCGCACCTGTTCCGTACCGTTCAACACATGCGTATAGTCATCGATTATCGATGATTCGCGCACCAGGTCGTCGTTCGTAAAATCGCTGCCCATCCAGGATTGTCCCATAACAGAGGAAGAC
>JAVBOB010000025.1:0-8663 GCA_031551125.1 Bacteroidales bacterium
CGTTCAAAGATACCTCACTGAATTAAATTTTGCAATCGAATCACAACAATACCTAAAAAACCAAATCAATAAGATTAGTTCAAAGATACCTCACTGAATTAAATTTTGCAATCGAATCACAACACTACCACCGTAAGCATACAGCCTAGAAATGTTCAAAGATACCTCACTGAATTAAATTTTGCAATCGAATCACAACTACCAAACACAATAGCGAAATCACCGATAGGTTCAAAGATACCTCACTGAATTAAATTTTGCAATCGAATCACAACTATCCTGTACCACCCTTAACAACTTCATCAGTTCAAAGATACCTCACTGAATTAAATTTTGCAATCGAATCACAACTTTACTACATTTGTTGGTTTACTTTGTGCTGTTCAAAGATACCTCACTGAATTAAATTTTGCAATCGAATCACAACAGAGGCACACTATGAAACTCTGAAAGAAAAGTTCAAAGATACCTCACTGAATTAAATTTTGCAATCGAATCACAACTTTATCTGCTTACCTACTCCGTTAAGGCAGGTTCAAAGATACCTCACTGAATTAAATTTTGCAATCGAATCACAACATAAAATGTCATTCAATTCAGATGATGAATGTTCAAAGATACCTCACTGAATTAAATTTTGCAATCGAATCACAACTAAAAGAAAACGCTATGGAAAAACAACGGCGTTCAAAGATACCTCACTGAATTAAATTTTGCAATCGAATCACAACTAAAAATGGCAAGCAGTATTTATATCAAAGTTCAAAGATACCTCACTGAATTAAATTTTGCAATCGAATCACAACATAATCGCTTGGTGGCTGTCTATTATCACAGTTCAAAGATACCTCACTGAATTAAATTTTGCAATCGAATCACAACTAAACCCTAAGTCGTTTGAGTTTTCGCTGTGTTCAAAGATACCTCACTGAATTAAATTTTGCAATCGAATCACAACAGACCTTTTAGAAGCAGCCCGTAAAGCAAAGCTCAAAGATACCTCACTATAGTTAGATTTGCAACCCATATACTTAGATATTAAAACCACCGTAAACAATCGGTTCTGTCACCTGTATAAACAATAAAGGGTGCGCTAAAAGTGCACCCTTTTCATTGCATTTATACTAACCCTACTTAGTAGCCGGAACGCCTACACCAGCTGATGGGAATGATGCCAATATTTTGGTTATAGCGGCATTAATATCTTGGTCAGGATTCTTAGATGCACCATCTATCTCCTTGTTACCAATACCTTCCCAGAACATCTTATTGGTTGATGCATCAACCAAATCAATAATTATAGAACCATCCTTATAGCTTGTTGCATCAAAAGTGGTAGTAGCCGAAACGTTACCCATACCACCCCACATGTAAGGACGATACATTCCGCCGTACCCGTAAAAATCGGTATTAGCCGTGTACGACTTTTCGTTGGTAATGATTGTATTTACATTTACCCAGAAGTCAGCATTACTGGTTGCTTCTTTATACCCTTTCTTCGTAAGCTCTGCTCTTATCGCGCTAAAAATACGGTCTTGGTTTAATGAGCTTACCGTTGATTTAGTAACTTTATCATTCTTATAGAATGAGAACGTTTTGAACTTCTTAAAGTCTGCGGTTCTATCGTAGTCTGATTTTACGCTCAACGATGATGAGCAAGCTGCAAAGGCAGCAAGGACTGCAACTGATAAAACTAATTTTACAGTTTTCATATTTGTTTGAAATTAGTAGTGAATATTTTTTTTGATTTGAAAAAGTGCTGCTGATTAGAAAAATAGCTATTGCAGAAACATGGCAAAACCTATATTAACAGCAATATGCTCCAAATGGTCTGCCTTGTATGCATCGTTAGTTGCATAGTTGTATGCACAGCTAACAAATCCGCCAAACGACGGAGCAAACCGAACCAGTACCCCTGCTTCGGGCCTTACAACAAAGCCCCAGTCAGAATTATCGACTTCATAAATATTGAAAAATAAGTTTTGCTCGCTATACTGAGCACCTAAGCCCACACCTACATACGGTTTAAACATATTAGAAGAAAGTTTAAAGTAGTAGTGCCCGGTTAGCGTTATAGGTGTACTATATATGTGCTTTATCAGGTCAGTCGTTACAGCGCCATTGCCGGTCTCATATTCGTATGTTTGCTTAGCCGTATACTGGTCGAACGAGTTCCAGCTACCGGCAATACCTATTGAGAAGCTGCCATTCTGCAAAAAATGTCGGTATTCAACACGTCCACCGGAGAAGCTTGTCTTAGACAAAAGATCTGTGTTAGTCGGAAATGCTATCTCCCAGCTACCTAAAAATACATCTCGTTGAGCAAAAGAAGCGGTACTAAATAGCATAAGTAGCGCAACCGTATATAATATTTTTTTCATTGTTCTATTTTTTATTTAGTTACACATTAGGCCAATACCTATTACTTCCTGTCCAAGTATGGTGATTGAGAGAATCCCTGATCAATAGCGTTAAGTAAAAGACTTGCATTGAAGTTGGGATCGGAATATAGAGCTCCGAACGAAGTTGTACTCCAAATAGCACTTGGCTGCTTACTACCGTCTTGCGCAGTAGTGGCATTCTTCAAATCGAGTAAGTTGATAATCTCAGCACCTGTTTTATAGTAGGTATATACGGGATACCAAGGATAGTACGGGGGATACCAACCGTCCCAATACCACCAGTACGGATCCCACCAACCGGGATACCATACGGCAAGATTAGTTGCTTCCGAAATAACAATGTTCATTGACAAATCAGCTGTACCGTTTTCAACATCACTGAAATTTTTTGTACGCGTATAGCCTAAGCTTGTCATGTTTGTTTCTATCTCGCTCAACAGGGGGTTTGCCTTAACCCATTGGTTATCCATCGTCCAATATTGAACAATGTATGTTGAGGGATTATCACCCGATATATAGATAACAGTGTCGGGTAAGTAATACGTTCCGTTGTATCCCGTTTTAAAGTTTACCGCAGAATTGTAGCTTGTTGTAACTACAAAATCTGACGATAAATCGTCAAAGTTGGGATCTTTCATACAGGAAGTCAGCAATGCTCCTGCAATGGCTACTAGAAGAAATACTCTTTTCATAATCTGATTTTGTTGAATTGCACAAAGATGTTAGACTTAAACTAATCTAGTAACAACGCTTATTTTTTTTTGTTTAACTCTCCTCTTCCTTTTTAACGGAAATCTATTAAAATACTCAGAGCCTGTTTAAATTTCACTCACCAGTTTTGCTAGGCAGCATCAACGCTTTTATCCCACCCTTCTGCTGTTATCTTAACGCTCTGCAATACTTTTTCTTCCTTCTTTTTGGCGCCCCAACGGCGAAGCCCTCACGAATGCCATAGCATATAAAAAGCTATGAGTAAAAAGAACCCAAAAGGGCTAGAAAATTTTAACGCGCTCCGCCTACCGGGTTACTCACGTTGTTCGTGAAGGCTTCGCCGTTCGCTTGAACGGAAAATTTTCAGTAAGGATTGTTATTCCATAGCGGAATTGCATTCCGCACGGGCTATTCAGCTTTAGCCGAAAAGCCCGCATACAGCTTGCTAGCGCATGGCCGGACGGCATTCCTCCGGAGCGCAGGCTAACCCATGAAAAGCTACTAGCGTCGGGCGGTCTTGATCTTTTGCCTACTTTTACTCACAATTGTTTTTATATTTTTGTGTTCATGAGGGCTTCGCCGTTGTATCAAGACAAAAGTAGGGAGAGAAAATGCTTGCTTACAGCGGCTACTAACGCGAAGCACTGCTTATAAATACTACTCGTATCAAATTTAAACAGGCTCTGAGAGACTGTTTAAATTTCAACCACAAGCTACATATAGATATAAAAGATATAACAGATAGCTTGAGGAAAAGTTTATTCTCTAAGTTCTGGGCAATACCAATAAGTTAAAAGCAACAGCAATTCGAGAAAAATCATAAACAAGATATTGTTGTTCTTTTTATAATTATAACTTTGCTCTCATTCATTTGCACCACATATCAATAATCATATTATATCTCACTAAACACTGTACACCATGAAAAAAACCTTGCTTCTACTGGTTTTACTAATCCCCGGATTAATCCAAGCAAAGGATGACGCCCGCTTGATGCGCTTTCCGTCAACCAACGGAAAAGTAATTGTATTTACCTATGCCGGCGATTTATACTCGGTTCCCGTTAGCGGAGGTATGGCACGTAAGCTAACCTCACACGTAGGGTTTGAAATGTTCTCGCACTTCTCTCCCGATGGAAATACCATTGCTTTTACCGCTCAGTATGATGGTAACACGGAGGTATATACTATGCCTGCCGACGGAGGCGATCCGGTTCGTGTAACTTACACTGCAACACTTACCCGCGACGATGTCTCCGACCGTATGGGTCCTAATAACATTGTAACGGGATGGACACCTGATGGAAAAAATATTATCTACACATCCAAGCAACAGGCTGTAGGATTTCGTCGCTTACTGTTTAGCGTACCTGCAACCGGAGGGCTATCTCAACAGATACCTCTGCCAGAAGGTGGGTTTAATACCTATTCCCCGGATGGAAAACAGCTAGCCTACAACCGCGTATTCCGCGAATTCCGTACATGGAAATACTACGAAGGCGGAATGGCCGACGATGTTTGGATTCATGATTTTGCGACTCATGCTACCACCAACATCACCAACAATAAGGCTCAGGATATTTTCCCTATGTGGATGGGAGATGAAATTCTTTTCGCATCGGACCGAGACCGTACAATGAACCTTTTTTCGTACAACCTGAAAACAAAAGCTACTGAAAAGTTGACTACGTTTAAGGATTACGATATCAAGTTTCCCACAAGCTTCGACCACTACGTTGTTTTCGAAAATGGCGGCTACATATACTTGTTTGATACAAAAAACCGCAAGGCCGAAAAGGTGAATATTCAGCTTACCGGAGATGATATATACAGCCGCAATGAGCTGAAAGACGCATCAAAATCGTTTAGTAATATAGCCATGTCGCCCAACGGGGAACGACTGGTTATTACTTCTCGTGGTGATGTGTACAACGTTCCGGTAACGGAAGGAGTAACACGCAACCTTACCGCCACATCAGGAGCGCATGAACGCGATGCCGAATGGTCTCCCAACGGTAAATCAATTGCCTACATATCTGACAAAACGGGTGAAACAGAAATATATATTCAATCACCCGACAGCAACATCAACGATGCCGTTCAGCTGACCAAAAACAGTGATTCGTACATCATTACGCTGGGATGGTCGCCCGATAGCAAAAAGATTTTATATACCGACAGAAAGGCCCGTTTGTTCTGCATTGATGTGGACTCTAAGCAACGTACAGAGGTGGCTAAATCAGAGTACGGATTCTATGGTCTCAACTTCTCATGGTCACCGGACTCTAAGTGGATTGCTTACGCGCTTCGCCAAGAAAACGAGATAACCATTGTATATCTGTACAACATAGAGCAAAAAAAGAGCTATCCGGTTACCGATAAGTGGTACTCTTCTCGCTCTCCCCAATTTTCTCGTGACGGAAAATATTTGTTCTTCGTTTCATCCCGTGATTTTAACCCCATATACGCCCGCAACGAGTGGAACGTTATCTATACCGATATGGATAAGCTATACTTTGCCGTGCTGGCAAAAGATACGCCTTCTCCCCTTGCAGATAAGGATGACGAAGTAAAGATTGAAGATGACAATAAAGCTAAGGAAGAAACAAAGGATAAACCTTCCGACAGTAAAGCTGCTCCGGCCAAGCCCTCAAAAGACGTAAAAGTTGACATTGATGGTATTCAGCAACGTATTGATGCTTTGCCTATACCTGTTGCCAACTATTTCGCTATCTTCTCCGTAAACGATAAGGTGTACTACTCGGCCAACCGCAACGCCAAAATGTTTGATTTAAAAACCAAGAAGGAAACCGACTTGGGAGAAGGCATCACCTTAGGGCTCTCGCCAAACGGAAAGAAAGCGCTGGCGGTGCAACGAGGTACTATTAGCGTAATTGACCTGCCAATGGGAAAAATTAGTACAGATAAACCCGTAAAGCTGGGCGATATGCAGGTAACCGTTAACTACCAGCAAGAATGGCGACAGATATTTGATGAAAGCTGGCGGCACATGCGAGACGGTTTCTACGTAAAAAACATGCATGGGGTTGATTGGAACGCCATGAAGAAGAAATATGAGGTACTGCTACCCTACGTAAACCACCGTGCCGATCTCACCTACATCATAGGCGAAATGATTAGCGAATTGAATATTGGACATGCCTACGTAACCAGTGGCGAAATGCCGAATGCTAAACGTATTCAAACCGGGTTACTCGGTGCCAAGCTGAACCTTGATAAGTCAGGCTACTTCCGTATAGATAAAATTTTGGAAGGTGCCAACTGGAGCCAGTCTTTACGCTCACCGTTGAGTGAAATGGGCGTTAATGCCAACGAAGGAGATTATATCGTTTCAGTTGATGGTACGCCAACCAATACCGTTAAGGATATTTACAGCTTGCTGGTTGGAAAGGCCGGCAAAAAGGTGGAGCTAATGCTGAACAGCAAGCCCGATGCAGCCGGCAGCCGTAAAGTAGTAGTAACTCCAATTGCCGATGAAAACCCATTGTACTACTACAATTGGGTACAAAGTAATATCCGCAAGGTAGAAAAAGCAACCAACGGCCGCGTTGGCTACATTCATATCCCTGATATGGGTGCTGACGGAATGAACGAGTTTACCAAATACTTCTACCCTCAGCTGGATAAAGAAGCGCTTATTATCGACGACCGCAGCAACGGTGGTGGAAACGTATCGCCTATTATATTAGAACGGCTGGCTCGCATACCCTATCGCGCTACTATGTGGAGTACCTCTGAGCACCCGGGAGTGGTTCCAACCAAAGCGTTAGTGGGTCCAAAGATTACGCTTATTGATAAGTACTCAATGTCTGATGGCGACCTATTCCCTTATGGATTCAGAAAATTGGGACTGGGAAAACTCGTAGGTAAGCGTACATGGGGTGGTATTGTAGGCATTAGCAGCTCACTACCGTTTATTGATGGTGGTAGCCTCAGCGTTCCTTTCTTCACCTCCTACTCTATGGATACGGGTGAATGGATTATAGAAGGTGTTGGTGTTGAACCAGACATTGAGCAGGACAACGACCCTCATAAAGAATGGATAGGTGAAGACCAACAGCTAAACCGTGCTATTGATGAAATTATGAAGGATTTGAAGGATAGAAAACCTATCCCTCCTATCCCGGCAGGGCCGAACAAAGCAGGGAAAAAGTAGGTTTCTGCTATCATAGCTATTGAAAGCGAAGCAATCTCTCGAATAGAAGAGGTTGCTTCGTTTTGCATACAACAGGGGTTACAGCTTAATGAAACCAATAGGCGTCTTCAGAAAATGATATGGCAACGAACAACAGGTAGCCAAATAACAGATTTTTTTGAGCTAAAGCCAACTGTTTGAGTCCTCTTAATCCGTTAACTAAAGTCAACGGGCAACGAGAAAGGGTTATTGCCGTCAGCTTTAGTAAACGGATACAAATGAACCCAACTACTCGCTAAGTAACATTGCTATCATTTTCCGAAGGTATAATACTTTTGCCTGAGCATGATATTTGCAAGCCAAAAATGCCTAATACTAACTCCTAGAAGAAAAATGCCCCGCTAACTTTAGCGGGGCATTTTTCTTCTAGCTATTCTGCACTACTGCTATGGCAGTAGGGTTGTTCCGGTTATGGTTATATCCAGCTTGCGCGTACCCTGCACAATGTTGTTGTTCTTTACGGTTACCGGAAGCTCAATGCCATTGCTTCCCGCCGGAATGGTAACGCTGGTAACCCCTATCGGCACGTAGTCCACCCCGCTTACCGCCGTGCTGCTCGCGTTTACCGTAAAGTCAACTTTAACAGCCTTAGTACAGGTTATGCTGGTACTGGCAAAGCGAATACGGAATGAGCCATTGGTACTTGGTTCTGCCGCCGGTGTAGCTGCCAGTGGAGTAGTAGGCCTATACTTCTCTACAATTACCGCGCCATCTGTCTTATCCACAATCGTTAGGCTTTGCGGGCTACCTATAATGCTATACGTAATGCTGCTTGCGGTTACCGATGCGGGAGCGGTAATGGTTATCGCCTCGCTGCTCTCCAATAAGTAGTCGGCTAGCGCAACAACGCTAATCGTGCCGCTGTTGGCCCCCGCAGGAATGGTTATGCTGGTAGTAGCCGTATAGTCCGTGACGTGTGTTGCCGTGCCGCTGTAGGTAAGAGGAACGGTAATACCTCCGGCAGGGGCTAACGCCGTGCCACCCAGTCGTGCCGTTAGCGTGGCCGTACCTGTAGCCGCGCCGCCACCCTCGTCAATGCTCGTTTTATTGAGGCTCAGCGTAACCTCCGGGCTCAGCAGCGTGTAGGGGCCAAAGCCGCCGTAGGTACGCGGGGGAGCGGTAACCGTAAGGCTATGGCCATACACCACGCCCGACTCCACGTACCAGTGAATGTAGTAGGTACCTATGGCTTTCCCGCTAAAGGATACCGTTGTCGTTGCATTCGTATTGTTGGCGGCCGGAATGTTCAGCGATTGCCAGTCCGAACCGCTGAGGGGGCTGGCGGCCAACGCCGCATCGTAATCCGCAATAGTGGTAACTAGGTACTTGGCCCGT
>JAVBOB010000002.1:0-245427 GCA_031551125.1 Bacteroidales bacterium
ACGGTGTGCTTGATAAAATTATTCAGGAGCTGATGAAAGAAAAAAGAATAGTAAAAGCAGGGCGGGGATTAGTAGAATAAATTGATAATTGATAATTGATAATTGATAATTGATAATTGATAATTGATAATTGATAATTGATAATTGATAATTGATAATTGATAATTGATAATTGATAATTGATAATTGATAATTGATAAAAATATTTTTCATCTTTGTTTTTTATAATGCGTTAAAACAAATAAACTAAACAATAAAATAGACTATGCAAAACTTAATGTTACTTCAGGGTGCAGCACAGCAAGGTGGTGGAATGGGTTCCATGCTCCTCATGATTGGTGGGCTTTTCGTTATAATGTACTTTTTTATGATTCGCCCTCAGCAAAAAAAACAGAAGGACCTAAGAAAAATGCGCGATTCGCTGCAAAAAGGAGATAAGGTTATTACCGCCGGTGGTATTTACGGAACTATTGTAGATATGAAAGATACATACGTTCTGCTGGAAGTAGATAACAATGTAAAAATACGTGTTGACCGCTCAACTATTTACAAAGACAACAGCGATTTACAACAGCAGCAACCTAAGTAAACCCGGAAGAGGTAGCTATACAACAAGGAGAAATCATGTGCTACCACAGCCTGATTTCTCCTTTATCCTTATAAACCATGACTAAACAAAGCACATTAAAACAAGCGAAGCATACGCTATACAACCGTAAGGTTGGCGTATTCTTGGCATTTTTATTACTTGCTCTTATCGTTTGGTTTATGAATAAGCTTTCATACGATTACGTAAACGTTGTTGAATACCCCGTAGAGCTGTACAGCACAAAGCATACGCGACAAATTTTTGAACAAACCAATAACACGCTTACCGTTCAGCTTAAAATGAGTGGGTTCGATATACTCAAAAGTCGTGTAGCAAAACCTCCCGTACTTCGTATTGGCATTGATAATGACCGATATAATAAGCTTTCTAATCGCTCTAACAGCTTCTACGTACTTAGTAGCAACCTTTCCGATGCTATATCCGACCAGCTTGGCGATAATCAAAAGGTAATGAGCGTAAGTCCGGATACGCTTTTTTTTAAAATCAAACGATTTAAAGAAAAAAAAGTACCTGTGGCTGCTCAGCTGGAGCTTAAGATAGAAAAAGAATACATGCTCAAAGGAGCAGTAAAGCTAACACCCGACAGCGTAGTTATTTCAGGAGATAGCGCCAGCCTGTCGAAAATTACAAGCGTAAGTACCAAACCAAAAACAATAGAGAAAGTTGCCCAACCTGTTGAAGGAAATTTGGAATTAGTGCCGCTACCTACAAAGAACATGTATGTTTCTCAAACGAAGATAGGCTACTCCGCCGACGTGGTACGCTATACCGAGGGTAGTATAAAAGTACCTATACGCATACAAAACCTTCCCGTTGGTACAGAGCTTATGCTACTTCCTCCTGAAGTAGAAGTTAAGTATCGTGCTGCCATTAGTGATTTTGCTTCAATCAACGCTTCTCAGCTTATGTTGGCTGTCAACTACAATGAAATTCGGGAGGACAACAACGATAAACAGCTGAAGGTGTACGTAATACAGCAACCAAAAAACATGTTGGAAGTCACACTCAGCAACCCTTTTGTTGAATTCATCATCCACAAAAACGGACATGATTAAGGTAGGGCTTACCGGAGGTATAGGCAGTGGGAAAACGTTTGTGGCAAACATATTTTTTAGCCTTGGTATTCCTGTGTTTAACGCCGATATTGAAGCAAAGAAGCTATACGACACAGATAACAACCTGCTACTACAGCTGAGAAAGCATTTCGGAAACAATATTTTTGATAATAATACACTCAACAAAAAGAAGCTAGCGGCAATAGTTTTTGCCAACCATCAGGCATTGGCTACGCTCAACTCTCTGGTACACCCTTTACTGCTGGAATACTTCAACCAATGGGTATCACTCCAAACAGCTCCGTATGTAATACAAGAAGCCGCCATACTATTCGAAAGTGGCTTTAACCGTTATATGGATAAAGTAATAGCTATAAGCGCTCCAAAAGAAATACGGATACAACGGGTAACTCAACGAGATAGGCTGAGCGATACAGAAGTGCTAAACCGCATGCAACACCAGCTGCACGATAATACCCTTACCTCTCAATCCGATTTTACCATTATAAATGATGGGCAAACAGCCCTGCTACCGCAAGTTCTGGCTGTACACAACCAACTACTATCACTAGGCTAACATGAAATGGATTTTCGCAATCATCGGCTTCATATTTAAAGGACCTGTAGGCGGAATCATTGGCTTCATAATTGGTGCAGCTATTGATGCCATGAGCTCATCATCGGATCGAAAACGTCAAAATCAGCAACAGCAATACACCAATAACAGCCAAAAAATCTTCATTGACCACCTGATAGTACTTACAGCAGCAGTGATGAAGGCTGACGGAGTAGCAACAAAATCTGAGCTTGAGTATGTAAAACGTTTTTTTGTAAATAGCTTCGGGGTACAAGCTGCACAGAACGCCATGTTACGGCTTCGGAATGCTCTTCAACAAGCACCCTCTTACTACGCCGCGGCAACCCAACTACGGGGATATACCAACTACTCTTTACGCTGTCAGCTATTGCAATACCTTTTTGGTATAGCGGTTGTTGACGGAAGTATATCTCCAAAAGAAGAAAGTATCGTTAGTCAAATTGCCGGAATTATGGGCATAGCCTCAGTGGACTACGAGTCAATGAGGGCAAGCTTTTTTACCAGATCCGGTTATAGCTCTGCCGACACCAAGCAAACAGCCTCCTCTGCATATAAAGTTTTGGGCGTAGATGAGAATATTAGTGATGAGGAATTGAAAACAACCTATAGAACGCTTGCAAAAACATATCATCCTGATAAGTTTGAACAAGAGGGTGTTGACGCCCAGCAAAAAGCCAGTAAGAAATTTAGAGAAATAAACGAAGCGTACGAGGCAATACGAACAGAGAGAGGGTTATAAGTAACACTGTTACAGTCCTATTTGCTTATGAACATAAATGCTTGTACTTTTGACCGTAATAAGTTGTATCACATTATTTATTCTGTAACATGAGTGAAAATAAACAAGTTGATCTAAAGAAAATTCTTTCTATTTCAGGTTATTCCGGACTTTTTATGTTCATTTCCCAAGCAAAATCGGGAATTATTGTTGAATCGCTTGTTGACCAGAAGCGCCTATGTATCAGCACTAACACAAAGGTGAGCTCTATGTCTGACATTGCCATATATACTGATGACAAAGAAATTCCGCTACAAGAAGTTTTTCTAAAGGTAAAAGAGGTTGAAGAAGGAAAAGCCGCCATCAGCTCGAAATCCACTCCTGAGGAGTTGAAGAGCTACATGGAAAAGGTGCTTCCTGATTACGATAGAGAGCGAGTTTACGTTTCACATATCAAGAAATTGGTAGAATGGTACAACATTCTTCAAAAGAACGATATGCTTGATTTTGTTGAAGAAGAAGCAACCGAAAACGCGCAAGAAGAGTAAGAAGCGTAAACGAGTAAGATTGTTAAACAAAAGGAAGTTAATAGCTGTTACACATTCGCAAATACTTTTTCCTACAAGCCAAGCAAGAAGGTATATAGGGATAATTGTACAGCATAAATATTTCTTCAACAGTATACCTGTTGAGTTAAAATGTTTAATCCATAACACCTTGCCATGACTAAAAAAAATTACTCAAAAACCTTACTAATACTGCTGCTATTGGTATCGCCATCGTTACTGAAAGCTCAGTCAAGCTCAAAAGTTTTTTTCGGCGGCAACCTTGGTATCATGGTTACCGATTACTTAGACATTAACATTGCACCCATAGTAGGCTACCAGCTTACACCTCACTTTGCAGTCGGTGCACTAGCTAAATACGAGTACTCATACAATCGGGATGATATAAATCCTGTTAGAGCGAATACATACGGTGGAGGGCTTTTTACCCGTTATGATGTGTCGTCTCTTTTCACGAATCAGGCGCTTCCTTACAATATCTTTGTTCAAGGAGAGTACCAGCATCTGTACACTACCGCTGAAAACACAAATAGCGGCTACAAAGATTCTTGGAATGAGGACAGGCTATATCTGGGTGCGGGAATATCCATTTCATCAGGAGGTCGAGGCAGCTTTTACACCTACATTGCATTTGATGTTATAAGCCTGTTTAACGAGAAAAATTCAAGCGTACCGGTTGTTAGCGCAGGTTATATGTTCTAGTCAACATATAAGCTAATAAAAGAAACAGGGCTGCCCACAAAAGCAGCCCTGTTTCTTTTATTAGCCTTCTTCCAAAATACCTTTTCTATTATTCTCGTTATAGTAACAAGTTGAATAAAAACACAGCCACAAAGTGGGCTGAATATAAATAACCGTGGGTGCAACCCACGGTAGAGACAGCTAAGTTTAATTGCGCAGGGAGCGCCGTCTTTTTTTATAGAAGAAAGACGGCGCTCCCTGCGCAACATTAACATCAACCCAACCACCCATATTGCATATGGGGTTATTATTGTTCAACCCCAATGGGGTTACTCATATCAACAAGCGTTACAGCATTGCAGCGCCGCAAAAAGAATGAAAACAGCTCCGGCAAGAAATGTATATCCGGCCTCAACAAGAGCAGCTTGAAAATACTCTTTCCACTTGGTGTAGCGAAATTTAAGCGTACCTTTTTGCCATCCGCAGAAAGCAACAAGCGCAAGAATTGCAGCCGCAAGCGATAGCTTTACGAGTACAAAGAGCGCTAAGCCGAAAAGCGCTGTAGCAACCAGCTGCATCACCATAGTGAATACTGCTGCCGATTTGTTTACCGTATCCGGCATTTCTACCTTAAATACTCGCATCCATGTTTTTGCAAACAGAAAAGAGTGCCAAATTGCACCAAGACCGTACACTACAATTACAGCAACGATATACCAAAACCAGCTAATACCCGCAAATAGCGAGCAAAACGAACAGGCGGAACCACATGTATCCATACTAAAACAATTTTGAATTAAATTTATAGTTAATTCTATTCCAAATTAATATAGTACTCTCTAAACAAGTATTATGAGGATAATGTTTAGCTCGCTCTCTTTTGGTAAACCCAGCCAAGCCCCCACTCTACTCTTCCAGCAAATCCGGCCGTAAACGTTGGGTTCTTTCAAATGATTGCTCCTCTTTCCACTTGTCAATTTCTTTAGGATTACCCGATAGTAGTACTTCAGGAACTTTCCAGCCGTTGAATTCAGCCGGACGAGTATATACAGGAGGCGCCAACAGGTTATCCTGAAATGAATCTGTTAATGCAGATGTCTCATCAGAAATAACACCCGGAATTACTCTGGCAATAGCATCAACCAGTATAGCGGCAGGTAATTCCCCTCCCGATAACACGTAATCTCCAACCGATATTTCACAGGTAATCAAATGCTCTCGAATACGATGATCTACCCCTTTGTAGTGTCCACAAAGAACTATAATATTTTCAAGCGTTGACAAGCGGTTAACCATTCCCTGCTTCAGCGTACTTCCATCCGGAGTCATGTAAATTACTTCATCATAACTGCGCTCAGATTTAAGCTGCTCAATAAGCGTAAAAATAGGCTCCACCATCATAACCATACCCGCATCGCCACCAAAGGGGTAATCGTCCACCTGCCGGTAGCTTCCCTTCGCGTAATCTCGAATATTGTGAACGTGTACCTCCACAAAGCCTTTTGTTTGAGAGCGTTTTACAATTGAATGCCCTAATGGGCTTTCCAGTAGCTCGGGTAAAACTGTAAGTATATCTATCCTCATGAATATGCCATTTAATCCATCAAATCAGCCATTTTGGGCTAGTTGAAACTGCCAAAATACACGCAAATTTAGCAATAAGACTTAAAAATATTCGAATAGCAAAAATTCTTAAATCTCGAGGCCTCCTAAGTGCGGCTTTTTAGTTATATTTGCAACTTTACTATATCAAAAATATATTTGATATATTCTCAAATTAACGATAGATGGATACTACTCAGAACATTACACCTGTTCCGGAAGAACAACTCAGTGAGCAGAACACTGCTGAACTTTCTGCAGAATCAAACACATTCGTAGATTTCTCGGAAGAGGAAGCGCAGCTAGCCGCCGAATCGGAAGAATTTAGCATTGACGGAGATGAGCCCGAGCATGAAGAGGATTCACAGCCCAGCACATCTTACGCTAACCTAAGCTCTGACGAGCTGTTGGCTACATTCCGTGAGCTACTGGAAAGCAAGCCCGTAGAAAGTATTCGGAAAGATATCGACGCTATAAAATCGGCCTTCTATAAGCTAGATAAGCAAGAGGCAGAGCTACACCGCCGTAACTTCCTTGAAGCAGGAGGAAACGCGGAAGAATACCAAGCACCCGAACGAGCTGCCGAAAAAATATTCAAAGAACTTTTTAATAAGTATAAAGTAAAGCGAATAGCCTACATGCAAGATGTAGAGGGCGAAAAGGAAAAAAACTATACGCAAAAGCTGCAGCTCATTGAACAGCTGAAGGAGCTGATAGAAACCAAAGAAGATCTGAACCGCACGTTTACAGAGTTTCGCGAGCTACAAAATAAGTGGCACTCTATAGGCCCCGTTCCTCAAGCGCACACGCGAAATTTATGGGATACGTACAACCACAACGTTGAACTATTCTACGATTACATTAAAATCAACCGCGAGCTGCGCGACTTGGATTTAAGGAAAAATCTGGAGCTGAAAACCTTGCTTTGCGAAAAAGTAGAAGAGCTGGCAAACGAGGAACAGATGGTAAATGCTTTTCGCAAGCTACAAAAGTACCACGAACAATGGCGTGAAATAGGCCCCGTACCTCGTGAGCAGAAAGAATCTCTTTGGGAACGTTTCAAAGAAGCAACCTCTGTTGTTAACAAAAAGCATCAAGCATTTTTTGAGCAGCAAAAAGAGGAGCAGCAAAAAAATTACGAAGCAAAAGATAAGCTATGCCAACAGGCTGAAGAAATTGCAGCACTGGATGCCAGCTCAAGTAAGAAATTATCCAACCTTTCAAAGAAAGTAATAGAGCTGCAAAACCAGTGGAAAACCATAGGACAAGCAGCAAGAAAGGATAACGTTAAGCTATACGAACGTTTCCGTAAAGCATGTGATACGTTCTTTGCCAACAAACGAAAAATTTTTGCTGAGATTACCGGCTCAATGCAAGAAAATCTCAAACAAAAAATCAGCCTTTGCGAGCGGGCAGAAGAATTAGCAAACAGTGACGACTGGAAAAAAACCACTGATGAGCTGATTAAGCTGCAAAAGCAGTGGAAGGAAATTGGCGTAGTACCCCGCAAGATGTCTGAAGAAACGTGGCTCCGTTTCCGCAAAGCGTGCGATGCATTCTTTGAACGTAAGAGCGAAAATCATGCAAGTCAAGAATCCGGCTATGTTGAGAATTTGCAGAAGAAGGAAGCACTGATTAGTGAAGTTCAAGCATTCACTCCTTCCGACAACAAGCAGGAGGATTTTAACCGGTTGAAAGAATTTCAGCAACGCTGGAACGAAATAGGTTATGTTCCCATAAAAGAAAAAAACCGCATTCAGCAAGAGTTTAAAGTGGCCATTGATAAGTGCTACAAAGCGCTCCACGTTAGTGATACAGACCGTAAGCTATCACGATTTAAGTCGAAAATTGAATCCGTTCAAGGCTCAGGCAAAAGTGGTGGCAAGCAGCTGAGAAGTGAACGAGAGAAGCTGTTCAACCAAATTCGTCAGCTGGAAGCCGATGTAACCCTTTGGGAAAACAATATCGGATTCTTTGCCAAATCAAAGAATGCAGACGCGATGATTGCCGATGTGAGGAAAAAGATAGAGCAAGCAAAAGAAGAAATCCGCCTGTTTGAAGAGAAAATACACTTGATTGATCAGCAATATGAGGCCCAATCATAAGCCCTTTTAAATACATAAATGGAAACAACGAAATACATATTTGTTACGGGTGGTGTAGCCTCTTCACTGGGAAAAGGTATCATATCCGCATCGCTGGCAAGGCTGTTACAGTCACGTGGCTACTCGGTAACCATTCAGAAGTTAGACCCCTATCTTAACGTTGATCCGGGAACGCTAAACCCATACGAACACGGAGAATGCTACGTTACAGAAGATGGCGCAGAAACCGACCTTGACTTAGGGCACTACGAACGCTTTTTGAACACCTACACTTCACAAGCCAATAACGTTACCACGGGACGCATCTACCAGTCGGTTATAAATAAAGAGCGTAAGGGCGATTATCTGGGAAAAACAGTACAAATTATTCCGCATATTACCGACGAAATTAAGCGACGCATTAAGCTTCTTGGGACTAAGCATAAGTTTGATGTAGTAATAACCGAAATAGGCGGAACAGTGGGTGATATTGAATCGCTGCCTTACATTGAGGCTGTTCGCCAGATGCGTTACGAACAAGGGCATGATAATTCGTTGGTTATTCACTTAACATACGTTCCCTATCTTGCTGCTGCAGGCGAGCTGAAAACCAAGCCAACCCAACACTCGGTAAAAGTATTGCTCGAAAATGGAGTTCAACCCGATGTGCTGGTGTTGAGAACAGAAAAAAGCCTATCTCTTGATATTCGCAAAAAGGTAGCGCTATTCTGTAACGTAGAA
The DNA here is from genome assembly GCA_031551125.1 of Bacteroidales bacterium. GTDB lineage: Bacteria > Bacteroidota > Bacteroidia > Bacteroidales > UBA932 > JAIRNF01. The sequence continues at coordinate 8,656 of JAVBOB010000002.1, forward strand.
GGTGATGCGGTAATTGAATCTATTGATGTGCCTACCATATACGAAGTCCCTATTCGGATGAAGAGCGAGAAGCTCGACCAAATTGTACTTCGTAAGCTCAACCTTCCGGCAGGAAAAGAGCCCGAGCTGAAGGTTTGGACACAATTCCTTGATAAAGTCAAAAACCCGAAAAAGGAAGTAAACATTTCGTTAGTCGGTAAGTACACCGAACTTCCTGATGCCTATAAATCAATCATAGAATCATTTGTACATGCTGGAGCAGCTAACGAGTGTAAGGTTCGGCTTAAGCTGATAAACTCCGAACGGCTAAACGATGCAAACGTTACCGAACTGCTTGGAGATACAAAAGGTGTTCTGGTAGCGCCGGGATTTGGCTCTAGAGGTATTGAAGGTAAGCTTACCGCCGTTAAGTATGCCCGTGAAAACAATATTCCTTTTTTAGGTATATGCCTAGGTATGCAGTGTGCGGTAATTGAATTTGCTCGTAACGTTTTAGGTTTGGCCAATGCAAACTCAACCGAAATGGACCACGGTACTCCTCACCCCGTAATTGATTTAATGGAAGGGCAAAAAGGTGTGATGGAAAAAGGTGGTACCATGCGCTTAGGAGCATACTCCTGCCAGCTTAAAAACAAATCATTAGTACACAGGGTATACAATCATGATGAAATTTCCGAGCGCCACCGTCACCGTTACGAGTTCAATAACATTTACCTCCCCGCTTTCGAAAAAGGAGGAATGGTTGCCAGCGGAATAAATCCGGACAGCCAGCTGACCGAAATAGTGGAAATACCCACACACAAGTGGTTTGTAGGTGTTCAGTTCCATCCCGAATATAAAAGCACGGTACTGAATCCACACCCGTTATTTGTAGCATTTGTAAAAGCAGCTATCGAATCGTAACACAGCTGAAACAATATAAAGTTAACAAGAATCCCCAACCAAGCTATTTTCAAACTTATATCATAAATGGATAAAAATACCGTTATCGGACTGGTTTTAATTGGTGCCGTATTTATTGGTTTTGGAGTATATAACAACAAGCAGGCGGAGAAATATAACGAGGCACGAAAAACAGAAAGAGATTCACTAGCAAAAGTTGAAGCTGAACAAATGCTGGCTGCCCAGCAAGAAGCAAAACGTACAGCCGATTCAACTGCTACAATCCAAGCCGATTCAACTACTGCACCCAGCAATATTTACTATTCAGCGGCTTTAAATACTGCGGCCTCAGCTTCTCAAGATTTTTACACTATTGAAAACGAACTGCTGAAGCTAACCCTTACCAATAAAGGAGGACGGGTTTATTCTGCCGAACTAAAAGAATACAAAACCTACGACCAGCTACCTCTAATTTTACTCAATGGGGAAGAAAACAACTTCGCCATCAACTTTTTCACCAATCAACAGCTCTCTACTTCTGCATTTGCGTTTACCCCCGCATCAACAGAAACAAAGGTTGTAGTTTCAGAATCTGATACGCTAAAGCAGCTCTCTCTTCGTTTATACGTTGATAGCGTAAGCTACATTGAATACGTTTACGGCATGCGCCCCAACAGCTATATGGTAGATATGAACGTAAACATGGTGGGCATGAACAAGCATATTGCGAAAAATGCCACAACCCTTGACCTGACATGGAACCAAAATGCACCGCAACAAGAAAAGGGCTTTACCAACGAAAACAATAATACTACAATTGCATATCGCTTCCCTAATAGCGATGTTGAACAGCTGAACGGAGCCGCAGAAGAAAAAGCGGAATCAGTAAAAACAAAAGTTGAATGGATAGCATTTAAACAACAGTTTTTTTCAACCATCCTTCTTTCAAAAGAACCATTTCTGGGAGCAGAGCTAAAGAGCAAAGCCTATCCGGAAGGGAACCCCAACCATTTGGTAAAGAATTTTTCGGCCACCATGCAGCTGCCCTACAATGGCAATGCAGAAACGCAATCATATCCGCTCAGTATCTACTTTGGTCCAAACGGATATAAGATGTTGAAGTCATTTGACCACGAGTTTGAACAGCTGGTTCCGCTTGGCGGTTGGGTGTTTGGTTGGGTAAACCGTTGGCTCATTATTCCGGTATTTGACTTCTTAAAAAAGTTTATCTCCAACTTTGGCCTAATTATTTTCATACTAACCATTCTCATTAAGCTTATCACCTACCCGCTCACGCAAAAGTCGTACATATCATCTGCGAAAATGAAGGTGCTAAAGCCAGAGGTAGATAAAATAGCGGCTAAATACCCCAAAAAAGAAGACGCGCTGAAGAAACAGCAGGAAACAATGGCACTATACAAACGAACAGGCGTAAGCATGATGGGAGGTTGTATCCCCATGTTGCTACAGCTGCCCATTCTTATTGCCATGTATCGTTTCTTCCCGGCTTCTATTGAGCTACGCCAGCAAGGATTTCTATGGGCTGATGACCTTTCGTCATACGATGCAATAGTGAACTTACCCTTCACCATTCCGTTTTATGGCAGCCATATAAGCCTCTTTACGCTACTGATGGCGGTTACCATGTTTATCACTACTAAAACCAGCATGAGCCAGCAGCCCAGTAACCAGCAAATGCCCGGTATGAAATTTATGATGCTGTACTTCATGCCTATATTCTTGCTGTGTATTTTCAATAACCTATCAAGCGGGCTAAGCTACTACTACTTCCTATCGAACCTTATAACTATTATCCAAACATGGATTATACGTAAGTATGTGGTGAATGAGGAATCACTTCTGGCAAAGATGAACGAACGTGCACAACAGCCTGTAAAAAAGTCAAAATTCCAGCAACGTTTGGAAGAAATGGCTAAAAAGCAGCAAGAGGTGCAACGTCAAAAACAGCAAGGCGCAAAGCGGAAGAAGTAATACTTCTGAAACGGCTTGTTTGAACAAAAGGCAAAGATTGCGAAGTCTTTGCCTTTTTTTGTTACCGCGAGTAACTTCTTGCTCTACAACTTAGAGCAAACACAAGCTACTTTTACTACCCAGCATTGATTAACATACAAATTCATTGCCATACCGTATTTTTTGCTAACTTTGTATGTTTTTCATGAAACAACGTAAATACAGACAATGACAGCAGAAGAATTAAAGCAAGCAGCAAGTTCATATTCAGCAGATAACATTCAGGTTTTGGAAGGCCTGGAAGCCGTTCGTAAACGCCCCTCCATGTATATTGGAGACATTGGATCTAGAGGGCTTCACCATTTGGTTTACGAGGTTGTGGACAACTCCATTGACGAGGCACTAGCCGGTTACTGCAGCAATATTGAGGTAACCATTAACGAAGATAACTCGATAACCGTAGTCGACGATGGTCGCGGTATCCCCACAGGAATAGTTGAAAAAGAAAATAAATCGGCACTAGAAGTAGTGTTAACCGTACTCCACGCAGGAGGTAAGTTTGACAAGAGTAACTACAAAGTATCCGGAGGTTTGCACGGTGTGGGAGTATCCTGCGTAAACGCTCTTTCTGATTACCTGAAAGTTGACGTTTACCGTGAAGGAATGCATTTCCAGCAAGAGTACAGCAAAGGAATTCCAAAGTACAGCGTAAGAGAGGTTGGACCAAGCGATAAAACAGGTACAACCATTACCTTTCACCCCGATGCTGAAATTTTCGCCACCGTTACAGAGTATAACTACGAAATACTTTCTTCTCGCCTTAGAGAGCTTGCCTTCTTAAATAAAGGCATTCGCCTTATCATTACCGATAAGCGTGAGAAGCTGGAGGAAGAAAACGGCAATGAAAGTACAACCTATCGTAGCGAAACGTTTTACTCCGAACAAGGCCTGTTGGAGTTTGCCCAGTTTCTTGATGCCAACCGTGAACGGTTGATTGAAAAGCCCATCTATCTTGAAACAGAAAAAGGCGGTATTCCTGTTGAAATTGCGATGCAGTATAATACCAGCTTCAACGAGAACGTTCACTCATACGTAAATAACATTAACACCGTAGAAGGTGGCACACACCTTACCGGGTTTCGTCGCGGACTTACTCGTACATTGAAGAATTATGCCGAAAAAACAGGTATGCTCTCAAAGCTAAAGTTCGAAATTAACGGCGATGACTTCCGAGAAGGGTTAACGGCAGTAGTGTCCGTAAAGGTTGCCGAACCTCAGTTTGAAGGACAAACCAAAACCAAGCTAGGTAACGGTGAAGTGTCGGCATCTGTTGACCAAGCGGTAAGCTCTGCCTTGGATAACTATTTAGAAGAAAATCCTAAAGATGCCAAGCTGATTATTGATAAGGTGATTTTAGCGGCAACCGCACGCCATGCTGCACGCAAGGCTCGTGAAATGGTTCAGCGTAAGAACGTACTATCAGGCTCAGGACTTCCGGGTAAATTGGCCGATTGTTCTGACCGCGATCCTTCAAAATGTGAAATATACCTAGTTGAAGGGGACTCGGCAGGTGGAACGGCTAAGCAAGGTCGTGACCGTATGTTTCAAGCTATTCTTCCGCTCAGGGGTAAGATTCTGAACGTTGAAAAGGCTATGGAGCATCGTGTGTTTGAAAGTGAAGAAATTCGAAACATATACACTGCTTTAGGTGTAACTATTGGTACAGAAGAAGACAGCAAAGCGTTGAACATCGAGAAGCTTCGCTATCACAAGATAGTAATTATGACCGATGCCGATGTGGACGGAAGCCACATTGCTACGCTTATTATGACGTTCTTCTTCCGCCACATGACCGAACTGATTCGTAACGGATACCTGTACATTGCAACACCACCCCTCTACCTTGTAAAAAAAGGAAAGGAAGAGCGCTACTGCTGGAACGAAGAAGAGCGCTTAACGGCTATTCAAGAAATAGGTAAGGGTAAGGATAGTGGTGTACACGTTCAACGCTACAAAGGTCTTGGAGAAATGAACGCCGAACAGCTATGGGAAACCACCATGAGCCCGGCAAACCGCATTCTCCGTCAGGTTTCAATAGATAATGCTGCCGAGGCCGATCGTATTTTTTCCATGCTAATGGGTGATGAAGTTCCGCCTCGCCGTGAATTTATTGAGACCCATGCCAAGTATGCTAACATTGATATTTAGTGAATGAAGCGAACAACAGCTTGGAACAATATTTTCTATGCTGTTGTTTTATTATAAATAAAGCCTCCGCAGTGATTGCGTTTTATAAACAAAAACCAATAAGAGAATGAGTAAATACAAACAATCCTTACTTATTGCGTTGCTACTTTTGTTGCCGTTGGTAACAATGGCACAAATTCCGCCAATTAAAGAAAAATCCGGTGTAACAACCATGACGAATAAACCCCAGAAAGCCGTACCCGTAGTTGTAGCTGATACGCTTACTGTTGAAGGAATTGGCGGGGAAGATGAAGATGAGGAAGAAATGATTCCTGCATCAGAAATATATCCTGAATGGTCTAACAGTAAGGTAAACCCGTACAATATAAAAATAGATAATAACAGTAGCGACTCCGTTTCTATTGATATGAGCGGCTTCTGTTTCCCATTACCAAAATTCTACAGGGTTAACTCCGAATTTGGAATGCGGCGCCGGAGACACCATAACGGCATAGATCTCAAAGTTTACGTTGGCGATAGCGTAGTATGCGTTCTTGATGGTATGGTACGTATTGCAAAAAGTGCCAAAAGAGGCTACGGTAAGCATGTAGTAGTTAGGCATAACAACGGGCTCGAAACTATATACGCCCACCTTAATGCAATCAACGTAACGGAAAACCAAATAGTAAAAGCCGGTGAGTTATTGGGAGAAGGTGGAAACACAGGTCGTTCTACGGGTCCTCACCTACATTTTGAAATACGCTATTTGGGACAACCCATGAACCCCCGTGATGTAGTAGACTTTAAAGAATTAGCATGCCATAGTGATACGCTGCTTCTTACAAAAAGTAACTTCTCTTACGTAAAAGAAGTAGAGAAAGGTAAGGTAGACGTGTACGTAGTAAGAAAAGGTGATACGCTAAGCGGTATTGCCCAGAAAACAGGAGTATCTGTTAGTCGTTTATGTGCGCTTAACAACATAAGCAAAACCAAAATACTTCAAATAGGGCAACGAATTAAATGTAAGTAAACTTTACTTATAAAAAAAAAGGGCAGAACAAATATTGTTCCGCCCTTTTTATTTTTAGCAATTCAAATAAAGTATTCCTTATATAGTTAAATCAATATAATTTGACATATTATTTGTATCTTTGTGCATGAGCTACTCCCTAGATTTTCGCCAACACGTTTTTAAGCTGAAGCAGCAAGAAAAGCTTACCTTTCAACAGGCAAGCGAGCGGTTTGGTATTCCGATCAGAACTCTTTTCAGGTGGCAACAGCGCATCGAGCCCAAAACCAAGCGCAATAAGCCTTCCACCAAAGTTGACATGGAAGCCTTGCGGAAGGATGTTGAGCAACATCCCGACCGCTACCAATCCGAGAGAGCAAAGGCCTTTGGGGTTAGGCAAAGTACGATATGCTATGCGCTGAAGCGCTTAGGCGTGAGCAATAAAAAAAACGCTATTCCATCCAAAGGCAGATGAGCTCGCCCGGTTTCGCTTTCAGCTTCAGCTGCTGCGGTACGAGTTCATCGACCACCGCCCTATTGTCTACCTGGATGAAAGCGGCTTTGCCGTAGATGCTCCCAGAGACAGGGGGTACAGCCCAAAGGGGGAAAAGTGCTATGCCGGCAAAGACTGGCACGCCAGGGGAAGGGTTAACGCGATCGGAGCCATTACCGGCTTCAAGCTCATCAACGTATGCCTATTCCACTGCAACATCAATGCCGATGTGTTTTACGCCTGGCTTACCCGGCAGCTCCTTCCGAACGTCCCCAAGAATTCCGTCATTGTGCTGGATAATGCTACCTTTCACAAGCGAAGCGATGCCTTGCTTGCGGTACAGCAGCAGGGGCATACGCTGCTGTTTCTCCCTCCCTACTGCCCCGACTTAAACCCGATCGAAAAGAAATGGGCGCAAGCCAAAAGCCGTAGACGCAAGCTGGGATGCTCGGCAGAAGAACTTTTTATTTACTCAAATATATGACGATTTATTTTTATTTGACTATACTTTAATCTTCCGAAAACTGGAGCAATATATCTCGGTAGGCAGCAAGTATGCGCGATTTTGACAAAAAACCAACATACTGCCCTTCATCATTCACAACCGGAAGGTTCCATACGTTAGCCGATTCAAACTTTTCCAACACCACTTCAAGGTTGTCCTCATCGCTCACAAAAACGCTTATCGGAGTCATAAGAGTTTGAACAAATACGGTACTATATTGCTCCGGGTTGAACATTATTTTGCGAATATTATCAAGCAGCACAACCCCTACCAGCCTTCCGTTATAGTCTATCACCGGAAAAATATTTCGCTTCGATTTTGATATCGCCTTTACCAGCTTACCAAGCGAATCGGTTGGTTGTACCGTAATAAAATCCTTTTCTATTAAATCTCCAATCTTCAACAAAGTAAGCGCTGCCTTATCTTTATTATGCGTAATTAAATCACCCTGCAATGCCAAACGTTTGGTGTAAATTGAATTTTTCTCAAAAGCCCTTGTTGTTACAAATGCCGTAACCGCAGTAATAATTAACGGCATAAATAGCGTATATCCGCCTGTTATTTCGGCAATGAGGAATATTGCGGTAAGCGGAGCATGCATTACAGCGGCCATCATTCCTCCCATGCCTACCAGCGTAAAGTTCGCTTCAGGCACATCGTTAAAGAAACCCAGCTGGTTAATTAGTCGAGCAACAAAAAATCCGGCGACTCCACCCATAAAAAGTGTTGGTCCGAAAGTACCTCCTACCCCACCGCTTCCGTTGGTAACCGCCATTGCTACAACTTTAAAGAAAAGGATAAGAAGTAGGTACACGAATATAAAGAAGTAGGAATCTTTCAGTCCAAAAAAGATACTGTTTGCAAAAACCTCATCAGAACGGTTGTTCAGCAAAGCGGTTATTATATCGTAGCCTTCCCCATATAAAGGCGGAATGAAGAAAATCAGTATCCCAAGCGTAACAGCACCTACTAACCACTTACGGTAAGGTCTGATAATTTTAGCCAACCTTGCTTCTATAGATAAGGTAGCACGTGTAAAGTAAAGAGCCGTAAAGCCACAAAAGATTCCCAAGAATATGTAGAAGGGAATGTTTTTCATTGCAAACGCTTGGATAGCACCACTTGCAAAATCAACATCGGGACCTAGAAGCAGGTAAGAAATTCCGGTAGCCGAAACCGAAGCAACCAGTAAAGGAACAATGGATGCAAGGGTAAGGTCGAGCATCAAAATTTCGAGCGTAAAGACAATACCCGCCATGGGCGCTTTAAAAATACCCGCTACAGCCCCAGCAGCACCACAGCCCAAGAGTAAAGTAATTGTACGATAGTTGAGCTTAAAAAACTGTCCTATGGTTGAACCAATAGATGCCCCGGTAAGTACAATAGGCGCTTCGGCTCCCACAGAGCCCCCAAAACCAATAGTGAACGAACTTGCAATGATAGAAGTATAACAGTTATGCGGCTTTAGTTTAGACTTATTACGTGATATGGCGTATAGAACTTTTGTTATACCGTGCCCTATATCGTCTTTAATAAAGTAGCGAACTATAAGAATGGTAATGAGGATACCAATACCGGGATACGCAAGATAAAGTAAGCTGCCTTGACTTGCATTAAACCAGCTGGTAAGAAGATTCTTTACCAAGTGTATAGCATGCTTTAGCAACACCGCCGCTAAACCGCTTCCTATACCAACCAACAGCGCAAGAAGAATAAGCTGATGCTGCTCACTAAGCAACATAAACCTACGAACCAACCGCTGAACTAACTGCTTTAACTTCTGCATTTCTCAAATAAACTCATTGACAATAAACCCTTCCCTCTATGGGTTGTACAAATCTGTATGGTAAAAATTTAAAATATCCAGTAGTAGCTGACGTAACACCGACGCTCTGCTATTAGGATTCAACTCCAGCGCATGATTCAAGTCGCTTAACGATTCGCCCCACTTGCCCAGCTGTTTATACAAATAGCCCCGCAGGTAGTATAGTTCATCATTATTGGGGCTTTCCAGTATTGCCTTATTAAGCAACTCCATAGCCTCGTCATAACGACTTTCATCAATCAACGATTTAATCGTTTCTTCCATCTCTGCTATACTTTAATGTAAATCTTCTTTTTATACAGTATGTATGCTATAAGCCACATTACAACAATGAACGTAACGGCTTGCAGAAATGAACCGAAGTAGTTTCCTGCCAACGAGTACACGTTCTTATACAACCAAGTATATACTCCCATACCATCTATCTTGATACGGCTAAGCGTTTTAGCAATTAGCCCGGCCAAAACAAACAAAAACAACGGGTTAGAACCAAAGGCTACGAAAGGAGAAAAATACTTTTCTTTTCCTTTCACATCCATTAGCCAAATGAAGAAGGCAAGCACCACCATCGCCAATCCTCCGGCATACATAACATACGAACCTGTCCACAGCGCCTTGTTGATGGGGAACCATTGCCCCCAAAACATACCGACAAATATGGCTGGAAGTCCCACTAAAAATAGGTACAGCACAACATTCTGTTTGCCATCTTTTGAGCGATTATTGATTAAACGCCCCGCCAAGAATCCAAATATTACCGTTGCCGCTGCCGATAGTACCCCTAATAATCCTTCGGGGTCGGGGCCTACCTCTCTCACTCGCTTTATTTGAGGCAGTAACTTATATGCAGCGCTATCTGCTAATGCTGCATCTGTGCTTGTAACTTTATACTGCAACAAATTATCCTCTGCACGCTCTTGTGTTATTTCAAAACCATCAGGAGCAACCAAGCGCATATACTTTACGGTTGGTGTAATAGAATCAGAGGCCTGAGTAATTGTCAGCTGCGACCCGGAAATAGGCGTAATCACCAAATCATCCAGCTTAACGTTTTGCCAATTTCCCTTATACACATGGTTCTCACCCGGAATAACCATGTCAACATTACGGCAAGCGTTATTTGTTTTATTATACGGATCGTTGGGATAGGCTACGTATAGTATTCCCCAGAATAACAGCATAAGCCCTACTCCCGCAATAACCAAGCGTTTTGTTCTTTTTAGAAGCAAGCAAACTGCAACGCCTAAAAAGTAAGCAAGGGCAATACGTTGTAATACCCCAAATATTCTTAGCGTACTGTAGTTGACCTCCCATGCCGAATCACCTCCAAGCATACCTTTCGGGAAGAAAGGATAAGCCGTTAACGCCAGTCCTATAATAAAAATCAGCGCCGTACGCTTTACCAGCTTAAAGAAAGTTTTCGGAGTCAGCGCAAAATCAAACTTCTTAAAAGAGAAGAATGATGCCATCCCCACAATAAACAAGAAGAAAGGAAATACCAAATCGGTAGGAGTACAACCATGCCAGCTGGCATGACCCAGCGGGGCGTATATATAGCTCCAGCTACCCGGATTATTTACCAAAATCATACCTGCCACCGTAAAGCCCCGAAAGGCATCGATAGCTGCTATACGTCCCTGTTTTGCGCTCATAAGATAAGTTAGTTTACAAGTTTACGGGTTACAAGTTTAAAATTCATGAGTTGATAATTTCAATATTTATCTCCACTCCTCATAATTAAATGGCAGGAAGTAAACGGTAAACTTGTAAACCGTAACCTACTTACTCTAATTAGCCATTAGCTACTACCCGCTTAATGGCCGCTACAAATCCTTTTATGTCTTCTCCCGTTGTATCAAAAGAAGTCATCCAACGTACTTCAGCTGTCGATTCATTCCAAACATAAAAGAAATACTCTTGCTGTAACTTCGGTACTAAATCTTTGGGAACAATAGCAAATATACCGTTTGCCTGAACCTTTTGCGTTACCTTGATTTGCGGAATTTCCTTCAGCTCACCAACAAGCATAGCCGCCATTTTGTTGGCATGCTCAGCCATACGATAACACAAATTATTGCTAAGGTATGCTTCAAACTGTGCCGATACATACCTCATTTTAGATGCCAGCTGCATAGCCTGTTTACGTGTGTACATAAAGCCTTCGGCTAGTTCAGGTCGGAAAAATACAACAGCCTCACCGTACATCATGCCGTTTTTAGTTCCACCAAAGGAAAGAATATCAGCGCCAACATCGGCTGTTATTTCCTTAAACGTTTTACCCAAAGATACTGCCGCATTTGATAAGCGAGCACCGTCTATGTGGAACAGCAAGCCATTACTATGAGCGTAATCGGCCAAAGCTCTCAGCTCATCAACCGTATATACGGTTCCCATTTCCGTAACCTGAGATACGGAGATAACTTTAGGCTGAGCATGGTGCTGCTCACCAAACCCGTGCATGTGATGCTTAATACCTTCAATCGTTATCTTACCGTCAGTAGTAGGTACAAGAAGTAGCTTGGAACCTAAAAAACCTTCAGGCGCGGCACACTCATCAACGTTAATATGTGCCAAGTCCGAGCATATAATAGCATGGTACGACCGCATACCCGCTGATAATCCCAACACGTTGGAAGCCGTTCCGGTAAAGGTAAAAAACACTTCGGCCTGCTCACCTAAATGTTGCTTGAACAGCTTACGTGTACGTGCCGTAATTTCATCATCTCCGTATGCTAACGCATGGTTGACATTTGCAGCCTCCAAGGCTTTCAGAATATCAGGATGTACTCCCGAATTATTATCGCTTGCAAAACTTCTTAGGCTCATAGGTTTTGAGAAGGTGAATAGTGAATAGTGAATGGTTAATAGTTAATAGTTAATGGTTAATGGTTAATGGTTAAAAGTGAAATGGTGAATGGTAAAAAGTTTACGCATTTACGGTTAACAAGTTTAAGGTTCAATAGCCTGTATATTCACACTATGTAAACCGTAAACGTGTAAACCATTATCCGTTATTCATAAATCCTTGTTTTTTCAATAAGTCGAGCAACATTTGAGATATACGTTCGTTCATTTCCTTCGGGTAACGGTTATCCGTAAATATTTGTGCCAACGTTTCCTTTTTGTTCTCAGCCAGTAAACGTTCGGTAAGCGGTAACGCTTCTTTTTCCGCGTATATGCGATTTATCTCTTCCTCACTATAATCGCTATACTGCTCATGATGCACTACACCGTATAATGGAAGCCTATCGGTAAGTGTAGGTTGTTCCTCAGCATAACCCATTACCACCGTTACAATAGGAATAACACCTAGCGGAAGTCTCAAAATATCAATAATAGACTCGGCACTATACAAGGTTGTTCCCAAATAGCAAATACCCAACCCTTTTTCCTCTGCCGCTATACTGCAGTTCTGCGCAGCCAGCAAGGCATCTGTAGTACCCACCAGAAAAGAAAGAAAGTTTTCATAGCCGGGTTCGGCATTACGATAACGACACCATTTGGAGAAACGATTAAAGTCGGCACAAAACGTAAGCTGTACCGGTGCTTGTGATGCAGGTTGGTTAAAGTGACATGCAGCCAACTTGTGAAGCATAGCCTCATCCGTATTTACCACAATGCTGTATGCCTGCATATTTCCTGTGTTTGAAGCCCGTGTTCCCGCTTCAAGTATATAGCTTAGCAACGATTCATCAACCTTTTGTTTGGTAAACTTACGTATGGAACGATGATTAAATATCGCGTTCATTTTCATTTTTCTTTGTTAACCTAGCAAAGATAAACATTTCGGAGATATAATTGGATGAAAAAATACCTTAGCCCCAACCCCCTAAGGGAGGGGTAACTTTTACCACATAGACACAGTAGATACATAGAGGCTCGTAGTTAAATATAGGAATATTGCACCGTTTACCGCAAGTACGCAAAGGGTTTCGTAAGGAACGCAAAAGGTAAAATAATCTTTTCTACAATTCTATGTGCCTCTATGTATCTACTGTGTCTATGTGGTAAAAAAACTAGCCCAACTACAATTCCTCAAAAAGCAATACCTTAGCTGTAACTTTCAATACCAACCAAACATGCAACATATCTCCGAATACATTCTATACGAAGACAACCATATACTGGTCTTCAACAAACAAGTAGGGCAAATTGTGCAAGGCGATAAAACCGGAGATGAACCGCTAAGCGAACTCCTAAAAGCGTTTATAAAAGAACGAGATGCCAAACCCGGCAACGTATTTATGGGAGTCCCGCACAGGCTAGACCGTCCGGTAAGCGGAATAACCTTGTTTGCCAAAACAAGCAAAGCCCTTGAACGCCTAAACGAAATGTTTAGAGAGGGAAGGGTAAAGAAAACCTACTGGGCTTTGGTAAAAAACAAACCCGAGCAAGAAGAAGCCTTACTCATCCACTACCTTGTACGTAACGAAAAACAGAATAAGTCATACGCGCATGCTAAGCCTGTTCCCAATTCCAAAGAGGCTAAGCTACGATATAAGCTGCTCGCATCGGGTACTAGCTACCACTTGCTGGAAGTGGAGTTGCTAACGGGACGGCATCATCAGATACGTTGCCAGCTAGCGGCAATTGGTTGCGCTATAAAAGGTGATTTAAAATATGGTGCCCCACGCTCTAACCCCGACGGAGGAATCTCACTACATGCCCGTTCCGCTGAGTTTATCCACCCTGTTAAGCAAGAAAACTTAAAAGTAGTTGCTCCCGTTCCAAAGAATGATGAGCTGTGGAAGTGGTTTGAGGAAAAGCTTACAAAAAGATTTTAGTATTTAACTAAAGTTGCTAGCTATTATCCCCCAACCCCCTGAAGGGGGTTTCGGTCTGTGCAAACGACTTCCAAGAGTTCAACTTTACAGTAGTCGGGTTCCCCCTTTAGGGGGTTAGTGGGTAATAGTGATAGGCATGGAGTGGCAAATTATATAAATAGCAACTTGAACTATTTAAAATTCGCTGGTAAAATAGAATTTAATATCAGGGAATTTTTCTTGCGCCATTTGTAACGAGTAGGGAGAGTCGGCCAAAAACACGTTGCGTCCGTGTTTATCAACAGCCATTTGGGCATGCTTACGCTTCATAAAATCATCAAGCTGTACCTTATTTGTACTCTCAATCCAACAAGCCTTGTAAAGGTTTATTGCTTCGTACTTACACTTTGCCGTGTACTCATGTTCCAGCCGGTACTGTATAACATCAAACTGAAGCATACCAACCGTTCCGATAATTTTACGGCCGTTCAACTTACTGGTGAATAGCTGAGCCACCCCTTCGTCCATCAGCTGGTCTATGCCCTTTGCCAGCTGCTTCGACTTCATCGGGTCGGCATTTTCAATATAGCGGAAATGTTCCGGAGAAAAGTTAGGAATCCCTTTGAAGTGTAGTATCTCACCTTCGGTAAGCGTATCGCCTATTTTAAAGTTACCCGTATCATGTAGTCCCACAATATCGCCGGGAAACGCCTCTTCAACAATTGAACGCTTATCAGCCATAAACGCATTGGGAGATGAGAACTTCAACGACTTATCCAAGCGAACGTGGAAATAAGGCGTATTACGCTCAAACGTTCCCGAACATATTTTCAAAAATGCTAACCTATTACGATGGTTAGGGTCCATGTTGGCATGTATCTTAAAGATAAAGCCCGTCAGCTTTTCTTCAAACGGACTCACCTCTCTTGCATCGGTTACAGAAGGACGTGGATAAGGCGCTATCTGGCAGAAACAGTTAAGTAATTCCTGCACTCCAAAGTTGTTAACAGCACTACCAAAAAATACCGGAGCAACTTGACCGGCCAAGTATGTTTCCAACTCAAGCGGAGGATATACCCCATCCACCAGCTCAATATCTTCCCGCAGCTTATTTGCCTTTTCTCCAATATATGTTTCTAACTTGGGAGAGTTCACATCATCGAAAGCCATTACGTTATCAGCTACCTGACTTTTATTGTCGGCCGAGAATAGGTTAAGCTTCTTCTCATACAAGTTATACACTCCTTTAAACGAAAAGCCCTCTCCAATAGGCCAGCTAAGCGGGCGAACCTTTATTTTCAACTCCGTTTCAATTTCATCAAGCAAGTCAAACGGGTCTTTGCTTGGGCGGTCTAGCTTGTTTACAAAAACAATAACGGGAGTATTGCGCATACGGCAGACCTCCATTAACCTACGGGTTTGCGTTTCAACCCCTTTCGCTCCGTCAATTACAATAATAACGCTATCAACAGCCGTAAGCGTTCGGTAGGTATCTTCGGCAAAATCTTCGTGTCCGGGAGTATCAAGAATATTTATGCGAAGGTCGTTGTATTCAAAACACATTACCGATGTAGCAACCGATATACCGCGCTGCCGCTCAATTTCCATAAAGTCGGAAGTAGCCGTTTTCTTAATCTTGTTCGACTTAACGGCTCCCGCCACATGGATAGCGCCACCGAACAACAACAGCTTTTCCGTAAGGGTGGTTTTACCCGCATCAGGGTGAGCTATGATAGCAAAGGTTCTACAACGTTTTACTTCTTTTTTAAAATCCATAAATTTCTACTATTGTAAAAGGACTAAAGAGCAAGGATGAAAAGAGCAAAGACAAAACAATTTTTATAATCTTTATTCTTGTCTTTTGTCCTTAATCCATAAATTTCTACTATTACCAAAGGATTAAAGAGCAAAGGTAAAGAGAACAAAGACTCAACAATCCGTATAATCTTTGTTCTATTGTCTTTATATCCTTAATCTATAAATTCAAATTATTCTTTATTTGCATCAGGGTTTTGCACATCTTCTTGCGGTGGAGATGTACGTTTTATCAGTACCTTTTTCTTCCAATGCCCCGAACGGTAGTAAAAATAGCTGCCGGACAACCCCACCAACCATGCAATAGGTATTGCCCACCATATACCCACTTCACCATACTTTTCTGATAGAAAAGAGGCCACAGGAATACGCACCAACCACAGTGAAAGCAAGGTAGTAAGCATGGGTATAACCACAGCACCCGCACCGCGTAAAAAGCCGTTCATTACAAACATGGTAGAAAAAAGAATGTAAAACGAACAAACTATTACAAGGTACTGATGACCTATACGAATCACTTCTTCAATATTGGTGCTGGTGTCCTCCTGACTCACAAATATTCGCATAATATGTTCGCCAAAAAAGATAACAACAAGCATTAGTACAATACATACAGCCCCCGACATAATAAGTGTAGCACGAAGTCCGCGTGTTAATCTGCCATACATGCCCGCTCCGATATTTTGTCCCACAAAACCGGATAGCGCTCCCGAAAAGTTCATAGCCGGTGCGGAAATAAGCGTGTCGATACGCCCGGCCGTTCCAAAAGCTGAAATAACGGTTGACCCGAAAGGGTTGATAATTCTCATCAAAGCCATTGCTCCAATTGCAACAAAGGTTTGCTGTATGCCGGAAGGCAAACCGATAGTAAGCGACTGCTTAAACAGCTTCATATCAAACACAGCCTTACGAGGTGAAAAACGAATGAGGCTACTTTTCATATTGAGATATACAAGCGTAAGCAACCACGCAACTCCGTTAGATATAATAGTTGCGTATGCTATACTGATAAGCCCCCACTTAAAGTAGAGTACAAACAGCAGGTCTAACGCCAAGTTGAGAAAAGTTGAAAAAATAAGAAAATAGAGTGGAGTTTTTGAATCCCCTACCCCACGCAAAATAGCCGACACCCCGTTATATCCGAATATGGCCACGCAACCCAACATCATCACCTGTAAGTATCCGGTAGCCATCTCCATAATCTCAGGTGGAGTATTCATCAACCGTAATACTGGTTCACTAAAAAAATAGCCTATCAGCCCAAGGAGTAAACCTCCAACAAAGAGGTATATAATAATTGTATCTGATGCCCGCTTTACCTGACTAAAGTTTTTTGCCCCAAAGTTTTGGGCAATAACCACCGACCCACCAATGGTAAGTCCTATAGCCATAGCTACTACGGCAAAAAGTATGGGAAAAGAAACGGTAACGGCCGCCACCTTATCCTGCCCCAAGTAGCGTCCAACCACTATGGTGTTGATAAAGTTATACAGCTGCTGGAATACGTTACCCAAAATCATAGGTGTAGCATATTGCAGAATAACCTTGCCTTCCGGTCCCTTGGTTAGATCCTTCATTTATCAATGTAACGAAACAAGCAACAACGTAGCTAGCAACGTAATGCAGGCTTATCTCAAAATTTAGCGCTCGCAAAGGTATAAAATTGAAGGCTAATATGTTTTGAAAATTCACAACTATTTGTAGAATTTATTTTGTCCTATTTATTTGAAAAACATGTTTAAAAGCCACATAGGGAACAAAGCATGCTACTCGCTGTTCTACCTCACCTTACATATAGTGATGCAATTTTAATCTAGAATTGATAACATTAAGCCCATTTTTTTAATACATTTGCGTTTCATGGAAAAACTTAAGCTATGCAAAACAAACTACAGGAACTAACAGATAAGCTGTACAATGAAGGTTTATCAAAAGGGCAGCAAGAAGCGGCAGAACTGTTAGAAAAAGCAAAAGCTGAAGCCGAACAGCTGATTGAGGCTGCGAAACATAATGCCGAACAAATCATCAGCAAGGCTGAGAAACAGGCTGAGGATATAAAAAAGAATGCCAACGCCGAAATCGGGCTTGCCGGTCGCCAAGTGATAATGCAAGTAAAACAAGCGACAGAAAATATCATAACTACCAAAGCTATTGCAGAGCCTAATAAATCTGCATTCAACGATGTTGACTTTGTTAAGCAAATCATACAATCGGCAATCGAAGGATTTTCAAAAAGTTCTGATAACAATAGCCAGCTATCCATTTTACTGCCTGACAGCCAACAAGAACAGCTAAAAACCTTTGTTGCCGGACAAATTGGCAAACAAATGAGCAACGGAATAGATGTTCAATTCAGCAAATCCATAAAATCAGGATTCCGTATTGGCGCTAAAGAAAAAGGATACTACATCAGCTTTACGGATATCGACTTCGAAACTCTCTTTAAAGAATACCTTCGTCCTTCTGTACAACAGCTGCTTTTTGGACAAGAAGGACACTAGTTCGTACTAACGCTTACCAAATATATGAGCAACAACTACTACTACTTGGTGGCAAGCCTGCCTCGAATTGCTTTTGAGCTGGAGCTGAAAGATATCAGCATTCCTGCTCTAAAGGAAGAGGTAAGAATAAATGTCCCTGAATCAGACTATGCTCATGTCAACACCCTGTTTACTCCATACGATATTCAAAACCTGCTCAAGCTTGTACTGAACAGGAAGCTTCCCTTTTCCGATAAAGGAAAGTTTACGGAAGACCAGCTGCGAGAAGCACTGGATAACCCATCCATGCTCCCCTCATACATGGCGGATTTTGTAAAACAATATCACACAAAACAGGAACAGGAAGAAGAAAAAGAGGAACAGGAAGAGGAGAAACAAATACCTATTTCCGACCCTGAAAGCTACTTACTAAACCGTTTCTACGATGTAGTAACAACTTCACGTAACATGTTTATCCGTAAGTGGTTTACATTTGACCGCGATTTACGAAACATTCAGGCCGCCATTGTTGCCCGGAACACAGGCGTTGAAAAAGAGAATATACTGATAGGTGCCAACGAGTTGGTCAAATCGCTTATAAAAAACCAATCGGCTGATTTTGGATTGCGCACCGAAGTGGACTACATGGACACGCTAATGCACATTATTGATACGGCTGACATGCTGGAACGCGAACGGCGACTTGATATGCTACGCTGGAGTATGGCAGAATCGTTGGCCGAAAAAAGCAATTTCAACATAGATTACATTTTGTCGTTCTTGCAAAAAGCAGATATTGCAGACCGCTGGATTAAGCTGGATAAGCAAACGGGAATGGAAATGTTCAAATCCATACTCAACGACATTCAGGCAAAGTTCGACGTAAGAACGGCAACATCAGAAGATGTGATGCTTGGAAAGATTAAACGTAAAGAAGAATAAGCCCTATACAAAGCCTCCTCGAAATGAAGACAAAAGGAAAAGTAGCTGGAATCATATCCAACCTTGTGATTGTAGCGGTTGACGGACCTGTTTCACAAAACGAAATATGCTACGTTCATCTAGGTAACGTAAAGCTAATGGCAGAAGTCATTAAAGTCGTTGGAGACAATGCCTATACTCAGGTTTTTGAAAGTACCAGAGGTTTAAAAGTTGGAGACGAGGTAGAGTTTGAAGGTCACATGCTCGAGGCTACGCTTGGCCCCGGTATGCTGTCTCGCAGCTATGACGGTTTGCAGAACAACTTGGAAACAATGGATGGCGTATTCCTGAAACGTGGAGAATACACCGCCGCGCTTGATAGCGAGAAGCTGTGGCATTTCACTCCTCTTGCAAAGGTAGATGATAAAGTAACGGCCGCCGATTGGTTGGGAGAAGTACCGGAAAACTGGCTTACCCACAAAATTATGGTGCCGTTTAAGCTTCGCGATGCCTATACCGTTAAATGGATCTCCGGCGAAGCCGATCTTCGAGTAAATGATAAGGTAGCTGTACTAACCGATTATGACGGAATAGAACACGACGTTACCATGGCTCAAAAATGGCCGGTAAAACTTGCCATTACAGGCTATAAAGAAAAGCCGCGTCCTACTAAAATTATGGAAACGGGTGTACGTGTTATCGACACTTTTAACCCTATAACCGAAGGAGGAACAGGCTTTATTCCCGGTCCTTTCGGTTCAGGAAAAACGGTACTTCAACACGCGCTGTCCAAACAAGCCGATGCCGATATCATCATTATGGCTGCTTGCGGTGAACGTGCCAACGAGGTTGTTGAAATCTTTACGGAGTTTCCCGAACTTGACGACCCACGCTCAGGACGTAAGCTAATGGAACGTACCACCATCATTTGCAACACTTCTAACATGCCGGTTGCCGCACGCGAAGCATCAGTATATACCGCCATGACAATTGGTGAGTACTACCGATCAATGGGCTTGAAAGTGTTGTTACTGGCCGATTCTACATCACGTTGGGCACAGGCTCTGCGTGAAATGTCGAACCGCTTGGAAGAGCTACCGGGTGCCGATGCATTTCCGATGGACTTGCCCGCTATTATTTCTAACTTTTACTCACGTTCCGGATTTGTACTGCTCAATAATGGTGCAACAGGCTCGGTAACCTTTATAGGAACAGTATCTCCTGCGGGAGGTAACCTAAAAGAACCCGTTACAGAATCTACCAAAAAGGCTGCTCGATGCTTCTACGCCTTATCACAAAGCCGCGCCGACAGCAAACGCTACCCTGCCATAGACCCTGTTGATAGCTACTCGAAATATCTTGAATATCCCGAAATTATCGAATACCTCAATAACCGTATTGACTCGTCATGGGTAGAGAAGGTAAGTGAAGGGAAAAATATTGTACTACGCGGGAAGGAAGCTTACGAACAAATCAACATTTTAGGTGATGACGGCGTTCCTATTGACTACCATGACCGCTACTGGAAATCAGAGCTGATTGACTTTGTTATCCTACAACAAGACGCGTTTGATACTATTGATGCCTCTACTCCGCTTGAACGGCAACAGTACATGTTTGATAAGGTTATTTCCATTTGTCGTATGAACTTCGGCTTTGAGAATTTCGAAGATTGTACAACCTTCTACAAACATATAATTAATGCATCCAAGCAAATGAACTACTCGGAGTTTCATAGTGATGCCTTTAAAAAATACGAAGATGAAATTAACCTGCTGCTGAAAGAAAAGGCAACAGCATAACATTGAAAATTGACTATCGAATATTGATTATTTGAATATTCATTAATCAATAAAAAATATTCAATACAAATCCACACATATATGGCCACAAAAGCATTCCAAAAAGTTTACACCAAGCTGGAAAGTATTACCAAAGCTACCGTTACGTTACGAGCACAAGGTGTTGCTAATGATGAGCTGGCAACCGTTGATAATAGGCTGGCGCAAGTAGTAAAAATAAGCGGTGAGAGCGTTACGCTGCAAGTGTTTGCCGGAACGGAAGGCTTGGCAACAAACTCAGAAGTAATATTTCTTAGCGAACCTCCAAGCTTAAAAGTTAGCAATGACTTGGCAGGTAGGTTTTTTAATGCTTTTGGAAAACCAATCGGTGGTGGAGCAGAACCTGATGGGGAAAAGCGAGAAATTGGCGGGCCATCGGTAAACCCCTTTCGTCGTGTGCAACCATCAGAATTTATTCCTACCGGTATTGCCGGTATAGACTTGAACAACGCTTTAGTATCGGGGCAAAAAATTCCATTCTTTGCAGACCCTGACCAGCCGTATAACGAGGTAATGGCAATGGTTGCACTACGTGCAAAGGTTGATAAGATTATACTCGGAGGCATGGGATTGTCTAATGACGATTTCCTGTACTTTAAAAATATGTTTGAGAATGCAGGAGCGCTTGATAAGATTATTTGCTTTATCAACACTACCGAGCAACCACCTGTAGAACGCCTGCTGATTCCCGATATGGCGCTTACGGCTGCCGAATACTTTGCCGTTGATAAGAACGAAAAGGTATTGGTGTTGCTTACCGACATGACGTTATACGCCGATGCGTTAAGTATTGTATCGAACCGCATGGACCAAATCCCGTCAAAAGATAGTATGCCCGGTTCGCTTTACTCTGACCTCTCCAAGATATACGAGAAGGCGGTACAGCTACCCAGCGGGGGTTCCATCACCATTGTAGCCGTTACAACGCTTAGCGGCGGTGATATTACCCACGCTATACCCGACAATACAGGTTACATTACGGAAGGACAGCTATTCCTTCGTACTGATAGCGATACGGGTAAAGTTATTGTTGACCCATTCCGCTCGCTTTCTCGCTTAAAGCAGCTGGTTATTGGAAAGAAAACACGTGAAGACCATCCGCAGGTAATGAACGCTGCCGTTCGCTTATACGCTGATGCGGCAAATGCCAAAACAAAGCTGGAAAATGGTTTTGACCTGAGCGATTATGACGAGCGTACGCTGAAGTTTGCCAAAGAATACTCGGAAAAATTACTGGCCATTGATGTAAACATTGATACTACTGAGATGTTGGATACCGCATGGAAGCTATTCGCTAAGTATTTTACTCCTGCAGAAGTTGCTATTAAGCAAACGTTAATGGATAAGTACTGGAAAACAAACGAAGCAAAACAAAGCAAAACAATGTAAATTGAATATTTTTATTGATTATTGAATATTGACAAAAGAACAAGGACGGAAAGGTAAAAGACGCATAAATTAGCATGTAACACGTAAAAAATCGAAGGTATATCACCTATTATCCGTTATCCATTGTCCGTTTACATCGCAAATCGTGCATCGAGATACTTGATACAAAAGAATTATGGCTATTAAATTTCAGTTCAATAAAACATCTCTCAACGAGCTTAACAAGCAGCTTAAAGTTCGTACACGCGCTCTGCCCACTATCAAGAGCAAAGAGTCGGCGTTGCGTATGGAGGTAAAACGAGCGAAGGATAAGGCCGAACAGCTGAACAAGGAGTTAGAAAGTAAAGTAGCCACATACGAGTATATGAGCGGGCTATGGAACGAGTTTGAGCCGGAGCTTATCCGAATTGAGGACTTGGATATCAACGTTATAAAAATTGCAGGAGTAAAAATTCCCGTACTCAAAGAGCTGAAGTTTAGCATTACACCATACAACCTGTTTAGCAAACCTTACTGGTATGTTGACGGCATACAGCTGCTAAAAGAGCTGTCGACACTTGGTATTGAGCGAGAGCTGTATTTTGAAAAGATGCGCCTACTCGACTCTGCCCGAAAGAAAACAACACAGAAGGTAAACCTATACGAGAAAGTACAGATACCCGGCTACATGGAAGCCGTACTAAAAATTAAACGTTTCTTGGAAGACGAGGAGAACCTGTCCAAATCATCTCAAAAGATTGTCAAGAAACGGCAAGAGGAGGAGGCTACGGCATGATAGTTCCGATGAAAAAATACGCCTTCCTTGTATTTCACCGTGATTTAGACCAATTCCTACCGCAGCTGCAATCCTTTGGAATGGTTGACATCACCAGAAGAAATGCAACGCTGGAGGCAAAGGATAAAGAAATGTTGGCCGAGGTCAACCGTTATGCTGTTGCCACACGTAAGCTAAAGGGGCGAAAGCTGACACAACCGCCGGTTACATGTAAACCTTTTACGGGAAAAGAAGCTCTTGATGAGTACGAAAGCCTCATAGCTAACCAAGAGCAAACATCAACGCTGATTAAGATAGTAGAAAAGGAGCTGCAAGATGCACTGATATGGGGAAATTTTAACCCCGATGATGTTCAGCGTCTTCAAATGATTGGCATAACTCCTCATTTTTTTACTGCGCCGCGCAAGCGTTTCTCTGAAGAGTGGCAGCAACAATATCCGTTGGTTGTGTTGAATGAGGACAGCACCAATATTTACTTCATTGTACTACAAGAGGGCAATACTCCTATCAACATTGAAGCGCAAGAGATGAAGGTTCCCAGCGCTTCTGCCAATGTAAGACAAGAGGAGCTGGACTCGTTGCAACAAATTGAACAAGATATAAAAAACAGGTTAGACTCACTAACTGCCTGCATTGGCCAAATGGAAAATGCAAAGGCAGAGCTGATGAGCCAAATAGACTACACCAGCGTAAAGCAAAGCGCCGAAGGGCAAGCCGAAAACAACCTACTGCTGTTTACCGGATGGATTCCAAAAGAGCATGATAACGAACTGGTTAGCTTTCTTGACACGCAAGATATGTTGTACCTTGAGCAAGCTATTGAACAAGAAGACCGCGTACCTATAAAGCTGAAAAACGGTTGGTTTGCCAAGCTGTTTGAGCCCATTACCGAAATGTACTCTTTACCCAACTACAGAGAGCTGGATTTAACTCCTTTCTTTGCTCCTTTCTACATGATGTTTTTTGGGTTCTGCTTTGGTGATGCGGGCTATGGGCTTTTACTTATCCTTATATGCTTTTTTATCAAGCGGAAGCTAAAAAAAGAATTTCGTCCGTTCGTATCACTTATACAATGGCTATGCCTTGCAGCCTGTATTTTTGGCGCACTAACCGGAACATTTTTCGGCGTTGATTTGGCACAAATCGAACTACTGACAAAAGTAAAAACATGGTTTGTTAAGGACGATAATACGTTAATGGCGCTCTCTATCGCTTTAGGGGCCTTACAGGTTTTAGTTGGTATGGGTATTCATGCGGCTAACATCGCCAGACAGCAAGGATTCAAGTATGCCATTTCTAAAATAGCATGGATGGTATTTATAGTAGTTGGCGCAGTAACATTTGGGCTTCCCATGCTAGGCATCGCTATTCCTCAGCTCATAAGCCACGTACTATATGGTATTATTGGAATATCAGCATTATTCATATTCTTCTACAATAGTCCGGGTAAAAACCCGTTACTTAACTTTGGAGTAGGGATATGGGATAGCTTCAACACCGCAACCGGATTGTTAGGAGACCTACTATCCTACATTCGTTTATTTGCGCTCGGGCTAACAGGGGGAGTGCTTGGAGGTGCGTTTAACAGCATGGCACAATCCTTATCTCCGGATATTCCGGTAGTAGGGTTCCTTGTAACCCTTTTCATACTGGTTCTAGGGCACGGTATAAATATTATGCTAAGTATGTTGGGTGCAATTATTCACCCTATCCGTCTTACCTATGTTGAATTTTTCAAAAATTCCGGCTATGAAGGAGGCGGCATAGCATATAAACCATTTAAGTACAACAAGTCAAAGTAAAATACAAACTAAAACAAAACAGACTATGACACCTATTTTATTTGCCTACATTGGCATTATCCTTATGCTTGTTCTCTCTTGTGCAGGTAGCGCATGGGCACTATCCAACTGTGGTAATGCCGCTGTTGCTGCGCTAAAAAAACGCCCTGAAGCACTAGGTAGCTACCTTGCCATGTGCGCACTTCCAAGTACCCAAGGCTTATACGGATTTGTTGGATTTTTCTTCATAAAATCCAAGCTGGAGATAGTAGATATGTCATGGATGACCGCATCGGGTATTTTCGGTGCAGGACTAATAATGGGCGCTGTTGGTTTGGTTACAGCAATACGTCAGGGTCAGGTTTGTTCAAACGGTATTGTTGCCGTAAGCCAAGGCTACAACGTTGTGGGAGGTACATTAACGCTAGCTGTTTTTCCTGAACTTTACGCTATTATTGGATTGCTATCGGTAATTTTTATCAACGGAATGATATAATCCGTTAACAACGCAGCAAGTATATTGGGCTTTAACCCGAATCAGCTAAGATTTAAGGGCTAAAGCCCAACATTTAATAGGCTAATACGTTGTTTGTAGTAGAATCTACCATCACAAACAACCATCGCGCTAGACCAAACCCGGTTAGCAAACAAATACACAAGAATATGAAACCAAAAGAAGATATTATAAATAACTGGCTGCCGCGCTATACCGGAAATTCGCTGGATAACTTCGGTGATTTTATTCTTCTTACCAACTTTCGCAACTACCTGCATTTGTTTAGCGAATGGAACAACGTACCAATTGTTGACCCTAATGCTAACATGCCATGTGTAACGATTGACGGTATTACCATGATTAACTTTGGCATGGGAAGCCCCAATGCCGCTATTGTAATGGATTTGCTTGCAGCTATAAAACCAAAAGCCGTTTTGTTTTTAGGTAAATGCGGGGTAATGAAGGAAAAAAATAAGCTGGGCGACCTTATACTACCCATTGCCGCTATTAGGGGTGATGGTACTTCAAACGATTATCTTCCCCCTGAAGTCCCTGCACTACCGGCCTTCAGCTTGCAACGTGCTGTTTCTACTACCATCCGCGATTTTGGGCTTGACTATTGGACAGGAACAGTATATACCACCAACCGCCGCGTTTGGGAGCATGATGAAGAATTTATGCGCTACCTGATAAAAATTCGTTGTATGGCAGTTGATATGGAAACAGCAACCATTTTTACGGTTGGCTTTGCCAACAACATCAGCACAGGGGCATTACTGCTGGCATCAGACAAACCGTTGATTGAATCGGGAGTAAAAACAGCGGAAAGCGATAAGCGAGTAACCGAACTTTTTGTTGAAAACCATATTAAGATAGGTGTTGATGCGCTGAAGCTTATCCGCAGAAACGGAAGTTCAGTAAAGCATCTACGATTTTAGCAATAGCTGCTATCATAAAAAGAATGCCGCATGTGGAAATACATGCGGCATTTTTTACACCACGACAAATAGCACGTCATTGCGAGCGAAGCGTAGCAATCTGTTTATTCAGTAGATTGCCACGCTACGCTCGCAATGACGACCTTTTAGAATCCTATCAAATATCCGGCAAATCCGGCGATAAGCCCAAGTAGCAGCTTTAGTACCTTAACCCATACAAAACCTAGCTTTGATTCGGCCAACAAGGGTAATCCTGCGTGTCCTTCCTGTACAATGGAGTTAGCCAATAGTATGCTAAACGGAATATTTCCGCTGGCAAAAAGAGTGATAAATATCATGTGAGGCCCCGACTCGGGTATAAGCCCAATAAGCAAGGCCAGTAAAAGCATGTAATGGGGGTTATCCGAAACCCAATCTTGTATATCTACGTTACGCATCAGCAAGAAAATGATAAGTAACGCTCCCAACGTCCAAAGAAAGATTTTGAGAAAATGCTTTTTAATTACATGCCCCCAAAGATGCTCTGACAAAAAATGCTCATTCACCTTTGCTATTATGAAAAGGGCTATAAGCGCAACGCCAACAAACAGCAGGTTTAGCCAGCGCTCGTTAAATAAGAAACCCATATCGTGCACATGGTGCTCATATTCGTGATGAGCATGCTGTTCACACACATGAGTACACTGCTCGCCATGTGCGGCTAAGGCAGTTACTTCATGTTCATGTGAGTGGTCAAGTAAGCCGCTTACCAAGCCAAAAATAAAAAGCAATATACCAACAATCAGTATAGCTCGTTGAAAAGAGAGGTGGCTAAGGTTATATCGCCAGCTACCATTAGAGGAGCCATGACAATGCGCATCTTCATGGTGTATGGCAAAGTGCCCCGGAACAAAAGGAGCAGGAAATTTTTTGACAAAAAAGTTAACCGTTAGTCCAACCAGTATGGCAAAAGCAAAAAGAATAAGATTGAGTATCAGTGCTGTTTCCGGAATAGCTGCATACATTACAAACGCTTCATCTCCTGTTACCGTAATCATGGCGGCAACCAATGCCCCCAAGTTAAGTATGCGATGAGTAAACAACGATACGATAGCAAAACCACCAATACATCCGGGTACCATCCCAACGAGCGCGGCAAACACAACTTGTCCGAAAGTTGTGTTTTCCAGCCTCTTCAACCGTTTTCCGTGCGATGCTACGTTTACATATTCAATCACCATCATCATTACCATAACCAAACCGGTAATGAGAAGTGTATTGCGTACTATATCAATAAGGGTTACAACAAGCATATAGTATACATTAGAACTAACGTTATGCTAGCAATCAAGCTGCTTTTCATTGTTTGATTGTAAAGAATTCGTCAACAATTTGATAACATGAAACAAAAATGTCCATATACAAAATATGATTGAATATTATACCTAACAAACATGAATTGAAGCCCTAACGGGCTACACAATATTTGCAAGATATTGTAACTATTGATATTGTTTCCCTACAGGAAATTTCATTTAGACCATAGGCTTATATATCAATAGAAGTGTATTTATCGTATAAACGTTAGAGTTGTCCGTAGGATATTAACTAGTTTTTCACCCGAAAATCATTAAAAATACAATAGTAGAGCGAGGGAAATATAGAAAAAAGACGAGCATTTAGAACTCGTCTTTTTTTCGAATGTTTTTTCAAAGATTACTTAAGCAGCTCAGCAAGCTTCTTGTCTAAATCTTCACCACGTAAATCCTTTGCAATAATAATCCCGTCCTTATCCAATAGTATAGTGTGAGGAATGCCATTTAATGCATACGCCTTAACAGCTTCGCTATTCCAAAATTTCACATCAGACATTTGAGGCCAAGTCATTTTCAAATCGGCAATACCCTTAACCCAAGCATCATGCTCTCTATCCAAAGAAACGCCTACTATTTCGAAACCTTTCTTTTTATACTTATCGTAAGCCTTAACTACGTTAGGCATTTCTTGGCGGCAAGGGCCACACCATGAAGCCCAAAAATCAATAAGCACATATTTACCCTTGCCGGCATGGTCAGAAAGAGCTATTTCTTTACCATCAGGGCCGGGCATACGTAAATCAATAAAAGGTTTGCCAACAGCAACATTTTCAATGGCAGCAATACGAGCAGTCATATCCTGAATGGCCTGTGTCTTCATTGCGGTAGAGTCTGCACTAGCAATAATAGCCTTCAAATCTTCAACAGGAAGGCTTAATAAACTTTGAAGCTGGCTCTGACCTGCAACGTTATTAATGTTAGCCTTTACGAAAGCTGTTGTTAACTCTTGGCCTTCTGTCATTAGCTTATCACTCTCAGCAGTTAGCGAGTCTAACAGCTCAGGAGTCATGGTGTTAGCTTGACTTCTTGCTTGATATAGACCTCTTAGCTCACCTTGCTTTTTTGCAATTGCCCTTGATTTATCTTTATATTCTTGAAAAGCATCATTAAGTGGTGATCCGGTTACCTTATTCCCCAAAGAGTCACTTGTTACTAATAGCTTGGCATTTTCAGCCACAAACCAAATGAGATTTGGTGCTTGAGCTTCTCCTTTGTCAATTTTAATTACATACATTTCCGGTTGGCTAACGCTACCCTTGAACTCATAAGCGCCTTTTGTTACAACAGCGGTATCAAAAGCCACCATATCGTTATTTTCAATTTTGCTCAATAAAACCTGCTTTCCTTCCAGCTCAGGTTGAGCAACCTTACCTGTAATGGTATAGGAAGGAGTGCCACCGCCGCATGAGTACAGCACCAGCGCCGCAACAGCGGCTGTTAATAGTTTTTTCATCTGTCTTGTTTTTTAAAGTTTACGTGGGTTGACTATTATTTTTTCAGATACAGGTTCAACAGCTGTTTTGCAGCGACAAACGAGCTCATCTTATCATTTAGTACCTGCTCTTCTATTTCCTGTATGCTTGCTTCTACCTCTGAGTTGCTGTAAAAATTATCCATCAAACTCTCATTAATTGACTCATACATCCAATATTTAGATTGTTGTCGCCTATGAGACTCGAAGTAACCATTTGCCTTTGTTGAACTTACAAAACTACATATATTTTTCCAAATATCATCTAAGCCCTTTTTTTCTACCGCCGAACAGGTTAACGCTATCGGCTTCCAACCCGATTCGGTAGGCGGAAAAAGCTGCATTGCGCTTTGGTACTCTCCCCTAGCCTGCATGGCGCGTGCTACATTTCCTCCATCGGCCTTATTAATGGCAAGCAGGTCGGCCATTTCCATAATACCCCGCTTAATGCCCTGAAGCTCGTCTCCGGCTCCGGCCAGCATAAGTAGTAGGAAAAAATCGACCATTGAATGCACTGCCGTTTCCGACTGCCCAACACCAACCGTCTCGATAATGATGGTGTCAAATCCGGCAGCCTCACATAGTATAACAGATTCACGGGTTTTACGTGCTACGCCTCCCAGTGAACCGGCAGAAGGGCTGGGGCGAATAAACGCATTGGGGTCATTACAAAGCGTTTCCATGCGCGTTTTATCACCCAAAATGCTTCCTTTTGAACGGGTACTGCTAGGGTCAATAGCCAGTACGGCCAATTTATGTCCCTCAGAGGTTAGAAGTTTACCAAACGATTCTATAAACGTACTTTTTCCTGCTCCGGGAACACCTGTTATACCAATTCGTACAGCATTTCCGCTATACGGTAAACACCGTTCTATAATTTCTTGGCCTACTACATGGTGTTCCGGCAGATGGCTTTCAACCAACGTAATAGCTTTACTGAGCACAGCAATATTGCCTGCAAGTATGCCCTCAACAAACTGGTCGATGCTAAGAGGTTCAAGTTTAACCCTCTTTAAACGAGCAATAGCATTCGGGTTCACGATAGGCGGCTGTTCAATTCCGCTATTTACCGTTAACGCGCTTTTATCTAGAGAAAGAGAGTCAGACATGCTTTTTATATGTTCTACTTTAGTATTGACCCGCTTACCAAAAGACTTAGCTGAGGAACTCGGGGGCTATTGCTGAATACGGATATGGAATACGCTACAATACCCGATTGGTCTTTCGTTGCAATGCTAATATTTATATCGGCGCTTTCGCCCGGTTTAACCACGTTCTTTGAAGATGTCCCTTTTACACTTGCTGATTCTGTTGCTATTTTACGAATTTGCAAATCGCTTTTACCTGTATTAGTAAATGAAAAGCTGTAGGTTATAACTGCTCCTTGTGTTACATTGGCAAAGTTATAGCTGGTTGTCTTAAACTGTGGATAAGGGGCATTATCCATTTCGGCGGGGCTTAGCTTTGAAAAATCTTCCATTATAGTTGCAGCTACATCAAGGTTTCCGTTGGTAATTTTTTTCCCGCTAGTAACCTTAAACGCCAGCTTAT
This sequence comes from Bacteroidales bacterium, assembly GCA_031551125.1. Classification (GTDB taxonomy): domain Bacteria; phylum Bacteroidota; class Bacteroidia; order Bacteroidales; family UBA932; genus JAIRNF01. Next base: position 39,104 of record JAVBOB010000002.1, read on the forward strand.
CTGTTACAGAGCCCCAATCATTCTTTGCTGAAGCCTGATATGTACAAGTAATGGTTGCCTTTTGTTTGGCAGCAATGGTAGAAGGCTCAACCTTTACGCTAAGGTGAGCAGGAAGCTTTCCAAACGAAACAGTAGCAGGCGATGTACCGCTATTATAAACTTCTATAGCTTCTGTTTTCGTTTCCGTATTGATAAGGCGTGCAAATGCAATTGTTGATGACTGCAAACGCAGGCTTCCTACCACCACCGGATACTTCTCCTCTACTGTTGGTATTTTCTGCACAACTTCACCCTTTATCCGCAGTAGTACTGATGTTGGGTTCCCATTGGAAATAACGGTTAAAGACTTATCAAAGGGACCAGGCCGACCAAGCGGATTGTAGGTTGCTGTTATGGTTCCGGTTTTTCCGGGCAATATTGGCTCTTTTGTCCACGACGGAGTAGTACAGCCACAGGAGGGTGTAACGCTACTCAGAATAATAGGCTGGTTACCTTTATTGCTAAACGTAAATGTATAGCTGACATCTCCATCTTTTTCCAAGATGGTGCCAAAGTCATGTATTGGATCGTTAAATTCAATTTTTCCTTGAGCTGCAAGGGTTGTACCCGCCAGCATTAGTAGGACGCATAGCTGCAAAACTTTATGCTTCATAGTAATTTAGTTGCATGGAAGCCGAATGCTACCACAGATTTGTGGTACAAAAGTAGTAAAAAAAGCAACCAACTCCATCTTGTATTACAACCTCTGTAGCCTCAAAAGGTTGGCTATTTAACACTATTTATCGTAAGCATGCCTCTTTCAGATGAATAAAAGCAACATAACCCTGCAATTTGCAAAATAAAAATTTATACCTACTTTTGTCCCGTACAAATTTAAAACGTAACAACATGGCTCACAAAATTAGCGATGATTGCACTGCTTGCGGAACGTGCATCAACGAATGTCCGGTTGAAGCAATCTCTCCCGGTGACATCTACAAAATTGATCCGGAAGTTTGCACTGATTGCGGTACTTGCGCAGATGTATGCCCCGTATCAGCTATCAGCCCCGCATAAGCAATTGGCCGTACAAAAAAATACCCACCTAAACGGTGGGTATTTTTTTTACGCTCTAGCTGAGCCATTCTACCATGCCATATTAGCCCTTTTGTTGGGAGTTAAATGAATTTCCTTATCCAGCAGGTTGATGGTAAAGTTATAGCGAGAAATCAGCTTGATACCAATAGAACCGTCCGCTCCGGGATCCCATCCGGGAGTTGCAGCAGATGCCTGAAGTGTAACAGGCATATTCTTTGCATGAATATGGCTTAATCTAAAATCTTCACACTTTCCATGAAAAACCACAGATGTATGACCCAAGCTGGTTGTTGAACCTTGTGATTCGGGCTTAAATCCGCTAACCAGTAGGCGATTCTTTCTTACAAACGGATTAAATGCTATAAGGTTATAGGCTGCTCCTGTATCAAAAGCAAAGTTACCATCAACATATCCCTTACCCACTAAGTCTAACGAGGCTGGAAGTAGGGCTATGCCAGCCGGAACACGAATGGGCAACGTTTCCCCTTCCTTTTCGTAGTCATACTGTCCAAAATCGTAAAGCAAAAGTGCTTTTTGATCAAAGTCAACCTTTGTAATAAACGATTTGGCTAAACCTAAGCCTATTATTCCGTCGATACCTTTTCTCATTTTCTCAAAAATGGCAATGTTTTGATCAGCTAGCTTTAACGTATCCAACCACACCGTATTGCCTGTTGAAACAACAATCTTCATGTTTCCACCAACTACAGATGTTGATTGCGTGCGACCTTCTTTCAAACCAAGTGAGTCAGCCAAAGACTTAGATATTGCCATGCCGTCTGCCCCGCTATCAAACAAAAAGCGTAGTGTGCGAGTGTTGTCGTTTATCTTCAAATCCACAATAATAGAACCCTCTTCCTGAACTTCAATGGGCAACTTCGCTCTCAGGCGAGACTCACGATTACGAAATCTTCCAAACATTTGGTCAATATAATCTACATACAAAATCTTGCCTTCCGAATCACAAGCAACGTATGACTTTATTGGCTCCTTTCCCTTTTCTTTAATCAGAACATCAACTTTGTACTTTTTTGAACTAATGGGAGCAACTTTATCTTTGGCGAGCCTCACAAATTCAAACTCATCGCTACGACCAAAAACAAGGGTTAACAACTGTCCTGAGGCCGGCCAAGTTGTTGTACTTACAGAAAAATCATCAGATACAAAGCCCTTTAGCAAAGAGGTATCCTTTTGTTGGATAGCCTTTTCAAACCCGGCGATATTTTTCTTTATTTCCGGCATTAACGCTTGCTGTCCTGAAGCAAAGAACGGAACACAGAACAACACTACTAGAAAGAATACTTGTTTAATTTTCATTGTCATTTATATTTAAAAGTATCAGTAATAACGCTTAATCGGTATTTTAGATACCCATCCGATGGGTACAAAAAACTTGCCAAGTTAAAATATTCGGCTATTCGGTTAGGTCTGCACTCAAGCCAAAGGCTTTAAATTCTAAGTTAGGTATTCCAACCTACATATTGGTAGGTAAATAAGAAACAATTTCTCGAATCATTTCCATCAACCAGTCCGGCTGATAAATACAAAAGAAAAATGCGGTGACTAGTAACCCCAGCTGAACAACTGCCAGCATTGGTTTAACAGCGGCTGAATTTATATCACGTATGGCAGTTGATGGATGATAGCATATAAATAGTATGCGTGAGCATAGCGAATAAATAATAACACAAAGCAAAGCAGCTACCGCTACAAAGTAAACCCAGCGATTTGCTTCTGCAAGAGCAGTAAAGGTCATTAGCTCGGAAATAAACAGGCTTGATGGCGGGACAGCAATAAGGCCAACTAGCGCCAGAATTAGCACTATAGAGCCCAAAGGATTAATCTTTGCATAGTTTCCCATTTTAAAAATACCATAGGTATTGTATATGCGCCCCACTTGTGAAAGCTGATAAAAAGCCGATGATTTAATTAACCCATGCATCAACGCATGGAAAATAGCAGCAACGTAGGCAATGCCACCTGTACCTAAAGCAATGGCAATAATTCCCATATTCTCAACCGTTGAATAGGCGAAAAAACGTTTTGCATTTTTTGTTCTACGCATGTATATGGCGGCAACCACCAGTGACAGGATGCCTGCGATGAGCAATACCCCCTTAGCCCATTCAAATACATCTGAAGTGGCCAGTATGCGGTATATTCTAAATATAGAAACAAAACCAAGGTTGACTAATGCTGTTGAAAAGAAAGCGCTCATCGGCGTGGGTGCTGCATGGTTTGCATCAATACCAATGGTGTACATGGGAAACAGCTCCATTTTGGTGCTATACCCCACCACTATAAACAGAAATGCAAGCTTAAGGTATAGGGGATTGGCCGTACCAACAGCACGGGCAAGGCTTTCATAAGACATATTCAGCTCATGCCCGCCTTTCAGCATAACGCTTAAAAATAGTATTCCCAAATAGGCAACAGCTATACCGGTTGAACAAACAAACACATACTTCCACGTAGCTTCCAATGCTCTGGGCGTACGGCGGTGGTATATCAGCCAAGCAGCGGCCAACGTTGTTGTTTCAATCAGCACCCATGAAACGGTAACATTGTTGGCAAAGTATGCGCCCGTAATAGCGGCGGATAACAGTACAAACCCCATGTGATACAGCTTGAATTCGCGTAACTTTTCCTTATCAAGATAGCTGTTGCTGTGGTACAACGTAATAGGAGCAAGTATTGCCAAAAGACCAAAGAATAAGGTACCTAGAGAATCGTAAGTGAAAAATTGCAGCTCTGTTACATTCCGATTTAATGCAACATATATGGCAAACACCAGCTGCAATACAAAAAATCCGGCGGTTACAGCAGCTGTACGCTTTCTGTTCTTTTGAATAAACAGAAGCGGCAGACAAGCTAACGCAGCTATGAAGTAAAGTAAAATCATATTAATCTTTCAACGTTGTTAGCATATCCGTTTCCAAGCTGTGCATACGGCCTTCTATCTTTGTCATAAAAACGCCGAGAATAAGTACGCTGATAAAAATATCAAGTAAAATAGCCGTATTAATCAGCATAGGCATTTCTGCTCCGGCAGCAATGGAGAAAAGGAACACCGCATTTTCTACCACCAAAAAGCCTACCATGTGAGAAAAAATGCGCTTATGTGTAATGATAAGCAACATGCCCGACAGCATTGCAAATACCGATATGGACAGGAAGAAGCTATCAATGCGTGAATCCTTCAATACTGACGTTAGCGCTATGCTAACCAGCATTGCCACAATAACCAAAAAAATAGAATAAAAAGTAGGCAACGCTCCACTATGAACGCGTGAAGTATGTGTCTTCTTAATTATACGATTTAGCAACCAGGGAACCACCACCGTTTTAAATACAATGGTTTCTACAATGATAAATATTAAGTTCAGCGTATTAATCTCCTTCAACAAAGAAAACGATATGCCAAACAGTAGCAAGCCCTGAAAACCAACCAGCATAGCATAAGTTTTAAACCGTTCAGTAATCGAAAAGAATACCAACGAAACGGCAAACAACAGTATTAGTAAGGCTATCATTTGGTTTACGGTTTACTAGTTTACGGTTTACAATTAACAAGTTTAAAAGTTGGGATTTAAAGGTTAGTAAGATACCCTCATACCTCTCCCATAAATTCTCAAATTCTTTAACTCCTTTAACTTCTTATTTCTGACTTCTGTCTCCTGCCTTCTATCTTTTATATATTAACCTCCGACAGTACAATAGCTGCAATAAACGCAAGCAATCCGATAGCGGAAATGGATATAAGATATGAAGGGTTTTTAGTCATTTTATTTCTTGCTCTAAAGCTCTCAAATAGCCCTATCGCCACCGCACAAACCAGCTCCATAGCAAAGAATACGGCAAAGTGCACCCAAAAGCTGAAATAGGGCGGCGTAATGCAAAAGGCTATCAGGGCGCTGAACATGGAGAACTTGAGAAACGAATTGAGCGTGATTATACCCAAGTCAAAACCGCTGTTATCAAGCACCATCACCTCATGTATCATGGTTAGCTCAAGGTGGGTTCGAGGGTCATCAACCGGAAGACGGCTTGTTTCTACCAGCATTACGTTGAACAGCACAAAGGTAGCCATAACGCCAAGTATAGCCCCGTATATTCCTCCCGATTGGAATGTTTGCGATATATCAATAAAGGTAGTATGTCCTGTAAGCATGGCAAATGCGCCAAGCAGCATAAAAAACGAAGGCTCAATCAGCATACCGTATAAGGACTCTCGGCTGGCGCCCATTCCTTCAAAAGAGCTGGCAGTATCAAGCGCGTTCAGTATAAGTGCAAAACGTCCTAAGGCAAGCAGGTAAACGAATAGTATAAAATCGCCTTTGAAAGATATAAATGAAGGATACTTGCCAAAAGGAACCAGCAATGCCGCTACAATAGTTGATGCTAAAGCAACCAAAGGCGCATACTGAAGTATAAAGCTGGAGCTGCGACTAAACACGCTCCCCTTGCGTAGTAACAGTATTACATTCCGCATAGGCTGTAAAAGTCCGGGGCCTTTACGTCCACTTAATATACTGCGAGTGCGATTAACAACTCCCGCAAATATAAGAGAACACAACGCTATGAGTATAAATGATAACATACCTCCTTATTCTTTCTATAGCCAGCCAATATAGCTAAGCACAAATACAAGCATCATAAAAAATAATGCGTACAGAACGTAGTGCTGTATTTTTCCGGTCTGAAAAATTGCCAATCGGAAAAATCGCTCGTTTACCCACTTTAACGGACGGCGAATAAGCGTATTACTTAGTACATCACTCTCCCTTCCTTTAAACTTACGGTTTGCCGGAAATATTTCCTCCTCTTTAATCGGCTCCATCACCCGGTCATAATGGGTTATCGGATTCATTAAATGAGCAAAATCACTCACATACGATGATGATGTGTACTGTTGCTTGGCAGTAGGCGCGGTAAAGCCGCAGCCCCATGTGGGGCCATACTCAACTTTACGGCGAGCCAATGCTCTTCTCCGAATCAAATACAGCACGGCAACAACAATAATAAATACCATACTTACCGCACTAACCCTACCAAGCGTAGAAAGTAAATCTTGCGTATGGATAAACGTGTTGGCATAGTCTATTCTTAAACTTTCACCGGAAATAATACACAACGGACGTATAAATACCATTGGAAACAGGCCAATAGCAACAATAAGCAAAGCCAGTATAACCAATGAGCGATACATACCTTTACTAGCTTCTTTTACTGCTGCCGCTTTAGCACTGCGCGGCTCACCTAAAAACGAAATACCAAACGCTTTGGTAAATGCAATAATAGATAACCCACCAATAAGCGCAAGTGTTACAATAGCCCCTATCATCAGCGCAATAGAAACCTTATCTGGACCAACCAGAGAGCTAAACGCTCCGCTGTAAATAATAAATTCAGAAATAAACCCGTTAAACGGAGGCAAAGCACATATAGCCATAGAACCCAACAAAAATAAGCCGGATGTGTAAGGCATACGCTTAGCGGCTCCGCCCATCAGCTCCATATTCTGTGTTCCTGTAGCCCTGCAAAGCGATGATGTAGTATAAAACAACAAAGATTTAAACAGCGAGTGATTAAACGTATGCAGCAACGCACCGGCAAATCCGCATATAGCCAATAGCTCGACATTGTACGCTTTACCCAATATCCCCAATCCAAAACCAATACCAACAATACCCATATTTTCTATACTGGAGTATGCCAGTAGCCGCTTAATGTCTTTCTGAACAATAGATAAAAATATACCGAAAAGGCCTGTAGCAATAGAAATCAACAGCAAGAAAAGGCCTATAGAAAAATAGTCTGCCTGTATGTAACCTAATACTCTAGCCAATCCGTATATACCCATTTTAGTAACTGCCCCCGACACAAAACCGCTAACGTTGCCGGGTGTAACCGAATATACGTCGGGCAACCATGTGTGCAAGGGGATAAAGCCAGCCTTAATTCCAAATCCGGCAAAGAAAAGTAGGAAAAGACCCATGTTGGGGTTAGAAGAAAAATAAACACCCAACGCATCAAAGCTCATGGCTCCCGTTTCCTTCTTTACCAGTATAAAGGCTGCGAGCACCATGAAAAAGCCAATGTGCATTTGCACCAAATAGTTTACGGCTGCCTTTAGCTTTCTCCGCTGTTCCTCCCCAAATACTATCAGCAAAAAAGAGGTGAGCATCATCAGCTCCCATGCAAACAAAAAGGAGTAGGCATCACGAAACAACAAAACCAAAACCATTGAAAAGTATAGCCAAAGGTAGGACAGGTAATGCATTGACAGCCGCTTGTTGCTACTGGGCTGCCCTTTCAGATAATCTCGAGAGTACAGAAAAGCTACAACAATGGCTATGTTAACAAGTATAATAAAAAATGCGCTAAGCCTATCAAGTGTTACAATGCTATCTCCCAGAGATAACAGGGAAAATTTTATTTCGACAGGCTGATTGCCGAGTAGCACATCAACAGCCATATAACCGGATACCGTTACACCCGCCAACGCTAAAAGAAAGCATACAGCATACTTCGCTTTTCCCTTAAAGGCAAAAACAAACAGCGATAAGGCCATTAATAACGGAAACACAAGTATGGGCATCTATTGCTAAATTTCCAACAAAGATAGGCAAGGATAGGTTAAGAACAAAACAGAAATTGGGAAACAAACTTCTACCAGAGCAACTTGTTTTGCTTTACATTTTTCACCTAGCCTGCCGGAAAATTATGCTGTATTGTTGAATAAAAGTCGTCATTGCGAGTTTACGAGTTCGGCGAAGCCAATGACGACCTTGATTTAATAACGCAACCGCATAGCTGGCAACTTGGTTTAAGCGTATGTTATTCAGCACCCCATTGGTAAGTCTCAAACTCAAAGCCTGCCAACCGAAGCATACGGTCAACTACTGTTTGCGCCAGCTCTTCAACTGTTTTCGGAGAGCTATAAAATGACGGGCTAGCCGGGCAAACAATACCTCCGGCCTCTGTAACCTTTGCCATGTTGTTAATTTGAATCATATTTAGAGGCGTTTCTCTTGTGAGCAAAATAAGCTTACGACGCTCTTTAAGCATAACATCCGCTGTTCTGCTTATAAGGTCGTTGGCCAGTCCGGAAGCAATACAGCCCAGCATTCCCATAGTGCAAGGGGCTATCAGCAAGCAATCATAATCTGATGAACCGGATGCAAAAGGAGCAAAAAACGAGCTGTTATCAAAACGTTTAAATCCAATGCCATCAAATGCTTTATCGCCAAGTTCGTAACGAAATACCTGTTCGCCACTGGTAGTAAACACAAGTGCAACATCATCGGTACCCATACCTAGCTTTGCCAACTTATCCAATAGCAGCTTAGCATATAAGGCTCCGCTTGCTCCCGTTATTCCAACAACAACTTTCCGTTTCATAGCCGTTAACTGTTATTTTCAAGTAGTAGCTCTCGCATTTTTTTCACTCCAACACTTGCTTTCTCCTTAATTACGGTAAGCCTGTTCCCCATTCTTACACCAACATTATTGGGGTCAATAAGAAAAACAGATGTTCCGGTTTTACAGTAGTCAACCAATCCCGCCGCCGGATAGACATTCAATGAAGTTCCGATAACCGCAAAATAATCAGCCGAACTTACTATTTCTGCGGCAACAGGAATGAGCGGAACCGCCTCACCAAACCATACAATGTAGGGGCGTAGCTGTGAATTATCATCTGCAGTTTGCCCTAACGTTATATCATCGTAACCAATATCATATATCAGAGAACGGTCTCTGCTGCTACATGCTTTTGTCAGCTCGCCGTGTAAATGAAGTACGTTAGTGCTCCCGGCCTGCTCATGCAGGTTATCTACATTTTGAGTAATAATGCTTACCTCAAAATGCTGCTCCAGCTCAGCCAAGATAGTATGTGCAGCATTAGGCTTAACCGATTTCAGCTGGCGACGACGCTGGTTGTAAAAGTCCAGCACCAATGCCGGATTTTTATGCCAACCGTCTATGCTGGCCACATCCATTACATCATGCTCTTCCCACAACCCATTGCTATCACGAAAAGTTTTTATTCCGCTTTCAGCGCTAATTCCGGCTCCGGTTAATATGACTAGCCTTTCTTTCCTCATTCAATTAGAATAAATAAACGTTGAATAAACCGTCAATAGCGAGCACAGCGAAGTAACCTTTCAATTCGAGAGATTGGCTTTGCCGAACTCGCAAACTCGGTTGCTTCGCTGCGCTCGCAATGACGTGCTAAGAGAATATAATATTAAAAGGGAAGCTTCTTTTTCAGCGCTTCTTTCAGCTTATTAGTAGCTTCGTCCTTCTTCTGTTGTATCAACGTATCAGCTTGCTGTTTATACTTATCTACCTGTTGGTTTACAATATCCTTTGCTTGCTCTTGTACGGTTGGAGTAGCTTGTTGTTGCCCATCTGTACCGCCAAACTTAGCCTTACCAAGTGAGAACTTCGGACTCTTCATGCTTCCGGTAATATCAACACCTATCGGAACAGATGAAAGATTCAACGAAGCGTTGGTTATACCGGCCTGAGACAACAAGCCGTTTAGCTGTTCGCTAGCTTGAGTCCCTACTTTTCCGGTAGGAATACTCACATCGGTATGGTAGTTCATTGAAGTTAGCCCATGCTCACCGCCTACCTTCATAGGAACATTGCCAAGGTTAACAGAGAATGGAGGAACTTGTACCATCCCGTTTTTAATGGCAAAGTTCAAGTTAACATCTTTCAGCTCATTACTCTTTTCACCCAACTTTAATAATGAAGTAAAGGTGTTCAACGTTTCGGAGCTAATGAAAGAAATATTTTTAGTGTTGAAGCTTCCGGTTGCATTTAGCTTACTAATATCGGGAGCCATATCGCTATTCAACGGTGCGCTAAGGTCTATGTTCAACGTTACATTCCCCGCCATGTTTTTAGCAATAGGCAGCAGGCTGTCAATAAAACCAATTGATTCAACCAGCTTCTTTATTTCAACCGAACTAATCTTCATCGATAAATCGGTAACGGCCTTAGTGGGGTCGGGTGCAAAATAATCACCGGATAGCGTCATGTTTCCACCCATTGCATTCATCACAAGGTTATTTAAGTTCAGCTTACCATCCTTTATAGTAATGTTACCGCCAACGTTGGTCATATCCATTTTATCATACACCAAGCGGTTGATGTTAGCCTTCATGTTAAAGTCAATGTTGCTTGGTACAACAAATACACCCGTACTTGCTGATTCAGGCTGTTGTTCCGCTGTCTCAGGGGTAGAACCTGAAGCCATCATTTCATTACAGTTAAAGAGGTTTGATGTTAGCTGCAAGTTGCCTCTTATTACTTGGTCTTTAAATAAGTAGTTTAGAAAGTTTTCAAGCGAGCCTACCAAATGTACATCACTGCTACCAATAGCGGCATCAAACGATTTCAGCGCAACCTTTGCAGGGCTGAAATCCATATCCATCTTGCTAATTTTAATTTCCTGAGGGAAGTCGGCCGTTTTTACCGAGAAGCCCGTCAAACCGAGAGCGCCATTCAGCTGTAGCTTATCGTATTCCTCCTTCTCAATTTGAGACATTAATCCGGCAAAAGCAATGTTGGCAGTAGCTACACCGTTAAGTGAAAGGCTATCCGGCAAAGGCATTGCAGATTTCAACGATGCGAAGTCTATCTTACCATTCACGTTGGCCTTTATATCCGGGTCGGTAAACGGCATCAGCACAACGGTACTTGCATCAAAAGGATTTCCGGCAATTTCCAAATGCATCTTATTCAACGCCACCTTGCTATTCACATCGTTATTCTGATCCAGTGACGCCTGCAAATCTATATTCAAGCTCTTGATTGCTTCCGGAAATCCGGCATATTTAATGTAACCGTTCTTTACCTGTAAATCAAGACCGATTACCGGCATTGAGGTTTCACTGTAAATACCCCTTACCCAGCCTTTCATATCAAATTCACCTTGTGTTTCAACGCCCACACCCTGCATATATTCGGCAGGAATAGCCGCCAACAGCGAAGCAAGAGAAGGAACCTTAAATGCGTAAGTAAGATCTATATTCATGTTCTGTCCCTTGTCGCCAACCATTGCCACCTGTCCATCTGCTGTAAGCTCCATCTTATCAATATCCACTTCTGCCCCGGCAAATTTATATATGCTGTGCTCCAAGTCGGCATCAATTTTCGATGTTATAGCCACTCCCCATTCGGGTAACATTGGTTTACCGTTAGCACCTAACACTATCAGCTTATCTAATGATGTAAAAAAGTCCAGCGTAGTTTGCGTTGCCGACAAGTCTCCGGTCAATTTGGTATTTATATTGTCCAACGCGGCAAATAGTCCCGATGATTCATCGTCATACGAAACATACCCGTTGCTGATTTCAAACTTTTTCAGCGTCAGCTTAAAGCTGGAAGCCGAAGTATCGGCCACTTCCGCTTCAGGTTGAGCAGTACTATCACTTTTTGCAATATCCCAGTTAGCACTTCCATCAGCTAATACCTTTGCTTGCACCAAAGGATTATCAATAGTTATAGAGTTAATATCAATTACTCCTCCTTTCAAATACGACCAAATATTTACGCTAACGTTGAGCGATTTTACTGCTGCCAAGGTATCACCTTCAAACTTACCAACACCCACAACGCTCAACTTCTCAAGCGTAAGGCTGATGTTAGGAAAATGCCTGAACAAAGAAATGCTGGCATCAAAATCAACCGTTGCTTCTACATTTTCGTTAATAATGTTCTTGGCCATTTTAACCAGCTTGCCCTTGAAAAGATATGGAGCGGTAAATAATACAAGCAAAATGACAAGAATAAATATTCCCAACGATTTTAACGTTATTCTTAAAGCCTTTTTCATGTCTTTAGGTTTTATAATTATGTGCGTTTATTCGGTTTTGGTACTGTCGAAGAGCAGTGTATGACACTCTAACATGCTGACATCAAAAATGTTTAGCTAGCAATGCTAAAGCAATAGAATTTGCATGCTAAAATACATAAAAACCTCCCAAACTGTAGGATTTTTGAGAGGTTTTTGCGTTAATTAGCTGAGGAGTGTCATTGAGAACGAAGCAGAGCAGTCTATTGAATAGAACAGATTGCTTCGCTTCGCTCGCAATGACGCAGCTTATTTTGCGGCTAGAAATACTGCGCGGTTAAGCCCGTAATATCGGTCAACAGGTTATTGGCTAATCGGCTGGCACCAATGCGGAACAGCTCGGGGGTAAGCCATTCATCACCCAATACCGATTGTACAATGCTGTAGTATAACACGGCATCATCAGTAGTAACAATGCCTCCGGCAGGCTTGAATCCGACCTTTACACCTGTTTCTTTGTAGTAGTCATAAATTGCCTCAACCATTACCAGCGCAGCCTCCGGAGTTGCAGCCGGCTCCAGCTTCCCTGTTGATGTTTTAATAAAATCTGCTCCGGCTTCCATTGCCAACAACGATGCTAAACGAATAGCGTTAAGGTCGGGCAATACACCCGTTTCCAAAATTACTTTCAAATGCGCATCGCCTATGGCATCCTTCATTTGCTCAATTTCGGCAGCAACCGTATCATAATCGCCGGAAAGGAAGCTACCAAGTGATATAACAATATCCACCTCGTCAGCGCCATTGTCAACAGCCATTACGCACTCCGATATCTTAACGTCAATAAAGGTTTGCGATGCTGGAAACCCCGCAGCTACTGATGCTATTTTTACACCATCAGCTTTCAGGTTGCGACGAACTACATTTACTAAGCTGGGGTAAACACAAATAGCCGCAACGTTCGGAAGCCCCTTAAAGGTATCGGAGAACCGGCTCACCAGCTTCGCCATTTTCTCCCCTTTTTGCAGAGTATCGGTAGCGTTTAGCGTGGTAAGATCTATGCTGGAAAAGCATTTGGTATAAACATCAGGAAGCATATTAGCCTGCATTCCGGCTTTTATGGTTTCCAACTTTTGGCTAACAACAGAAGGGTTAACCTCCAACGAATAATCGTGCTGCAATGGTGAACTCATAGTATTTCAAATTATCAGATTGATTATTTTTTATTGTAAATCGAATATTAAATCAACAATAAAAAATAATCAATGGTCTTACATCCCCAAAATCCATGCAAAAATCAATGGTGCAACAATGGTTGCATCTGATTCGATAACAAATTTGGGTGTATCGATATCCAGCTTACCCCAGGTAATTTTTTCGTTAGGAATAGCACCGGAATAAGAACCGTAGCTGGTAGTAGAATCGGAAATTTGACAGAAGTAGCTCCAGAATGGAATATCGGTCATTTCCAAATCTTGGTAAAGCATAGGAACCACGCAAATAGGGAAATCACCGGCAATACCGCCGCCTATTTGGAAGAACCCAACACCCTTACCACCTGAATTTTTCACATACCAATCGGCCAAAAACATCATATACTCCACGCCGGATTTCATTGTCGAAGCCTTCAACTCGCCCTTAATACAGTATGACGTAAAGATGTTACCCATTGTTGAGTCTTCCCAACCCGGAACAATGATAGGCAGGTTTTTCTCTGCGGCTGCCAGCATCCAGCTATTCTTAGGGTCTATTTCGTAGTATTGCTTCAAATCTCCTGATAGCAACATCTTATACATATACTCATGTGGAAGATAACGTTCTCCGGCATCCTGAGCACCCTTCCATTGCTTATAGATATGCTTTTGAAGACGACGGAACGCTTCTTCTTCGGGAATGCAAGTATCTGTTACACGGTTATACCCCTCATCAAGCAGCTCGCGCTCTTCCTGCGGACTCAAATCTCTATAGTGAGGAACACGCTTGTAGCTGTTATGTGCCACAAGGTTCATAATATCTTCTTCCAAGTTGGCTCCGGTACAGGTAATAATCTGCACCTTATCCTGACGAATCATATCGGCCAAAATTTTTCCCATTTCAGCTGTGCTCATCGCTCCCGCAAGGGTAATCATCATCTTACCACCTTCGAGCAAATGCTTCTCATACCCCTTTGCTGCATCAACCACAGTGGCTGCATTAAAATGGAGGTAGTACTTCTCCATAAAGGAGGATATTGCGTTACGTTTAATTTCCATAGCAAAATTACGTTTAGTGTATTTTGAAGGTCAAAGGTATGAAATTTTAAGATAGTTAAAGAAAATGCTCTGCAATAGAACTAAAATGCAATGCCGTTTATACTCGGATTTAGCTGCTAGCTTAAGTACGCTATTACCCCCAACCCCCAAGAGGACTTTTTTACCACATAGAGACATAGAGTTTTATAATGCTATAAGGGTGTTCATCTGTAAAATCGGTGTATTCTGCGTTCTATTTTGCCTAGATATGGCACACGGATGAAGCTGAGAACGAAGATTTACACTGTTTAATATTGCAAACATATCATTGTATTCTATGTGTTTCTATGTACCTATTGTACCTATGTGGTGAAAAGAGAAGTCCCCTTTAGAGGATTTAGGCGTAATAGAATACGTAAAGCGGCTAAACAATCTCTACTATTTCACCAACACATAAGCCGCTTTTTCCATATCCTTTAAGTTCTTCAACGGGGTTGGCGGATTAAGGTATTTGGCCAGAAAAGTCCATATCTTCAAACGAATTTCACGTGATTGCTTAGGGTCGATACGGTCAAACGAATGTCCTCCCGGAATATCTTTATATATTTCGTATTCAAACTTCTTGTCGGCAGCCTTTAGCGCGCGTATCAGCGTTTCAACCTCCAGCACATTCACGTCATCGTCATTGGTGTTGGTATGAATTAGCAAAGGCGTTTGTAGCTTATCTACGTGCCATACGGGAGAGCGGCGGCGGTATTCCGCCACATCTTCCTGTGCTGTTTTCCCTATGTGATAACCGGCTGAAAATAGCCCACGGTAGTCATCATCATAGTAACCCATACGAGCCACTAAGTCGGAAACCGGAACTCCGGCAAAGCAAACTTTATAGTTTTCAGGGTACTGAAATACGCTCATCAGCGATATTAATCCGCCATGGCTCCAACCTATAACTCCAACCCGATTTTTATCCACAAAGTCATAGTTTTCTACGATGTAGGCACGGCTGGCTTCGCTATCCTGTACCTCCAATCCGCCATAATCTATATTCTTCCAAAACGACTCACCATAGCCAGTACTTCCTCTATACTCCGGCGCAACCACCACATAGCCCTGAGCCATCAGCTCACGCACAATATGAGTATGGTAAGTTCCGAAATTACCATGTACCCCGCCATGTACCAGTACAATAAGAGGATATTTTTTATTTACATCAACACCTTTAGGAATAAAAACGTAGGCCTGAAACTTTAAAGGATTGTTTACCCCCATAGCTGTTGGGTTCTTTATGTTTGTAGAAGGTGGCCCGGTAATAATTACCTTATCAATAAAAGCGGCATCACCCAGCGCATGATACCATAGTACATCATCTATTTTTTTCTCCAAAACATCATAGCGATGCTCGTTAGCATCAAGGGTGGCTTGCAACCCTTTCAACAGCTTAGCGGTGTTATCATCTGCCTGAGCGTATGCCGCCAGCGAAAACAACAAAATTACAACAGAGGTAAAAAATCGTTTCATAGGATTAGGTGTTAGGATAAGTTTTGTACTTTTGAATACTTTTGCAAGATACATATTTTTTGATATTCATAATTTACCAATATGAGCTTAGAAATAACTATAAACAACGACATTAAGGCTGCTATGTTGGCCAAAGAAAAAGAAAGGTTGGAATCACTACGGGCAATAAAGGCCGCTATTCTACTTGCCAAAACGGCTGAAGGTGCAAGCGGTGAGCTAAGTGCTGACGAGGAAATAAAGATGTTGCAAAAAATGGTAAAGCAACGTAAGGAATCGGCGACTATTTATAGCCAGCAAAACCGCCCAGAACTGGCCGAGAAAGAACTGTTTGAGGCTAGCGTTATTGAAGCATACCTTCCAAAACAGCTAACGGAAGAAGAGCTTATTCCTATACTGAAAGAAATTGCCGCTTCTGTTGGCGCAACTTCTGCAAAAGATATGGGAAAGGTAATGGGTGTTGCTTCCAAGCAGCTGAGCGGAAAAGCTGATGGTAAGCTGATATCTGAACTCGTAAAGAAGCTGTTAGGCTAATAACATTCCGTCATTGCGAGCGAAGCGACCCCAAGGGAGGCTAAGCCAACCAATCTCCTTATTCAACAGATCGCTTCGCTTCGCTCACAATGACGGGATCGCTTAGCTATTACTTTTCCAACCATGTCTCAAATCAACACTTCGCTTGTAACCACTTCCGACGGCTCACACACGCTTAAATTGGAAGCTGTAGGTGAGTGTTACCATTCTATAAACGGAGCATTGCAGGAGTCTATGCATGTGTTTATTGATGTGGGCTTCAGCTACATAAATAAATCACACCTTAATATCTTTGAGGTAGGCCTAGGTACAGGACTAAACGCCTTACTAAGCATGCTGGAAGCAGAAAAGAGCGGGCAAACCGTTTTTTACGAAACAGTAGAGGCTTACCCTATAAGCGTTGAAACGGCTACAACGCTAAATTACTCCGAACAGCTAGGTATTGATAACTACAAATATTTTTTACCGCTTCACCAATGTAGGTGGGAAGAACCGATTACCATTACACCATTCTTTACACTTCTAAAACATAAGGTAGCTATACAAACGTTCCAGCCATCTCCTACCCTTTTCGACCTTGTGTATTTTGATGCTTTTGCTCCCGAAACACAACCGGAGCTGTGGACTATCGATGTCTTTTCTTCCATTTATCAGGCAATGGCAAATAATGCCGTACTGGTTACCTACTGTTCAAAAGGCATTGTGAAGCAACGCTTACGCGAAGTAGGGTTTACGGTTAGTCGTCTGCAAGGGGCAGCGGGTAAACGCCACATGCTTAGAGCTACAAAGACAATATTCAACACATAGAAAACATAGGTACTCATAGCTTTCATTTCCTGTACTCAACTATTTATCAACTTTCTCCTCTTAAGGGTTTAGCATGGGACACAAAGAAAAAGACAATTCTTTTCATCACTACTTTTGTATTCTATGTGTTTCTACACACCTATTGTGCCTATGTAGTAAAAAAAGCCCCTTTAGGGGTAAGTTAAAGCCTCCTAAATCCCCCAAAGGGGGAACTTTACAAACAGCAATATTTGTTTGTCTTAGGAAAAAACTATGTGTTTCTATGTACCTACTGTGCTTATGTGGTAAAGAAAAAGCCCCCTTTAGGGGGTTGGGGGTAAACATAGCAACCACCATCCCGCACAAATTCAAGCCCCAATCGTTTATACTATACAATTCATATATCAGTAATACTAAATCAACATACAATTAGTATAAGTAAGGTATCTTTGTAGCAATAAAAAACTAGATATGAACAAAAGAAAAACAATTGCCCTTGTAGCACATGACAATCGTAAGCCCGACATTATTGAATGGGTGGAGTTTAACTGGGCAACGCTAATGAAACACGACCTTATTTGCACCGGAACCACCGGAAGCATGGTAGAGAAGGCACTAAAGCAGTTTTTAGACCCAACCGATGCCCGTATGCTAAATGTACTAAGGCTGAAATCGGGTCCGCTGGGCGGTGACCAACAGCTTGGCGCGCTAATTGCCGAAGGTAAGGTAGATATGCTTATATTTCTTTGGGACCCCATGGAGCCTCAACCCCACGATGTGGATGTAAAAGCGCTTTTGCGTATAGCCAGCTTATACAACATTCCTACGGCGACCAACCGCTCTACTGCCGACTTCATTATCTCCTCTCCCTTAATGGACGAAGGCTACCAGCCCGTGATTAAAGACTACAGCTCATACATCAACCGCTCGGTAAGGATGAATTAACAAATCCGTAAAGGCTAAAAAATCAGAGCATTTTAAATTTTTACTACCTTTATCCGCGCATTAACAAAAATGCGGGTGAGGTATTGTTATATACATTCATCCTCTGTTATTCCTAACATTCTCAGATTCCACAAACTGATAAAACATGACAGAACTACTACGAACCGAACATCTGGAAAAAAGGTATGCCAACCATTTGGCGCTTGATGGTGTGAGCATTAGTGTTCCTCAAGGTCAAATATTCGGACTACTAGGCCCTAACGGAGCGGGTAAAACCACCCTTATCCGCATGATTAACCAAATTACCGCACCGGATAAAGGAGCCATCTACTTCAAAGGAAATAAGCTGAAGGCCGATGATGTTTATCACATCGGGTACCTGCCCGAAGAGCGTGGGTTATACAAGAAAATGAAGGTAGGAGAACAAGCGGTGTACCTTGCCCAGCTCAAAGGACTATCAAGAGCAGATGCTATAAAGGCACTTAAGCACTGGTTCAAGAAATTTGAAATACAGGCTTGGTGGGATAAAAAGGTAGAAGAGTTGTCAAAAGGTATGGCTCAAAAGGTGCAGTTCATTGTAACCATACTTCACGAACCTGAACTTCTTATATTCGACGAACCATTCAGCGGGTTTGACCCCATTAACGTACAGCTGTTGAAAAACGAAATATTGGAGCTGAAACGAAAGGGAAGCACCATTATATTTTCCACTCACAACATGGCTTCGGTAGAGGAGCTGTGCGACCATATTGCTCTAATCAACAAGTCCCGAAAAGTTCTCGACGGACAGGTGGATGATGTACGCCGTAAGTATGGTGATAACATCTACGAAGTAGGATTTAAAGGAAGTATAGCCAACCTTAAACAAGGGTTGGGTTCCAGCTACGAGGTAGTGAGTGAGAAAGAAGGCTTGGTTCAAAACGTTGTAAAGATTAAGCTACTCCAACAGGAGCCGGAAAATACGCTGATTTCTAAGCTCATTCCGCAGGTTGAAGTAATACACTTTAATGAGATTATTCCCAGCATGAATGATATTTTTATCAAAGTTGTGGGTGATACAAACAACGAAGAAGTGAAGTAGTAACCAGTGAAAAGCATAAAATAATGAAAAAGATACGCCTCATTATACAACGGGAATTTCTTACCAGAGTTCGGAAAAAATCGTTTATTGTAATGACGATTTTAGGACCCATTCTAATGGCCAGCCTTATGGTTGTACCCTTCCTTGTTATGCAGATTAAGGATACAGACGATAAAAAAGTATTAGTAGCCGACCAAACGGGACTATTTGCGGATAAGCTAAAAAGTGGTGACCACCTTAGCTTTGAAAACGTTGCTTTTGCTCCTATAGATAGCCTGAAAAAACATTTTATCGGAAGTAAAAGTTACGCATTACTTTATATTGAAGGGCAAGGAAACGTTGAACCTGCAAAGGTTACATTATATTCAAAAGACCAGCTGAACATGGATATTCAGAAAGCTATTACTCGACAGCTGAATAGCATTGTGGAAAAAGAGAAGCTGAAAGGGTATGACATTGCAAACCTTGACGAAATTCTTGCCTCTGTAAAAACTAATATCAACGTATCTACTATCCGATGGGATGATAACGGAGGAGAAAAAGAAAGCCATACCGGTACGTTAATGGGTGTTTCTTACGTTGCCAGCTTTATGATCTACATGTTCATTTTCATGTTTGGTAGTATGGTTATGCGTGGCGTGATGGAAGAAAAATCAAACCGTATAGTTGAAGTCATTGTATCATCTGTAAAGCCCTTCCAACTTATGCTTGGCAAGATATTGGGCATAGCGTTGGTAGGCTTGCTTCAGTTTGCTATTTGGATTATACTCACCATTGGTATAGTAACCGTTGCTACCAGCCTATTAGGTAGTGATGTTCAACAAACCGTTGCAGCACAGGCGGGAGCTGCAAATCAAATGGGTGTTGATGTTGCATCATCTCTTGGTAATGCAGGGGGGCTCTCTAGCATGTTGGATAGTATCCCGTTTGTTAGCGTAATTATTTCATTTCTGCTATACTTCTTGGGTGGTTACTTGCTGTATGCAGCCATGTTTGCGGCAATAGGTTCTGCCGTTGAGAATGAATCCGATACGCAACAAATGGTGCTACCCGTAACAATACCGTTAATAATCGGGTTATTCATTATGATGCATACGTTCCAATACCCCAACAGCTCGCTATCGTTCTGGGCATCCATGATACCATTTACGTCACCAATGGTAATGATGGCACGTGTTCCATTTGGTGTTCCCGTGTGGCAGCTGGCACTATCTTTAACATTGCTATTTGGTACATTCGTTGCCCTTACATGGTTTACAGGAAGAATATACCGTGTAGGAATTTTGATGTACGGAAAGAAAACATCGTTCAAAGAAATGTTGAAGTGGATAAAGTATAAAGCATAAGCTGGAACAAGGATAAAAGACAATAAGCCAAAAGAAACTAATTCAATCATCATGAGGAAAATTTGTACTATACTAGCAATTTTCATAGTCACCATTATTTCAAAACCGGCAACCGCATGTACCAACCTGATTGTAACGAAAGGTGCTTCTACCGATGGTTCAACGTTCATATCATACAGCGCCGACTCACATGTACTGTATGGTGAATTGTACTTTTGGCCTGCGGCTAAATACAAAACAGGGGCTATGCTTAACGTAGTGGAATGGGACTCAGGAAAACCGTTGGGACAAATCCCACAGGTAGCCCAAACATACCGCGTTATCGGCAACATGAACGAGCACTCGTTGGCCATTGGTGAAACAACCTATGGCGGACGGCAGGAGCTGGTTGACAGCACAGGGATTATCGACTACGGAAGCCTTATATACATCACCCTTCAACGTGCAAAGAATGCCCGTGAAGCAATTAAGATTATGACCGAACTGGTTGCCACTTATGGCTACTATTCATCAGGAGAGTCTTTCTCTATTTGCGACCCCAACGAGGCTTGGATACTCGAACTGATTGGTAAGGGTGTAAAGTACACGGAAGGTTCAAAAGAAAATTCGAATAAAGGCGCCGTATGGGTTGCCGTTCGTATCCCCGATGGTTACGTTTCAGGTCACGCCAACCAAGCCCGCATACAAACGTTTACGCTTGAAAATGGAACAACCTCCATATCATCAAAAAATATGGATAAAATTTTTGACCCGAATATTGAAGTAGTGTACGCTGCCGATGTTGTATCTTTTGCTAAAGATGCCGGATACTACACCGGAGCCGATAAAGATTTCAGCTTCTCCGATACATACGCACCCGTTGACTTTAGCGCGGCACGCGCCTGCGATGCCCGTGTATGGTCGTTCTTCAAAGGTGTAAACAAAGATATGTGGAAATACGAAGACTACGCTTTAGGACACAACCTAAAAAATCGTATGCCCTTATACATTAAACCGGAGAGCAAGCTATCCATGCAGGATGTTGCTTTTTGGATGCGCGACCACTACGAGGGAACAAAGATGGATATGACTCAAGATATTGGTGCAGGCCCCTTCGCTATTCCTTACCGTTGGAGACCTATGTCATGGGAAGCGAATGGACAAACATACTGCCACGAACGCGCCATTGCTACACAGCAAACCGGATTTTGGTTTATTGCCCAATGCCGTAGCTGGCTACCTAACCCCATTGGCGGTATTCTTTGGTTCGGCGTTGACGATGCCGCTACCTCATGCCTAACCCCTATTTACTGCTCAAGCGCCCGCGTGCCCGAAACCTTTGCTGTTGGCAACGGCGACCTGCTTACTTATTCGGACAATGCCGCTTTTTGGGTATTTAGCCGTGTTGCCGCAACAGCCTACCTACGTTATGACATTGTAAGTGCTGACATTAAAAAAGTTCAACAGGAGCTAGAACAACAGCACCAAGATGCAGTAAAAAAGATGGATGAGCAGGCTTTAGCCACTTATAAAAATAATCCGACTAAGGCAATTGCCATGCTTACCGATTTCTCTGTAAATACCGCTAACGATATGGTTAAACGCTGGAAACAGCTAGACAACTACCTGCTGGTAAAATACATTGACGGAAACGTGAAGAAGGAAGAAAACGGCACATTTACTCGCAATGCTTACGGATACCCTGTTGGCCCTAAGCAACCGCAGCTGCCCGAAAAGTGGAGAAAAGCCATAGTAAACGATAATGGTGAAACGCTGAAGTCCGGCGCAACAAGCCACTAAAACTACTAACATACATCATTGCAAGCGAAGCGTGGCAGTCTGTTTTTCAACAGACTGCCACGCTTCGCTTGTAAGATGTTACTTAAATTTGCTTGTCATAATGCTCATATAAAAAGCCACGCAGGTGTAATACCTGCGTGGCCAACAAAATCAACCCAATATTATTTTTTACTCGGTTGACTAGTAGTCGCTCCGGTTGTTTTTTGTGTGTTGTCTGTCTTACTCGTAGAAGCGACTGTTGTTGTTTTACTGTCCTGACTTCCTTTATTTGTGCATGCTGTTGCTCTAGACTTAGCAGCACAGCATTCTTTCTTCTCAGGTGTCTGCGCGTTAAGCGCAACACCAAAGGCCAAAGCGGCTAGAAGTAATCCCATCTTTTTTATTTTCATGCAATATGATTTTAAGGTTAGCAATAGTGTTTTTTGCAATTGCACAGTATAAACACCTGTTGCAACAATTGGTTATCACTATTAACGCTATTTATGTTCATTTAAGATTGGGTTAAAAAGCCACTAATGCAGAAACGTAATTGCAAGCGAAGGAATCTGTCTAATAGATCAGATTCCTTCGCTTGCAATTACGTCTTAAGATTAACAGCTACTTCTGACGTAAGAATATTTGTATAGGAGTTCCGGTAAAATCAAAGTTATCTCGCAGCTTGTTTTCCAAAAATCGCTTGTAAGGCTCCTTAACGTACTGTGGTAGGTTACAGAAAAACGCAAAGCTGGGTGTTCTGGTGGGTAGCTGAGTTATGTACTTTATCTTAACGTACTTACCCTTAATTGCGGGAGGCGGATAGTTTGCAATTATCTCAAGCATGGTATCGTTCAGCTTAGCTGTAGAAATTCGCTTCTTACGGTTCTCTGCTACTTTTATAGCTGCCTGCAGCACATCAAAAATACGTTGCTTGTTAACTACGGAAGTAAATATAATGGGCAGGTCGGTAAATGGAGCGATGCGTCGTTCAATGTTCTGCTTGTATTCCTTCATGGTGTTGGTCTCTTTGTTAGCAACCAAATCCCACTTGTTAACCACCAGCACACAACCCTTCTTATTCTTTATAATAAGGTTGAAAATACTCAAGTCTTGTGCCTCAACAGCCATTGTAGCATCAAGCATCAGAACACAAACATCAGAACTTTCAATAGCGCGAATAGAGCGCATGACAGAGTAAAACTCCAAATCTTCCTTTACCTTAGTACGCTTCCGAAGTCCGGCAGTATCAACCAAAAAGAAATCGAGACCGAACTTACTGTAGCGTGTTTCTATTGAATCACGGGTTGTTCCGGCAACAGGCGTTACAATATTACGTTCGCTACCTAACAGTGCGTTAGTAAGTGATGATTTACCAACATTGGGGCGTCCAACAATCGTAATACGGGGTATTTCGGGTATTTCTTCCTCCTCTTGCGGGTCATCTTTCTCAAAGCCGGCTACTAAATCGTCTAGTAGTTCACCTGTAAAACTTCCACTCATAGACGAAATACAGTAAGGATCACCTAATCCTAATCCGTAAAAAACGTGAGAGTCGAATATACGATCGGCATTATCAACCTTGTTAACAACTAAAAAAACCTTCTTACCTGATTTGCGAAGTAAAAGCGCCACCTCATCATCCAAGTCGGTTATACCGGTTACTACATCAACCATAAACAGAATAGCGTCAGCCTCTTCTATGGCTATAATAACCTGCTTACGGATTTCTTCCTCAAATACATCATCCGTATTAATAGCGTATCCTCCGGTGTCTATCACCGAAAACTCTTTTCCATTCCAATCAGATGTTCCATAGTGACGGTCGCGGGTAACACCCTCCATCTCGTCAACTATGGCTTGGCGCATACCCACCAACCGGTTGAACAAGGTTGACTTTCCAACATTCGGGCGCCCTACTATGGCTACTATATTGCTCATATATCTGCTAATTTGGTATCACGTATCACGTATCATGTATCACGACAAAAATAAAAGACGACTGAGGTCGTGTGTCGTACTACATGATACGTAATACCAAAAATTATTCTAAAATGTATCCAAAGCCCTTTAGCTCGCGCGGGCTATTGCGCCAATCAGGGTTTACCTTTACAAAGAGCTTGAGAAAAACTTTTCTATCAAAAAAGGCTTCCATCTCTTTGCGTGCTTCGGTTCCAACACGCTTTAACGACTTTCCGCCATGTCCAATAATTATCCCCTTTTGTGAGTCGCGTACAACATGAATGGTAGCGGATATACGGTGCATGTCCGGGTCTTCTCTAAACTCGTCAACGCTTATCTCTACGCTATACGGAATTTCTTTCTGGTAGTTCAACAGTATCTTTTCCCGTATAATCTCTGAGGCAAAGAAGCGAAGGTTTCTATCAGTCAGAGCATCCTTATCGTAGTAGGCAGGCCCTTCGGGAATAAGCTCCAGAATCTTTGCAAATAAGTTATCAAGGTTAAACCTTTCCTTTGCCGACACAGGAAATACTATTGCCTTAGGTAACCACTCCTGCCATTGGGCTACCAATGCATCCAGCAAAGCAGGAATAGTCAGGTCTATCTTATTTATCACTAAAATAATAGGAACATCCAGCTTGTTTAGCCGCTCAATGTACTCATTGTGCTTATCACCTTTCTCTACCGTATCGGTAACGTAGAGAATTACATCGGCATCGCCAATAGCCGTATGTACAAACTTCATCATCGATTCCTGAAGCTTATACTCAGGCTTTAGAATACCCGGCGTATCAGAATACACCAGCTGGTAATCGTCACCATTTACAATGCCCAAAATTCGATGGCGCGTGGTTTGTGATTTGGCAGTAACAATAGATAGCTGCTCTCCCACCAGCGCATTCATCATCGTGGACTTTCCCACATTGGGATTCCCGATGATATTTATAAATCCTGATTTATGCATGATTTGACTATTTGTTGATTTGCTTACTTGTTGATTTGCTTATTCTCAACTATCAAATAAACATATCAACAAATAAACGAATCAACAATTTTACTCGTATGAACCCATCTTTAGCGTACTAACCTCCTTATCGGTAAGGAAGCGGCATTCGCCACGCTTAAGGTTTTTCTTGGTTAGTCCGGCAAAGTAAACCCTGTCGAGCTTGCTAACCCGGTACCCCAAGTGTTCAAACATACGACGGATAATGCGGTTACGGCCCGAATGGATTTCTATACCAAAGCTGGTTTTGTCCTCTTCAATCATCTCAATAACATCGAAAAAGGACAGCCCATCTTCCAATTCCACACCGTCAGCCAAACGCTGCATATCGTTTTTGGTAAGCGGCTTATCAATTCCTACCTGATATATTTTTTTCTTGTTGTAGCTGGGGTGCGTAAGCTGTACGGTAAGATCACCATCATTGGTAAGCAGTAGCACACCGGTGGAGTTCTTGTCCAAACGGCCTACCGGATAAATTCGTGCGTCACAGTAGTTCTGGGCTATTTCCATCACTGTTTTATCAGCATGGGGGTCCTCCACCGTTGTAACATAACCTTTAGGCTTGTTCATCAGCAAGTACACCTTCTTTTCACCACGAAGCAGCTCCCCATTAAATTTTACCTCATCACCGGGTTTTACCTTTACACCCAGCTCGGTAACCACCTCTCCATTTACGCTCACTACGCCGGCCTTGATAAACACATCGGCCTCGCGACGCGAGCAAACTCCCGAGTTGGCAATATACTTGTTTAACCTAGTGTCGGATGATATTTTAATTTCTTCCGTTTGCCGTTCAGACAAGCTTCTTACACGACTTTTTCTTACGCGGCTATCTTCCGGCTCGTAGCTACTAATGTAGCTGCGCTTAGCTGTGCTTTCCTCACCATCTTCACGAAATGAACGTTTAGGGCGTGCATCTTCGTCTGTAAAACGACGCTTAGGGCGCTCGTCATCTTCCCTACGGAATGAGCGCTTAGGTTTATCATCACCATAGCTACGCCTTGGCTTGTCGTCCCGGCTGCCATAGCTGCGCTTCGGCTTATCTTCTCTATCGCTGTAGCTACGCTTGGGTTTATCGTCGCCACTACCGTAGCTGCGTTTTGGTTTGTCATCGCCATAGCTACGCCTTGGTTTGTCGTCCCGGCTGCCATAGCTGCGTTTAGGCTTATCTTCTCTATCGCTATAGCTACGCTTAGGCTTATCGTCCCCACTACCGTAGCTGCGCTTGGGCTTATCATCACCATAGCTGCGTCTAGGTTTATCGTCTCGGCTGCCATAGCTACGTTTAGGTTTATCATCTCTATCGCTGTAGCTACGCTTGGGCTTATCGTCCCCACTACCGTAGCTGCGCTTGGGCTTATCATCCCTACTACCGTAGCTACGTTTGGGCTTATCGTCCCTGTCGCTATAGCTACGCTTAGGTTTGTCGTCCCTACTTCCGTAGCTGCGCTTTGGCTTATCTCCGCCTTCTGTTTCTTTCTTTTTGTACGTACGCTCGCCACCTTCATCACTGCGGTAGCTGCGCTTTGGTTTCTCTTCTGAGCTAAAGCTCCATGGCTTGCTCTCTTTTCCGGCAGTACGGCCCTTGCCTGCCCCTTTGCGGTCACCTCTCGGCGCCTTTCTTTCTGTCATGATTCAAAAAATTTGGACTGCAAAAGTAGCTTTCTTTTTTGATAATAAAGAATTTTTGTCCTTGTATGTAAAGGATTTATACAGCTTAAGCGTGTTAATAGTTTTCCATTTACTAAAGTTAAGCCATTTTTATCGCATTATTGCTCGTTTTTCATTCAAATAGCCTTTCTCTACCCTACATCCAAAACTTTTCCTATTTTTACACTCTGTAAAACTGAAAAGTTGAAAAGCCTTCTAACCTCATGAAACAGCTAGCCCTACTACGGGAAAACTTCCGCATTTCGGTAGCATCCATAAAAACTAACATGCTGAGAACTACGCTCACCGTGTTTATTATTGCTATAGGAATTATGGCGTTGGTAGGCATTCTTACCGCTATTGATTCGTTGAAAAGTTCTATCAGCAATACGTTTAGCGATATGGGCGCTAACACGTTTAGCATTCAGAGCTATGGTAGCAACTTTCAGGTGCTTAACAAGCGAGTGCGAAAGAAAAGCTACAGCTACATTACCTACCGTCAGGCTGAATCTTTTAAAGAACAGTATAGCATTTCGGCCAACGTTTCCATAGCAACATGGATTACCAGCACCGCTACGGTAAAAGCCAACGGTGCACAAACCAACCCTAACGTATCTATAGAGGGTGGTGATGAAGGTTACCTTGTTGCCAATGGGTTAGAGCTGGACAAGGGTCGTCTTTTCTCAGACTTTGAGCTGGAAATTGGCGATAACGTTGCTGTAGTAGGAAGCGAGCTGGTAAGTAAGCTCTTCAAAGGGAAAAAGAGCGTATTGGGCGAATACGTAAACGTATCGGGCGCACGCTACAAAATAATCGGTACGTTTAAATCTAAAGGTGGCGGATTTGGCAACAGCGTGGACAGGCGTGTAGTTATTCCGGTAAACAACGCCAGAGTAGTATTCTCCAAACCAAGTCAATCGTTCTACATTAACGTTACACCCGATAACCCTATGATAAGGGACGCTGCCGTTAGCGAAGCCGAAGGACTGTTTAGGCAAGTACGGCGGGTAAATCCGGCCGATGAATCAGACTTTAACATTGAAGAAAGTGACAGCATTGCCAAAATGATGCTTGAGCAGCTGGGCGCAGCCAACTGGGCTGCCGGATTTATCTCATTCATCACTCTACTGGGTGCAGCCATTGGTCTTATGAACATAATGCTGGTAGCAGTAAATGAGCGAACCCGAGAGATTGGAACACGTAAAGCAATAGGGGCAACATCGGCTACCATTAAGCAGCAATTTCTATTTGAATCCATCCTCATTGGCCAAATAGGTGGATTGTTGGGTATTGTACTGGGTATTTTTATCGGAAATCTTCTCCCTCTCCTTGCCGGTGGCAGCTTCACCATTCCTTGGCTGTGGATGATAGTTGGCGTTACCGTATGTTTCCTCGTAAGCGTAGCTTCCGGCTATATTCCGGCAGTAAAAGCCTCTAAGCTAGACCCGATTGAGGCGCTTAGGTATGAGTAGCAGGGCTCTCTTCGCTAAAGAAAGCTATAAACCATCAAAACAAAAATACTTCTGTTATCTTTGCAGGATAAGATTAAGCTATTAACTAAGCTCTTGAACTATGAAAAGAATAGTAACCTTAGCTTTGCTGTGTGCATTTGGTTTTTCCGCACAAGCACAGGTAACCCAACTCAAGGATGGGGCTCAACCTACTCCCGGAACTGTTGTTTACTCGCTGCCGCGCACTGTTGTTAAGCTGAAAATAGAGGTAGTGAAAGAAAGCTACGTTGAAGGACCTTACTCGCAATATGCACAGAAGTACCTTTCAATTGATACTCCGAGAAAGTCCCCTAAAAGCTACACTATTCAAGCCATCAGCCTGATGACTTATCAGGAAGCAGACCCCTCACAAACATACATGCTAAACGTTGGTTCGTTGAAAAATGCCCGTACCAACTTCCTTGCATTCTCAGAGCAAGGTCTTGTACTTCCATCGGGATATGAGGCTCCTCGATACGGGCAGGCTCGCTTTTCCGTAACCCCTCAGGCGGCACAAAATTTTTATACCATGGGCGTTGAACCCAACTTTGCCAGCGAAGCTACCACTTACTTCAACACGGTAAAAACCGATACGGGCTTTGTTCGCGTTCCCGTTCAACGTTCTCAGACGGTTGAAAAAAATACGGAACGTAAAGCCGAAGAAGCCGCAAACTTTATTTTCAACCTTCGTAAAAAACGCGCGGATTTAATTACCGGAGATTCAGACAATATCCCTACCGGCGAAGGCTTGCGTGCTGCCATTGAGGAAAGCCGTAGATTGGAAGAAGAATACCTGTCGCTATTCATCGGTAAATCATACAGCGGAACAGAAACCTACTATGTAGATGTAGTACCCGATGCTGCGCAAAGCAAACCGTCATACATTGCATTCCGCTTCTCCGAAACACAAGGCGTACTTCCTTCTACCAATGTAGCAGGGAGGCCTATCATGCTGGAGCTGCAGCCCGAAAAAGGTGGAGCAACAGGCGATATTGCTAAAGACGATGGGAAAACGCCCTACATATACTACCGTGTTCCGCAAATGGTACAGGCTCGCTTAATTGACGGACAACAAACGCTTATTCAAGATCGTTTTGCCGTATCTCAGCTGGGACGTATGCTATCTGTTCCCGCAGAAGCAGCAATGAGGTAGGCCTAACCCCTAGCCCCTATCCTTTAGAGAGGGGAAGTAATTCAGCGCAACAAGAGAAGCATAAATGCTCTCAAAATGAAAACAAGAATAGAAATCATAATAACCTAAAAACGCTCGAACTCTCTTCCCCTCTCCTTTGGGAGAGGGGCTAGGGGTGAGGCCTAATCTTTCAGCATGAATAGCATACGAAAAATTTTCTCCAACAAGTGGGTTAAATTCGGTATTGTAGCCTTTATATATCTTCTTTTTGTAATTTGGATCGGGAACTACTGGTTACTGCTAGGGTTGGCCATTGTATATGATCTGTACATCAGCAAAAAGGTGAAATGGGCGTTTTGGAAAAAACGCTATAAAGAAGGAGAGAAACGAAGCTCATTCCGCGATTGGATTGATGCTGCTATTTTCGCCATCATTGCAGCCGTTATTATTCGTATGTTCTTCGTTGAAGCCTACGTTATTCCGTCAGGCTCAATGGAAAGAAGCCTACTTATTGGCGACTACCTGTTTGTTAGCAAAACCGCTTACGGGCCTAAAATGCCCAACACGCCAATATCATTTCCTTTAGTACACAATACGCTTCCTTTATCTACCGCCAAATCATTTGTTGAGTGGGTTAAGTGGCCGTATAAACGGTTAGCCGGTTTTGGCCCAGTACAGCGAAATGATGTGGTGGTGTTTAACTTTCCGCATGGGGACACCGTAATAGCCAGCAAGCCTAACGAAGATTACTACTACTACGCGCGAGCATACGGACGAGATGCTGTAAAGCAAAAATTTGAGCTCATAACCCGCCCCGTTGACAAGGAAGATAACTACGTAAAACGTTGTGTAGCCATTGCCGGAGATACGCTAACTATTGTGCATGGTGATGTACTCGTAAACGGCCAGGCGCAAGTTGTTATTCCGCATAAACAGTATCGGTACACTGTTGCCACCAATGGAACACAAATTAATCCGAAGGAGCTTGAGAAAATGGATATTTCTTTGGCAGATTGTATGTTCGACCCACAATCGCTATCATACTCCATGCCGTTAACAGAAGCCAACGTAAAAACGCTTGAAGGATTTGCTAATGTTAAGTCTGTTAGCCGTGAAGATAATACCGAAGCTTCCGCTATGCAAGCCTTGCTAATATTTCCATTTAGCGAGAAATACCCATGGACAGAAGACAACTTTGGCCCATTATGGGTTCCTAAGAAGGGTGCAACAGCTGCGCTAACACCGGATAACCTACCGCTATACCGCCGTATTATTGAGGTATATGAGAAGAATAAGCTGGAGCTGAAAGACGGTGAAATTTTCATTAACGATGTACTAGCCCACAGCTATACGTTTAAAATGGACTACTACTTTATGATGGGTGATAACCGTCACAACTCACTGGATTCACGTTACTGGGGCTTTGTTCCAGAAGACCATGTGGTTGGTAAAGCTTGGCTTGTTTGGTTCTCTTCCGACCCTAATAAGTCTTTTCCGAAGAATATTCGCTGGAGCAGAATGTTTAGAACTGTAAAGTAAAGCACTTCAAATATAAGAACTACTACCAATAAAGAAGAAGGGTTGACATGTGGTCAACCCTTCTTCTTTTTTCATAATATTGCTTTATACGAATTATTAGACCTCTAATGACAAATATTGGTTAGAAAGTACGAATGGCGCGAACCCTGCCTATCAAAATTTTAGTTCCGTAATCTCTCTGTCCATTACTTATGTTCAGGTCAAACATGCCACTCTTTGAAATCTCGGTCGAACTCATGTACCACGGAAATTTTTTAGTATCAATTGCAGTTCCCCCTGCAGAAGTCAACTGTTGGTTAAACTTTGCCTGAGCATTTTGAACTTCTGCCGAATTGTAATCGGTCATTGCAGCATCTGGGTGTATCCAGTATTCGTCCTTATAATTCTTTCCACTAAATCCGGCGAATAAAACTTTCATTTCAGTAATCGATGGCAAGTACCAAAGATCCTGCTCCGGATTATAATCGCTTGTTTTGCCGTTCATCATGTTTATCACCCAATAGAAACAGGGAAAATCACTCCAAGACTCAGCATGAGATGAGATATAGGTAGATACGGCCGATGTATTGGCTTTACCATCGCTCTCGCTTGAAGCGCCAACTTGTATATCGGGGCCCCAAATCACTCCATATTCTCCATTGCCCCGGTCCATATTTTCTTCTTTGAGACTCACTATCTTTCCATGCAAACTTCGGCCTTCAACCGGATTATCAAGCCAAAATACTACACCGATTGGAGCAGTAGCATTGGGGTAGGGATCACCTAAAGCATACCCGTCCGGACCTGAATCATCCTTTGAACAACCCATAAAAAGAGTTGCAAGCAGCAACACAGAAAAAGTGATTGAGAAATGTCTTTTTGTTTTCATGATGTCATTTATATGAAGGTGTAATTTGTCCAACAAACAGTATAGCATACTGCTTTTTAATTATATACATTTATAAAAGTTTGATATCTATGAGGGTATGTGTTGTAAATATACGAATTATTATTCAATTAATTTCAGGTATTACTTTCAATCGGCGCTTACCCGAATACCCGAGCAGACAGGGAACATGCGACGTATTTTTACTTAAACTCTACCACTCCAAAGCATTCCGGCTTGTGCATATTAACCTCACCATGCGGTGCCCACACCCAGTAATGGGCTATGGTACGCCCGGTTTGCGGATTAATACGCTTAACATAACCACCATCATTAATAGCTAACTCCCACTGCACCCGTACTAAGTTTATGCGCCAACAATCTCCTGCCACCGGATAAGGTTTTGAGCATAGCCCTCTGAAGTTTTCAAACGGAACAGCCAGCGTTACCACCCAGCCTTTATCCGTATCATTAGGGTTATTGAGCGTTCCGTTCAGCCAAACATTCTTCTTTACACCACGCATATCGTAGCATGATATTGCATCACCACCTGCTCGGTAAGGCTTAGCCATTAGTAAATCCCATGTTGCCCCTAGCCCGTTTATTTCAAGCTCAACATAGTTCAACCCATCACCATCAGGGTCAACAAAAAGTTCAAACGCGTTATCTAAATATATGCGCTGTTCGTTTTTTGTTTGCGTTGCCCATAAGTGAGGTTCGTCCATTATCGCACGTATGTATAAGCAGCTATCGTCCCATAATAACTGACAGTGGGTTTCCAACGTGGCCGGTTCAGCCGTTTTCAAATCAACAAATAAAGTAGTCTGATTTGTCGTAGCCCAACAAGTACTATCTGTATAGCTAATTGCATTAGCAGGCATTCTATGGCACTCGTAATGATAAGCAGAACTATCAGGCGTAGCCGATAGTAAAGAGAGTAGCAGCAGGCTTAATGAGGGTATCATGGGGTTATAGGATAAAGGGTATAACAACAAAAGAAAAGACCCGTTACTTTTTGTTTTTTGTAGTATCTGCAGCAGCTTTAGCCTCGGCTTCGGCTTGACGTTTTTTCTTGCTTTTGAAAATAGAATTCCACAAATCCTTAAACGTTGCAAACCGATTTTGGTAAGAGATAGCTCCACCGTAACGGCTTCCACCCTGCTGATCGGTATAGGGGTCGCTGGAGTGTGAAAATGCTTTCAGCACAACAGAAGGTGTTAGCTGATATGAAAAATCGAAGTCTCCCGCAACATTATTGCCATTCTGAGGATTATTAGAATTTCCGATACTGCCTCTCACCTGCATTTTATCATTTATACGTCCGGAAAAATCAACATCAAACTCTTGCTGTCCCGTAGCCTCATCAATTTTTGTATTAAGTCCGAAGTCAATAGGCAAGTTTAGTCCGGAGAGCAGCGCGCTTAGCTGTCCAGAAATCAAATCTGACAAGCCGGATAAGCCTGCAACCGAACCCATATTACCCTGGTTGGAACTCTGGTCGGATGTAAACTGGCTAAACGCCAACAGGAAAATAAACTGATTAAATAGCTTCTCATCTGTATTCATTACACTTTTCAGCTTAGCTTCCGTGTCGCTGTCAATATTCTGTACATCAATAATGGGCTTAATGTTTAGCTGGTATATGCTACCCGTTATACCTATCTGAAGTATAATGGGATAACGTGTTTTACCGTATAGTAACGTATCCGGAAGTACAGGAAGTAAAGATGCTCGTAACGTTTTATCATACGTTGCCGTGAGATTTAACGACATTTGCGTCAAGTCTCCGTTAAAGTCAACCGTCCCCCCTTTATCAATCAAAAATGTTTTTTTGATAAAGTTAAGCGTAGGAATGGAGAGCGTGTAGCTACCTTTATCAAGCGTATATCTCCCATACAGCTTAAAGAGGTTCTGAGCAGGGCTCACTTCCATCTGCAACCTTCCTCTACCCGCACCTGTAAGCACATCGTTGGTTTGAGGGTCCACAATAACCTGTAGCTGTGCATCGCTGGTAGCATCAATATTAAGCTGCAAGTTCAAATTACTCTTCCTTGCAACCGTACTAACGTTGCGCTTTTCAACAATTGCAGAAAGAAAACGTTGTTCGTCTTCCGCTAAAGAATCAAGCTTTGGTGGCGGAGGAACATAAAAGGTAAGCAGTTCACCAACTCCCTTACTAGCCATTGCGGTTGGCAAGGGAATGTAAATAGCTGTATTTTTATTGGTAGTAGCATCAACGCGTAGCCTTAAGTTGTCAATGTTACCCTTCATGCTTACTGTTCCGGTAGCGTATGCCGTTCCGTAGTACATGTCGCTATCGTTCGCCGTAGTGTTAAGCCCTTGGAAGTTGTTCACTTTCATATCGGCATCAAAGTAGAAGCGCTTGAAGAAGCGATGAGTTGCCGTAGCGTTAAGCGTACCCGTGTGCCCCTCGCTGTCCTTTATCTCCGCATCGCTCATGCTAAACTTGTTTACCTCTGCCAACACCTTCCCGTTTATCGTATAGTGGGTATTAAGCACATTAATTGTAGCGCCTCCGTTGCTAAGCATACCACTACCGGTAAGCTTTAACGAACCCGGACTACCCTCAAACCTATAATTCCCGGTTAAATCGCCTTCCAGCTTCGATGCTACGCTCTTCATAAAAGGTTCTACTATGCGTAACGGAAGGTTGTTTGGCGTAGCAACCAAGTCAAAGCGTGTTTGCTTAGGTGTAAACCCACCTCTTACATCAAGCAAGCTTTGTCCACCGTTTGCAATATTCAGGTTAACGTCAATTCGCTGCAATAGCTGATTCCATCGGCTTCGTAAGCTAAGGTTACCCAGCGGATACTTATTAACCGTCACATCGGTTGCTTGTACATTTGCGAAAAACAACGGAACGCCTTCCAACTGCTTTACTATTGTTGCTCTTGCAGTTACACTTCCACTAAACGCATAACCTTGTTGTACCAATAGGTAGTCTATGCCGGAAAGTCTAAAGTTATCCATTGTTACCAGCAATGTATCACCATGAGTAGCGTATGCCCCATTAACTATAAGGCGCTGCCCCTCGTTATGCACCTCAAAACGATTAATATTGAACAATGCAGAATCAAGCAACACCTGTTTGCATGATATATCCCAAGGGACATCGTTAAGCACCAGTAGAGACGGAGCAATATCAAATTCGGTAACAACCCGTTCTCCTCGCTTGGCAAATAACGTATGCAGAGTAAGGTTACCTATGTTACGTTCTTTTGTTTCGTTGTTATAGCTAATTGTGGTTGTAATACGGTTATTGTCCGCTTTATTATCAACCTTCAAGCTACGCATAAAAAGAGAGCCTCCATTATTCACCTCTTTTCCGGTAATGGTAGCCGTAATGAGGCTATCTGCTCCATCAACATTAAGGTTTAACCCCTTAACCTGATAGCTGCCGTAGTACAATTTGTCCGCCTTAGCACCGAGCAAAAGATGGTTATTTGCCAGCTCCAGCCTAATTGTACTATTTTCAGAGACATAAAAATCGGGAATAAAAATACGCGCAATATCACCCGTCTTTTTTGTTGCAATACGGATATTATAGCTATCGTCCGTATTATCCTGTCCGTTACCCGGCATATTCAACCGAACGGTAGCATTGGGTAAGCTACCGTGTAACAGCCTCAACAAATCGGCCGTAAAGCTGCCCGGGCCGGATGTTCCTTTAAACGTTGCATCAAGGTATTCTGATAGTAGCTGAAGGTTGTATGAACGTTTACCCTGCTCAATGGAAAGGTGAATATCTCCCAGCTCAATAGACCCTTTAGAATCAGTATAGCGAGCATTACTAAGGGTGATACGCCCGGCAC
Organism: Bacteroidales bacterium; assembly: GCA_031551125.1. Classification (GTDB taxonomy): domain Bacteria; phylum Bacteroidota; class Bacteroidia; order Bacteroidales; family UBA932; genus JAIRNF01. The sequence continues at coordinate 74,655 of JAVBOB010000002.1, forward strand.
CATCATTCCAGCTATGACCGCGAAAATCGGCAACCACATTTCCTTTGAATAACGATACGCTATCCCGCTTGTTCAGCTTAAGCACTGCTAAGTTGGCATGCTCTATACCCGCAGTAAAGTTGGCATAAGGAATACTATCCGTATTCCCAAAGTTGTTGATTTTTCCTAAGAACGATAGCTGAAGGTTAGGATCATCCACCGCCACCCGACCATCAAATGTATTGCTCTCCAAACGGCCTCCAAGGCTTATTCCGCTATACCTATAGCCATTTAGCTCCAGCTGTGATACCTGCCCCTCCACTTGCGTACTAATTCCCTTCTTTTGCGAAAGAACCCCTTCCAGCTGCAAGTCAAACGACGCTTTTCCTAAAATTGGTGCTTTTGCCAGCTGACCTATAAAACAATCAAGACCGCGAAAGCGGCCTTTAAACATCGTATTTGCTTTCTGCGCGGCAAAAAGGGCATCAACATCAAGTGTACCTATACCCGTTCTAAGCTCACCATTGGCAACAAAATCGTTGTATAACCCGGTAAACTTTCCACGAAAGTTAATAATATGCAGCGGAGCAATATAAGGCCTTAGCGCAGCCGACTTACCGTTACTAATATCGTCATACAGGTTCAACGCTGCTTGTGAATCAGCGTACAGGTTTTTCACATCGGCGTGAATACTGGTTTCATCAATCAGCGGAAGTCCCATCATGCGAAAACGCAATAGTAAGTTCACCTTCCCATCACGAGTAGCAATATAAAGTGAATCGCTTTTCAAATTATCAACCGTTCCCGTAACAAATCCTTTAGGAGCCAGAGGTGTTGCAATATGCGATAATCTTGGTGCAAAATAGCCAATGGTTTTAAACGACACATAGCCATCGGTAACTTTCGCATCCATCCTTATCTTTTGGATAAAATACTTTAAGTCTTTACTGCTAGTGAAATTCATCGAAAAATAGCCGAATTGCAGATCAGAATAATCATCTGTTACCCGAAGGTTTTTCAGCATTGCTTGGCTTCCGCAAACGTACGCGTTGGCCGATATTTTATTAATCCGGAAACCCGATTGTTCGTGCAAGCTCAATCGGTCAATATCGAAGAATAGCGTGTCACTTTTCAGCTTTATCTTGTGTATATCCAGATAGATATTATCCACATGCATATCCGTAAAGTTAATACGTGCAGAGTCTGTATATTCCTGCTTCGGCGTTCGCTGCATGCTAAAGCGGAAATTGCTTAGCTCTACATTCGAAACACCAATAGAAAAAGTGTTCCCTTTCCGCTTAGCAACAGTGTCGATCTTGGGTTTCGACAGCTCATTTACCAGCTCGGAAATATTGGTTGTACTATCGGTAATACGCAGGTTAAACTCCCCATCGGTAAGGCGAACGGTGCCCAACTGTATGCTACCCGACATAAGGCCTATATGAGTAACCGACACGCCCAATTTATCCACATACATCAGCGTATCGCCGCCTTTATCTTCCACGTATAGCTGGTTTACCGCCAGCTTGCTAAAAAATTCGTAGTTAACAGAGCCTATGCTCACTTTAGCATGTAGGTTTTCGGAAAGTATATTGGTAAGCCTTTGTACAATGTATGTCTGTACATCCGGTAAGCTGATAGTCATATACAAGGCCATCGGTAGCAAAATTACCACCAATAGTAAACATTGTAATATGCCTTTTAACGCTTTAATAGGTAGAGTATAGTTTACTTGTTTCTAACCTGTATGCACAAACCGCTAATACCTATAACAAATTTTGTGCAAATAGTTTCATTCATAAAGTTACAAATATAGTAATAGCCCACATTGCAAACAATGCAGCAAGATTAATTTTTCTTAGAAAAGCCCAATAGCGTTTAGCCGAGGTAATACCTTACGGCTTTTGCTTTTCAACCTTTTCGTGAAAACTTTTATAAAGCGGCAAAGCGGCAGAACCGTACCATATAAATATTTCCGCATCCAGAAGTTGGGATTCAATAGCCGGATCTGTTTTCAACAACTCCTTAGCCTCTTCTACCGTCTTAACATCAAAAATATAAATACCTCGATATGCTTTATCGTTTTTACCCAACGGTCCTGCAACAACCAGCTTACCCTCTTTGGATAATCGGTTGATGTTGTCCAGATGACCGCGAAAAATATCCGCCACTTTTTCCTTACTATTTACCTCTGCCTCTCCCGTCTTGAGTATTACAAACACGTATGATTTCATTCCATAAGCATCAGCCCCCAGTGAATCGGCCAAAGCACTATCGTATTGAATATTATTGTTCTGAGCAAACAATCCGGAAGCCATAGCTACCACTCCTACAAGTAAAAATAACTTTTTCATGAGTATCTTAAATTATCCATTATCTCTAGCACCCATACGTGGCGCACGCTTAAACTCATGCTCCTGCTTATATGCATCGAATAGTAAGCGGTAGGTAACATGTGTTTTGTATATAGAACCTCCTATTTGTTGCTGAAAGCGCATCATCATGGGATTAAAATCGCCTACCCATGTAAGATCTATGTCTTTATAAGGAAAATCTTTGCTAAATGCCAGCTCGGCAAACTTCATCACCATTGCACCTTCAACACCTTTACCCCGATGCTCGGGAATAATTCCGAAGATAAGCCCCAACACACGGGTACATACCTTTTTGCATTTAAGCAAATACATAAACTTCAGCTTATGATAAAGGCTTAACTTTCCGTTGAGATACTTTATGGCCTGATTAATTTCCGGAATTTGAATGAAAAAACCAACCGGTTCTTCATTATGGTATGTGAATAATATCAAACGCTCATCAAGTATGGGTTTCATCTCCTTCACAATGCCCAAGGCATGCTCTACCGTCATAGGAGGAATACCGCTGTGCAGTACCCATGCCTTGTTGTATATGTAGCAAAACGCTTCAGCAGCCTCATGTAGTCGTTTCTTTGAGGCGTATTTAAAGTGATACTCTCCATTTCTCGCCACACGCTCAGCCTTTGCCTTCAACGATTCCGATACGTTATCCCAACTTATGGGGCGCAAATACGAGTACTGATTGAAGTAGTTTTTAAATCCATACGCTTCAAACAGCTCCTTGTAGTACGGGTAGTTGTAGTTCATACCAAATGAAGGATCGGTAAACCCGTCAACCAGTAAGCCCCACCAGTGGTCACGCTCACCAAGATTTACAGGACCGTCCATTGCCTCCATTCCATTCTCCTTGAGCCAATTTTTGCAAGCATCAAAAAGCGTAAAAGCGGCCTCACGGTCATTTATGCAATCGAAAAATCCCATCCCCCCTGTAGGCTGCTCATTTTCGTATGCCGTTTGAATGTTTACAAATGCTGCAACACGACCAACTATATCATTGTTAGCATCTCGTAACAGCCAACGTACAGCCTTACCGTTAGCCAAAAACTTGTTTGTTTCTGGATCAAAAATCTTTCGAATATCGTTGTCCAACGGACGTATATAGTGCGGGTCGTTTTGGTAGAGTTTAGCGGGAAAATTCAAAAACTCACGTTCCGTTTTCTTCGTATCTACCAGCTGTAACGTATATTTCATATTTACTTTATTGAGATGCGTAAAATTATACTTTTCGTTCGAATGAACTCATTGCTAGCCGCAAAAATACAATAGATATGCAGCAACGCATTGATTATACCAATGGTTTTTCTTTTACCAGCAATGGCGCTAATACCAAACCCAGCAATACTCCTGAAATTATTGTTACAATTAAATGACCATACTGTTTGTAATCTAATCCTGTAAACAGACGTAATACAATAGCAATTGCGGCAACTAGCAGTACGGTAATCCAATACTTCGGATTTATACTACTCCTAACATTTCTATCTTTTGGTAATCGAAAAAGAACAAGAGCAATAACCAGCAATCCGAGTATGGTACTGCCATGTTGCAGTATCTTCAGAACCTTAATATGTAACCCAAAAATAGTCGCCGTGCTTGATAATGTCGGAATGGTTTTCACAAAATACCCGTCGCTATGCGTAAAGCTGTCCCAAAACAAATGAGAGGCTGCACCCAGTAGAACGGATAACAGTACAACCAACCAGCTTGACCGAACATAAGCCAACCAGCTAAACTTGGTGAACCGACAAAGCCTTGATTTTAGCACTATAGGAACATTACCATATAGGCTATTGCGCACAATTCCGTGAAAAACAACAGCGAGTAGCAATGCTAACGGTAAGTCAAACCAAAACAAACCCGCAATGGTATGGCTGTAGCTACTTTGAATTTTCATACGAAGAAAGTATTCAAAATCGGGAACCATACTGCCTATAACAAGCCCTGTAAGCGAATACCAACGCTGTGGTAAAAATGTTGCAGGCAAAACTACTGCCGGGTGCGAGAAGGTAAAGGGCATACAACTATGATTTTTCTTGATTTGCTGAAGACTTTGATTTACTTGGCTTCATTACACGTTTTATCTGCAAACTTTTGATTCCAAAGTTAAGCACTATATCCAATAATACAACCATATTCTTCCTACCTTTGTCGGACGTTTGGATATATACTGTGGACAAAACCGAAATAACCAGCTTTATTAAAAACGAAGCCGCTCGTATAGGGTTCGATGGTTGTGGTATTGCCCCAATACGAGCGCTAAGCGAAGAGCTAGCCCATGTAGAACAATGGCTTAATGAAGGTATGCATGCCGATATGGCATACATGGCACGTAACCTCGATAAACGTATAGACCCTCAGTTACTTGTGTCAAATACCAAATCAATAGTGTGCCTGCTATTGAGCTACAAACCCCAACAAGAACAATCGGCCGACTTGCCTAAAATAGCCCGTTACGCATACGGAAACGACTACCACGATATTATTCGACACAAGCTCAAAGAACTGTTAATATCCATACAACAGGTAGTACCACATTGTGAAGGACGTGGATTTGTTGACTCAGCCCCTGTACTGGAGCGGGCATGGGCTGTGCAGGCCGGATTAGGCTGGATTGGGAAAAACGGCTTGCTATTAACAGAACAGTTCGGCAGCTACACCTTTCTTGCGGAGCTAATACTTACCATTGAGCTGGACTACGATTCTCCCTTTGAAAAATTGTTATGCGGAAGCTGTACCCGCTGCATAGAAGCCTGTCCCAATACAGCCATTGTGCAACCAAAAGTGGTTGATGCGCGTAAATGTATATCTTACCAAAGCATAGAAAATAAGGGAGAATTAACAACTCCACTTCACGGTTGGCTATTTGGCTGCGACTGCTGCCAGGAGGTATGCCCATGGAATAAAAAAGCAAAACCGGTAAACCATTTTGAGCTTAGCCCCATAACCGAACTTTTAGCGATGGATATGCAGGAATGGGAAACGCTATCAGAAAAAGACTTCACGAACACATTTAACCAATCAGCCTTACTACGAACAGGATTTTTAGGAATACAACGAAATTTGAAACACCTTAAGCAAGAAAATTCGGCTACTTAACAGAGCATAAAAATTTCTTATACAGAGGAAATAAAAACGTCTGTCAAAAAAATCTCACAAAAAGTATCATCCATCCAACTTTTTTGTACTTTTGCCTGTGTTAATCACCACTCGATTTGCGAAACATGAAGCTAAGTACTCACATACTACGAGTTGGAACGCCTGCCTCTGCTGTCGTTTCCATGTTCATGTTCGCCAATATGCAACCCTAACGGTTGCATGTCTCATATACCCCCGGCACATTTGGTATAGCATTACCACCCGCAAGCAAACAAGCTTGCTCAGCAGACTTGTACAATTTAACCATTAACTATTATATATAGCAACCATGCAAGTTTTAAAATTTGGCGGCACATCAGTAGCCAACGCCGATAGCATTTGTAAAACCATAGCCATTATACAACGAGCCATGCAGAAGGGACGTACTATGGCTGTGAGTTCGGCGTTAAGCGGAATTACCGATTTGCTCATACAAACCGGAACGTTGGCCGCCTCAGGCAACGAGACATATAAAGATAAGCTGAAGCATATTGAAGAACGACACTACTCTGCCATTGAAGGTTTACTACCCAACGAAACAGGCAATGAAATTCGCAGCGAAATAGCACAACTACTTGATGAGCTTAAGCTTATATGCTACGGTATTTTTTTACTTCGAGAGCTATCGGCACGCACCAAAGACCGTATAATGAGCTTCGGTGAGCTAATGTCAACACGTATCATATCGGCCAAGTTGAGTAGTATGGGTGTGGAGCATCGTTGGGTTGATTCACGCACCATTATTCAAACCAACTCTGATTTTGGCGCGGCTGTGGTAAACACTGAGAGTACCGGTAGCAACGTGCGAAACCTGCTATTGAATGATGCACACCGATTGTACATCTTGCCGGGATTTATTGCCGCTAACGCCACAGGCGAAACTACTACCTTAGGACGAGGAGGGTCTGACTACAGCGCATCTATTTTAGCCGTTGCCGCTGATGCGCACTTACTGGAAATATGGACAGACGTGAGCGGTATGATGACCGCCGACCCTCGTTTGGTAAGCGATGCTAAAGCTATCCCCTACATTTCGTATAAGGAAGCGTTGGAGCTATCGCACTTTGGCGCTAAGGTTATATTTCCGCCAACCATTCGTCCCGTAGTAAGTAAGGGTATTCCTGTATGGATAAAGAATACCTTTGCTCCCGACGACCATGGTACGCTGATAGAGAACTATCCTCCTGCCAACACCAGCCGTGTTCGCGGACTATCCAACAGCAACAACATTGCGCTTATTTCACTTGAAGGCAGCGGGATGATTGGAGTTCCGGGATTCTCAAAACGTATGTTCGGAGCGCTGGCGCAGGCCAACGTTAACATCATACTTATTACGCAAGCATCATCAGTACATACCATGTGTATTGCCATTGAAGAAGCCGACGCGGCAAAAGCAAAAGAAGCCGTTGATGCCACATTTGTATATGAAATATCGTTGGGAACCATAGACCCGTTACAGGTGGAAAAAGGCTACTCTATCATCACGCTTGTAGGCGATGATATGAAGCAACAATGCGGAACCAGCGGACGTATGTTCAACGCGCTGGGAAGTAACGATATTAACATACGTGCTATTGCACAAGGCTCATCTGAGAAGAATGTGTCGACCATTGTAAAATCTGAAGATGTAAAGCGTGCGCTTAATATTATTCATCAGGAGTTTTTCGGGTAAGGCCTCCCCTAGCCCCTCCAAAGGAGGGGTACAAACTTCAACAATAAGGAAATAATAAATGTATATGAAAACATACGAAGAAATAAACGAGAAAATAAAGCAAGGAAAAGCCGTTATACTTACAGCCGAAGAGGTGTCGGCCATGTCAAAAGAAAAGAGTCCGAAAGAGATAGCCAAATCGGTGGATGTGGTAACTACCGCCACCTTTGGCGCCATGTGCTCATCGGGTGCTTTTCTCAACTTCGGACATACCACTCCGCCTATGCGTATGGAGAAGCTGGAGCTGAACGGCGTACAGGCATACGGCGGTATTGCCGCTGTTGATGCCTACATTGGCGCAACGCAAGAATCACCCGATAAACCCAACTACGGAGGCGCTCATATTATTCAGGAGCTGATAGAGGGAAAAGATATACTACTCGAAGCATGGGGAAAAGGAACTGATTGTTACCCGCGTAAACATATTAAAACGCTGGTAAATAAAGAGAGTATCAATGAGGCTTACCTGTTTAATCCTCGCAACGCCTACCAAAACTATAACGTAGCCGTAAACACTACCGATACGATAAAGCATACCTACATGGGTACGCTACAACCCTTGCTGGCTAATGCCAACTACTCTACCTCCGGTGAGTTGAGCCCCTTGCTCAATGACCCCGACATGCGTACCATAGGCATAGGTACACGTATATTTATTGGTGGAGCACAAGGCTTTGTGGCTTGGCAAGGTACACAGTTCAACACATCAAAACCCAAAAACGAGTTTGGAGTTCCGGTAAGCAATGCCGCAACGCTAGCTCTAATTGGCGACTTAAAACAAATGAACGCCGAGTATATTAAAGCGGCTTACTTTACAGGCTATGGAGTAACCCTATACATAGGTGTAGGTATTCCTATTCCTATTCTTGACGAAGATTTAGCACGTGCCGTATCTATTCGCAACGACCAAATTGAGGCTAGCATACTTGACTACGGTACGCTCGGTACTCCGCTTATGGGACGAGTAAGCTACGAACAGCTACAATCGGGAAGTATCACGTTACAGGGAAAAACATTAAGAACAACCGGGCTTTCAAGCCTTAGTAAGGCTAGAAAAATTGCAGAACTGCTGAAAGCTGAAATTGCCGCACAACGTTTTGCAATAACGCAACCTGTACAGCTATTTCCAAAAAACACAACGGTTAAACCACTGGTTGAAAGGTTGCCTTAACTAGTAAAAAATGAATGGTGAGTAGTTAATAAAGAAGCATCTGCATTCACTGTTTTCCGTTTTATTAGATTTTTTCGATAATTATTTTTCAAAAAGGAATAAACGATTAGTAGCAGCGACAGCCCCGAAAGGGGCTGAATACGCATAACCGTGAGTGTAAACCCACGGCGGAAAGCGATTAGTTTGATGTTTGTACTCCGTTTACTCGTTTGATGACTATCTAAGCATTAGCTATTACCGCAACAACCTGTTTGTTATAAATAAGTTTTGCTATTCTTTTTCGTACGGCTTCAACGGCTCATAGCTTTCAAACCGCGTGTATGTATCAAATTTTTTATTGGAAATTTCTTTTACAACCTTTCGATTATCGAACTCGTCATACGCACTTACCGTAGCCATACCCATTCCATCTTCGCATACCTCAACACTTGCGATCAACTTCAGGCTATCGCCTTGTATGCGTAAAAATACGGTTGAACAACATCCATACATCAAAAACGCATCAATACAGTTCAGCTTACCGTTGTACTGCATATTCGGATATTCTTCCGAATTCTTTAAACAGACTAGAGTATCGGGGTCTGGGTTGTATATAAATAAACGCCGAACTATGTTTGCACCCCTCGCAGCCACATCCGAAACGTAAGTCATATCACCTAACCCATCGTTACTAAAATCGCTTACCCGCATGTTGCAATTCGAAACAAAGTCTTTACCGTACAAAAACTTCTGTTTCAAGCTCCAAGTATTATCGGGCAATTTGGAGAAAAACTTGATAACGACATAACGGTTATCCACTACATAGCGAGAAAGCTCCACTTTATTGTACCCGTTGCGACCAATACTTGTACTATCTGCATAATACTCCATAAGCACCGGCTGGCTTTCGTCATGCGCTATTACGCCCGAATCCGCAACTTTATTTGATTTATTTTGACAAGAAGTAAGCGCTAGTAAGAAAATTAACGCAACAACAAGCTTCTTCATAAACAATCAATATCATGCATAGTACACTATCAACCCAATAGCGTGAACACCAATGCTCCTGCCACATATCCTACCAATGCCAATGCGCTGAACCGTTTAAAGTAATACATAAACGGAATTTTTTCCATACCCATAACAGTAACACCCGAAGCTGAACCAATAATAAGTATGCTACCACCGGTAACAGCACAGTATGCAAGGAAGGTCCAGAAGCTGCCATCGGCCATGTATGCCCCTGTTTCAGCAATAGGATACATACCCATTGTTCCGGCAACCAACGCCACGTTATCAAGAAATGAGGAGCAAAGCCCCAGAATAAAGCTGATTACCTGTGAATCTCCTATGTGCTTATCAAGAAATGCGGACATATCTCCCAGCTGTCCGGCTGTACGTAAGGCTGCAACAGACATTAGAATACCAAGGAAAAATAAAATGGTAGCCATATCTATACGCGAAAAAACGCTATTTACACGCAATGCGGCAATAGTTTCGCTATTTTTCCCCCGGTACAACACATCTGTGTAGCACCATAGCACCACAAGCCCTCCCAGTACCACTAAAAACGGAGGTATCCCCAATACGCTTTGTAGCACCGGAACCATGATGAGTGACACCAACCCGATGGTAAGAACGCTATACGAAATTTTCTTCCCTAACCGAAAGCGACCGCTATTTAAATCCAACCCTTCATTATCCAATACCGCTCCCTTCGGAAACATAAATGTAACAGCTGCCAAAGGGAGTATCATCATAGCCATACTAGCCGGAAATACATGTAGTACCTGATGTGCTGCCGAAATATTTTTACCTGTCCACAATAGCAAAGTCGTCACATCTCCTATAGGTGAGAATGAGCCGCCGGCATTAGCGGCAATAATAGCCATACATGTGTATATTAACCTATCCTTACGATCGAAAACCAGCTTACGCAACATTGCCACAACTACAATCACCGTAGCCAAATTGCCTAACAGCGCCGACAAAAAGAATGTCATAAAAGCAATTATCCATAACAACCGTCTCTTATTCTGCGTATTTATGCGCTGAGTTAGTACGCTAAAGCCTCCATGTACATCCACCAAGTCTATAATTACCATTGATGCCATAACGAAGAATAAGGTTTCTGCAACATCCCCCAAATCACGAACAATAGAAATGTTAAGAAATTCACTTATCCGCTCGGCGAATGGTAAAGCAGCGAATTCTCCTATTTCGTTTAACACGCTCCCGGTGAACTGTTCCGGATGTAGGGAGAAAATATTCACCCCATCAATAAGAAGCATGTTCCACAAAACAATACACATGCCAATAGCCACAGCGGCTTTATTTATTTTAATGGTATCTTCCAAAGCGATGCAAATAATTCCTAAAAGAAATATAATGGGCATCAGAATGTATATCATAAGACAAGTATTTTAAAGTCCAAAAGTACGCTTTTATACCTATCGGTATTCACTTTTTATGTTTTGACCAAATCGAAAAACTTCACCAAACCATAAATCAATGCTAGGCAATCACCTATCAATACACCATCTTCTTAATCACACCGTTATATTTCTAATTTTTATTACATTTGCCTCATTGTTCATCTCTAAATTAGGAACATCATGAAACTTTCTGAGCTAACCGATAGGTTGCCCACATTTCTCAAAAACAAATACCTTTTCACCATTATCGTATTTGCTCTGTGGTTGCTATTCTTTGATAGAACCAATGTAATTGACTGGATTGGTGAAATGAGCAAAATACACTCGTTGAAAACTGAAAAGGCCTACTACGAAAAGGAGCTAAAAACAGTTAGCACTCAACTTGAAGAACTGAATACCAGCAATGAAAGCCTTGAAAAGTTTGCTCGGGAGAATTACTATTTTAAGGCTGAGGGAGAAGAAATTTTTCTGATTGAGAAATAACAAAAACTGTCTAATGTTGCAATAGCTGAAGCCTCATCGCACATTGAATAGGTTTTCACGTTATGACTCTCTCGCTTTTGTAATACACCCCTATGTTTATGCAATTCCGTACAGAGGTCAATATACCTCCTTTTCCATTTAGCATAGGCTACAAAGACCAAATGCTCATGCTGGGTTCATGCTTTGCTACCAATATTGGCAGCAAGCTTCTTCGGTCAAAGTTTCCTGTACAAGTCAATCCCTTCGGAACAATATACAATCCTAGCTCCATTGCCAATTCGCTCAACCTGCTACTCGATAACCACCTCTTTACTGAAGAAGCCCTCTGTTTTGAGAACGGCTGCTGGTTCAGCTTCTACCACCATAGCCAATTTTCATCACCCAACAAGAAGGAAACGCTGGAGCGTATAAATACGGAAATATCAAAGGGCTTCAGAATGCTGAAACAGCTTGACGTGCTTATACTAACGCTGGGAACAGCAACAGTATATGAGCATAAGCAAAAAGGCATAACCGTTTCCAACTGCCATAAGCTACCGGAAAGCCAATTTAACCGCTACATGCTTAGCGTTAGCGAAACGGTAGAGCTGCTATCGGCTGCGCTGTACCGGCTGAAAATATTGCGGCCAGAGCTAAAAACCATACTAACCGTAAGCCCCATACGCCATGCCAAAGATGGTGCCCAGCAAAACCAGCTGAGCAAATCTACATTACTATTAGCATGCAACGAGCTGTGTAAACAGCATGACAACACAGCTTACTTCCCGGCTTACGAGCTAATGATGGATGAGCTACGGGATTACCGCTTTTATGCTGATGACATGCTACACCCCTCTTCTTTGGCAGCCGAATACATTTGGCAAAAGTTCATCAATGCTATTACTGACAAGGAGACCCAATCCGTTATAAAAGAGGTGGATAAATTAGTAATTGCTAAAGAACACCGTCCATTTAACCCCGATGCTGCTGAGCACAAATTTTTTTTATCAATAATGTTGGATAAAACCCGTAAGCTGAAAGAACGTCACCCTTATCTTAACCTTGATGATGAGCTGAACTACTTCAACCTATAGTAAATGGATAGTTAGAGCCCTCCTAAACATCCGAATTCGCCTAGATTTATAGCTAATCAAGACTATACAATCACTCTCAACCTCCTCTCTTATTGTCAGTATATTAACTCCATTTATATATTATTTTAGCAGTAACAGCTAGGTTGTTTATAATGATAAAGAACATAGTAATGAGCTAATCATTGCTTCACTTGTTATTTTGAAAAGCAAATTAATTAATTTTGCAATCAATAACTTTTATTTACATTATTTAACGCTACTGATAGCGTACAAACATTATGCTAACAAAATATGAACAAGACATTATGGTTATTTTGTGGCAATTAGGGAAAGGTTCCATACAGAAGCTAACCATTACCTTACCTGAACCTAAACGTTCATACAGCAGTATATACATTTGCGTAAGGCAATTAATGCAAAAAGATTTTGTGGGTCGTATAAGTAACGGAAAAGAATATATCTACTACCCCAAGACAAGCTATCGAAGCTATATGATAAGCTACTTCAACAATCTAATCATCAATAGTTTTAATGGAATAAACGCTGATATTTTATCCTCTCAGACCTCTACCAAAGAGTTGTCTTTTAGGGAAACACCCGAGCTTCAATACCTTACCGAACATTCATTTGAAAATGAAATGTTACAAGAACTTACATGGTACAACGATGAGAATGAGTAATATCTAAGCATGCTCTATTTTACTTTTCCCAGTAGTATGATTTATCATTGTTGAACTTCCGTTAATTAATGTGATTCATCACCACTCCCTGCATTTTGCACTTTTATGGTGCTGTAAAATGCCCTATCTTTGTCCAATAAACCAACATTACTAATAATGAAAGCCGGTAAACAATACCTTCTCATGCTGTTGATGTTGCTAGGGTACACAACATACTCAAACGCACAAAACATCACCATTGATTCAACCGCTTACATTAGTATAGTAAAGCTATTACAAGAAAGGGGAGCAAGCGGAGAAGGGCAAATTTCCATCAAACAGAGCAATGATATTACAATGCTTTTGGAAGGCCATGCGCTAACCAACCAGAAAAACCAGCAGCTTCAGGGCTGGAGAATACGCATATACCGAGACAACGCGCAAACTGCACGCCAACGCTCCGAAAGCATAAAAAATACGTTTGTAGAACGTTTCCCAAATATGGGTGCCTATCAAACCTATAAATCACCTTACTTTGTAGTAACGGTTGGTGATTTTAGATCAACTGATGACGCTGAAAAATTTATGCGAAAGCTGAAAACCGATTATCCGGGTGACTATTCCAACAGCTGGATTATCAGCGAAAAAATAAACTTTCCACCTCTACTATGAGTGATAGTATTAAACACGAATGCGGTATTGCGCTAATCAGGCTGCGTAAACCCCTTAGCTACTACCAAAAAAAATATGGTTCTTGGACTTATGCAATTGAGCGGCTGTACCTGCTCATGGAAAAGCAGCATAACCGAGGACAAGACGGCGCCGGAGTAGCCTCCTTGAAGCTAAACCCGGAATTGGGAAAACCATACATCGATCGTTTTCGCTCTAACTCGAAAGCTCCTATTCGCGATGTTTTTGACCATATCAACGCTGTAATATCAACAAATCTTAGCGCTGAAGAAGCCAAGGCGCTTAGCCCCTTTGCCGGAGAATTGCTGTTAGGACATTTACGCTACGGCACTTATGGTGGAAACTCTATTGAGTACGTTCACCCTGTAATGCGCTCCAACAACTGGCTTTCACGTAATCTTGTGCTAGCCGGAAACTTCAACCTTACCAATGCCGATGTTATTTTCAACAACTTGGTAGAGATTGGGCAACAACCGCGCGACCGTTCGGATACCGTTACCGTGCTTGAAAAAATCGGGTACTTTCTTGATAAGGAAAACCAACGTATTTACCACCACTACAAGGAACAAGGGCTTGATAAAAAAAACATAGCCGAACATGTAGCAGCAGAGCTGAACGTAGGCAACATTCTTCGAGACGCAACACACCGTTTTGATGGCGGATACGTTATTGGTGGGTTAGTAGGCAACGGCAGCTGTTTTGTAGTACGTGACCCCAACGGGATTCGTCCCGCATTCTACTATGCCGACGATGAAATAGTGGTAGTGGCATCAGAGCGCCCGGTAATTCAAACTGCTTTCCGGCTTAAAACCGCCGAGATACAAGAGGTGCCACCCGGACACGCTATTATTGTTGGTAATGACGGTAGCTACCACATAGAAAAAATTCGTGAACCGCAGGAACGTAGAAGCTGTTCGTTTGAACGTATCTACTTCTCGCGTGGAACAGATAAGGATATTTACCGCGAGCGTAAACGCTTGGGAGAACAGCTCACACCGCAAATACTCGAAGCTATTGACTACGATGTGGTGAACACTGTCTTTTCTTACATTCCCAACACTGCCGAATCGGCTTTTTACGGTATGGTTAAAGGCGTTGAAGACTATATGCTGCGCGATAAGCATCGCCGCGTTATGGAGGCCGGAAAGCTACTATCGTCTGAAGAGCTGTGGGAGATAATTACCGAACGCCCGCGCGTAGAGAAGCTGGCAGTAAAGGACGTAAAGATGCGTACCTTTATCACCGAAGGCGCATCACGCAACGATATGGTAGAGCACGTGTACGATGTTACCTACGGCGTTATCCGCCGTGGTATTGATAAGCTGGTAATTATTGACGATTCTATTGTACGCGGAACTACCTTGAAGCAAAGCATTATTCGCATACTCGATAAGCTTGACCCTACGAAAATTGTCATTGTCAGCTCATGTCCGCAAATACGTTACCCCGATTGTTACGGTATTGATATGAGCCGCATGAACGAGTTTGCTGCCTTCCGTGCAGCCATTGAGCTACTCAAGGAAAGCGGACAAGCCTCCTTAATTGACGAGGTATATCACGAATGTAAGCAGCAGCTGGAGCTACCTGCCGAAGAAATGGTAAACTGCGTAAAACGTATATACGAACCGTTTACCGCCAAACAGCTATCGCAAAAAATGGCAGCCATGCTTACCGATGATGATGTAACAGCTGAAGTAGAGCTGGTATTCCAATCAATAGAAGGCCTGCATACCGCTTGTCCCAATGATACGGGCGACTGGTACTTTACCGGCAACTACCCCACTCCCGGTGGAATGCGTACGGTAAACCGTGCCTTTGTAAACTTCTATGAAGGTAAGGACGAAAGACCGTACTAGTAAACCTCTCCCCTAACCCCTCTCCTAATTGGAGAGGGGAATAGCTTCGGCAAAATCTGCACAACCCTTTTCCAACACCTAACAAAAGTTGAATATGAAACATTCAATAAAATCATTTATTGGTTGCGGTGTACTTGCTTTGTGCTTTACCGCATGCAGTAACAACGGATTTAACGATACGGAACAGCTGTACCGTGAAAGCCTTGCTGCCCTGAAATCAAAAGACAAGGCAAAAATTAAAAAATTCGTTACAGCAATACTTCCTGATAAAGGCACTGCAAAGTATATGGAGGCTCACAGTTGCAGCTATCGCGGTTATCCTGAAGGGCTAAAAAAATATCCGCATGCTGTAGACAGTGCCATATCCATGTACACCCAAACATTGTATAGCTATGCTCTATCACTTGAAAAAAACGGAATTTTGGATGATTTACAGTTTATCGGATTTGATAGCAAGCTATATTCCGAGCCGTTATCTCCCAATTGTAAGGATATTTTAATTCAAGAGCCTTTCGGGCTATTTGCCTCCCCAAAAAGTAACGACACCATTGGATATAAGCTGGGAGAACTTTTATACGTTGACGGCAAATGGAAATCGTTTACAAAGTTCAAACTATGGTAATATCCTAACTATAGAAAACAAAGTTAACGCTAAGCGACACTTGCAATCAGTCGTGGTCGGAAGATTTCAAATTATTAGCAATGAACTTAGAAACTGTTTAAATTTGATACATGTAGTATTTATAAGCAGTGCTTCACGTTAGTAGCAGCTGTAGGTAAGCATTTTTTCTCCCTACTTTTGTCTTGATACAACGGCGAAGCCCTCATGAACACAAAAATATAAAAACAATTGTGAGTAAAAGTAGGCAAAAAATCAAGACCGCCCGACGCTAGCCGTTTTCCATGGGTTAGCCTGCGCTCCGAAGGAACGCCGTCCGGCCATGCGCTAGTAAGCTGTATGCAAGTTTTTCTTGCTAAAGCTGAATAGCCCGTGCGGAATGTAATTCCGCTATGAAAGAAAAGTCCTTATTCGGCGAGGCGCTGTTTGAGCGCAGTCGGAGACGGAGCGAGTTTGGCTCGTCAGCCCTTTTTGGTTCTTTTTACTCATAGCTTTTTATATGCTATGGCATTCGTGAGGGCTTCGCCGTTGGGGCGCCAAAAAGAAGGAAGAAAACGTGTTACAGAGCTTTATTGCAACCCCATAAAGATAATAGCAGCAGGATTGCATAAAGGCGTTGGTGCGGCCAAGCAAAATTGGTGAGTGAAATTTAAACAGTTACTTATTGTTTTTAATTGTCGGTTTGGAAGACCAGCTTATTTACCTTCGGTGAGCTCGTAAACTCGGTTCAGCCCAATGGCAACGCCTTGGGAAAATGACACCCCCCTAGCTTACTACGCCCTGAAAGGGCGGCTTAAAAGAGATAGCCATATAAGTTACCCTTTCAGGGTGCAGTCAACTTTTCGCACGCTATCCCAACGCGCCACTTCGTTTGCGTTGGGCTGAACTAAGTTGTCCTTTCAGGACGATAGCAGGTGTCTCAAGTGGCTGGAAACTATTATATAAAAATCTTCCGACCATGATTGATTTGCAAATGCCGCTTTTTATTTATCCACACAACAGCATCTATTCAAAATTTACTACATTTACAGCAATACACCTATAAGTAAATAGACTTGAAAGAAAACATGAACCTTAAACCACTCTCCCTCTTCATTTGTCTTCTTCACCTATCAAACTTACTATCCGCGCAATATTTTCTACACACAGGAGCAGATACTACTGTTGTAAATAACGGCTTCAAGGTGCTTGTACATTATGAGCCCAGAGCAAAGTGGGAGTTACTCAATCTTCAATCGGAAAAGTATGAGTTCCGAACACCTCGTAAAGTTGGTAAGAATACCGACTCTGTTACAGCTATGGTTGGAGGAAAGTTTGCCATACGTACCACAACCTATAGATGGGATACTGCATACACCTACATTGACCGCCTTACTTGCAAAAACGGAATGATGCTAATCTTTAGAGATGGCAGGCAGCTTGAGGGATACTACCCCGAAGAAAACACCGTTGAGCTTTCCAACGGTTCCACTCATTGGTTCTTCAACGCCTTAACCGGAGAGTATGAGCCAGACCCGAATGGGCTGTACTACTCGCCATCAAAAAAGTTAAGGGTGTGGGAAGACAATAGCACCGATAACACCGTATATTTTCTACAAACATACCACCGCAAGCAAAAAAAGTTTTGCACAATAGCCAACCTTTCTTCTCTACTCAGCGTACAGAATGGTAACTTTTACTGGGACAACAACACGCTATACATTGCTCAGTACGCTTGCGATAACACATGGTGGAGCATTACCGTAAAATAGCACCTGTAAAATTTCTTTAGAGCCATGAGAAAATTCTCTTTAGCCATATTACTATTACTCACATTATGCTCTACCAAGCCATGCTTAGCCATGCCTCCGGAGGAGTTGGATATGCTTATTGATACAGCTATCAGCTGCAATGGTATAAGCTATCGGATACAACGCATTCCCAAAAACGAGTTTAACCGCTTGCATAAAATAGGGTATGTAGCACCGTCACAACGGGAAACCGATATAGTAAAGGTTGAAAGAATGTTGGGTAAAGAGTATTCACTAGCTTATAGTGTATATGGAACCGACTCGCTAAAGGAATATTCGCTTCGGGAGGTAAGGCGAAAAAACAAGTTTCGAGTAATTATTGATGAAAGCGACGGATTTATAGGATACTACCCCGGCGAACGTATTATAATGTACTACGGTGGCCATAGCAGCGACCAAGCGTTCTTTGTTGACACGGGAGAAGATGCCTATAACCCGGAATACTCCGCCTTCTCATCAAACGGGCGTTTTAGAATAACCGGGCTTCACTCCGGGCAAGACAACGTAGAGTATAAAATTGAAAGGTACAACCTTGCGCAAAAGCGTTTCGAAAGGCTGTGCGACCTGTATAATATTATGGAATATAGTGCTCCTTACGAAGTATATACAGGAAGAACCGACTACATTTTCAACCAATTTTGGATAGACAATACGCTTTACTTTCGCCTTGGCTGGCAAGAAGAGGACGATGAGGATGACTGGACAAGTCGGTTCAGATATGTAGCCATTACCATAGCTGAGTAACACAGGCTATAGCAAACATCTTTTATAGCTAGACCTTCCATAAACACAACCCCAAAGGGGTTGAACAATAATAACCCCGTATGAAATGCGGAGTAGTCGATCAAATACTTGGGTTGCGCAGGGAGCACTATACCTTCTTCTAGAAAAGATGGTACCTATGTGGTAAAAGACAGCCCCTTTAGAGACACGTTGCGCTTTGTGACAATTTGTCGCATAAATTCTATTAAATCGGTCAAAATTTCCGAAGAAGAACTTTGGCCGATTTGTTGTTATATATAAAGGGTAAAAAGAGAACCGAATATGAACAACAATAACTTTACCATCAAATCACAAGAAGTGCTTCAGGCAGCCGCAGAAATCGCTCAAGGCATGGGGCATCAGGCTATTGATACGGGGCATATATATAAGGCGTTGGAAAAGGAGAGCGAAAATGTAATCTCCTACCTTTTCGGCAAGCTGGGAATAAATCAAGCTACCCTTGACGCCTCCGTTGATAAGCAGGTACAAGCATACCCTAAAGTTTCGGGTGGCGACCCGTACTTTACCGGAAGCGCTAACCGTAGCCTTCAAAAAGCCCTTGAATACTCCAAAGAAATGGGCGACCAGTTTATTTCCGTTGAGCACCTGTTACTGGGGCTGCTCGTAACGGGCGATAACGTATCACGCCTACTGAAAGACATCGGTATTAGCGAAAAGGAGCTGAAGTTGGCCATTTCCGAGCTACGGAAAGGCTCAAAGGTAAACAGCCAAACGGCGGAAGACACCTTCGATGCGCTCAACCGCTTTGCCATTAACCTAAACGAGCAGGCAAGGCTTGGTAAGCTCGATCCTGTTATTGGGCGTGACGAAGAAATTCGCCGTGTACTGCAAATTCTTTCCCGCCGTACTAAAAACAACCCCATACTGGTTGGCGAACCGGGAGTTGGAAAAACAGCCATTGCCGAAGGTATTGCGCACCGTATTATTACAGGCGATGTTCCCGAAAATCTGAAAACAAAGCAAATCTACTCGCTTGATATGGGAGCGCTCATTGCCGGAGCGAAGTATAAAGGTGAGTTTGAGGAACGTCTGAAATCCGTGGTAAAAGAAGTAATCTCTTCCAACGGCGATGTAATTTTATTTATTGACGAAATACATACGCTGGTTGGCGCAGGAAAGAGCGACGGCGCAATGGACGCCGCCAATATTCTGAAACCCGCGTTAGCACGTGGTGATTTGCGTGCTGTTGGTGCAACCACGCTTAACGAGTATCAAAAGTATTTTGAGCAGGATAAGGCGCTCGAACGCCGGTTCCAAACCGTAATGGTTGACGAACCGTCAGGGCCCGATGCTATTTCCATCCTGCGCGGATTAAAGGAACGCTACGAAAATCACCACAAGGTACGTATTAAAGACGAAGCTATTATAGCAGCCGTAGAGCTGTCTCAACGCTACATCACATCACGCTTTCTGCCCGACAAGGCAATTGACCTGATTGATGAAGCGGCCGCAAAGCTCCGGTTGGAAATGAACTCTGTACCCGAAAACATTGATGAGCTCGACCGCAAAATACGTCAGCTGGAAATTGAACGGGAAGCTATTAAACGTGAGGGGGACACGAAGAAGGTAGAAACACTTTCGCAAGAAATAAGCGAGCTGAATGACGAGCGAACCCGTTTACGCGCCCAATGGCAGCAAGAAAAAGACAGGCTGGACAAGATTCAGAAAAATCGTCAGCTGATTGAAGATTTGAAGCTGCAAGCAGAAGATGCCGAACGACGTGGAGACTACGGATTAGTTGCTGAAATTCGTTACGGAAAAATTCGTGAAGCTGAGCTGGAGAATGAAACGCTGATTAAAGAAAAAGAAAACAGCAGTAAGCTGTCGTTAATAAATGAAGAAGTAACGGCAGAGTCGGTTGCCGAGGTAGTACAAAAGTGGACGGGTGTTCCGGTAAGCCGCATGCTGCAAAGCGAAACCGAGAAGCTGTTGCACATGGAGGATGAGCTGCATCAGCGCATTGTAGGTCAGGACGAAGCTATTGAAGCTGTATCCGACGCCATACGCAGGAGTCGCGCCGGATTGCAAGACCAGAAACGTCCCATTGGTTCGTTTCTGTTCTTAGGAACTACCGGAGTAGGAAAAACCGAGCTGGCTAAAGCGCTTGCCGAGTTCTTGTTTAACGATGAGAACATGATGACACGTATAGACATGTCCGAATATCAGGAGCGTCACTCGGTATCGCGTTTAGTTGGTGCTCCTCCGGGTTACGTAGGATATGATGAAGGTGGACAGCTGACGGAAGCCGTTCGTCATAAACCCTACTCTGTTGTGCTGCTTGATGAAATTGAAAAGGCGCACCCCGATGTGTTCAACATACTTTTACAAGTATTGGATGATGGGCGTTTGACGGATAATAAGGGACGTACCGTAAACTTTAAGAACACAGCTATCATAATGACCTCGAATGTTGGCTCACACATTATTCAGGAGAATTTTTCTAAGCTGAATAATGATAATACGGCTAAGATAGTTGAAGACACAAAAGAAGAGGTTATTGATATATTGAAACAAACCGTTCGTCCGGAATTCATCAACCGTATTGACGAAATACTAATGTTCTTACCGCTCAGCAAGGAAGATATTAGAAAGATTGTAATACTGCAGGTAAACCAAGCCGTAGGTATGTTGAAAGAAAAAGAAATAAGCATTGAGCTGACTGACTACGCTATTGATTACATTGCCGACAAAGGATTTGACCCTGTGTATGGCGCTCGCCCGGTTAAGCGTGTACTGCAACGAGAGCTGCTGAATGAGCTATCGAAGCAGCTATTGAAAGGCGAAATTCACCGCGATAGCCATGTAATTGTTGACTACTTTGGCGATGGTCTTGTTTTCAGAAATGCGGATGCCGAACATCAGCACAGCGAAAAAAACACTAAATAACAAAAATACCGTGTTTGCTATAACTCTTTAGCACTACTTTGGTCGGCTTAGCTTGTTGAGCTCTTACATTTGCATCAAGAAACACACGACAAGTGGTTTTTTCATAGGTAATTTAGGTTAGGTAGAAAGGAGGGGTGGTGCCCTCCTTTCGTTTTTTATGCAGCATTACACTATATAACAAAATATTCTCGCTTATTACGGCTGTTTAACGCTGCTTTGCGCGGCTTAACCCATTGACGATATACATTTGCAACAAGAAAACACGAGTGGTTTTTTTCATAGGTAATTTAGGTTAGGTGAGAAAGGAGGGGTGGTGCCCTCCTTTCGTTTTTTATGCAATGCAAACACACGCCGGTGAAAATACGTCATTGCGAGCGAAGCGAAGCAATAGACTTCTTCGGGAAATACCTTTTCCAAATAATATGGATTGGAAGTAACGGCTGCCCCGAATGGGGCTGAATATGAATAACCGTGGGTGTAAACCCACGGTATATGCCGGTGAGTTCGATTACGCAGGGAGCACTAGCTTTTTTCTAAAGAAGGATGGTGCTCCCTGCGCCACCTTAACTTCTGCTCCACTACCCCGCATTACATACGGGGTTATTGTTGTTCAACCCATTGGGGTTACTTGTAATAGCGGGAAGAAAACAAAAACGAGTAGTTAAGTATTTTTCGAAGAGATCTATTCTCTTGAATTAAGTAGATTGCTTCGCTTCGCTCGCAATGACGTGCATTTTTTAACCTTATTCCTCTTACACAAATGCCCAGATTTTTTTATCTTCGCAAAAACAAGCAACTTATGCCTACCCCTAATATTAAGCAGCTATACTTTAAGGATACTTCTTTTGCCGATTTGATGAAGCACCGCATCTACAACGTGCTGATGCTCTCCAGCCGTTATGATGCGTTTATACTGGAAGAAGACGGACGAATAGAAGAGCAGCTGTTCAACGAGTATGCTTCGCTTAACCTTCGCTATCCCCCACGCTTTACTCAGGTATATACCGAAGCTGAAGCCTTTGAAGAGCTGGAACAAATAGAGTTCGACCTCATCATTGTCATGTCCGATAGCGATGAAAAAGATATTTTCAGCATTGCCAAACACATCAAACAGCGATATAGTGATATTCCTATCGTTGTACTTACCCCTTTCTCCCGAGAGGTATCGCTACGTATCGGAAAAGAAGATTTAAGCGCCATCGATTATGTATTCAGCTGGCTGGGCAATACCGATTTGCTATTGGCTATTATTAAGCTGATAGAAGATAAAATGAACGTACAGGAAGATGTGGAAAGCGTAGGTGTACAGGTTTTGCTTTTTGTAGAAGATTCCATTCGCTTCTACTCCTCTATCCTACCCTACTTGTACAAGTTCATCTTCCAGCAATCGCGCTCGTTTATGACGGAAGCGCTTAACGCCCACCAGCAAATGCTCCGTATGCGCGGACGACCGAAAATACTACTAGCCCGTAACTACGAAGAGGCTTGGCAAATATATACCCGGTACCAAAACAACATACTAGGTATAATATCTGATGTTAGCTTTACGCAGCACGATAAAAAAAATAAGCACGCCGGTATAGCGCTCTGCCGACAGATTAAGGGTGTTGATAAGCTGGTTCCTTACATTCTTCAATCATCGGAAGCGGAAAATGCAACGGAAGCGGAAAAA
This sequence comes from Bacteroidales bacterium, assembly GCA_031551125.1. GTDB lineage: Bacteria > Bacteroidota > Bacteroidia > Bacteroidales > UBA932 > JAIRNF01. The sequence continues at coordinate 97,951 of JAVBOB010000002.1, forward strand.
CTACATGTAACCTTTATTGATAAAAATTCTAAAACGTTGCCTCAACAGCTGCGACAACAAATGCTGGATAACTTCGGGTTTGGCGACTTCATTTTTCGCGACCCGAAAACAAAGCTGGAAGTTGCACGTGCAAAAAACCTGAAAGATTTACAGCACTTGGTATTTCAACTACCCGATGCTACTATTGTTTACCACTTCTCTCAAAACCACGTTTCAAAATGGTTGTATTCTCGAGCCATGTTTCCGTTGGCCGAATTCATACGTACTATGACATTGGATGATTTCAGCAACTTAACTGATGCCCGCCAAGCATTGTTCGACGCCATTGTACAGTACCGTAAAGTTAAAAATCGCGGAGTGGTTGCCGTATTCCAGCGTGACCGCTTTGACCAATACTCCAACTTTGCCCGTATCGGCTCAGGGTCTATGGGCGGAAAAGCGCGCGGTTTAGCCTTTCTTGACGCGCTGATTAAGCGTAATACATCACTCGAAGCTTTCGAAAAATATAACGCGCAAATAGCATTACCTAAAACGGTTGTTATTTGCACCGACATTTTCGATGAGTTTATGGAACGCAACAATCTATATCCTACGGCACTTTCACCTGTTAGCGATGAGGAAATGTTGCAATACTTTCTGAAGGCAGAATTTCCACCACAATACAAAGAGGATTTTCTTGCTTTTTTTGAAGCAATAAGTAAACCCATAGCCGTACGCTCCTCAAGTATGCTAGAAGATTCGTACTACCAACCTTTTGCAGGGGTTTACTCTACCTATATGATTCCTTACGACAGCAACAAGGAGAATATGGTAAACATGCTAATCAACGCCATTAAAGCGGTGTACGCGTCGGTATTTTACCAGAACAGCAAAGCATATATGACGGCTACCTCTAACGTTATCGACTCGGAAAAAATGGCTATTGTGCTGCAAGAAGTGGTTGGCAATACTTATCAAAACCATTACTATCCTTCATTCTCAGGTGTAGCACGTTCTATCAATTTTTACCCTATTAACTCTGAGCAACCCGAAGATGGCGTTGCCAACGTTGCATTGGGACTCGGTAAACAGGTTGTTGACGGCAAGCTCAGCTTGCGCTTTTCCCCAAAACATCCGGAAAAAATTCTGCAGACAAGCGACCTGTCCATTGCATTAAAAGAAACGCAAACTTCGTTCTATGCGCTAAATCTTGACCCATCTTCGTTCTATCCATCAGTTGATGATACGGCCGATTTACTAACGCTAGATTTGAATACAGCCGAAGAGGATGGGACACTTTTCCCGCTTATTTCTACCTACGACCCCAACGACAAAATTATTCGCGACGGATTACATAACGGAGGACGTAAGCTGGTAACTTTTGCAGGGATTCTAAAATACAAACAGTTCCCGCTAGCCGAAATTCTACAAACGGTACTCGAAATCGGACAACATGAAATGGGGCATCCCGTTGAAATTGAATTTGCCGTAAAGCTGAATGATAAAAACGAGCCGGAGCCGAGCACTTTCTACCTTTTACAAATACGACCTATTGTAGAAAATAACGAGGTTGTTGTAGAGGATTTGTCCGCACTTCCCGAATCACAAACCATAATTAAATCGGCAAGGGTACTTGGTAATGGTATTATTGACGATGTACACGATTTTATTTACGTAAAACCGGGAAGCTTCGATCCCGCCAATAGTCGCCAAATTGCAGAAGAGCTGGAACAGCTGAATAAAAAATTACAGAAAGAAGGCCGTCATTACGTACTGGTTGGTCCCGGACGCTGGGGCTCCAGCGACCCGTGGCTGGGTATCCCTGTAAAGTGGGCGCAAATATCTGCCGCACGAGCTATTGTCGAAGCCGGACTTGAGAACTACCGTATTGACCCCAGCCAGGGTACTCACTTTTTCCATAACCTCACCTCTTTCCGCATAGGCTACTTTACCGTTAACCCTTACAAGGAAGACGGACACTACGACCTTGCCTACTTAGAACAACAACCTGCTATTTATGACGGACAATTTTTAAGGTATGTACAGTTTGGGAAACCCATAATCATAAAAATGGATGGTAAGAAAGGTATTGGAGTTGTAATGAAAGCCCAGTAAGCAGATTTGAAGAAAAGGCAGCCCCGAAGCGGGCTGAATATAAATAACCGTGGGTGCAACCCACAGCAGAAAGCGATTGAGCTTCATTGAGCAGGGAGCACTACCCTTTCTTTTAAAGAAGGGTAGTGCTCCCTGCTCAATTTTAACCTTATCCCGGCTACCCCGTATTGCATACGGGGTTATTGTTGTTCAACCCCTGCGGGGTTACTTATGCATAGAAAACTACATCTCGGCCTTTTCTAAAGACATTATTCCGAAAACGCAGATCTTTACAGATATGCCAACTGCGAATAGCTGTATAATCTGCGTTATCTGTGTTCTAATACTTTTAGGCAGTCTGCTTCTACAAGCCCAGCTCCTTAACTATCCGTTGAATTTTCTTATCAGCCTCAACACTCATCTTGTCAAAATCTTTGGCAGAAGGTAACTCCGTTCGTACCCCTATGTAGTACTTAATTTTAGGCTCAGTACCTGAAGGGCGAACGGATATAACCGAATCATCAAGTGTAACAAACTGCAAAACATCTGATTTAGGCAGGTTAATAACGTAACGCATGTCGCTCACCAAGTCTATAGTTTCCGAACTTAAGTAATCATGTATCAGCACCACTTTGGCTCCACCAATTGTTTGCGGATGCTCCGAACGGAAACGCTTCATTGTTGCCTGAATGGCTGCTAATCCATCTTTTCCCTTTTCGGTAATTGAGACTAAATGCTCTTTAAAGAAACCGTACTGCACGTATATATCAATCAATAGCTCATACAAGGTTTTTCCCTGCTCTTTTGCCCAAGCGGCAGCCTCAGCAATCATGGCACAGCTCATCACAGCATCTTTATCTCTAACATACTCGCCAACCAAGTAACCGTAGCTTTCCTCTCCCCCGCCAATAAACACCTTCTTTCCTTCATTATGACGGATAACCTCGGCTATATACTTAAAGCCCGTAAGCACATTGTAGCTCTGCACATCGTAGCTATCCGCTATTTTTGTAAGAAGATCCGTTGTAACTATGGTCTTTACAATATACTCGTTTCCCGTTAGCTTACCGTTCCCCTTCCACTGCGATAGCAGGTAGTATATCAACAATGATGCCGTTTGGTTGCCGTTAAGCAGCACCATTTTATTATTTAAATCTCTTACGGCAATCCCAACACGGTCTGCATCAGGGTCGGTAGCCATTACGAGTTCCGCACCAACCTCATCGGCTTTATCCATTGCCATTTTTAGCGCGGATGATTCTTCAGGATTGGGAGATTTAACAGTAGGGAAATTCCCATCCGGAATATCCTGCTCAGGGACATGAATAACATTTCTGAATCCGAATAAGTGAAGCGCCTTGGGAACCAGCTCTACACCCGTTCCGTGAAGCGGAGTGTAAACAATTTTCATATCCCGATGCTTGGCAATACAATCGGGAGAAAGTGAAAGGCTGTGCAGCTTACTCAGGTATGTATCATCAACCTCTTTACCTATCGAATGTATATACTTCTTATCACCGTTAAATTTCACCTCACTAATGCTTTGCAGCTTATTCACTTCATCAATAATATTCTTATCATGAGGCGGAGTAACCTGTGCACCGTCCTCCCAATAAGCTTTATAGCCGTTATATTCTTTCGGATTATGAGATGCCGTAATTACTACCCCGCTTTTACAACCCAACATACGTATAGCAAAGCTGAGCTCAGGCGTTGGTCGCAACGATTCAAATAAGTACGCTACAATGCCGTTAGCCGCGAATACATCAGCCGTAATTTCAGCAAAATAGCGGCTGTTGTTACGACAATCATAAGCAATGGCGACTTTTACCTCTTGATTGGGGAACTCTTTTTTCAGATAGTTGGCCAAACCTTGTGTAGCCATTCCCACCGTGTACTTATTCATACGGTTAGTGCCTACACCCATAATACCGCGCAAGCCACCTGTTCCAAATTCCAAACTCTTATAAAAGCATTCATCCAGCTCTTTTGGGTTACTATCCATAAGCTCCTTTACTTGTCGGCGAGTTTCAACATCATAGGGCTCGTTAAGCCATACCTGTGCTCTTTCCTTCGCCGTGATTCCTGCTGTATCCATGAGACCTTTAGATTTATTATAAGACAAATATACAATTTTATAAGATGCAAGGTTTCATCTTCATTTTGTTTACTATAAAACGAAGCTCCTTATGTAACAACTTTCATAGACAGATTGTTATTATATAGCAACCTGCACATATTTAGCGTAAACATTTTTACAGCTTACTCTGTTTAGAGGTTGTATTTTCTACAACAACCAAACCTACTAACACACTAGTTTCAGATAATGAAAATCACAAGAAATACACTAAAACAAATGATAGCAACCGTGCTATTTACTTGCGCCTATACTTATATAGTACAAGCGCAAGAAATGAGTATGCACATGCAAACAGGAATTATTAGAATAAAAATGGCATCGGAGAATATTATTAACACATCAAATATTCGAAAAATGTCAACAACCAGCCAACCCTTAAGCGTTGGTATCACAAAGTTTGATGCGCTAAGCCAAAAATACAATATAACCGGAGCTGTAAGAGTATTTCCAAATGCCGGAAGCTATGAAGAGAAACATAAAAAGTACGGGCTCAACTTATGGTACGATCTAACCATTGATGAAAACGCCGACCCTTATGCTGCAGCAGGCGAATTTTGTGCCTCCGAAGGTGTTGTTTATGCCGAACCTATGTATAAAATTGCATCAAAAGGTGATGAAATAACAAAGGTGCAACCAATTCAACGGCTAGCAGCACCAAATGATCCCAGCTTTCCGCAACAATGGGGTTTCAGCAATATAGGCAGCGTTCCCGGCTCTGTGGCCAACGTTGATATTCACATGTTAGATGCATGGAACATTGCACAAGGAAAACCTAATGTAATTGTAGCCGTAATGGATGAAGGGGTTGACTATACACACCAAGATTTAACTGCCAGCATGTGGGTAAATCCCAAAGAAACACGGGATGACAAAGTTGATAACGATGGTAACGGATACGCTGATGACATATACGGGTTCAACTTTGCGCTAAAAACGGGTAAGATATCTCCCGGTAATCACGGAACTCATGTTGCAGGGATTATTGCCGCAAGCAACAATAACGGGGTTGGCATTAGTAGTATTGCAGGAGGTTCCGACGCCAATTCGGGGGTAAAAATAATGTCATGTCAAATATTTAGCGGAGCTGTAGCAGTATCGGCAGCCCCTGCTTTTGTATATGCTGCTGATAATGGTGCCATAATTGCACAAAACAGCTGGGGCTACACTACTCCGGGAGCCTACAACCAAATAGATCGTGATGCTATAGATTACTTTATCTCAGAAGCCGGAAAAGATGCACAAGGCAACCCGAAACCGGATGCTCCCATGAATGGGGGTATAGTCATATTCTCTGCCGGAAACAGCAGTGATAATTCGCTATGGTATCCGGCCGCCTTTCCGGAAACAATTGCCGTTGGGGCTGTAGGTCCCTCAGGCAAACGAGCCTACTACTCCAACTACGGCAGCTGGATTACACTCTCTGCTCCGGGAGGAACGAATATTAATTTGGCATCGGAAATATACAGTACGATTCCTAACAACCAATACGCATACATGCAGGGAACGTCTATGGCCTGCCCTCACGTTTCGGGTGTTGCCGCTTTAATACTATCAAAGTATGGCAATAATCGTTACTCATCTGACACGCTCCGACGGCGTTTGGAAGCCTCAACTACCGATATGTCAACATGGGATCCGGACTACTATATGTACATGGGATCCGGATTACTGAACGCTGCGAAAGCGCTGGCACCATACGTTTCAGTAAAAGGAATTTCACTTCCATCATCGCTTACGTTGTATGTAGGACGAACAGTAAAGCAAACCAACCTTATTATCCCCAATGATGCTTTCGACCAACGAATAACATGGACAAGTAGTGATCCTAGCGTTGTAAGCGTTAACTCTAGAGGAGAAATGCTCGGAATTAAAGCGGGAACCGTACGGTTTACGGCAACCACACGTGACGGAGGATATATAGCAACCACCACAGCAACCGTTATTGCAACTCCTCTTTCGGGTCTTTCGCTTTCGCCCAAAGATTTAACCCTGTCAGTTGGAGATAGGTATCAAATCACCCCTACGTTCAACCCGCCCGATGCTGCAAATAAAACCTTGACATGGAAAAGCAGTGACGAAATGGTGCTCAAAGTAAATGCGCTAGGGTATGTTACCGCTTTAGCTGAAGGAACAGCTATAGTCGTAGCAACAAGCTCCGACGGAACAATATCGGCAAACTTACCTATTGCAGTACTACCTTTGGTTAACGGAATAACGGTTTCTCCGAAAAACTTAAACCTGATGATAGGGCAAAGCATTACCTTAAAAGCGGCTGTATCGCCAAGCAATGCGGCAAACCAAAAGGTGAAGTGGACAAGCTCCGACAATACTTACGTTAAAGTTGATACGCTAGGCAAGGTTACCGCAATAAGAGCAGGAAATGCCAACGGCGCTAAAATTTCTGTTACCATTATCGCAACTACCGTCCAGAACTCGTATAGTGATAGGGCTACCATAACGGTTTATAGTAGCCCGGAAGCCCCCCAAGGCTTTAGCCCAAATAATGACGGGTTTAATGATTACTTTAAGATGGTATTGAATAGTGAATCAACGTACACGCTAAAGGTATTTGATCGTTCAGGAACATTATGCTACAGCTCCGACAACTATCAGAACGATTGGGATGGAACGGCTAACTCAGGAGTTCAGAAAGGAAAAAAGATACTACCCGGAACCTACTACTATGTTCTAGTATCGCTTACCGATGGAACAGTACATAAGGATTATGTGGTAGTTAGATATTAGCAGGCTGTTAAGGTGAATGATAGTAAATAGCGTAAACTCTATAACTGCTACGAATAAACGTGTCATTGCGAAGCGTTCTATGCCGAAGCAATCTCTTGAATAAACAGATTGCTTAACTCCGCTTGCAATGACGTGCTTGCATAAAGTAAAAAAAGAAAAAGCCCTGCAAATATGCAGGGCTTTTTACTATTAACTATTAACTTTTCACCATTCACTAAGAGGGTTACTCTGAAACTACTTCAAACTTAATGTTTGCTTTTATTTCACGGTGAAGCTTAATGCTTGCTTCGTAAGTTCCCACTTCCTTAATGTTATCTTCACCAAGAATAGTGATGTTTTTACGGTCAACGTCAAATCCCTTCTCAGCCAATGCTTCAGCTAGCTGAATGTTGTTAACCGAACCGAAGATTTTACCGGTTGTGCTGGTCTTTGCGCCAACGGTTATCGTAACACCTTCAAGCTTACCGGCCAATGCAATCGCCTCTTCGCGAATTTTGGCTTCCTTGTGGGCACGTTGCTTCATGTTTTCGGCATGTACCTTCTTTGCTGAAGGGGTTGCCATTGTTGCAAAACCTTGGGGAATTAGGTAGTTGGTAGCATAACCGTTCTTTACGGTTACGATATCATCTTTGTGACCCAAGTTTGCTACGTCTTGCTTTAGTATGATTTCCATTACTGTGTCTCTCCTATTCGTTTACTTCAACATATCGGTTACGAACGGCAGCAAGGCAAGGTGACGTGCACGCTTAACGGCTTGCGATACTTTTCGCTGAAATTTCAAAGAGGTTCCGGTTAAACGGCGGGGAAGAATTTTACCCTGTTCGTTTAAGAATTTCTTCAAAAATTCGGGATCCTTATAATCTACATACTTGATACCCGCTTTCTTAAAGCGGCAGTATTTCTTCTTTTTCACCTCAACGGTAGGAGGTGTTAAATATCTTATTTCGCTTTGGTTTACTGTACTCATGACTTTTTACGCTTACTTTTGTTCACCTTTGTTTGCTCTACGTTTTGCCGCGTACTCAACAGCATACTTATCCATTCTGAATGTCAGAAAACGGATAATACGCTCGTCACGACGGTACTGCGTTTCAAGCTTGTCAACTAAATCACCTTCAGATTTAAACTCCAAAAGGTAGTAAAACCCGGTGGACTTCTTTTGGATTGGGTAGGCTAGCTTTTTCAAGCCCCAATCTTCTTCGTGCACTATTTCACCGCCATTTTCGGTGATAACGTCACGAAACTTTTTTACCGCTTCCTTCATCTGGCCTTCAGACAAAACGGGAGTTGCAATGAAAACGGTTTCGTAGTGGTTTGACATAATTGTTTACGTTTTAATTTGTTGGATTAAAAATTGAGCCGCAAAGGTAAGTAAAAAGTTTTTAACCGCAAAGGGATAGATGAATTAGGAGTAAAGAATTAAGAATAATGAATTTAGCACCATAAATAGCATTATTGCTTACAGAAAAATTTGGGCTAAATAAATGGAATAACTTAATCCTTCTGAACTCTATACTACTCATGTAATCTCCAAATGTTAGAACATTTAATACCCCATAGCACACCCGTCCTTCCGGCTTTCCGATGCGCCAAGGTATATCTTGCGCACAGCATCGTACATAATTGCCTGATAACCGCCGTAAGCGCTACCGAAGCCGTAAGATACCTTATGCCCCATGCTCAGCAAGCGGCGAACCGTTTCGGGAGAAAAGCCGTTTTCTAACACTACGCTACCACCGCCTTCGTCTTGTTGCTCACCGGTGGGAGAAGAGGAGCCTATGTGGTCAATGCGTGGAGCATCGCCCGCCTCCTGTACGTTCATACCAAAGTCTATAATATTCATAACCATCAGCACATGTCCCAGCGGCTGGTAGTCGCCACCCATAACGCCGAAGCTGAGGAAAGGCTTACCATCTTTCGTTATAAAGGCGGGTATAATGGTGTGGAACGGGCGTTTACCGGGTGCGTAAACGTTTGCATGCGACTCATCCAACGAGAACAGCTCTCCCCTATCTTGCAGCATAAAACCTAAGCCGGAAGGAACCATACCGCTACCCATACCCCGATAGTTGCTTTGTATAAACGATACCATGTTGCCATCCTTATCGGCCACCGTCAGGTAAATGGTATTATCGGTATTTGAAATGGTTCCTGCTTGTGGCGCGGTTGCCGCACGGCGGTCGCTAACCAGCTCACGACGTTTGGCAGCGTATTCCTTACTAATAAGCGTTTGTACGGGTACTTTCGCAAAAGCCATATCGGCATAGTACTTGGCACGGTCTTCAAACGCCAGCTTCTTAGCCTCAACAAAATAATGGATGTGCTCAGGTGAGCCAAAACCGAACGACTTCATATCATAGCTTTCCAAAATATTGAGCATTTGCAATACTGCAATACCCTGTCCGTTAGGCGGAAGTTCCCACACATCGTAGCCACGGTAGCTGGTGCTTAGCGGTTCAACCCACTCGGAGGCATGCGCAGCCAAATCTTCATACGATAAGAAACCTCCCTGCGATTTGATAAAATCACCAATAGCAACAGCAATACTTCCCTTATAGAACTCGTCCCTACCCTTCTTTGCAATCAGTTGAAGTGTTTTTGCCAGCATGGGATTACGGAATACATCGCCCTTTTTCCATTGCTCGCCGTTAGGCGCGTATGTTTCCTTAACGTTGGGATACTGTGTAGAAAAACGGCTAACGGTGCTTTGCAAGGCAGGTGCAATAACCTCGGTAAGCGGGAAACCGTTGTTCGCATAGTCAATAGTAGGTTGTAACAAATCGGCAACAGGCAGGCGGCCAAACTTCTTATGCAGCTCGTACCAACCGTCAACACAGCCCGGAACGCTTACAGGAAGAGGTCCATACGAGGGTATTTTTTTCAAGCCTTGCTGCTTAAGGTACTCCAACGTAAGGTTTTTAGGCGAGCGTCCGCTGGCGTTAAGGCCATATAGCTTCTGGGTTTTGGCATCCCACACTATAGCAAATAGGTCTCCGCCTATACCCGCTCCGGTAGGTTCCATTAAGCCTAAGCATGCATCTACCGCAATAGCAGCATCAATGGCTGTTCCGCCTTTTTTAAGTATATCAATGCCTACCTGAGTAGCAAGCGGGTGTGATGAACATACCATACCGTTCTGCGCGATTACCTCGCTACGGGTTGTCCACGGTTTACCGCTGCGGCGACTTTGAGAAAAGGAGTTGGCTAGAGGTAGAATTATCAAGCCAAGAAGAAGTAGCTCTTTCATAGTAGTAGAATAGGTTGGTTAGCAAGGTAAGCGTTATTAACACACCACAAGAATAGCTATTTTTTGAACGTTTTGCAAGATATCACACAGAGAACACGGAGAAGGCACAGAGAACCACAGAGAGAAATATAACCTACAACAACAGCGAAAAGATGCTACTTTTTTAAAGGGATTAGAACGGCTGTTTATTTTTTACCGCAAAGAACGCAAGGCATTTCGCAAGGGGCGCAAAGAAATAATTTCTTCTTCCCAATCTTTGTAGTGCTATTTTTTTGTGGCGTATCGTGTGTCTTGATACATGATACGAAAAGTCTATGTGTTCTATGTACCCACTGTGCCTATGTGTTGAGAAAGCCCTCCTTAGGGGCTTGGGGGTAATAGGTAGCAGTTTGTGCTAATATTTATACTGACAAAACAAAAAGCCTCACCATTATTTAAATCGGTGAGGCTTTCCACATTAATTATCCTACATCTACTTACCAAACACTTCTTTTAGCTTAGCGTCTATTTCTTCTACACTACCTATGCAGTATAATAGAATAACTCCATTGGGGTCAACTAATATTTTGGTTGGGAATGCGCGAATGTGGTAAAGGTTAAGTAAGGCTTGCTTAGGGTCGTTTCCCTTTACGTTAACCTGTCTCCACGTCATGCCGTCTTCCTCTATTGCTTTTGTCCAATTTTCGGGCTTTTCATTTCCGGCTAAGCCGAGAATATCAAAGTTCTCACCTTTGTACTTTGCATACAGCTCAACTAAATGCGGATGGCTTTTACGACAGGGCGCGCACCACGAACCCCAAAAGTCAAGAATCACATACTTTCCTTTGTAGTCGGCAAGAGAAATCTCTTTTCCATCCCTATCAAGCTGCGTAAAAGCGGGGGCTTGAGCGCCTACGGCTATACGTGCTGTTGCTTCGGCCTCTTCCTGTAGCTTCTTTCCATAAAACGACTGCTTAGCTTTATCGCCTAACCCATTATAAAGTGCAGAAAGTTCTGCCGCCGCTTTTGCCGATGCATCAAAAGCAAACATGTTTGCAATAAGGCAAGGGCTAAGCGTTGAGTTGGGGTGTGCAATAATAAACGCCTTAGTTTGAGTGTTACGTTCATCTGTCAGCTGTTCAAGCTTGCCATCTATTACTTTTTTCTCATCCGCGCTTAAACCTTCTTTTCTTTTTTCACGGTTAAGCTGGTCAATATTATCACTAACAGTCTTTACATGTGCTGTGTAACCATTCCAATCTTTCACGCATTCGCCCGCAACGGTGGCTGTTGCCATAGAAACAGCGTTTCCGCTAAACGTCAGCTTACCTGCCGATGATACAAAAAATCGTAGTCCGCTGGCTCCATTAGCAGATATGGTATAGTAATCCGGACGGTCAAAGTTCTTTTTAAAATGGAACTGTCCGTTTTTCACCGAGGCCGAGTCTTTCTCTCCCCCACGAATCAAATAAACGTATCCGCCATTGGCGCCTTCAAGCTTACCATCAACCTGAATAAGACCATCTGCCCACATTTTGTTTGAGCACAGCAAGCACGCTACTGCTATTATAATTGCTTTTTTCATTTTGGTTATATTTATTGGGTTTACATGGAACAAAGATTTAAAGAGCAATGAACAAAGATTTTAAAAACAGCCAAGAATAACATTTAGCCTCACTGTAGTAAACATATCTTTAGTCTTTGTTCTTTACATCCTTGCTCCACACATAAAACTACTTATTACTACTCCATGGTGAGCTATCCAAAGGAATGCCCCATTGCGGATTCCAACGCAACACATCATTACTGATAGGAAGGACGAAGAAATCCGAATCTACGTTTTGCGTATAGCTAACACCCTTAACAACATGAGTAATGGACGGTTTACACCATGTTTTACCGCTTTCCAAAGAGAAGCGTTTAAGGTCAAAGAAACGTTTTGGAGAACCTGTTGGCAGCTCCCTTCTTCTTTCGTTTATTACCTCTTGTATTGTCGCATCTTGGCTCATACTGGCCAAATCTATTGTTCCGGTTTTATGCCTGAACTTTCTCAGGTAGTTTAGGTCAGATAAAGCCCCGCCCAAATCACCTGTTCTAGCTCTCCCTTCGGCACGCATCAACAACAGTTCAGGGTAAGTATAGCCTGACGTTCTAGCCATTTTAGGAGCCGCAGAAGTTCCTACTTGGAAGTTAAGAATTTTCCGACCATCATTATAAGTTACGCCGTTTGCTGTTGTTTTATAACCGTTATACTCAAAGAAGAAATACTCACAACGAAGGTCTGTTGATGCATCAAGTAACGACAAGAACTCTGCCGACGGATAGGTTGACGGAGCAGACGGTTGACCCGTGTTTGCCGATGTTCTATACAAGCAAATTTCCCTATTGTAAGTTGCGGTTAAGGGAACAGTACCTTGCGTAGTATTGATAAGCGTAGAGGCTCTCAAATCCGGGTTGCTTGATACGTTTGCTGCCCATGAGAACTTGTTCATATCATAGAAAAGGTTATCCATACCACCTTGCTGCTGTGCCGCCAGAACCAAGGCCTTATCGGCATAGTAAGCAACGCTGTCATACTTTTGAGTGAATAGGTGATAGTGAGCAAGGAATGAATAGGTTTGCACCTTTCCGAAGCGAGTGTTAGATGCTGTGTTTTCAGGAATATAGGGCAAGCTGTTATGAATTTCTGACAGCACGCGGTTGAAAACTTCCTGCGTGGTAGACAAATCTTCCATAGGCGACATCACATCACTGGAAACTCGGTAAGGAATTGTTTTTCTGGAATTATCTCCACCGGGTTTGTAAACTGGCCCATAGCCCAATACTGCATAGAAGTAACCCCATGCACGAGCAACTCTAGCCTGAGCAATTGTTTCGTTAGCTTGTCTTTCAACAGCTGGAGTTCTTACGCTATTCACCCCGTCAATACACGAGTTGAAGTATTCAGCAGCTTTATAAAAGCCTGAATTCCAAAAGTAGTCCTGAGAAGCAGGATTGTTATACGGGCGTTTAAAAACGTGCGCATAGTAGCAATCAATATTCGGGTTACCACTTTTCCATGAGTAGTCTGCTTGATTATTGGACATTTCTATATCATCGCCCAGAAAAACAATGCAGCTTGTGCTGTTGTTGTTTTGGTACACATAGCTGATAGTAGCCGTATTGTTCAACAGTTTATCAAATGATGCGACATCTCCCGATTGAGGAATAAGCTTACCGGCGGGTTTTACATCAAGAAACTTATCACATGATGATAAAACTGAAGCCATCAGCATTATAAAAAATATTCTTTTCATAGCGTATGTCGTATTATAGGTTAATCATTAGGCCTAAATAGAATTCCGGTCTGAGCGGCAGTGAAGAGTACGCCTCTCCCGCAGGGTGAATTTGGGCTGTTTCCGGATCAACATCTACACCCTTAGCCGTGATATAAAATAAATTTCTTGTTTGGAAGTATGCCTTTACACTGGTCAGCCCACAGCTCTTAACCAGCTTTGAAGGAAACCTGTAGGTTAGCGTAAGGTCACGCAGCTTTATGTAGCTGGCGTTAGCAATAAGCATATCTCCATAAGCGTAGTAGTAAGAATCCATACTCATTGATGTAAGCGCCGGATATATAGTCTTATCCTCATCGCCCGGTTGTTTCCAACGTTCGCCTACGTGTCTGTTTTGGTAGTTTGAGCCGTTGAAGCAATCTTTTCTATACTTATTCCCAAACTTACCAATAAACATAAACGAGAGGTCAAAATTCTGGTAGCTAAACGTGTTAGTCCAGCTCAAATCGAAAGGAGGTCTCAGCGTACCCAAGTACACCGCGTCGTCTGCTTTTAGTACAGTTGCTGACTTTTTGTTGCCATCCTTATCGAAAAACAACGGTGCTCCGGTGTTGCTCAACCCTGCAAACTTTGCGCCCCACAAGCCGTCCATAGGGTAGCCTTCCACGAGTATGCCGTTATTGAATATGTAGCTGGTATAAGAAGAACGTGCTACGTTATACTTATCAACGTTGCTCTTGTTGTAGCTGGCAATAAGCGAAGAATTCCACGTAAAGTTTTTTCCGGTAATAATTTTTCCGTTTATGGTAACCTCAACCCCTTGGTTGGTAATAGCGCCAACATTTTGGTTTATTCGGCTTATTCCTTTGGTTTGGTCAATATCATCACTTGCAATTAGGTCGGAGCTTTTCTTTTGATAGTAGTCAGCCGATATATCTAGCCTATTACTTAACAACGTCATATCAACACCAAAATCGAAGATACGGGTTTTTTCCCACCTTAACGTGTTGTTGGGATATGAGCTTATTCCATACGAAACACCGCCCATTGTTGGGTCATAAGAGCCAACCGACAATATCAGGTAAGGCGTATTATCAGGATTGACATTACCTGTTACACCGTAAGAAGCCTTAAGGTCAAAGCGGTTAAACACACCTTTAAGCCCGGAGAAGAAGCTTTCTTCGGCCATTTTGTAGCGTCCGCCGACTGACCATGTGGGCTTATACCTGAATTCCGGCATTGTACCAAAGAAGTTGGTTAAGTCTAAGCGAATACTTCCGGTAAGAACATACTTGTTATTAAACTCGTATGAACCATTGCCATACCAGCTAACAAAGCGGTTATCTCTAACCTTATAGTTATCGCCATAAGATAGCGTTCCAAGCGTTGATGCCCGGCTACCAAACAAAAGGTCGGAAGGAATATCTTTTGTTCCGTTAGTATAATCGCTTGTATAAAAACCGGAATTATAGGTAGCCGATACAGGGTCATAGCCTAAGCGGGTTGGCAGGTACGTGTATTCATACGTATCTCGGCTAATTTCACTACCAAACATAGCTGTTACCCTATGCTTGTTATTATTGAACGCCTGATTATAGTTAAGCTGCGCGCGAAGTACCCATGATTCAATAGTTCCTCTATTCTCATCAATTTTACCACCATCGGGAATATAGTGCTTGGCTGAGTTAGTCTTAGACGTTCCGTCATTGTATGCTACACGCATGTTATACGAATCGGTATCGTAAATGGTACGTCCGGTTGATGCGCCTTTTGTCCATGTACCGCCAACGCTACCTTGTAAGAAATTCCAGAACTTTACGTTAAGATCTCCCCCCATACGCACCTGCAAGTTATTTGCCGTGCTATATGCGCGTGCCAAATCTTCTTCAGGATGGTACAAAACCGGTTTCATTCCGGCGTAAGTATTGTATGTGCTCAACTTCTTTTGAGCAACCGGGGCCCAAGGAGTTAAATCTCCATTGTTATCGTACAGCTGCGAATATGGCTGTATTTTACTGCTGGAATAAAATTGTGTTAGCGTTAAATAATCGTCCGTAGGATTATCAGATGTAGTATAGTTAACGTTAGACAGAACTCTTACCGTTAACCACTTTAAGGGTTTCCATGTATCATTAATATCAACCGTCAACCTTGAGTTCTTCTGATACACCATACTGCCTGCTTCACCCAAATATCTGAACGCTGCGCTAAACTGGTTATTTTCGTTTCCACTGGAAATGCTAAGGTTATGTTGCTGAGACTGACTTGCTCTAAACAGCTTATCCTGCATTTGTTGCACAGCATTGTTGTTTCTTAATGCGGCAATTTGTGCATCGGCATCAGCCGCAGGCATTAAGCCGTAGTCTTTTGCTAACAGCAAATAGGTATAATCCGATTGTCTTTGATTTGCCGTATAGTAGTAGTACGCCATGCCCGGGCTCTCTTTATAAAGTACCTCTTCGGCATCCATAAAGTCAGATACATTAGCAAGGTTTAGCTTAGAAAGATCCGGTTTTAGCTTTACGCCATAAGTTCCCTTATAAGCAACGCTAAAAGTTCCCTTGGCTGCTGCCGAACTTTTAGTAGTAATTACAATAACACCGTTTGATGCTCTTGCTCCGTATATAGATGCCGCTACCGCATCTTTCAAAACCGTTATTGATTCAACATTTTCAGGATTGACAAAATCCATTGTTATGCCATCACCAATTAAAGGGTAACCATCAACTACAATAAGCGGATCTTTAACACCTGTAAAGGTAGATACTCCACGGATTTCAATCTTTCCATCCTTGGTTACTACCACACCTGCCGACTGGCCTTCCATAGCTGATGCCAGCGTAGGCTGCAGCTTATCATCCAGCTTGTCCGACTTAATAATGGAGAATGAACCGGTAGCTCGCTCCTTTGAAATGGTTTGGTAACCCGTTACCACCGCATCTTGTAAAACGGTAAGCTCAGGTTTCATGGCCACGTTAACAATCGCTCTGCTCCCAACTACTTCTTCTATCATGTTATAACCAACAATATTAAAAATAAGTGTAGGATTAGCCTTATCGGTAGTAATGGTATAGCTCCCATCGGCTCCGGTAATTGCATAGGTAACCGTACCCTTCACAATTACCGATACAAATTCCATTGGCAGGTTATCACCTTCGGATATAACCACCCCTTTAATAGTATGCTTTTGTGAAGTTGTTTGCTGTTGGCTGCCTAATGAGGAACCTTGTTGGGAAAATGTACCTGAACTTCCTGCACCTTGCGTATTTGCACTACCCTGCTGAGGAGTTACTACTCTGCTTAGTACAATATGCTTATCGGATACATTATAGGTAACCCCGGCTCCGGATAGTATTGTGTTCAGCACTGTTGGCAAATCGGCATTATTCACAGAAATGCTGACTTTCTTCTTTACGTCTATCAGGTTGTCTTCGTAAAAAAACGACTTCCCGACTTGTTTTTCAATTTTTTCCAACACTTCGCCCAGTGGTGCGTTACTAACGTTTAGGCTTACGGTTGAAGTTTGTGCGTTTACTGTTATTGCAAGTAAAAACAGCAAACATGTAAAAAAAGCTTGCTTGCAATAGGTTAAGTTCATAACTTTGTAATGTTTTAGATAGTTGATTACTGGCTGGTAATTTTGTCTAGGACACCCCCCGACCTGCAACGTCGGGGTTTTTTATTACGCTTTTGGCGGTTCTATCATAGGCTTTTGGCGGTTTTTGGGTTAGTATATCAGTAGTAGGTTCTTTTCCTTATCATAGTATTCGGAGAAAGGAACGGATAGCTTCAAAATATCCAGTATTTGTTCCAAGTTTTCTCCGTTCTCAAACTTTCCGGTGAACTTCTTTTCTTTGAGCAAGCGGTTCTCTATTTTTATGTTGGTGTTAAAGGTTCGTTCTAACGTTACAGCCATTTCTTCAAAGCCAACCGACTGGAAGTACAGCTTGCCCTCCTTCCATCCCGTAATTTTTTGGGTATTTACGCTCTGAACGCCTAAATCTTTCGACTTCTTGTTAATGCTAACCTGCTCACCAGGCACAAGTAAGCTTTTTTCATTCCCCATGCTAACGCGTAAAGAACCTTCAACCAGTGTAGTTTCAATGTACTTGGACTCGGGGTACGAGCGAACGTTGAAGCTGGTTCCCAGCACAGTCATCTTAGCCGCTCCGGCTGTTACTATAAACGGACGTAAGGAATCTTTTTCCACCTCAAAAAAGGCTTCTCCCTCCAGCTTAACAGCCCTGTCTTTTCCTGCAAGCTGGTATGCGTATGAAATTCTACTATCGGCATTCAGCGTTACCCTCGAGCTATCCGGTAAGGTAATAACGGTTCGCAATCCTTTTGGATTATATATTTCTACCTGTTCCTGATGTACCTTTCCTCCAACATAAACATCCCGCTTAGTAAAGAAGGTTATACCAAAAACCAATAGTAAAACAGCGGCTGCCTCCACGGCATACCTTATATACCTGCGTATCGGCTTACTAGCTGTTTGCTTTTGCCGGCTCTCCCCTATTCGCTGGTGAAGCTTACCTAACAGCTCTGTATAGTCAAGCTGCCGGTTTGACTCAAAAGCATACCATCGGCTCTCTATCTCTTCCTGAAATCGGCGCTTTCCTTCATCAGATAGTAGCCATTCCAGCAAAAGGCCAAGCTCACCTTCCCGTAGTGGTTCATTATTTCTAAACTTGTCAACAATCTTGAGAAAGTCCATAATTTTCAAGTTTTAAAATCAAGCTGCCTATTATCGATTATTGTTTCACAATACGTATAATGTCGTAATCCCTACACAAACATTTATCCACCTTAACCATTACAGCTTCTATAGACAGTAAACCGTAATGAAACAAGATTTTAAAAACCAATTGCTACGACAAAACTCGCCAACAGACAGCTTGTTTTGTATATTATACACCCAAGCTGTAAAATGCACGTAGTCAAAAATAAAAATTAATGTAAGCAGCTAGTAATTAGCGCAATAATAACTGCCTTATCGGCTAAATAGTCACGGAGGTATTTAAACGCCTTGTTAATATGAGTTTCAACAGTCCGTTTAGAAAGCTTTAATTGTTGGGCTATCTCTTCGTTGCTGTAGCCTTTGCTTTTCAATAGAAGAACCTCTTTTTGCTGCGGAGGTAAAAGTCCTATACCCGAAAGTAGCTGCTCCCTCATATTTTGCATCATCAAGTCTTGCTCCATTGAGTATGAGCCATCGGATAGCTGCTGCGCTTGCTCAGCATACTTTTGCACTACCAGCTTATGCCTGAAAGTATTGTAGATAAGATTTTTGGCTATAGAAATAAGGTAGGTATTGAAATTTTTGTTTTCGTCAATGGTGCTGCGTGTTTCCCATATTCTCACAAAAGTTTCCTGTACAATTTCCTCGGCATCGGACTTGCTGTTGAAAAAGCTCATAGAAAAGAAATAGAGCCTTGAGGCGTACTTTTTAAATACGGCATCAAAAGCATCTCTATTGCCTTTCTTCAACGAAACCAGCAAAACTTTCTCCTCGTCCATCCAAGATTTGAGCTAACAATTGAGCGAAGGTAAACATTTTTAACTCGCTGATTCGGAAAATCATACTGACATAAAACATACCAATAAGTAATTTTTAAATAATTTCAGAAACATAAAAAGTTGCGTCATCTCTCTCCAAGCTGTTTCTTGTAACTCTTACCTCAACCCCCTAAAGGGGGCTTTGTTCAACACATAGATACATAGAACATATAAGGTACACATAGCTTATTATCACCAATAGATATTGCATTTTACTGCGTTCATCTGCCAAATCTGTGTATTCTGTGTTCCATTTCTTCCAAATATTGCACACAGATGACGCTGAAAAACGCAGATTTACGCTGTTTAAATATTGCTGGATAATCTTTTGTCTATGTGCTCCTATGTAGCTATTGTGCCTATGTGGTGAAAAGCCTTCTTCAGGGGGTTGGGGGTAAAGCAAAAAGCCCCGTCAACCTAAGGTTGATGGGGCTTCCTAAGTATAGAAACCAAGGGTTATCCTCTATCCATTGATATTAGAAACTCTTCATTTGATTCGGTCTTATTCAACCTGTCGCGCATAAACTCCATTGCTTCTACCGAGTTCATATCGCTAAGGTAGTTGCGCAGTATCCACATACGGCTAAGCATATCCTTGCTTACCAGCAAGTCGTCACGACGTGTGCTTGATAATATAACATCAACCGCAGGGAAAATGCGCTTGTTAGATAGCTTGCGGTCAAGCTGGAGCTCCATATTACCCGTTCCCTTGAACTCTTCAAAAATAACCTCGTCCATTTTCGAGCCCGTTTCAATAAGCGCTGTAGCAAGTATGGTGAGTGAACCTCCGTTTTCAATATTACGTGCAGCACCGAAGAAACGTTTGGGCTTATGTAGAGCATTAGCATCGACACCACCGGAAAGCACCTTTCCTGACGCGGGTTGTACGGTATTAAACGCACGAGCAAGACGGGTGATGGAATCCAACAGAATTACCACATCATGTCCACATTCTACCAAACGCTTAGCTTTCTCAAGTACAATACCGGCAACCTTTACGTGGCGTTCGGCGGGCTCATCAAAAGTAGATGATACGACCTCGGCCTTTACGCTGCGTGCCATATCGGTTACTTCTTCAGGGCGCTCGTCAATCAGTAACACTATCATATATACCTCAGGATGGTTGTCGGCAATTGCATTGGCAATCTCCTTTAGTAGTACAGTTTTTCCTGTTTTGGGTTGAGCAACAATCAGTCCGCGTTGTCCCTTACCGATAGGGGCAAACATATCAACAACACGTGTTGAAAGGTTGTTATGTCCGTTACCGGTAATGTTGAACTTCTCCGTTGGGAAAAGCGGGGTAAGAAAATCGAACGGTACACGGTCACGTATGTAGTCGGGCTGGCGACCGTTTATTTCATTCACCTTAACTAGAGGGAAAAACTTTTCCGACTCTTTAGGCGGACGAATAGCACCAGTAACCGTATCTCCGGTTTTTAAACCAAACAGCTTAATTTGCGACTGCGACACGTAAATATCGTCAGGAGAGTTCAGGTAGTTATAGTCTGATGAGCGAAGGAAACCGTAACCATCAGGCATTACCTCAAGCACACCGGTAGCTTCTACGATTCCTTCAAAGTCAAACTTATCTTTCTTTTTAAAGTCGTTGCGATGCTTACGGTCATCGTTTGCTTCGCTAACCGGAGCATGCTCTGCTGTGCCGGCTTGTGGTTCTTCTTGTGCAGCAGCTGTAACAATTGAATCGCCTAACGGGTAAGCCTGCTCTACCATCGATACCGCTTCGGGCTCCACAGAGGCAGCCACAGGGGCTGGGTACTCACTTTCAAATAAGGGTAGGCTTACGTCCTCAAGAAGATTTACAATAGGAGAAGTGTCACGTATGGCAAATTTTTTCTCTTTTTGCTCGTTGTTACGCTTAGGTTTATTTTCGGGCTTGTGCTCCTTTCTCTCAGTACGGCTTGATGTGTTTTCTGTATTCACCGGCTTCACATTCTTCTGCTCATCAGCAGTCGAAATTTTCTTTTCTCCGGTCGCCAATGGACCGGAGTAGCCCACCTTTTGAGGTGTATCAGAGCTATCACTACGCTTTACTATACGCTCTCGTTTCGATTTGGCATCGTTGGTATCTTCGTTTCTCTTTTTGGGAGGTCGGCTGTCTTTCGATGATGATATGGATTGTATTGCCTGCTCGTCAAGAATCCGGTACACCAAGTCTTCTTTGCTGAGCGATTCTGCCTTTTTAATTTTCAAGTCCTTGGCTATTTCGTACAGCTCCGGCAAGGTTTTCTTGTTCAGGATTAAAATATCGTACATAAATAAAATATGGGATTATGTTTACTTTCAGTAAATGATTAACCCGAAAAGGGTTAAATTGTTGTGTTCAATTGGGGATTTTGCGACAAAAACTTGTCTGTGAGAAATTAGAAGCGGAAGAATTTCCGATTCACAAAGGTAAACGCTTTTTCTTAGCCTGCAAAAAAAATTGCACAAATTAAATGTTCGTTAGTCGTGAAGTGTCAGACGTTATGCGAATAAAATGATATATCCCGCAGAGGCAAATCATAAACAGGCATAGGGTTTGAATTACAAATACAATGCTTACCTTTGTATAAAATCCAAATAAAAACATGGTCGATATTCACGAGAAGGTGTTAGTAACGGGCGCCTTAGGCCAGCTGGGCAGTAGTATAAAACGGCTGACGGAAGGAGAGCGAACAGAGTATATTTTTACAGACTACGAAGAGCTGGATATTACAAAGCCCGACATCGTAAATAGCTATATTGTCGAACACAAACCCGGTATAGTTATCAACTGTGCCGCTTACACCGCTGTTGACAAGGCCGAGAGCGAACCTGAAAAAGCACGATTGCTAAACACCATAGCCGTACAAAACCTAGCCAACGCATGTCAAAATATAGGCACCTACCTTTTTCATGTTTCAACAGATTATGTTTTTGACGGCAAAGGACATCGACCATACCGTGAAGATGACACCACTTCACCTACCTCCGTTTACGGGCAAACAAAGCTGGAAGGCGAACAGGTAGCATTGGCATACGAGAAAAGTATAGTAGTACGTACCTCATGGCTATACTCCATATACGGAAATAACTTTGTAAAAACCATGCTCAGGCTTGGCGCTGAGCGTAGCGAGCTAAACGTGGTATTCGACCAAATAGGTTCTCCCACTAATGCTGCCGACTTAGCCGAATTCTTAACTGTTCTAGCTAGTCAAACTATTGCATCTCCCGAAAAATTCCACAGAGGTATTTACCACTTTTCCAACGAAGGGGTGTGTAGCTGGTATGACTTTGCCCGCAAAATAATGGAGCTGGGAAAACGCGGCTGTAAGATAAACCCTATTGAAACGAAAGATTACCCTACTCCGGCCAAACGCCCACACTACAGCGTACTAAACAAACATAAGCTGAAAGCTGACTATAGCTACAGTATTCCTCACTGGGAGGATAGCTTAAAAGACTGTGTAGCGACACTGATAGAACAAGAACAAGAACAAAAACAAAAATTAAACTGCTAACCTATATTAAAAGCCTATTTACATGAAAAAACTTACAACAATACTTGCGCTGGTAACGCTGATGTTAAGCGCTTGTGCACAACAACAAAGTCCCGAAGAAAAAGAGCTGAGAGGAAAAATAGCCCAAATGCTAATGGTTGGCTTTAGAGGAACCGAGCTGACAAAGGACAGCCACATTTATAAGGATATAAAAGATTACAAAATAGGTGGTGTAATCCTGTTTGAATACGATGCACCAACCAAAGCCCGCCCCCGCAATATTACATCGGAGGCACAAGTTGCCAAGCTGGTTGCCGATATGCAGGCTATTGCCGATACAAAGCTGCTGGTATCTATTGACCAAGAGGGGGGAAAGGTAAACCGTTTGAAAGAAAGCTATGGTTTCCCCAAAACAGTTAGCGCACAATACTTAGGTTCAGTAAACAATCCCGACACAACAACCCTTTGGGCTGACCGTACTGCCGAACTTTTAGCCCGCATGGGCATAAACCTGAACTTTGCTCCTTCCGTTGACCTAAACGTAAATCCCGAAAATCCGGTTATAGGAAAGATAGAGCGCAGCTTTTCCGCCGACCCTGAAGTAGTTATTGCCAACGCTCGTATATGGGTAAATGAACACAAAAAGTGTGGCGTAATCAGCTCGCTAAAGCATTTCCCCGGTCACGGCAGCTCAAAAAACGACACGCACCTTGGCCTAACCGATGTTACCGATACATGGTCGGAGGCAGAGCTGCTACCTTACAAAACGCTTATTGGCGAAGGGATATGCGATATGGTAATGACCTCGCACGTATTTAACTCCAAGCTCGACCCTAGCTATCCGGCTACGCTGTCAAAAGCTATCATTACCGGAATTTTGCGTGACAGCATTGGCTACAACGGCGTAGTAGTTACCGACGATATGGCAATGGGCGCCATTGTTGACCACTACAGCTTTGAAGAAGCGTTGGAAAAGGCCATTAATGCCGGAGCCGATATTCTCACGTTATCAAACAACGGTAAAGAGTACGACCCGCAAGTTGCACCCAAGGCTATTGACATTATCTATAAATATGTAAAAGACGGAAAAATCAGTAAAGAGAGAATTGACGAGGCTTACAATAGAATTATGGAATTGAAAAAGAAGTACAACCTATTGTAAACCACACATAATAGCCAACGCAAATTAGTACCGTCATTGGCTTTGCCAAACTTGTAAGCTCGGCTGCGAGCAAAGCAATGCTAAGAGTACTAATGGTACTGTTGGCGAATTGCAAATTCGTATAAAAAGAAAGCGGTATCAAATACTGCTTAGCATAAAAAAACAGTCCCCGAAGGGGGCAAATATGCATAACCCCGTATGAAATGCGGGGATGCAAACAAATAAGCAATATTACGCGCGGAGCACCGTCTATTCCATAAAAGAACAGACAGTGCTCCGCGCGTAGTGTGGAGAGGTTCGCTTGTTCCGTGGGTTGCACCCACGGTTATGCACATTTAGTCCCAAAGGGACAACATTGCTCGCAACCAAGCTTACAAGTTTGGCAAAACCAATGACCGTTTTCTTTTAACCTTTCACCCCAATAGCAATTTCAGTATTGTTTTTAGTTATTATCAACAAAAAATACTATCATTTTTCTGCTTTTTAAGCCACACTCGTTTAAATCTATAAATTTAATATATCATAAAAGTGTTACCAAACAGTTTTGCATGGATATCCATGCCAAACCGTTTTACTACCTTTGCGCAACTTTATACGTAACGTAATGGAAGTTAGCCAAAAAGGAATAACTATTTGCCTAGGCAGCTCGTGCTTTGCACGTGGTAATAACAAAGTGCTCGAAGTGGTGAAAGAATACATTGAGCAACGCGGTCTGAATGAAACGTTAAACTTTCGGGGGCAACTATGCCGTGATAATTGCAACAAAGGCCCGATGATTGAAGTTAACGGGCAAGAGTACTTCGAGGTAACACCATCAAACGTTATTGACATTTTGAATAAACATTTTTAATGCAAAATCCGGTTGTATATACAGAGAAAAACGACTGTCAGGATTGTTACAAGTGCGTAAAAGAGTGTTCTGCTAAATCAATAAAAATAGAAGGCGGCAGCGCCTCTATCATATACGATTACTGTATTTTTTGCGGTCACTGTACTCAAATTTGCCCTGTTGGAGCAAAGAAAGACAGGGACGACATGAGCCGAGTAACCAAGTCTATCATGCTGGGGCACAAGTGCATTGTGTCGCTTGCTCCCTCATACCTATCCGAGTTTCCCGGTGTTAAACCGGAACAAATGGTTGCAGCGCTTAAAGAGCTAGGGTTTCATGCTGTATCCGAAACCGCGCTTGGCGCTGAAAAGGTAGCCGCAGAAACACAGCAATGGCTGGAACAGCAACCCGATGGTATTTATGTTGGCTCATCATGCCCTGCGGCTGTTGAATACATTCGAAAATATAACCCTGACCTAACCGACTGTATTGTTCCTCTATACTCTCCTATGCTGGCTCATGCCAAGCTGCTTAAAACGCTATATGGCGATAACATTAAAGTTGTATTCATAGGCCCCTGCATTGCCAAGAAGAATGAGGCAGACCAATTTCCCGATTTGGTAGATTACGCCGTAACCTTTAAACGCTTAAGAAAGCTGTTCGACGAGAACGGCATTGACCCCGCTTTGATGAAAACATCAGGTGAGGCAGATGCGTTTGTACCTCAACCGGCAGGAAAGGGAAATCTTTTTCCTATTGACGGTGGTATTTTTGCAAGCATGAGCTCAACCACCATTGGGCATGCCGACATAAGCCGCTCGTCATACTCGGGAATGCACCACATCAAAGAAATTCTACGTGATATTCCGGCAATGCCCAAGCAAGGACGAAAGTTTATTGAATTGCTGGTTTGCGAAGGGGGTTGCGTAAAAGGACCTGCATCTATCGACCCCTCGTCGGTGTTGATAAAGCGGCAGCGTATTGTTGACGAATGTGCAAGGCGCAGCAACAGTACATCTCCTGCCGCATTTAAGGAAATGAACATTTCGAGAGATTTCAACAATATTAAGCCGGCTATTCGTTGCGTATATTCCGAACAGGATATACAAGATGCGTTACGGTCAGTAAACAAGTTTTCGGAGAAAGATGAGCTGAACTGCGATGGTTGCGGTTATGATACCTGTCGCGACTTTTGCAAAGCCATGCTCGACGGGCGTGCCGAACGTTCCATGTGTATTTCATACATGCGTAACGTAGCACAAAACAAAGCATCTGTACTATTGCAAAAAATACCTTCGGGAGTAGTTATGGTTGATGATAGCCTGAAGATTATTGACGCCAACCAGAAGTTTGCCGAACTGCTGGGCGAAGAAGGTATGTTGATGTATGAGGCCAAACCCGGTATGGAAGGCATTGATTTACGTAAGCTGCTCTCTTTTCATAAGCTCTTTGCATCGGTACTTGAGTCGGGCGAAGATATGGCCGAGCAGGATATTCGCGACAACGGAGCATACTACCACGTTTCGGTGGTAACCATACAGAAATTTAAGCTGGTTTGCGGGATAATTCAGGATATGTACGACCCCGGATTCCAGCGTGATATTGTGCTGAACCGCACAAGAGAAGTAATTGAAAAGAACATGGAGGTAGTGCAAAAAATAGCCTACCTGTTGGGTGAGAACGCATCATACACCGAAACCATGTTGAACTCTATTCTCGAATCGCATAAAGACGCTAAGCAGTAATGGGACGAGCGGCAGGCTACTTCGTAGAAATAGGATGTTTTCAGAAAAACAAAAACGGCAATATTGTTTGCGGTGACACCTTCCTGTCAAAAAAAGTTAAGGAAAAGAACCGATACATAGCCGTACTTTCCGATGGCTTAGGAAGCGGCATAAAGGCCAGCGTACTTTCAACCATGACCGCTTCAATGGCGCTGAACTTCAGAATGCATAACGACCCCATTCAGCGTACTGCCGAAAACATAATGAAAACCCTGCCTGTTGACAGCCTGCGCGGTATTAGCTACTCAACCTTTACCATTGTTGACGTTGATGCTGACGGAGAAGTTCGAATAGCCGAATATGATAACCCCTTCATACTGCTACGAAACGGTAAGGCAATTGCTCCTCAACGTACCAAAGTTGAGATAGAGGACACCAATAAGTGCGGCAATCTTTACGTTTCGCACTTCCACATGGAAAAGGATGATAGAATTGTTGTCTTCTCTGATGGTGTAACACAGTCGGGTATGGGAAATAAGGAAATGCCTTTTGGTTGGGGCGAAGAGGGTGTTGCGCGTTACCTCGAAAAAATTGTAAACGAGGACTCCGACATGTCGGCACGCGGCCTTGCCCGCAAAGTAGTGCTACGAGCAGAGTTCAACGACCTACTAAAGCTAAAAGACGATACAAGCTGTGCCGTAATATATCTCCGTGCACCACGTAAATTACTGGTATGTACGGGCCCCCCGTTCAAGAAAGAAAGAGATAAACAGCTGGCCGAAATACTGGATAGCTATAACGGCAAAAAAATTATTTGCGGAGGCTCAACATCTAAAATTATTGCTCGAGAGTTGAACGCTGAAATATCGGTTGATTTATCAGTTGACAAATCGGGTTTGCCTCCAAGCTCAAAAATGGAAGGTGTTGACCTGATTACGGAAGGGATACTCACTCTCGGGAGTGTTGAAAAAATATTGGATAAAGGCGCAAGTGAAGATATGAACGAGACAGGCCCCGCTTATGAAATTGTCCGAATGTTTATGCAATCAGACATTATTGATTTTGTGGTAGGCACTAAAGTAAACGAAGCACACCAAGACCCGGCTCTACCCGTAGAGCTGGAAATACGACGCAACGTAATAAAACGTATTTGCTACTTATTGGAAGACAAATATTTGAAACAGGTTAATACACAGTTTATCTAGTAAGTATAGACTTAAAGTATATGTGTAACTTTTAATTACAGCTATACAACACCTATTTGGTATAGCGTTTGACAATAGCTACGCGAACATAAGAAACAAGTAAACTAAACATATCTAAAAGAAAGGAGACGAATTAAGCTATGAGTACGAACTATGCAACGCTGCTTCGTAGAGATTTGATAACGAGGATAGCAAAGCTGGTATTGGATAACGATTTGAACGAAAAGTTTGACAGGATGCCTATTGAAATGCATCCGAGAGGAAAACAAACCATTCGTTGCTGTACGCATAAAGCAAGAGCAATAAATCGATACAGAACTATGGCCTTCTTGGGCTTCAACGTATATGATGAAGAGGATGAGCTAACCCCTCTTTCATCTTATGCAAAAAAAGCGATGGAACGTACCGACCATACTGATGTAATGATGACGGTGGTTGACGAAGCATGCAGCTCTTGCGTAAAGAGCAGCTACTCCGTATCAAACCTTTGCCGTGGTTGCGTGGGTAGGCATTGTCATCAATCATGTAATAAGTCCGCTATCAACTTTATCAACGGTCAAGCACATATTGATACGGAGAAGTGCGTAAATTGCGGAATGTGTATGAAGTCATGCCCATTTCATGCTATTATTTACCAACCGGTACCCTGTGAAGAATCGTGCCCTGTCGGCGCTATCAGCAAGAACGATTTGGGGATTGAGCAAATTGACCCTGATAAGTGTATTCTGTGCGGAAAATGTATGGTAGCCTGTCCCTTTGGCGCTATCATGGAAAAATCCAGCATGATATACATTTTCGATGCTATAAGAAAAAACAAAAAAGTAGTTGCAATGGTTGCTCCTGCTATTGCCGGACAGTTTAAAACCGAACCGGGACGTGTATTTTCTGCTATTCGTAAGTTAGGATTTAGCGAAGTGGTAGAAGTTGCTTTAGGGGCAAATGTAACTTCCAAGAACGAAGCACACGAGTTTGAAGAACGCATGCACGAAGGTCATGCTTTTATGACAACCTCATGCTGCCCGTCATACATGTTACTGGTAAATCAGCATATCGGCGACCTAAAGCCTTTTGTTTCTACAACGCTATCACCTATGGCCTACACTGCCGAGATAGTAAAGGCTAAAGACCCCGAAGCCGTCACCGTATTCGTTGGCCCCTGTGTGGCTAAACGATACGAAGGCTTCCATAATAAGAACGTAGATTACGTTATGTCATTTGAGGAGCTGAACGCGCTGTTTACCGCTGCCGAAATTGATGTTACCACTTGCGATATCGACCCGCTGGATGCAAACGTTGAATCCTCCGGTCGTGGGTACCCCTGTATTGGCGGAGTTGCCGGTTCACTTGGAGGCTATGCAAAAAATCCGGAAAACATAAAGCCCGTACTTATTGATGGGCTGAATAAGCTGAACATTCGTACGCTGAGAGGCTATGTAAAAAGTTGTCCGGGTAATATTGTAGAAGTAATGTCATGTGAAGGAGGTTGCGTAAACGGTTGCGGTACTATTGGAAACGCAAAGGCTGCCGCTCGTCAGGTACAAAACTTCATGAACGATACGAAGAAATAGTAAAATTAGCTCTAGCTACCCACATTGCAGGCATGGATGTATTATCCATGCCTGTTTTTTTAGTAATATAAGTGCCAAAGAGCCGTTATTGCGAGCGAAGCGGAGTAATCTGTCTAACTCAAGTTGCTACTTATTACCCCAACCCCCTGAAGGGGGCTTTAGTCAGTGCTAACGACTTCCAAGAGTTCAACTTTACAGTAGTCGGGTTCCCCCTTTAGGGGGTTAGGGGGTAAAAGCGATCTGCATGGAGTGACAAGTTATATAATTAGCAACTTGAGTTATCTATTAGAGAGATTGCTTCGCTTCGCTCGCAATGACGGCTTTCATTAAATTGACACCTATCGGTTAAATATTTATAATAATAAAAATATACCTATATGCAATTATCGATTATTTTTCAACACCCCCGTATAAATCAACCATCAAACTCCATAAATCACTATTTTTGCACAACAACCCCCTAAAATAATGCCATGAAATGAAAAATAATGCATTTTTACGATTTAACGCCCTCGAAGAAGTAGCCCACCGGAAAGTTGAGCGCTTTTCGGTTGAAGAAGGTAAAGTATCATCCTACTTCGGCATAAACGTGTTCGACCGCGAGACTATGCGCTCCTACCTGCCCGCCGCCGCTTATGAAGCGGTAATCACAGCAATTGACGAGGGCAAAAAGATAGACCGCAAGTTTGCCGACCAAATTGCTACAGGAATGAAGACTTGGGCAATGGAACGGGGGGCTACACACTACACGCACTGGTTTCACCCGCTAAACGATACCACCGCCGAAAAGCACGATGCCTTTGCTGAGCTGGCTAAGGGCGGCGGAATGTTCGAAAACTTCAAAGGTGATTTGCTGGTACAACAAGAGCCGGACGCATCCAGCTTTCCGAGCGGCGGACTGCGCAACACCTTTGAAGCGCGTGGCTACACGGCTTGGGACCCCTCTTCGCCTGCCTTTATAGTTGATGGAACGCTGTGCGTACCAACGGTTTTTGTATCGTACACAGGTGAGGCGCTCGACCTTAAAACTCCTCTGCTAAAGTCTCAGCAAGCCATTGATAAAGCGGCCGTTGAAGTGTGCCAGTACTTTGATAAAGATATACGCAAGGTATATCCTACGCTGGGCATAGAGCAAGAGTATTTTGTGGTGGACGATGCCATGTTCAACGCGCGCCCGGACCTGATGCTCTGCGGGCGAACACTCATGGGTCACATTTCGGCCAAAGACCAACAGCTGGACGACCACTACTTCGGAGCAATCCCCATGCGCGTTTCAGCATTTATGAAGGATTTTGAAACCGAAGCCTATAAGCTGGGCATACCTATTAAAACACGCCATAACGAGGTGGCTCCGCACCAGTACGAGTTTGCCCCTTCATTTGAAGAGGCCAACCTGGCGGTTGACCACAACCTGCTGGTGATGTCGCTAATGAAACGTATAGCCAAGCGGCATCGGTTAAAAGTGATATTCCATGAAAAACCTTTTGCCGAAATAAACGGCTCGGGCAAGCATTGTAACTGGTCACTAATGACGGATAAGGGAAGCAACCTGCTATCGCCTGGTAAAACACCACGCAACAACCTGCAGTTTCTTACCTTTTTTATCAATACAATATGTGCCGCGCACAATCACGGCTACCTGTTAATGGCAAGCGTGGCCGGGCTTTCTAATACCTACCGACTAGGCGGACATGAAGCTCCGCCCAGCATGCTGTCGGTATTCTTAGGAGATACGCTTTCACACGTACTTGATTCATTAGAAGAACGAGTAAGCGATAAGAAGATGACACCCGACGAGAAAACGGAGCTAAAGCTGGATATTGTAGGAAAGATTCCGGAAATTCTCCCCGACAATACCGACCGCAACCGCACGTCGCCATTTGCTTTTACGGGAAACCGCTTTGAATTTCGCGCCGTAGGTTCGTCATGCAATCCGGCTTCACCCTCGTTGATAATTAACGCAGCGGTAGCCCAACAGCTGGTTCGTTTCAAGAACGATGTTGATAAGCTGATTGCCGATGGAACGAAAAAAGATGAGGCAATTTTCCAAGTGCTGCGCGGTTACATCACAGAATCAAAAGCTATACGTTTTGATGGTAACGGGTACGATACGGAGTGGCACAAGGAGGCCGAACGTCGCGGGTTACGCAGCATAAATAACCTGCCCGAGGCATTTAAGGCATTCTTACTTCCCTCGTCAATACAGCTGTTTAGTGAAACAGGCGTGCTATCAAAGAAAGAGCTGGATGCTCGCTTTGAAATTCGCAACGAAACGATGGTGAAGAAGCTGCAAATAGAATCGCGCGTGTTGGGCGATATGGCGTTGAACCATATTATACCAACGGCGCTACGCTACCAAAATCTACTAATAGAAAATGTACGGGGGCTGAAAGAGCTGTATGCAACCGAGGATACGCAAGAGATGAAAGAGCTGCTGCAACCGCAGCTGAAAACGCTCAAACGCATATCGGTACACGTAAAAGATATTCGCGATAAAGTATATGCAATGGTCGAAGAGCGCAAGAAAGCCAACAACATTGAAGACATATCCGAACGCGCCAAGGCCTACTGGGTGAATATTTACCCTTACATAGACGATATCCGCACGCACATTGATAAGCTGGAACGCATTGTTGACGACTCGCTATGGCCGCTGCCTAAGTACAGAGAGATGTTGTTTTTGCATTAGAAGCCTCTCCCCTAGCCCCTCTCCCAAAGAGAGGGGAACGGACAACGATAGCATTTTGGAATAAAACGCTATGAAAGATAGCCCGTAGGGCTTGCATATCAATAGCAACAACATTATCCAAAGAAGATTGTCCGTAGGACATAAACATCTTTACACTATTAAAGCCCTACGGGCTATAGCTAACTTGAGGTCTGCAACCGTTGCTATTGATATTATTTCCCTACGGGAAAATATCTTTGCCGAAAAAAAAGAAGAGGAATTGCCACTAACGCGATTCCTCTTTTTCCATTCACCATTAACTATTAACTTTTAACCATTAACTATTAACTATTCACTTTTAACCTTTAACCACTCACTATTCACCATTCACAACCTTTACCCTTACTCCTTCGCTATGTGCGCTGAATTCGGGTGCATACATGCACTGGAAGGTGGTAATACCGTTAGAGAAATCTCCGGAGTGCGATACGCGCAGCTCATACTCAAACACGTACACCCCTTTAGGTAAGTAGCCTATAAAAAAGTTGGTCGATGCATCCTTTATACTTTCATAGTAGCCCAATCCACCCTGATAGCGGTAACCCGACAGTACGCTTACAGGTTCAAATCCGGCAGCACGCATATCTTTCAGGTGAACGTACTCGTAATCACGGTCGGCACGCAGCTCCATGCGAACCTTTACCACATCGCCCACCTGCAAAACGTTTTGTGCGGTCAGCGGTTCCAGTACCAATCCCTTATCGGTGGTCTTTTTCAGGAACAGCTGCTTTGTCATTTTCAGGTTCGTTTCTGCCCGCGTAATCTTATCCAGCTGCTCAAAGTATTGCCAGTACATGGCTCCCCATGCAATGCCGCTGCCGTTCTGGTTTGCAACCTTCAAATCGGCCATGCTGCGGTTAATATCGCTACCCGTCCACGATGTCCTTAAGTATCCCGTTCCGGGTTCGGGCTTTGCATCATCCTTAGCAATATCGGCCAGCGGTTTGCCACCAAGCTCAACGTTCAGCGGCTTACTTTCCGATAATAGGTTGCTGCCCGTCATCAGTAAGGCGTAGCATGCTTCGGCGGTTGCCTTAGTTGTTTTCCAATCGTTGGTTTGCTTATTGCGCAGCAACCATATCTTCATTTTCTCAACCGACTTACTATCGTTACCCGCCTCGTTGAACGCCTCTATCAGCAAGGCCTGCGTTTCAATGGGTGCCTGATACCAGAAGTAGCCTGCCTTATTATCACGCCAGTACATACCCATCTCTTCCGACTGCTGCGAACGTTCTTTCAGCGAGCGTAGTATCTTTTGTGCAGTTTCCTGCTTTCCGTACCGCTGCATTACTAAAGCGGTCATGGCTTGCTGATATATTGAGCCTTTAGCCCAACCGGCTTCTGCCTGACCCAGATAGTAGTCAAACGCCTTACGCTGGTCTGCACTGCTTGGCCTATGCTCTGTAAAGCTGCATGTGTAGAGGTAGTGTAGCTGTGTTGCACCAATCCCTTCAATCTTCGCATTGTTTTTGCTAGCCTTAAGCACCTCATCATAATCGGATTTTATACAATCGTCGAGGTAACGAAGCCCCTTACTAACCATATCGTTGGTATTGTACTTAGCGTCGAGAGCCTTTAGCTTGCCCAGATGCGCTATGCCCGCCACAATGTGCTGGGTAATGAAACGGCTGGGTGGCATGCCTTCAAACCATGCAAATCCACCGTTGGCATACTGCGCTTTTTGCAGCTTGCTGAACGCGCGTTGTTGCTCGGAAGCCATGCGGTTAAGGTCGAATAACAGTGACAGGCGCTTCTTACGTTCCGTTTCATTGTTAGCCTGCATTACCCAAGGTGTTTCCTCCAATAAGGCTTGTTTCAGCTCCTCATTCTTCTCCAAGTTTGATAGCAAGGCCTGACTGTCGGGCAGCTTGCTCCACAGCTCAAATACCTGCTT
The DNA here is from genome assembly GCA_031551125.1 of Bacteroidales bacterium. Lineage (GTDB taxonomy): Bacteria > Bacteroidota > Bacteroidia > Bacteroidales > UBA932 > JAIRNF01. Next base: position 131,558 of record JAVBOB010000002.1, read on the forward strand.
TACCTTCGGCGAGCTGTTAGCCATAGCCGATGCCAGTGAGTTGGCATAGAAGCGTGAGAAAACCTGCTCGGCACACTCGTATGGATATTCCATAAGGTATGGCAAGGCCTGTACGGCATACCACGCAGGATTAGAAGTCAGCTCCAACGTAAGCTTATGATTTCTCAACGTGCTTGATGCGTTGTCCTTCATGCGTTCGAAGGTGTAGCTGTGTTGCTGTCCGGCACGAACGCTAAAGGGCATTGACTCCGTTACCAGCATGGAGTTGGTAAGTACCGGAACGGTTTTTTCTTCACCATCGGTATGCACGCCTGCCTGTGCCGTTAGCTTGTAGGTAAGGGCTTGCAGTCCGGCAGGCACAACCAAGGTCCACTTCAACCCAGTACTTTCACCCGCTTTTACATTAAAGGCAGGTGATTGCTCGGAGCGTAACAGCTGAGCATCTACCGGATTCATAGTTACCGCGTCGTACAGGCGAAGCATGGCCTTCCCGTTAAGCGCTTCTTCGGTTAGGTTATTCACTTTTGCGGTAACCACAATCGTATCACCCTCACGGAAAAAGCGTGGAGCGTTGGCGCTAACAGCAACCTGCTTTTGCGTAATAAGCGTGTTGGTAACGCTGCCAACCTTGAAGTCTTTAGTATGCGCAAAGCCTAGCATTTTCCAACGGGTTAGCGATTCGGGAATGGTGAAATCAACCAGTATTTCTCCGTTCTCGTTGGTGCGTAGCTGCGGATAAAAGAATGCCGTTTCGTTAAAGTTTTGGCGGGTAGCAATTTCCGTAAGCGGGGCTTGCTCTTCAGCAACCATCCCATCTTCCGCTAGCACGTCAGCAACATCCAACCTACTATTGGCCGCTAAACCCTGCGACACTTCCTGCTTCATTGCCATTGGTGCGGGTGCAGGAGCCGCTTCAGCAACAGCAAGCGAGCTGCGTCCTCTTACTATTACTTGTGATGATGCGCCAAACGCCACTCCGGCTACTTTTCCTTGAAGCACAGCCGCTATATTTTCATCGTTTATTCCTTTGAAGTATTCATACGATATAAAGCTATACGATAGTGCATTCGAAAAATACCTGTAATAGCTAGTTGTCCGCGTGCTACCAATTCCCTGATGCTGCCAGTAAAACTCACCATGACTACGCTGTGGGTAGAAGTAGCTGAAGCCCTTCCAGCTGTTTACGGCAAAGGCATCCAGCGAAGCGTCATACAAGGCGGCAACCATTTCGGCCAGCTGCTTTTCTCCTGCTTTGTCGGTTACGGTTAACGTCCATTGCTCCTTTTCGCCGGGTTGCAGCTTATCACGGAAAGTGGTAAACTTAACATCCAACTCCTTATTTGTGTAAGGTACGTTTACCTCCTCCAATGAGCTGTATATGCGGTTATTTTGCACCATAGTAAGCTGCACGCCCACACCACCGCGATACTCTTCTTTAATAGGTACGGTTATACGTTGTGGCTTTGTACCTACTTCAACTATGCGACGTTCTACACGTTGCTTTTTGAACAGTAGTTCGTAAAGTACGTATGACTTACTTTCTCCTCCCGCTACTAAAAATTCGGCAGCGCTACCGGGTTGTCCTTCATTACGAATAACCGTAAGCCAGCCATCCATGCTGCTTATGGCCTCCGGCTTTTCAACGGATAACAGCTGAACAAAAGCTTGCGTTTCGGCTTCAACTCCCTGCTCATTTTTCGCTTTAATCTCTATACGATACCAGCCCGGCTTAGCATTCTTCAATGCCGACAGGTCAAGCTGTTTATCGCTTTTCGTATTTAAGGTGAGGGCAAGCTGTTGTTTCAACACCTTGTACTTACTCACGTTATCCTCATCACCGTAGGGGTCTTTGGGGAAACTTTTTTCAAAATCGGACTTTGAGAGGATAAGCGTATCGGGCGCACTCCACAAGCGTTTATGAAGTATTCGCTCCGGTTGCTGTAGCGCGCTCACGCTAACCTTAACTTCGGCAGGGGTTACATTACCGTTCAAATTGGTTGTTTGTATAGCAAACAACAGCGTACTGTCCGCAAACACCTGTTTGGGGATATTTACGTTTACCAGCAACGGCTTAGCGCTAACAGGTACGGCAATGTTATTGCTTCTCGTTTCACCGTTGGCATCGGTAATATCAGCCGTTACAGTATAGTCGTACACACCGTCTTTATCACGAATATCGTCAGCCGTTGCCGTAAACTCAACGGTAAATACGCCGTTGCTATCGGTACGTAGTTCGCCCGATGCTATTTGCCGCTCACCCTCCCGCTGAACGGGGGGCATCCACCACCTGTACAAGCGGTAGCGTGGCTGACGAACCACACGGTACTGCACCTTAGCTCCATCAACCGCATATCCGGCAAGGGCTTTGGCGTTACCTATAACCAGCACCTTATCGCCAAAGCTGATGTTGGTTTTTAGCGTATCAAAAACAACTTCGAAGGTAGGTCGCTTATACTCTTCCACCCGAATAGGGCAATACTCAGCCCCTTCCACCACCAGCTGCATAACGCCGTTAAGCATGCCTTGCGGAATGCTGAAGCTGCCCTGAACAGTTCCATACTCGTTAGTTGTGATCCGCTGCGTTTGTATGGTTTGCCAGTTTACATCCTTAAGCTCAACCTTTACGGATGTTTTTACCAACAGCTTTTTATCCTCATCACCCTTTGCATTATACACCAGTCCTTTAAAGTAAACGGTTTGTCCGGGGCGGTAAATCGCCCTGTCGGTAAATAGTACAACATGCCGTTCGCTCCTGTTGCTTTGGTAAGCGTTGTAAACAGAAGGCCTGCTGATAAGTATTCCATCACTATGGCGAACTTCTATTCTATCCAAATAGCTGTTGTTATTATCTATACCTTCAATATCGGCAATTCCCGTTGCACCGGTATGAACCGATGCTGCAAGCTTAGGCTCATTATTCCCGCTTCGGTAGTCGCGTATATAAATATCCAGCTGCGCGTTGCCAAGCGGCTTTCCGGTTTTACGGTTTGTTACGTATGCCTGTGAACGTCCACTTGGGCTATTCTGCATCAGCAGGTTAAGTGACGATACCTGAATTGTTGAGTAGGAAATAATTTCTTCGCTTTTATCTTCCCAAGAAAAAGCATCAGCAGCGTTGCTTACCACCACCAAGTAAAACCCTTGCGGCAACGCATTAAGCTCAACTTCGGCGGAGTAGCTTTGGTAGTCCGGTTGCGACACGGTTTTAATGCTGCTATATGCCACTCTCTTTTTCCCATTCACAAACTTTTTTATGTCCTGATAAATCTCATTTTCATCTCCCCTATTTATGGCGTAAACGTAGGTATAAACCGTATCAACATTCTTATAGCTTGCCAACGCCAGTATAGGTTGGTTAGGATATTCAACCTCATTCAGCTGTAGCGAAAGGGAGGGTTGTTTAATTTCTTTTTGCAGCTGCTGTGCTGCTTTTACCATCTCGGTATCAGCATTTTGCTGTATAATTTTGGTGCATAGCTCGTATGCGGCTACCTTGCGGTTTCGATACTTATCGTTGCCCCCCTTTTTCCAGCTGTTACCTTGCGTAGCATATAAATACGCCAGCTCGTAATTTATACGTGTCGCTTCCGGATGTGAACGATACGTTGATTGCATAGCTACCAACGCCTGTTCGTACAGCCGGTCAACATCGGTATAGCTACCGTGCTCTTTTACGTAGCGCAACCTGCGTATATCCAAATCAACCAAGGGGTATAGCTGCTCGCCTCCTTTCGTTGCATTATATTCACCAAGACGAAATGCCAGCAAGCGTTGGTACAGCATCAGCGACTGGTATTCAAGTGATAGCGTATCGTCCGTTTTAATCGCTACTGATACAAAGGTTTTTGCATCGGCAAAATATTCGGGTCGGTTAACCACAAAACTCTGTTGTGGGCGGGTAAGCGTAAGGCTTCTGTCGGAGTATGTATCCAACGCCTCTTTAGCCAAGAAGTCGAAAAGCGTAGGCAGGTACTTTCTGCCGCTTTTATCACCGCCAAGCATAGCTTCGTAACCGTCAACAGGGGTTTGCTTCAGCAGCTCATCCGCTTGCAGTGATTGGTTGTAGTAGCGTAATGCTTCGGCTACCAACCTCGTGGCATCCCACGTCTGAAAATCATCGGGGACTTCGGCTGTAGCCGTGCGATTATACAGCCTCCATCGGTTTGCCTGGTAGTAGCTCTTATACTGAGCCGCCAATAATGAGTATAACACCGACTTTACCGGCTCGGGAGCATGTACAATGCCCTGCTTCAACGAGCTGATTATAGCCACAGCGGGTTGCTCCTCTGTCATTTGCTGACAACTTATATGGTATAGCGCAGCTTTTACCAGCTGCCCGTACTCCTTATCGGCCAGCGCCCGGCTGTATAACTTTTGGATTTCGGCCAGCGCCGTTTTCGGCTGTATGTTATCCTTCAGCAAAGCATCTATTTTTTTCCACTCCTCCGTGTAGCTTTTCGGTGTTTCATGCTGGGCATAACCCATACCACCAAAAAAGCATAAGGCTGTTAACGCTAGCAAAACCTGTTTCATCACTTATCGAATTTTAGTTACTATTCTCCTTTATGTTTCAAATGTAGCTCATTTTATCTTATTGTAAACGGTAGGCCTCTCCCCTAGCCCCTCTCCAAAGGAGAGGGGAACTGGCTGTGACGTTACACGCGTACACCCCCTAGCCCCCTGAAGGGGGAACAGGCTGCGACGATACGCGCGCACTGAAAATCGCATATTACAATACGCATATCCTCGCTAATCGTTTCACCAATGGTACACGTCCCCTCTCCTTGGGAGAGGGGAATGAGGGGTGAGGTGAAATACAATTACGCATCCCCCTACCTTTTCCATGACAAAGAAAAACACTACTTTTACACCACAAATTTTACACAACTATCGTGCCGATTGTTACGCTTACTACAGATTGGGGAAACGGCGACTTCTACCTTGGTTGCCTTAAAGGACGTGTTCTGTCCCGTTGCCCCGATGTAACATTTGCCGATATCACCCATCACATTCAGGCATTCAACACGCTACAGGCGGCTTTTGTGCTTCGCAACGTGTACTACAGCTTTCCGAAAGGAAGTATTCACGTTGTGGGGGTAAACAGTGAGCCGTCGGCCGCTAACCCCATTGTTGCCATCAGCGCCAACCAACATTTTTTTATAGGCCCTAACGATGGCATGTTTAGCCTTGTGCTTGACGATACTCCCGATGAAGTGGTACTACTAAACGCTACCGCCGGGCCTGCCGGATTTAAATCACCCGAGCTGGTTGGGCAGGTGGTAGAAGCGATATGCAACGGCAGCCCTCTTTCACTTGTGGGCGAAGCTTGCGATATGAAGCGGGAAATGCAAGGGAAGCCGACCTATGATGATTCGTTGATATCCGGCTTGGTGGTTTACATTGATGCTTTCGGTAACGCCATTACCAACATCACGCGTGAGCTGTTTGAACGCATGCAACGGGGACGGAAGTTTGAGATTATTGTGCAAAACAGCTTTACGAAAATAGATAAAATATCCGATGGTTACGACGATGTTAAGCAAGGCAGGCTGGTAGCCATCTTTAACTCGCTTAACCTGCTTGAAGTGGCCATTAACCGCGGCAACATTGCCCAGCTGGAAAGTTTGGACTCCAAGTCGAGCATACGGGTGAAGTTTGGCTAAGGGAGCCTCTCCCCTAACCCCTCTCCAAAAGAGAGGGGAACAGTCACAACAAATCGTGTGTCGTAATACTTGATACCTGATACTAATATAAGATATGCCAACAACCGACGAACGCCTGATAGCCTTCAACCGCCTGCTCGATATTATGGATGAGCTGCGAGCAAAATGCCCGTGGGACAGGGAACAAACCTTTGAAACGCTCCGCACGCTTACCATTGAGGAAACCTACGAGCTGGCCGATGCTATCATTAAACGTGATATGAACGATATACGCAAGGAGCTGGGTGATATTCTACTGCACATTGTTTTTTACGCCAAGCTGGGCGATGAGATAGGTCGGTTTGATATTACCACCGTTATCAACAGCCTTTGTGATAAGCTGGTGTACCGCCACCCCCACGTGTTTGGAGAAGTACAGGTAAACGGGTCGGGAGAGGTTGTGCAAAACTGGGAACAGCTGAAGCTGAAAGAAAAGGACGGAAATAAGACCGTACTATCCGGTGTACCTACCGCCATGCCCGCGCTAGCTAAAGCTAACCGCATACAGGAAAAGGTGGCTGCCGTTGGCTTTGACTGGGAAGCCCCGGAACAGATATGGGATAAGGTTAAGGAAGAGTACAGCGAGCTGCTGGCCGAAATACACCAAGAAAACCAACAGCGCATAGAGCAAGAGTTTGGTGATTTGTTCTTCTCACTGGTTAACGCTGCCCGGCTCTACAACGTTGACCCGGAAACGGCGTTGGAACGTACCAACCTCAAGTTCAAAAAACGTTTTGAATACCTCGAAAGCAAAACCATTAAGCAAGGTCGTTCGCTAAAAACCATGTCACTTGACGAGATGAACGAATTGTGGGAAGAAGCAAAGAAGTTTGACTAGCATAAATCAACAGATCATTGGCACATGGCTAATGGGCAACACCGATAGCCCATAGGGCATACATATCACTAGCAACAACATTATCCAAAAAAAGATTGTCCGTAGAACATAAAATACTCTTTGTGCTGTTAAAGCCCTAGGGCTATAGGCTGCACCTAAGTCAGAGTATGGATTTAGAAACTGTACAAATTTGACACGTGTAGTATTTATAAGCAGTGCTTCACATTAGTAGCCGCTGTAAACAAGCATTTTCCCTCCCTTCGTTCGGCTGAGGCTCCGGTCTCAGTCGTCCTATCCGAGCAGGTCACACCTGCATTAAGCTATTTCCATTTTCGTTCGTTTTACCTCAGGTAAAGCCTGTACTCATACCTCGGCTTAGGCTCAGCCAAGCTGAGGTATGAGACAGGCAGGGCTATTTATAAGATTTTCAGAACTCGACTTCCTTAATAACAACCTGATATACAGCAACAGCTAGGTCTTTTAAGCAAGTAGCCATAAGGTGTTTGCATTATAATATCTCAGCCGGTAGCAACCATAGAGGCTACTAGCTGTTTGGCTACTATTTAGGCTAATAACATCTAAGTCTTTAGCTATGAGCTAGTATTACTTAGCTTCAAACTCTAGCTTTTTAAGCTTTTCAAAAAAATACAAAAAGTAGATGACTAATAATATAGTTAAAAAAACTTAAAAACAAGTTTATTTACTCAAAGTTATTCACAATCATATCAAAAAGTTATAAACACATTAATTTGCTATATATCAAGATAATATTTTTATTTTAAACAGATTTACACACAAATACAAAATGTTAATCAACGTTAACTGCATGTATTATATTTTACATCATGTTACTTTTGTTATCAATTAAATAAGTGAGCAAAAAAGCTTCAACTTGTTACCCAATGTTTTTGGGATATTGAATTAATAAAATGATTAACTGCACATTATACCATGCAAACTATGAACAGTAAAATTAACAAGCTATTTATTGGGATGCTTTTCATTGCGGTAAGCTTGCCTTTTCAAGGGAAAAGTCAGACCTCAAAAGATGAAAAGCAAGGAGATCAGAATGTCTTGTACCAACGCTTTGACAAAGCCGCAGAAGAATACAACAGCGCGCTAAGCAAAGCGTCGGATGCCGGAAGCAAGAACAGGGTAGGCCTCAAGCTGGCAACAATGTACTATGATATCCGCAAGTACTCCGAAGCGGTAAACAGCTACGATGGAGTAAGCAGCAAGAATGCCTTCTCCAGCAAACAGGCAACCAACTATGTCTCAGCCCTTGTTCGTACAAACCAAGCTAAACGCGCTGCCGATGTAGTTAACGAATTTGTTAGCATGCCTTCATTCTCAAAAGATGTTCAGCTGCTTAACTTACAACGTGGTATCAAATATTTGGACGAGCACGCTCAAGGTGTTAGCCTTTCAAAGGCTCCTTTCAGCAGGGAAGGTTCAAGCTTTTGGTGTGCCGATTACGATAACGGAATACTTTTCCTTAACACAGGTACTACTGAAAAGGAGATGCTTAGAGGTGCCCGCTTTTTCTACTATAACGGTTCGCAAATAAGCTCCTTTGATAAGGTAAAAGAAACCATGCAGGCCGGACCGGCAACTTTCTCTGCCGACAAGGCAATCATGCTTTATACCGACAACCGCTATGGTGATAAAATACCTAGCCGACTAAAGAGCGATAAAGTTGTTAATAACAACCTTATGATTGTTGAGCTAATGTACAACAGCAAAAAGCAAACGTGGGACAACCCTACTGAGTTGTTTAAAAATAAATCTGACTTCTCTTTCTGTCACCCGGCTCTAAGCAATGATGGAAATGTGCTGTACTTTGCTTCTAATATGAGCTCAAGCAATGGTATGGATTTATATATGTCTAGAAAAAGTGGCAACGGATGGAGCGATCCTGTTACCCTTGGTAGTGTTGTTAACACCAGAGGCGATGAGGTATTTCCCTATGTTTACCAAGATTACCTTTTATTCTCTTCCAACGGACAAGAAGGTTTCGGCGGCCATGACATTTACGCTGTCCAGCTATCCGCCAATGGGCTTCCGGTAGCGGGTACATTACAACACCTACCTGCGCCTATTAATAGCGTATATAACGACTATGCATTTATGAATACGGACGAAGATAAGGGCTACCTTAGCTCTGATCGTCCCGATGGTTCTAATATGGACGCTATATACAGCTGGGGACAAGATTTAAATCAGACTGCTGAAAATAAGCCTATATGGGAAAAGAAAGCAACACCTGAACCTGAGTTTGCACCTGCACCTGCTCCCGCACCTACTCCTGTACCTGTTGCTGTTACTCAACCTACGCCACAACCGGTTGCTACTCCGCCCGTACAAACATACGGTCCGGAAACAACTGCTCAAGCTAGCCCGTACACATCATCATACAGTAGCACGCAAGAACCTACAAGGCCTTCAAGCCAACGCACGCCAACCGGAACAAACGGAGAGGAAATTGCTGATGGCTTGGCTAACGGAACATATAAACCGGACGTAACCGTTTACTTCGGCTTCAACAGGTCTGAACTGTCATTGGAAGGAAAAGCAGCGCTTAACGATTTCTACAACAGATACCTGAAAGGTGAGTACGGCTCTAAGGTTATTGTAGTTGCTTATACAGATGTTATTGGTGCGAATAACTACAATGTAATTCTATCAAAACGCAGAGCAAACTCTGTAAAACAATTCCTGATGAACAAAGGCATGAACGCTTCCGCTATTGAAACTTATGGAAGAGGCGAGCTGACTTTGACGAAAGACCAAGAGCTGGATGCTAAAACACTACGCGAACGATTGGCGCCTGCACGTAAGGCAGACGTTATGATTATGATTGCAGAGTAACGCATATTCACCAAAATGAAACAGCCCGAAAGGAATAACCTTTCGGGCTGTTTCATTTTATTTTACACATCAGGTTGCTTTAATATCAAAATTTCTATTTATCCTAAATATTTAGAGTATTAATTAGCTATTTGGTTTTTGGAGACCGGTTTGAATTTATCCTCATAAATAGCTATCAACTATACTTATAATCAAAATAGTAAGTAAAATAATTGTTAGTCAGCGGCTCAACTAAAAAGGTTAACGACAGTTAAGAGTGAAAATTATACGTTGACTTAATATATTTTTGCCTCCTAACTACTTAGAATAGTAAGTATTGAACTATTATTCTAAACTTTTTGAATAACCAAGATTAAAAGCAATTAATAACCACACCATGCAAATTATGAACAAAAGTATGAGTAAGCTTTTTATTGCACTATTTGTCTTTGCCGCCTGCTTACCATTCCTCTCGAACGCTCAGGAGCTTTCAAAAAATGAGAAAGATGCTGATATGTACGTACAGTATCAGAATTTTGATAAGGCTGCAGATTTATATAACAGCGCATTAAACAAAGCCTCTGGAACAGAAACACGTAATAGGATAAACCTTAAGCTAGCTACCATGTACTTCAATATTCGTAAGTACAGTGAGGCAGCAAGAAGCTACGATGTTGTTTACCTTAACAACCTAAACGCGCTTTCCAAAAAGCAAGCTGCTGATTACATTTCATCCCTCATTCGTACCAACCAAGTTAAACGAGCAGCGGAAATAGTTAAATCATACACAGAAACAAAGGCATACTCAAAAGATGTGCAGCTGCTAAACCTTGAACGCGGGATTCAATATTTAGACAATCCCGCAGAAGGAGTCAACATTATTAAAGCTCCTTTTAGTAAAGATGGTTCCAGCTTTTGGTGTGCTAACTACGACAATGGGATTCTATTTTTAAATACGGGCACATCCGAAAAAGAACGTCTAAAGGGTGCACGTTTCTACTTATACAATGGATCTCAAACAAAAGAGTTTGACAAGGTGCAGGAAACCCTACAGGCCGGACCGGCAACATTCTCTTCTGACAGAAGTACAATGCTTTACACCGATAACCGTTACGGCGATAAAGCTCCTACAAAAATGAAAAATGAAAAGGTTGTCAACAACAACCTTATGATTGTTGAGCTAAAGTACAACAGCAAAAAGCAATCATGGGACAGCCCTACTGAATTATTTAAAGATAAAACAGACTACTCATTCTGTCATCCCTCGCTTAGTAAGGATGGTAACGTGTTGTACTTTGCTTCAAATATGAACCCAAACAGAGGTATGGATTTGTTCATGTCGAGAAGAAGCGGTAACGGATGGAGTGACCCTGTTAACCTTGGAGACATTGTAAACACTGCCGGAGATGAAGTATTTCCCTATGTGCATGGTGAGTACCTTATCTTCTCATCTAACGAACAAGAAGGTTTTGGCGGACAAGATATCTACGCTGTACTGCTATCTGCAAACGGACTTCCGGTAGCAGGTACTTTGCAACACCTACCCGCTCCCATTAATGGTGTATATAATGATTACGCCTTAATGAACGTTGACGAAACTACCGGATACTTTACCTCTGACCGCCCCGATGGTGCAAACTTAGATGCTATTTATACGTGGGATCAGGATATGAAGGTTACTGATAATATCTTCAAATATAGGGATGAAGCTCCCCGTGTTGCAGCTGCTCCTAAGCCTGAGCCCGAACCAATAGTAGTTCCAAAACCCGAACCGGTAAAAACTATTGAACCTCCGAAGGTTGTTGAGCCTGTTGTAGTTCAACCTACACCAGAACCTATACCCCCATATACAGGAAAAACAGGTTCAGAAGTTGCTGATGATTTGGCTAATGAGTCATACCTGCCGGATGTAACCGTTTACTTTGACTTTGCAAAATTCTCTCTTTCGTCCGCCGGAAAAGCGGCGCTTAGCGACTTCTGCAGCAAGTATAAAAAGAATAAGGCTAAAATAATTGTTGTGGGTTACACCGATATTATTGGTACCAATGAAGCGAACTTAACCCTTTCGCTAAAAAGGGCAAGTGCTGTAAAACAATACTTAATGAGCCAAGGTGTTGATGCCTCAGTAATCGAAATGCACGGTAGAGGTAAGCTAATCTTACTGGAAGACGAAGAGCTAACCGGTGCTTCATTGCAAGAACGCTTAGCACCCGCACGTAAAACAGAAGTAAAGATTCTACAATAAACCATTTTCTTCATTGTAAAAACTCCCGGTAAGCTGTTCTTATCGGGAGTTTTTCTTTTCAACACGCCTGTATAGCGCTATTTAGGTCTAAAGGTGGGCTACTTCCTAATCCTCATCAGAATGGCGAAAATAAGCTTATTTTGAACATTGTAGCTGGCTAGAAAAATCCTTTACCGCTATAGGCTTCGTGTTCCTGATAAAATTTAGTATGTTTGCCGAAATTTTCGGAGAAATGACAGCTGTATTCAACGTATTCTTAGTGGTGGTTGCCTATTTGCTCGGCTCAATATCCAACGCCGTATGGATTGGTAAACGTTTCTACGGTGTGGACGTACGCGAACACGGAAGTAAAAACGCCGGAGCAACAAACGTACTTCGAGTACTTGGTTGGAAAGCCGCACTTCCGGTGTTTATTCTCGACATGGCAAAGGGAATTTTGGCCGTTCAGCTGGTTCGCTTCACCCAGCTCCAACCCGAAACAAACCAGTACGTGGGATTTCAAATACTGCTGGGTATGGCTGTACTATTCGGGCATATATTTCCCATCTTTTCAAAATTTAAAGGCGGCAAGGGCGTAGCTACCATTGCCGGGGTTGTACTATCTATGCACCCCTACGCCATGCTTATGGTGTTTGTTATATGGCTGGCAGTGTTCCTGAAAACACGCTACGTGTCGCTCAGCTCCATTTGCGCCAGCATTGCCTTCCCTATTATTGTTATTGTAATATTCGGTATGTTTCTTACTCCCGAAGAAACGCTAACCATGAAAATTTTCAGCATAGTAGTATGTGGAATCATACTGTACACTCACCGTAACAACATGCGCCGCTTGGCTAAAGGAGAAGAATCCAAAACCAGCTTTGCCGGAAAGAAGGAGCCAAAAGAGCAGTAGCAGGTAGCACGCATCACGACACACGAGATAAGAGATGAGAGACGTTAAAAGTGAAGCGAAAAAAATACGTATTTCGATTAAACTTGTAAATCGTAAACGTTTAAACTCCGTCACACCCATTTACTTTCTACTATTTCTCCCTTCACGCCTAACGCATCACCCCTAACGGGGTAATTTTTTACCTTTGCAACAATCAACATTCATTCTTCAATAAAAATGATTTACCCCAACACCTTCGAACAAAAGGTAGGTTTTGATAAAATTCGCCGAATGGTGGAAGATAAGTGTGTTACCCGGCTGGCACGTGAAAAGCTGGCCGACACATCCTTCTCCGCCTCATTCGACGTAGTAAAGCTCCGCTTGGAGCAAACCGACGAAATGCGCGAAGTGATGACAATGGAAGATAGCTACCCCGATAGCGCTTACGTTGATATTGCCCACTTTCTGAAACGTATTCGGGTAGAAGGTACCTACCTTGATGCCGAGGAGTTGCTCACCCTCTCCAAAGGCTTGCTTGCCGCCAAGGAGCTGAGCCTGTTCTTTAATAAGCGTGAAGATGAAAAGTACCCGCAGCTAAGGCAGCTAGCTTCAACCGTAGCGGTATTTCCGGCCGTGCTTGCTAAGCTGGATAGTGTAGTAAGTAAGCTGGGTAAGGTGAAGGATAACGCATCGCCGGAGCTGGCAACCATACGGCGCAACATGTCTGAAACGCAGCAGCAAATAAACAAACGTATGCAGTCCATTCTACGAAAAGCCCAGCAGGATGGGCTTGTAGAAGACGATGCGGGCATATCTATTCGCGATGGGCGTATGGTTATACCCGTAAACACCGCCAGTAAGCGCAAAATAAAAGGTTTTGTACATGATGAGTCGGCAACCGGAAAAACCTCCTTCATTGAACCCATAGAGGTGGTAGAGCTCAACAACGAGCTGAAGGAGCTGGAGTATGCCGAGCGTCGTGAGATTATAAAAGTGCTGGTAGCCACAGCCGATTTTCTACGTCCCTACCTTGATGAAATGCTTGCCACAGGCGACTTTATCGGTACAATGGATTTTATACGGTCAAAAGCGTTGCTTTCCATTCAGCTGCAAGCCGTAAAACCCGTGTTGTTTGATGAACGGCTGATGAGGCTTACGAACGCCCGTCACCCCTTGCTAATGTTGGCGTTGAAGAAGGAGAACAAAGAGGTGGTTCCCCTTACGCTGGAGCTAAATACCGCTAAGCACATTTTACTTATATCGGGGCCTAATGCCGGAGGAAAGTCTGTTTGCCTAAAAACGGTTGGTCTTCTGCAATACATGCTGCAATGCGGCTTCCTGATACCTGCTTCCGAAAACTCAGAGATGGGTTTGTTCAACGATATTTTCATTGATATTGGTGACGAACAATCCATTGAAAACGACCTGAGCACCTACAGCTCGCACCTGCTTAACATGAAGAACGTGCTACGCCATGCCACCGACAAATCGCTGGTGCTGATTGACGAGTTTGGAACAGGAACCGAACCTTCTATTGGCGGGGCCATAGCCGAAGCCGTACTTACCAAGCTGGCAGAACGAAAGGCGTTTGGTGTAATCACCACACACTACACCAACCTGAAGTACTACGCCGCCTCAACACAAGGCATTATCAACGGTGCAATGCTGTTTGATACGCAACGCATACAACCGTTGTTTAAGCTGGAGCTGGGCGTACCCGGCAGCTCCTTTGCCTTCGAAATTGCTCGAAAAATAGGGCTACCCGAAGAAATACTCAGCTACGCCGCCGCCAAAATGGGCGATAAGCAGGTAAACATTGAAAAAAACCTGCGTGATATAGCCCGTGATAAACGCTACTGGGAAGAGAAGCGCAGCCGCATAAAGCAAACCGATAAACGGCTGGAAGAGCTCACCGCCAAGTACAATAAGGAGCTGAGCGAGCTACGCGAACAACGGAAAACCATTCTTACCAAAGCAAAAGAGGAGGCTGCCAAGCTGCTGGCCGATACCAACCGTAAGATTGAAAACACCATCCGTGAGATAAAGGAAGCACAGGCCGAAAAAGAAAAAACAAAAGAAGTGCGCCATGAGCTCGAAGAGTTTAAAGAAACGCTGCAAGCCGCTACTGATGACGAGTACAACGATAAGCTGGAGCGTAAAATGCAACAGCTGCGTGAGCGACAGGAAAAGCGTGAGCAGCGTAAGGCGAACACCTCCACTCCTACCCCTGAACCTGTTGAAGAAATACCTGTAACGCTCGAAGTTGGCGTAAAGGTAAGGCTCAAAGAGCAAGGCTCGGTAGGCGAAATTATTAAGCTGAACGGTAATAACGCCACTGTTGCCATTGGCAGTATTATGACCAATATAAAGGTTGATAAGCTCGAACCCATCAGCAAGAATGAGTATCGACAGGTTGAGCGAAAGAGTAACACTACCACGTACAACCCGCTTAGCTACAACATATCACAGCGCAAGCTTAACTTTAAGTCAACCCTCGATATTCGGGGCATGCGGGTGGAAGAAGCCCTACCTGCCGTTACCGAATTTATTGACGAAGCACTGATGGTAGGAGCCGGAGAGCTACGCATACTACACGGTAAAGGTAACGGCATACTTAAAGAAACCATCCGCAACCTGCTCAAAACCATTGGTGGGGTAAAGCACTTTGCCGATGAACGCGTGGAGCAAGGCGGTGCAGGGATTACGGTTGTGCAGCTGGAGTAAGAGCCTCCCCTAGCCCCTCCAAAGGAGGGGAATGTTATAAAAGTAAACACCATTGCTAAGCGGCGTTTGTAATGCCGCTTTCATTTTATCCACAGCATTATTAATGCCCTACGGGCAATACAAAGGCGGCGGTTCTTCTTTCTATTGACATGTATGCCCTAACGGGCAATGCCCAGTGCCATGAAATTGTCCGTAGGACATTTATATCAATAGAAAAGAGTGGCATGTTGCCGTATTGCCCCAATCCCCACACCACTACACTACCACACAGATTAATGCCCTACGGGCAATACAAAGGCGGCGGTTCGTCTTTCTATTGATATGTATGCCCTAAGGGGCAATGCTCAATGCCGTAATTGTCCGTAGGACATTTATATCAATAGAAAAGAGTGGCATGTTGCCGTATTGCCCCAATCCCCACACCACTACACTACCACACAGATTAATGCCCTACGGGCAATACAAAGGCGGCGGTTCGTCTTTCTATTGACATGTATGCCCTAAGGGGCAATGCCCAGTGCCATGAAATTGTCCGTAGGACATTTATATCAATAGAAAAGAGTGGCATGTTGCCGTATTGCCCGTAGGGCATCAACATTCCATTCATAAACCATATTCGTTAGATGCCGCTCCTACGGAGCCTTGCCCCAATCCCCACACTACTATCACTACTACACTACCACACTACTATCACTACTATCACTACCACACTACTATCACTACCCATTTCCATCTTTTCGCTACCTTTACACCATCTAAACACACCACATATACATGCCACACCCGCTGCAAGACAAGCTGTTTACGCAAATATCGGATATCGCCGCAACCTTAGGCGTTCGTGCTTTCGTTATCGGAGGCTACGTGCGCGATTACTACCTCAACCGTCCATCGAAAGATATTGATATTGTGGTGGAAGGCAGCGGCATTGAGCTGGCCGAAGCGGTGGCTAAAACGACGAAATGCAGTAACGTATCGGTATTCAAGAATTTCGGAACAGCCATGCTTCGCTACGGCGATATAGAGCTGGAGTTTGTGGGTGCACGGAAAGAATCATACCGAGCCAACTCGCGCAAGCCCATTGTGGAAAACGGCACGCTGGAAGACGACCAGAACCGTCGCGATTTTACCATTAACGCAATGGCTTTCTCGCTCAATAAGGAAAGCTACGGTGAGCCGGTTGACCCGTTCAACGGCATGGATGACTTGAAGAACGGCATTATCCGCACACCGCTCGACCCTGATATAACTTTCTCTGACGACCCGCTACGTATGTTCCGCGCCATACGTTTTGCTTCGCAGCTGAACTTCCGCATTACCGATGAAGCCTTCTCATCTATCACCCATAACCGTGATAGGGTAAGCATTCTGTCAATGGAGCGGGTAAGCGAAGAGCTGAATAAAATGCTGCTATCACCTAAGCCGTCGGTAGGTTTTGTGCTGCTGGAAATGTCGGGGCTGCTTGAGCTGGTATTCCCTCAGCTATACGCCCTGCAAGGCGTTGATACGGTTGCCGGCAAACAGCATAAAGATAACTTCTACCACACGCTAGAAGTAGTTGACAACGTTCGCAAGCAAAGCGATAACCTTTGGCTGCTGTGGGCTGCCCTACTGCATGATATTGCCAAACCGGCCTGCAAGCGTTACGAGCCAAAGGTAGGCTGGACATTTCACGGGCACGAGTTTGTGGGTGCAAGAATGGTTCCCGCCATTTTTAAGCACCTTAAGCTACCGTTGAACGAAAAGATGAAGTATGTACAGAAGCTGGTACAGCTGCACTTGCGACCTATTGTACTTTCTCAGGAAGAAGTTACCGACTCGGCAATACGCCGCCTGCTATTTGATGCCGGAGATGATATTGACGACCTTATGCTGCTCTGCGAAGCCGACATCACTTCGAAAAACGAGCAAACGGTAAAACGCCATCTGGCCAACTTTGCCTTGGTGCGTCAGAAGCTGAAAGAGGTTGAAGAAAAAGACTCTATACGCAACTTCCAGCCACCTATTTCGGGCGAGCTGATTATGGCAACCTACGGCATACCGCCCAGCCGTGAAGTTGGTATCATTAAAGATGCTATCAAAGATGCCATCCTCGACGGCATTATCCGCAATAGCTACGATGAAGCGTATCGGTTTATGGAGGAAAAAGCGAAGGAGCTTGGACTAAAAGCCGTTTAGACAACTTAAAAGAAATATCCTTTTCCTGCTGTACAAAAGCTAAAATGGCTTGTTAAGTTCACCACTAAGCTGTATGTTTGTGCGGTAAAATTGTTGGTTATTTGGTTGTTTTTTTGCCTACTATCAACAATAACCATGAATTACTACCAATACGCTGAATATAATCCAGTAGGTAAAAATCAGCCATAAGGTTAACAGCAAACATTTAAACTCTAAACCATAAACGTTAAACTCAAAACAAAGCCATGCCTAAGATTTCACAAAAAGGACAGGCCATGCCCGCCTCACCCATTAGAAAGCTAGTTCCCTACGCTGAAGAAGCTAAGAAGCGCGGCGTTAAGGTATATCACCTTAACATCGGTCAGCCCGATATCCCCACGCCCCAAGTAGCTTTAGATGCCGTAAAAAATTACAACGAAAAGGTTATCGAATACAGCCACTCCGCAGGTAACGAGTCGTACCGAAGAGGCTTAGCCGAGTACTACAAGAGCATTGGCATCGATATCGATTTCAACGATATGATTATTACCGTAGGCGGTTCAGAGGCCATTACCATTGCGTTTATGGCATGCTTGAATCCGGGCGAAGAGGTAATTATCCCCGAGCCTTTCTACACCAACTACAACGCATTTGCCCTGCAAGCAGGAGTTATCGTAAAGCCTATTACTACCAATATTGAGTGCAACTTTGCGCTGCCCACCATTGAGGAGTTTGAAAAGCTGATTACGCCGAAGACTAGGGGTATTATGATTTGTAACCCCAACAACCCTACCGGCTACCTGTACTCTAAGGAAGAGCTGGAGCAGCTGCGCCAAATTGTACAAAAGCACGACCTGTTCTTGTTCTCTGACGAGGTGTACCGCGAATTCTGCTACGGCGGAAACGAGCACCACTCATGCATGAACCTTAAGGGCATAGAGCAAAACGTAATTCTCATCGACTCTACTTCTAAGCGTTACAGCATGTGCGGTATCCGTATCGGTGCGCTTATTTCTCGCAATAAAGAAGTAATGAGCTCGGCTTTGCGCTTTGCACAGTCGCGCCTTTGCCCCCCTTCATACGGACAGGTTGCTGCTGAGGCTGCATTGCAAACCCCCAAGATATACTTTGACGAAGTTTACCATGAGTATCTTGGTCGCCGCAACTACATGGTAGAAGCGCTAAACAAGATAGATGGCGTTCTTTGTCCCGACCCCAAGGGCGCGTTCTATACCGTAGTTCGCCTACCCATTGACGATTCGGATAAGTTTGCTCAATGGCTGTTGGAAGATTTCAGCTACGAAGGACAAACCGTAATGGTGGCTCCCGCTGCAGGCTTCTACTCAACTCCGGGCTTAGGAAAAGACGAAGTTCGTATTGCCTACGTGCTAAAAATTGAAGACCTGAAGGGTGCTGTAAAGTGCTTGGAAGAAGCGCTGAAAGTATATCCGGGAAGAACAAAGAAGTAGTTCCTAAATAGAAATCAGGAGACAGAAATAAGAAGAGGGCTGCAAGGTAATTGCGGCTCTCTTTTGTTTTACCACATTTCTCAACACATAGGCACGGTAGGTACATAGAAGCACATAGGAAATATTAGAAGAAACCGTTCAAAACACCCGTCATTGCGAGGAGGAACGACGAAGCAATCTGTGTAATGAGATGTAATATTATTCTTGTTCTAGTTTAAATTTGGGACTAACTACACCCTAATGTGTCTGCTACAATGATCTCGAATAACTGTTTGAATTTTTCTTTGCCTCCATATCCTTTGCGGATATATTGAAATCCGATCATTTCTATTATAGTTACGAGTTTAACTCTATAGTCACCTTTACCAAAAGCAATTGAGTTATTGGTAGTATCTATAATGTTATTCCAAATAGCAATAAGCTCCTCATGGCAAGAGTCAAATTTTAACGCTTGAAGCGTCGCTAACGCTTGCTCCTTTGCTTTTTTTCTTAAGTCAATAGTTGGATTAAAGTAAAAATCTAAATCAGTGATATTTTTTTCGTCATATAACTCCCATGTACAAAATCTTAAAACCCGAAGAAAATATTCTCGGCTTGTCGGATCATCTTCGTAACTCCAGATTCGCAATAGTTTCCTGACTTCTATTTCCATAGGTCGTTTTTATAAATGCAAAACAGTAACAATTAATCACCCTAAAAATGTTGGTCGATGTTGTTTCTTTGATGTTCCCACAATATTATTGGCTTTTAGGGTAGTTGCAGGAAGTCGTGTTGAATGATACAGATTGTTTGTATATACTTTTGTGAACCAATACACTTGATCCACTATTTTACTGAAGTCAATCTCGCCAAATTTGTGTTTGATTATTATGGGGTTAATAGTTGTACTGTATTCTTCAGCCTGAGTATTCGTAATAAGTATAGCATATCTATGTTCGTTATCTTGAAAAGAGCTACCCGATGGCGGGTTAGTTACATTACCATTGCCGTCTTTAATGGCGATAACGGGAAACCCAGACTTGATTATTTCAACTATATCTAACTTAATTTTACCCCAAATCTTTTGAATTGCCTTTGTTAGAGATTCTACATCAGTTGAATGCAGTTTCCCATCACGATGAATTACAAGTTGATGTGGTTGAGGTAGATTCTTATCGTGTAGTTTTTTTTGTAAGTTTCCAAATATTGTAGTACAGTGGTCTTCGATTAAGTTCTCTTTTCTTGGAATTTCTTTTAAAACATCCTGTTCTATTAGGATTCCATGATTGTCAAAAATTACTGCGGCTAGATTTGAAAATTCATTTTTACCAACGGTAGTGTGTCCTAAATCAATGCCAATAAAGTATGAATTATCGGGCAAATGGGTATTGGCAATTGTGGCTACTATGCCTCCCATTTTCTCAAGACATCTACAAGCAAAATTAGACAACATGTATCGGTTGTCCACGTCATCACTAGTATCTCCTTGATATTTCTGGTATTTTATTTTTAATTTTTTTAGAGGTTCAAAAAAAGTATCGGGCATTAAATTTTGACAGAATACAGCAGCAAATATCTTATTCTTTGTTCCCCTTATAATTTTTTCAATCTCTCTTTCTTCAATTCTACCATTATGAGGAACGTGCATTATTGGATGAAACTCAAAATTTGTTGCTCCTTTATTGAAAGCACAAATAAATTCCTTAAATGTTTCAATATCTAGGTTACCACAAATGATAGGCAAAATATTTCGATTGTCTACAGCTTTGTAAATACCACTATAATAGGATGCGAATAATTTTTTCACTTTAGAGTATATATTATTTTGATTGGTGAAAAGCTGAGAAATATATGGTTTTTTATTTTCATTTTCTTTGATCTCTGCTCTTGCTGATGTTGGTAGTGATAGTTGCTCTACTTGTTCAATGATCGCTTTTGCTTTGTCATTTAAAAAGGTAGTTATCAATTCGTCTCGAGCAATATTGTCTCGAGTATATTCAATCCGTAATCCATATCGAGTAAAAGACTTTGAATGTAATGTAATGTTTTCAGGATGACAACCAACTAAAAGATTACTCTCACTCTCTGGCTCTCGCATATCTACTTTTAAAAATTTATCTGTTGAAAGGTTAAAAGAGTCAGGAAGGGCTACTTTCTCCAAAATAGAATTCAAAAACCAAACAGTTTCTTTCATATCCTTTGAAGAGCTTCTAACTATTTTCTCTAAAAGTTCAGGCGAAAAATTCTTAATAAAATGGTAGTCAAAAGTAGCAATGAAATTTGGGGTTTTTATCAGTTCTTGGTCAACTATCTCGTCTAGTTTCTTGTCCAATAAATCAACTTTAAATCGGCGAAAATTATCTGTATTTACTAGTGTAAATTCCATTTCATTAGTTCTAGTGCTATTTTTATTAGACGAGTTAAGCAAACTAAAATACTCTTTAGTTATTGGCGATTGACGGCTAACAATTTTAGAAGAGGGGAAAAAATGGATAAGGTAATGTCCTGATGGGAAAACCTCCACATTAAACTCAACTACCTTTAGCAAATTGAATGGATTTAAATCGATCGTTTGAACTATAAATGTATTTCGATTTAGAAATTGATTGTAGTATTTTGACAATTCTCTCTTTAAATGAAATGCAATTAGGTTAGAGATGCGTTGCGTATTTTTATATGGTGCACATATACTTACTGAGTTATCAATTTTGTATTGCTTAGTGAATTCGTTAGCAAGTTTTGAGAAGGTAAAAAAGCAAGTGTTTTCAATTTCATAAAGTTGAATATTGGAATTAGCTTTAAGCCAATTATTGAATTTAGTCTTTTGGTTTATGTCAGAATTTAGCCAATCTGAATAATCATAACGATATACAGTTACACTATCAATAAATCCTTTCTTTGTTGAGAGAAATGCCTCGTTCATAATCGTAAAGTTATAAGCCGTGGTATACTGCTTCCGCTTACGTGCAGTAATACTCAAGTGTTATAATTATTCAGGTGCTAATTAAGGTAGTTATAAACTACATGATATTATGGAATTTTCAACAATGATAGGCATAAAATAGGTTTTTCGAAAATAATATTTACAAATTTATCACTCTATGGGTAGAAATAAAGTTCCACATTGAAGTACCATTCCCCCTCTCCTTGGGAGAGGGGCTAGGGGTGAGGCTTCTATTGCTTCTCCGTTAACAACTTCCAGAACCTTCTTGGCAGGTGTTGGCGGTGTAGCTTAGGGTTAATACGCTCCTTTATCGTCATGGCCTTGAAGTAACCACGCCACATTTCTTGAAACAGCTTCTCGTCTTCGGCCATTAGCTTCTCATCCAACTTTCCGTCTAAAAGATGACCGTCATCTTGCAGCGTAACCTCTGTGGCCTTTTGCAGGTCGTAGTAGTAGCCGTAGCGACGGCGAATATCGTAGATAAGCCATTTTTGGTCGGCAAAGCGGTCGGCAAAATGCTCTATGGTCAGCGGTAGCGCGTTGTATTTGGGCGATACGGGGGCAAAGTAGGTATCATCACCCGCCTTCTGAAAACGTACAAATTGAACAAGAAAAAGCCCTTCTCGAGCCACCTTGTGCGCCAGCTTCTTGGCATTTAGCATATCATCATCGGCAAAGTTATCGGCAATACATTGGGGCGAATCGAACGCCTTACGCATGTAGCGAAACAGCAGCTCATCACAGCCCGCTTCTTCCGATAGCCACACGTGCATCAGCATGTTGCAAACGGTTTTGGGTAGCTTCTTCTCCAAGCCCTTCCACACACGGCTTGCATTATCGGTTGTAGTAAGAACCGTATGCAGCGTTTTGGTAAACATAGGTTGTGGTTCTCCCGCTCCGATAAGCCTTTCCGGAAACATACGAAGGTTGTAAGCGTCGAACAGCGTACACAGCAAGCCCTCAAGCGTTTTATCATATCGGAAGACAATCATGCATAAACCTGACTATAAGCGAAAAAGCAGATTGTAGCTATCTAGAATAGAAGTTCGGATTAAATCCGAACTTTTCACTAAGTGTAAGAATCCGTTTTATTCTTCTTCGTCCTCTTCGTCTAAATAGTTAAATTCGACTTTGCTTTGCAAAATTATTTCATTAAGAATATCTGCTAGTTGTCCTTGTTTTTCAACTTCCAGAAAGCATGTTCTTAGTTTGGGAATATTGATTATTTCTTCAATGCAATCCATGTATTTTTGAACAATTCTTTCTATTGTATATATTTTGAGTGCATTTGCTTTAAGCTTATCTCTTAAAGAGTCAATCTCTTCGTCTGATTTTACTACAAACGTCATGGGGTATTTTTCTATTTTCTCAATATCGAGGAAATATTTTTTAAAATCCAATGTCTCGGTTACCTGAAAAAACCTCCCCAAAGGTTTCATAACAAAATCAATTCCCCCATCGTTAGCATTTGTTCTACCTGTTTTGTAAAGTTTCAAACTCTCTGTATTAAGATTATCCATATCAAATCCCCAAATGATGTTTTGTTCTTGATAATAGTATTTGAGGATAGAGTAACTGACTATTTCAAATAAGCGAGCATCAGCATTAGGTGCTAATAATTCGATAATAAAATCGTGGATTTTTTGTGTTTCATTCTTGCTTATTTGTTGTAATTCCTCACATTGTTGTATGAATCGCTGAAATGCGTCTTGCTTTGTTTTGACATATTCATCAATTATTTCAATAATTGACTTGGCTAAATTGATTGTTTGTTGCTTCGTTTTTATCTTTAATAGGTTTTCATTAATCCAATAGCGATTTGTCTGTAAATCTCTAACTATGGGGACGGAGTCACTGGTTGGAAAGAATTTTTGAAATTCCGCATTCATACGGTTATTTAATGCGTGATTTTGTAATTTCGAACCAAAAGGAAGTTCTCTTTGGCGTTGGAATAGATCGGAAAAAACAGCGCCTTCGTATTTACTATAGCTATCTTTGTTATCGAAGCCTTTTGTTAGATAATCTTCAATAATTACATAAATCGCATATAGATTTGCAAAGCTTGAACGAGCTTTAGAGCCTTTGTTTGCTGATGCTGTTTTTGAGTTGAGATATTGAATTAATAGGCTTTTTTCAAAAGCATCATCCGAATCTTCTCCAAAATGCTTCGACAAAATATTCTTTATGTTTGTGGTGAATACGTGCTCCATAGTTTAAAAAAGAGGTAGTGTTTGTTGATTCTGTAGTTTTTCTTTTTCGAATGTTCGAACTTCTTTTTGTAAAAGTTGACCTTTGAATTCGTTTGCTAATTGTAATCTACGTAATCCTATCTTTACATATTCTTCTTGAAGTTCTATACCAATAGATTGTCTACCTAGTTGCTTTGATACAAATGAAGTTGTGAATGTTCCTGAAAATGGGTCTAACACTAAATCTCCTTCATTAGTGCTAGCCTTAATAATTCGTTCTAATAATGCAATCGGTTTTTGTGTTGGGTGATTCTCATATTCATCCATGCGATAACGAACACGAGAAAACTCCCAAACATTACCAGGAACTTTTTTTGAATTGTATATTTGAGGCGGGTTCTTGCGGTAATCAACTAATTTTCTTTTTGCTCCTGTTTTTGCTTCAACAAGTATTTCATCGGCATTAAAAGTATAATTATCCTTGTCCTTTACACAAAATAAGATTGGCTCATACATAGAACCATAATATTTCTTCGCCTGCACGCCGGAACTATCATAGTACCAAACTAGGCGAGAAAGAATATTCATTTTTTCTCGCAGAAAAATATCAAAATATGGCATGAACTGTGTTGAAGTCATCACATACAATGAGCCATTAGGTTTTAATTTTTTGATACATAAATCTAACCACAGATGACACCACTTTATGTATTCTTCATCTGTGTTCCACTTATCTTTATACCCATTGAAATCTTTTCCAATATTATAAGGAGGGTCAGCAAAGATTAAGTCAATAGAATTATCTGTAATCTTATTTTTCAATACCTCTAAAGAATCACCATGTATAACTCTATGTTTTTCTGTTCCCAATACTTCCATTTTACGCATCTTTTGTTTTACAAACATACAGAATTCTTTCTAAACCCACTTGCTTCTTTGATTAAAAATTGTACCCTTCTTCGCCTGCAATGACGGCTCTTCTCATCTTTCACTATTCACCACTTGCAAATGGCAACACCAGCTGTGCTTTATCCGCCTCTTTCTTGTTGGGTTTAGCGGTAAGTACGCGACGAACGTACTCGGGGCTCAGCTCGTTTACCGTGTGCATGGCTAACTCATGGCAGGTAATAAAGTACTGCGCCTTCTTCATCACTACGCCCATTTTCTTTAGCGTAGCCGACGTTATGCGGGCATGCTTGCGCGATAGCACAATAAGGTTAGCCGATTTTACGCCGATGCCCGGCACACGAAGTATCAACGAAAGGTCGGCACGATTCACATCAACCGGAAAACATTCGGGATGCCTCAACGCCCATGCCAGCTTAGGGTCTAGCTCCAAGTCGAGGTTAGGGTAGGTATCATCTACAATTTCGTTTACCTTGAACCCGTAGAAACGCATTAGCCAGTCGGCTTGGTAGAGGCGGTTTTCGCGCACCAGCGGTGCTTGACTAACAACGGGCAAACGCGTATCGTAAGTATTTACAGGTATATAGCCCGAGTAGTACACACGCTTAAACGATGGGCGTTTGTACAACGCTGATGACAGCTTAAGAATCTGATTGTCGCTATCGCTGGTTGCACCTACAATCATTTGCGTGCTTTGTCCGGCGGGTGCAAATCGAGGTGCTTCTTTGAAGTGCTTGCGCTCTTCCGCACTCGCCAACACCCCTTGATGGATATACGACATAGGCTGATAAACGCTGCTGTGGTCTTTCTCCGGCGC
The DNA here is from genome assembly GCA_031551125.1 of Bacteroidales bacterium. Lineage (GTDB taxonomy): Bacteria > Bacteroidota > Bacteroidia > Bacteroidales > UBA932 > JAIRNF01. The sequence continues at coordinate 157,246 of JAVBOB010000002.1, forward strand.
AATCAATTTGAGATTGTCTTCTACCGCAATTTCAAGGTTTACACTTAGGCGGTCAGCATACAAACCTGCTTCGTTCACCAGCTCACGGCTGGCTCCCGGTATGCTCTTCATGTGTATGTAACCGTTGTAGTTTTGTTCGGTGCGAAGCTTCTTTACCACGCGCACCATGCGTTCCATGGTATAGTCGGGGTTGTTGATTACACCCGAGCTGAGAAACAACCCTTCAATATAGTTGCGGCGGTAAAATTCAATCGTTAGCTCCACCAGCTCATCAACCGTAAACGTAGCGCGGCGAATATCGTTGCTGCGTCGGTTAATGCAGTAGGCACAGTCGTAAATGCAAAAGTTGGTGAGCATAATTTTCAGCAGCGATACGCAACGACCGTCTTCCGTAAAGCTGTGGCAAATACCCCAACCGTTAGTGCTACCCAGCGTACCCGGCTTGTTTTTGCGCGTGGTTCCGCTAGAGGCGCACGATACGTCGTACTTCGCCGACTCGGCCAATGTGGTTAGCTTCTGTAAAACCGATTCTTTCATTTCTTGGGTATTCCTTTGTCAAAGTTACCCCTTATTTTTGATGTGAGGGTTAAAATGAAAGAAGCAGGGTGGGTTTAGTTTTTCACAGGGTAAACAAATGGTTACCAGCGTGTTATTCGCAATAATTTATAGATAAGCAAGTTGATGGTGCGGGTTACTGGCGGAGCAAAACAAGTATAGTACCGTCATTGCGAAGCATATTGTTGATGCCCTACGGGCAACGTGTAGAATGCTAGTTCATTTTCTATTGATATGAATGCCCTAACGGGCAATACCTAGTATTGCAAGTTGTCCGTAGGACATTGATATCAATAGAAAGGAAAGCCCTGTTTTAAATATTGTCCGTAGGACATTAACAGTTGACGCAGTTTTAACGAAGCAAGAAAGCACAAAAGATACCATCGTTGCGGCAACCTCCTGAATTAAGCAGATTGGGTAGCTGCGCTTCCCTTCGGGTCGGCAAAGAACGCCTCGCAATGACGCATCTTTTACAGATTGCGTATATCGTCATAGCCTATTCCCCTCTCCTTTGGAGAGGGGCTGGGGGAGAGGCTTTTTACTCTACCAACTTCTTATACTTAAACCGCTTGGGCTCTAGGTTGCCAAGGCGTTTCTTCTTGTTCTCCTCATACTCACTGTAGCTGCCTTCGAAGAAATATACTTGTGAATCGCCTTCGAATGCTAGGATGTGTGTGGCAATACGGTCAAGGAACCAACGGTCGTGAGAGATAATAACGGCACAGCCTGCAAAGTTTTCTAAACCTTCTTCAAGCGCGCGAATGGTGTTAATGTCCACATCGTTTGTAGGCTCATCGAGTAGCAGCACGTTACCCTCATCTTTCAGCGTTAGCGCAAGGTGTAAGCGGTTACGCTCACCACCCGATAGCACACCGCACTTCTTTTCTTGGTCGTTTCCGCTGAAGTTAAAGCGTGATACGTAGGCACGAGCATTCATATCGCGATTGCCAATGCGAATAATTTCGCTGTTCTCGGCAATGGTTTGGAACACCGTTTTATCGGGGTCTATCGACTTATGCTGCTGGTCAACGTATGATACCTTTACCGTTTCGCCAACGTTGAACGTACCTGCATCGGCTTTTTCCATGCCCATGATAAGACGGAAAAGTGTAGTCTTTCCTGCTCCGTTGGGGCCAATAATACCAACAATTCCGGCAGGCGGAAGCGTGAAGTTCAGGTTCTCAAACAGTACCCTGTCGCCATAGCCTTTGGTTACATTCTTTGCCTCAATAACGTTGTTACCCAGGCGGGGGCCGTTGGGAATAAAAATTTCCAGCTTTTCTTCCTTCTGCTTGCTATCCTCGTTCAACATCTTATCGTAGGCAGAAAGACGGGCTTTAGACTTGGCATGACGAGCCTTAGGAGCCATGCGTACCCATTCCAACTCGCGGTCGAGTGTTTTGCGGCGCTTGCTTTCCTGCTTCTCTTCCTGCTCCAGTCGTTTAGATTTCTGTTCCAGCCAAGAGCTGTAGTTACCCTTCCAAGGAATACCTTCGCCACGGTCAAGCTCCAGAATCCAGCCTGCCACGTTGTCGAGGAAGTAGCGGTCGTGCGTTACTGCAATTACCGTACCCTTGTACTGTTGCAGGTGGGCTTCCAACCATTGAATAGATTCGGCATCCAAGTGGTTGGTAGGCTCATCAAGTAGTAGCACATCGGGCTCTTGTAATAGTAAACGACAAAGGGCTACACGGCGGCGTTCACCCCCTGAAAGGTTAGCCACCGGCTGGCTTTCTTCAGGACAGCAAAGAGCATCCATAGCACGCTCCAGCTTGCTATCCAGCTCCCAACCGTTAACGGCATCTATCTTTTCGGTCAGTTCACCCTGACGTTCAATGAGCTTATTCATCTCCTCGTCGCTCATGGGTTCCATGAACTTGGCGTTAACCTCTTCATACTCCTTTAGCAGGTCAACAACATTCTGTACACCTTGCTCTACAACCTGCCTAACGGTTAGGCTGTTGTCCAGCTGCGGCTCTTGTTCAAGGTAGCCCACAGAGTAGCCGGGCGAGAAAACAACTTCGCCTTGTATCGATTTATCTAAGCCTGCAATAATCTTCAACAGGCTCGATTTACCCGAGCCGTTAAGCCCAATGATACCAATCTTTGCGCCATAGAAGAACGACAGGTAAATATTCTTGAGAACTTGCTTTTGTGGGGGGTAAATTTTGTTTACGCCCACCATGGAGAAAATAATTTTTTCGTCGGCCATTACTATGCTGTTTCGTTAAGCGTTATATGTTATGTTGTTTTTTGCGTTTGGTGCGCAAAGGTAGTAAAAAATGGAAGACAGAAGTCAGAAGTTAGAAATCAGAAGTTTAGCTGAATGTAAGGATGTATAATAATGAAGCGAAGCAATCTTTCTATTCAGGAGATTGCTTCGCTCGCAATGACGGGTATTTTAAATTTCTATTTTATCGCATATCGCAATACACAAATCTTTTCGCGCTTAACATCTAACGCTTAACACAATTACTTCTTAAACGGTGAAGCAATTTTGCTGATATCGCTTTGCAAAAATCCGGCAGGATAAAGGTTACTCATTACCTTGTTCGTAGCAATCTTATCTCTGTTATAGTAGTAAACCTTACCGTCGGCAACACCTACCAGCATTTTGTAGCAGTATTTGTCAACTACAGTTAGCGAAATAACAGCATCGGGTGTTTTTTCCTTGATGAGACGTTCAATTTCGGCGGGACCAACCAGCTTCATGTGTCCGTTAAACTGGTTAACCAATTTTTCCCTGTCTATGTTTACGCTAACATCTTCGTCCATCATGTAAAGCGTTTTGCCTTTCAGCGACCCAACGTTATCGTTGTACAGCTTATTTAACGATTGCTTAGCCATATCGGGTGACCACTTTATCAGCTCCACATGGTTTTGCACAGCCATTACCATAAGCTCCACAATAAGCTCCGTATCAATTTCCGAGGGGGTACTTTTGCTGCTTATCGGAAAGCTTACAATCCAAGGAAGGTTGCCTACATTCTTTGCTCCAACACGACCTTGCATCAGCGCAAGCGATTCGTAGCCATGCTCACTATCATCCTCAAAAACATCGTTGGTAACCATTAAAAACGATTGTTTTTCGCTACCATAATCGTAATCGCCTATTACGAGCGGAGTAACTTTCCAGCATTCTTTGGCAGCATCTTTTAGCAAGGCATCATATATCATGTTATCACCGGTAGTAACCACGTGTGTAGTCGATTTCAGCATGTTCTGAACATCTTCGCTTGTCAGCTTTTTATTCTTTTGAGCAAGGCAGATGCTTGTAGAAAGCACCAGCGTAAGTAATAGCGTTATTGTACGTTTCATGGTTCCGAAGTTTTAGTTTAGAATACAAAAGTAAAAATAATCGTTACCGTTAACAACAAAAGCCGTGCCGCATTCTTTAATTTGTGTGAACGCGTACAGGCTATGAATAAAAGTATAATCTTTGCGAAGAAAAACAACTTACTTATGAAGTACAAAATATTTTTATTCATTGCTACTACTGTTTTATTCTGCGCTTGCAAACAGAAACAAACCTACATTATGTTTGATGGTCAGGCACTGGGTACATTCTACCACATATCCTACTATGACGAGCAGCAACGTAACCTGCAACCGCAGGTTGATAGCGTACTTCGGGCATTCAACGCGTCGCTATCGGTGTATAGCAAAGAGTCTATTATTTCGAAGGTAAACCGGAATGAGGAGGTGGAGCTAGACTCCTTTTTCACCAATGTGTTTACACGATCTAAAGAGATTACAACATTAACAAACGGCGCGTTCGATATTTCAGGTGCTCCTCTTTTTTCTGCATGGCATTTTGGCCCGTCAAGGGAGGAGAGTCGTATTCCCGACTCACTTACAGTTGATAGCCTCCGCCAGCTGGTAGGTATGGATAAGCTACAGCTGGTAGGCAATAGGCTGGTAAAATCAGATCCGCGGGTTACAATGAATATGAATGCTATTGCTAAAGGCTACTCTTCCGATGTAGTGGGCTATTTTTTAGAAAGTATGGGTGTTACCAACTATATGGTAGAAATTGGCGGAGAGCTGCGAATAAAGGGAAAAAATCATGAGGGAAAAGATTGGACTGTAGCCATTGATAAGCCATTTGACGGCAACTTTGCATCAGGTGAAAGCATACAGGTTATACTACGCCTCAGCAACAAGGGTTTGGCTACATCTGGCAACTACCGCCAATTCTATGTGGAAAACGGGAAAAAGTATGTACATACCATCGACCCGCGCACGGGTTATCCGGTACAGCAATCACTGCTAAGTGCAACGGTTATCGCCCCCGATTGCCTTACCGCCGACGCACTGGCTACCGCCTTTATGGTTATGGGGCTAGAGCAAGCAAAAGCGTTTTTGAGCCAACACCCCGAGTACGATGCTTACTTAATTTATGATGATAACGGCAAGTTTGCCGTGTACACTACTCCTAAAATGACAACTTATATAGAGGCGGAGGAGTAAAACCGGCACACAGCTAACACAGAAAACGCGGGTTTCAAAAGTAATAACTCAAGTTGCTTCTTATTACCCCCAACCCCCCCCGAAGCGGGCTTTTTTGGCCTGAGCAAACAACTTCCAAAAGTTCAATTTTGCGGTAGCAGGGTTCCTCCTTCAGGGGCTTAAAGTTATCAATAGTGAAGATTTTGCAGATTATAGATTTTTTAAACCTTATTTATCTGCAAAATCTGTATTATCTGTGTGCTATTTTTTCACACCCTAATTCATTCGTAGCATTATTAGCCCTAGTATAAAACACAAGCCCGGAACTATTAGGCTTACATATAATGAATAGGGCTGCTTGCTTTTTTGATAGTTAGCAAAAGCAAGCGCTAGTAGTATTACGCATATTGTAAAAAGAATATAGGGAAGTTTAGGCCACCAGTAAGCTAAATAACGATTGCAGGAACGACTCAACACCTCTGCTTCTATTGCCATGCTGGTAACAAAAAATAGGACTGGTATTACAGCAGCTGCAACAGAAAGGATCAAATAAGGGGTTCGATAGGGTTCAAATAGTATAGGTGCTGTATCATCACTATTTTTGCTTATTGTTATTGGATGTGCGCAACGCGGACATTCTACAGCTTGGTCGGAAACGGGCGTGCCGCATTCGGGACAGTTAATGAGTGCCATATGTAATCATTGTTGGTTAATTATGCGATTATTTAGGGTAAAGTCTAGCCAAATAGATAAAGTAGCACAACGATTGCAAGGATAACAAAGACCACAATACACCCCACGTTGAGTGTTTGAAGGAAACAGCCCTCACCTTTTTGTTGAACAACAACTTGTGTGGGTTGTGATGTTGTGAGTGCTTTCTTTATAGGATGTGCGCAGGTTGGGCATTTTTCTGCTTGATCGGAAACTACCGTCTGGCATTCAGGACAGTTTATTAGCGCCATATCTTCAACCTTTACTATCAACCATAAATAACTCGTGTGACTGTATCAGCTTGCTCTCAGGCACTCGGTTTTTCAAATCCATATTCTCTAGGTTGTACTTCGCTTTTACTGCCTTTGCAATGGAGCTGTTAAGGTAGGCGAGGTTGTTGTTTTCTAGCAGCAACAGGTACTCATGCAGTAGCTCCCTGTCTTTCTCAATCATCAGAAATACAGCATCTGTTATTGATGCGGTAAATTTTTCCAGTACTTTTTCAGTGAATTGGTTGAATTTTTGTGTATCCATGGTTTTTACGTTTTGCCTTTAGTCCCAACAAGGCATATAAGACAATAAGAAAAGCGTGGGACTCACAGCCTACTTGTGTACCTGAGGTTCTAGAAAACCCACACATCACAAATAATGAAGTAAGCCCACGCCATGACGCGTGGGCGTTACCGCTTACTTCATTGATGTGTCAAAATTTTCTAGATTTCAGGTACACGAAGCAAAGGTGAACGCCTTTCTATATTTTTTATTCTATTTGGATTATATCATATAGTAGCTGATAAATTTATGTTGTTTCAAATCGCTTGTTTACAAAGGTAGAAAAACTTGGGAACTATTTAAATAATGTTTTCAGCCTGAAAGGCTACTTACTTCAGCCCGATGGCAACGCCTCGGAAAATAACTTGGCACAAAACAGTATTTCGCCCTGAAGGGGCAACTTAAGTTGCCCCTTCAGGGCGAAACCTCCAGTACAACCATTGAGAACCCTAGGCGTTGCCATCGGGCTGAAGCAAACTGCACCTTCAGTGCGTGTTGCATTATATGTGTGCTGCTATTTTTTCTTTGCCTGCTTCTTCAGCTCTTCCAACGTGCAGCTATCCATACAGCCGCAGCCTGCACAACCATCGCTGATGGCATCTTCACCATGGTGCTTTTTCCACAGCGCAATTTCTTCCTGCTTGGCACAGGTTAAGCCCAGCTTACGCATGTGCGGGTTAGTCCCTACTTCGGTATCGGGAAACCTACCATCTTTCTTAATCCAAATGCTGATAGACATTCCGGCTATACACACCAACAATACAGCCGAACCAATTAGTATGAGTTGTAGTACTTCCATTTTAAAATGAAGATCAAAGAATAAAGACAGATAGACAAAAGACTCCCTAGCATTAACATTTCCTATAGCGTATCTCTTGTCTTTGTTCCTTTGTCTTAATTCACATTTAACTATTTACTTACTCTTTGCAGCAGCAGCTCATCCTGCCATCCCTCAGGGGTTTTACGCCATTCCTTTTTTACACCTATTCGCTCAAACCCGGCATTCTCAAACAGCTTAATGCTTGCCGTATTGCTTACGCCTATATTACAGTAGAGCTGATGCAACCCTAATATTTTAAAGCTGTAGTGGATTAACAGCCCAAGCGCAGCCGTGGCGTAACCTTTCCCCCTGTCTTCAGCTGAGTAAATCAAGACACCAACACCTGCCCGTGCATGTGCAAAATCAATATCAAACAGGTCTATTAAACCAACCGGCACGGCCATCGTCCCATCCTTTATTTCGATAACCAGCCTAAGTTGTTTTTGTTCATAAATATCCTTATGTACCGTATCAAGGTAGCATTTCAGAATATGTCGGGAATAGGGGGTTTGCGTGTAGCTAACCTCCCATAGTAAAGAATCATTTTCCCACAGGTATAGCAGCTCTATATCGGTAGGTTCTAAAGCACGTAGCCTCAGCTCGCTATTTTCCAAATATTTCATGCACAAATGTAGTATCTTTTTAGTAGTGTTATAGCATATAGTATTTTGTATATTATTTTGTAGCTTTGTAAACAATCAGACAAGTAAACGCAATAGCATGAAAAATGTAGAGTTACGCATCGCCGTAAAAGAATTTGAGAGTAAGCAGGAGCTTCCACTTGAGCTGCAACAGCTATTGCAGAAAGCGGAAGAAGCCACTCAGTCGGCATACTCACCTTACTCTAAGTTCAACGTTGGTGCGGCAGTATTGCTGGCTAATGGTGAAATTATATGCGGCAGCAATCAGGAAAATTCTGCATATCCGTCGGGTTTGTGCGCCGAACGCGTAGCTATGTTTTACGCCAGTGCTAAATATCCGGAAGTATCAATAAAAGCTATTGCCGTATCATCAGCCATAAATGGACAGCTAAACGAAAACCCGGTGTACCCTTGCGGTAGCTGCCGGCAGGCGTTACTGGAAAGTGAAATGCGCCACGGTAAGCCCATACAGGTACTGATGGGCGGAGCCACCCGAGTACAAACGGTAGAAAGCATTAAAGACCTGCTACCGCTGAGCTTCGACCTGAAAGAGTTTAAAAAGTAAGGTTAGACCTATTCGGAAAACACCTTTTGTAAAATAAAATATGGATTAGAAATAATGGCAGCCCCGAATTGGGGCTGAATATGAATAACCGTGGGTGTAAACCCATGGTAAAAAACAGGTATCTTTGATTGCTTAGACGATAGAAAATTAGATCCTAGATATTTCCCGAAGAAGTCTATTGGAGCAAAGCATAAATACTTCTACTGTATGATACTTTAATTACAGCAATCTGCTAAGATAGGTTGTTTGTATGCTTGCTTATTCAGCAGATGTCTCGACTTCGCTCGACATGACGGCGAATATTGAAGTTTACTTTTTTCTTTCCGAAAAATGCTTGGAATCACCCCAGCTACCTAGACCAACAGTAAAGCCAATAGCAGAAAGACGTTGAAGTAGCTGCTGTAAGTTATCTTCATCGTTTTGGCTAATGGTAGGCTTGTTTTCATATAGCTTATACACGTTACGCCAAATACCGGGAGTAACGTTAGGCATCATAATGTTGGCACCTATTTTTACAGCCTCCTCCCTACCCTCAGGCTTTATGGCCTGTAGAGCTGTAACGGCGGCAATGTTCACATCCTTCATCAAAATACGCAGGCAAGCCACCATCTTCAACGCCAGCTTGTAACGCTCAACTATCGGCAGCAGCTCATCTTTGTGAATATATAACGGTGTATCATGATGCTCTATGTATGGCCCCATACCTATCATATCAACATCTATTGATTGGAAGAAAAGTAAATCATCGGCAAGGTGTTCCAACGTTTGAAACGGTAAGCCAATCATAACACCCGTTCCAACCTGATAGCCCGTATTTTTTAAGCGCTCCAAGGCTTTCAAGCGGTCGTTATAATCATGTACCTTATCGTTAGGATGAATCTTCCCATACAGGCAGGGGTCAGATGATTCGATGCGTAGCAGGTATCGGTGAGCGCCCGCTTCAAACCAACGACGATAGGTTTCCTCATCCTGCTCACCAAGCGATAGCGTTACACCCAGCTCGCCATTGGATAGCTCTTTAATCTTCTTCAACAGCTGCTCTACCCGTTCCGTATGCTTGGGAGACGTTAGCTCTCCGCCCTGAAGAACAACGGAACCAAAACGGTTATTGTAAGCAAAACGTGCTGCTGCAAGTATATCCTCATCGTCCAGCTCGTAACGCTGCGTATTTTTATTTCCGGAACGAATGCCACAGTATAAGCAGTTCTTACGACAAACGTTGGATATTTCTATCAACCCTCGAAAGTAAACCGTTCTTCCGATATGCGCATCACGCACTTCTGACGAACGAGCGAATAACATAGCGCTGTCATGCTCATCAGCCGAAAGCATGCGTATCAAATCTTCCCGTGAAAACGTAGCTTGATTGATTAGCTGGTCAAAAGGAACTTCTTTCATTCAGTAGGAATAATAAAACTTTTTGAGCAAGGATTTATAGAACAAAGAGCAAAGACTCTATCTATCTTGTATAAACAATGGTAATTAACTTCTGTTCCATAAGCATCGCAAAGTCTTTAATCTTTGTTCCTTGTTCTTTCTTTTATCTATACCCCTTCAACGCGAGTAATAAGTGGTTCGCCCTTAAAGCGACATAACAGCTGGGCTACCGCCAGCACATCTTCTTCACAATAGTGCACTATACGAGGAAGGTCTTTATCGTTGTAGTACACATCGGCAACCATACTTCCGTCCAAATCGGTTTTAGGTGATGGGATATTAAAGATATTGGCCAACAGGTTAAGCGATGTATAGTGCTTATAGTCGCCAAACTTCCATAGCTCCAACGTATCAAGAAAAGGAACATCCCAAGGTTTGTAGCCGGCCACATCAAGTATATCGGGTAGCTTAAGTCCGTTTATCAGTATGCGACGCGCCATGTACGGAAAGTCAAACTCTTTGCCGTTGTGCGCGCACAACCGTCCATACCGTTTCTTGGCAAAGAACTGCTGCATAAGCACAACCGCTTCTTCGAGTAGCTGCTTTTCGTCCTTGTTATAGAATGATTTCACACGGAAACAACGCTCGTCATCCTTAATAAACAGGAATCCCATGGATATGCAGACTATCCGCCCGAACTCCGCCCAAATACCGGCTCGAGAATACATTTCCTCTGCCGTTTCTCCGTTTTTGCGAATATACTGCGACTTCTTATCCCATAAGTCCATCACAACGGGCGGCACTTCTTCAAATGAAGAGTACTGCGGCACTGTTTCAATGTCGATAAAAAGAATATCCCGAATATTGATTTTTGAGAGCATTTTGTTCTTTTCCAAATCAATGGCAAAGATACAAAATAGATTAGAAGAAGATTAACAAGTTGTTTATCAATAGAAAAGAACCATATCCATCATTGCGAGCGAAGCGTGGCAACCTGTTGAATAAGCAGATTGCCACGCTTCGCTCGCAATGACGTGCTAGAATACTTACTTCGCCAACTTGGCCATAAACCGCTCTACGTCGATAATACTACGAAGGTGTGTAGCACGGCCTATCTCCCCCTGTTCGTCTTTGGCTATTATATTGAAGTGTAGCACATGTCCTTCTATCTTCACCAGCTCGGCAATGGCTTCTACCTTCATATTTACAGGAGTGGCTTTGATATGAGTAGTTGAAATTTCAATACCAACGGTTCCGCAACTTTCCGGTAAATGTGGAGCGGCAAGCCTATACGCCGCCGATTCCATCAACGCTACCATGGCCGGAGTAGCAAAAACTTCTACCAATCCGGAGTCGTATTTCTTTGCTGTATCATCAACCGTTACAACTTTACTTACCGTGAAGGTCATGCCTTCTTTCAAACTATGTTCCATACATTTAGTTTCTGCTTCTCAATACAAACTCCACTATTCTGCTCATGCCCTTACAGGGCATTTAACTGCATTATACCAAAGCCATAGGGCGTTGCCCTATGCTAATGCTTAAAGTCCTTCGGACTTATTTGCGTTTATTGTATGCAGATTTCAGCTGTGTTAACGCTTTTTCCAGCGTTGCACGCGGACATGCCAGATTTAACCGCATATACCCCTTACCGTTTTCACCAAAGGTTATACCGTTATTCAAACCTAGTCCTGCTTCAAAAACAAGAAAATGCACCAGCTCCTCCTGAGTCATACCAAGCTGTCTAAAATCAAGCCACATTAGATAAGTAGCCTCCGGCTTACGTGTTTTCACCATAGGCAGCTCACGTTTAAGGAAATCAATCACGAAATCGGCATTTCCGGAGATGTAGGTCAACAGCTGTTCCAGCCAGGCCTCGCCTTTATTGTAGGCTGTTTCCGTTCCGATAATGCCCAGCGAGCTGTTATCGCCAAGCCCCACACGATAGGAAACAGCTTCAAACTCCTTAAACATTTCGGTGTTTGACGTAACAGCTATACCCAACGATATACCTGCAATATTAAATGATTTACTTGCTGCAATAAACGTTAGCGTAATATCAGATATTTCAGGTGATAAGGAAGCAAAATGGATATGCTTATGCGATGGCATAATAATATCGGCATGAATTTCGTCAGCTACCACTCTTACCTTATGCTTAATACAGAGCTCGCCCATTTTCATCAATTCTTCGCGAGTCCAAGCACGCCCTACCGGATTGTGCGGACTACAAAGAATAAATAACGATGCCTCAGCCAACTTTTTATCCAAATCGTCAAAATCAATAGTGTAGTATCCATCATTCTCTACCAGCCTGTTTTCTAGCAGTACACGATCATTGGCAGTAACCGCAGAAAAGAAGGGAGGATAAATAGGCGGTTGAATTACTACCTTATCACCGGGCTTAGAGAATGCCTGTACGCTAAGCCCAAGGCCGGGAACTACACCCGGACAAAAGGTAATCCAGCTGGGCTTTATATCCCAACCGTTACGACGTTGTACCCAACGTACAATTGCCTTATACAAGTCGGCCTTAGCATGTCCGTAACCGAAAACTCCATGATCGAGCTTAGCCTGCAACGCTTCTCGAATAACATCGGCTATCCGAAAATCCATATCCGCTACCCAAAGCGGAATAACATCGGCTTTACCAAAAACAGCCAGTCGGCTATCGTACTTTTCGCAACCGGTATTGGCGCGATCTATCTGCTCATCAAAATTATATTTCATATATCAAGCTGTTTATTTTAAAGCCTTTATTTACCCCAAAAATCTATAACCACATAGAACACATTAGGAACATAGAAACACATAGAATAAAATAATATCGAAAAAACTTATACCTGCTTAGTTTTCTTTGTCCACCTATTTAACCCGTTTTCCAATCAGCAATTTATAAATACTATGTGTGCTTATGTGTTCCATGTATCTATGTGTTGGAAAAAGTCCCCTTTAGGGGCTAAGGGTATATTATTCGTCTGCTCTTACTAGCACTACTTTTTAGAAAGGAACATCTACATTATCAAACCCCTTCCCTGTATTAAGCGGGAAATCCCGTTCATAGGAAGGTCCATCATCATTCATTTTCGATTTAAAGATAACCTGCTTGCTCTCCTTTTCACGCAGCAAGCTTAGCTCCTGATCGTCGAGATCGTAGAACTTGGCCTCCTTGCTTACAAATCGTAGCTGCACATCGCCAACCGCGCCGTTACGGTGCTTAGCAATAATAATTTCGGCAATGCCCTGTAGCGGATTACCTTGCTCATCTTCCGTTATCCCATAGTACTCGGGACGGTGAATGAAGAGTACCAAGTCGGCATCCTGCTCAATAGCACCCGACTCACGAAGGTCGGAAAGCTGCGGACGCTTGTTACCCGTACGCGTTTCTACCGAACGGTTAAGCTGAGACAGCGCTATAATAGGAACGTTCAACTCTTTTGCGATAGCTTTAAGCGAACGTGATATAGCCGATACCTCCTGCTCACGCAAGCCTTTCAAATCGGGAGGCCCCGTCATTAGCTGCAAGTAGTCAATAATTATGGCTTTAATTTTATGGGTAGCGACCAAACGACGGGCTTTTGCACGAAACTCGAATATTGAAAGTGCCGGCGTATCATCAATGTATAGCGGAGCATCAACAAGGTCTTTAATGCTTCTATCGAGCTGCGTCCAATCATCTGCCGATAGCTTGCCGCTCCTGATTTTATCTGACGGAATACCCGATTCACTTACCATTAAACGCTTAATAAGCTGCACCGACGACATTTCAAGCGAGAAGAAAGCAACCGGGATTTTTTGGATAACCGACATGTTACGTGCCATGCTCAACACAAAAGCGGTTTTACCCATTGAAGGGCGCGCTGCCACAATAATAATATCCGATGGTTGCCAACCTAAGGTAACACGGTCAATAGCCGTAAAACCACTAGGGCTTCCGCTAAAGCCATCGCTACGGGCTCCGGCTATTTCCATTTCTTCAATAGCCTCACGTACTACAAGGTTTACACGCTGCACCTCCTTACGTATATTTCCTTCGCTTAACGTGAATATATCCTGTTGTGCTTGGTCTAGCAAATCGTTTACATCCAACGACTCATCAAACGCTTTCTTTTGAATCTCACTTGAAATGCGAATGAGCTCACGCTGAATAAACTTTTGAGCAACAATTTTAGCATGATACTCAGCATGAGCACCCGAACCAATACGCTGTGTAAGGCTTACCAGATATGCCGCACCGCCTACATCTTCCAGCTCACCGTTTTTCGACAAGTCTTCCGTAACGGTAAGTATATCGATAGGGTCATGGCGTGATGAAAGCCGTTGAATAGCCGCATATATTTTTTGATGCGCTTCCTTATAGAAGCTTTCCGGCTTTAAAATGCCTTGCAGGTCAATGAAAGCATTTTGCTCAAGCATAATGGCGCCTAACACCGCCTCTTCAAGGTTGATTGCCTGCGGTGGTCTTTTGCCCATTGCCAAGCCTAGGTCTCCAACATCTATCCCTTTCATGGAACGTGTAGGTGTTTTAGCCATAGTATATTTTGTTCTTTGGGTTATGTGTAATGTAAAACCCTTGCATTTTAAACAAGGGTTACAAAGTTAGCAAGAAAAACGCTAGGCTAACTTGAAAACGGATATTAAATAATACAAGCAGCTAATTATACATTTTACACTGTTGAATCAAGCACGTCATTGCGAGCGAAGCAAAGCAATCTCCTCAAATTAAGTAGGTTGCTTCGGCAAAAAACGCCTCGCAATGACGTGCTTATCTTTAATTGCAACTTGAGTTAAGCGCAAGTAATAACAACGAATGAACACATTATTAACACCAATTGTCGGCTTATCCACAAAGTTCTGACAAAAAATAAGTATCCCATTCCCATTATACTACAACTGCTTACCTTCATTAGTAACATTAGATTCCCAACCCCCAAAAGAACTAAACAATGCTTTTCCTATTTCTTGTTAAACAATTCAAGTTGCTAACTATATAACTTGCTGCTCCATGCCGATACTTTATACCCCCTACCCCCCTAAAGGGGAAATCCGACAATGCAAAATTGAACGTTTGGAAGTCGTTTGTACGGGCCAAAGCCCCCTTCAGGGGGTTGGGGGTAATAAATAGCAGCTTGAGTTAAACAATAAGCTTCTAAACATAAACTTTACTTTTTATTTCGAGCAAACAACATATAAAGCTATTGGTTATCAATGTGTACAAAAACTACCCTTTTTCAGCCCCTACTATATCTTAAGTCTTCAACCACTGCAATTCATCCCTCACTCATTACTTTTGCAACCCTTGGCACGTTGCCAAGAATAAAACCAATACAAATGAAAAAGAGAATTACAAAGAAAAGCTACCACTCGTGCTTTCGCCGTTGGAGCCGTAAGCCTTACGCTGTTTTCGCCAGCATGCATAAAGTGGTAAAAATCGGAGTGCTTAAAGTAGGGCTCACCATTATTGCGATGAGTGCACAAAATGTTTTTGCTCAAACTGACACTATTTCACATGGCAAAACAATTATGCTGAATGAGAGTGTCGTTACGGGGCAACGCTCAAACGCCTTGCCCGGAATGGTTCGAGTCAGCGCATCACTCTCTGAAACACAGGTTAAGCTCGCTCCCGCACAAAGTCTAAACGATGTACTGCGTTACCTTCCATCCGTAGATATCCGGCAGCGCGGACCTTCGGGCGTACAAGCCGACCTCTCAGTACGTGGCGGAAATTTTGACCAAACGCAAGTGCTAATCAACGGTATAAACTTCAGCGACCCTCAAACCGGACACTACAGCCTAGACCTTCCTATAGACCTCAGCATGGTTAGCCGGGTTGAAGTACTACAAGGGCTCAGCGCACCGGGTGCAATAGGTGGAGCGGTAAACGTTATCACCGAAGGTAAGCAAAGTAACGAAGCACTGGTAAACATATCGGGGGGACAATACGGCTACTTTAACGCCTCCGGTAAACTTTCACTGAGCACCGGCAACTTCCAATCATACCTCTCCGCTTCACACCAACGTAGTGATGGCTATACCACCAACACGGATTTCAATACTACCAACGCCTTCGCCTTCCTTCAATACAACAATCAAACCATCGGTAAAACCGAAGTACAGCTGGGCTACCAGCATAAAACGTATGGAGCCAACGGATTTTACTCCTTTAAATACCCTAACCAGCTGGAAGAAATTCGCTGCTTCCTAGGCAGCCTCCGCTGGCAAAAGCAAATAAAGAACCTGAACTTATCGGCAACAGCATACCACCGTGAGCATTTTGACCGCTTTGAGCTGTTCCGCTCAAATCCCGCATCATGGTACAAGGGGCACAACTACCACCGGGCGCTGAGTAGCGGAGGTGAGGTGGCCGCCGAGCTACAAAGCCAAATAGGATTGACAACACTATCGGTAGAAATGCGAAACGAGCATATTTACAGCAACGTATTGGGCTA
The DNA here is from genome assembly GCA_031551125.1 of Bacteroidales bacterium. Taxonomy (GTDB): domain Bacteria; phylum Bacteroidota; class Bacteroidia; order Bacteroidales; family UBA932; genus JAIRNF01. Next base: position 173,365 of record JAVBOB010000002.1, read on the forward strand.
CCCAATGGACACGCCCAAGCCCGTTCCCTTTGAAGACAACCAATACTATACCAAACACGCCAACCGTAATACGTACAAAACATTTTTATCTCACAGCGTTGAGCTGGGCAAAGTAGCTGTTACAGGCGGCGTATCTATACACAACAGCAACGATTTCGGCACTAAAGCATGCCTTGCTTTTGACTCACATCTCAAGCTAGGCAAGCATGCGTTAATATACGCCGCTGCAAACCAATCGCTGCGCTTGCCCACCTTCACCGATTTATTCTACCAAAGTGATACCCACGAGGCCAACCCTAACCTACAGCCGGAAAACGCTACGCTATTTGAAGCCGGCACAAAATATATCAAGCTTGCGCATAAGGCCGGATTATCCGTATTTCATCGCAAAACCGGCAATACCATTGACTGGGTATATGTTGAAGGGGAAAGCAAATCAAAAAGCCTTAACTATGGCGATGTAAACGCCACAGGCGTTGAGCTGCATTGGCAATGGCTACCTTCCATGTATAACCCAAACAGCTTCATACAACGGTTGGGTGTAGCCTACGCGTTTACACACCTTGACAAGCAAAGCAAAGAGCATACATCATCATACGCGCTTGACCAGCTAAAGCATAAGCTGAATGTTGATGTTGAGCACCTGCTATTCTTTAGCAAGCTAAAAGCGCAATGGCAGCTATGCCTCTTCGATCGTAACGGTAGCTACGTAAACATGGAAGGACAAACCGAAAGCTACCAGCCAACCTTTTTGGTAAACTGCCGTTTACAGTGGCAGGAGAAGCATTTTCTTGTTTTTGCCGAAGCAATTAACCTTTTTGGTGTAACCTACTTTGACTACGGAGGGATTATTCAGCCTAAACAATGGCTAAGCGCCGGAGTTAGTATAAAGATTGGGTAAGAACTATCTTGGTTGTCTATGTTTTCAGTTAGCCCTAACAGGTATTTGAAACCTGTTAGGGCTAAAATCATCTTATAAAGAGAGAGAGAGAACACAGCAAAATGAACCCATCATTGCGAACGGAGCGACCCAAAGGGCAGCGGAGCTAACCAATCTCTCGAATAGAACAGATTGCTTCGCTCCGCTCGCAATGACGGTACAATAAAAGCTCACGTTCGGCGAAATTTGTAATTCCGTCGTCTAGCATTGTTGAATTTGAAATTTAACGAAGATAATGAGCAGCAATACAATTACCGCTCAACAGGGGATGCAATTATTAAACCATGCAAATCCGCATTATTCGTGACATTCGCGTGCCATTGCTCTTTTTTGTGAAGAAATTTTCTCGTAGGGAAATAATATCAATAGAAAAATTAGTACATCTCAGAGCAACCATATCCCGTAGGGTTTTTACAGAGCAAATACCGTTAATGTCCTACGAACAATCTTCTTTGGATAATGTTGTTGCTATTGATATGCAAGCCCTACGGGCTACACCCCCTTATTAAATCAAAGCCCTAACAGGTTTAGAAAACCTGTTAGGGCTGCTTTTACTTGTTTCATTTTACTAACAATAACGTTCTTCTTTATGTTCTGACCTTAGCAATAGAGCATTTTAAAACACGTTATACCTTAATAGTCAAAATAAGTAGTATTTTTGTCTATTCACAAAAGCAATATGTCTCGTAAAATTCTGATTGTAGAGGACGATACCTCATTTGGTATGATGCTGCAAAGCTGGTTTGGAAGAAACGGTTTTGAGGCCACCCTCGTTTCCAAGGTAGAACAGGCAAAGAAAGAAATCTGTCAGCACAATTTCAACCTGGTCTTAACCGACCTTAGATTGCCGGATGAAGACGGAATTATGCTGCTTACTTGGATTAAAGAACAGAAAAGCGAACTTCCGGTTATCATAATGACCAGCTATGCCGAGATACAAAGTGCTGTTTCGGCCATAAAGTTGGGTGCTTTCGACTATCTCGAAAAGCCTATCAACCAATCCATACTCAAACAAAAAATTGAGCAAGCGCTTGACAGCGGGAACAAAGATACTACAACACCATCTAAACCGGCTCCCAAAAAGAAGAAAAGCACGTCTGAAAGTATTCAGGGAAAAAGTAATGTTGCCACTGAGCTGTACAACCTTATAAAAATTGTTGCCCCTACCCGCATGTCTGTGCTGATTCTTGGCGAAAGCGGGACGGGAAAAGAACATGCCGCCCGACAAATACATGAGCTGAGTAACCGTTCGGCGGCACCGTTTATTGCGGTTGATTGCGGAAGCCTATCAAAAGAGCTGGCTCCAAGTGAGCTGTTCGGACACCTGAAAGGCTCATTTACATCAGCGGTTGCTGATAAGGTTGGCGTTTTTGAAGAGGCTAAAGGCGGAACCGTTTTTCTTGATGAAATAGGAAACCTATCATACGAAGTACAAATTCAGCTGCTCCGCACCTTACAGGAACGAAAAATAAGACGTGTAGGCGCCGCCACAGATATTACTGTTGACATTCGTATAATTGCCGCAACAAACGAAAACTTGGAGAACGCTATTGCACAAGGACGATTCCGTGAAGACCTATACCACCGAATAAACGAATTTTCTATTGTAATGCCGCCTCTACGAGAAAGAAAAGGCGATATTCCGGTTTTTGCCATGCACTTTCTTCAAGAAGCAAATGAGGAATTGGGAAAAAGCATCCGCTCCTTCTCTACCGATACAATGAAAATTCTTGAAGAACAACACTGGAGCGGTAACCTCCGTGAGCTGAGAAATGTTGTACGTCGGGCAGCCTTGTTTGCTCAAACCGATGAAATAGCTTCGGACAACTTACCGTTATTCTCAACCCCATTCTCCAAGCCGGCAGAAGAGAAGGATTTGTCTTTACATCCGACTAACGAAAAAGAGCTGATTGAAGCGGCGTTAAAAAAAGCACGAGGTAACAAAACCGCCGCCGCTCGCTTACTTAAAATTGACAGGAAAACGTTATACAATAAGATGCACCAGTACGGAATGGAGCTCTAACCGTTAAGGTATCTTTTTTGAATTAGGGTAACCAAAATTTCTGCTTTATTAGTAAGTATTACTATTGCTTCTTTCCATTCAGGATATTGTTCTGCTCCTACTGACCGCAGGGTGTCCATCTTTTTTAGAATCTCAACCGCATCATCGGCTCCCAGCTGCATGAACATAGGTAACATTTTGTGACAAATAGCCTGAGCGCTGCGGAAATCATCTTGGGAAACTGTTTTATGAAGTGTTGCAACATTCTCAGCTGTTGTTGTAACGAAAAGTTCCAGTACGTTACGCATTGCCTCCACGTCGTTGTCAAACATTTCTTCAAACTGCTCCATGTTGCAAGCGTATCCTGCAGGGTTACCAACCAGCCGACTAAGGGAGCTCATGGTTACAGCCTTTGGCAGATAACCGTTAAACCCATCCTCGGAAGCCTTAACATTGCTAAAATCGCTACGCCCCGTCATTACAACAACCGGAATGTCTGCTTTAACACTCCGTACCTTTCTAAGAATATCACTACCGGAAATAACACCCATTTCCATATCGGTAATTACCATATCATAATGAACAAGCTCTTCCACATGCCTTTCAAATTCGTCCATTGTGTTGCAAGTTGTAACGCTATGTCCCAGCCTCAACAACATACAGCTAAGCATACCCAAGGTAGGTAAATCGTCATCAATAGCCAATAGGTTTTTAATAGAAACGGCCGATGTGTTTACCTGTACCTGCTCTGCCGGAATCACCACATCTATCTGCGTTCCTTTACCAACAGCCGATGTAACGAATATTTTTCCCTTTAGCAATTCAACAAGCCCTTTGACAACATACATCCCAAACCCGCTACCTTCAGCCAGCATACCACTGTTTGTTGCACGGGCAAAGGGTTTGAATAACACATCCATTTGCTTTTGAGGGATACCCACTCCCGTATCTTTTATGCTAAGGTAGATATTCCCATCCCTGTAATTACCGCTGAAATTTACACCTCCGGTTACGGTATATTTTATAGAATTGGAAAGTACATTTATTATGATTTGCTTTAGCTTAAGAGCATCTGTACATACAGTAAGCCTACTGTCAAAAGTAAAATCATTTTTAAACAAAAGGTCTTTTTGTCGTGCAAGAGGCTCAAACATTCCAACCACCTCCTTGCACAGCTCCATAAGGTTAAAGCTACTGTTTGATACTTGCAGCGTTCCCTGTTCGAGACTTGAAAATTCCAGCAAATTTTCCAGCAATGATAAGATATGTTTTCCGGAATTTTGCATTGACCGTAACTCCTTTTTCTGTTCACCGCTGCCGCTTTGCCATAACTCCAAATAGCCGAGTATGGAACCTAGCGGCGTTTTTATATCATGAGAAACAGAAAGCAATAGCTTATGACGGCTCTCCATTAGCTGTTTTGTTCGAACATTAGCTTGCTCCAGCGCCCTGCGAGCCGCCTGCCCTTTGTTCACATCATGAATAATCAACAGAATAAACATCAACATCAGTGCCAAAGCCACTACACCACCTATTATGGAAAACGCATAGTTTCTTTTAATAAGCTCTTCGCTACTCTGAATGCCCGCCAGAGCCGATTTCAACGTTTGGCTGTAATGGTTGTTGAGTATTGTGGAAATTTGCAACGATATTTCCTGATCTGTTGAAATTAACCGGCTAAGCTGTCGCTCAATGGCGGTAATACTCTTAGAATATCTTTTACGCGCCGTATCCGCATACTTACCCATTTCCGATACTATATTCTGCTCTTCGGCAGATATAAATTTTAAGGTATCGGCTATTTGCGTTCTCACGGTAACAATAGTATCGCCGGTTTTATCGGGAGAGAATACGTTGGAAACCCTAGTCCAAAACCCCTTCTTTGGCGCTGTGTTTACTGCCGTATCTTTAACTATGGTTGTTACGGTTACAGGTCGTGCAAGAAAAAGAGAATCGTAAGCTTTCAGCTGACTGTTCATTAAATCAAGCGGGTTTTGCTTATCCAGCTGAACGCTCAGCGCGGTAATAATACGCTCCTTTTCCTTGAGCAGCGGCAAAATTGCTCCCAGCATATTTTGCTGATTTGCCTGAGAACTAATCAGCTTAAACGAATCTACCAAATGTCCTACCTCCACCATATTTTCCCGAAATCGGTTAAGGTGTAACGAATTTTTTGTTGAAACGTAGAGGTTTGATTCCGATTGTGCCTGATTAACCATATAAACCAGCTCACCGGTTAGCGCAAGAGCGTCATAATACCGCTCCACCTGAGTACGCTGGCTAGCCACATTTTTGCGCATCTTATACACATAAGCAATCATTATAGCGCAGGCTAAAGCTATAATCACATACATTAAGATGGCCTTAAAACGAATGTTGTTTTCGATAGTTTCTTTCATTGGTGTTGGGCTACTTTGCAAATTTACTCCAGAATCGGACATGGTAAACAATATAGCATTGCATTATTTCTAAACTACCGTTATTTTTTAGAATTAATATACATAAATAATAACAAATCAACAAGTTACATCCACAACTATTTTGTAGAGCCATGCTACAAATCCACACATTTTAACCGCTGGCATTAAAACGTCATATCTTATACACCCTACGAATAGTAAGTGATTTATGACATTTACAACAGGCTTTAACCCCCTATGGCATTTACATTGCATTTTTAGGAAACGAAGAGTCAGAAGAGGATTCTCAAAGCTGCTTAACTAAAATCAAAAACTTTAAATCTTGTATCATGAAAAAAACAATTCTATCAGTAGCCCTAGCTGTTGCAGCATGCGCTTTTGCAAGCGCGCAAGCTCCACAGCAACAAACAACAGCCAAGAAGGCTGAAGCTACCAATGTAGCCCAGCAAGACGAGTACAAAGATGTTAAGATTGAAACGCTAACCCCTAAGGTACAAGAAGCTGTTAAGGCATTTGAAAAAACATGCACCGTAAAGAGCATTGGTTTCAACGAAACAAAAAAGCTAACCAAGGTAACGCTTGTATCAAAAGCCGATAAGAGCGAAAAAGTAGCTATTCTTGACGAAACAGGAAAAGAAGTAAAGTAAACAATTTGGTTAACGTGGGCTACATGCAAAAAGGCGACTATAATAGTCGCCTTTTTGCTTATACATTTTATGGAGCGGGAAACGAGGCTCGAACTCGCGACCCTCAGCTTGGGAAGCTGATGCTCTACCGACTGAGCTATTCCCGCAAATGGTGGTACAAATGTAATAAAAAGAGAAAACCGGAAACAAGGCAAGAGTAATTTTGGCAAAAATTTGTTTGCAAAATTTTGTATTTTTGCTTCATATCAATAATTGCCTGTCTTTTAATTTTCCGCTAGCCTATGGTTTGAGTAAAACAGGCTTACCACTAGCTTACAGCCCTATAAGATATTGAAAATTCGGCTTGCAGCCTGAAAGGCTACCTTAATTCAGCCCGATGGCAACGCCTCGGGAAAACAAGTAAGCTAGAACACCAACGCCCTGAAGGGGCAGCTTAAGCTGCCCCTTCAGGGCGTAACGGTGTAGTATCGCACAGGTCTCCCGAGGCGGCGCTACGCGTTGCCGTCGGGCTGAGCTAAGCTGCGCTTTCAGCGCGTGTAATAAAAACAATAGCAGGGTAAATCAAAATCGCTACGCCTCTCTCCTATCCATATCTCTCCGCAAATCTTTCTCCTTAATGGATTCGCGCTTATCGTATGATTTCTTTCCGCGTGCCAACGCTATCTCCAGCTTGGCATAGCCGTTTTCGGCAACAAACAGCTGGGTTGGAATAATGGCTAAACCCTTTTCTTTTGAGCGGCGTTGCAGCTTGCTCAGCTCTTTACGGTTAAGCAACAGCTTACGCTCACGCTTGGGGTCGTGGTTGTTAAGGTTGCCCCACCAGTACACCGCAATGTGCAGGCCGCGCACAAACAGCTGGTCGCCCACAAAGTAGCAGTAAACATCAACCAGGCTGGCCTTCCCCATACGGATAGATTTTATTTCCGTACCTACCAACACAATACCGGCGGTGAAAGTTTCCAGTAGCTCGTACTCAAAGCTTGCCCGCTTGTTCTTAATTACTATGTTGGATTTTCTATCGGCCACTTTTCTAATTGATAATGGATAATGAAAGACAAAGATACAAAGACAAAAGAACAAAGACCTTGTTAAAGGTAGAACTAAAGCCTAACTTCTTTGTTCCTTGTTCTTAACATCCTTAATCCACTAGCTGTTATTCATTGTATTTGCTACAAAGATATTGTATTTGCCACAATTTTTTCGCTCGCTAAAATAATTTAGTACATTTGCTACCTATGACTGAACAGGTACAACATAAGGAAAAGAATAAGTTTTCCGTTTCAAAAATTATTATCCCCATCGCAATAGGGCTGGGAGTAGTTGGTTGGATGTTCTATAAAGAGTTTGACCCCGGCGTGTTTGGCGCAGTTGACTTTACATGGGTATCCGTATTTTGGATTTTCGTAGCCGTTCTCTGCATGGTTGGTCGTGATTTTGGATACATGCTCCGCATACGTGTGTTATCCGAGAATTTTCTATCGTGGAAGCAAGCCTTTCGGGTAATCATGTTATGGGAGTTTACCTCTGCCGTAACCCCATCGGCCATAGGAGGCACCAGCGTTGCGCTGATGTACGTTCATAAAGAAGGGCTTAGCGTTGGTCGCAGCTCAACCATTGTAATGCTAACCTCTTTGCTAGACGAGCTGTACTTTGTGCTTATGTTTCCGATTATCTGGCTTATTGTCGGCTCCCGACTATTCGATATCCCGAACGACCCCGAATGGTCGTTTGGCATATTCTTAATGGTTATTATTGCATACGGCATCAAGCTGGTTTGGGTACTTACGCTATCATACGGTTTATTTTTTAACCCTCGTGGGCTTAGCAAGCTTATCTACCGAATATTTCACTTACCCATATTACGCCGCTGGAAGCGCTCGGCTGCAAAGGCTGCAAGTGATATTACCATTACAGCAGGCGAAATTAAGCAGAAGAAGTTTAAGTTTTGGCGCAACGCTTTTCTCAGCACATTTCTCTCATGGTCGTCTCGCTACTTGGTAGTAAACGCACTAATTCTTGCGTTCTTTACTACCGGAGACCACCTTCTGCTATTTGCCCGCCAGCTGGTAATGTGGATTGCCATGCTTATTATGCCTACCCCCGGCGGTAGCGGATTTGCCGAATGGGGATTCACCAAGTTTCTTGGCGAGTTTATTCCCGTTGCCGGATTTGCTATCGTGCTGGCATTCTTATGGCGTTTAATTACCTACTACCCCTACCTGGTAATTGGTGTAGTAATGTTACCCAAATGGCTGGGCGATAACTTTGGAAAGGGAAAGAAGAAGAAGCACGCAAAGATTTAATTAGGAATAATGAATGGGTTGACAACAACCCGTCAATTGCGAGCGAAGCGAAGCAATCTCTTGAATAGAAAGATTGCTTCGCTTCGCTCGCAATGACGTGCTTATTATTCTCTTTGTTTGAATGACTCGCGACCCTCAGCTTGGGAAGCTGATGCTCTTATGCTCCTATTGACTTTAGTATAGATTGGAATATCAACAAGCCATCGGTATTACCCAGCTCATCATCGGCAGCGCGCTCCGGGTGAGGCATCATACCGTAAACGTTCTTTGCCTCGTTGCAAATACCAGCTATATTTTCAACGGATCCGTTGGGGTTAAAGGCTTCGGAAATGTTCCCGTTCTCGTCGGAATAGCGGAACAGTATTTGCCCGTTTTGACGTAAAGCTGAAAGCGTTTCTGCATCGGCATAGTAGCGGCCTTCACCGTGAGCAATGGGTATCTTCAACGCACGGTCGCGCTCCAAGCTATTCGTTACGTATGTATTACGCGCATCGGGAGTGATGTACACGTTTTTACAGATAAACTTTTGGTTGTTGTTGTGCAACAAAGCGCCCGGAAGCAGCTTCGACTCGCACAAAATCTGGAATCCGTTACAAACACCAAATACAAAACCACCCTTATCGGCAAACTCGATTACCTCATTCATAATAGGCGATAAGCTGGCTAAAGCGCCTGAACGCAGGTAATCACCGTAAGAAAAGCCTCCCGGCAAAAATATACCGTCCACATCTTGTAGCTGATGATCCTTGTGCCAAAGCGCAACAACCTCCTGCCCTAAAATATCGCGCAGCACATATATCATATCATGATCACAGTTCGATCCGGGAAAAATAACAACTCCTAGCTTCATTGTCTTTGGGTTTGTGATGATTTACGGACAAAGATAGCTTCTTTTTGGAAATGGTGGGTAAGTTAATGGTGAAGAGTTAATGGTTAATAGTGAAAAGTGAATGGAAAAGACACGTTGCTTTATCGCTTTAGAGCTAGAACGCACTGTAAGCTGTTTCCATTCACCTTTAACCAAGTACTTTTCACTATTAACCATTAACTATCTAGTCCAAAAAGCTACCTTTGCATCAACAACACGGCAATGAAGCGAGTTTTAAAATGGATAGTGGGCATTGTATTAATTGTCGGCGGCGGATTACTATTAATCTTGCTGTTGCTAACTTATACAGCCTATCGCCCCGCTCAAAAAGAAGTGCTGTTTGAGAATCAGAAAGTCACACCCTACACTTTTGATACGATACAGGTGCTCAGCTGGAACATAGGCTATGCAGGCTTAGACAGCACTATGGATTTTTTTAAGGATGGTGGAAAACGTACCCGCCAAACAAAAGAGCAAACAGAAGCTAACCTGCAAGCCATAAGCTCATTTCTAAAGGCACACAGCTATGTGGATTTTTGTTTGCTGCAGGAAGTAGATGCTAAAGCACACCGCAGCTACAAGATAGACGAGCTAACGGAGCTATCCCACTCATTAGCCGAACACCTTGCCTTTTTTGGTCTCAACTATAAATCCGCTTTTGTTCCCGTGCCAGTTACCGACCCAATGGGTAGCGTAGAATCAGGCATTGTCGTATTTTCCCGCTATGTTCCTTCTGAAGTAACGCGCCACAGCTACTCTTCAAGAGAAGGGTGGCCTACCTACCTCTTCTCGCTTAGCCGCTGCTGCCTCACATTACGCTTTCCTTTAACATCAGGACATGAGCTGGTGCTTGTTAATACGCACAACTCCGCCTTTGATGATGGCGAACTACGAAAGAGAGAGCTGGACTCGCTGAAAACGTTTATGCTAAACGAGGAGAGAAAGGGCAACTACGTACTTGCGGGTGGCGACTGGAACCACACCCCTCCCGGCTACCCTGCTACCACCGGCACAAAGTATTTTCGGCCAATGGTAATTGACAGTACACTTATGCCCAAAGAATGGCAATGGATATACGATGGCAGTATAGCATCCAATCGTTTTATGAATACTCCCTACCGAAAAGGTGAAACAGAGCTTACGCTACTCGATTTTTTCCTTTGCTCTCCAAATATTCAATGTATATCGGTACAAACGATAGACCTCGACTTTGCTAACTCTGACCACAATCCGGTACTTATTACGGTGGTGCTGAAGTGAAATAAGAATAAAGAGTTACGAGTAAGAAATAAGCCCTTTGAAAATAAATCGAAAGCAGCTACAGCCCCGAAGCGGGCTGTAGCTATTTAAAAGAGAAGGTTCTGACAATAAGCAAGACTTATTCCTTATTCATAACCCTTAACTCATAATTCTCAACTCTCCTCCTTGTCTCTCACATAAAAGCGCAGGCCGATAGTATTACCTTCCTCATCCACCAAGCGTAAACGATGTGTTCCGGCTTTGGGAGCCAAAGGCAGCCGATGGTCTCCAACCGTAGTGCCCACATACTCATCATCGATATGCCAAAATATAACGGCATTTTTATTTCGGTGAACAGCTTGAAATATAGCCTTACCCTCACTTCCGTCCATCTGGCGAGCAATAACAATTTCCGTATTGGCAACCGGATAAATTATGCCGATAGGGTGGTCGCTATCCGAACCTAAACAATCGGTTCGAAATGGTGGCAGCACTTGATAATCGGGATGCCCCATTTTGTAGTACCACTCCTGCGCGGGAGGAAGTACAAACCACGGTTTATTTACCATGCAACTTACGGGATAACAGCTGCTGTTTACCCTATAGTGCTCCTGTTCATCAAGGTGAACAAGAATATGGTAAGGACAAACGGACATCTCGCTACCCTTTACCCCAACCCAAACGGAATCGACCTGCTCACAAAGGTCTGATGCCGGATAACCGCTTTTATGGCACACGGCTATTTTCTGCATATCGTCATACGGACGAGAAAACCACTCGCTTGATTTGGGTAGTAATCCCCATATATCAAACATCAGCGGTGCGGCATATCCAACACCCGTAAGTAGTGAACGGCCTTCACCATCGGCATTGCCCACCCACACGCCAACAGCGTATGTGGGAGTAACACCTATTGCCCACGCATCACGATTACCGTAGCTGGTTCCTGTTTTCCATGCCACTTTCCGGCTTGATGAGAAGCTCTCCCACGTAGCCTCTTCCTCCGGTCTATGCACCTCCGATAACGCCTCAACCGTTTGCCAGCAAGCGCTTGCATTGATTAGCCCCCTATCTTCTAAACGGTTGTTTTTCTTTTTCTCCGAATCGGAAAAAACATACAGGCTACGTAAGTCATCCGGGTTATAATGCCCATCAGTAGTAGAAAAGGTGTTGAGTGTACGGGCCATATAAACGTACATTCCCGTAATATCCCATAGCGAACCTTCTGCCCCGCCTAGTATGAGTGAAAGACCGTAATGCCCTGATGGCTTAGTGAGCGTTGTCATGCCCAGCTGCTTTAGCAACCGGTGAAACTTCTCAACGCTATAATTTTGCAACATCCTTACAGAAGGTACATTCAGCGAACGAGACAGGGCGCTCTTAGCGGGAACAGCCCCGTCAAAAGTTTTGTTGTAGTTGTTGGGCGAAAAACCCGCTATATGCAACGGATAGTCGGGAACCAGCGTAGTAGGCAGAATAAGCCCTTCATCAACCATAGCGGCAAAGAGGAAGGGTTTCAGAATACTCCCCGTACTACGGGCTGCCGGAATAATATCCACGCTCGAGCCCTTGTCGTTATTGCTTGCAGCGGCAGCATTACCAACGTATGCAATAACCTTTCCGGTTTTTACCTCTACTACAATAGCCGCGGCATTGTTTATTTTATTCGACCTAAAATCTGTTACGTAGCGGTTAAGTACCCTGCTCACCCGCTCCTGTAGCTGGTAGTTAACGGTACTTTTCACCAGCTGTCCCTGACGGGTAAGCGTAGCTTTATCAAGCAAATGAGGTGCAACCATAGGTAACGGAAGTGGCTGCATAGGTAAAGCCTCATATTTTGCCAGCTCGGCATCTTCCGCACTCAGGTAGTCCTGCGCTTTCAGCTTATCAAGCAGCTTATTTCGCTTTAGCAACAGTTGGTCTCTATTCCTACCAGGGTGAATAATAGAAGGAGAGTTAGGCAGTACGGCCAAGGTAGCCGCTTCTCCCCAAGACAGCTCATCAGCCGGACGACCAAAGTAACGCCAAGCAGCTGCCTCAACACCAACAACGTTTCCGCCAAAAGGCGCATTGGAGGCGTAGAGCGCCAATATCTCATCTTTCGTATAGCGAAACTCTAAGCGGCTAGCCAGCACCAGCTCCACCAGCTTTTCTCCTATGGTTCGGTCTTTCCCCTTACGCATAAGCCGAATAAGCTGCATGCTGATGGTACTTCCCCCCTCTTCTACCCGTCCGCTTTTCAGGTTGCGCCGCATAGCACGACCGGTGGCCAGCATATCATAGCCCGGGTGGCTGTAGAAACGCTTATCTTCAAACGTAACTAAGGCTTTAGCAAATTTATCGGGAATTTTTCCGCTCGATGGAAAACGCCATTGCCCATCGGGAGCAATTTTAGCGCCCAACAGCTCGCCATTGGCATCTTCCAGCACGGTTGAGCAGGGGTCGTTAAATAAGGAGGATGGCAAGGCAAGTACATACCATGCTGACAGAATAGCAAATATAACCGCCAAGCGCTGTTTCCACAACGTTTTAGCAATAGTATTCAGAACTCTATTCTGTATGAATGGTAAACCGTTACTCATTTAACTTCAAAACCGCTCCGAAATAAAACAATGAATGGTGAGCAAAACTCACCATTCAAAACAGTATATTTTAAATACAGGGTTTAGCAGTTGCAACTTCCGCTGCCACAACCGTCACCGCAGCTGTTGCTGCCACATGAGCAACCGCCTGCGTATATTGATGCCATTTCGTCTGTAGTTGCTTCGCGAACTTCCAAAATTTCGCCTACAAAGTGCAGACTCTTTCCGGCCATCGGGTGGTTAAGGTCAACAAGAAGAGAATTATCCTTCACTTCCGTAACACGACCGTCAAACTGGTTGCCTTCGTTATCACGTAAAGGAATAATTACACCTACTTTAAACAGTTCGGTATTAACCTGCCCGTTCTCTTCCTTAAACATATCTTTTGACAGCTCTACTATAGCATCGGGAACTATTTCACCGTAAGCATCTTCGCAAGCCAAGCTAAAGTCAAACTTATCTCCAACCTTTTTTCCCTCAATATTTTCTTCAAACTTGGGAAGCAGGTAGCCTGCCCCAAAAATAAAAGTCATGGGGCTATTTTGCTCTACAACCTCCACTACTTCTTCGCCACTTGTCAGCGTGTAGCTTACGCTCACTACTTTATATTCTCCTACGTTCATTTTTACTTGTGTATTTTTTAGTTGGACAAAGGTAAAACCATTTTTTGAATTTCTTGGTTAAGCACTAAAAACCTGTTTAACTAAGAGCTTATTCACTTTCATCATAAATATCACTCAACCGCAAATTTTATATTTAAATGGGTTAGCTCTATTTAGCTCTATTTACTTAAATCATACACCTTTAGCTGGAAGTAACCTATATCTTTGTGAAAATCTCATTTCGTTTTTTTACTTAATAACCATGCGTTTACCTTAAATTTAATACTGATTTTTCGTAAAGCAATTACAGCTATCCAGCTATTTAGAGTTGAAAAAGTAAATACTTTATAAATCGATATTTCTAAACCTCCATAATAACATGAAGAACCCCTTAACAAACATGCTTAGCTTAAAGTTTGCGACTCTGTTCGTTCTCCTGCTTACCAGCATGGTATCACATGCTCAATCTTACAACAAAGATGAGTATTCTCGCGTCAGCCTCGGCGCTAATATCGGCATCCCCTTCTTTTGGGGTGATTTAACGTCCTTTTCATCCGAAAAAACCTATATAGGTATTATGGGTGGGCTGCAAGCAGGCTATCAGGTAAGTCCCGTTGTAGGTTTTGGTCTTACAGCCGATATAGGACAAGGAGAGGTAGGTACAATGGACTACTCGAAAGGATTCTTCCTTGGAAACAACGGTATTGCCTACCCGTGTCCTCCGCTACCAAGTACAGGCATTACCACCAAGCGGTATGATGAGGTATATGCAAAAGTAAAGTTCTTTAGCGCCGGGCTGTTTGCCGATTTCAACGTAAATAGAATGCTTTGGCCTTCTAAAAATCCAAAGCGGTTAACCGCACTGGTTGGCCCCGCCATCTACGTTCAACAATATACGCCTAAGGTATATGCTAAAGCCACAGACAACATTTTCACCGGTAATAGCGGCAAGGCTCATGACCTCTGCTTTAGCGTAGGCGCCAACCTCACCTTACGCTACAACCTAAGCCGTACTGTTGACTTGCAATGGAGGAACAGCGGTCTTTGGGTGGGCGACAGTAAGTTTGAAGGCGTACAATGCGGCTCAAAAGAGAATGCAAACTTTGCATGGTACTCAACGGTTGGCGTTGTATTCAAGCTTAACGGAAAAGGTAAAAAGGACAACCTGATGTACGCACGTCGTTCAGAACCTACGCCTTTGCCCGTCATTGTTGAAGCACCACCGAAAGAAGAACCGAAACCGGTGCCCGAACCACCGATGGAAGAACCGAAGCCTGAACCTGTAGTTGTTCAGCTTATCCCTCAACCGGCCCCCGAAGTTAAGCGCGAGGAGTTTGAGAAGCTGCCTGAGCTGGCCACCGTTCACTTCAACAGAAGCAGCTGGGCAATGGATACCGTTCGCTATGCAAGCGAGCTGGCCAGTATTCTTAGTGAAGCAAAAAAGCACTCTGATGCCAACATTGTAATAATGGGATATACCGATGTTACAGGAACCGATGAGGTAAATAAAAGAATTGGTGAGCTACGCGTTGAAGCCATGCAAAAATATCTTGTTGCACACGGCATTGATGCCAAACGTATTAGAACAGGCTACACAGGTGTAGATAAAGGGATAGCAAAAGAAAAAGCCCACTCGGAAGAAGCCCGTCGCGTTGAAGTACGCTTGCAACAGAACTAATCCCATTTGACTTAATACCCTTAGACTAAAGATACTATGATACTAAAACAAAATATTCTCAACAGGTTATTGCTCGTAAGCCTCTGCATACTTGTACTATCGAGTTGTGCTAAGCGTGATATTGGCTGTGATGGCACATGCGAGAGCGACCTAACGCTAACATTAAAGTTTGATGCAGTAAAGCGTGAAGGCCCCATAATGGTTACTACCGGGCTTCCCAATCTAGCCAGCTATGATATGCGTATTATCGTAGATGTATATAAGAATACTTCAAACCCTCAAGCTTCTGATAAGCTGCAACGCTTTGTAAAAACCGTGAATACCGTTAACGCCGGAATAAACGAGGTAAGTATGAATGTACGCATGCCATCGCAAAATGTTTTACTGCTGGTATGGGCAGACTACGTTTCACGCGGTAGCACAGCTGATTTATACTACAACACGGCAGACCTAACGGAGCTTAAAATTATTAAGCCATACAAGTATGGTGACGACAGCAAAGCCGCATTTACCGCAGCCGAACCGCTTGACTTAAGGCAGCACGCGGCACAGGCGGTTAGCAAAACAATACTGCTGGAATCACCTTTTGCCAGCTACAAGGTAGTAAGTAACGATGTAAAAAAGTACCAAACAATGCAGCTGGCAGGGGAATCGCCCGCTCACCTGCTAACAAGACAAGCTAGCTATGAGCTGTTCTTGCCCTTTGGCTACAACGTGGCAAAGCAGGAAGCAAACCACTTTGAGAGCGGAATAGCGTTCAACACATCGTTATCCGCTGAATCGTCAGCCGACACGGTAGTATTGATGTACGACTACGTTTTTGTCAGCAAAACTAACCCCTCTATGCAAGGAACCTACAACTCTCATGTGGGACTAAGCATGGCTATATATGCAACCACCGGAATTGCTATTAACGCCATTAACGGGCTAAACGTTCCGCTAAGAAGAGGTTGGATGACCATTGTAAAAGGCCCCTTCCTTACAACCGAAGCCGGAACAGGTATTGGCGTTGACCCCGACTTTGAAGGAAATATTGATATTAACCTGCCTGACTAGCATTACACCAAAACTACTTTACCACTTTAGAACATAAGCTATATGAAAAAAATATACGGACTACTAGTACTGGCAAGCCTAGCAGTAGCGGGCTGCCAAAAAGATACAGCCATTAACAAGCCTGCCGAGCAAGAAAAGGTAGCGGTTTCATTTACCGCTAAGCTACCTGCAAACATGGTTACACAAGGCAGCGCTGATGGTGGAATTGTTGGGAACAATGTTGACTTTACAAATGATTGTAGCCTACGTTACATTATGTGTGTATTTGATAACTCAAATAATCCTGTACTGAACGAAACGATAATTACTTCAGACCCTGCAATACCTGTTTTATTCAATGTTCGCTTGGTACCCGCAACCTATAAAGTAGCGTTTTGGGCTGATATAATAACAAAAACTTCTTATGTGGCAGATAAGTATTATAACACAGATGCCTTATCAAGTAATGGAACCATATCTCTTTATGGCTCAGAACTTTCGTATTTATTTACAGGTTCTTCAGTTAATACTGAGGAAAGAGATGCCTATGCCTTTGCAAAAACCATAGACCTAACCGCTTCGGGAATTACTGATAATATTACACTTAAACGCCCATTTGCAAAAATTAGGTTAGTGGCAACAGGGCAAGCAAGTGACCTCCTTGCTATCGGTAAGACGGTAAACGTTGAAGGATTGAAAGTACCAAAAACCTACAACATACTGAATGGAACTTCAAGTGGAGAAGTAACGCTAATGTACAGCGCCATAAACACATATAACGACCATAGTAATGGTGAACAAACGTTATTTTCCGATTATGTTCTTCCTCCTTCATCAGGAAAGATAGAATGTAAGATAACTGTAAGTGGTTATACTGAATATACCGCAAGCAATATTCCCGTGGAGCTCAATAAGCTCACTACCATAAAAGGAAATTTCAACATTCCTTAATCGCAATAATATTATTTCACATATACCCTATTTAAATTATCAACCAAAAAAAATTAAATTATGAGAAAACTACTCTGTTTAGTAACTTTGGCAGGTTTGGCACTGACCTCTTGCCAAAAAGACCCCGCTGTTGACCCGAAGCAAGGCAATGGAGAACCTGTAACGGTTTGCTTTACGACAAAAACGCCTCAAGGCTTCGGTTCACTTACTCGGTACAGTACAGCCGATGGCGCTTTCAACTCAGCTTATGGACTTGGAAATGTTGACTTCGCTGCCAGTTACGATTTTCGTTACATTATGGAAGTTTGGAAAGAAGACGGAAGCCAAATGGTTTACCGTGATACCGTAGCTCAATCCACACCTGCCGATGCAAATTTCAGCACCCGTTTAGTACCCGGTATGTACAAGGTAGTATTCTGGGCAGATATTACAACCCAAGGAAGCACTGACGACTTACACTACAACACCGGGACTTCAGATGGGTTGAAAAAGGTAGTAATGAAAGGTTCTTACTTTGGAAATGACGATGCTAAAGATGCCTACACTCAAGTAGTAGCCATCGACCTAACATCTGCAGGTATAAACCAAACCATTACGCTTACTCGCCCCTTTGGAAAGGTAAGAGTTATTGCTACTGACATTATGCTGAATCTTCCACAGGCTCCTAAGAAAGCAAGGCTAACATACCTCGTTGATGTACCTAAAGCATACAACGCATTCGATGCAGAGCCCCGCACAGACCTGCTATTTGCAGCCAACACGGCCACAAATAACATGGACATTGCTAGCGATCTAGGAGTGGCTCCTAATACAGCAACAGAGCAAACGCTAACATTCGACTATATTTTTGCACCTAAAACAGGGCAAAAAGCATACAACTTTGAAGTGCAAACATATCTGGGCGGAACTCCTATTACACAAACAAGAGGAACAGGAGCAAAGGCTCTTACCGATATTCCTGTTGAGCGCAACAAGCTAACCACCGTAAAAGGTAACTTCTTTACTTATGCTGCAAACTTTACGGTAAGCGTTGATCCTGTATTTGGTGGTAATACACTTAGCTTATCCGGAACAATTGCTGATCTTCAAGCAACCCTCACCAGTGCCGCATCAACATGGACAGGAGATCTTAGCCTTCATGTTACAGATGCAGTATCAGTCGCAACAAATATTATAATACCAGCAATGCCCAATACCAGCAATCTAACAATTACTTTCGATCAGCCTAATGCAGCTGCTGTTACTTTTGACGGTAGTGCTTATACTGGAACATTAATTGTTAATGCTACCTCTCCCTTTGGTGGTATCAGCGCTAATGGTATGTACCCTACTGCTGCAAACATATCTAATCAGGTTTTCAATGGAAGCATTTATACTTCTATTACAGGAACCTACACATGGTCTAGTACTAGTGCAAATATGGTACAAACCTATTCAACCAACGCATTTGGACGTAGCAACCGTTTTTCTCCTGCCAGCATAAGTAGTGTAACTTTTGAAGGGAAAGAAGCTATTAAAGTTACGGTTGATCCGACTACTGGAACTGCTGCTCGTGGAGGTTCCTTCAACACTAATTTTTACAATACGCAAGGTAAGCAAATAGAACTAGTAAATCCAAGCACTGGAAATTGGGAGTTAGAATGTAGCATGTACATTTCAGACGAAATGATAGCAGGAGCTAAACCTTTTTACTGTGGATTATGGGCTATGAACAGCTCTCCTTCAATATATCCTATTTTATCTTTCAAAAATGTAAATGACGACAACACCACTATGACTACACCTAGATGGGCAATATGGGATAATTCAACGGGTTGGAGTGATGCTCCACTAGCACCGCCAACAGCAGCCGGATGGCACACATTAAAAATGGCTGTAAATGGTAGTATTATTGAATACTACATTGATGACACTTTAATTGGCACTGCAGCCTCAAATCCTGCAGACTTACCCACAACTACTATAAAGCAAGTTGCTTTACAAAACTACAACTTCTGCTCTGTGATAGGCAATGTTGATGTGGCTGACCCCGCCTACTCATTCGATGCGTATTTTGCAGATGTAAAGTACACCATTATTCCTTAGGCATCTGGAATTCCTAGAATAGATCTATTTTGTAAAGCCAGCCTTAAAAGCTGGCTTTACTTCATTAGACCTCTTCGGAAAATGCCTTTTGTAAATAGTAACGGATTAGAAACAACAGCAGCCCCCCGTTAAGCGGCATTTGTAATGCCGCTTACAATATATCCGAATTTGTAATTCGGATTGCGTTGCAGAGTATTCAACGAACTATCCCCGAAGGGGCAGCTTATGCGGCTACATCCCTTAAGCTGCCCCTTTCGGGGCGCAAAACCAGCTTACCGCTACCCCTTTCCCAAGGCGTTACCTTGGGCTGAAGTAAGCTGCGCTTTCAGCGCGTAGCTGCAAAAAAGCGAAGCAAGCTGCTCTATTCAACAGCTTGCTTCGCTTCGCTCGCAATGACGCTAGTATGTTCGTGTATCTTGATACGTGATACTATTGCTAAAGCAAATTCAACAGCTGCTCCTTTACCTTCTCCAGCTCGTCCTTCATTTGTACCACCAGCTGCTGTATGTTTACCTCGTTGGCTTTAGAGCCCATAGTATTTATTTCGCGCCCTATCTCCTGAGAGATAAAACCCAGCTTACGTCCCGGATGCTCTTCCGTTTTGGCGGTTTGAGTAAAGTAGGTACAGTGCTGTTTAAGGCGTACCTTTTCTTCGGTAATATCTATCTTTTCAAGGTAAAAAATCAGCTCCTGCTCAAAGCGGTTTTTATCTATAGCCGCGGTGGGCAGCACCTCATTCAGGTTAGCAGCTATGCGGTTCTTTATGGTGTCAATGCGTCCTTTTTCGTAAGGTTCAACCTTTGCCAGCAGGGCTTCAATGTTGCTTATACGCAAAAGTATATCGCTCATCAACACCTTTCCTTCGCACGCGCGAAATGCTTCGAATTGCTCAACGGCATTTTGCAAGCAGCCCATCAGCACGGCGCTCTCCTCCTCCGGCAGCTCTTTTTTATCAGATGAAAGCACGTCCGGCAGCAGCAGAATGGTACGCATCATTTCCGGTGCAGCCATCGAAAAACCGAAACGATTTCCTATTCCGCTTAACCGCTCGTAGTAAGCCGCAAACAGCTCCTCGTTCACTTGGGTTTGAGCCGTAGCTTTTTGCGCATCAACCAGTATAAAAACATCCAGCTTTCCACGTTGCAGCTTAAGCAGCTCGGCGCGCATTTCTGCCTCCTTATCACGGTATAGCGAAGGTACACGCATGTTTATATCCAGCTGCTTGCTGTTAACCGAGCGTAGCTCTACCGTAATTTTTTTCCCCTCGTACTCGGCCGTGGCCTTTCCGTATCCGGTCATTGATTTTGCCATAGTTAGAGCCTCCCTCCTCATTCTCCTCTCCAAAAGAGAGGGGATGTGTTCTTCTTTTATACGTTTATGTTTTAATTCAAGCGGCCAGCTATTCTTTTACCCCCTAGTCCGCTAAAGGGGAACCCCGCTACTGCAACGTTAACCTTTCTGAAACCATTTGCACACACGCAAAGCCCCCTTTAGGGGGTTGGGGTAAAGCAGCTGGAAAATGGGTTTACTTGCATTTCCTATCCCCCTCCTTTGGAGGGGTTAGGGGAGGCCTCTTATTTCTACATATTATCGTAGAAGGTTGAACGCTTATCGTACTTCAACGCATCGCGCAACGTAGAACCCTTTACGTTAATCCCGAAGCTCCAGCTCTGTCTAAAGCCAAAAGGTATCCACGTAAAGTTGAACTCAAAGCAGTGCAAATCTCGGTATATAGACAGCGAGCTGGTGGTAATGGTTGACATTTTAAAGTCATAACCTGACGCTACGTTAACCTTCCAATTTTTTGTCAGGCTGATATCTCCTCTAATTCCTATAATAGTTGAGCGGTTACTTACCGTACTCAGCACACCCGTCTCCTTGTTATACGGGTAGCTCTTGCTCATACTGTAGTTAAAGTTAAGAGACACCGACCAAGGTACTTCAAAGTTGACATAGTACAGGCCATAGTCGGGTGATAAGCCATCAAAGCCCTGCGTATTTGCCATGGCCGAGTTTGTGCTTTCTTGCGCTCCCTTTCCGCTACTTCCGCTAAGCGTATAGTCAAACGAGAGGTTGAAGCTGGTTATACGCCCAAAGTCTAAGCCCTTGTGAGTTTCCCAGTAAAATGTATTTATCCGCCTCCCATCTTTACTAAGGTCATAGGGATCTAAGGTAAAACCAAACGAAAAGCCAAACTTATCTAATATATTAGAACGACCGCTAAAGCCAATATTGCTAAGCCTCATAGAATCGGCCAAGAAGTTATAGCTGCCACTTATGTTGAACGACTCGAGCAGCTTCAGCTTTACGTTGTTCGTACCTGTGGTATCTTTCCGGTTACGCAGCTTCAGCTCCAACGTATTATCTAACCCGAATGATAAACCTGCCGACTTTCTTGAACCCGGAGGACTAAACGCTTGTCCATCGTAAATGTTGTACTCGGTTGGCGTAGTGCTACCCGGATAGGTAATAGAACGCCAACCGTTAGCGTAAGTATGCAAATCGGGAGTATAGCTGGCGCTTACACTTGGCGTTAGCATGTGCCGAATAGCCTTAACCAGCGGGTCTTTACCTTTAAGCTGTACCAACCCGTACAGACGTGTTCTAAGCCCTATGCTATAGCCGTAGCTTTGCGTAATGTCAAATTCGCTAAAAGCAGGAGATTTTACCGTATCAACAGCCGTTCCGCCAGCATTCAACTCACGTTGTGTTGACTGAAAAAACCACGTTTGCCCGTATGCAACCGAAGGACTTATGGTAAGGTACTTGAGCAGCGTTATGGTAGGTAACGATATGCCAAACCTGTGCTGCATACCGTTTACAAATTTCTGGTAGAAATCAGGCGTTCCCCACTCCGATGCCTTGAAGCTAATGTTATTGTTGAACTCCATCCCATAGGTAAACGAGATATCCTCGTATAGCTTCGGTTTACCAATTCTTGTTTTTGGCATAAAGGGAGAAAACTTGCTAACGTTAAACGAGATGGATGGAAATCCAACATAGTAAGAGCTGTCTAGCGTATTCTGCCTATGGCTTAGGTTGGTTGAAAAGCTGAATGGAGTGTCCTCCCAATTTTTGGAGTAGCTGATGCTGGAGCTGGCCTGTCCTGATAAGAATTGGTCAACTGTTTGACCATTATATCTATCGTTATTTACGCTTGAGAAGTTAACGCTGGCGCTAAATGTGCTTGTAGGGTTAGCTTGTGAAGCCTTGCTATGGTTCCAGCTTACCCTGAAGTTTTTTTCTTCATGGTAGTCTGTAGAACCTCTATCCCCCATTACCAATGTTGAATAATCTAAGCCAAAGCCGCCGTTAAACTTATACCGCTTACTGTAGCGAGACATGGCATGTATCCCCCATGAACCCAACGAATAGATGTCAGCGGTAACAGCCAAATCGGCATAATCACCAAACACAAGGTAGTAGCCTAAACCCTCTACAGAGAACCCGCGAGAAGCGTCTTCGCCAAAACGCGGAAACAGTAAGCCGGAGGTACGCGGTCCTGTTTGCGGAAAAAATCCAAAAGGCAAAAACAGCGGAAGCGGAACATCCTCCACCACCATGTTAGAAAATCCGAAAACAATTTTTTTGTGCGGTTCCGAAATCATTTTAGCCTTGCTCATGTGCAAGTAAAAGTGTGGATGCGTAGGGTCATCACAGGTAGTATATTTTCCGTCCGCAATGTTGATGCTCTTATCCGGCATCATCTTGGTTGTTTTGGCATGCAAAAAACCGTCACCTTGCTGGGTAACCACAGTAGAAACTATCGCCTTTTTACTTTCAAAGTTGTAGGTAATCGCATCCATAGAATATGAATCAGCACCCTCTTTGAACTTTGGCTTTTCAACAATTTCTTTGCCGGTAGAATCGGGAATACCGCAAGCGTACATTTGCTTCTTTGCGTAATCAATGGCAATATACCCGGCCTCCAGCTGCAAATCCTGATAGGTTACTTTTGCATTTTTATAGAGGTAAACTTTTTTCCCGTCAATGGCGTATATGGTAGAATCTTCAGCAGTGGCTGTTACCAAGTCTTCCAGCCCGGCCTTTTTCTTTTTTACCGAATCGGCATGAGATTTGCTTGCTGTTGTATCAGCTATGGTTACAACAGCTTGTAGCGAGTCTGCAACGCAATACTCACGAGCCGTACCCATAAAAGGGATACATGTAGTAAAGGCTACTACAAGCAGAAAAACAAAAGCTGATTGATAACGCGCTGACAATTTTCGAGTTATTTGTATAACTTTGTTCGTTCAAGTGAACGATGCGAACGACTGAAAAAACAGCCAAAACTAATCATTTTTCTAAAACTATCGGGATGACAACCAGCTTCGGGCTTACTTTTTCACGATTAACCGGACTATTTTTTGCATATTTAACTATACTATGCGCTTTACCAACACAAGGAAAAGCACAAGAGCTGCAATCAAACGGAGAAATTCGACGGGTGGTAATTGATGCCGGACACGGAGGTAGAGACCCCGGAACAGTATATAAAGCTGTTCGGGAAAAAGATATTACGCTCTCCGTTGCATTGAAGCTGGGTAAGCTCATTAAAAAAGAGCACCCGGCAGTAGAGGTTTTATATACACGAGATAAAGACGTTTTTGTTGAGCTGCATGACCGTGGTAACTTTGCGAATAAGAAAAACGCCGACTTATTTATTTCCATTCATGTTAACAGCGCCGGTAAAGCAAGTGCGCCATCAGGCAGTGAAACTTTCGTAATGGGTTTACATAAATCAGACGAAAATATGGCTGTTGCTCAACGTGAGAACGCCGTTATTACCTATGAAAATGATTTTTCGTCTAAGTATGAAGGTTATGATCCTCGTTCACCTGAATCGTTTATCATTTTCAGCTTAATGCAAAATGCACATCTCGACCAAAGTATGCAAATGGCATCGTTTGTGCAAAAAGAGCTTGGCAACAAACCCATAAAGGTAAATCGCGGCGTGAAGCAAGCCGGGTTCTTGGTACTATGGAAATCAACCATGCCGGCTATTCTAGTGGAGTTGGGCTTTTTATCCAACCAAACGGATAGAGAAATAATGACCTCTGACAATGGGCAAGATAAGCTGGCGGAATGTTTGTTCAAGGCTTTTTCCAGCTATAAAAAAAAATACGAGGGAACGGAGGCGGCTCCGGCACCGGCCACTTCAACAACAGCTGCCGCAGAAGATACAACAACGCTAGCAGCAAATAGCAGTAGCGATATACAAGCCGCCAATTCGTCAATGCCCGAGCCAAAAGCGGAGATTAAAGATAGCAGCGCCGATGTGTACTACAGCGTACAAATTATGGCCGTTGCCCGTAAGCTACCGGCAACATCGAAGGAATTTAAGGGCGAAAAAAACGTTGAAGCAGTAAAGGTTGGTAACCTGTACAAGTACATGATAGGCAACACTACCAACCCTGATGACGCTATTGCACTGAGCAAGCGATTACAAAAAAAATTCAACGGAGCGTTTGTGGTTGTTGTTCAAAATGGGAAAGTAGCACCGTTAAAGTAGTTTAAAAAACACCCTTTCTAAACTACCGAGTTTCGCTTATATATTCAGCGTTTAAAGGCATTTACGCTATTACATAATCATACCGCTCACATATATAGCCAAAAGCCGCCGTCTGCAATTTATGTAAATTGAATTATCTTTGAATCCGCAATTTTGCCGCTATGCGGCTGTTTTATAAAACCATACGCAAATGAAAGTAAGTAAAGAGCTGAAAATAGGAATATACGTTGTTGGCATTATCCTTATTGTTTACTGGGGCATAAATTTTTTAAAAGGCAGAGATGTTTTCGGAAAATCAAACAGCTTTTACGCCGTATTTGAAAATGTACAAGGGCTTCAGCAAACGAGCCACATATACATACGAGGTTTGAAAATTGGGCACGTTGAAAGTATTTCGTACAACGAAAAAAACAATAATTTTACCGTAAAGCTGAACGTTGACTCCAAGTATAACATCCCTTTAAACAGCATCGCAAAAATTTACAGCGTTGACTTATTGGGTTCGAAAGCTATAAAAATAGATTTAGGCGCAGGCGATATGATGCATGTTGAAGGTGATACACTAGCATCGGGAGTAGAAAGCGATCTTACATCGGTTATCTCTACCGAGCTCACCCCAATAAAGGAAAAGCTGAACACGCTGCTTGATAAAGCAAACGTTACATTTGATGCAGTTAATACGGTGCTTGATGAGAAAACAACAGCCAACATCAGCGCCACAATGGAAAATCTCAACGCAATTACAACAAGCTTAAAACAAGCATCGCGTACACTTGACGCATTATTGGCACAAGAAAAAAATTCTATCGCAGCAGTTCTTGATAATGCGCAAAGCATTACCACCAACTTAAAGAACAACGAAAAAAATATAACTACGCTACTTACCAACCTGGCCAACATAAGTGATAGCCTAACAAAGGCCAATTTTGGAAGTATTGCCGCTGATATTAATAGTATTCTTGATAAAATAAAATCGGGAGAAGGAACTCTTGGCAAGCTGGCTAGCAACGACTCTTTATATATGAACCTGAATAATACGGCTAATAGCCTGGACGCCTTACTAAAAGATCTAAAGGCTAATCCCGGACGCTATGTTCGCTTTTCCGTATTCGGGAAAAAAGATAACTAAAAGAGTAATTGCTGGTGAACAAAAAATCAAAATAGCATGTTCGTAAGGGGCAAGTTTGAGAGAAAGATTTTTTTCATGCTATTCGAAAAACTATTGATTATCAACGGATGTAGCATTAACATGTGATTAACATTCGTAAGTTGTACAGAAAATAAGCCAATTGAAAAATAATTCGATTTTGCAAGCAAAAAAAAATAGTTTTTTCCATTTTTTCTCCACAACTTTGTTTTCTCGCTTTTCAAGAACCGAACAACTAAAACTAACCTAAACAATGGATAGCCACAAGGAAGTGTGGGGTAGCTGCGTACGAATAATAAAGGACATCGTTCCCGAAACGACCTTTAAAACGTGGTTCGAACCCATTACCCCCGTAAGACTTCAGGATAGTATTCTGACTATTGAAGTTCCGACTCCCTTCTTCTATGAGTACTTAGAAGAGCACTTCATTGATTTGCTTCGCAAAACCCTTCGTAAAAACTTAGGCCCCGATGCAAAGTTGGAGTATAGTATCAAAGTTGTAGATGGAACACCATCTATTAAGTACCCGCAACAAAACAGACCGGAGCTCAAAAATAAACCTCTTGCATACCCTCAAGAAGAAGGACGTATTTTAAACCCATTTGCTATACCCGGTCTCAAGAAGCTAGAGATTGACCCGCAGCTGAACCCCGATTATACGTTTAATAATTTTGTTGAAAGTGATTGTAACCGGTTAGCTCGTTCGGCAGGTTTAGCCATAGCGCAAAACCCGGGAAAAACAGCGTTTAACCCTCTATTTATATATGGGGGGTCAGGGCTCGGAAAAACACACTTGGCACAGGCAATTGGCATTGAAACAAAAGAGCGCTACCCGGATAAAGTTGTGCTTTACGTTAACGCCAACCGTTTCCAAACGCAATATGTAGATGCGCAGGTAAACAAAAATAAGGTAAACGACTTTCTGCACTTCTACCAAATGATTGATGTGCTCATTATTGATGATGTACACGATTTTGCAGGAAAAGAGCGCACGCAGAATACCTTCTTCCATATATTCAACCATCTGCATCAATCAGGCAAGCAGCTGATTCTTACTTCGGATAAACCACCGGTTGATTTGCAAGGGCTGGAGCAACGCTTGCTATCTCGTTTCAAATGGGGGCTTTCCGCGGAGCTACAATCACCCGGTTTTGATACGCGCGTTGCCATTCTGAGAAAAAAGATGTACAACGATGGCATTGATCTTGATGATAAGGTGTTGGAGTTTATCGCCAATAAGGTAACCACTAACATTCGTGAGCTGGAAGGTGCTTTAATTTCGCTATTGGCGCAAGCTACACTCAATAAAAAATCTATAACTATTGAGCTGGCTTCGGAAATGACAGAGAAGCTGGTATCGAGCATACAAAAAGAAATTACCATTACCGATATACAAAAATGTGTGGCAGCCTACTTTGGTCTAACGGTAGATGAGATTATATCGAAAACCAGAAAGCGCGAAATTGTCCAAGCCCGGCAAATTGCCATGTACTTCTGTCGCAACTTTACTAAAGCATCTTTGGCAAGCATTGGGGCTCAAATCGGAAGAAAAGACCATGCTACGGTACTACACGCCTGCAAAACGGTTGAAGACTTGATGGAAACGGATAAGCTGTTCCGCCAGCACGTTACCGAAATCGAAAAAAGAATACAGATCAACACGCCAATTTAACCAGCGTTGATGCAAACATA
Organism: Bacteroidales bacterium; assembly: GCA_031551125.1. Taxonomy (GTDB): domain Bacteria; phylum Bacteroidota; class Bacteroidia; order Bacteroidales; family UBA932; genus JAIRNF01. The sequence continues at coordinate 201,068 of JAVBOB010000002.1, forward strand.
AAGAATAGGGAAGCGATTTGCTTCCCTATTCTTTTAAAAGTAACCTGTAACCCCAGTCGTGATCGGAAGATTTCAAGTTATTAGCAATGAACTTATTGTTTTAATTGTCGGTCTGAAAGACCAGCTTATTTACCTTCGGTGAGCTCGTAAACTCGGTTAGCCCAATGGCAACGCCTTGGGAAAAATAACGGCCTCCCCTAGCCTTACTGCGCCCTGAAAGAGCAGCTTATACAGCTAGGCCTTTTACGTTGCCCTTTCAGGGCGCAGTAAGCTTTTTACACGCTATCCCAAGGCGTCGCGCTACGCTTTGCCATTGGGCTGAAGTAAGCTGCCACGTTGTGGCGTTTTTGCTTTCAGACCGGTTTGAGGTAAAATAGGACACAGTAAATAAGGGTATAGCTGGCAACCCGGGTTATTTACTAAAACTATACGACTACGATAGTAAACTTCTTTGGAAAATGATGCACAGGAGGCTGCTTGAACTTTTATTGTAGTTGACGTTAGTTCAATGTTGCAAAATTAAGCCCTAAGGGGGCGCAAGCATTAGCATAGGGCATCGCCCTATGGAATTAACGTTTGGCATTTATAAAGCCCTGAAAGGGCGTAAGCGCAACTCTGCTTTCGTACCTTCAGCGCTTTTTATTGAGAGTGTTGTTATTCTACGTAGGGCGTTGCCCCACGCTGTTACTTATAGGCTTTCAGCCTAAATTGACAACACTATACTGCAGCTGGTAAATTGCAAATCCTATCAAACAACAGCGGCCTCGGTAAAACCGAAGCCGCTCCTTGTTTATCGTATTATAATAAGTTCTAACTATCCGCCAAAATCGTCGAACATTACCATTTCCTGAGGTACACCAAGGTTATCAAGCATCTTAGTTACCGCAGAGTTCATCATCGGAGGCCCGCACAGGTAGTATTCAATATCCTCCGGAGCATCATGCGTTTTGAGGTACTCATCAAAAATCACTTGATGGATAAAACCTACAGGCCCTGTCCAATTATCTTCAGGTTTAGGCTCAGAAAGCGCAATGGTAAACTTAAAGTTCGGAAAGTTCTTTTCTATCTCACGGAATTCTTCTTCATAGAAAACCTCGCGCTTTGAACGTGCACCATACCAGAAGGTAACCTTGCGTCCGGTTTTAAGCGTATGGAACAGGTGGAAAATATGCGAACGCATGGGAGCCATACCTGCGCCACCACCAATAAACATCATTTCGTTGTCGGTATCACGAAGGAAGAACTCACCATAAGGACCGGAAATGGTAACCTTGTCACCCGGTTTACGAGAGAAAATATATGACGAACAAACACCCGGATTTACATTCATAAACGCACCCTTCGTTCTATCCCATGGCGGAGTTGCAATACGAATGTTCAGCATAACAATATTTCCTTCTGCCGGATGGTTTGCCATTGAGTAGGCTCGGAATGTAGGCTCGGGATTCACCATTTTCAGACTCCAGATATTCATCTTATCCCAATCTTCGTGGTATTCTTCTTCCACCTCTATATTCTTGAAGTCAACCTCACACTTAGGAATATCTATCTGAATATATCCGCCCGATTTAAACTTAAGCGTTTCACCCTCGGGTAGCTTCACCACAAACTCCTTGATGAAAGTAGCAACGTTATGGTTTGACACCACCTCGCACTCCCACTTTTTAATACCCATTACCTCTTCGGGTACTTCTATTTTTATGTCTTCCTTAATTTTTACCTGACAGCCCAACCGCCAGTTGTTTTGCTGCTGCTTTCGGGTAAAGAATCCGGTTTCAGTAGGCAGAATTGTTCCACCCCCTTCAATAACCTTACATTTACACATCCCACAGGTTCCACCACCGCCACAGGCCGAAGGCAGGAATATCTTATTATTAGCCAGAGTAGAGAGAATACTTGAACCGGGCTCTACGGTTATCTCTTTTTCTCCGTCGTTAATGTTAAGCGTAACCACACCCGAGGGCGAAAGCTTCTTCTTTACGTATAGCAATGCTGCCACCAAAATCAACGTGATTAGCAGGAAAGTAAAAATGGCAACTATAATTAGCTGTGTATTCATAACTTGCTCGTATTATTGAATGGATGACCTGTTTGGTTCAGCTACTACCACCTCGGTTGTTTGCTTCTTTGGTGCTTCCTTTTTCTCACTGAACTTTATACCTAAGAAGCTCATAAAGGCAATAGCCATAAGCCCGGTAAGAATAAACGTAATACCTAAACCGTGTAAAGCTTTGGGCACTTGAGAGTACTTCATCTTTTCACGAATAGCAGCAATGCTCACAATAGCCAGCATCCAGCCAATTCCGGAGCCTAATCCGAAAGAGGTTGCCTCCGCAAGCGTGCTATACTCACGTTCTTGCATAAACAGTGAAGCACCCAGTACCGCACAGTTAACGGCTATAAGCGGAAGGAATATGCCCAGCTGGTTATATAGTGTAGGAGAAAATTTTTCCACTACCATTTCAACCACCTGCACAATCCAAGCAATTACAGCAATAAAAATGATGAAGCTAAGGAATCCCAAATCAACTCCGCTAAGCGATGGGCTTATCCATGAAAGTGAACCGGGAAGCAAAAGATACTTATTAATCAGAAAGTTGATAGGAACTGTTATAAGTAGTACAAACACTACGGCAACCCCTAATCCCATTGCTGTTTTTACCGTTTTTGATACCGCCAGAAAGGAACACATCCCCAAGAAGTAGGCGAATATCATGTTGTCGACAAAAATCGACTTGACAAATATGTTGATTACATTTTCCATGTTCTATTCGATTCTCTTTCGGGTTCTACTTTTCAATCAAATCTTTTCTAAAGCTGCGGTGTACCCATACAATTACTCCGAGTACTATCAAAGCCATTGGGGGAAGAATCATTAGCCCGTTATTTTCGTAAAAACCACCGTTCTTAATGTACCATGACTGCGGGATAATTTGTACACCATACAGCGTACCCGAACCCAGCAGCTCACGGAAGAAAGCCACTACCACCAATATCAAACCGTATCCGGCACCGTTACCCAAACCATCAATAAGAGAAGGCCAGGGTTTGTTGCCCAAAGCAAACGCTTCAATACGTCCCATAATAATACAGTTGGTAATAATAAGCCCTACGAACACCGAAAGCTGCTTGCTTACCTCGTAAACATAAGCTTTCAGCACTTCGTCAACAATGATAACGAGAGCGGCTACCACCACCAGCTGCACAATAATACGTATGCGGTTGGGGATAGTATTGCGTAACATAGATATAATGAAGCTGGCAAAGCCGGTAACCAATGTTACCGATATGCCCATTACCAAAGCAGGTTGCAGCTTAACCGTTACAGCCAACGCCGAACAGATACCCAGTACCAGCACTGTAATAGGATTACCCGTGCTGATAGGTGCTGTAAACAGCTTCCGATTTTTGGCTGAAAATAAAGGATCTTTTTGGCTCATATCGTTTACATTTTCATTATTTACTTATTCTCACCTGTTGAACCCGTTCCGGTAGCCCCAACAGTGGTACTATCGGTAGGTTGTTGCTGAACGGTAAGCGAGTCTGTTACCGGAACAGTATTGCTTTTCTGCTTCAGCAAAAACTCTTTATAATCAGTCAAGCAGTTACGTAGCATAGTACTTACACCGGTACTGGTAATAGTACCTCCCGAAATACCGTCAACATTATGAATAGTTGTTTCTTTTGAACCGGGCTTTTTAACTTCAATAGAGGTAAAGGTAGTACCGTCAAAAATTTCTTTACCAACAAACTGATTGCTAAATGCTGATGTACCAATTTCCGCACCTAAGCCGGGCGTTTCACCCTTATGGTCAAATACTGCGCCTACAACCGTGCTTCCATCGGCAGCAACAGCCACATAGCCCCAAATGGGCCCCCACAGGCCTGTACCTCGAAGCGGCAAAATAAAAGTTTTCGCTCCGTTATCCTGAAAAACAAACACAGGAAGCTTACGGCTCTCGGCTGGTGCCTCCAGCTGAACTTTCAAATCAATATCAAACGCTTTTTCTCCGTCTTTCTTATTTCCGTCAACACCTACTGCGTAGCTGTCAATAATGTATTTCTTGTACTCGTCTTCAATAAACGCATTCTTATCAGCGCCCTTCGGAACCTGCCCCTTACCTGCCGACATTAAAATGCTTTGCATTTTTTCTATCTCCTTGTTTTTCTCCTGCGGTTCTTTCAGCGAGATAGCCAGAATAGCCAACACCGCAGCAACAAGAATAACCATTACTGCAGAGTATATTATGGTATATGTATTACTGTTCGTATTCATAATTGTAGCTCCTTTAAACTAGTCCAACGATACTTTTGCTGCTACCGCTTTTGCCCTGCGCATTCTACGCTTAATGTTACCTTGTACAACAAAGTGGTCAATAAGCGGAGCCATCACGTTCATTAGCAATATAACCAGCATGGTTGCCTCAGGATATGCAGGGTTAAACACACGTATCAGCACTACCAATACCCCTATCAATAAACCATATATCCATTTGCCCCGGTTAGTTTGCGCTGCCGATACAGGGTCGGTAGCCATAAATACCACACCAAAGGCAAAGCCGCCCAACAGTAAGTGGTAGTATGCAGGCATCATCATATAAAAGTTGGGGTTACCTGCTGCCGGATCGGGTGCTAGCACGTTTAACAACAAACCAATACCCAACGCGCCAATAACAGCCGATAGCATTATACGCCAGCTGGCAATGCCTGTAATAAGAAGAACAACAGCACCGATTAGTATGGCAAGCTTTGAGGTTTCTCCAATAGAACCGGGGATAAGTCCAAAAAACGCATCGCTAACGCTTGGCAGCTTAGCCATAAACGTATCATAGGTAAAGTTGTGAGCGGCATCGCCTGAGCCCATTGCAGCGTATGAAAGCGGAGTTGCACCGGAAAATCCGTCAACAACACCTTGCCCCTTAGCTAAGCCAGCAATCCAAACCTTATCACCCGATATAAACGAAGGGTAAGCAAAGAATACAAAGGCACGGGCTAGCAATGCAGGATTAAAAATATTCATACCCGTACCGCCAAATATTTCTTTTCCAATCACTACCGCAAAAGCCGTAGCCAAAGCCACCATCCATAACGGAACATCAACCGGCATAATAAGCGGTATAAGCATACCCGATACAAGGAACCCTTCACTGACCTCGTGTTTGCGATACTGAGCAAAGGCTATTTCAATTCCCAATCCAACAATGTACGATACCAATATTAGGGGTAGCATGTGCAGGAAGCCGAACCATAGGTTTTCCCACAGCCCAACTGTTTGCCCCAGCGAACGGAAATGCTGAAACCCGATGTTCCACATTCCGAACAAAAGTGCAGGGATAAGCGCTACGATTACAACCGTCATGGTGCGCTTCAAATCAATGCTATCTCGAATGTGGCAACCGGACCTTGTAACCGTCTTCGGTACAAACATAAAGGTCTCAACCGCATCGAACGCGGAATGGAACATGCCCAACTTCCCTCCTTTTGAGAAGGTTGGCTTCATGTTGTCAAAAAGTTTACGTATTGGATTCATGCTTCAATTTTATACTGTTTATTGGTTATTTTTTATTGTCATTGACCGCAAGCTGCCGGTTCAATAATCAATTTTCAATAACCAATTTTCAATTCTTTATGACATTTCTTTTACCATCAAATCTATACCTTCACGCAGTATTTTCTGCATCTCAACTTTGGAAGGACAAATAAACTCGCATAGCGCTAAGTCTTCTTCCACCACTTCATAAATACCCAGCTGTTCCATGTTATCAATATCTTCGGCAAGTACTGCTTTAATCAGGTATGCCGGATAAATATCCATAGGAAGCACCTTCTCGTACTGTCCGGTAACAACAAAGGCGCGCTCGCCACCGTTCAAGTTGGTATCCAAGCGGTAAGCCTTACTAGGGCATAGCCATGAGAAGTAAGAGTGAGAGAAGCTGAACTTTTTTAAACGGAAAGGTTTTGCCCAACCGAAAAATTCGTAGTGATCGCCTTCGGGAATAACCGTAAGCTGGTTATGGTAAAAACCCGTATGCCCATCAACAGCTAGCTGGGTTCCGGTAAGTACGTTACCGCTAATGCAGCGTGGTTTATTTTCAAATGAGATAAGCTCGTTGAAGCTTGAAACGGCAGCGCCCGGTAATACTTTAAGATACGTAGGTCGCTTAACCTCCGAACCGGTTACAGCAATAAGCCGCGAAACATCATAAATGCCCTTGCTGAACAAGCGTCCCAAAGCAACCACATGCTGCGGCATAATAGTCCAAACCACCTCACCTTTACTGATTGGTGCAATTTGAGCAATCTGTACGCCAACATTTCCAACAGGATGAGAACCAATAAACGTGTTTACCTCAACACCCTTCACGTTTTTCATAATGCTGGTAGCCGACTGTTCTTGCGGAACGCCTAAGCGAACTTTACCCGAGCTAAGCTTGCCCAATACATCTATACCTTTTTGGAAAGTCTCAGCCTCTCCCGTAAGCGCAAAATCCATATCAGGCGCAAGAGGTGCTGAGTCAAATCCGGAAATGAATATATCGCGAGGCGTATCTTTAGGATTGGCAACAACACCATAAGGGCGTTGAACAAGGAAGGGAAAAGCGCCACTCTTCAGCATCAGCTCTACCACTTCATCACGAGACATTTTCGAAAGTTCGCCCGCTCCAAACATTTCATACACCTGTTCTGCTGAAGGGGTTATTACTACTTCCAGCAACTTCCGGCGATCACCTCTTCTAATTTCGGCAACCGTTCCGCTAACAGGTGAGGCATAACATACCTCCGGACGGTATTTATCTACGAATAATGTTGAACCTGCTTTTACGTTATCGCCCTCTTTTACCATGAGTTTTGGCGTTAAGCCGGGGAAATCGGTAGGTTTAACTGCGTAACTGGCGGCTAACGAAGCCTTGCCAAAAACCTTTTCGGCCTTTCCTTTCAACTTTATATCCAGACCTTTCCGTAGTTTTATTGTCTTTGACATAGCATGTTGTTTTATGCTTTTAAAATAAGGCACAAACGTAACAAGAATTATTTTCAAACTCAAACTATTTTGACCTTTCGTTTACAAGTATGCTGTACAGCTGGTTGGCTTAACATAATAATCTATTATACAATAGACTTCTTCGGGAAATACCTTTTCCAAATAATATGGATTGGAAGTAACGGCTGCCCCGAATGGGGCTGACTATAAATAACCGTGGGTTTACACCCACGGTATATGCCGGTGAGTTCGATTGCGCAGGGAGCACTAGCTTTTTTCTAAAGAAGGATGGTGCTCCCTGCGCCACCTTAACTTCTGCTCCACTACCCCGCATTGCATACGGGGTTATTGTTGTTCAACCCCTTGGGGTTACTTGTAATAGCGGGAAGGAAACAAGTATTTAAGTATTTCCCGAAGAAGTCTAATAAATTATGCTCAATAAAAATTCAGGGCTATCATTAGAAGGATATTTTTGGAGAACTTTTAAAAGTTTTTACGAGCAAACCAAAATGCAACGGGCTCACACAGCTATACAGGCGTTCTATTTTGAGACTAATTTGAAACTAAATTAAGCAAAGCATAACTATTCAATGTGCTGAACTTTAGGTCTGCTACTTGCCAGGTAACTATACGGCTATCTCCCGAAAAAGTTTAATGCTGTTATAAATAACCCAAGTTACCGGCTATGCACTCTACCTACTGTGTTCTATTTCACTTCAAGCCGGCAACTTGAGTTAAGTAGCTAAAAAGGTAAACAAAAAAGGTTTCTCTGAATCAGAGAAACCTTTTTTGTTTGCTTATGCTTTTCCCGCGCTGCCAAGCACTTCTTTAACTTTGTGCTTGTAGAGCTTGCAAAGCCAATCTCGAGCAGGACCTAGGTACTTACGCGGGTCAAACTCGGCGGGTTGAGTTGCAAATACTTCCCGAATGGCAGCAGTCATAGCCAAACGCCCGTCGCTGTCTATATTTACCTTGCAAACCGCGGAGGTTGCCGCATGGCGAAGCTCCTCTTCCGGAATACCAATAGAATCTTTCAATGCGCCGCCATACTTATTAATAACCTGAACCAAATCTTGCGGAACTGATGAAGAACCATGCAGTACAATGGGAAAGCCCGGAATACGTTTTTCAATAGCTTCCAAAATATCGAAGCGCAAAGGGGGCGGAATAAGAACACCATCAGCATTGCGCGTACATTGCTCAGGCTTAAACTTATTAGCACCATGTGATGTTCCGATAGAAATGGCCAGCGAATCTACGCCCGTTTTGCTCACAAAATCTTCAACCTCTTCGGGACGAGTATAGGTATGGTGCTCAGCCGACACTTCGTCCTCCACACCTGCCAATACACCCAACTCTCCTTCAACCGTTACATCGTACTTATGAGCATACTCCACCACCTTACGGGTTAGCGCTACATTTTCATCATACGGAAGGTGAGAACCGTCAATCATCACCGATGAGAAACCATACTCAATACACGATTGGCACAGCTCGAAGCTGTTGCCATGGTCAAGGTGCAACACAATAGGAATAGGGTATCCCAACTCCTTGGCAAACTCTACGGCTCCCTGCGCCATATACCGCAACAATGTTTGGTTGGCATACTTACGCGCACCGCTCGATACCTGCAAAATCACCGGAGACTTTTCTTCAACGCAAGCCGTAATAATAGCTTGAAGCTGCTCCATGTTGTTAAAGTTAAACGCAGGAATAGCGTACTTTCCGGCCATTGCTTTCTTGAATAACTCCCTTGAGTTAACTAGTCCTAAGTCTTTATAGTGAATCATATTTTTTTGATTAGTTTTGTACCAATTTTTGAACTAACAAAGGTAAAAAATAATTTGTTCTTGGAGAATGTCAAATCAAACCCTAATTCCGTAAAAATTACGATTTTTTACCGCTGAGCGAAAACCTAATGCAATATGAAATGAAAATAACCTCACTTTTCCGCAAACAGAAAGAACAAGAGCAAAAAGCGGGAACAAATGAAAAACCACTAGCAAACACAAGTGACATTATGGAAAACAAACAAAAATCAATCGTCATTCTCTGCGGCGGTGGCCCCGCACCCGGTATTAACACCGTTATCAGCGCAGTAGCCAAGCAATTTCTTGACACCGGATACCGCGTTATCGGTTTGCACGATGGATACAAGCACCTGTTCTCAGGTACTCCGTCTATTGTAAATATAGATTTTGACTACGCCGACAGAATATTTAACCGTGGCGGCTCTTCGCTGCGCATGAGCCGATATAAGCCTAAGAACGAAGAGTTTAAACCTGATTTTTTCGTTGAAAATAACGTAAAGCTACTGGTTACCATTGGTGGTGACGACACGGCTTCGACTGCAAATCGGATTTCGAAATACCTGTGCGATAATAACGTTAAAATTCAAAACCTTCACGTACCTAAGACAATTGATAACGACCTGCCGCTACCTGAAGGCATTTCAACTTTTGGTTACCAATCGGCAAAAGATGAAGGAGCCCGGATCGGCGCTTCAGTGTATGAAGATGCACGTACCAGCGCATTATGGTTTATTGTTTCGGCAATGGGGCGCGAGGCCGGACACTTGGCATTCGGCATTGGTTCGGCATGCCACTATCCGATGATTATTATCCCCGAAATGTTCAACAAAACCAAGATTTCACTTGATAAAATCATTAGGCTTATCATTTCGTCCATCGTTAAGCGTATCATTATGGGCGTTCCTTATGGCGTTGCCATTGTAAGTGAAGGCGTTTTCCATACGCTGTCCGATGAAGAAATCAAATCGTCAGGAATACAATTTACGTATGACGACCATGGACACCCGGAACTTGGCAACGTGAGTAAAGCGCATATCTTCAATCTTATGCTGCAAATGAAGCTGAAGGAGCTGAAGCTTGATATCAAAAGCCGTCCGGTAGAGCTGGGCTATGAGCTACGCTGCATTGCTCCCAAAGCGTTCGACCTTATGTACTGCAACCTGTTGGGCATAGGGGTAAAAAATTCTTTCGACCAAGGGCTTACCGGATGTATGGTTACTTCTGACCAAACAGGAAAGATTATTCCCGTACATCTAAAGGATATGGCAAACCCTGAAACGGGGAAAATACAAACACGTTTGGTAAACATAAACGGATATAAGGCGCAAATGATATACAACTATGCGCTGCACTACTTAACTGAGGCCGATTACGAAATGGCAAGTAAAATACTTACCTATCCGGCCGACTATGATTTCAAGAAGCTACTTAACTGGGATAAGTAGCTTACGGGTTTACGGTTTAAAAGTTTAAAGTTTAGATTTTATATCGCTTAACCATACTAACTCAAGTTGCTAGCTATTCGATTTGCAACTCCATGCCGACAACGTTTACCCCCTAAGCTCCTAAAGGGGAAACCTTGTTACCGCAAAATTGATTTTTGGAAGTTGCTTGATCAGGCCAAAGTCCCCTTTAGGGGCTTGGGGGTATAGCTAAGTAGCTGCTTAAGCTATACTGCAAAAATTAGAAGCTGGCTAACCCCATATATTAAGCCATAATAATGCTATACATAAATAACGAACATTAAGTGCAACATTAAACCGCAAACTTTTAAACTTTAAACTATATATTCAATGCATGCTAAAATAAACGTAACCGAAAAAATATACTGGATAGGTTGCAACGACCGTCGCAAGGCGCTATTCGAAAACATGTGGCCGCTGCCCAATGGGGTTGCATACAACTGCTACCTGATTGTTGACGAAAAAACAGCGTTAATCGATACGGTTGATATGGCCTGCTCTGCAGATTTTATCGACAGGGTTGAAGCACACCTCAACGGACGTAGCTTGGACTACCTTGTGATTAACCACATGGAGCTCGACCACTCATCGCAAATACGTGATATTGTAGCCCGCTACCCCAACGTACAAATTGTTGGTAACAAGCAAACGCACAAGATGATTAATGCCTACTTCGGCATTACTAATAACCTTATAGCGGTTGCCGATAACGATAAGCTAGACTTAGGTTATCACAAGCTGAGCTTTGTTTTGACCCCTTGGGTGCACTGGCCGGAAACAATGATGACTTACGACAGCACCGACCAAGTGCTATTCTCTGCCGACGCATTCGGTAGCTTCGGTTCTCTTGATGGTGGTATTTTTGATGACGAGATTAACTTCGATTTCTACGAAGACGAAATGCGTCGTTACTACTCCAACATTGTCGGTAAATATAGTAACATGGTACAAAAAGCCTTTGCTAAGCTGCAAGGCGTACCTGTAAAGTATGTATGCTCTACCCACGGTCCTGTATGGCGTAAAAATCCGGAAAAGGTAATAGGCTTGTATGATAAGTGGAGCCGCTATGAGGCCGAAGAAGGTGTTGTAGTTATATTCGCTTCTATGTACAACAACACCGAAAAAATGGCCGATTACATTGCGCGCCGTGTAGCCGAAAACGGTATAAAGAACATTCGCGTATTCGATGTTTCAAAAACACACGTATCATACCTAATCAACGCCATTTGGAAGTATAGGGGTGTAATGCTGGGTAGCTGCGCTTACAACTCGGAAATGCATCCCTGTATGGAACAGCTGTGCCGCGAGCTGGAGCACATGGGCGTAAAGAACAAACAGCTGGGTCTTTTCGGTTCATACACATGGAGCGGCGGCGGTGTAAAGAACCTGCAAGCCTTTGCTCAAAATATAGGATGGGAGCAAGTAGCCGATGCGGTTGACGTATCAGGCGTACCCACCGAAGAAAAGCTTGCCGCCTGCGATGCCTTAGCAAAAGCAATGGCAGAGAAAGTAAGATAACCTATCCGATATGTGTATTGCGATGTGAGATATGCGATTATACAGCAACAAAAGATATGATGCTGCCTAAAGCACCTTATCATCGCAATACGCATATCGCATATCGCAATACTATCGACATGATTTACCTTTCCACCGCATACCTCGGTAACGTACAGTATTTTTCCAAGATACTGGCAGGAAAGGTGTATATTGAGCAACACGAACACTACCAGAAGCAAAGCTACCGTAACCGTTGCAGCATTATAACGGCAAACGGACCGCTATCATTGGTAGTACCTGTAGAAAAAGAGCATGGCATAAAAATGCCGATTCGGGAGGTGCGTATAGACTATCGCCAGCCTTGGCAGCAAATGCACTGGCGGGCACTCACCGCAGCCTACATGTCATCACCTTTTTTTGAATATTATGCGGATGATTACCGTCCGTTTTACGAGAAGAGGTACGAGCTTCTTTTCGATTTCAATTTGGAACTCACCCAGCTATCCCTATCGTTACTGGGTTTAAAAGCAAGCTTGCATCTCACGGAATCATACGTAGCCCAACCGGATAATTCTGAACTTGACTACCGGCAAAGCATTAACCCCAAAGCAAGGTTGGCAAAGCCCGATAGCAGCTTTTCACCTCAACCTTACACACAAGTATTTGGTTCACGCTGGGGCTTCTCTCCCAACCTCAGCATTGTTGATCTGATTTTTAATGAGGGGCCAAACGCTTTGCAGGTGCTAAAAAATAGCATACGGCAGTTACAATAAAACTTTACTAAGTCAAGGTCGTCATTGCGAGCGAAGCAATCTGCTTATTCAAGAGATTGCTTCGCTTCGCTCGCAATGACGTGCATTTTTGGTGTTGCTATCCTTTTTATAAAAAGTATCTCGCAACCGAGTTTACGAGTTCGGAGAAGCCAATGACGTGCTTAGTTAAATGACGTGCTTATTTACTATCAGCAAACCCTGTAGCGTAGTCAATAACGCACATACGCTTATATTCAGAATGCGAGCCCGTGGCAAGACCACATACCCCAAAAGACGGCTTCATTATATTATCCCTATGTCCCCGGCTTTTCATTCCATCATCTACCAGAAAATCAAATACAATTTGCCGAGCATTTCTGTTTCCATAAGATATGTTTTCGCCTATATTTCCCGACCATTTTCCGTAACGTCCCGTCCTTTCACTAATGGAACTTCCGTCGCTCCCGGTATGACCTGTTTCTCCCGTTTTCGCTTGGTCGTTTACATGATCTTTTGCCGCACGACTTAACCCCTCTGACGGCTTTAATACCGATACCGGAACAGCTGTTTCCAAGAAGCGAATACACTCGTCAAGCGCTGCAACACCCTCGTTTGTTTGCAATATTGTTTCTCCGGGTTTATTTACCTCCAACCCATTGTAATATTCCCGTTCGCTTTTTAAATACTCGGCATACACCTTGGGGTTAGTCCGAGCCTTATTCATTTCATGAACTACCTCCTTTTCCATATCTGATAAGTAGGGTACATCTTTAGCCGTATTCAAAGAGTCAGGCCAAGCAAAGCTGCTTACCGATTGTGCGCTTACCACAGCAACCGATAAGAATAAGCTTATAAAAACAAATGTGGAAACCAACTTCTTCATATCAATAAAGTTTATAAGGTTTGGTGGAATTTTCAAAAGTAAACTTACAAAATATTCTACATAAAGCTATAACAAAAAAAGGAGCAACTTTTCAGCTGCTCCTTCTTCCCTTAAAAACCTTTTCTTAGAACTTTAACCCAAGGGTAAGTAAAAACTGGTTGAATCGGTTCTTTGTATCCACAACCATCATTTGTCCATCATCCGGAATATAATCTTCGATGCTGTATTGCGTGTTGTAGTTTGTTCTGGAATAAGCAAAATCGATAAATCCACCGTTGAATCGGTAGCCAACACCTGCCGAGTAAACAGAAGTAAAGTTATCGCTAAAATCATCCGCTTTATACGGACTACCGTAGTAGCCATACCCGGCACGCAGAGCAAAGCCCATACCAATATTACCTTCAAGACCAACACGAATATTAGATGCACCCTTGAAATAATCCTTTATCTGCTTGTTTTCTTCCGAGAAGCTATTCTGATATCGATAATCTCTGGTATCCTTCATCTTCATGGTTGAGTAATCTACAAACTCGTAGTCAAGGCTGATAAGTCCGTATGTTTTTAGAGTATATGCAATACCACCCACCAGCTTGTACGGAGTGTTTATACGATAGTCAAAAACGTTATCGTAATATGGATCAGAGGTATAGGTCATACGTCCGTCTGTCCCGGGAGTATTAAACTTCGACCACATGCTGGAGTAGTATGTATCCGTTAAGTTGTACCATGTTGGCGTGTGTACGGCAAAAGCTAACCTCAAATCGTCTATTGGGCGATAAATAGCCCCAAACTTAAGGTTTACCCCTACCCCATCGGTATTGTAGTAACGGTTATAGCCAAAGCTATTTAAATCGGTGGGGGTGCTTGATGTCAATATTTGCTCTTCATAGTAAGAGTTCATTTCATACATTACATCTTGTAAACCTAAGGTCATACCAAAGTATAGCTTGTGCGATATGTTACCCCCGAAGCTGAATACATACTCACCAAGAGACCCTCTTGTCTCGGTTTGCAGGTATTGCCGTTGCAAATCGGTTGTAGAAAGAGCAGCAACCGGCAGAAAATTATTATCAAGTAAGTAAGTTTCCCATGACTCTATTACAGGCCAATCGCCAACACCATACTCTCCCGAATTAAACGGATTATTATCCAACTTTGCAGGAGTATAGTAACCGAAGTTATTATAAGCTTGATCGGCAAAGCTCCATAATAAAGACTTATTGGTAGCATTAGCCATTGCCGAAGTATTACTATTAAAGTTGTTCAGCTTATTATAGCCAACAGCGAAGTTAAGGTTTGTCAAACCATGCTCTTTTCCACTCATGTAAACAGGCATAACGTAACCTAAGTTAGCAAAACCAAAGCGAGTGTATGAATCGCTCACATCCTTTGTATCCTCGTATGAGGATAAGGTTTTAGCGTAGCTAACTGCCGGAGTAAGTGTAAACTCCCAGCTACGATATACACCCACACCTGCGGGGTTAACGCTCAAGGTAGAAAAGTCACCTCCTAATGCAGAGAAAGCTCCGGCCATAGAGGTAAAGCGTGCTGTTCCTGTATAATAGTTTTGTGAGTATCGAAGCGCGTCGAACATATTCTGAGCATTCAGCATAGCTGATGAAAACGCTACAGCAACCAACGACAATAGAATTTTTCTTTTCATACGGTTATGATTTATCTTATTATATTCTTCTCTAGAACTTACCTAAACTATCTATAAACCACTAATTTTCTAAAATGTTCTACCTTCTCCTGCTAGATGAACCGGAACTGCTGCTCGAGCTACTTGAGCTGCTCGAACTACTTGGGCTCGAATAGCTGCCTGAGCTTGAAGAGGACGATGAGCTGCTAGGCGTATATGAGCTTTCCGTTCTGCGGCTTGACGAACCGGATGACGAGCTGCTCGGTGTATAGCTACCTGACGACCTGCCGGAAGAGCCGCTGCTATAGCGACCGCTTGAGCTGCTACTGCTTTCATTTTTGCGATACTGATCGGTTGGTACGCTCCTACTGCTGCTACCACTGCTCGGTGTATAACCCGGAGAAGAGGTACGACGGCTACTTGAACCCGGAGTGTAGCTACCCGTTGAGGAAGAGGAAGAACCTGAGCCTTCGTTAAACGTTTGCTTGCTGCCCGAGCTCGGACGAATGTAGCTAGGCGTGTAGCTATCATTGGTACGACGGCTGCTCGAACTCGTACTTGTAGCCGAGCCCTGGTTGTCAAACTGTTGCCCCCTGCTCGTTGAAGTTGTTGAACCTGCGTTCATGCCCTCCGTTGTTCTACGAGAACCGGTAGTGTTACCGTATGTTCCGCTTGGTGCTGCTCCACTTGGAGAAAAGCCCTGTGATGACGTTCTTCTGCTTGTACTTCCCTGTTGCACCATTTCCACCTGACGGTTACCCGTTGTTGTTCTACGAGAGCCGGCTTGTTCCTGCCCATAATAGGTAGGTGATCCGGTTGTTCTGCGGCCATACGCTCCTGCAGGAACGTAACCCGAATTACCGCCGGACCTGTGTCCGTAGTAAGCCGGACGGCTGTATGTACCCGGATAGTAAGGGTAGTACGGATAGTATCCGCCACCCCAGCAGTACGGGTCGTACCAAGAAGATCCCCATCCGCCCCAGTATGAAGGGTAGTACCATGATGAGTAGTACCACGGGTAGCCCATGTAAGGACCATAACCCCACCCCCATGACATGCCGAAGTTCCAAGCCCATGAGTTATAACCATAACCCCATCCGAAGTTAATGGTAGTACGCGGATAACCAAACATATTAGATACATACTTAGGCTCTACCCAAACCTCATCACCCATTACCACTATGTTGTAAAAAGCAGGGTCGTATGATGAAACCATCATCCAATCGCCGCTGGTAGTAATTCTAATCCAGTTTTCCATGCCGTAGCTGGGGCTTTCATAGCCACGTAAGCGACGTTCGTATGAATCCTCATACGACTCGGAAACCAAACCCTTCTGTTCATTAAACACGTAAGTAGTATCGGGGTAAATGTCAATAGATTGACCTTCCTTTAGCGATACCTTCTTTTTAGTGTTAGTGACGATAACGTTTGTTTTGCTTTTTAGCTGTGCAACTTCAGCATCATCACTTACTGCTGATGTTACAGCAACAGGCTGTTGTCCCGGTCTGTAATAGATATCGTCGCCCGAGGCCACTTGCTTACCGGACGAACAGGCCGAAAGTACCGCTAACGCTAAAATGCAAAATGACAACTTAGTTTTCATGGCTTTATGATATTGTCAGAGTTTAACTTTTTTCCCTACTTTTGCAGCATCTACTGCTTTTTATTTGACATAAATTACTGCAAAATTCATGCCAAAAAGGCTTACTGGGTGTTTTTAGAAAGAACTGAAAATAAATATCTTGCAAAAAATAAGCCATAAAAGTATTTAGAATACAATTTTAGCTGTTCAATAAGTACAGTAAACAATAAACCAACAATATACAGGTAAACGTAATGGCAAAAGAAGTTGTAAACAGGGAAGAAAATTACTCTCAATGGTATAACAATTTGGTAACCAAGGCCGACTTGGCCGAAAACTCGGCAGTACGAGGTTGCATGGTAATTAAACCTTACGGCTACGCCATTTGGGAAAAAATGCAGGCCGCGTTAGATAAGATGTTCAAGGATACCGGACACGTAAACGCCTACTTTCCTTTATTCATCCCAAAGTCATTTTTCAGCAAGGAAGCCAGCCACGTTGACGGCTTTGCAAAAGAATGCGCCGTAGTAACCCACTACCGCCTTAAGAATGACCCCAACGGCAAAGGCATTATAGTTGACCCTGAAGCAAGGTTGGAGGAAGAGCTAATTGTTCGCCCCACCTCCGAAACCATTATATGGAGTACCTATAAAAATTGGATACAATCATACCGTGATTTGCCCATTCTTTGCAACCAGTGGGCTAACGTAGTACGCTGGGAGATGCGTACCCGCCTGTTCCTTCGTACCGCCGAATTTCTTTGGCAGGAAGGGCACACAGCCCATGCTACCAAAGAGGAAGCAGTAGAAGAAACAGAAAAGATGATTCAGGTTTACGCCAACTTTGCTCAAAACTGGATGGGAGTACCTGTGATTGTAGGAAAAAAAACCGAGAGTGAGCGTTTTGCCGGAGCGGTAGATACCTATTGCATTGAAGCGTTAATGCAAGACGGAAAGGCTTTACAAGCCGGAACCTCCCACTTCTTAGGACAAAACTTTGCTAAAGCCTTTGATGTACAGTTTGCTAATAAGGAAGGCAAGCTGGATTACGTATGGGCTACCTCATGGGGGGTATCCACCCGTCTGATGGGAGCACTTATCATGGCGCACTCGGATAACAACGGGCTGGTGCTTCCGCCCATGCTAGCCCCCATACATGTAGTAATCGTTCCTATATATAAGGGTGAAGAGGAGCTGGAAATGATTTGCAACCGCGCCAAAGAGCTGAAAAAGGAGCTGGAAGCAAAGGGCATAGTAGTAAAAATTGACAACAGGGATAACGTGCGTTCAGGCTTTAAGTTTGCCGAACATGAGCTGAAAGGCGTACCCGTTCGTTTGGCTATGGGACCACGTGATTACCAAAACGGAACAGTAGAGATAGCCCGCCGCGATACGTTGGAAAAGCAAACCATCTCTCAAGAAGGATTGGCCGACTACGTTGCTCGCCTATTAGATGAAATGCAAAAAAATATTTTTGACAAAGCGCTGAAATTTAGAGAAGAGCACACCTATAAGGTTGATACTTACGAAGAGTTTAAACAAAAAATAGAGGATGGCGGTTTTATACTGGCTCATTGGGACGGAACCGCCGAAACTGAAGCAAAAATTAAGGAAGAAACGAAGGCTACTATAAGATGTATTCCGTTGAACGCCGAACTGGAGGATGGCGTTTGCATGGTTACCGGAAAACCTTCGAAACAACGTGTGGTATTTGCACGTGCGTACTAAGAAACCCAAGTTGCCAGCTACAATAAAAGCACGTCATTGGCTTCGCCGAACTCATAAACTCGGTTGCGAGGCGCTTTTTTCCGACCCGAAGGGAAGCGCAGCTAACCAATCTGCTCAATTAACGTTATTACCCCAACCCCCTAAAAGAGGCTAACTCTACTCGCAAACAAAATTAGTGCTGTGGCAAAGCCCCCTTTAGGGGGTTGGGGGGTGACAAAACTATAAAAACGATATGAACAATCAGGAAAATTCGGAGTCAACCCGTACTCAGATTTTAGGGACCCTTCACGGAAAATCAACCATCAAGCAGAAGGTGTATGATAACACCTTTGATGTGTTTACCGATGTAAAAGAAATTCTCCATGAAATAAGCAATGAGCTGAACGATGAGCTGGAAAACGACGACCGCCGCATTCGTTTGGAGTACCGCGACAGAGGAAAGTTTGAAGCGGAGCTGAAGGTTGCCAGCGATGTACTTATCTTCAGCATGCACTCCAACGTGTTTGAGTTTGACCGTGATCACCTGATTTGGAAAACATCGTATGTGCAAAATGATAAGCAAAACTCTTACTGCGGTGTTATAAGTATATATAACTTTTTAGCCGATTCCTTTAAGTACAGCCGCTTAGATGACTTAGGGTATCTTATTGGTCGTATATTCATTAATAGACAGAATCACTACTTTGTAGAGGGAAAACGACAAATGGGATTTTTATACAACAGCTTCGGCAGCGCCCAGATAGATAAAGAGCAGCTTACCAAAATTATCGAAACAGCCATTCAGTATTCGCTCGACTTTGACTTGCTAGTACCGCCTTACGATACGGTAAAGCAGGCAACCGTGGGACAGATGAACATGAAGATAGAAAGCGCCAAGCTGCAAACAGGCAAACGGCTGGGATTCAAGTTCAACTCAGATGATGTGCTGGCAAAAAACAACGAACGATAGTAGCTGCATAGTATCAATTGCACAAACAGGATAAGCGCTTGGCAAGGCGCTACCTACATATAATACAGCCGGCGTGTTCCGCAAAAAAAAGCATATAGGGTTAATAGCTGCTTTTGTGCTGTTTGCATCCCCACCCGCAGTACTGGCACAAACACCGGAACACATAAAGGTTCCGGAAAAAGAACCGCATAACCAAACAAATGTTCTGCAAGACAGCTTAGAGCAAAACTTATCCACCAGAGATACCGTACAAAGTCGCTTTATTCAAAGTGTAAAAGAGTCTGCAAAAAAGTCAAAATTTGTTGACCTCCTAACCTCATCTCTCTTTAGAGGACCGGTTGAAAGCAATACCCCATCAACCGAAGACTTCTCGGCCTATGACGGGAAAATAGTACGTAACTTAACTATTAACGGATTAGACCCTTACGAAGATAACTACCTATTTCCGGAAAAAAGCTATAACAGTGGGCTAACCCGCTTAGCCAACACGCTACACATCAAAACACACGGATTTGTATTGCGCCGTAACCTACTGTTTCACAAAGGCGACAAGGTTGACAATAAGCTGCTGCTATACAACTTAGCTTACCTTCGTGATCAGCGTTACATTTACGATGCTCATTTGCTTATTGATTCTGTTGGCTGTGACTCTGTTGATGTTCGGTTTATTGTACGAGATGTATGGTCAATAGGGGTTGAGGTGCCCGATATTAGTCCAACAAACACTACCGTAGAGCTGTACGATCGTAACATAGCAGGCTTCGGCGTTGAGCTGCGAGGGGGTATTATATACCGCTCAACTAATGGACGTTCAGGCTTAGGGTTCAGCCTGTTCCAACGTATTGACAATATAAGAGGATCATTCATCGCAAGCCGGATTGAATGGATACATACAATTGATAAAATGTCGTTTCAGGTATCGCTCAACCGAGCTATCCTTCCTCAAATAAAATACGTGGGTGGTGCCTCCTACTCGCTTACCGACCAAGGGTACTATTTTTTGACCAACGATACAACTACACGCGTAAGGTTGGAAAATATAGGTCTATGGGGCGGACGACTGTTTAACCTCAGCTCCAACAAAGGTACATCAGACCGCTTGGCTATTTTAGCGCGCATATCGCAACGCTCATTACTAAGCAACCTGCCCGACCAGTACGCGGCTCTTAATTACTACCCGTATGAGAATAATAAGCTGGCTATAGGGAGCATATCTTTGTACAGGCAAAACTACTATACCGATAGGTTGATTTACGGGTTTGGCAGCCACGAAAATGTACCATACGGATACAATGCCACCGTTCAGCTGGGCTATGAAGACCATATTTACTACAACCGATGGTACACCTCAGTAGCCCTAAGTGGCGGTAAGCAGTTCCCTTGGGGTTATGGTTATGCAGGGATTGGAATATCGAGCTTTTTTCATAATAAGACCCCCGAAGATGGAATGCTAAGTATTGACATTTCATACTTTTCTCCCCTCTTCCCTATCGGTCAGCAAGCGCTACGCCAATTTCTCTACTGTTCATACCTTAAGGGCTTTAATAGAGGAGTGGGAGAAGGTAACTTTTTACGCTACGCCGACGATATACGATTTGACCTAGACCGTAACAATCCTGAATTTTGCGGCACAAACAGGTTTACGCTATCAAGTGAAACCGATTTGTTCAGCACAGTACGCATATTGGGCTTCCGTTTTGTCTTTTTTTCGTTCTTTGATGCAACTTGGATAGGGAGCAACTCATTCGCTTTTAAAAATGAATTTCTTCCGGGCTTGGGAGGTGGAATACGTATTCGTAATGATAAGCTGGTATTCCAGACACTACAAATAAGATTCGGGTGGTATCCAAAGTTTCCGCAAAACGGATTCAATGGGTATATTGATATATCGGGAGTTGACCGTTTTTTGTCCAAAGATTTTATTCCGACTGTTCCGGCAATTGTAGAGTTTAAGTAAGGTAATCCAAGCTATCAGCTATGCTTGTACCTACCACAGCTACATTACACAAAATCGCAAAATAGCTAGGCGAATAAATGTCACGAAGTGACAGCTTAGCTCAGCCCGCAATTCAATGGTAAACGCTGAAGTTCGGCAAAGAGCGACTCGCAACTTGAGCTCGACATTTTCTTTTTCAAGTGTACTTAATAGATTCTCCATACTTTATATCTTTGCAAACACAAAGTAGCAACTATGCTCCACAAGCTGAAAAAATACATAGCAGACAATGCTCTTTTTTCAAAAGAAGATAATTTACTACTAGCCGTAAGTGGGGGTATCGACTCTATGGTTATGGCACATCTTTTCCGGCAAGCGGGCTATAATATTGCCATAGCCCATTGTAATTTTTCATTACGTGGAAAAGAATCAGACGAAGACGAGCAGCTGGTTGCCACTTTTGCGGAAAAACATAAGCTACGGTTTTTCTCTATACGGTTTAATACCCCTGACTATGCCGCTGAAAAAGCAATATCCATACAAATGGCAGCAAGAGAGCTACGGTATGGCTGGTTTGAACGCCTATGTAGTGAGCATGGGTTTAAATATTTGGCTACAGCCCATAATCGCGACGACAATGTTGAAACCTTTTTGCTAAACCTAACTCGTGGTACAGGTATTAAGGGTTTATGCGGTATAAAACCTAAAAGCGGGCACACTGTTCGTCCGCTGCTTTTCGCTTCGCGTGAAGATATTGAACAGTATGCTGCCGCACATTCCGTAGCATTCAGAGAGGATGCGTCCAACGCTTCTGATGACTATGCGCGCAACCGCATTCGACATAACGTAGTACCCCAGCTTCGCATTATCAACCCTTCATTTGATGCAACAATGGTTGATAACATGCTGCGTATTGAGCAAGCGCAAGAGCTGGTGCAACAATCGCTACACAAGCTAACAACAACAGCATGTACAAAAGATGGGGAGCTATATAAAGTAGAAATTAACGAGCTGCTGCAAGCTCCATCACGCTCACTACTACTGTTTGAGCTGCTGCAACCCTTCGGATTCGGCTCAACAACCATCTCTGACATTGAGCAGTCGCTATACGCTCAATCGGGCAAGCGGTTCTACTCGCCAAGCCATGTTTTAGTTCGCGACAGAGAGTACCTACTCATCCAAGCCTTACCGGCTCAAGAACAAGTAGAGGTAGAAATTGTACCAGAACAACGTGAGCTTCTATCCCCCGTTCACCTTACATTTGAACGAATTCCTATCACCAGCTTGGATTCAATAAGCAAAGATCCAAACATTGCTCTACTTGATGGTGGTAAGCTGAGCTACCCGCTAGCTTTGCGCAAGTGGAAGGAAGGCGACAGCTTCGTTCCCTTTGGCATGAACGGCCACAAGAAGCTTAGCGACTTTTTAGTCGATACAAAGCTTTCACTGCTTGATAAACAACAACAGTATGTACTACTATCAGGAAGTGATATTGTTTGGGTAGTGGGACGAAGAATTGACAACCGATACCGAATAAGCTCAAAAACGCAGCAGGTACTGGTGATAAGGCTGCATTAAATCCACA
The DNA here is from genome assembly GCA_031551125.1 of Bacteroidales bacterium. Taxonomy (GTDB): domain Bacteria; phylum Bacteroidota; class Bacteroidia; order Bacteroidales; family UBA932; genus JAIRNF01. Next base: position 223,880 of record JAVBOB010000002.1, read on the forward strand.
CTATTCAAAGTGTAGCGAGAGCTGTATCATTTGTGAGTTCATTTTGTCTATCACATCAAGGTAAGGTTGGTAACCAATAAGAACCTTCCGATCAGCCAAAACATCTTGAAATCCTTTTGATATCTTCAGCTCAACAGATAGCTTGAAGAAGTAGAAGTAGGAATCAAATCCGAATCCAAATTCATAGAACGGCTCAAACTGATTAAACCCGAAATACACCCCATTTTTTTCGTCACTACTATGGGTAAGGTTGGAACGGAAATTAGCCCCTCCAAATATGTATGGGCGGAAGTTGGAATAGCGTATGGCACTATACTTTAAATGAACGGGCAGCTCAATGTAGTTTGATGCGATAGGCATATTGTATAGTAAAACATTAGCCGGATCGTTTTCAGAGTAAAAGTGTAGCTCCCTACTTCCGAAGCATATTCCGGGCAACACTCGAATATTAAAGAAAGGATTCAGTCGATAATCGGCTATGGCGTTTATGCTAAAACCGGGCTTCATGGTAACCACATCGGCCCGCACCTCCATAGGCTGGGAAGCAGGAGTAAGCACTACCGGCTTGAGCGTATTTACTGTTGAAAAGTCAAGTACATTAACGCCCAGCGTAAACCCAAACCGTAAGGCTTTGCTGTACTCGTAGTGAATAAGGTTCAGCTCATTTTTTCGGTATTGGCCAAATGCGCCAACCGAAACCAGCACTACTACAACGGTTAATATAACTTTTCGAAAAAAATGCACGCGTTAAATTGATTTAGATCAAAGAACAAAGATTTAAAGATAAAAGAATTAAAACATAGCATAATTCCACCCATTACTCTTTTGTCTTTGTTCTTTTATCCCATAAGCATATTTAATCTGTTTTACTTTGTGCCAATATATAGCTCTGCTATACCAAACGATAAAGGTAACCGATAAGTTTTTACAAATCCAACTTCCTTAAGCTTATTTAAGAAACGGTCGCCATGCGGAAATGCGTCAACCGAATGGGGAAGGTAGCTGTACGCCCCCTTACTTTTCGATACACAACGTCCTATTAATGGAAGTATTTTAAAGAAGTAAAAGCGATAAAACGCTTTTACTAACGCATTGGCAGGCATGGAGAACTCAAGTACAAAAACCTGTCCTCCTGAACGAAGCACCCGGTGCATTTCAGCCAACCCCACCTCTAGGTGCTCAAAGTTCCGCACCCCGAAAGCAACGGAAACGACATCAAATGACTGGTCGGCGAAGCCCAGCTGCTCACTGTTACCGTAGCTCATACTTACCTTAGCGGATAGCTTCAGCTGCTCAACCTTACGCTTTCCCTCAACCAACATTTGTTCCGAGATATCAACCCCTGTAACATGTGGTACACCGGCTTTGGCAATGGCTATAGCCAAATCGCCGGTTCCTGTAGCAACATCAAGAACATCCTTTGGATTGTTTTTTATTAGCCGCTTTACCAGCCGCTTTCTCCAACGTTTATCAATTCCTAACGACAAAAAATGGTTTAGGAAATCATAGCGAGGAGCAATGCTGTCAAACATTCCCGCAATCTCATCTGATGTTGCTTTTGCTGCCACTTTATATTCTTGTATGAAATTATTAAACTACATAGAGCATATAGAAACACATAGAATAATACTACGTGCGCTATATGCTCTATACTGTATTCAGCGTGTTACTCAGTGTTACTCCATTACTGCTCCCAGCGCGTTGTCGTAGCTGTTCTTCAAATCGGCAATAAATCCGAACGAAACATCGTCAACCCGAATTTCCGACTTGGTAACATGTCCCAGCATGGTAACAGGAACGTTGCGTTTAGCCATAAAGTCGGTAAATGCTACTTCGCGGCTGGGTGCAACCGATACAACAATACGTCCTTGCGACTCACCAAAAAGGAAAGCATCGGTACGTATTTCGGCATCGGTAGTAATATCAAATCCAAAGCTGTTAGGCATAGCCGACTCCAGCAGGCTGATAAAAAGTCCACCATCGGAAACGTCATGAGCGCTGCAAATATAGCTCTCCTTTATCAGCTCGCGTACCGCTTGCTGAACGTTGTACTCCTCATCAAGATCAAAGTACGGAGCGGGTGATTCTTTTACGCCGCAAATAGAATACAAGTATTCTGACGACGAAATATCATTTTGCGAACAACCTATCAAATAAATTACATCACCCTTGTCACGGAAAGCAAGCGTCATTTGATGCTTCTTATCTTCCAGCACACCTAGCATACCAATGGTTGGTGTGGGGAATACCGCTTCAACCTTTCCGGCAATATCCGATTGGTTGTAGAAGCTAACGTTACCACCGGTAACAGGTGTTCCAAACTTTTCACATGCGGCACTCATACCCTTTATAACCTCCACAAACTGCCAGTACACTTCAGGGTTGTAAGGGTTCCCGAAGTTCAAACAGTTAGTTATAGCGCAAGGTTCTCCACCGGAGCATACAATATTACGAGCCGATTCGGTAACGGCTATCATAGCCCCTACTTTAGGGTTAGCCTTTACATAGCGTGCATTACAGTCAACCGTCATTACCAACGCGCGGTTAGTCTTTTTAATATTTACCACCGCCGCATCAGAAGGAAGGTTAGTGCTCATATTGCGAGTACCTACCATTGAGTCGTACTGCTCGTACACCCAACGCTTAGACGCAATGTTGGGTAACGAAATCAGCTGTAGCGCTACGGCTTTCAAATCTTTCGGTTCGCTAACGCTGTTGATGTTGAACTTGGCATACTGTGCAAAGTATGCAGGCTCTTTGTACTCGCGCTCATAAACAGGTGCTCCGCCGCCCAACACCAGTGTTGACGCAGGCACGTCGGCCACCAGCTTACCGTGGTAATGGAACAGCAAGCGGTCTTCGGCAATCACCTCGCCAATAATGGCGCAGGCCAAATCCCACTTCTTAAATATATCTTCTACAATTTTTTCTTTACCCTTTTCAACCACCACCAGCATACGCTCTTGCGACTCGGAAAGTAGTATCTCCCAAGCCTCAATATTTTGTTGGCGCAGCGGAACTTGGTCGAGGTAAATTTTCATACCATGTCCGCCTTTTTCCGACATTTCGGATGTTGAGCAAATAATACCGGCAGCTCCCATATCCTGCATACCCACTACGGCGCCGCTCTTGTTGAGCTCCAACGTAGCTTCGAGCAGTAGCTTTTCCATAAACGGGTCGCCTACTTGGATGGAGGGGATATCGTTTGCCGAATCTTCGGTAATATCTGCCGATGCAAAGGTTGAACCGTGAATACCATCCTTACCCGTTGATGAACCAACGATGTAAACCGGGTTACCCACACCCTTAGCTATAGCGGAAATGGTTTCGTTTTTACGCACCAAACCAACCGACATGGCATTTACCAACGGGTTGATGTTATAGCAATCGTCAAAAAATACTTCGCCACCTACTACGGGTACCCCAAACGCGTTGCCGTAGTTAGCTATGCCCTTTACTACGCCCTTCAGCAACCACTTAGTTCTGTCAAGTGAGAGACTACCGAAACGCAAAGAGTTTAGCTGAGCAACAGGGCGCGCGCCCATGGTAAAAATGTCACGGTTAATACCGCCAACACCTGTTGCTGCTCCCTGATAGGGCTCAACAGCGCTGGGGTGATTATGCGATTCTATCTTAAATGCACATGCCCAACCGTCGCCAACATCAACCAATCCGGCATTTTCGGTTCCGGCTTCGGCCAGCACATGCTTACCCTTACGGGGCAAGGTTTTAATCCAGCGGATTGAATTTTTATAGGAGGCATGCTCCGACCACATTACGGAGTAAATGCTTAGCTCGGTAAAGTTAGGGGTACGACCAAGGTACTCCTTTATCTTGTCAAACTCTTCGGGTAAAAGCCCCAGCTCTTTGGCAACTTCGTAGTTTACTTCTTCCATGAGTGTAAGGTGTATGGCGTTTTTAACGCTGCCAAAGGTAGCTAGATTTTACGGGAATGACAAAAAAGTAAGGAATAAGGGCACGCTTGACACGATGATAAAGAATAGATCTCTTCGGAAAATACTTAACTACCCGCTTTTGTTTCCTTCCCGCTATTACAAGTAACCCCAAGGGGTTGAACAACAATAACCCCGTATGCAATGCGGGGTAGAAGCTAAGATGGCGCAGGGAGCACCATCCTTCTTTATAAAAAAGCTAGTGCTCCCTGCGCAATCGAACTCACCGGCATATACCGTGGGGGTACACCCACAGTTATTTTAGTCAGCCCCATTCGGGGCAACCGTTACGTCCAATCCATATTATTTGGAAAAGGCATTTCCCGAAGAAGTCTAATACCAATCACACGGCTATTCCATTTCAAAAAAGGGATTGGTCATAAGTACAGATTTCAATTTTAGTATAATTATTAACCAGCAGCTTACATATTAATATCTATACATTTTTAGCAATCCTCAAAAAAATATTAACCCCTTCAATATATTTCGTTCTTAACAAATCAAAAGAATTCAAATCCCTATCTTCGCCGGCTTTAAAATTGCAACTAGCTGATTTATAATAATAAAATATAATAATCCCGCTTAATGGGTACCCGATATAATACGTTTATCGTCTATTTAGATAAGTCATGTTGTGTCATATTTTATGCATATACCCGGTGCGCTTTTTACTATTAGGTCAACCATTGTTTTGAAAGCAGCAAATGACATTTGAAGAGGTTTTTAAAAAATATTACCGCTCGCTGGTTCTCTACGCTACAAGCCTTATTGGTGAGGAGGAGCTGGCTGAAGATATTGTACAAAACCTTTTTGTAAAACTTTGGAACAGTAAACTTTTTTCCTCCATCGGATCCCATCAATCCTACCTTTATAATGCAACCAGAAATGCCTGTATTGACTATAAACGATTGAAAAAGAACCAGCTATTTCTAGCAGGGTCTGACATGGATCAAAGAACCGGAGATCCCTTTGAAGACGAACAGGAAAACAATACCGAAGAAGAACGTATTGCCAACCTGTATAAAATTATTGACAGCTTTCCGCCCAAGTGTAAAGAGGTATTTTTTAAAGTATGTATTGAAAACAAATCATACGCCGAAGCAGCCCTGCTTTTAGGCATATCTACCTCTATGGTTAAAAAGCAAGTTGTCAAGGCATACAAGCTAATACGGGAAAAATACCCCTATTTCAGCTAAGAAAAAATTCAAAACAAGGTACCCTTTTTTCTCCCCCTTTCGTCTTTAACATACGTTAACTATGCAATGCGCTTTTAAACACCTGCTCGTTTTAAAGAGTTGTTTTTGATATTGGCTACAAATGGCACAAAATAAACGTATTTCAAATAAAATATTTACGCGCTACCTATTGGGTAAGCTATCCGATGAGGAGCTAAGCAACGATGCCTACAAGCTCAGCAAAACGGATATTGAGCACATGCTGTTCATTAAACAACAGCTGCATAAGGCACACCGTAAAACTCCGCTTCGGATCAGTAAAGCATGGAAGGAAGTAAAACAACGCTGTAACCCTTTAACAAAAGAAGTAGGTATAAAAAAACGCCATGCTTCATACTACTTGCGCTATGCCGCAACAGCAGCCGTTTTTGTTCTTGGAGCATGCCTAACTACTTTTTACCTAAACAAAAACAATCAGAAAAACAGAGGTTTTGTTAGCGACAAGACCACACTCATCGATAAAAGGTCGGCATATTTGCAGCTGGCAGATGGACGTATAGTTGACTTGAACGAAGCAGGCGAACGCGTAATTGAAGGAAGCGGAGCACGCATACAGCTATCGCAACAAAACATACATTACAGCAGCAAAGGAGAGCTGGCAGACGGCTTGCAATTAAACACATTAAAAGTACCCAAAGGCGGTGAATACAGGCTAACCCTATCTGATGGAACGATAGCATGGTTAAACTCCGAAAGCGAACTTATATTCCCCTCCAGCTTTGAAGAAGGAACCCGCAAAGTGAAGCTAAAAGGCGAAGCTTACTTCGAAGTAAGTAAGCGTACTGACTCTCGCTTCATCATTGAAACGGGTAAGGGTGATGTGGAAGTATTGGGAACCAGCTTCAACGTATCGTCATACGATGATGATAAGCAATGGCATGTAACGCTGGTGAACGGTACGGTAGATGTTATGATGAAAATAAACGGTACAGAAAAACCCGTTAGGTTAAAACCCTCTCAACAGCTGATGGAAGAAAACGGAAAAATTGAGGTACGTACAGTTGACACGCAGCTATACACCTCATGGAGAGAGGGTGTATTTGCATTTGAAAACATGCCGCTTAACGAAATAGCCATGCGCTTGGAAAGGTGGTACGATGTGCAAATAACGTTCAGCGATAGCATATCGGCTTGCGAACGATATACCGGTATATTTAGAAAAAACGAAGCGCTTGATGATGTGATTAGTACCATTTTAAATGCCAACAAGGTAAGGTTGCATCATAACGGAAAACAAATCAACATACAGGCTCGAAGCAACATGCACTAGTAAACACTTATACAGGCTAACGATATAAGAAGCAAAGAACGATAGCTTAAAGAATTTATTCTGCCTTTCACGTTCTACCATTGCTCCATATAGCTTTAGCATAAATACAATTACTAATTTTAATAACCATCCAAAGCCAATGAAAGACCGCCAAACAACGAGAGGGATAGCTATGTCTTATCCCTTGCGGCGTATCAGCTTCATATGCAGCAGCAGGCTAATCGCGCTTCTGCTATGTATGGTATCGCTAAGCTCGTTTGCCCAACAATCCAAAACGTACACGTTTGATTTTAAAAATGCTTCATACGAAAATGTTCTGAAGCAAATAACAGATCAGGCCGGGGTCAACTTCTTCTACAGCAATGCTGATTTAAAAGGATTAAAGCCGTTAACCTTATCGGTTTCTAACTCCGATTTGCCAACCTTACTAGCGAAAGTATTTACCGGTACAGGGCTTAACTACGAAATACAAGGCAACGGCACCGTGGTTATTAAGGCTGAACCCCCAAAGGCAGAAGCACACCAAGCCACAGCAAGCAAGCCTCAACCGGAAGCGCGTACCATTAAAGGCTTGGTTTTTGATGCTACCGACAAAGCTCCTCTTCCCTTTGTTGGCATTACATCAAAAGAAGCAACGAACTTTTATTCGTCAACCGATAATGATGGAAAGTTTTCGGTAACACTACCGGCAAACGTCAAAACCTTAGTCTTTTCATTCATAGGTTATGTTGATACCGAAGTGCCGGTTGGTACACAATCAACGCTATCTGTTGAAATGAGCTCAAGCACCACTACGCTTGATGAGTCGATAGTAGTGGGCTACCAAACGCGTAAAAAGAGCACGCTAACAGGTTCGGTAAAAGCATTAGACGGCGAGGTGATGCAAGATAAACCGGTGGCCAGCTTCGACCAATCGTTGCAGGGACAGGTAGCCGGTGTTTACACTATGTCACAGGGAGCGCCGGGCGCTTCGTCAAACGTACTTATTCGCGGTGTTGCTTCAGCTGACTATACCGTTCAGCCCTTGTATATTTTAGATGGGGCTATCATCTCATCAACCAGCTTTGCAACGCTTAACCCCAACGATATAGAACAGTTTACCGTACTAAAAGATGCGGCAGCAACTTCTATCTACGGTTCGTTGGCAGCACACGGCGTTGTACTTATAACCTCAAAACGCGGTAAAGACACCGACAGGCCAGAAATCAGCTACCGTTTCCAAATAGGTACGTCAATGTTGGCAGAGCAAAACTTCACCATGATGAATACCGCTCAACGCCTGCAGTATGAGGAAGGTGTTGGGCTGAGAACGCTTGACCCAACCGGCAAGTATTACATAGACAATGGGACAAGAATCAGCAAAGATTCGTTGATGAAGATTAACGTGGATTGGGGCGATGTTATTTTCCGAAACGGAATGATTCAATCACATGACCTATCACTACGTGGTGGTAACCAAAATACCCGATACTTCGCATCACTTAACTACTACAGTCAGGAGGGTATTCTTCCGGCATCCAACTTCGAACGTATGACGTTCCGTATTAATTTAGATCAAAATGTTACCAAATACCTGAAGGTAGGGACATCAACTACCGCCGGACGCGAGTTTAAGGAAGAAACACCCGGTGGAGCAGGAAATCTATACAATCCTGTTGTTGCATCATACGCTTTACTCCCCTACTACAACCCGTTTAATGATGATGGGCAGCCGGTAAAACAGTTTGACGGCTTTAACGGGCCTATTAAAAACCCGCTGTTATACTACCAGCTATCGGAAATCGTCAATGACAAGGTAAAGCTGGTAACCAACTTATATGCGGAGTTAAAGCTGTTCCCCTTCTTAACCTTTAAATCATCATTGGGTTACGACTATCAGGACAGAAGTGGGCACACCTACACCAGCCCTGCGTGGGATGGTTCCGGAAGCATAACCCGCTTGTATGCAAAAGACCAGAGCTTAACCAACACCAACCTGTTTACGTATAAACAAAGTTTCGGAAAAAAGCAAGAACATAACCTTACCGTACTGCTTGGAGAGGAATACTTAACGTCCAACGACGAATCGTTTAATGTTACAGGTAGTGGGTTGGCAACAGACAAAGCACAATCAATCAGCTTTGCCAAAACAATTACTGCCGGACAAGACCCCTACTCGCGGTGGGCAACCCTTTCATTCTTTTCCCAAGCCAGCTACAGCTATGCAAACAAGTACTACTTAGACCTTTCTTTGCGTAAAGACGGAAGTTCACGCTTTGGAAAAGATAATAAGTGGGGTACGTTCTGGTCTGTAGGAGCATCATGGAATGCAAAGCGAGAAAAGTTTTTGGAAAATTCAAAAGCTATCTCATCGCTTAACGTATTTACATCAACCGGTACATCGGGAAACTCCAACATTCCAACCTATGAGGCTTACGCTCTATACTCATACGGTGGTAACAACAACTACAACGGCAACATTGGCTCAGCTCCATCATCGCCCGGTAACAGCTCTCTGGCGTGGGAAAGCGTTTGGAAAAACAACCTTGGCGCTGAGGTTACGCTATGGGGCAAATATCGTTTTAAGGTGGAAGGGTTTCACAACATCACGGACAACATGCTGTTTGTGGAAAACCTTTCGCTCACTTCCAGCTTTGAAGGCCGTTCGGCCAATCTAGGCAAGATGACCAATACAGGATTGGAGTTTGAGTGGGATATTACCCTACTTAGCACAGAAAATCTACACTGGCGCTTTAACGGTAACGCGTCATACACCGTTAGCAAAATGCAGGAGATGACCGAGGGCTTAGTAACCTCAGTAGTTTCTTACCAAGCCGGGCAACGTTATGGGTTATTCTACCTGTCTCGTTATGCCGGTGCAGACCCTATTGACGGCCGTCCCCTATGGTATGATGCCAATGGTAAGCTTACCTCAGTATATAGCGACGCAAATAAGGTTGTTCTCAACAAATCGTTTATACCACCCTACACCGGAGGTTTTGGAACAGATATTACTTACAAACGGTTGAGCGCATCAATATTTTTCTCATGGGTTGCCGACAGGTACATGCTGAATAACGGAGCAAAGTTTTACAACTCCAATGGTGCGTTAAAGCAGTACAACCAAAGCACAAACATGCTTGACTATTGGAAAAATCCGGGCGACTATACCCCCTATACCAGCCCCACCTATGCCAGTAACCAGGATGATACCCGTTACCTTGAAAACGCATCATTTTTACGGTTAAAGAATATAACCCTGTCATACACGCTCGACCCCGAATACTTGAAAAAAACCAAGCTGATTCGCGGAGCTAGGATTTACATTCAGGCTCAAAACCTGTTTACGTTTACATCCTATACCGGATATGACCCTGAAAACATCACCCCTGTGGAAGGAAATGTTTACCCACAATCGAGAATGTTTACGTTCGGTCTAGACCTTAACTTTTAAACTTAGCAAGAGTGATGAAGAGAATACTTAACATACTGACAATCTCAAGCATACTTTTCCTTTCAGCCTGCTCGCTGGAAGAACTCCCAAAGCGTGATGTTCTTGCCGACCAGGCCATTGAAAATATAGAAGATGCACAAGCTGCACTTTACGGAACATACGCCGCTATTCGCGACTATTACAGTAGAGGCGGGATAGCGCTGGGCGACGTGATGACTGATGAAACGTTTGCCGTTACGGGCTACGAAAGCCATAAAAAAATGCAGGCATATACGTTTTCATCTGCCGAGTCGGAAGTATCTGACCTATGGACACGCTTATACCGTGTGGTAAACAATGCAAACAACATTTTACTGCAAATTGACGGAATAGCCGGAAACGCTTCTGCTAAAAACCAAATTAAAGGACAGGCTCTTGGCCTGCGTGCAGCGGCCTACATGGAGCTTTGCAAATGGTTTTCTACCCCCTACACTGTTAACGCAAACGCTCCCGGCGTACCTATAAAGCTTAGCACTTCTGCAACTGAACAACCGGGGAGATCAACCGTCAGCGAGGTGTTCAGCTACATTGAGGCGGACTTGAAATCGGCAGCACAGCTACTAAAAAGCCACGCTGATTTGACAATCCTTTCGTACAATAGCGTACAGGCATACCTTGCCCGTTTTTACCTGTACAAAGGCGATTACTCAAACGCCATTGTCAGCGCAACGGAAGTTATAAATAGCGGAAAGTACAGCTTATGTACGTCTGCGGAAACCATTTCAAGCATGTGGCTGAACGACAGCGGCAGTGAAATTATTTTTATGCTTGGCTACACGGAAACGAACCTCGGCGGTTCACTGGGTAACGACTACTTTATGAGAACATTTGACCCCAGCACAAATAAAATACAGAACAAGCCGGCCGTTTACTATATCCCATCAAGCTCGTTTCTAAACGTATATAATACGTTTGGACCGGCAAATTCTTCGAAAACGGCAGATGCCGACATTCGCTACAAGGATGGTGTTTACTTTCTCAACGGTGCATCGGTTGGAAGCTGGAATGCCAAGCTTTGTTACAAATATCCGGGAAACCCGTACTTCATCAACAAGGCAAACCTGTTAAACGTAAACCAGCCCAAGCTAATACGCCTGCCCGAACTTTACCTTATCAGAGCAGAAGCGTATGCAGAGTTGGGCAACAATGCCGCTGCTCGGGCAGATTATAACCTTTTGCGTAAGAACCGCATTGAAGGCTATGTTTACGAAACCGCATTAAACGGAAGCAGCCTGAAGGAAGAAATATTTAATGAACGTTGCCGCGAGCTGTGCTTTGAAGGACACTACTGGTACGATATAAAACGACACCAACGCGGATTTACCCGTACACCCACAGCACAAGAACAAACATACATTGACATTACTGCGGCAACGCTTACCGTACCGGTTGGCAGCACCCGTTGGTTGTTACCCATTCCTTACGGTGAAGTTGCCGGAAACCCGACAATCGAACCAAATCCGGGATACTAAAGCAATAAAAACACATAGAGACTATGAAGCACAAACTACTATATATTGTTAGCATGGCTGTACTAAGCTTTTCTTTTGCCTCATGCAGCCCTGAAAAATGGCCAACATTCGATCCTTCCGATGCATACGTGGCAATGAAGGATACGGTATTTTCAGCTTACGAAGACCAAAGCGGCATACTTGCTATTCCGGTTGGCGTGTCGGGAGCACCCGGACAATCGGTAACCGTAAGCTTCTCTTTTACTACTGCTGAAGGAAGCGCATTCCGTAACGCTGTTGAAGGTGTAGATTTCCAGCTGCTCAACCCTGCTAAAGAGCTACACTACCCTAGCGGAACCGGTTATGATACTATCCGTATTCAAATGATTAATAATACCGTAAAGGATGCCCACAGCTCGTTTCGCGTTCAGCTAGCTTCTGCAAACCCCAGCTACGCCATTGGGTTCAGTGGTCAGCGTAGCTATGCCGATGTTACCTTGTATGACGATGAATCAATGTCGCCATTCGAAGGCGTATGGGAGGTAAGCGGTAAAAGCGTTATTTTCCAAAACGGAACAAGCACCGGTGATACTACGATTAACAGCACCATACCAATTTTGTCGTATGAAGTTACCATTGTTCCTCACCCCACCGAAATGGGAGTGCTGGTTGTTAAGAACTTCATGGGCAGCATTGATCAGTATAAAGACAGATTCTCTGTAAATATGGTTGTTGATACGGTAGCCCTAACCGTAACGCTTAAACACGGCCTTATTGGGCAGTTTGATAACCGCGATGTTCAGCTATACACATTTGACAACGATATTGAAGTTAGCGAAACATCGGATATACCCGGTTCGCTATCGCTGAATACGAACGGAACAGTTAATACTAACACTATGAATGTATGGCAATACGCAGCCATCATATACGTAAATGGTAACCCTTACGGCCTCTCTCCGGGAACAACTGTCCTTAAGTCAACTTGGAAGAAGGTAAAAAAATAAAATAGCGCGAAATGAAAAAACTACTAGTAACCTTATCCATACTGTTGGCCTGCCCATTTTTCTTTGCACAACAAGCAGCCGGCCAAGAAAATGCTAAACCGGCATCGGGTCTGTATGTATTCAACGGGCAGCAACCCGATATTATACCGGCAACAACACGTTCAGCGCAAAACCTGCTCCGAAGAACATCGGTTGTTACCACCGAAGAGCATATGCATACAGGTGATTGCTGTGGCGGTGAACATGTGCTGAATGGAACCTCTGTTTGTGGAACAGTGGAATACAACAATACACTTCGCAAGCAGTACCCGGGTATGGCTTCAGACCAAGAGTTTGAAAGCTTCATGCGCCAAGCGTCACAACATAGCATGCGCCAAAGCTCTATGAAAAAAAGCGCCGCCGATGGGGAGAAAGTTTATAAAATCCCCGTAATAGTACACGTTGTTTACTATGACGGGCAAGCCATAGGGGAAGATCACAACCTTTCTGATGAAGCTGTTTACTCTCAGCTAAACGTTTTAAATGAGGACTTTCGTAGGAAAACCAACACACGCGGTTACAATAATTTTTCAGTAGGTATTGATGCCCGCATAGAGTTTGTTCCGGCTAAGTACGACCCTCAGGGAAACCTTTTGCCCAAACCCGGTATTCACCGTGTTAAGGCTGAAACAATAACCGATGGGGCTAACGTACTAAACACCACATCTCACATTGTAAGCACTTCTACCGGCGAGTGGATTAAAGCGCAAACATGCTGGGAGCCCAACTGCTACCTAAACGTTTGGACAATGGCGCTTAGCGGCGGCGTATTGGGTTTAGGTACATTTCCCGATGTTGACCTTCCCGGTATAGCCGGCTACGATCTAACACCTCCGGCAATGCAAGATGGTGTAATGATTGACTACCGTCGCTGCGGATCGTATGAAAAGGGGCCGTTCCCCAACATCGCACAAAACTCTTACGGTCGCACGCTAACACACGAAATTGGACACTTCTTGGGCTTGCGACACACTTTTGGCGATGCTCCGACCGATGCTTACGGACAGCGTCCCGAAGGTTGCAGGTATGATGACTATGTGGAAGATACTCCTAACTCAAAAATCCCCATGTATGATCAAACCTCTCCCCTATACTTATGCGGAGAGCGTGAGATGATAGAAAACTATATGGACTACTCGCCCGAGAAAGTAATGAGCACCTTTACCCAAGGGCAGGTAACCCGTATGCACCTTGTACTGGAAAACAGCCCGCGTCGTAAGCAGCTCACTACATCAGCTGTTGCTGATGAGAACGGAGACAAAACCCCTGTAGTTGCTATTAAAACACCCAGTAGCAGCATGTACGTGAAAGACATTTTCTCGTTCGAAGCGCTAGTTGAACACTTTCCGGGCAGCTACTCCTGGACGTTTGAAGATGGCGTTCCGGCCACATCTGCCAAGCGTTCAGAAGGTGTATTTTTCACTTCTCCCGGTCAAAAAAAGGTAGTGCTTACTGTTTCCAACAACTTTAGCTCGGTAACCAAAATTTTAACCGTTGAAGTTAAAGCCCCCGAAGCATGTCTGGCTGTTTACGCATCTACGCTAAGCACGCTTTCTCCCTTCTCCTCGCGCGCCATTGACCCGGGTAGCTTTGCTACCGGACACGGAAACGTTTTTGGCTACAAGTTTTTAGCCAACCGGTTTGAAACCGATAGTTCGCCTGAGAAAAAGGGAATAACCCAGATGGAAATGAAGTTTAATAACTTCTACTATCAGGATGGCTATAACGCCGATGAGCTGTTTAAGGTTTATGTAATGTCGGAAACGTATGACTCTATTTGTATCAGCAAATCATCATCGCTTTCGTCAGACAACTTCAAGGTATATGAATCCGGGGAGGCACTTAGCGAGCAACATTCGTTGTCATACGGTGAGCGCGATACGCTAATAATGGCCTACAAGGGATTACCCGATATGATTTACGATATTGACGACAGCAACGCTGACTGGTTTATATGCAAAAGAAATCGTCCCGGCGATACGTTAGCCGTACAACATGTTCGTGTAGGCGATGTTCAAAACGCATACAACAGGAATAAATCGTTGCTGGTTAAGCTGGATAAGCCCATAGTACCCAAAACAAGCCACTACTATCTTGTTATTAACCTAGACTATGACTACTATGCTGCCAACCGTCGTAAATACTCGTTTGAATATGCCGCAGGTTTCTCACCAACCAACTTTGCATGGGCTTGTGGACCTATTACCATAAATAACGCACGTACAAACCCAACGGTAGCACCTTACATTTTAGAGTGGAAGCCGTTTGATATGCCTGCCTACGCCAACTCATGGGGAGCACCCATACTTATGCACATGTTACCGGTATATACTTCGGATAGCGTTGCATTTGCTAAGCCAAACTTTACGCTTAGCGCCGACACGGTAGCGGTAAACCAGCCGCTTACGCTTACACTTGTTGGCAGCAAGCCGGAAAACGTTTCAAGCCTTAAATGGACAATTCAAAAAGAAGACAAAACATACCAAACTACCGCTGATGCAAACACGGCCACTTATACCTACAGCCAACCCGGTGTTTACGAGGTGAAGCTTACCTATGTAGGCGAACCTTGCTTACAGCAAACAACCATTAAGAAAGTAGTAGTCAAAGGTATTCGGTTTAAAATAGCTGATGACCGTTCAGGCTTACCGCTATTCTGTAGCAATACCGCAACAAGCGGAGTTAGCAATAACAGCGCCATTCTTAGCGTTAACGAAATCTACAAGTCGGGTACAGGGGTTACCTATACATGGCATGGCGATGTTATTGAAGGGCAAACAGGCCTATCAGCCACCGTATATCCGGGCACAACCAAAAAGTACTATGTAACGGCCGTTGATAATGCCGACCCTGCCATTACCGCAAAGGATTCCATCACAATAGCGGTAAACAGCAATGCTCCTACCGCCGATTTTGAAGTGCTTACACCGCACCTGCGCCGTGGCGATACGTTAGACATATACATTTCTGATGCCAACGGATACTTCGAAGTAAAGAATAAGTCGCAAAATCTCAGCCATAGGGTATCGAGCGGAAAGGTCATAATGGATTCACGGTGGTATATCGAATCACCCAGCGCTCCGTTATATAGCGGAACGGCAACTATGGCCTATGACCTTAAAACACTTATAACTACCGGAGTTGCAACTAACGGTCCCGGCTTATACCGCTTAACGCTGCAAACCTGTAATCGCGGATGCTACGGCAACCCGTTTATGGCCGGAACGGCAATAGCCGGTCGCATTGTTTACCTCAACATTATGGGGCAACAAAGCTTCGGAGCACTTGAGTTTAAGGCTAACGGAGCGCCAATGACTATCGCTTCTCCTCCGGCATACAGCAACTCACGCGGCAGCTACAGCACATACGTAGCAGTGGGAGGAAGCGTAAGCCTTGAAGCAGTATCACCGGAAATTACTGCAATAAAGTGGTCTAACGGTTATACCGGAGAAACCCATACGACAAAAAAGATTGAGCTTAACGATGTACGCGATATTACCTGGTTTACGGTAGCGGTTACCCGCCATCGCAGTAACGGGCAAAGCGTTATTGATTACAACGAAGAGGTACAGGTAATTGTGTACCCTGACACCTATAAGCCCACCGAAAAGGCCATTGCAAAGTTTGCACCATCAGCCGACTCGGTTTGTATCGGGTCAAAAGTCCGCTTCAGCAACCAGTCAACCAATGCTGTTGACTTTAAGTGGGAGTTCAGCGGCGGCGTTCCTGCCGAAGACCGTAAAGAGTGGGGCTTAACCAACCTTTGGGACCCTACCCGCCAGTTCAATGCACCGGGTAGCTACACCGTTAAGCTTACCGTAACCTCACATGACGGTTCGACAAACACATATTCTCGTACTATTACGGCAATGCCCGCTCAAAACCCAAGGTTAGCGTTTGCGCTTGGCGGAAGAACACCTGCAAAAATGGTAGCCGATACAATATTCGCGTTGGATGGCGGCGGCTTTACCCTTTCGGTAAGTGGGTTGGGCATTAGTAAAATTAAAGAATATACTACAGAAGTTTATCGTTCTGCCGACCTTGAATGGCGCTGGAATACTCCTACAACAGTTTCGGGTATGGACATTAACCTGAATTTTCACCTTAACGGTATAAACCCCGGCGAGCCCGATCACAACCAGAAGGTAAAGGTTACCGGATTAGCATGTGATGGTTCTACTGAGGTTAGTAAAACGTTCGAAATAAAAATGGTTCCCATACTTAATCCGGACGATTTCAACTACAAGGTAAATAATGCCATGCAGCAAATGGCCGATAAGAGCCTGTTGCCCGAGCAGTCGCTTTGCCCCGGACAACCGCTGAACCTTGAGCTGATATGCAACAACGTTAACATGAGAAATTACATAACCGTATCATGGTACGAGGTTGATGAAAGCGGACATGAAACGTTACTGGGTACCGGACTCACCTACTCCATCATTCCCAGCAAAAACGCAATGTATAAAATGATGGTACTGTCAAAAGTGGGGCAGTACATTACCTATACCGTTCCGGTAAAGATTGGAACGTCGCTATCGCAGCTGCGCCTAATGAATACCGATATACAAATGACAGGTAATGTTGTAAATGTTCCTGCCGGCTACAACAGCGATTTGGTATTTAGAGTGGACGATTTGATTAATCCTACGTGGCTCAGAAACGGTAGTTCAACAGTCCTATCAAATTCTAATGCCTTTGTAGTAACACCGGCCAATACGCCGGGAGAAACCAAGTATCTGGTAAGCGCTCCATCTCCATCAGGCGGCAGCTGCCAATACGAGCTAAGCTTCTCCATTGTTAGACTTAGTGCACCTGTGGATCCTGATGATACCGGAGATGCTACCGATGAAGGAAAAGCCATTGACATGTACCCCGTTCCTACTCGTGATGTGCTAAACATTGACAGCCCCTACGAAGGCGATGCCTACATTGTTAGCGGAAACGGTCAGCTTGTTCGCCAATTCCGTCTGACAACAGGCAAGATGACCATATCGGTTAACGGGCTGGCAGCCGGCGTTTACCGCTTAGTAGTACAGCAAGCCAAGAGCGGAAAAATTATTAGCCGTACGTTTATTGTAGCACGCTAAACAGAAACCAGCTATACGTAAGTAACATTAATAAATCCTAAAAACCAATACTATGACAACAACTCTATTTAAATCGCTACGCACTTCGCTTATGTGTGGAGTAGCAGCTCTACTTGCAGTCTCAGCATTCGTTACCAGCTGTAGCAATGATGATAAAACGGTAACTCCGGAGTTAAGCATTCCGGCAACGCTTACTATCGGAAAAGCCGGTGGTAACGTTGAACTTCCGGTGGCCTGCAACGTTGAGTGGCTTATTACCGACGAAGCTACTGATAAAACGTGGTACACCATCACTCCTAAAAACGGAAATGGTAACGTTACCGTGAGCGTAACTGCCACAGCAAATACATCATCAGAAAGCCGTTCGGTTACCATTAGAGTTACAGCCGGAACAATGAGTAAAACCGTTACAGTAACTCAAGATGCTGCCGACAAGTCGCTTACGGCAACTCCCGAAACGCTATCTTTTGTTGCCGCAGGAGAAAATAAACCCCTTGCCATTACCAGCAATATAGCATTTACGCTCATCTCATCGGAAACATGGTGTAAGCTGTCAACAACCAACGGAAGCAATAACGCCAGCATTACTGTTACCGCAGACCCCAACGCCAATGCGGCAGTACGTACTGCTACCATTACCATCAGCGGTACCGGTATTGGAGATAGAACCGTATCAGTTAGCCAAGCTGCTGCTCCGGGTACCCTGAGCTTATCAGTTGCTTCGTTAGAGTTTAGCGCTAACAAGGTTGCTAAAGACGGAAAAAATACAGTAACTGTTACTTCAAACGGGGCATGGGATGTTGTAGGCGACTCTGCCAACCCATGGTGCAATATAACCAAATCCGGAAATACTATAACAGTTGAGGTAACTACCGAAAATACCGGTACTACTAACCGTACAGCTACCATCACCGTAAAAACGGCTGATAACGCCGATACAAAAACCTTTACGGTAGTACAAAAAGCAGAAGTACCTCAAAGTCTGCTTACAGAAACATGGGAAAGCGGCGAAGCCGGCTCAACCGCAGGAATTAACAGCTGGGCTTGCGTAGCCGGAAATGAGCCGTCTCAATCATTCAAATGGTACACCGGCGCTGTTACCGGTAATAAGTATGCGTTAGCCGATGCGAGCAACGGCGCTAGCGGTACGGAATTTGAATACTGGATTATTTCTCCCGC
Source organism: Bacteroidales bacterium (assembly GCA_031551125.1). Taxonomy (GTDB): domain Bacteria; phylum Bacteroidota; class Bacteroidia; order Bacteroidales; family UBA932; genus JAIRNF01. The sequence continues at coordinate 242,573 of JAVBOB010000002.1, forward strand.
CTTGAACCTTGACCAAGCCAGCCCTAAATCGTTTGCTTTCCATTCAATGGTTGGTAAATACGTTGCAGGTTCTTCACTAAAGGTGTATCTGCTAAACAGCAAAGAACCCAACAAAACAACAGAGTTAACAAGCCTTGCACGCATAGCAGCCCATACCGATACCCTTAGCGGTGGCGAATCGGGTTGGATTCCCTCAGGCGATATCAGCTTAGCCGCGCACTCCGGTGTAAAGTTCATCGGATTTTGCTACACTGCAAAGGGAACAGGTGGTGTAGCCGGCGTAAAATCTACCTACTACCGTGTTGATAACTTTACATTTGGAACAGAATCTGTAAAGCTACTGGATGTTTCACCTTCTACCCTGGGTAGTTTTATTGCCTCAGGTGAATCAAAAACACTGGCTATCAACAGTAACACCTCATGGAGTATTTCTACGCCTACCGGATGGACAGCAAGCCCATCTAGCGGAAGTAACAGCGGTACGGTTACCATTACAGCAGCTAATAATACCGGAAGTTCTCGCTCAGGTAATATTGCCATTAGCGGTACAGGTGTATCAAGTAAAACCATTGCTGTATCGCAAGAGGGAAGTTCTATTTTGGCTAAATGGGATTTTAACGATTCTGGGCTCAGTTCAAACTTTTCCGGTGTTATCATAAATCCTGGTCAGTTAACCTCTACAGATGGTAGCAATAGTATATTATCTATGTCATTAGAGAATAGCAGAGTATTCAAAGGGTTAAATCACGCTGCTTCCGGTGGGAACTACTTGCAAGCAGATGCTTGGGCTCAGACAGATGCCATGTGGAATTTTGAAATTAAGACTACAACTGGCTATACTGGAGGGAATATCAAGGTAACCTTTAGCGTATATGGGAATGGTAGCAGCCCTAAAGAATGGAAAATACAATGGTCAACAGATAATTCAACATGGAACGACGCTACTAGTGGTACTTACGATATAACTGCTTCTAACACAAAAACAGATTTTGTGAAAACCTTTGCAGTATCAGGAATAACGGCTTCGAATAGACTATACCTACGTTTTGTTCCTAGGTCAACTGTATCAATAGGAGGTAGCACTATTACCGATATGGGTACCAGTAGCTTGCGAGGCGGAGGGGTAACCATAGAAAAAGTGCTCTAATCACAATAGCGTATATTCTATCGTAAAAAGAATCGAACAGGCTATACAGCCGGCAAGCAGCAACACTTGCCGGCTGTACAAGCCAAATCAGTAAAAAGAAGTAGTTAAGACAAGCATTTACACTAATGTTAGCAACGGCAGTAACAATGCGAGCTTCACACCACCGAACACAATAAAGAAAAAAGTTTAGTATGAAAAGATTACTAGTGCTGGTCGCCATGCTTACCCTTACGGTGGGTAATACCCGCGCACAAAGCAGCGTAAACACTATAACAACCGCAGCGCCATTCCTGTCCATATCCCCTGATGCCCGCTCAACATCTATGGGTAATACGGGAGTTGCCACGCTACCCGATGCTAACTCGCAGTACTGGAACCTGGCCAAGTACGCTTTCTGTGAACCTCAAGCCGGCATATCACTTAGCTATGCACCTTGGATGACCAAGATTACCAACGATTCGTACAACGCATATCTATCCGGCTTTTACCGCTTGGGCAAGCAGCAAAGTCTTAGCGCGTCGCTTACCTACTTCAGCTACGGCGATGCTATTACCTATAAGGATGATAATAACAACACCATTGGCTCGAGCAAACCTTACGAAATGGCTGTTGATGTGGCTTACTCACGCCTGCTGGGACAATACTTTAGCGGTGGCGTAGCCTTTCGCTACATCCGTTCGCAGATTGCCGAAAACATGGGTACAACCAACACCAGCGATATACAAACAGGACAGGCATTTGCTGCCGACGTTGCGTTTTACTACCTGCGCCCTATCAGCCTGTTTAATGAAGAATTCAAGCTGGGTGTGGGAGTAAACCTCAGCAACTTGGGAACTAAAGTATCATACAGCAGCGGGAATGAGAGCAGCTTCCTGCCTACTAACCTTCGCTTAGGCGGAATGCTAGCATACGATATACAGCAAAAGCACCGTCTTGCGCTTGCGCTCGACTTTAACAAGCTGCTGGTGCCAACGCCTCCGGTTTATGATGCCAATGGCAACATTGTATCCGGTAAAGACCCCAACCAGTCAATTGTATCGGCTATGTTTACCTCATTTGCCGATGCACCCGGCGGTTTTTCAGAAGAGATTAAGGAAATAACTACTTCTATAGGCTTAGAGTACTCATACTTAGGGCTAGCATCGTTACGTTGCGGATACTTTGAGCAGTCGGTAGAAAAAGGTTCATCCAGCTTTTTTAGCCTGGGCGGCGGCATAATTTACAAAATGGTTGGGCTTGATGTTGCATACATTGTTCCCACCTACAACAAATCTATATTTAGCAATACGTTTAAGCTATCGTTAAGTGTAGTATTTTAGTGTTAAGTAATTATTTGTAGGGAAGAGCGTCGATTCGTACATACGGATCGACGTTTCTTCTACAGCCCGCCTTTTTTCATTATTACCTTGTCGAACAGGCGATCGCTGAACCAGCGTTTTGCAAACAAAGCTGATCCGGCCAAATACCCTTTGGCATACCGTGGTTTCGGATTTTTAACCTCAATTACCTTTTTTATCAATTGTGCTATGATTTCAGAATCCGAACCATCAAGGTCAAAATTATTAAGCATAACGGCTCCTTTTTCAATCAGGTCTTTATAAGCTGTATGGACAGACACTTTACGCATATTTTCAACAGCAATTCCCGGCCATGCGGTTTTAATAATCCCCGGTTCAATGATGATGACATCTATACCAAATGGTTTGAC
>JAVBOB010000008.1:0-10905 GCA_031551125.1 Bacteroidales bacterium
GGTATTGACTCGGTATTTTTCAAAATCCGGTTGATGTTGCCCGTATTTGAACCAATTTAAGGTGCAAATGCGGGCTTTTTTACTTTTTTTACCTCAATGTAAAAAACGAAAAACAAAACCGATTTTCTCAAATGCGCGGAGAATACTGTATTTATTAGCATTTACGGATGTTTTCCGAAAATCGACACCGAGTATTGGCCTGTTTAAAAAGTCGCCGAAATCCACAGAACAGGTTTTGTAAACGACTATTATAAAGACATTTGCAAAGTCGATAAAAAATATCGTACAGAGCCTCGTTATCAGGCATTTAGAAACATCCGAACTTTGCATTTTCAAAAATGTAAGGTTTATGGACAGATTAATTAAAACGCCGTTTATTCAAATGCTATCGCCAACAGATGATATACCCGCCGATGCATTGACAATGGCTTACGAGAAATTTATGAACGGCGTGGTAACAGTTTGTACCGAACAACCGGAAAGCATACCATCCTTTTTCATATTGACTTATGCACATGCCGAATTGATGATATTACAGCAAACACACGAGGCAAGCGGCGTTCAACAGGATAATCCTGTTTGGCAACACTTGTTCAAAGCTATATTAGGAATCGAAAGCGCGTTGGAATGGGTGCAATTGCATGAAACATTCGACCCGAAAATAGACACAGAAATACCGTCATCTAACAATAACAAATCGCAATGGACAGGTAGCATGGTAGAATTAGTTGAATTTGCTTATGCTTCGCTTGAATGCAAAAGTTTCAATCACGGACGAATCACCGTTAAAGACTTGATTTCCGACCTTTGCGAATGTTTCGGCTGCAATGTCAAAGATGCTTATCGCGCTTTCGACGACATCAAACGACGCACAGGCGACCGCACCATTTACCTCGACAAGCTCAAAACAAACCTGATGTCCAAATTGGAACAATCCGACAGGGAACATGCACAGCGCAAGCGACCATAATTACTTTCAAAATCAAGATAAATCCACGTATCACTTCCGATAGGTGGATTTTCGTTATTATCCTATTTCAACATAGCCATACTTCCGAATCCATGACTGTTTCAATTGTCCTTAACGGGGCGGTTGCATTCATCGGGCAAAGGTGTTTACGGCCTTTTTTTGTCCTCAAAATGTCTTTGGCGAGTAATGAAAAAGCCCCACAAATCGTTGATTTGTAGGGCTTGTCTTGCTTTTGGCTGCCGTTGGCGTAGCCTTTCAGCGGAGAGAAAGGGATTCGAACCCCTGGTACCTCGCGGTACAACGGTTTTCAAGACCGCCGCAATCGACCACTCTGCCATCTCTCCTGAAATGTGGGTGCAAAGATATATCTTTTTCGGAAAATCGCAATACTTCTCAAAAAAATGAACATTTGATTTATACATACGTTACTAGATAAGATTTTTAGAAACTGCCAATGCTCTTTTGATCTATGTAATTGACTTAAAATCATGTAGTTTGATATTATTTTTAGATGATTGGTGACTTGAAACTGAACTAAAAACGTGTACAGACAACAAAAAATGAGTCATTTAAATTTGGAAATATGTAATCAAACATTACATTTGCAGAAAAATAGCACAGCACAATTACTAACCTTAAAAACTTTTTGTTATGAACAAAGCACAACTTATTGATGCTATTGCTGCTTCAGCAAAGCTTACCAAGGTTGATTCAAAAAGAGCTCTTGATGCATTTATCAAGGAAACTGCTAAGACCTTAAAGAAAGGTGACAAGGTTGCTCTAGTTGGATTCGGTACTTTCTCTGTTACTAAGAGAGGTGCACGCAAGGGCCGCAACCCCAGAACAGGAAAAGAAATCCAAATTCCTGCAAAGAAGGTTGTTAAGTTTAAAGCTGGTAGCGAACTAGGCAAGCTTGTAAAGTAGTCTTGTTCTACTGATGTAGAAAAGGAGAGCCTTTTGTGGTTCTCCTTTTTTTATGCTACCTTGCGGCCATGTCTGACGAACGTTTACTTGGCTATTTGACCGATTTTGTAAAAGAGGAACGACTGGAGGTTTTTCAGAAAACGCTTAACTTTCGTACCCGATACCTTACGGTATGCCTTGAAGATATATACCAACCGCACAACGCCAGCGCAGTTCTTCGCACATGTGATGCTTTTGGTATTCAGGATGTGCATATTGTAGAGAAGAATAACAGGTATAAGGTGAACCCTTTGGTGGCAGGAGGTTCTTATAAGTGGGTCAACATACATAAGTATAACAGGTCTGCTAACCCTACAATGGATGCGATAAGCGCTTTACGAAACAAAGGTTATCGTATAGTGGCTACAACTCCTCATAATTCGGATATTTCTTTACCTGATTTCGACCTGCAAAAAGGACCGGCTGCACTTATTTTCGGTACGGAGCTTACCGGAGTATCAGATGAGGTAAAGCAACATGCCGACGAGTTTTTACGTATCCCCATGTATGGTTTTGTTGAGAGCTTCAATATCTCTGTTTCGGCGGCTGTTATACTACATCATCTTACCCTTAAGCTGCGCTTGAGCGATATAGGCTGGAGTTTGAGTGAAGATGAGAAGAAAGAGCTTCTTTTGGAGTGGCTCAAGACAAGCATTCGCGAATCAGAGAAAATCATTCAACGCTACTATGAACTTACGTAAGCTCTTTTTAACCCATTTGGCCCAAACATCCGATAGCCCTATGATGCTGGAGGTAGAAAAAGCCGAAGGTATATATATATATTCTCCTGACGGAAAACAATACATTGACCTTATATCAGGTGTTTCGGTTAGCAATGTGGGACACTGCCATCCAAAAGTGGTTGAAGCGGTTAAGCAGCAAGCTGAGCGGTACATGCACCTCATGGTTTACGGGGAGTATATACAGTCTCCTCAAGTACAGCTTGCTACAGCGTTGACCGCCCAGCTTCCGTCTTCATTATCATCTGTTTATTTGGTAAACTCGGGTAGCGAGGCCAATGAGGCAGCTATGAAGCTGGCTAAACGGAGTACGGGAAGGACAGGAATCATTGCGTTTAAAAATGCCTACCACGGTAGTACGCAAGGGCCTCTTAGTATTATTGGTGATGAATTGTTTCGGCGCAGCTTTCGTCCCTTACTGCCAGAGATTCGCAGCTTGCAATTCAATAACTTATCCGATTTAAATAGCATTACTGAGCATACTGCATGTGTAATAGTGGAACCCGTTCAGGGAGAAGCCGGAATAGCTACCCCTAATGGTGGTTTTCTTCAACAGCTTCGTAAGCGCTGTACCGAAACCGGAACATTGCTGGTGTTCGACGAAGTGCAAACAGGTTTTGGTCGCTTAGGCACGCTATTTGCATTCCAGAAGTACAACGTACTGCCTGATATGCTTACCCTTGCCAAGGCTATGGGAGGGGGTATGCCCATTGGCGGCTTGGTAGCCTCTAAGGAGCTGATGAATTGTTTTACCAGCAATCCGGTATTGGGGCATATTACTACCTTTGGCGGTCATCCTGTATCGGCAGCGGCGGCTTTAGCCTCCTTGGAAACGCTTATTGGTGATAGGCTGGTTGAAGGTGTGGATGATAAAGGAGCGTTGTTTAAACGTCTTTTGGTTCACCCTAAGATTAAAGAGGTGAGGGGAGAGGGTTTGTTTATGGCCGTGGAGCTAGGCGATGCCGATTTGGTACAACGCTTTATAAGAAAGGCTATGGATAACGGTTTGCTGACAGATTGGTTTTTGTTCTGTCCAACGGCTTTTCGCATTGCCCCACCGTTAACCATAACAAACGAACAGATACAAGAGGCTGTAACGCTTATACATACTACTCTTGACGAGCTATAATAAGTGACGACCCCAACCCTTAAAGGGGCTTTTGAAGTTTAACTTTGCAGTAGCCAGGTTCCCCCTTCAGGGGGTTAGGGGGTGAAAATTTTGAGATAACATGTAAACATATAAAATAGCGTATAGCATATGGACGAACAACAAGCTACCGGAGTAAATAGAAATATTGAAGCGTTAATCAATAACGTTGAAACCGTAATAAAAGGAAAACGAGATAAGATAAAGCTGGTAGTTGCCACCTTATTGGCCAAGGGGCACGTACTTGTGGAGGATAATCCGGGAACCGGAAAAACCGTATTAGCACGTACACTGGCACAGTCTATTGCTTCGACTAGTAGCAATGACGGTTTGCTGTTTCGGCGTATTCAGTTTACGCCGGATTTGCTGCCAATGGATTTAATAGGTTCGCATATTTTTGACGATAGCAAAAAGGACTTTATATTCAAGAAGGGGCCTTTATTTTGTAACGTGTTGCTTAGCGACGAAATTAACCGTGCATCGCCCAAGGTGCAATCGGCGTTGTTGGAGTGTATGGCCGAGAATCAAATTACGGTGGGAGATACCACACACCATTTGGAAAAGCTGTTTTTTACCATTGCAACTCAAAACCCGGTAGAGTCGGAGGGAACATATCCGCTGCCCGCTGCCCAGCTTGACCGTTTCTTTATGAAGATAACGATGGGCTACCCGAGCGAGGAGGTTGAAATGGATATTTACCGTAGTTATTTGGGCATAGCGCAAAGTTTGGAAGAAGTTAAGCAAGTGCTGTCAATACAGGATATCTTGACGCTACAAAAAGATGTTGATGCCGTATTTATACATGAGGAGCTGATACATGCAGTAAATAATATCATACAGGCAACTCGCAACCATTCCGATATTGTATTGGGCTGTTCTACCCGTAGCGGTATAACCTTCTTGAAATGCTTAAAGGCGTTTGCGTTGGTTAGCGGTCGTACCTTTGTTGTTGAAGATGATGTGAAGGAGCTGGCACACGCCGTTCTCGACCATCGTATGATATACCGTAGTAAGGATGCTCGCATGAACGCGCTAAACGATATTGTTAGTAAAGAAATATCGAGGTTAAGCAAGCTGAACCTGTACGCTTCTTAGTCTGACTTTATTTTATCGGTATCGGTTTTATATTTATGCTACCAGTATAGCAATGAGAGTAAAAATTATACTTATCGCTTTGCTTTTGGTTCCATGCATGTCTTATGCGCAGGAGCTGTCAAAGGCAGAAAAACGATACGAAATAGATGTTAAGCGGCTAGAGGTTAGCCCAACGGATAGGGAAGCGCTGTTCCGTTCGCGTGAGTTTATTCGCTTAGACCCTACCTACTATGTAGGCTATATGTATGAGGGATTATTTAAGCATGAACGAGCATCGGATTATATAGGTTTCCGTAACGCTATACCTGTGCTTAAAAAGGCCATGCAGCTACTCGAAAAAGATTTTTCGGCGGAGCTGAGAAAGCAGTACACAGATGTTTCAGATTATATGCCTCTTCAGCAGGTAAGAGTAGACTATATGCTTCTTACATCGGCTTTGTTTGATTGTTATAGTGACTTGGAACAGCCCGATTCTGTGATGATATTGCTTAACCACTATAAGAAGTGGAACTTTCAGCGAGATATGCTGGGTGCTAACAACAACATAGGGTGGACATATCACCGTAACCGCTTTTACACCAGCAGTAAGTATTCATTTTTAGGTAACTCGATTGAAGAAAACGAAAAAACAGCCCTGCGCTACCTTCATCAGGGGCTTGCCGATATTGAGAAAAATAGAGATTTGAATGAACGTGTATTCCGAAGCGTAAAGGGAGATGAGCTGAGCGTATATCACTACCTATCTCTTGTTCACAGCTATTTGCGTGATACCGATTCTGCTTACTACTACTTCCGTCAAATGGATGGTTACAACGTATTTCCACACAACAACTTTGCCATTTTTTGTTTTGTGAACGGCGAGTTTTTCGATGCGGAAAGCCATTTTCAGTATGCTCAAACGACAGAATATGGAGATAAGCGCATACGAGAGTCGGATGTATATTTGGGTATTTTGGACGTTTTTAGGGCAAAACCGGAAGAGGCCATTCGTACCTTGAAAGAACAAATCCAAGACATGGGAGTTGTGCCCGGTTGGGGCTGGGATAACCTTGCGCTGGCGCGTTCCTACCTATACAATGGGCAGGTGGATAAGTGCATGGAACATCTGAATAAGGCTAGAAACTTTAAGGAGCTGCATATTGGCAGTACATGGACACAAAGCCACTACGATATTAGCATTGCAACGCTTGAGCTGATGTGTAAAGAATGGCAGCGAGCAGCGTTGAAGTTTGAAAATAAGGGCTACTGGTATTCTCCGGCCACCTTGGCGCGCTTGGCCCAATGCAGCGTGGAGAAGGATGCCCAACAGCTCTTGCTGATTAACCGTATAGCCGCGAACCCCGAGCGTAACGATGTTTTTTACCGCATATTTGCCTCAGAGAATACGGTTACCTTTGATGAAGTATGGTTTATGCTGAAGGATTACGGGCAACGATTTTTTCTGAAGTATTTTACCGAGCAGGCTAAGAACGATGAACGTGCGCGTATTCAAAAGTATTTTAAGCTGTTTGCCGCTAAGCTGATGGTTGAACGGGGAAATGAGAGCAAAGCAGCCGATATACTTGATGAGATTAATAGGCGTGAACCCTTAGACCCCGAATTTGAAAAGCTGTTTGAAGCACGTATATACGAAGCCCAATACCGGTGTAGTAGTAAGCAAGATGATTTACTCCGCTTTTACGAAACCTTCCCTCAGCTGGTACCCTTTAGCGGCTTCACCATGAGCTTCAGGCTGGATGTGTACGATGATAACTCAGCCATAAAGAATGATGTGCTAAAGACCATGAAGCGTTACAACGTGGAGTGGACAAAAAACGAGGATAGTGATGCCCCCCGTGCTATCATATACTTTTCTAACGATGGGAAGAACGATGTAATAACCTACTCGGTAAGGCAGGCTAATGGTAGAACCCTTGTTCCCGAACAGCGTATTATATGCACAACTGCTGAAGATGCCACCAAGCAGCTGGTGTACGGCTTGTTTAAAATTGCCGAGCCTGAGGTGTTTTCTGAACGGAGGTAGTTATAAGGGTGGTTGTAAATAATCATGTCATTGCGAGGCGCTTTTGTCGTGGCAATCTGTTTAATCTCTATGTTTAGTTTTTGTTGAGCCGTAATGAACTTCGTTGAACTCTTCGGGGTTGTATTGCCGCTCTTTTTTTCGTCGAATTTTAAATTTGATAATGCTAGGCGATGGCATTGCAAAGGCCGCCGAACGAGGGGCATCGGTTATGTCGGTTGAGTATACTCCATTTACGATAAACTCTTTCTTTTTCTAAACCTAAACAGTCTCTTAATAGTTCTTTTCTTCGTAATTTCTGCATATATTTTTGCAGGTTTGTCTAAATATTCGACTACTTATTCTTTGTGTAAAAGAAAGTTTTTGTTTTTTTTCTTCATTTCTTCTCGCTTTATTTCCAATTCTTGAACAATATTTATCATATTTATTTTCATTTGTATTTATTAAATAAACGAGATATCTGAAATGTATAAAACGTTTTTTATTGTTGCCTTCAAAAAAAGACCATTTGTTTAAAATATTGAAAGCATCTGATATTTTTTTTCCATATGGAAATAATAATGCATTACTAATATATTTCTGTTTTATAAGAATACCAATGTATTCCATTTTATCACAGAAATAAAATAAAGTTTTATATGCCTCTATTTCATAATTGTCTTTTGATTTAATTTTTTCTTGTTTTAATTCTTCGATTGTTTTTTGTTCATGAGCATGATGAAGGATATATTGCAATGTCTTATTAAATTTTGCATCAGTCAACATTGAATTAAACGTTTTGGTAAAAACTTCTAAGGAAGTTGCTCTTAATGTTGTCCAATGTTGATATAGAATGGAGCATAAGGCACCGCCAAATGCAAGAGCTGTAAAGAGAGCCCCTAATGCCACATAAACAGTATTTAATCGCTCAACATCGTTGTTTTCTTTACCGTAAAACAAATATTCATTAGTAGTAGCATTTTTAGGTCTATTAGACGCATGATAAGCATATATCCACATAGTAAATACTATGATAGCTCCTATGATGTACAATATTAATATTTTTTTCATATTATTGTTTTACCAATCACAACCATGAGAACTGTCAGAACCATCACAACCATCACAACTATAACAATTATTATTCTCCTCTTCTTGTAGGTCTATATTGTTAAAATCATAAACTTGCATTTCCTCAAAATTTATATCCATTATAATCTCTCTTTATAAGTTTTATTTCAAGACATTTGACTGCTTTTGTTTTTTAAGGATATTATCCATCACAAAAATCACAACTATCACAATCTCCTGAGTCACAATGACAATAGCAGTTGTCATTACTAGGTAACTCTAAATCCAAGTTGCTAAAATCATAAGCAGCCATTTCTTCAAAAATCTCTTCAGTATTCATAAGCTTTCTTTAGATAAATTACTTTTCAAAGATTAAACAATTATTTTGAATATATTTTTTTGTACTAAAAATAAAACCACATCATAAAATGCCTTACTATTAGTGGTCACATTATATTTTTGTTGTAAATTATCAAATGTGAATGCGTCATTACCTTTAAATCCTGCAATGAAATCATAGTAGATCTTATTGACCATAAAATAAATATCGTCAGCAACATTATAAACTACAAATGCATTTTCATCCTCTTGTCTATATTTGTAGTCTGTATTTACCTTAAATAGCGTTTTGGAAGTTAACTCTATCTTTTTGTTGTCTTTTGGCGGTTGGATTGTGAGTGGCTTTGTATTCCACATTTCTTTGCTGCTCCATTCGCCGCCAATTGTTTTTGCACTTGTCCGGCAACCTCCATTACAGCGGTTAAGCCAAGTACATTCTTTGCATTCATCTGGCACATATTGGGCAGAACGCCAGTCGTTCATTTTTGCCCAAATTTCTTTTAAATCTGTTTCCAAGATATTGCCATAAGAAACAGGGTTGTGTGCGCAAGGGCGTACATCGCCATTGCAAGAAACCGCAACAACTGTTCTACCAGCTTGGCATTTTCTATTCAAAAACGAATGCTTTTCTGTCAAAATATTTTCCGGAAACACACATTTTGGTAATGCTTCCAAAATATCCACATTCAAATCCAAAGTTTCTTCCGCCCATAATAAATCGGCTATAACATTTTGCACATCTTCAACAGATAATAATAAATCCAACCTTGGGTACTCCATATTTAAACCCATCGGTGTGGCTGCGAAAGATTTGCAACCTAATTTTTTCATTTTTTTTGCAGTAGTTCGTATTTCGTGTAAATTATCTTTGGTTATTACCATATTAACAGTAAATCGAACCCCTACTGATACCAATTTTTTGATATTCGTTTCAAATTTTTCGTAGTTGTCAATTCCTGCCAATTTTTCAAAGGAAGTTGGAACGGCGGATGGACAGGAAGTCAAAATACCTACTTTTATTTGTTTCAAAAATGCAATAAAATCATCGTCAAAAAGTGTGAGATTTGAATTAAGATTTACCCTAATATTGTTTTCCCGAAAAAGGCCAATGATTTTTTTTGCAAGTTCTTTTTTTATCAATGGCTCACCACCCGTTACGATTATGGAAAAAATTCCGCTATCAATCAATTTTTGTGCACAAGCAATAACAGTTTCATCGCTTACTTTTCTGGCAGGGCGATTTTCAATTTTTGAATCTAAATTATAACAATGGATACACTTGTGATTACAAAAATCGGTAATTTCAAGTTGCGCAGTCAATGGTGCAGTGAGATATTTTTTTTCTACTTTCATCTAATTTTTTTCATTTTTTTATTTCACAAAATTAGATTTTTATTTCATTTATCACCCGCTTTGCAGGTGGTAAAGTTCTTCATTTATGAACTTAATTCATTAGAAATCGCAGTAGTGAAGCCTCAAATTTGACAAAAAGCCACCTGTCTTTGGCGTTGGATAGTCGAATTTGAGCGATTTCTTTACTTCATTATTAGATTGTTTATATACTATTGATATCTATAACTTTATAGTATCAGCCTAGCATATAAGGTGCCATAGCACATCAAACTTATCTTGTACCATAGCAAACAGCGGGCTGTAAAACTGAGGGGAAGGCTCCATGATTATATGCCCGCCGTCACTTAGCTTGTTGAATATGTCTAGTACCATCTCTTTAGAAGGGAGGGTAACAGCGAGGGAAACCGCATCGCCGGGAGTAACCCCGTCCAGAGAATCACCTATCCATACTTTTGTACCGCATATACCCATTTCAGCATGGAGAATGTAGCCTTCCATACCTTTAGGAATATTCGTGGCTTTATCTTTAAAGTACATTACTTGTTTATTGGCGATTTCGAAAACCGTTTCGTAGAAAGCAATGGCTTCGGCTGCCTGTCCTGCAAAGTTGATGAAGGGGATAATCATACTTGAGTAGTATTATATGGGTGGTTTGTTTATTATTGGTATGTAAAAGTATAAAATTAAGAATATCCTTCACTATTCTTGCAGTCGTGTGCAACATTTCGAAGAAAATATTACTCAATATATCAGCCAATTAAAATAAATTAGAGAAAATGTTTGTTTCAAAATTTGCACATGAAAAATATAATTGCATATCTTTGCACCCGCTTTGGAAATGAGGCACAGCAATACCGAAAAATATCAACGCAAAAAAAAAGCGCAAAAAATCGGATAAAAATTTGCAGATATAAAAACCTTGTTTACCTTTGCACTCCCTTTCCAAAGGGACATAGTTTAGAAACGTTCTTTGAGAGATAGTATAGCATTAATTTAAAATTCAATCCTAAGAGGTAAAGGTGTATTGTACACCACTCCCATATGTGAATATGGAGAAGCAGTCAGGCTCAAAATTTATAGTAATACAAATTACCATGAAGAGTTTGATCCTGGCTCAGGATGAACGCTAGCGGCAGGCCTAACACATGCAAGTCGAGGGGCAGCGCGGGTAGCAATACCTGGCGGCGACCGGCGCACGGGTGAGTAACACGTATGCAACCTGCCCTCC
>JAVBOB010000004.1:0-201210 GCA_031551125.1 Bacteroidales bacterium
TTCATATTTTAAGTGCTTGGAATCCTTAAAATTACGAATAATTATTCAATTAAACAACTAATACTCAGTTATTTATGCGGCTATTTCGTTCCCCTCTTTGCTTATAACGGTTTTCTCTTTCCAAATTTAAACAGTTACTAATAATTGAAAGAATAATTAACCTTTTCATACGACATATATTTAATGTTTATGATTCTATATGCAAAGGTATCGGGCTTATTTCTCAATCTATTGTAAATTCTTGCTATTGTTTTCTTACTGATTCCTGATACTTTTTCGGGGAAACGGCCATGTAGGAATGAAACGTTTTGATGAAGTGGCTACTGTCGTGAAATCCCGTTTCAATAGCTGTGTCAAAAACAGGCGTATTGTTTTGCAGATGTTTGTAGGATTTACTTAACCGGTATTGTTTCAAATAATTGTGCGGGGACAATCCCATCAGACGCTTGAATAAACGGGAAAAATGATAGACACTCATACAGGCATAAGCCGCTATGTCTGCAACAGAAATATGGCGCGGATAATTATCTTGTATGTATTTCAATGATTTTCTCAGAAATTCTTCGTTAGAAGATAATGAATCCGACAGTTTATGCGTCCTGATAAGATAACCGTACAAATTGTTCCATTTTTCCGGTAACTCGCTTATATTTTCCTCTGTCAATACATCAAAAAACTGAAAGAATAAATCCGAACACACATGGGATTGAATGACATTTTCAAAAATAACATGTTCCAAATTTCCTTTTATAGTAACGGCGATATAATTGTGCGGCTCGGTTTGGTTAATTGCATGGGGCTGTCCTTTATTTATGACGAAAATTTCGTTTTGATTTACGATTGTCGATTTATCCGACCAAATGATATTTCGTCTTCCTTTAGTAATTAAGCCTATGCACAGTGAATTATGAATGTGTAACGGGAAGTTGTGAGATACACTGCTCCCGATAACACAGTCAAATTCCAAATCTTTACTGTAAACAGAGTGAAAATCAAGATTTGTACTGGTTTTATGTTGAAACTTATTCTTCAAAGAAAATAGATGTAGATAAAATTCACTTTAAAAATACGTTTAAATTTGATGGATTTACCATCTTCTCTGGTAATACGCACTGTCCCAAAATTGAAATTCCAATCGACTGGCGGTAATAAAAGCATCCGTCATCGCCCGTTGTTGTTTTTCGGTGCATTGGGAAGCAACGGCGTTGCAAATATCAATGGCTTGGTTAACGAATACGCCAAATTCTTCGCCTGCATAAGTGTCAATCCATTGTTGATACGGATTATTTGCCGAATGATTTTTAATTGAACTGCCGCAAATAAAGTTTATATTTAAGAAATTACGCCGCGAATACCTTACTAAAGATGCTAAAAACCGTTTCTTAGTGCAAGGTGCAAGTATCTATATATAGATAACCTTGCACCTTGCACCAAGTCTAAAAGATTGTGAGATAAATATTTGTTGAAATCAAAAATAATGCCTAATTTTGAACCCAAGATTGATACAGACAACAGTTTGCCACAGGCAGACAGAAAAAGACAAAGTTCAGTATCCAAATCGTACCCCTTTGGGGAATTTGAAATAGCTTATTAGTTGATATTGAAATAAGTATCCCGCTTGGGTTAAAATCCCAGCTGGATCACCAAAAGAAGCCTTCTAACATTTAGAAGGCTTTTTGTTTTGTACGCGAGATTGATTACCTCAATGTCTTCAGCAGCTCGGGCATCAACGTCCAAATAGTATTTTCTGTTTGGGCGGTGTAGAGGTTTTCGTCAATTTCTGACTTTTCATCAGTTGCGATGGCTTTCCGGATGGCCTTTTTACCATAAGGGTGAATAGCCACTTTTTTACCTTCGCCTACTCCCGCACTTTCAAACATCAGGGCTGCCGCGCAGTGCCCACCCAGTAGCTTACCTTTATCATTAAAGGCTTTCATTACAGCAAACATATCCTGATAGTACTGCTTGCCTGCATTCTCGCCAAACTTAGGTATGGCATCTCCACATGCAAATATAAGAGCGTCATACTCATCTTCGTGTCCTTTTAAATCGGCAATAACAGCATCGGTTTTTATTTCTATTCCCGAATTTGTTTTTATCTCTTTTGTATCGGCAACTGCAAACGTTTTGTATGGGATACCGTTTTCGAAAAATTCTTCCAAATACTGAAAAAGCCCGAATCCGTTAACCGGATTAACTGCTAAAACTGCCACTCTTTTTGCCATAGCTCAATATTTTTTCGTTAAACAATAGTTGTATTTAGTAAGTTACTTACTTTTGTGCATCAAAGGTATATTTAATAAGCTAGCCATACAAGAACTAACAGGCTGGTAATGAACTTACATGTATGTAACCCATGTTGATATACAGCCTAATACACACAAATAGAAAATGAAAACATTTGAAGCGGGAGAAAGTTGTCCTATACGCAACATTTTAAGCAGGCTGGGAGATAAGTGGTCTATGCTGGCAATAATTACGCTGAACGCCAATGGCACAATGAGGTTCAGCGACATTCATCGCTCCATTGGAGATGTGTCTCAGCGAATGCTGACGGTAACCTTACGCTCTTTGGAAGCCGACGGATTGGTAAGTAGAAAGGTTTATGCAGAAGTACCGCCAAAGGTTGAGTATTGCTTGACTAAAATAGGCTATGAGCTGATACCTCACATTCAAAACCTTACCAGCTGGGCTATAGAAAACATGTCGGAAATAATGGCGGCACGTCAACGATATGAGTAGAACAGTTTTGTAGTGAAGTGTGTGTGTTGGTAACTTATTTGTAGTTGTGGAAATTTGTCAGCTACACAGCATTTTGTAATACACCCGAAAACACCTACATTTGTAAAATGTATAATAGTGTTAAGCAGCGAATAGTATTTATTGGGAGCGGAAGGCTGGCCGGTAGTGCGGCTAAGGCGTTGAGCACGGCCGGGCATACTATTGTACAAGTTTACAGCCCCACGCTGGCGCATGCAGAGCTGTTGGCTAAAGAAGTAAACGCCGGATATACCGATAAGGCGGAAAAAGTTTCTACCGATGTTGATTGCTATATAGTTGCTGTTAATGATTCGGCTATTGAAAAGGTGTTGAGCTCGGTTGATTTTGCCGGCCAGCTGGTAGTGCACACTTCGGGAGCTACTTCAATTGACATATTTGGGACGAAGGTTTCCCGTTATGGAGTTTTTTATCCGCTACAAACCTTTTCTATGGGGCGAGATGTGAACTTTGAGCAAGTTCCTATGCTGATAGAAGGTTCATCACCGGAGGTTACGGAGCAGCTGCTGGCATTAGCCAATAGTATTTCTACCAGAGTGTTTGCGGTTAGCTCGGAAAACAGGCTGAGGCTGCACGTTGCAGGAACATTTGCCTGCAATTTTGTAAACCACCTGCTAGCAATATCAGATACGTTAGTACAGGAAGCCGGATTGGATTTTTCGCTGTTAAGCGAGCTGATAAACGAAACAATACAAAAAGCGCTGAGCGTTGCACATCCTGCACAGGTACAAACGGGACCGGCAGTACGCAACGATAGTATTACAATAAATAAGCATTTAGCGCTGTTGGCTACCCATCCCGATTGGCAGGGGTTATACCAACAGCTTACAGAAAGTATAGTAAAGCATGAGTAATTACAAGGCAGACCTCCACAAAATAAAGGCATTTGTATTTGATGTTGATGGTGTATTTACCGATGGAAAGGTATTGATGTACAAGGATGGCGATTTACTTCGCTCGTATGATGCGAAGGATGGCTATGCTGTGCGTTATGCTGTTACCAAGGGTTATCCGGTAGGAATTATAACGGGTGGTGCATCAGAAACGATTAAGCTACGTTTTCAGCAGCTGGGCGTGACCGATGTGTATCTTTGCTCACGCTATAAGCTACCCGATTTTGAAGATTTTTGCTACAAGTACGACCTGAAACCGGAAGAGGTGCTTTTTATGGGTGACGATATTCCCGATATTTGCATCATGGAACAGTGCGGACTTCCGGCTTGTCCCGCTGATGCCGTGGTAGAAGTAAAACAAATGGCTACCTACATTTCAGGCTTAGGAGGAGGGCATGGCTGTGTGCGCGATGTAATTGAACAGGTGCTAAAGGTGCATGGTAAGTGGCATAACGATGAACAGGTAGCATCAACTTAATAAAAGAACTATAAGCTGAACCAATAAAACCAATACACAATAAATACATAAACCTATGTTGTTGGATGATATTAAGAACAAGAATGTAATTTTAGCATCAGCTTCTCCAAGAAGAGTAGAATTGCTAACGGGATTGGGAATTTCATTCACTCAGTATGTTGATGAGAGCATGGATGAGAGCTATCCGGCCAACTTATCGAAAACTAAAATTCCTGAATATATTTCAGAGAAAAAGTCTAAGGCTTATCCCAAAGAGTTGGGCGAAAACGATATTCTTATTACCGCCGATACTATTGTATGGTGCAACAACCAGGTGTTGAATAAGCCGAAAGATCGCAACGACGCGGTGCGTATGCTTAGAATGATTTCCGGTAACATTCATGAAGTGCTGACAGGCCTTACCCTGCGCTCTAAGGATAAAATACAAACCGTTGTGGTATCAACAACCGTGCATTTCCGCCCGTTGGAAGACGAGGAAATTAACTACTACCTTGATAACTATAAACCTTACGATAAGGCCGGAGCATACGGTATCCAAGAGTGGATTGGTTATGTTGGACTTGAGCGCATAGAAGGTTCGTACTTCAACGTTATGGGGCTTCCTATACAGCGTGTGTATACGGAGCTGATGAAGTTTACCAATACGTATGAATCTGCCGGTTTAGACGGATTCTATCAATAGCTAGAAATTTCTCCGCATGGTTGGTTTCTGTGCGGAAAAGTGGTTTATTGGGTTTCATTAGCGCGCGTTTGGCTTTTTTGCTTACCGCGTGCTTTGTATTTAATAGCTGTTAGTTTTTAGTACAATCATGATAAATCTGGTGTTATGAAATATCCATGAGCAATAAGTTGTTACGCCAAACGTAATAATTATGGATATTCCATGTGACCTTTGAAAAATAAAAATAAACACATGAAAAAAATAGTTTTTAGCCTGTGCCTGGCTCTTATTTTACCTTTTGGGCTTAGCGCCGATGAAGGTATGTGGTTACCCATGTTGTTGAAAAAGTATAACGAGGCCGATATGCAAAAAAAAGGGTTTAAGCTTACTGCCGAAGACCTTTATAGCGTAAACCACGCCAGCCTTAAGGATGCAATTGTGCAGTTTGGTCGTGGATGTACAGGCGAGCTGATATCAAGCGAAGGCTTGCTTCTTACCAACCATCACTGCGGTTACCCGCAAATACAGGCACACAGCTCACTTGAGCATAACTATTTGGAATACGGATTTTGGGCTAAATCAAAAGGGGAG
Source organism: Bacteroidales bacterium (assembly GCA_031551125.1). GTDB lineage: Bacteria > Bacteroidota > Bacteroidia > Bacteroidales > UBA932 > JAIRNF01. The sequence continues at coordinate 5,402 of JAVBOB010000004.1, forward strand.
GAGCTGCCGAATCCCGGTCTTACCGTGAAAATACTAGTGTACATGGATGACGTAAGCCAGCGTGTACTGGAAAGTATTAGCGATGAAACGTCAGAAAGTGACCGTATAAAGCTGGTTGACGAGCGTTGCAAGCAGCTGGCAAAAGAGGCAGAAACGGAAAAAGGTTACACCGCTATTGTTAAACCTATATACTACGGAAACCAATACATACGTTTTGTTTACGAAGAGTTTACCGATGTACGTTTGGTAGGCACACCTCCTGATGCTATTGGTAAGTTTGGTGGCGACAGCGATAACTGGATGTGGCCACGCCATAACGCCGACTTTTCGGTATTCCGTGTCTATGCCGGAAAAGATAACAAGCCGGCACCATATTCAGCAGGTAACGTTCCGTACAAGCCTAAGAAGTATTTCCAAATATCGTTGAATGGATATAATGAGAAAGACTTTACGTTCATATACGGTTTTCCCGGAACAACTCAGGAGTATATTACATCGTATGCTGTTGAAATGCTTATGAAGGCTAATCCGCATAAGATTGCGTTAAGAGACCAACGGCTTGAAATTATTGGAGCCGATATGGCTGCCGACCAGTCTGTACGGATTAAATACGCGTCAAAGCAAGCCAGTATTGCTAATGCCTGGAAGAAGTGGCAAGGCGAGCTAAAAGGGCTTGACCGCTTAAATGCTGTGGCTAAGAAGCAACAGTACGAACAGCAGTTTACTGCATGGGCTAACGCTGACAGTCAACGTGGCAAAGTTTACGGTACAGTTCTTTCGCAGCTGAGAGGCGTATATGCTGAAATGAGCGACCTTTCTTTGGTTAACGACTATTACAGGGAAGCCGTAATGAGTGTTGAGCTGATTAACTTCTGTGCGCAGCTTGATAAGCTAATGGAAGAGAAAGATGCCAAGAAGCTGCAAGAAAATACTAAGGCGTTTAAAGAGGCTGTTGCTGTTGTATTCTTTAAAGACTATAACTTATCCACAGATAAAAAAATATTTGTGGCAATGTTTAACAGCTTCAACCGAAACATTACTAGGGAATACCAACCCGACTATTATGCGCAGCAGCTTTCTAGCTATGGAGGGAATGTTGGAAATATGACCGATAAGCTGTACGCTGAAAGTAAGCTGCTTAACCAAGATTATGTTCTCCGTGCGCTAGATGAAGGACGATTAGACGAGCTGAAAGACGATGCTGCATTTCGTTTGTACAGCGCATTCAAAACAACATTAGACAAAGATATAAGCGATAAGCTGAAGGCTTTTAACGAGCGTGTTGCTTTGTTGCAACGTACCTATATGAGAGGTATGATGGAAATGCAGCCTAACCGCAAATTTTACCCCGATGCAAACTCAACCTTACGTGTAGCGTATGGAAGGGTAGAGGGCTTTACACCGGTTGATGGTGAACGCTATTTACCCAATACAACGCTCAAAGGAATAATGGAAAAATCACTTTTGCCTAATGAGGATTATAAGGTTCCCGAAAGGTTGAAAGAGTTGTACAAAAAAGGTGACTATGGTCGTTATGCCAATAGTAGGGAGCAACTACCTGTTGCATTTATTGCTACTAACCATACTACGGGAGGAAACTCCGGTAGCCCCATTCTCAACGCTCAGGGTCAGCTGATAGGTATTAACTTCGATCGTTGTTGGGAATCAACCATGAGCGATATAATGTTTGACCCCGACTACTGTCGTAACATTTCAGCCGATATTCGGTATATACTGTTTGTTATTGACAAGTATGCCGGAGCAAAGCACTTGGTTGATGAGATGACTATTGTGGGGAAGAAGTAAGGTGGTGAATGGTGAATGGTGAATAGTGAATAGTGAATAGTTAATAAGTCTACCCCAATCCCTAAAGGGGACTCTAGGCTTGTACATAAATTGAATGATTGCATTAAAAAAGTGCCCTTTAGGGGATTTAGGGGTAAAATTACAGGAGTAGAATACAGACTTAATGGTTTCAGTTAATAATATAGTAGTGGCGTTTGGTGGGTTTACCTTGCTCAACGATGTGTCGTTTATGATAAACCCGAGAGATCGTATAGGTCTTGTAGGTAAAAACGGAGCAGGCAAATCAACTTTACTGAAGATATTGGTAGGGCAGCAACAGCCAACATCGGGTAGCGTATCAAAACCGTCGGATGTAACGATAGGTTACCTTGCGCAACAGATGGCAATTGTTGATGGGCGAACGGTTTTTGAAGAAGCAATGACCGCTTTCGCTCACCTGCAAGAGCTGGAGCAAACAATAGAGCGTATTACCGCTCAGCTGTCCGAAAGTACCGATTACGAATCGAAAGGTTACGCCGCGCTTATTGAAGAAATGACAAGCGCCAGCGAACGTTACCATCTTTTGGGCGGCGATAGCCGTAATGAGGATGTGGAAAGAACGTTGATAGGGCTTGGTTTTAAACGTAGTGATTTTGCTCGTTCCACTTCCGAGTTTAGCGGCGGGTGGCGTATGCGGGTGGAGCTGGCAAAGCTACTGCTTACTAAGCCACAGCTGATTTTGCTTGATGAGCCAACCAACCACCTTGACATTGAATCTATACAATGGCTGGAAACATACTTAAGCGAGTATAACGGAGCGGTGGTGCTTATTTCGCACGACCGCGCTTTTCTTGATAACGTTACCAACCGTACAATAGAGCTGGTGCTGAGTAAAGCGAATGACTACAAGGTTTCTTACTCAAAGTATGTAGTGCTTCGTAAAGAACGTAGGGAACAACAGCAAGCGGCATACGAAAACCAGCAGAAAATGATTGAAGATACACAGGATTTTATCAATCGTTTTCGGTATAAGCCGTCAAAGTCAAACCAAGTACAATCTCGAGTTAAGCAGCTGGAAAAGCTGGATGTTATTGAGATTGATGAAGAAGACGCATCTACGTTGCGCATAAAATTTCCTCCGGCTCCTCGTTCCGGTCAGGTTGTGTTTGAAGCAAAATCGTTGGCTAAGCGCTACGGAAATCATACGGTATTTTCTGACGCTAACCTTATTGTTGAACGTGGTGAGCGGATTGCGCTGGTTGGACGGAATGGAGAAGGGAAATCAACCCTATCTCGTATTTTGATAGGAGAGCTGGCTTATGAGGATGGTGAAGCAAAGCTGGGCTACAATATTAACCTTGGCTACTTTGCCCAAAATCAGGATGACCTTATGGATGGCGACGCAACGGTGTTAGATACGCTTGACCGTGTAGCCGTTGGCGATATACGAACGAAGCTACGTGATATTTTAGGCGCCTTTCTTTTTCGTGGTGAGGATGTGGATAAGAAGGTAAAGGTGCTGTCGGGTGGTGAACGTTCACGCTTAGCAATGGCGCGTCTTATGCTTGAACCGCATAACCTGCTGGTGCTCGATGAGCCCACCAACCACATGGACATGCGTTCGAAAGATGTGTTGAAAAGCGCTCTTATGGCTTATGATGGTACGTTGATAGTTGTATCGCATGACCGTGAGTTTTTGGACGGTTTGGTAAATAAGGTGTACGAGTTTCGTGATGGACGAGTTAAGGAACACCTTGGTGGTATATATGAGTTTCTTCAACGTCGTAAGCTGGAAACTTTGCAGGAGCTGGAACGTAAAGCGGTAGAAGAAAAAGTAGCCAAACCTGTTAGTGATGTAAATACCCAGCAGGCCAAATTGGAGCGCAAAGAGTTCGACCGCCAATACCGTAGAGTAGCAACACAGGTTGAGCAGGTTGAAAAGCAGGTTGAATTGTTGGAAAGTGAAATAGCAACAATGGATGAGCAGCTGGCCAACTCTTCGGCAAGCATCAACAATGACGATTTTTTTAAGCAGTACAATGATAAACGACAGGAGTTGGAAAAGGTAATGCACACATGGGAGGCATTACATTTAGAGCTGGATAATTTAGAAAAGCAACGACCTGTATAAGTATTAATTTTTGCAAATAATGAGAAACGCCACAAAGTGGCAGCTTATTTTAGCCCAACGGCAAGCGTAGCGACGCCTTGGGATTGGTAATTAGTGATAGTGAGATAGCGCGCGAAGCACTTTCGATTTTTAGGGCAGGGGCTGTAAGTCGCGCGCAAAGTGATGGCCACAATATATTACCCAACGCATTGCGTTGGGCTGAAGTAAGTAGGGCTTTCAGCCCGTAGGTAGAATTGAACAATATATTATTTACTACATGATAGAAAAAACAGCAACACCAATAAATGATATGCCCGAGCAGGGCGGGTATATATTCGGTTTACATCCGGTAATAGAAGCGCTGGAAGCAGGCAAGGAGATAGAAAAGGTATTTTTGAAAAAAGATGCGCAAGGCGAGCTGATTAGGCAGCTAACTGCTATGCTTGCTACAAAGAGTATTCCTGTTCAGTGGGTTCCCATTGAACGGTTAAACCGTATTACGCGCAAGAACCATCAAGGTGTAATTGCCGTTGTTGCAACCGTAAGCTACGTACCGCTGGAGGAAGTGGTTACGCAGGTTATGGAACGTGGAGAAACCCCGCTCATACTACTGCTTGACGGAGTTACTGATGTACGCAACTTCGGCGCTATTGTCCGCTCGGCAGAGTGTGCCGGCGTACATGCTGTAGTTATGCCCGCTAAAGGGGCAGCGCCAATTAATGCCGATGCCATGAAAACATCAGCGGGGGCATTGAATATTGTTCCTGTTTGCAGGGTAAGTAACCTCAGAACAGCATTATACTACCTTAAGGATAGCGGGTTTACCATTATTGGGGCTACCGAAAAGGCAAAAGAGTATCACTACTCGGCAGATTATACCGGACCTACAGCCATCATCATGGGGGCTGAAGATATGGGTATTGCAAAGGCTAATTTGGAGCTAGCTGATAAGGCTGTGAAAATACCTATATTGGGAAAAATAGAATCGTTAAACGTTTCGGCGGCAACCGCTGTTGTTTTGTACGAGGTTGTAAAACAGCGGTTAACTATAAGGTAGCTAAAGCCGCTTTTTAGGCAAGAGAAAAATCACTACTATTGTATGATATTCTGCATGTATTGCAAATTACCAAACACCACCCGAAAATGACTGTTGAAGAAGCACAAGTAAGGGCAGAACAGCTGAGAGAGACTATAGAAAAGCACAACCACAGCTACTACGTTGAGGCAATGCCTACCATCAGTGATTTTGAGTACGACATGTTGCTGAAGGAGCTGTGTAGCATTGAAGAAACTTTTCCTGAACTGCAAACTCCCGATTCGCCGACCCAGCGTGTAGGTAGTGATATTGATAACGATTTTAAGCAGGTTGCTCATAAGTATCCTATGATGTCGTTGAGCAATACGTACTCAGAGAGTGAGCTTACGGAGTTCGACCAACGTATTCGTAAGCAGCTGGGCGATGACCCGATGGAGTACGTATGTGAGCTTAAGTTTGACGGCACAGCCATTGTACTTACATACGTAAACGGCATTCTAACGCAGGCGGTAACACGCGGTGACGGAGAAAAGGGCGACGATGTAACGGCTAACGTTCGTACCATTAAAAGTATTCCATTGAAGATACAAGGGCTAGATGTTCCTAAAGAATTTGAAATTCGCGGTGAAATATTTATGCCTCATTCATCATTTACAAGGTTGAATAAGGAAAGGGAGGAAGCGGGAGATACTCCGTTCGCAAATCCACGTAATGCTGCGGCCGGAACACTTAAGCTGCTTAGCTCGGCAGAAGTTGCGCGGCGAGGTCTTGATTGCTTCCTATACTATATGGTTGGAGAGAAGCTTCCTTACGATAGCCATTATGAGAATATGCAGAAGGCTAAAGAGTGGGGATTTAAAGTGTCAGACCACATGCGTAAGTGCACTACGTTGACAGAGGTTTTCGGCTTTGTTGGCTATTGGGATGAAGAGAGAAGAAATTTGCCTTATGATACGGATGGGGTAGTAGTTAAGGTAAACAGGTACAAGCAGCAGCGTCAGTTGGGTACAACATCAAAATCGCCACGTTGGGCTACAGCCTTTAAGTTTAAGCCTGAGCAAGCGTTAACTCAACTAATATCTGTTGATTTTCAGGTGGGGCGTACAGGTGCTATCACGCCTGTGGCAAACCTTGAGCCTGTTCAGTTAGCCGGAACAACGGTTAAGCGTGCTTCGTTGCACAACGCCGACCAGATAGAGCTACTGGATATTCGCCTTTACGATTGGGTAATGGTAGAAAAAGGCGGAGAAATTATTCCTAAGATTGTTGGCGTTGATAAGTCAAAGCGTATGCCGAATAGCGAACCATTGCAATACATTACACGCTGTCCGGAGTGTGATACGCTACTGGTTAAAGATGCGGGAGAAGCCAAGCATTATTGTCCGAACGATAGCGGTTGTCCGCCTCAAATATTGGGAAAAATAGAGCACTATATCAGCCGTAAGGCTATGAATATAGACGGGCTTGGCGTTGAAACCGTTGACTTACTATACAGCAAAGGTTTAATTAAAGATATAGCCGATTTATATACGCTCCGTAAAGAGCAAATTGAAGGCTTGGAGCGCATGGGAAGCAAATCGGCCGAAAATATTATTTCCAGCATTGAAAAGTCGAAGAACGTTCCGTTTCCGCAGGTATTGTTTGCCATAGGTATTCGCTACGTGGGAGAAACAACGGCTAAGACCTTAGCCGATGCGTTTAAATCATTGGATAAGCTAGAGAAGGCTACAAGAGAAGAACTATTGGAGGTTAACGAAATAGGGGATAGAATTGCTGATAGCGTATTGGCATTCTTCAATCACCCCAGAAATATTGAGCTGTTGAGCAGGTTGAAAGCAGTTGGTTTACGGTTTAGCCTTAGTGAAGATGATATGAAACCGCTTTCTGATAAGCTGGCAGGTCTTACGATCGTTATTTCAGGTAACTTCAACCGTTGTTCTCGAGAAGAGTTGAAAACGCTTATTGAGAAACACGGCGGAAAAAATACTAGCTCCGTATCTGCATCGACATCATACCTACTGGCCGGAGATAAGATTGGCCCTGCCAAGCTGCAAAAGGCGGAGAAGGTGGGCGTGAAGATTATTGGCGAGGATGAATTTTTCAATATGATAGCAGAATAAACGTACTTGCTTGTTGAGAAGATTATATAAATTGAGTTGAAAAGATATGCTTAAAGCAATAAAAAGAAGAAAGGGTGAACAAGCACTAAAAAAGCGTTTACATAGTCTGAAAAGACAAAGGGCCTTCTGTAACCTGAAAGGAGCAAAAACAGTTGGCGTACTATACTCATATAAAAATAAAGAAAGCGTATCCACTGTTAACGCGCTGGTGCAGTATCTTTTTTCCTTTAAAATAAAGTGCAAGGCGTTGGGCTATTACGATGAAAAAGCCTTGCCGGAGGGATACGCACCAATAACCGATGAAACCCAAATATCGAATGGAAGCACGTTGCCTAATAACCTGTTACTGTGTAATATTGCAGTAAATTGGTACGGCCGTCCAACAGAACCGGAAATAGACGTATTTACCAGTCAGGAATTTGATATGCTAATAGACCTTTCACGTAGTGATGCCTATGTTTTCCGATATATCACAGCGCTTTCAAAAGCAAAGTTTAAAGTGGGGGGTATTAGATATAAGGATGACCCTTACGACCTTGTTTTCCTAGACCCTGCAGAGGATGATAAGGAGTTTATAGAAAAGCTGATGAAATTTTTGAATGAAGTAAAGATTGTCGATAAGAATATGCTATCCTAAAGTTTCCAAGCTAACATTGGAAGCCTTGTGATAAGGGTGTCCGCTATCGCTAATGGTAAGATTAACTTTGAGTATTTCGTAAAAGAACGTAAGTTTGTTATTGATATATCCCACATATAATTTATTTTAGAGCTGTTGAATGAGAGATGATGATGACATAGAATATGGAGAAGATAAATATATCAGCTCTCTTGTTGAACGATACGAATCAACGCATCGGAATCATCAGCCATGCTATTTCGATGTGGAAGAATTTGAAACAATTATAGACCACTACCTGATTGGTAACGAGCTGGAGGCTGCCAACGAAGCCATAAAGACCGCTTTTTACTACCATCCGAATTCTGTTGAAATTAAGCTGAAGAAAGCAGAAGTTGAGTTGGAAAATGACAACGCTCAACAGGCGTTATCCTTGCTTCAAAGCATAGAATTGCTGGCATTCAACCAGCGTGTTAAGGTTCGGTTTTTGAAGGCCAGAGCATACCTTGACATGGGAAAAGTAGGCGTAGCAATAGATTTAGTTAATGAGCTGCTGAAAAGCAGGGCAGATAGCGAAGAAGTCAATATACATAGCATTATCAGCGGTTTAATTAATCAGCAAGAATATTCGTATGCTATTCATTACCTCGAATGGTTGTACAGTCGTGCGCCGGGAGCAAGCATCCTACTCGACCTTTCTTATTGTAATGAAAGGCTTGATAATATTGAAAAAGCAGCCGAATACTACGAACGTTACCTAGATGAAGATACGTTTAACGCCCATGCATGGCATAAGCTGGGCACGTTATACAATAGGTTGCAAAATAAAGCTAAGGCTGTAGAGGCATTTGATTTTGCTATTACGCTAGATGAAAATCTGGTTGTTGCATACAACGATAAGGCAACAACACTTGCAGAACAAGGGTTGTATGAAAAGGCTATTGTTACTCTACAGGAGCTGCTGGAGCATACACCATTTGATATAGATGCCAGCTACGCAATGGGCGAATGCTATGAGAAGCTGGGGAGTTATGATAAGGCAATGTCCATATACCTTACAATAATTGAGAGGGATAAGACATACGCTAACGCCTACTATGGAGTTGCTTTTGTTTTGAAGGAGCAGGGGCGGTTAGACGAGAGCTACCCCTTTGCTAAGAAGACCATTGAGCTGGAGCCTGATAATTCCGAATTTCACTACGGTTTTGGTAAGCTACTAATGGAGTTGGAGCAACCGGATGCAGCCGTTCAGGCTTTTGAGCGGGCAGTGATGCTGAATGAAGGCGATATAGAATCGTGGTTGTTACTTTCAGAAATTCACCTTCAATCCAATATTGAGAAGGCGCTGGAAACCCTTGAGCGGGCAGCCGTATATGCTTATGATAGCGCTGAACTATGTTTCCGCATAGCGGCTTTATACTTTTTACAGTCGGATATAGATAAATGTATGGAGCATTTTGAACGAGGATTACTTGCAAATGCTGATTTGGCTAGCGAGTTTTTTAACTATTGTCCCGAAGCATATTTAGAAGAACGGATTATGACCATATACCAAAACAGTAAAACCAGAACAGATCATGATTTTTAACCTACCCAACGTACCACATCGTCCGGAAAAACCACGTACCACAGGTCTTACCATGGTTATGGATAAAGGCCTTAGCGTAAGAGAAGCGGAAAACTTGGTTGATTCGTCAGCAGACCATATAGACTTTTTAAAATTGGGATTTGGTACTGCCCTTGTATCCAAAAGGCTGGAGGAAAAAATAAAGGTTTACCAATCGGCGAATATCCGGGTATATTTCGGAGGTACGCTATTTGAACTGTTCGTTGTAAGAGGTTTATTTGACGAGTATCGGAGGCTAGTTGATAAGTATGGCTTAGATTTGGTAGAAGTGTCTGATGGTTCAATGGAAATGAACCACAGCGAAAAGCTTGGTTATATAAATACGTTATCGAAAAATCTGACTGTTATATCGGAAGTGGGTTCAAAGCAGGCAGGTGTAGTTATTTCCGATGAAAAATGGGTAGAAATGATGAATTCCGAGCTGCAAGCGGGTTCATTTAAAGTTATAGCCGAAGCACGCGAAGCCGGAAACATTGGAATATATAAGGCCGATGGTTCATTGGAAAAGCACTTGGTTGATTCTATTTCTCATAACGTTCCGGTTGAACATGTAATATGGGAAACGCCTGCAAAAGCGCAACAGGTAGCGTTTGTAAAGATGTTTGGAGCGAACGTTAACTTGGGCAATATAGCTCCGGTTGAAGTAATAGCTCTCGAAACCATCCGCAGGGGATTACGCGGTGATACCTTTTTCCACTTCCTTAATCCGTAAAGGCTTAGCGAGTATTGGTGTTGTGTTAAATATTCTGAATACTAGGATAGGCATAAACATTGTGCACTATCGGCTGTTATGATTCTATCGTAAAACAGCCGAATTAACCTTCATAAACAAAGAGTTAAGCCAGATTTCACGTAGATTTAATAGTGTTATAGGCATTTCAATCTACCTTTGTTGTGTGAAGTAGGCAAAGTTTTGCAAGCATTATAAATTCTAGTAGCATGGATAATTTGAACAACCTTGAGTTACTTTCCGAAATGGAAATGCTCGAATCAACAAACGAACAAAAAAAGAAAAACGACGAATTCCCCTTTTCTGTGGATATGACATCGTTTTGGAAGTCGCTGGTAAGCTCATTTGAGCGTACACTGGGCGAACTAAAAGTTAATGGTAAGCTGAAAAGGCGTCCCTGCCACGCTCATGGGGTTTGATACAGACAATCCCATCAAGCGAATGCTTTTTCTTTCCAGTTCCATTCCGGCCAACAGTAGTTTTGCGTCACTTAGTAAAGGCTTGAAATTATCATAGTTCATAGCCTTTGTTTGGCTACGCGTGTGCTGTTCAAAGTTGTGTAGCTTAATCTTTACGGTAAGTGTTTTTCCTTTAAACCCCGATTCTTTCAATCGATCCATCAGCTCAAGCGTAAGCTTGTACAGCTCTGCTATGCGTTCAAATTCGGTAGTTAAGTCCTTAGCAAACGTATGCTCTACGCCAACCGATTTGCGTTCACGTTCGGCAACAACATCTCTGTTATCTACACCCCTACAAACGTTGTAAAAGAATTCGCCTTGCTTTCCGAATAAACGGCTTAGCGATGCCATGCTTTGTTTGCGTAAATCGCCTCCGGTATGTATGCCGTAACCATGCAGCTTATCGGCGGTAGCTTTTCCTATACCGTGTAGCTTATCAATTTCCAACTTTTCCAGCAAAGCTTGCTCTTCACCCGGCCTAATTACCTTCATCCCGTTAGGCTTGTTCATATCCGAGGCCAGCTTAGCCAGCAGCTTATTGAATGATACACCAGCAGAGGCAGTAAGACCTATCTCATCCCATATCCGCTGGCGGATTTCTTTAGCGATAAGCGTTGCAGAAGGAATCCCTTTTTTGTTTTCCGTAACATCAAGGTACGCTTCATCAAGCGAAAGCGGTTCAACCAAGTCGGTATATTCAAAAAATATGCTGCGTATGTGCTGTGATATTTCAATGTAAACATCAAAACGATGGGGAACAAATATCAGCTGTGGACATAACCGTTTAGCCTGCATGCTCGACATAGCCGAACGTACACCAAACTTGCGCGCCTCATAGCTGGCAGCGGCAACAACACCCCGTTCCGAAGAGCTGCCTACGGCTACAGGCTTTCCTCGTAGTTTGGGGTTGTCACGCTGTTCAACCGAAGCGTAGAACGCATCCATATCAATATGGATTATTTTTCGTATGTTGTCGGTATTAGCCATTTTATTCGATACAAAGCTACAAGGAAGAAGTATTACTTGAGCGAAGTAAGCTGGCAAATACAAAATTTAAACGTACTTTTGTATATCATTGCTAAGAAACAGTAGTTTTATATGTCTCATTATATGACAATTAAAGAGGCCAGCGATTGGGCTACGGAATATTTGGGGAAAAAGGTTTCAGCCTCAAACATATCGTATCTCATTCAATATGGTTGTGTACGTAAGATTGGCGAAAATGGTTCAACTCAAATAGATAAAAATGAATTAATTGCATACTATAAATCATTTAACGGTAAGAGAGAGCAAGACTGGAAAAAGCAATTAGGTGATGATTTGAACTGGCATTTGTCCTTCGACCAGCTAACAGAATCGGAAACAACCAAACATGTTCATAGGTTGCATCCCTATAAGGGTAAATTTATACCTCAACTTGTTGAATATTTTTTAGATGCACATACAGATGAGTTTAAGAAGGAACAATATTTTAAGCAAGGAGATATTGTACTAGACCCTTTTTGTGGTAGTGGAACAACTCTTGTGCAAGCAAATGAGTTGGGCATACATGCTGTAGGTATAGATATTTCTGCATTCAATTCTCTAATTGCCAACTGTAAGGTAGCGCATCATAATTTGCAAATTTTGCAAATTGAAATTACTAGAATAACCAATGCGCTAAAGCAGTACTTACGTGATAACCATACTATCGAATTTGACGAAAAACTAGCAGAAGAATTAAATCAGTTTAATAGTAAGTATTTTCCTGTGCCTGATTTTAAATACAAAGTCAAGCAGAAATTAATTGATGGGGATAAGTATGGAAGAGAAAAGGCAAATATGTTTTTGCCTAAATACAATGGATTGATCGCTGAATATAACATTGAATTACTTCAAGACAGTTCTGAAAATTTCTTGGATAAGTGGTTTATTAGTCATATTCGTAGGGAAATAGACTTTGTTTTCAATGAGATAAAAAAAGTAAAGGATAGCGATACAAAGAAAGTGTTAAGTGTAATATTGAGTAGAACTATGCGTTCTTGCCGTGCCACTACTCATGCTGATTTAGCAACACTAAAAGACCCCGTGACTACCACCTACTACTGTGCGAAGCATGGAAAAATATGCAAGCCTTTATTTTCCATTTTGAAATGGTGGCAAACGTATAGTAAAGATACGGTGAGTAGATTATCTAGCTTTAATAAGTTAAGAACGCAATCTCAACAGTATTGCCTAACGGGAGATAGTCGAACAATAAATATAGAAGAAGCATTAGCAAAAAAGAATGTAGAGCTAGCAAAATTAGTAAGTAGCAATAAAATCAAAGGAATATTCTCTAGCCCACCTTATGTTGGGTTGATAGATTATCACGAGCAACATGCTTATGCATATGATCTTTTTGGGTTTGAACGTAAAGATGAACAAGAAATAGGCCCTCTATTCAAAGGGCAGGGCAAAGCCGCAAAAGAAAGTTACACTCATGGAATAGCCAATGTTCTGATTAACTGTAAGCGCTTTCTTGTTGCAGACTATGATATTTTTCTTGTTGCAAACGACAAATATGGACTATACCCACAAATTGCAGAAGAAGCAAGTATGCAAATTGTAAACCAGTATAAACGTCCTGTGCTAAACCGAACAGAAAAAGATAAAGGAGCATATTCAGAGATTATTTTTCATTTAAAAGCCAATTAGTATGGATAACCCGAGGTTGAGAGGCATTGTTAATCAGTTTGGAGATCGCTACCATCTACCTAATAATCTTTCTGAACGTTTTCAAATATTTGCCAATTACCTGTTTCTCAAGAAAGAGTACTTTCAAATAAATGAAGAATATCTATACGAAAGTTTATTAGATATAGATTTATTACAGGCTATTAACTTTGGATGTAATAGTACAATGGCTGTTGATGGTTGTTTTATCATACATAATAAAACAATTATTGACTTAACAATGGATGATGAGGATATAGAGTCAAAGCTTAACTCATTTGATAAAGGGTGTATTAATATCACTTTAATTCAAACAAAATCAGGGAAGATTGATCCAAGTGACCTAAGTACCTTATCAGATTGTCTGAATGCTAATTTTATTGATCAGAATTCATGGACGAGGTTTGTGTTTTTTCGTAACAAGTGTGAAATATTAATTCAGAACTATCACAAAATTCAAATAAAGTTCAAGGTAATATATGTTGCTGGAAATATTGATAGTCGGATGCTAGAAAATCCCACTTTTATTGTGCGAGAAAAGGCGCTAAGAGAGGCAATGAAAAAATATTTTTGGATACATAATGATGCTGATGTTTCAGTTGAGTATTGTGATGCAGATTATCTATATGATGAGTTTGAAAAGCAAACAGAAAATGCACAAATAATAAGTAATACCCTTGTATTTAACAAAATGACAGACGAAATAGATTGTGCTGAATATGGCAAAGTTAGATTTGGTGCTATTTCTATTGGGGAAATGATGAAAGTTATTTGGAATGACGATAAGCGAGTTCCAAATGAACTATATGGATACAATGTAAGAGATGTTTTGAAAGATTCTAAGATTAATAAAAGTATAGAAAGTACTATAGTAAATCAGAAAGATTTATTCTTGCTTTTGAATAATGGAATTACCATGATTGTAGATAAGCAAGAGAGGAGAGGAGATTCTGGAATTTATCTGGAAAATATAAGAATTGTAAACGGATGTCAAACAAGTCACGCTATTTTAAATACTTGTAGAAACAGCACGCAGCATAATGAAACCAAAGTTCCAGTAAAAATTATAGAAACAAGAGATGAGAATATATTAGGTGAAATCACATATTCCTCAAATAACCAAAATACTGTTTCCAAAGCAAATCTGTTTGCCATTGAACCTCAGATTTTTAAATTAGAGAAATCATATAAGAATTTTTTCTTGGAATATCCCGAAACGCCTCTTTTAAAAGTTGATTTGGAACGAAGGCAAGGCCAATTTAGCAATAATCCCAATGCGGCATTTATTGACATGTTAGCACAATCTAAGTCTTACATTGCTATCTGGGAGTCAAAACCGCATGATGCAACAATGTATGTGGAACAAAATTTGCAAGCTTATCAAAGTAAGATTGAAGATGAACTCTTTATTCCAAAATCATTATTTGCAGGTATTATGTGGTATAATATCAATACTAGAATACCCGCTAATTATGCCAATGCTAGGTATCACATATTTTATTGTATCGCGGCAAAGTTATTAGAAGATATCAATGTTAATTCAACTTTAATAAATCAGTTAGGTCTGTTAAGAATAAACATTGCAGAAGAGGTCGGCCGTGTATGCCAAGCAATAGATATGTTACCAGATAACTTTCCCAAACTTAATTCAGGAAAAATCCATTATAGGAAATTTTATCCCGCAGACATATTTAGTTTAATATATACGAAATATAGCGATATTCATGCCACTAACTAACCAACAAATTCAGAATATAGAAGACGTTTTAAAAAACAGTCTTCGTCATAAATTTCAGAATTATAATCCTGAACCGGCCTATATGCCTTTTCATACAAGGCTATTAGGTAAAGATAGGCTTGCATTGTTTTCTTTCATTCACTCTTTGAATACAAGTTTTGGAACAAGTATATTTGAACCGGTTGCTCTTGCTCTGGCTAAGAGTAGGTTTAAAAACTCATATTCACAAGCAATAGCAGGAGATACAATTAGTGAAGCAGCACAGCGAGAAATTCAAAATATCATAGATGGACTGACTGCCGCCTCTCAAAAGCCAATAAAGTTAGATGAAATAGAAGCAATACGTAAGGTTTGTCAGCAAGGTGCAATGAGGACTGTCAAGCCTACGAAGGTTGATGTTTTACTTGAAGCAGACAATGGTGAGTTATTTTTATTTGATATAAAAACAGCAAAGCCCAATATTGGCGAATTTAAAGGGTTCAAGCGAACATTATTAGAATGGGTTGCTGTTATATTTGCCAAAAGTCCACAAGCAAAAGTAAACACGCTTATTGCCATTCCGTACAATCCATACGAGCCCAAACCATATAATCGTTGGACAATGGCTGGAATGCTTGACCTCAAAGAAGAGCTTAAAGTTGCAGAAGAGTTCTGGGATTTTCTTGGAGGTGAAGGAACGTATAATGATCTTCTTGATTGTTTTGAAAGAGTTGGAATAGAACTCAGATTAGAGATAGATTCATATTTTTCGAAATTCAAAAACTAACCATACCATGGCAACATTCGAAGTAAAAGGCGGCAACCGCCTGAGTGGAGAAATTACCCCACAGGGAGCAAAAAATGAGGCATTGCAAATACTTTGCGCCGTACTGCTGACTCCGGAAAAAGTTACCATTCACAACATTCCCAATATTCTTGATGTAGTAAAGCTTATTGAGCTGTTGCAAAAAATGGGAGTTGAGGTAGAGAAGCTAAGCGAAAGCTCTTACAGCTTTCAGGCAAAGAGTATCAACTTTGACTACATGCAAACGGAGGAGTTTCGCAAAGCAGCCTCGTCATTGCGTGGTTCAATCATGATTGTTGGCCCGCTGCTGGCTCGCTTTGGTAAAGGTTACATTCCTCGTCCCGGTGGTGATAAGATAGGTCGTCGCAGGCTTGATACCCACTTTATCGGTTTTGAAAAGCTGGGTGCAAAGTTTGATTTTGACAGCCACTCCAGCTTCTACAGTGTTGAAGCCAAGCAGCTGAAGGGAACTTACATGTTGCTTGATGAGGCTTCGGTAACCGGTACGGCCAACGTGCTGATGGCTGCCGTTATGGCAAAAGGCACTACAACAATTTACAATGCCGCATGTGAGCCATACTTACAGCAGCTAAGCAAAATGCTGGTGCGCATGGGAGCAAAAATATCGGGTATCGCTTCAAACCTACTGGTGATTGAAGGTGTTGACTCCCTTGGCGGAACAGAACATACCATGCTACCGGATATGATTGAGGTAGGTAGCTTTATTGGCATGGCCGCTATGACACGTAGCGAAATCACTATTAAAAACGCTTCTATTGAGAACTTGGGTATTATACCTGACCAATTTAGAAGGTTGGGTATAATTGTTGACCAGTTTGGTGATGATATTCACATTCCGCAGCAAAACCACTACGAAATAGAAACCTTTATTGACGGCTCCATTATGAGCATTGCCGACGCTCCTTGGCCGGGATTAACGCCCGACTTGCTAAGCGTATTCTTGGTAGTAGCCGCTCAGGCAAAGGGTACGGTACTTATCCATCAAAAAATGTTTGAAAGCCGTCTTTTCTTTGTTGATAAGCTGATTGACATGGGTGCACAGATTATTCTCTGCGACCCCCACCGTGCAACAGTTGTTGGGCTTAACCATGAGGTTGGTTTACGTCCGTCGGTAATGTCATCACCCGATATTCGTGCAGGGGTAGCCTTGCTTATAGCCGCTATGTCTGCCGAAGGTACAAGTATTATTCACAACATTGAACAGATAGACCGCGGCTATCAGAACATTGATACGCGTTTGAATGCACTTGGAGCACAGATTAAACGTTTGAGTTAAGCATACACTATGAAGTATATACGAATTATAATTTTACTCTCAGCTATATCATGTATGGGCAAGTTGACGTTTGCCCAAACGTTGCCTACCATTAAGATAAAAGGAAGTACATTTTTGAATGCAACCTTAGCTGCTTTGGAAAAAATGCATAGCCAAAGCGTAGGCGAGTGGGAAAAATCGCTAAAAGCCTTGGGGTATAAGCGGATTGAAGCAGCTTTTGGTAACGAAATATCCTATAAGAAAAGTGATAATGATTTGGTATGTACCCAGCTTATTACAAGGAGTAACAACATAATGAGCGTAGGGTGGATATCACACGCAAGCAACCTTCACTCCTTTGCAAAATGTATAGAGCAGGAGTTGGATAGCTGTGATAAGAGTGTGAGTAGCCGCCAAACATATTACTACAAAGCCGCTGATACGGCTGTAACCGTATCTAAATACGTAAATGGCGGGATGACAGCCGAAGACATAAACTTTATTGTAAAAAAGCAACATACTGACATTTTGCCACAATAGTCATTGTGGCAAATAATTTGTTCTATAAGGGGCAAAAACTGAATAGGAATGAAAAAATCGGATAATCAGCATAATGATAATAGCGTATTACCTGAAAATCAGTCTGATGCAAATGTGGAAGGTACGCAGCAATCATCAAACGGAGAATTAATGGGAGAGCCTACAGCCACAGAGGCTGACAAAAATACAGACACAGTTGCTCAATTGGAAGAAAAATTGGCAGACGCAAATGATAAGTATATTCGTTTGGTTGCCGAGTTTGACAACTACCGCAAGCGTACACTCAAAGAAAAGATGGATATTCTAAGGAACGGAGGCGAGGAGGTTATAAAAGGCTTGCTTCCCGTACTTGATGATTTTGACCGTAGCGTTGCTGCGGTAGCCCAAGCTACCGATGTTGACGCTATTCGGGAAGGGCTTTTACTTATTCAGGCCAAGTTGCTAACATTTTTAAAGCAGCAAGGCTTATCGGAAGTTGAAGCGAATGGAAAGGAGTTGGACACCGATCTTCATGATGCCGTTACTACTACTCCTACTGCTAATGCTGCCCAAAAAGGGAAAATAGTAGATGTTATTCAGAAAGGTTATGCGCTAAACGATAAGGTAATACGCCATGCCAAGGTAGTAGTGGGCGAATAGCTTCCACTTCTTCCACTCAGATAAATATATCATACAACAAAAAATGTCAAAACGCGACTACTACGAAATACTTGGTGTAAGCAAAAGTGCCAGCCCTGAAGAAATAAAAAAGGCATATCGCCAAATGGCCTTGAAGTACCACCCCGACAAAAATCCGGGAGATAAAGAGGCTGAAGAAATGTTTAAGGAGGCTGCCGAGGCATACGATGTGCTTAGTAATGCCGACAAGAAGGCTCGCTACGACCAATTCGGTCATGCCGGAATGAGCGGTGCTGCGGGAGGCGGTTTCGGAGGAGGTGGATTCAGCGTGGAAGATATCTTCTCTCAATTCGGCGATATTTTTGGCGGACACTTCAACTTTGGCGGCTTTGGTTTTGGCGGTGGCGGCGGTCAGCGTGTAAATCGTGGAAAAGATATTCGTATTCGCATAAAGCTTACGTTGCAGGAAATTGCACACGGGGTTGAAAAGAAGGTAAAGCTGAACAGGCAGGTTGCCTGTCAGACTTGCGGAGGCACGGGAGCAAAGGATAGCAACAGCTATAGCACTTGCTCTACCTGTAAAGGTAGTGGTCAGGTAACCCGTATTGCCAACACCATACTCGGGCAAATGCAAACATCATCTACTTGTCCCAATTGTCATGGCGAAGGAAAAATTATTACCGCTTCTTGTCAAACCTGTAAGGGAGAAGGAACGGTAGCGAAGGAGGAAGAAATCAGCTTCAAGATACCTGCCGGAGTAGAGGAAGGCATGCAGCTTACCGTATCGGGCAAGGGAAATGCTGCCCGACATGGTGGAGTAAACGGAAACCTGTTAGTACAAATAGAAGAAGTACATAGTAATGAGCTTATCCGCAACGGAAGCGACCTTATACATAACGCGTTTATCAGCATTGCCGATGCCGCGCTTGGTGCTACCATTGAAATACCAACGGTGGATGGTCATGCAAAAATAAAGGTTGAAGCGGGAACTCAATCCGGACGTGTGCTACGACTTAAAGGCAAAGGCTTGCCCGACGTAAACGGATACGGCAACGGCGATTTGCTGGCTATTATCAACGTGTGGATTCCTCGTAAACTGGATAAGGAAGAACGTAAGCTGCTGGAAAAGTTGGCCGAATCGGAAAGCTTTAAACCAAAACCCGATCAAGACGATATTCGACGGGCATTACAGAACATGGGGTATTTGTAGAATTACTGCTCCGTAGAAAATCAATATAGAATTATGTGACAGCCCCGAAGCGGGCTAAATATGAATAACCGTGGGTGTAACCCACGGTGGAAGGCAAGTGAGTTCAATTGTGCAGGGAGCACTATCGTTCCTAGAAAAAGGGATAGTGCTCCCTGCGCAATCTTAGCATTAATTAGCCCAACTACTCCTCATTTCATACGGGGTTATTCATATTCAGCCCACTTCGGGGCTGTCTTTGCCTCAAATTTGTTGTACAGCGCTGTGCTTATAAAGTAAAAAGCCTGTTGAAGCAATTTTCAACGGGCTTTTTATTATTATGCTATTATTGGTTACTTTTTTATCGTTACACCTTGCAGCCTGAAACCTCTCAGAAATTCATCAACGCGCATACGTTTCTTTCCAGCCAGCTGTATGTCTTCCAATAGAATGAAGCCGTTGCCACACGCTACTTTCAGATAGGTCTTCTCATCAGAAGAAATGGAAGCGATAGGCTCATTATGCTTAAGCTCTTCAAAACGGGCAGAGAATACTTTTAACGGCAAGTCTTCTCCTTTGTGCTCCAGTACACAGTATGCGGTAGGGTAGGGGGATAGTCCTCTGATAAGGTTTACTATTTCTTTTCCCGGCTTTAACCAATCAATTAGGCATGTTTCTTTTGTCAGCTTAGGAGCGTCTTTCAGCGTCTGTTCGGCCTTTAAGGACGATTGGCTTACAAGATTCACCTTGCCTTGTTCTACCATTTTTACCGTTTGCAGTACCAGCTGCGCTCCCGTTTCCATCAGCTTATCGTGCAGGTCTCCGGCGTTATCTTCCGGTAGGATGGGAACTTCTTGTTGAAATATAACATCGCCTGTATCTATCTCGTGTTTTAGAAAGAAGGTGGTTACGCCTGTCTTTGTCTCCCCGTTTATGATAGCCCGGTTTATAGGGGCTGCGCCACGATAATGAGGCAGCAACGAAGCATGCAGGTTAAATGTACCTAGGGGCGGCATATTCCAAACTATTTCGGGCAACATGCGGAAGGCAACCACAATAAAAAGGTCGGCATTAATACTACGTAGTTCTTCTATGAACGCTTCATTCTTCAGCTTCTCCGGTTGCAGTACAGTTAATCCTACCGATTGGGCATAGCGCTTTACCGGTGACTCCGTCAGCTTAAGGCCTCTTCCCGCTGGTTTATCGGGCATGGTAACTACCGCCGCAATGTTGTACCCGTTCTCTACCAGTAAGCGCAAGGGCTCAACGGCAAAGTCGGGCGTACCCATGTAAACAATCTTCATGTATGTACTATTCTACTGTTCTTTCAGACCCAGTATGTGACCCATTTTATTCTCTTTGGTATGCAGGTAGAACTCATTATACTTGTTGGGAGGTATGACAATAGGAATAATCTCGCTTATTTCTAAGCCGTAGCCTTCAAGGCCTATTCGTTTCAGCGGATTATTCGTCATTAAGCGCATTTTTCCAACACCCATTTCATACAGAATGCTTGCACCAACACCGTAGTCGCGCTCATCAGCTCTAAACCCTAGCTCTATATTCGCTTCCAGCGTGTCTTTACCTTCTTCCTGTAGCTTGTAAGCATGTATCTTGTTGAAAAGACCTATTCCACGTCCTTCCTGATTCAAGTACACAACTATTCCTGTACCTTCCTTCTCAATCATTCGTAAAGCTTCGTGTAGCTGCGGGCCGCAATCGCAGCGACATGAACCGAAAATATCACCCGTAGCACATGATGAGTGTACACGGGTAAGCACCGGATCACCGGGTTTCCATTCGCCTTTTACAATAGCAATATGCTCCAAACCATTCGATTTTTGGCGAAATACGGTAAGCTTAAAATCTCCGTATGCAGTTGGCAGCTGAACGGTTTCGCCGCGCTCCACCACGCTTTCGGTACGAAGGCGATAGGCAATTAAATCTTTTATGGAAATAAGCTTCAGCTTAAACTTCTTGGCTACTTCAACAAGCTGGGGTAGGCGAGCCATAGTACCATCTTCATTCATTATTTCGACTAGGGCTCCACCTAGTGTTAGTCCGGCAAGGCGGGTAAGGTCAACTACCGCCTCGGTATGTCCTGCACGTTTTAAAACACCGCTATCATTGGCCTTTAGAGGGAATATATGTCCCGGTCTTCCTAAGTCGTCAGGGTTGGTTGACGGGTCAACCAACGCCTTAATGGTTTTAGCCCTATCTGATGCAGATATACCCGTTGTACAGCCGTGGCCGTTTAAGTCAACCGAAACAGTAAACGGAGTGTGGTGTAAAGCGGTATTCTTACCAACCATAAGGTCGAGGTGTAATTCTTCACAACGGCTTGCAGGAAGCGGTGTACATACAAGCCCTCTTCCGTGGGTTACCATAAAGTTTACAATCTCAGGGGTTATTTTTTCGGCGGCTACAACAAAATCGCCTTCATTTTCGCGGTCTTCATCATCAACAACGATTAGTACTTTTCCGTTGCGGATGTCTTCTATAGCGTCTTCTATTTTATCCAGCTTAATTTTACTCATTGTTACTATTCAATATGTGGTGTTCAATTTTTCTGTTTATAGAAATAATATCTTTCAAAATACCTCGCAGCTGTTTTCGTTTAAAAACAATTCGCAGGTATAAGTATAAGGCCCAAGGTATAAATAAAGCTAAAATAATATTGATATATATTTCAACCTTGTGATAAATGTATTTTTTCGGCTTAAGTTGGGGATACTCCCGGAGAATAGAGCTAATTTGTTTTTTGTTGTATTCCAATGCAGATAAACTTCTTAGCATTCCGTCATATTCTTGCTTTAAATCTATAAGCCATCCTTTACTATCAATAAGCCAGTAGAATGCTGCGTTGATAAGGTCATAATCGAGACTTTGAATTATATGCGTATTTATTACTGATTCGCATGAGCGGCTCAGGTTGGAAACTGATTGTACTACTCTTACCGGTGATAATGTTTTGTCATTATCAGTAAGAGCGTGTTCAACAACTATTTCATCAATTGTGCTACGCTTTGTTTTCTTTATAAAGAATATCTTTTTAAAGAAGTCAATGTACTTATCTGCATTGAATAGGGCTGAGTCGGTAGTTGATTTGTAGGTTAAAAATATACCTAGCGGTAGTAAGATTATGGAGGGTAACCACATGGCAATGGTAGAATTCCATGAGCCTTGTATAGCCATCTTTTTTCCCATAGAAAACATTACCCAGTAGAACAAAAACAGTATGAGCGATAGTACCATTGGCATACCCAAACCGCCTTTGCGAATTATGGCTCCCAGTGGCGCTCCGATAAAGAAGAAAATAAGACATGCGGCAGACAGGGTAAACTTCATGTGCCATTCCGTTTCGTTTTGAGCTATGCGTTTACGCTGACTTTCCAGCCCCATGCTGTCATCTGTAAAGCGTATCTGGCTTTTTGCCGCATCCGCTTTTGATATAGCCTCTTGAACGGCTCTGGCTTTTTGTTCTTTGCTATATGACTTAAATAACGAATCGGTATTTACCGCTTTTACATGGCGTTGAATGTTGATTTTTGCCGTATCAAGTTCCACCACGTTGGAAAAAGAAGTTGATGCGTATAAAAAGTTATTTACTGCCGCACGAGCAGATGTGTTCTGTACTACCTGTAGCGAGTCTATCTCTTTTGACAATGAAGCGGCATCCAGCATCATGGAGTAGCTGCCTTTATAGGCATTCTCATCTACGCGATCCCAATCAGGTATGGGAACAAGAAATTCTTGCTGGCTAAACTGACGGTGAGAGAAGGGGTAGTTCGATGCAACCGTTCTGTTATCCCTTTCATCCTGATAGGTGTTGCCGTTGTATAGCGTAACAATCATGTACTTCCCGTCTTTCGTTCCGCTAATGTAACCGGAGTCGGCTATGGTAACCGAAAGATTTCCGCTATGCATGGTGTGATCATAGATCATAACGCTTTTCAAACGGTTGGTTTTTGGGTCTTTTGAACCTATTCTGAGGCTGTAGCCCGGCATATCGTTGGTAAACACACCGGGAGAGAGCATTACATCGGGACGTTTTCGCTGTATATCATGCCTCATGGTTACAATTTTGAGGTTGGCCATTGGCAGTATGTTGTTGGATATGTAGAACGCCATTGCGCTGATAGCAAATACCAAAACAAACAGAGGCATCATGATTCGCTGTAACGATATCCCCGCCGATTTTAGCGCCAGCAGCTCGTTGTTTTCCCCCATGTTTCCCATTGTCATAATGGAAGCCAAAAGGGTGGACAATGGTAGCGCCATAGGCACCAGCGTAATGGAAGCCCAAAAGAGAAACTCTCCAATAACCGACCACTCCAAACCTTTTCCTACCAGTTCGTCAATAAATAACCACAGAAATTGCATGAGCAGGACAAAAATGGCGATGAAGAAAGTCAACACCATTGGCCCTGAGTATGATTTTAGTATGAACCTATCTAGCTTTTTCAATCCAAAACGTTTCTTTGCGTGCAAAAATAACGCTTTTATATTTATCCGCTGCCTATATTGAGCTGTAAAATGTGAAACCGGGAGGTTTTGTGTGGCAAGCGTAAAATGTGCGCCTTTGCGCATACAATCGAAATAGTTCTGACTTATGAAGAAACTACCCGTTGCTTTATTGCTTGCACCCGGCTGTATCTCCCGTAAACATTATGGATTTAATGGACGATTATGAGAAGGTGGAAGGGCAGACGTTCAATGTGAATAGCCGTGTAACGCTGAACTTGTAGTGAGGTTTAGGCTAAAGCCCAAGTTATTGCTGTTTTTTTCCGTTGATAAAGTTAACGGCGATGAAAGTAATATTAGCCGTGTCTTTCACTAGATGTCTTTGAAAAATATGAAATGCTCACTAATAATGAGAGTCCAAATATAGCAAGCAACCCCGAAGGGGGTGAATATGCTTAACCCCTTATGAAATGCGGGGTAAGCAGAGCAAGGACGCTTAGTTACGTGCGAAGTACCGCTAGCCGTGGGCTTCACACACGGTTATTCATATTCAGCCCACTTCGGGGCTGTGGTTAATTTGATTCCAACTCGATTGATATTAATGCCCTAACGGGCAGCGTTACCGGTTGATGGGTTGTTTGTAAGACATTTATGTCAGGCTGTGTGAAGTTTGTACACCTTGCTGTTGCCCTTAGGGCATTAATAGTTGTTGCAAATACGCTATTTTATTTCCGGATACTCAATACGAGGATGGTAAATATTACGCAGCTTCTTTTTAAATATCTGTTTTGCCTGCTCCAATTCCTTAAACGTAATACTAACATTGCTAAAGTAGCCATTCTTTGCTTGTAGCCCCACAATACTATCTACAAGGCTATTAATAGCATCTTCTGTAACGCTGTTAAGACTTCTGGAGGCGGCCTCCAAGCTGTCGGCCATCATTACTATTGCTGTTTCTTTAGCTGCCGGAGCCGGGCCGGGGTAAGTAAACTTGGAGAAGTCCGTAGCGTCAGGATGCTTCTCTACATACTTGTTGTAAAAATATCGGGTTACAGACGTAGCATGATGGCTACGAATAAAGTCGATAATTGCAGCCGGAAGGTTGTGTTTTTTAGCCAGCTGTACACCATCTTCGACATGCTTAATAATAATAGCAGCGCTTTGTTCCGGTTCCAACGCATCATGAGGATTGAATCCCTTAGCCTGATTTTCGATAAAAAATACAGGATTTTCCATTTTCCCTATATCGTGGTAAAGAGCGCCACAGCGTACTAACAAGGGGTTCCCACCTATTTCATGCGCTACCGTTTCGGCAAGGTTGGCAACCTGCATAGAGTGTTGAAAAGTACCCGGAGCTGTTTCGGCCAGCTTGCGTAAAAGCTTACGATTGGTATCGCTCAGCTCCATCAATGTTACGTTTGATAGGAATCCGAATATTTTTTCAAATACGTAAACCAGCTGGTAGGCGGTGAGTATAATCAGCACGTTGATCACAAAATTCAACATGAACGACCAGCTGATGTTGGCTAATGTTCCTTCCTGTATTAGCTGTATAGAAATGTATGAAAAGCAGTAGGCGGCAAGTATGGTACCAATGGCAACAAATAGCCTTCCACGTCTGTACATGGTGCGGAAGCTGATAATTGATGCTATACCCGCAGCAAAATTGATAAGTATAAACTCGAAGCTGTTGGGCACGTAAAAACCGATTAGCAAAAGCACAACCCAATGCACAAACATGGCCGGACGCGCATAGAAAAACGTGCTTATGTATATGGGGATAATGGCAAGCGGAATAAGGTATATGTTGATGTCTGACTTTATGGCAAACATTGTTATATAAACAAAGCCTACTACAAGGATTAGAACAAAAATGAGGCTTGACGAGCGCATAAGCATATCGGGACGAAATATGCGGAGTAGCACAAAAAGGCATGAGAGGCATAGGATAACCAGCATAACTTGCCCTACTATCAGTATCAGCATACTTCCGGTATAGCCCGTTCGCTCGGTATATTCTTTACGCAATGACTCTAGCTGTTGGTAAACGGCAGGGCTTACAATCTCACCTTTCCCTATCAATTTCTTACCCTCTGATACTACGCCCTTTGTAATGGGAATATCGGCCAGCTCGTTATTGCGTACCTGTATAGTTGTATTCTCGTCATACGAAAGGTTGGCTAAAATGTATTGTTGTAACTTTAATTTAGCTGTTAACTCCGAGACTTGGTTGTGTCCAAGGCTATCCTGCAATTTTTTGCTGATGTAGCTGTATGCCGAAGCAGGTGTAAACAGCTGCGATGCCGGATAGTCAACCGATACATTGTTATTAACTACTGCCACCAGCAAGTCTTTACGCTCTGCATATTCAGGTTTTAGCTCGCTTATCTGCCAAATTCCACGTTGGTATATAAATTCAAAAGCGTTGGTTAACAGCTGTTTTTGTCTATAACTAATGGAGTTATGGCTTATATCGTTAGCGAGCTTATCCAGCTCCTGTTGCCCTATGGCGTTATCCATACGAAAGTACGGCTTATAGTGTTGTTCTACATCCTGTTTATCTTTGCTTAGCTCCTCATCACTTTTATAAATGGGAAAGTTGAACGGAGCGTTCAGCTGTTCGTATATCCAAGGCTTTCCCTTGCTGTACTCGTACTTAAACTGTCCCTTACGTGGCAGCACAAATACAATAAGTATTGCTGATATTATGAAGCAAAGCGCTATTTTGTAGCTGTTGAAAGAAGACTTACTCATTATGTATTTTTTATTGATAATTGATTATTTGGCTATTGTTTTAAGCGTTGTAATCAATATTGAAAAAGACCTACTCTAAAAAACGACGTCATTGCGAGGCGCTTTTTGCCGAAGCAATCTGTTTAACTTAAGCAGATTGCTTCACAATTCAAAAAGCGAATTGTTCGCAATGACGATTTGATTGACTTTTTCATTCCGCTGAAACATTTAGATTGTTTTATCGTCCGCATATAGCCGCAAACGGACAGCTTTTACATATTTTAGCATCAGTAGTTTGCGTAAACGGTTGTTCAGAATTAAACATCGTTTTTAGCGTTTCGTTCAACCGGGAAGCAAACTCATCACGATAGTGTGCAAAGCTAAGAACCTCCTGTTTTTTTGTTCTGTCAACGCGTTCAACAACGAGGTGGTTAAAATCGGGAGCAAAAATATTCCGTACAAAGTATAGCGTTGGCGTTACCGGACGTTCAACTCCAAACATTTTTTCGTACATTAAAGAGTATAAGAACGTTTGTAGCACAGCTCCGTTTTGTTTATCGGACGATTCGGAAAACAAGGCTTCTACACCTTTAAACTCGCTTTTATTTCGCCCCGTTTTATAGTCCACAATATTAACGTGTCCTTTCGCTTCATCAAGCCTGTCGATAATGCCTTTTAAATTTATTTCTACAAGCTGTCCGTTCACCTCAAAGCTATACGGTACGTTGACTTCCTGCTCTACCATTTTCAATTCAAACGGAGCGCGTTTTTCGGCATCATACTTTAAAATACCTTCAACGTAGCGAAGCACAACATCGCGAACAATGGACAGCTTGCCGTTTTGCTCAAAATCATTAGGTAAGCTGGCGCTGTTAAAATAGGCATGAGCAAAGGCCAAGTTTACCTGTTGCTTCAGCTCCTCTTTGTTGCGTAGAATCTGTTTTATGGTAGCTCCATCAATGCTTTTTCCAATGTATGGCTTGTACAGCTTTTCTACGGAACGGTGCAGAATATTTCCAAATGAAGCCATTCCAACCTCTTCTTCCACCTCTTCCGTTTCTCTCAGCTCCAGTAAATATCTGAAATAAAACTGTAGCGAACAGGCCACGTAGGTACTAATGGCGCTGGGTGATAGCCCATACTCTGCCCTACGTGTAAGCGAGTTAAGTAGTATATCGGTTTTTTCAACGGCTATTTCTCGTTGCCGGTCTATAGATATGCCGTAGGTTAGCATTCGTTCTTTGGGATGGTGCTCTGACTCCATTTTCAGCTGGTAGAGGTAGCGGCTCATTTCTCCCGGGCTACCATCGTCGGCCTTTGTGCTGTATAGCAATCGAACGTTTTTTGCCCGCTGAATCAGCCTGTAAAAATAGTAGGCGTACATAGCCTCATGCTGTTCGGCGCTAGGAATACCAAAGCCTTTACGCAGGTTGTAGGGAATGAAAGATACCATACCTAAGCTACCGGGCAAAGTTCCCTCATTAACAGAAAGCATGATAACGTTTTCAAAATCGAGCGCACGAGTTTCCAAAATACCCATTACCTGTGTACCTGAAAGCGGTTCACCGCTGAAAGGAATACGAATTTTACGCAGCGTAATGTTGAGTAAGCTGAAAAAAACGGGTAGTCCTATTTCCATTTGCTCCTCGCTAATGGCCGATTTCAGCCTACGGAGCGAGTTTAAAAAGTGGAAAGCATATTCTCTGCGAAGAGAAGCGTTATCATCCAAATCTGCTTCGGCTACGTTGGTTATAATTGTACTAAGGTAATCGGTCATTGCCACATAGTCGGAAGCCGGAGCGAATATGGTACGTAAGAAAGCGTTGCCGTAAAAAAAACGTTTGCTTACGTAGGTGTGGTTATTCTTGGCAATAGTTTGCAGTATTTGCTTACCCTCATTACCTGATAATCGCTTTACATACGGGTGGTTTACTACGTTTTGTACATCCTTATGGTAAAAGCTACTTGTTCCGCTGGCCGATTCCTTTCTGTTCCGTTGCAACCGTATCAACAGCTCTGCCAACGTAAATACGGGCGTTTGAGTCAACGGGTAGCCCATGGTTACATTCACATCTTCGTCATCTGAAAGAGCATAGAGTAGGGGTGTAAGTAAACGCTCATCAACAGGAATAATAGCCGTTCCGGTAGGGTGCTTATGCTGTTGCCCGCCTATCTCATGGAGTAGCTGCGGAACCAGCTTAGCCTGCATTACTTCTCCGGTTGATGCAATAATTTCAACGCTTTTTGGTGAGCTGAATGATGTGAAGCTATCAGGCAATTTTTCTGATGGAAATTCTCTTATGTTGTTACGAATAAAATATCCGGCCTCTTGCTGCTCATTCTTTACGTAGTACTCGTCGTAGTCCCAATAAAACAGTGCCTGATTTCGTTTTTTTAGAAAGCGAAGCAATGATTTTTCGCACTCGTTAAGAGCATTAAGACCTATAAAAACGTAGGTTCCTTTAAAGCTATCGGTTTGTTGCTCCAGCTGTTCGGCCAAATCACGAAAAACCATACCCTCGTATGCAATGCCTTTGGCGCGTAATGTTTCTTTAAACTCGCAGTAAATGGGGTATAGTACATCCCACACTTCAATAAAGCTTTCATGCAGCTTATTGAGTGGGTCAAAGGTTTTCCAAAACGATTGGATGAGCTGGATTTGCTCTTCGTCCAAAAAAGAAAAATCACCCTCCAATGCCTTTTGGTTGGCTAAGTTGGTAAACAGTGCCTGGGCGTTTACCCGATACTTATCAATAATGTCGAAATCGTGAAGCATGGCCTCTCCCCAAAAGTAGAAGTGGTCGAAGTTCTCGTTCGTTTTTTTATGCTTACAGTATATACGGTAGAGCTCAATCAGCAAATGGTAGCTATCGGCTTGCTTTAACGGGGAGCCTGTAGCCATTAGCTCCTCCATACCTAAGTAGGTGGGTTGCCACAAGGGTTTATCAATAATACGAGATAAGTGCTCAACCAAATATAGTCGAGAACGGCGGGTAGGTAATATAATAGTTAACTCTGACAGCTTTTCGCCGAAACGAGACCAAAGGTCGGCGGCTACTTGCTGCAAGAATGGGTTAAACGACATTTGCATAGGTTTAAAGCAAAGGTACTGATTTTAGGCTAAATTGAAATACTCTGATATATGCTTCTTCGGGGCATAGCTTTATAACCAATATAGCAAGCAACCCGCTTCGGGGATGTAAATTAAAAATAAAAAGGGAAAGCATTGTGCTTTCCCTAATCTTTCCAAAGAAATATATTGGCTTAGTACCGTCTCTTGTTGAATCCGCCACCGCCGGGTCTTTTATTCTCCGTCTTGGGGCGGGCAACGTTAACGTTAATTACTTTTCCCTCGAATTCTGTACCGTTCAACGCGTCAATGGCTTTCTGTCCTTCTACATCGTTGGGCATTTCAACAAAACCGAAACCGCGAGATCTTCCGGTTTCTCTGTCTGTGATAATGTTAGCGGAAGTTACTTCTCCGTACTCTGCAAATAGCTCATGTAAGCTTTCGCTTACAGTTTTGTAGTTTAAGTTTGAAACGTAAATGTTCATTGCCTTTTTGTTAGTGATTTGAATAATAGATTGTCTTATTTTTTTGTGAATGATTTTTAGCCCTCAATGCCTATTTTTTTTGTGCAATATCGAACTCTTCTTTTAACTTAGCAATTACCTCTTTAACGCTAGTTATTCTTTCTGCCAAGTATGCGTTGGCTCCTGCAAATGCGTACCCTTTATTCATATTTCCTTTAGAAGCGTTGTAGAGCGCCTTGATGATACAGTACGGACTTTTTTTATAGTCACAGGTCTTAATACAACCGAACGGACAATTAGTAGGTTTCTCATTACCTTCGTTCACGCTACGAATAAATTCGCTGTTGAAAGCGCGCCCCGGCATCCCTACAGGACTTTGGATAATCATCATGTCCTTTTGAGAAGAGTCTAGATACACCTGTTTAAATCCGGGAGAGGCGTCGCATTCGTGTGTAGTAATAAAAATACTTCCCATTTGTACTGCGTCCGCTCCAAGCTCCATAAATCGGAGCATGTCGTCTCCGTTTGAAATTCCTCCGGCAGCTACTATGGGAATTACTTTTTTTTCACGGTACTGTTCTACAATAGCCTTAACTTCCGGAACTAAATTCTCTAATGAGTATTTTGCATCCTCAATTTGCTCCTTGCTAAATCCAAGATGGCCACCGGCCTTAGGCCCTTCTACCACAATAAGGTCAGGGAGGTAGTTGTAGTTAGTCATCCATTTTTCGCAAATTATTTTTGCTGCACGCGCAGAAGAAACAATAGGTGCGAGACGTGTTGTACTATTTTCAGTTAAGTATGACGGCAAGTCTAACGGAAGCCCGGCTCCGGAAAATATTATGTCAGCTTTTTCTTCTATAGCTGTACGTGCCATATCAGCAAAATTTGATAAGGCAACCATAATATTTACTCCAATTATACCCTTGGTTTTTTCTCGAGCTTTACGCAGTTCCTCTTTGAGCCCCCAAATACAATTTTTTAAGTAGCCTCCAGAGGGCTGATTATGCAATAATCCTAATCCGGCACATGATATAACCCCAATACCACCTTCATTGGCTACCGCCGAGGCTAACTCTGAAAGAGAAACCCCAACGCCCATACCACCCTGAATAATAGGAAGTTTAATTTCTGTGTTCCCGATAAAAAACGACTTCATCATATTTACAGCAAAATGTTACAATAGGGCTATTACACCCTAGCTGTTATTAAGTACTTCAAACAAAAAAGTTGATTTTGATGTCGACTTTGACGATGAGAAGCTTCACCATACATAAGGTAAAACAAAGCATTGTTAAGAAAGATTCAATACAAACTTGATTATTCGGTTACAAAGCTACATAATTATTTCGGATTATTTATTGCTATTGGAAGTATTAAGATTGTATAACCAATATGATGCATATTATTAGGGAAATTTATGACAATGGCAAATAGAGGTAAGTGGCAAAATATGAGAGAAATAGTTAGTTAAGCAGTCGCTGTTTTGCTTGTATTGCGAACTTATAGGCAGATTCCTCTGTTGTAAGCGGATAAGACGGTTTTCTGTTTTTGTGTAGTTTTGCGAAAAATATATATTATGATAGAAATAATCGGCTATGCTGCAGCTGCCTGCACAACCATTTCGTTTTTTCCCCAGCTATACCTGGTGGTAAAAACGCGAGATACCCGTTCCATATCGTTATCTATGTATTTAATATTCACGCTTGGAATACTGTTTTGGTTGATGTATGGGATATATATTACGAGTTGGCCAATTATATTGGCTAACGCCATAACGTTTGTATCGGCAGCAGGTATTTTGATGTTTAAGCTGAAAAACTATAAAGCTGATTTAGCAGCAGAGCGTAAGCTGGTTGCCAATAAAATACATGATGGTAATGAAAGGTAGCAACGCTCGTCTTACGTTTTTAGGTACAGGAACTTCTCAGGGTGTTCCCGTAATTGCTTGTCCTTGCGCAGTATGTCATTCTGCAGATGTGCGTGATAAGCGTTTGCGTACCTCTGCAATGCTGGAGTTAAACGGAAAGGTTATACTATTTGATGCCGGTCCTGATTTTCGGCAACAGCTGTTACGTGAAGATGTGCAACGGCTTGATGCTATTTTGCTTACCCACGAACATAAAGACCATACGGCCGGAATAGATGATGTGCGTGCCTTTAACTACGTAATGGGTACTCCGGTTGAAATATATGGGGAGGAACGGGTGTGCCGTTCATTGCGTAATGAGTTTGCCTATGCCTTTAGTGATGACAAATATCCGGGTGTGCCCGAAATAAATCTGCATATTATAACGGATAGCCCTTTTGTAGCGGCGGGAGTAGAGGTTACACCCATTCGGTTTATGCACCTCAATCTTCCTATATATGGATTCCGAATAGGCCGCTTTGCATACTTAACCGATGTAAACTATATTCCCGAAGAATCGTGGAGCTTGCTGGAGGGGGTAGATGTATTGGTAATAAACGCGCTAAGAAAAGAAAAGCATCTTTCACACTTTAATCTGGAAGAGGCGTTGGCGGTTATTGCTCAGCTCCGCCCCAAAGCAGCCTACCTTACTCACCTATCGCATCAAATGGGCTTCTATGAAGAGGTGCAAAAAGAGCTGCCTCCGAACGTTTACCTTGCTTATGATAGGTTGCAGGTAGATTTAAGTGGATGTATTTAGTAAAACTTCATTGCGAGCGAAGCGAAGTAATCTGTACGTTAAGAGTGAAGGGTTAGGCGTTAAGCGAGTTCGTATCTTAAGATGTAATAATGCCTTACCACAAGTGAAGCGAAGTAATCTCATTAAATCAAGAGATTGCTTCGCTCGCAATAACGCTATTTGTATTAGGTGTTCGCTTAACATCTAACGCATCACCCTTTACGTAGCTTACATTTCCATGTAGTGCTTTTTATCCGGCTCGCTGAAATGCTCAATGGCATAACGTAGCGCAATACGAGGCATAGTGGGAGCATACTTATCAAGGAATTGCTTTTCGATGGCCTCATCACGTTTACCAACTTCGCGCAACATCCAGCCAATTGATTTGTGGATAAGCTCATGTGTGCCATCCATCAGCATTTCCGATATGGCAAACGTATCCTCAAACTGGTTTTGCTTAATAAAGTAGAAGGTGGATAGTATGGCAATACGTTGTTTCCATAAGTGGTTGGCCGCAGCCAGCTCGTATAGCAGGCTCTTATCCTTATCGAACAAATATTTGCCCAGAATGGTGGGTGCAGAGGTATCTACCAAATCCCAGTTATTTACAGCATCAATATTTTTTAGGTAACATTGCACAATTGCTTCCCGTTTTTTAGTGTCTTTGGTTTTATCCATTTTGCTTACCAGCATAAGCAGTGCTGTTAACCGCACCTCATGGTAAACCGACTCCAGCAAATGGCTTATACCCCCTAATGTTATATCGGCATAGTATTTTTTTGCAATAGTACGTTGGTTTGGAACCGTAATACCCAGAAACTTATCGCCTTCTGCATACTCGCCTTTGCGAGTTTTAAAGAAGCCCTTTAGGTGTTTAGCCTTGTCTTTGTCTGCAAGCGCTTGTAGCTCCTTTTTTACTAGTATCGGAATTTGTGTTGCATCCATAAGTCATAAATTTGAAGTAAAGGTACAACTTTTTTACGTATTAACTTGAAAAAGACGATTAATAACATCGTCGCTTTTTACCATCAGCCAAAATAATCAACAAAAATGACCGTATCTTGTTCTACCCCTCAATTTATATCAGTAAAAAACTTTTGCTCAATGATCTGCATAATTGGTTGATTATCTTCAATAAATAAATGAGTGCCTGTTTTGTTCGACGGCATAGGGCATGTTTCTTCGAACAAATATTACATCCATGTGTTAAGCTAGTGTATGTATAATTTAACATAGAAAATAACGATGAAAAAGATAAAGCTATTTTTTATTACCCTTTTAGCCTTGAGCTCAAACGCCAGCCTATGTGCACAGACGTGGAAGTCTGATCCGGTACATTCGCAGCTGACGTTTACCATAAAACACTTGCTAATAAGTAATGTGAGTGGTGTTTTTGGCGATTTTAATATTATACTTACTGCAAATCGAGCCGATTTTAGTGATGCCGGTATTTTGTTAGCTGCTAAGGCTACCAGCGTAAATACCGGAGTTGATAAACGGGACGGGCATTTAAGAAGTGCCGACTTTTTTGATGTGGACACATACCCTGATTTGACATACACTTCTACCAGCGTAGAGAAGTTAAGTTCTACCACTTATAAGGTTCATGGAAACCTTACTATGCACGGCATTACAAAGCCTGTTGAGCTAGAGGTGGAGCATGGTGGAACGATTACTAATTCTAAGAGTAAGAAAGAAGTGGCAGGCTTTAAAATAACGGCGCAGGTAAACCGTTCTGATTTTGGCATTGGCAGCGGGTTTGCTTCATCGGTTATCAGTGATGAAGTTCGAATTATTGCAAATGTTGAAATGCAACAGCAGTAACAATTTGAACAGTTGGCTATAAATAATCACGTCAGCGCCACGCTTCGCTCGCACTGACGTGATTTGTTTTTAAGATGTGTTTTTTATCAATCAGGGAAGCAGCAGCGAGCTGTCTCCGTAGCTGAGAAAACGAAAGTTATGGGTTAACGCATAGCTATACACCTTGCGCCAATCGTTACCAATTAAAGCGGCGATAAGAAGCAACAGCGTACTTTGCGGTTGATGAAAGTTGGTGACTAATCCGCTAACCAGCTTAAACCTATAGCCGGGTACAATTAGGATAGACGTTTTGGCATTTAGCTCGTTTAATCTGTTGTTTTGCATGTAGCATTCAATAGCAGCCAGCGCAATGTCTGTATCTATTTCTTGTATAATATTTTCGTAAGGTTCCCATTGTTTTACCTCTAACGAATCGTTTGTTTGTTCAGCATTATTTTTTAGGTTAATGCCAATGTAGTATAGGCTCTCCAACGTTCGCACAGATGTTGTTCCTACAGCAATAATTTTTCCACTTTTCCGCTTTGCTCGTATATGTTTTAGCGTTTCAAGCTTAATGGTGAAATGCTCACAGTGCATTTCATGCCCGTCGATGGTTTCCGCTTTTACCGGTTTAAACGTACCGGCACCAACGTGCAACGTTAGCTCCTCTCGCTCAATTCCTTTCTCTGATAGTAAGGCCAGTACTCGATCGCTAAAATGCAGTCCGGCAGTGGGAGCAGCAACAGAACCCTCATTTCTAGCATAAACGGTTTGGTAGCTTTGCTCATCTTGTTGTCCGGCTTCACGTTTTAAATACGGAGGTATAGGTAGCTGACCGCAAGCTTCCATAAGCTGACCGAATGTATGTGTGGTATTCCATAAGAAGCGAACGTTCACCGAGCCATCAATCAAACCGGTTTTTTTAGCCGTCAGCTTACCTTTTTGCTCTCCAATAGTGTAATTAAGCGATAAAATTTCCGATTTCCATTTTTTAAGATTACCAACGGTACATTTCCACTCACATGCGCTGCTCGAAGCCAAAGCCTGTTCGGCAGTGTGAGGGGTTACCGGTTCTAAGCAAAATACTTCTATACGGGCTCCGCTTTCTTTTCTGAATATAAGCCGTGCATGTATCACTTTTGTGTTGTTAAACACTAGCAGTGAGGATATTGGGAGATGTTCTACTAGATTTACAAAGTTAGCTTCGCTAATAGCTCCGGAGCGGTATAGTAGTAGCTTCGATGCATCACGCTCATCTAATGGAAAGCGCGCAATCTTTTCATCGGGTAGCGAGTAGGTATAGTTTGCTATGGGAATAGTCGGTTTCACGTGTTTGTTCTTTTCGTCGCTGCAAAGCTACACGAATTTTTAGTAGAAAAGGCTGTTGGTCTGTATTACTCACAAATTTGTTACATTTGTATCGGTAAAAATAAAGAATGACGAGGACGATATTGGGCAAGTTACTCTTTGTTTTAACGTTTATTTGTTCATCCTCAGCAATAAACAAACCGGCTATATAAGCTGTTTGTTTGCAAATATTGAATATGGAAAGTAAGATACGGGTAATGTTGTTGGCGCACGGTAATGCCGGCGACAGCATATACAACAAAGGGAAGAAACATTTTCTTGATGTTTTTGAAAACACTAAAGTGGAATTTGTTACCAACGACCCTGATGTGTTGGTTTTTCTGAGTAAGAACTCCTCATTAAATGCCGTTGAGCAGATACAAAAGAACGTTTTCCGGCACTATTTGATGATGGCTTCAGCAAGCGATAATGCTTATTCATCGGCTATTGAAGTAAAGGCTTGGATGAACCAGCATGGAGTAAGTTCCACTTTACTGGAATATGACTCACCCGAAACCAGCCGGCAAATATCC
The DNA here is from genome assembly GCA_031551125.1 of Bacteroidales bacterium. Classification (GTDB taxonomy): domain Bacteria; phylum Bacteroidota; class Bacteroidia; order Bacteroidales; family UBA932; genus JAIRNF01. The sequence continues at coordinate 41,782 of JAVBOB010000004.1, forward strand.
TATTTGTATGATATAAAGAATGCGTTTGCCCGCATGAATAAAAAGCGAATATATGTGCCTCAGGAACAGATGAAGGAGCGAGTAGCATCAAATATTAATCCATTTTTACTAGAATCACGCTTTGGCATACAGCTGGGTTATAAAACCGTAGAAAATCCGGAGGAGATAGATAGCGACCTCTGCTATGGTGATGTATGCAGTATGGTGGGTATGTTACTGGTAAATGAAGTATGCAAACAGCTACCGCGCGTTGCCGAAGTGGTTAAGCTTACTGCTCCTACCATTACGTTTGAATCGTGCGAAGCTTCGTCCATACTTGCCGATTGTTGCGGACTTAAAGCCAACAACCTTGATACGCTGCAAGGTACAGATGAGTTTACCTTATTTAGGTTTGACAATACGCTTACAAAGGCTTTTGCAACCTTGGCTACACTTAAAAAGCGTTCTGCTAACGGTTTTGCACTAGAGCTGAAGCTTACGCCTTCTGCGCTTAGCTATTTTACCGAAAACCCTTTAGGTAATCACCATCTTATTCTATCGGGCAACCATGTGCAGAAGTTAGAGTTGGCATGTATGCTCAAAAAAATAGCAGCTATTGCTTAATAGTAAAACCATACAGACCTAAAATCAATTACCACAGCATATACCCCAATGGATTCACCGTTTATTTTTTCAAAAGAGGTTGCAGGAGATAGTTTCGTAGGAAGAAAAGAGGAGCTGGCATGGTTGGCTTCTAACATTGCCAATGCGCAACACACTGTGCTTATAGCACCCGATAGGTGGGGAAAAACCTCCCTTATCCGCATGGCTATTATTCAGGCTCAGAAGCAAAACTTTAACCTGAAAATATGTAACCTAAACCTGTTCAATATCCGTGACGAGTACGATTTTTATACGTTGTTTGCCGAAGAGCTGTTGAATAGTGTTTCAGCTACCAGCAGCGATTGGGAAAATAACGTAAGCAGCTACCTTCCTAATGCTGCTCCCCGCGTATTGATTAACGAAAAGCAGCAAAATACTATTCAGCTGGAATTTGATGAACAGCGTGTGAAGGATTATGTCGATGAAATATTAAACCTGCCTGTTCGTATTGCTGAGTCATCCAACTGCAAGATGATGATTTGTTGTGAGGAGTTTCAGTATGTGAATGACATGGATGCTTCGCCCGATATGCTTGCAAGGCTGCGTAGTACATGGGAAAACCAACCGGGTGTGGGCTATTTACTGAGTGGCGGAAAGAAGCATGCCATGAAGGAGCTGTTTGAAAATTCCGGAAACCCTTTCTACCAATTTGGTGAATCGCTTTATTTAAATACGCTTGATGAAATGCCGCTATGCGATTATATGATAAAAGCATTCTCTAAAAGCGGTAGGGTTATTGATAAGGAATTCTCCAGGAAAATTTGTAATCATGTAAAGTGCCAACCATACTACGTACAGCAGCTGGCACACTTGGTGTGGTTGAATACCAAAGGCTTTGTAAACGATCAAGCATACGATACAGCCTGCGAAGATTTACTGAGCCATAACGCCCATTTTTTTCAGAAAGAGGTAGATGGGCTTAGCAACCCGCAAATCAGCTACCTGAAAGCGGTAGTTGATGGTGTTGACCGCTTTACCTCGGCAGAGGTGCTTGCTGCCTATAAGCTCAACTCTTCGGCCAACGTAACCCGTGTTCGGGGTGCGCTTGAGAAAAAAGAAATACTCGAATTTGTAAAGAATAAACCCATTTTTTTAGATCCCGTATTTGAGCTGTGGTTTAGCCGGCGGTTTATGAGGTGATTGAATGATTATTGATTATTGAAAATTGAATATTGCTTTGAAATCGCTTGTTTTATTCAGTTTTCAATAATCAATAATCAATAAAAAATTTTTATGTCAAAGCTAGAAGTTTGTTTTTCCCCTTTACTATACGACAAGTACCATAAGCCTGATAGCATTGTGGTTGTGTGTGATGTGCTACGTGCTACTACTTCAATTTGCACGGCATTTGCTAACGGTGCGACAGAAATATATCCCGTTCAATCGGTTGAGCAGGCTAGGGCATATAAGCAGCAAGGTTTTACGGTAGCAGCGGAACGTGATGGCGTTACGCTTGATTTTGCCGATTTTGGCAACTCTCCATTCAACTTTACACGCAGTAGGGTAGAAGGGAGGCAGCTTGCATATAGCACAACCAACGGTACTAAGGCTATTTTCTTAGGGAAAGATACTAAGGGTGTTGTAGTAGGCGCTTTTATCAATCTTAGTGCTGTGGCTAGGTATTTACAGCAACAGCAAAGTGATGTATTGGTGTTATGCTCGGCATGGAAAGGTAAGTTTTGTTTGGAGGATACGCTATTTGCAGGAGCATTGACAGAGCAGCTATTATCAAGCAAACAACCATTCGAAACGGAGTGCGATTCAGCTTTTGCTGCATTAGACTTATGGAGTTTGGCAAAGCCCGATTTACTAGGCTATATTCAAAAAGCCGCACAACGGGAACGCCTTCGCAAGCTTGGCCTTGACGATGTGTTTGAATACTGCTTTACACCAGACCTTTCTGATATTGTTCCTATTTTGGAAAGAGAAAGGCTTATTCCTATGAATGGTTAGCACTACGTCATTACGAGCGAAGCGAAGTAATCTCTTGAATAAACAGATTACTTCGCTTCGCTCGTAATGACGGGGTATGTATGGGTTAGTTTATTCTATCTGCTTCCGGCAGGTTTGTAGTTTTAGGGCTGGAACAGTCAAAGCCTACAATTAGCTTATACGTGTTGAGTATGGATTTTTCTAAGCGTTTCAAGGTTTCCAACGGTATGTTCTGTTTGCTGAAAGGAACAACCTTAACGTATTCCTGAATCTCTCCGGCATTACGTCCGTACTTATACTCATAGGTAAATCGCCCCTGTTCGTCCACTTTTACATTTTGATTATCAGTGTTGGGTACGCTGATGTAAAACTCGCTGTTATCCATGCTTTCCGATGGATTAAACAGCTTATGGTCGTTTAGGTAAGCATGCAGCTCAATGGCTACATTCTCAGCTGGATTTATGATGTGGATGTTCTCATTCATTACACTTCGATAGTAGTAGTTGCCGTTTTTCCGGTAGCTATACAGCTCATTCAATACCGTGCGAATAGAGTTTGTAAGGTAAGGATAGTGAGTACAGCCCAACACCAATACTTTCAACGGTTGTGCTCCATTTGCTTTTCTAAGCTGCTCCATCAGCGATACAAGATGGTACCGTACATAGCTATCGGTTGAGTTCAGCTGAAGTACATTACAATCATCAGTTGTTTTACTGTCACACAACGTTTTGCTATTGCTGAAATCGAAGTTGTATATGTCCATTAACGCCTTGTCTATCCTATAGTCTTTGTTGTTAAGAGACGGTCCGCGATAGCTAGTACGTGGCGAATTGGTTTTATGGTCAATAAAGTCAGGTTCTTCATCAACTGCTTCGGCTACACCGTAGCCACCCTGATTGTATATTTGAATATCTCCGCTATACCCTTGTGCATTTTTAATTGAAGTAATGGCATTCTCATATCCTTTGGAGGCAATGGTGCCAACGGTAGCAAATACGCCAATAGAACCACTTTCCTCTTTACTGAATACGGCTAGTGCGCCTCTTGCTCCTGCATCAATAACCCCGATTACCGGAACGTTAATACCCGCTTTCTTTATAAGGCTGTCAATATTTTTCTTTCCATAGGCGGTAGCCGTATTACAGGCTATAACAATGGCTTTTACAGGTTGTTTATCTTGTCTGTACTGCTTAGCCGCAGCATCGGGGTAGTATTTGTTGGAAAGAAGGAACTGAGCGTCCTTCAGAATATGCTCAACCAGTAAATCCGATTTATTTTCGGAATAGTAGTTGCCATAAGGCATGTTGGCTTGGTCGGCCAAATAAATGAACTTTTCTTGTGCGAAATCAGGTTTTCCGTCTTTTCCGATAGCTTTGCTTTCGTTGTTATTCTCATCAAACGTTACCACTGCATCGAGTACGGTTAACCCGCCTGTACCCGAATCAAAAACTCCGATAGGTAGGCTGGCATCCGCTGATGGGTAGTGAGCAAAGTTTACATAGTAAAAGCTGGCAGAATCATTCAGAATAGCCTGCTCTATCGGGCTATTGGTTGTTCCCGCTTGAGGTGCTTGTTTGCTACGGCATGATTGGGTAAATAACGTTAGCGTAACAGCGGCTATCCAAAGGAAGTTGAGTTTCATATTAAATTGGTTTAGGTTAGAACAAAGATAGAGAATAATAGTTTTGCTCAACTGGCTTCTTCGGAAAATACTTGAACCGAATATAAAGAACGTATCTGAAGTAAAAATAGCCCCGAAGCGGGCTGAATATGAATAACCGTGGGTGTAACCCACGGCAGAAAGCTGCTGAGTTCGATTGCGCAGGAGGCATCATCCTTTTTCTAAATAAGGATGGTGCTTCCTGTGTAACTATAGTTTCGGTCTAACTACCCCGCATTGCATACGGGGTTATTGTTGTTTAACCCCTATTATAATGATATGTAGAGAATAATAGGAGTTATATTTCGACATTTTTGAAGAGGTTTAAAACATTCTAGGGTTATTTAGAACGTAAAAGAAAAGCCGCTCATAATATTATGAACGGCTTTTATCGAAATGAAAATCGAACGATTAGCTTAGCTTGTGTATTGCCAAACCGCTACGTAGCTTAGGCTCAAACCAAGTGGTTTTAGGAGGCATGATGTTGCCTGTATCGGCAATATCAATCAGCTGTTGCATAGATACAGCGTATAGTGCAAAAGCTGCAGCCATTTCACCGCTGTCAACACGCTTCTTTAGCTCGCCTAAACCACGAATACCACCAACAAAATCAATACGCTTAGATACGCGAAGGTCGCCAAGGTTAAGAATTTTGTCGAATACCAGGTTTGAAAGCACCGTTACATCAAGTACGCCAATAGGGTCGTTATCGTTATATGTGCCGGGTTTAGCGGTTAACGAGTACCACTTGCCTCCGATATACATAGAGAAGTTGTGAAGCTTATCGGGTGTATAAATTCCGGTACCTTTTTCTTCAACAACAAACGACTCGTTCAGCTTGGCTAGGAACTGTTCGGGTGTAAGCCCGTTCAAATCCTTTACTACACGGTTGTAGTCAATAATTTTAAGGTGACTTTCGGGGAATATTACCGCCATAAAGTAGTTATACTCCTCGTTACCCGTATGGTTGGGATTAGCTTTCTTCTTCTCTTGTCCTACAAGGGCTGCAGCGGCGGTACGGTGGTGTCCGTCGGCTACATATAGTGCGGGAACTTGAGCAAAAATTTCGGTAATGCGCTTGTTGGTAGCATCATCCTCAATTACCCAGAAATGGTGTCCAAAGCCATCTTCAGCAACAAAGTCGTATTCGGCAGGTTTACCTTTTACAATCTTTTCTACAATCTCGTTCATTTCCTTCACGTCGGGATAGGCAAAGAACACAGGCTCGATATTAGCATTCTGAATGCGAACGTGAATCATACGATCTTCTTCCTTATCCTTACGGGTAAGCTCATGCTTCTTGATAGTTCCGTTTAGGTAATCATCCATGTGGGCGCAAGCAACAAGACCGTACTGGGTACGTCCTTCCATTGTTTGAGCGTAGATGTAGTACATCTCCTTCCCATCTTGCTTTAACCAGCCCTTTTCCTGCCATTTTTTGAAGTTCTCCACAGCCTTATCGTAAGCAGGCTGTGTATGCTCATCAATAATAGGATCGAAGTCAATTTCGGGCTTAATGATGTGTAGTAGCGACTTTTCGCCGGCTTCGGCTTGTGCTTCCTTTGAGTTTAGTACATCATAAGGGCGTGAAGCCACTTCTTTTGCCAATTCTTTGGGCGGACGAACCGCTTTAAATGGTTTGATTCTCATGTCTGTTAAACGTTAAGCGTTAAGTGTTATGCGAAAAGACAAACAAATGCCGCTGAATGTGTAATTAAATTTATGTGTTGAGTGTTTTTTCAATGTATCGTATCAACCCTAACGTTAGCTACCGCACTTTGGCAATTCTATCAAGTTGGGGTTGAACATCAGCAATATATTCTATACGTAGCGCAATTAGTAGTTGCGTTTCTAACTCAGCAAGTGAACCAAGAGCAAAGGATAAAAAGCGTATATTCTCTTTACTACTTTTTCTACCAGAACCTTCAGCAATGTTAGACGGTATAGATACTGCCGCTCTTTGAATTTGTGATGTTAAACCATATTGTTCTGTTTTTGGAAAAAGTTCTGTTAACTTGTAAACATCTACAACTAGTTCCATTCCTTCTTTCCAAGCATCAAGATCTTTATGGTTCATGTGTGCTAGCAATTAATAGATTAAGAGTTAGGTGGTAAACTTTGTCGCTTAACGCCTAACTCTTAACGCTTAACCTCTCTTTACTTATTCACTTGGAATGTCTTATCGCCATCCTTCAAAAAACCAACGATTTGGCGAGCAGCAGCTAATCCGGCGTTGATATTGGCCTCGGCGGTTTCTGCACCCATCTTCTTGGGGGTTCCGAAGTAGCGAGCGCCAAACTTCTCTACCATTGCAATGTGGCAGTCAGGAGCAACGTCGGTAGCATACTTAAAGTCAGGACGAGATTCCATTAGCTTAATGATACCATCTTCGTCGATAACTTCTTTGCGAGCCGTGTTGATAAGTGTTGCGCCCTTAGGCATCTTCGATAGCAAATCGAAGTTGATAGACTTTTTGGTCTTATCGTTTGCCGGAATATGCAGAGAAATATAGTCGCAAGTGCTATATAGCTCTTCCATGCTCGCAGCCACCTTTACGCCATCTTTCTTAATAGCATCAGCGGGTACAAAGGGGTCAAACGCATATACATCCATACCAAAACCTTGGGCAATCATGGCAACCAGCTTACCTACGTTTCCGTATGCATGGATACCTAATTTTTTACCTTTAAGTTCGGTTCCTGTTCCGGCTTGGAATGAGTTGCGTGCCATATACACCATCATACCTAATGCCAATTCGGCAACAGCGTTAGAGTTTTGGCCGGGAGTATTCATCGCAACAACGTTCTTGGCAGTACATGCGGCAAGGTCGAGGTTATCAAATCCCGCACCAGCGCGTACAACTACCTTAAGGTTCTTGGCAGCTTCAACTACATCTTTGGTAACCTTGTCAGAACGAACAATAATTGCATCAACATCTGCAACGGCTTTCGTAAAGTCGGCAGGGTCAGTGTACTTTTCAAGTAGCACGGTTTCAATACCGGCTTCGCTGAATATGCTTTTAATGCCGTCAACGGCCGCCTTAGCAAAAGGCTTTTCGGTTGCTATAAGAGCTTTCATTTCTTTTAGTTGTTTAGTTGGTTAGCTGTTGATTTGGTTATTTGGACTCCGCATGTTTACGGTATGTGTTGCTTAGGGCATTTAGCTTGTTTGAAATTTCTTTTACCAACAAACTTATACTATCCATTTCTAACTCGGTAATATATGCTAAATCTAATGCAATGTACAGCTGTGTATAAAGTTCCATTAGCGAGCCATAGGCTATTTCCAAAAAGCGAATTTGATCCTTCAATGAAGTTCGAGATGAACCTTCCGCGATATTTGATACAATGGATACTGAAGCACGTCTTACCTGAGATGTTAGGTTAAACTTTTCATCCGACGGAAATTTTGAGGTTAACTCGTAAATCACTTTCACTAACTTACGTGAAAGCTGCCATACCTCTAATTTTTCGAAAGAATACCTATACACCATTTTTCAAATAAGCAAATAACCAGCTAACCAAATCAACAATTACTACGCGTTTTGCTTTTCAAATTCCTGCATGCAGTTAACCAGCGCTTGTACGCTTTCCTTCGGAAGAGCGTTGTAGGTTGAAGCGCGGAATCCGCCAACTGAGCGGTGTCCCTTAATACCAACCATACCCTTGCTCTTAGCGTATTCCATAAAGGCTTCTTCCTTATCTTCGTAGCCCTTGTTCATTACAAAGCAAATGTTCATAATAGAGCGGTCGGCCTTATCAACTGTGCCTACGAACATTTTGTTACGGTCAATTTCGTTGTATAGTAAAGCTGCCTTATCAACGTTGATTTTGTACATTGCGTCAATACCGCCAATGCTCTTAATCCACTTCAGCATTTCGTTCATGATGTAGATAGAGATTACGGGAGGAGTGTTGTACATAGAACCTTCCTTAACGTGATTGCGGTAGTCAATCATTGAGGGAAGAGGGCGGCTAACCTTGCCAAGAATATCTTCGCGAACAATTACGAACGTAACGCCTGCAGTACCTACGTTCTTTTGGGCACCACCGTAAATAAGCGCGTACTTGCTAACGTCAACCTTGCGGCTCATAATGTCTGATGACATATCGGCAACCAAGTTGATAGGGCAGTCCATATCCGTGTGGATTTCGCTTCCGTAGATGGTGTTGTTGGTTGTAATGTGGAAGTATTCTGCATCGGTAGGGATTTTGTAATCCTTAGGGATGTAGCAATAGTTACGGTCTTTTGAAGAAGCAACTACATCAACTTCGCCAAACAGCTTAGCTTCTTTAAGCGCTTTGTTAGCCCATACGCCTGTATCAAGGTAGGCTGCTTTCTTTTCTAACAAGTTGTAAGGAACTTGCATAAACTGCATGCTGGCACCACCACCAAGGAATAGCACGTGGTAGTTATCGGGAATGTTTAGCAGCTCTTTCCACAAAGCGCGGCACTCGTCCATTACCTTTTCCCAGTCCTTAGTGCGGTGAGAAATTTCCAGTACCGAAAGGCCTGTACCGTTGAAGTTCTGAACTGCAGCCGATGTTGCATCAAATACAGATTGGGGCAGAATACATGGACCTGCTCCGAAGTTGTGCTTTTTCATTTTGTTGATGTTTTAAGTTATGATTTTTAATGTAATTATGGATTTTTGCTTTTTTAAGGCCTCAAATTTCCGAAAAAAAAGTCAGATAAAAAAGATACCAGCTATATAGCATAGAATATAGGTGTTTTGCACTGCTCAAACAAAGGCATCATTGCGAGCGAAGCAAAGCAATCTCCTCAAATTAAGCACATTACTTTGCTTCGCTCGCAATAACATGCTTTTTTACATTACGGTTCTTTTCCAATCATCGGCATTAAAGCCCACCAGCACAAGGCTATTACTTACCAGCAACGGGCGCTTGATAAGCTTACCGTTTGAGGCCAACAGCCTTATCTGCTCTTTCTCGCTCATAGATGCCAGCTTATCTTTTAGCTGTAATTCCCTATATACCTCTCCGCTGGTGTTGAAGAAGTTTTTCAGTGGTTGTTTACTTCGTGCAATCCACTCTTTCAGCTCGGGTTCCGTTGGATTTTGCTCAATAATATGCCGATCATCGTAATCAACATGGTTCATATCAAGCCATTGTTTGGCTTTTCGGCAGGTACTGCACTTTGGGTATTCGAGAAACAGGTATTTCATGGCTTAAGCTTTTCGTAGTAGTGCAAATCTATTATGTTGTTATTCTTTATGGCTGCTTTATGTAGTACAGCCAGCTTGGTAAATTCGGCTTTTTCCAGTACACGCATGGAGGCTGCGTTATGCTCATAAACGCCGGCAAATAGCCGTATAATTTCGGTATGTTCAAATATATAATCGGCAAGGGTTTTCAATGCGCTGCTCACAATTCCACGCCCCCAGTAGGCTTCGCCCAGCCAGTAGCCCACTTCTGCATTTAACCGCTCAATATCGCTGCCGGGTACAAAGCCAAGTCCGCCTACGGCTTGCCCGTCAACTTCAATGGCAAACTCTTGAGGAGAAGGCCTGCTTAAAACCATACCGATAAACTCTTCGGCATCGGCAATAGAGTAGGGGTGAGGAAAGAGGTCACGGACGTTATTCCATATCTTGATGTTGTTGGCATGTTTGGCTAACGACGCACAGTCGTTAAGGTTCCATGTACGCAGGGTATATGTTTGGGTTACAATATTCATCATGTATACTTACAACTACTCAATTTGTCCCTTGCCGATAACTTTCCGCCCTCCTAACTCCCTAAAGGGGAAACCCCACTACTGCAAAATTGAACTTCCGGAATTCGTTTGCACAGACTAAAGCCCCCTTTAGGGGTTGGGTGTTGTAAGTGGAGACTTGGGCTAATTATATTTCAGCTTTAAAGGTACAGATTAATTTGTTTCATTGTCGTTAAGTTAGTATCTTTAAAACAAAATAAGATTCGATTAAAACATGAGCATTTTCGATTATTCCAAAGAGTACCAATGGTTGTATGTTTCAGGCGATATACACGGAGAGTTTGAATCGCTGGTGTACAACATCAGGCAGCAGCATATTACCAACGCGGTAGTAATTGCTGCGGGTGATTGCGGATTCGGTTTTGAAAAGCCGGAGCATTACAAGCAAGAGTATGGTAAGCTGTCTGCTAAGCTGAGAGCAGCCAACCTAATGCTTATTATGGTAAGAGGGAACCATGACGACCCCGAATACTTTGAAAAGCGACTGATTGATTTTCCTCGCATGAAAGCGATACCCGATTACTCGGTTGTTATAGCCGGAGGAAGGAACATTTTGTGTGTTGGCGGGGCAATATCACTCGACAGAAGCATGAGGTTACAAGAAATGCAGATGGCTCAAGAGCAAGGAAAGGCTGAAGAACCTTGCTACTGGAGAAATGAAGCCCCTTTTTATAGCGAAAATGAGCTTGCCCGGCTACGAGAAAGCGGCATTAAGATTGATGCTGTTGTTACGCATACAGCTCCCTCGTTTTGTTACCCACCAACAAAAAGAGGGCTTGACTCTTGGGGCGAAGAAGATAGCTGTTTGATGGCTGACGTTAAGTGCGAACGGCAGACAATGAGCATGCTACATGACCAGCTTTTGGCAGACAAGCATCCTGTTAGAGATTGGGTGTACGGACATTTCCACATAGATTATACAGAGGATATAAACAACGTTTGCTATACCTTGTTGGGCATTGAGGAGCTGAAGCTTTTGTCCTAAATTCAGCACTAAGTTCGGAATGTATGCTTGGATGGATTAAAATTGAAAGCTCATACTAATTAAATCAAAAAGCATCTCTCAGAAATTTATCACACCATGCACAATAATCATTACTCCGATAATTGCACATGCAATAAATGTAAACTTTTTATATGGTGCTTTCTTCTTTGAATTCTTTTGAAAGACTAATTTGGGTAATACCATCCATATAAAAAGTCCTACTAAAATCCTTATAGTTGCAGGTAGCATTTCATGGTTTGATTTAGAGGATAAAAAGAGGGTGTCCAAAAAGCATTTGGCACCCTCTTTTCTTTATATCCCTATCTGAAGTTGAAATCAAATATTCGATTCTCGTGAACCAATAAACGACTTTTTAGACAACCACTTAACAATGATTTGAAGCAAATAGAAGTCGATACGTCTGCATAATAAATATACAAACAGACCACTGTTCGGTACTTTTACTCTCCAATAATCTTTACAAGTACCCGTTTACGGCGTTTGCCGTCAAACTCCCCGTAGTATATCTGTTCCCAAGGGCCAAAATCAAGCTTACCATTGGTTATGGCTACAACTACCTCGCGCCCCATAACGCTACGTTTTAGGTGAGCATCGGCATTATCTTCGTAGCCGTTATGTTTATACTGAGAGTAAGGCTTTTCGGGAGCCAGCTTTTCCAACCACACCTCAAAATCATGGTGTAGGCCGCTTTCATCATCGTTGATAAATACGCTTGAGGTAATGTGCATGGCGTTGCAAAGCAGTAAGCCTTCTTGTATGCCGCTTTCATACAAGCATTGTTCTACCTCACGTGTAATGTTGAGATACTCTCGTCGTTTAGTGGTTTCAAACCACAGCTCTTTTCGGTATGATTTCATTTTTAAGCAGATTAAGGAGCAAGGACTGAAAGATAAAAGACTTTTTAAGAATAGCGCGTCATTGCGAGCGAAGCGACCCGAAGGGCTGCGAAGCTAACCAATCTGTCTATTTAAGAGATTGCCACGCTTCGCTCGCAATGCCACGCTATTTTTCTTTTGTTCTTTAATCTTTTCTCTTTGTTCTAGCGCACTAATAGGTCTTTCGTCTTTCAATCCTTGCCCTTTGTTCTACAAATTACAAGTTCAATATCTTATCCTTAGGGTACTTTACGCTGTAGCTGAACTTAAATGTACGGGTTTCTCCTGCCTTCAGGTCAAATGACCATATCAGTACGCCAATCTCTTTGTTTATGGTTGCAGCTCCGTCATCAAGCAGCTCAACCTCTATATCCTTTTGGGTTGAAGTGGGGTACTGGTCTTTCAGCGTCATACTTATGGCGGTATTCTTAGCATTTCTAACGGTTAGCTGGTAGGTAAACACTTGCTTTCTATCACTACCAATAAGCTTAGTGCTGCTAAAATCCTGCATCTTTTCTCGCTTCACTACAACTCGCTTATCGCTGCCAAGCGTAAGGCTTAGGTCTTGCATGGTAACGCCCGGGTTAATGTAGGATTTACCTACGTATGTACCATCATGTGTTATGTTTGCTTCACCTGCCAAAAGGTTCAGCTTTTCCCAATCTGTCAGCTTTGCCAGTAGGAATACGGACTTATCCAGCTTCGGAGCGCTATAGTATTCGTAGGTAGCGGGTACATCAATTGTTCTAAGCGTTACTACCTGTTCGTTTCCGTTGCCCTGCAAATCATAGGCTTGGTCAATATTGTAGGTTACATCCAGCTGTTTTTCGCTTTCGGTAACGTAGCTGTTAGCATCTTTCAGCTCAATAAGAATAACTCCGTTGGCAGCACGTGAACCGTATATGGCCGTTGCCGAAGCATCTTTCAGCACAGTCACATTTTTGATAAAGCCGGGGTCAATCTGTCCCGCCTCTTCGACTGACATTATTTGCCCATCTACCACATATAACGGTTGAGTGTTGGCTGATATGGAATTTGATCCGCGTATTACCACCGTTTCTTCTTTTTTTGCTACTCCATATCCCGTCACAACAGCCTCTTCAAGAACAGGGGAGGCATAGTAGCTGTTTTGCATTGCAGCGTTTTGCTTCATTTTTACGTTAGATGCGTAAGGTGAAACGTACTGTAAAAACCATGTTTCAAATAACGGGGCAACCTTACCATTTGAAGGCGTAGCGGTAGATAGCGTTAGCTTCACCTTTTTCCAGTCAAGTCCTGTTGTTTGGGCAATATTGGCTTTGCATGCCATTTTTATGGGCTTGTCGGAATCAAAGGCTTGGATATCGTAAAAAGGTGTCCACGAGGCGGCCATGGTGTAGTAGCTAATGGTTAAATCTTGCGTTCCCGCCATTGGGCTTGCCAGCTTTAGCGTCAATGCTCCCGATGTTTTGTTATTCTTCACCTGCTCCTGATCCAGCTGCATGCGCAGGCGGCTTGCGGTTTCCTTTAGCTTCTTGGAACGCTCGTCATAGCTGTACTTCTCGTTTTGCAGCTCGGTTGACTTTTGCTTGTAGTAGTCCATCATCTTAACCAGCTCTGCTACGTTTAGCCCGTTTTGCTGTCCACCAATAGACTTGTTGGCTTGCAGCAGACTTTGCAGCTCCTTATTGGTGTTCATGGCAGCCTCAATTTGGGCGAGCTCTTTCTCGCATAGCTGAATGGAGTCTTTCAACCTTTTCACCTTGGGTTCGTTAACTTCGGTTTTCAAATAATCTGTAGAGAAAACGGAGCTGAGAACGGTTACACCACCTGTACAGCTTAACCTGAGGCTGTTTGCATCAATAATGGCGCTTAACCCGTCAACTACAACTTCGTTGGTACCCGAAGCCAGCTTAACCTTCGCTGTATGCGTTAGCTCAGCCCCAACTCTTAGAAGGGTGGCAGATTGTAGTGTAGCCGATGTTTCAACAGGGTCGTTATCAGCCAGCAGAAGTGATGTGTTGAACGCGAAAAGGAGAACAAGGATAAGAAGTCGTTTCATGATTATAGTTATTTGGTTTGTAATAAATTTCCGTGTATGTATTAGTTGTCGCTGTTTTACCCCCAACCCCCTTTCTCACCACATAGGTACATAGAACGCAATAGGGCACATAGCATTATTTCATTTTAAGGCCAAAGGCCTGTATGCAACAGCGTGGGGCAATGCCCTACGTGAGATACCATATTCAAAATAAAGCGCTGAAAGCGCGGTAGCCAAAAATCAATGCTTGCGTCCCTTTGGGACTTTACCGTCCAAAAACAAATTTATGGCGTGAGTATTGTTTGGCTAATGTACTACCTATTACGCACATGTACAACTCGAATTTGTGAGTGTAGCGAAATTCACGTATGTTTGTAGAGCGTGGCAAAAGGAGCATTTACGTTACTTTACATAATAGATGCAACGGTAGCCCGAATTCCATAAAGAAGAAAAATAATTCATCATTTATCATTTTGCCGTGTTACTAAGGTAAGAATTTTGCTGTATAGAATAATCAATGAAAATAACCCTGTTGGTTGTCGGAAAAACTAACCAAGCGTGGCTTGAGGAGGCAATAGCGGAATACGTAAAGCGTTTAAAACGGTATATTTCGTTTGAGATGAAGGTAATACCCGACGTAAAGAACGCCAAAAGCCTGAGCGAGGATCAGCTGAAAAGCAAAGAAGGTGAACTTCTCTTAGCCTCGCTGAGCGAAGGTGAGGAGCTGTTCCTGTTCGATGAAAGAGGGGCGACCTTCTCATCCCAAGAGTTTTCTGTATTTTTGGAGAAGAAAATGCTCTCGTCATTGAAGTCGTTGGTTTTTGTGGTAGGAGGGGCCTACGGCTTTTCACAAGAGGTGTATGGTAGAGCGGCAGGTACAATCTCCTTATCACGCATGACGTTTTCTCATCAAATGGTAAGAGTACTAATTGTTGAACAGCTATACAGGGCGTTTACCATACTGAAAGGAGAGCCGTATCACCATTCTTAGCAAATTATGAATGGTGAATTAGGAATTATAAATGATTCAAAAAGCACGTCATTGCGAACAATTCGTTTTTTGAATTGGGAAGCAATCTCTCGAATAGAACAGATTGCCACGCTTCGTTCGCAATGACGGTATATATAACTTGTGAATAAGCATTTATTCTAAATGAGAAATAAGCTACGTAACGGATTGCTGGGTTTTGCGCTTGTTGTAGGGGTGGTGTTGTTTACGCTGTCGTTCTACATCAACGATTTCTCCATGCAGGCTATCAGCGATAGCAGCATAAAAAAGCTGGAGAAAGCCATACATAAAAAGCAGCATACGCTAGAGGTGCTTTCCGCTAAGTGGATAAGCAACATGGAGCATAGCTCTGAGCCATTTATAGATAGTGCTGCCTTCACCAAGCTGGAATCTACTCGTGATATTATTCTTTTCGGTTTTAAGAACGATAGCCTTTTGTACTGGTCAGACAATATTCCTGTTACCGAAGAGCGTTTACGGGAAATTGATACGGTAGCACGATACGTGAAGTTGGGTAGCAGCTGGCACAGTAAGGCTCAGGCAAGTGAGGGCGAAGGCTCGTACGTAGCGCAGGCATACGTTAAGGGGCCGCTTAAGGCGGTAACCCTTATACTTGTTCGTAACGAATATACCTACCAAAACGCCTTTTTAAAAGATGGTTTTAACCCCTCGTTGCCTTTTCCGCCATCAACATTTGTTGCTACGCTTAGCGAAGGTGGTAGTGTAATTTCCGGACAAGATGGTCGTCCGCTTTTTGCCTTAGGTGTTGATGTGGTAGATAGCAAGCCCGGCTTGTCAATCGCTCTTCGCTGGATAGGTTTTGTTCTTATGCTGTTGGCGGCATCTTTGCTTATTCTTCCGGATGGCAGGCATGCAAAATCGTTGCTCACACTTATACTGTACATTATTGTACTGTTCTTTTTACGGTTATACCTGTTATCCAATATATCATTGTTGCAGGGTAGCGGACTTTTGTTTTCACCGCAGCTGTTTGCTTCGTCAGATATACTTCCGTCACTGGGAGATTTACTTCTTGATGTTATCTTTTTCTTTCTCTTTGCTACCGCTTTGTACCGCTACCGGATAAGCCTCCACTACTATTTAAAAAATTTGAATAGCTATATCAGCTGGAGTGTGGCCTTATTTTTTACTGCCTTTATAGCTATTGTGGCAATAGGAATTCACCACATAATTATATCGCTTGTTGTAAACTCACAAATTCCTTTAGAGCCATACCGGTTATCGGGTATAAACTTATATACGGTACTCAGCTACGGAATTATTTCGCTCGCATTCTCCGGTCTTTTCTTACTGCAGCTTAGCACTATACAGCTGTTCAGGCTTTCGAAGAAAAAGCTGTTTATTGCAACAGGTCTTTTCCTAACGGTATTTTTACTGTTTGACAAAATCAGCTGGATAAGCTTTGCGTTTTGGCTATTCTACCTGCTGAGCTTTGCCGTAAGTACCTTCTACCTTAACGGGAAGCTGTCGAGATTACGCTATTTGGTAGTTCTGGTACTGTTTACTTCTCTGTATGTGCTGCTGGTGGTAACGGTTGAGGCAAATAAGAAGGAGAAAAACGAACGTATAGTAATGGCGTTAAACCTTTCGGCAGAACATGACCCTGTAGCTGAAGCGCTATTTAAAGACATCAGCGACCGATTGAATGACGATTACCTGTTGGCTGATTTGGTACAAGACCCTGCTAAAAATGGGCAAACAGTAGTAGCACGATTAACCGACAGCTACTTTAGCGGGTACTTTAAACGCTATGATTTTTCGGTAACCATTTGTCCCTACAAGCATATACTGGTGCTGCCCGAAGAAAATAGGGTAGTGGAGGATTGCTGGGAATTTTTTGATGATTTGAAGCAAAGGTATGGCGGCTCTACAATTGGCAACTTCACGTTTCTGAATAACAACAACGGACGTATCAGCTACCTAGGAAAGGTAGTTTACCCTTCTTCTGTTTACAACAATGGGGTGGCTATATTTATTCGTTTGGACTCACGCTTGGAGAAGAGCCTGATAGGCTATCCTGAATTGCTGTTGGAACAGAATGAAGATGTGGGTATCGGTAAACAATCCAATAAAGCATACTCTTATGCAAAGTACCTGAACGGAACGCTTGTTTCGTACTACGGTAGCTACGGTTACGGTTTAGAGCAGAGAGGCGCTAACGAACCGGAAGCGGTGGGTAGCTACTTCTTCTACAAATCTAACGGCTACAGCCATTTGCAAATGAAGTGTGATGAAAACAACACGGTAATTGTCAGCTTGCCGGAACTTCGTCCGTCTGACTTTGTGCTTTCGTTTTCATACGTATTCCTGCTTTTCTTTATAAGCATAGGGCTATTTATGCTGCTGGGAGGGTTCAGCTACAGCTCGTCTGAGCGGCGTACTACCTTTAAGCAACGTATAACTATTATGGTGTTAGCTATGCTTACCCTCTCGTTTGCCGCTACGGGAGCCAGCATGTTGGTGTACAGCATGAAACAGTTTAACAAGGCTAACATTACGGGAATAGAGGAGCGTATGGATATGGTGTTTGCCGAGTTTGACAGACGTTACGCCCACAGTCGGAGCTTAAACGGCGAATCATACGCGGGTATTACCTCTTGGCTGGTTGACCTGTCTAACATCTACCATTCTGATATAAACATTTACAGCCCTGAAGGCCGTTTGCTGGCAACCTCCCGCAACGATATTTTTGAAAAAGGTTTGCAGGGAGAAAACATTAACGCACAAGCATACCGCAAGCTGCGTTACGATAACGTTTCACGCTATGTGGATAAGGAAACCATCGGGAATCTGAACTTTTACTCGGCCTACACGCTTTACTACAACAACAACGGCGAGGTGCTGGGCTTTATAAACCTGCCCTACTTTGCCAAGCAGGTGGAGCTACGTAAGGAGCTAACCCAGCTGGTTATTGCGGTACTCAACATCTTTATACTACTTACGGTGCTTGGGGTGTTTGTGGCGGTAGCAATTTCTAACCGTTTAGCCCGACCGCTCGAAACGGTTCGTGAGGGGATGAAGCGGCTCGACCTCTTAGGTAGCCCCGAACCCATAGCCTACAACGGAAATGATGAACTGGGCGATTTGGTACGTGAGTACAACCGTGTGATTGAAGAGCTGGCCGATAGCGCGCAACGCTTGGCTAAAACCGAGCGAGAGTCGGCTTGGCGTGAAATGGCACGGCAAATAGCCCACGAGATTAAGAACCCGCTAACGCCCATGCGCCTTAGCATACAGCATATAATGCGCATGAAGCGTGATGGTATAGCCGGCTGGCAGGATAAGTTCGACGACCTTGCTAAATCACTGATAGAGCAAATTGATACGCTTGCCGATACGGCTTCCGAGTTCTCTAACTTTGCCAAGCTGGCGCAGGTAGAGCATGCCGAGGTTAACCTGATACCCTTGCTGCGTGAGCAGCATACGCTGTTTGCCGGATACGAAAACATAGCTATTAAGCTGCACAGCGATACCGACGAGGTATGGGTTTTGGCGCACCGAGAGCAGCTACAGCGTGTGTTTACCAACCTTATTAAAAATGCCGTTCAGGCTATTGGCGATAAGCCCGATGGTGTTATTAACCTACATGTAGAAGAGCAGGACGGCTTTTACCATGTGGCTGTGGAGGATAACGGCACAGGCATTAGCGAAGACCAGCAACGTAACCTGTTCCGCCCAAACTTTACCACCAAATCAGGAGGTACAGGCTTAGGCTTGGCAATATCCAAAAATATTGTGGAAAGCTTTGGCGGAAGTATAAACTTTAGCCCCTCGCCAAGTGGTGGCGCTTGTTTTACGGTGGTGTTGCCGCTGGCTTAATAGATTGAAAATTGATTATTGAATATTTTTTATTGAGTAGCAATTAACTAGTTGTACGTTGAGCGGCAAATGTTTTGCCGTTCGGAACACAACACAATTTGTAATTGTGTGAGTAGAAAAACAACATCGATTTGAAATGATGTATGGTATAGGATTCCGAATTACAAATTCGGATATGTTCCAAGCGGCATTACAAATGCCGCTTAGCAGGGGGTAAGAAAAAACCTCGCATAAGGGAGGTTTTAAATTGATATACGGTGCTTACTTCCCAATGCAAAACCTCGAAAATATATTCCCCAGTATCTCATCCGTAGTAATCTGTCCGGTAATTTCGCCGAGGTAGTGCATGCACTCGCGTATGTCTTGTGCAAGGAAATCACCGGATAGGCCTTGTGCAAGCCCGCCGTTTACGCGTTCAATGGCTGCAAGGGCATGGGTTAAGGCCTCATAGTGGCGCAGGTTGGTAACAATTACATCGTTCTCGTCAACCTCGGGCAGGTTGGCTATTTTTACCAGCCGCTGCTCCAGCTCGGCGCGCTCGCTTTCGTTTTTAGCCGAAATAAAAATAGGCTCTTCCGGCTGGCTGTTGTAGTAGTCTTGCTTTTGTCTCAGCTCTTCAGGAGTCAGCTTATCGGTTTTGTTGAGCACCAGCACCAGCTTCTTACCTTCGGCTTTGGGGCGAATGGTTGCTGCCAGCTGCTCAAATGTGCTAAAGTCCCCCGCTGCGTCAATTACCCAAAGTACAATGGAGGCCTGCTCCAGCTTCTTAAAGCTGCGTTCAATACCCAGCGTTTCAATGGTATCGGTAGTATCACGAATACCCGCCGTATCAATAAAGCGGAACAGCACGCCGTTCAGGTTTACCGTGTCTTCAATAACATCGCGGGTAGTTCCGTGTATATCGGAAACAATGGCGCGGTCTTCCCGCAGCAAGAGGTTGAGTAGGGTGGACTTACCCACGTTGGTTTCCCCAATAATGGCTACCGGAATACCGTTCTTAATAGCGTTTCCGGCGTTAAACGAGTCGGCCAGCTTACGTATAAGCTCTGTAATAGCGTTTACCTCTCGTTGCAACAGGCTACGGTCGGCAAATTCAACATCCTCTTCTCCAAAATCCAGCTCCAGCTCAATAAGCGATACAAAATCCAACAGCTGTAGCCTAAGCATTTGCAGCTCATGGCTAAAACCGCCCTTTAGCTGGTTCATGGCCAATCGGTGTGCCGCCGCCGATGAAGAGGCTATAAGGTCGGCAACCGCTTCGGCCTGAGAAAGGTCTATCTTACCGTTTAAAAACGCCCGCTGGCTAAACTCGCCGGGGGTAGCCAAACGACACCCGTTCTCTATAAGTAGTTGCAATATACGATGTTGTATGTAGGGCGAGCCGTGGCAGCTGATTTCAACCGTGTCTTCGCCGGTGAATGAATGGGGGGCTCGAAAGAGTGTTACCACCACCTCATCCACTACTTGATTGTTATAGCGAAGTTCTCCGAAATGAACAGTTCCGGCTTGCCGGGAGCTAAGCTTTTTTCCACCGGGCGAAACGAATAATGTGTCGGCTATGGCAATAGCATCGGGACCGCTGAGCCGAACACAGGCAATTGCACCTTTACCGGGGGCTGTCGAAATGGCAGTAATGGTTAATTTATCAAGCATGGTTTGTAGCATTGTAAATAACAAAGTTAGCACATTTCGAGGATAGAATATATTTAATTTGAATACGTTTGTTAAGTAGAATGTTTACAGTTAGTTATATTTAAAAGCAACTTTTTTGTTTCTACGAAAAACATTAATGTTTTAAAATTATAAATATCTTATAATCAATATATTGTATCTAGTTGCTTAGAGATAAGCTTATCGAAAGCGCTGATGAACGAACAGCCAAAAAACGATGACAAGATGTCGTATTATCTACAGGTGTGATTAACAAACCCTACTTATTTGCTACCTTTGAGCTATCAAGTTTATGTATAACTTCATACTTTACTAATGAACTATAAGCTATGAGTTACAAGTTGCTATTGGTTGATGATGAGGTTGATACGCTAGAGTTCCTATCGTATAACCTTAAAAAAGAGGGCTATGAGGTATTTACCGCCCAAAACGGAAAGGTGGCTATAGAGTTGGCAGTCAAAGAGTTGCCACATCTTATTCTTTTAGATGTTATGATGCCCGAAATGGACGGAATAGAGACTTGTGAACAGCTGCGAAGCCACATGGAGCTGGAGCATACGGTAATCGCTTTCCTTACCGCAAGGGGGGAGGATTACTCTCAAATTGCCGGCTTTGAAGCCGGAGGCGATGACTATATCAGCAAGCCTGTTAGGCCTAAGGTGTTGATTAGTAGAATAAAAGCTTTACTGAAACGTACTGAAAGAACCGCTACTATACCGCCTGCCGAAACTGTTTCAGGTTTGGTAGTGGATAAAGAGCGCTTTACCATTATTAAAGATGGAAAGGAAATAATATTAAGAAAGAAGGAGTTTGAACTGCTGGAGCTACTCTGCTCTCGCCCCAATAAGGTATTTACCCGTGATGAAATTTTTTCTGCCATTTGGGGTGATGATATAATTGTAGGAGAGCGAACTATCGATGTTCATATCCGGAAGCTAAGGGAGAAGTTGGGAGAGGGCTATATACGTACCCACAAAGGTTTCGGATATATTTTTGTACTGGATGGAGGGAAGGAGTAAGTTCTCAAAAAATAACAAAACGTAAAAAGTACCCGTCATTGCGAGCGAAGCGAAGCCAATGACGGTTTAATTTATTGGTACGTCTTGAACAGGGGCTAACAAAAAATCCTCAGGTTAATTACCTGAGGATTTTTATTGTGTGCAGTACGATGTTTAGCTAGAAGCTAAACGCTATTCCTCCCATTAACGTAAGGCCGGGAACAGTGTACTGATGGAAGTTATCATAGCTTCTATTGAGCAGGTTGCTTACGCTTCCGAATGCCGAGAATCTTGGGGTAAAGAAGTATTCAACACCTGCGCCAAGGTTGTAGATATCATCCATTTTAGCATACTCTGCGGGTACTATAATCATAAAGGGACCGGGATCTCCTTTCCACATGTAATGGCGGCCTGTTGCCATGTGGAAGGTAAGGGAGAATACCCACTCATCCAACTTATACGAACCTGTAAAATCTGCCTCAAATGTAGGGCGGTGTATGGCGTAATCTAATTGATCGAGCGTGTACTTGTTGTAAACCGCTTTAGCGTATAGACGGATAGGGTCTGAGTTCAGCTGAAACTCTCCACCTATGCTAACTTTCGAACCGTCGTCATAAAACACCTCCAGGTTATTGGTGAAATTGAGAGGGGGAGTAATAAAGTGTGTATCCCAGTAAGGCTCGTTTACGAAGAAAGCCATTTTTTCCAGCTTATCATAAGAAGCAAAAACGTTGTATGATGCTTCCGAGCTAATATCTCCCTTTATAGAAAATACCGCAACCAGTCGGTGGTAGGTATTCCTGAACTTTTGCGCGTTACCGAGCAGCTGAGCGCTATCTAAGCCGGGACGAATGTAGTTACAATCGTATGCCAGCTTACGGTAGCTGTTCACCTCCGTTTCACCTTTCAGCTCAAGGGTGGGAACAAAGTAATCGGCAATGTGGTAAGAGGCTGATAGGGCCGGATAAACGTAGCTTCTGCTCTCCTTGTTGTACTGGTCGGCCATAAACTGCAAGCCTATTTTTCCGGTAAAATCACCTGATGTATATACGTATGAAGGAATAATGCTTAACAGGAAGTTATTACCAATAGTGTCTAAACGGTTATCACGGTTGTAAGAGCTACCCCTTACGGTTACCGATAGCGCATGTTCTTCGCCAAAATGCTTGCCCAGCATACCGAATATGGATAGCGCGGCTTCCTTGTTATCGTAATGGTCTTTAAAGTGCTGGTAAGAGGCTCCCAACGCGTAATCGTAACGGTCATCACCTGTTGTAGCCGATTCAAACTGCAAATTTACGTTGAACAGGTCGAAGGTTTGTCGTACACTATCTTTATTGTATGATAAATCATAGGGAGTATAGAATATTTGCGGGTCGTAGCCGTAGAACAGTAAACGTCTTCCCGAATAGTCTGCATTGAGCGATAGCTTAGACGAGTAGAACGCTTTTTTTGCAAAAATTCCAATGTCATTGCTCATGTTGCTGGCATCAACATTTTTCTCCGCATAGTCGTTCTTAAGCTTTACGTTGTCCCAGTAGCCTTTATGATTAGCATACATGCCCAGAAGAATGTTGCTGGCGTTATTGTTGCTGATATAAAAGTCGAGTAGGGTAGAAAAGGGGTATCCTGCTCCAACTCTCACATAGCCAATCCCGTCATACTCTTGATTGTTTTCTACCAAGCTGGCGGAGGTGATAGGGGTTAGCCCGAAACCGGTTGACATGTTTTTGGGGAATACCGAATAGCTGAACGCATCTTTTTTTTGCAAAGAGTCGGGGTTTATAGACGGTTCATACCATATTTTTTGCGCATCCATCACGCTGGGGTCGTATGGACGGGTAACTTCTACTTCCTTTCCTATTTTTGATTGTGCCATAGCCCCCGTAAGTGGGAGCATAATGGCAGATAACACAAGGTAAGCTTTGAGTGTATTCATTATGATTAAGTGTTTTTGTGTCGGTTGGATTTGACAGAGCCGTAGCTTAGCTTTTCCCCTCTATTTCTTTTAATCGTTGGTTCACCTCGTCAACTATACCATCTTGGGTATTCTTGTAGCCATTGACGATACTTTTGTATGTTTCCCGAGCTTGAAAATAGTTACCCCGCTTTACGTAAACATCACCAAGAATTACGAAGCTACGAGCCAGCCAGCCGGCATACGGAGTTTTAGTTTCAGAGAATTTCATAACCTCCTTCTCCGTTTTATCGTAGTCACCTTTACCAAAAAGCAGCTCTATAAAACGATAGTATGATTCGGCTCCTTCAGACGTTTTGCTATCCTTTGCCAAGGTTTGGTATAGCTTCTCCGCCTCATCGGTTTGCCCTATTTCCTGTAAAGAGCGGGCTTTAATAAAGGTTGCGTTAAGAATGGTAGCCTCATCAAGTCCCTTATTGGCTAACAATCGGGTAGCCGCGTTGGCCGCCGATACGTAGTCGTTGGATAGGTAGAAAGCCCTTGTTGCCCCATTTTCTGCCTCAAGAACGCGCTCGGGGACTTTTGAGCTGGAAGCAACACGTGCAAATGCTTGTGCGGCTTCCGAATAATGCTCCAGCTCCCAGCTTGCTTTTGCATAGCGAATCAGTGCATCGTCCGTGTAAGTTCCGGCCGGTTGTGATATAACGTAGCTAAGGCTGCTAAGGCAATCGCTATATTTCTTTTGACGATACAGGCATTCGCCCAAGTAGTAGCTGGCGTTAGTTTTGTAACGACCATTTGGATTATCATTCAAATATTTGGTAATAAGGCTAATTGAACGATCACAATCACCTTGCAGGTACATACGTTCGGCAACAACGAAACTAAGCGAGTCTATTTCTCCGGCCGATTCAGTGCCTCCTTTTCCTATACTTGCTGTATATGTAAAGTAGTCGTTTATACTGCCTTTATCTATATAGATATTCTTGATACCTGCTAGAGCATCCTGCGCTTCGGGGCTATTAGGGTACTTTTCAACAACTTGCTTGTAATATGCTAAAGCCGCATCATCTTGATTTATATTGAGCTTGATAAGCCCCATCTCAACCAACGCTTTAGGATAGTACGCTGAAGTTTTATAGCTGTTCAGTATGGTTTCAAAAGATTTAGTTGCATCAGCATAGTGTTCGGCTTCTACATTTATACGCCCCAGCTCAAACCATGCTGCCGGAACATACATAGATTTAGGAAATTGACTAATAACCTTATTCATTGTAGACTGCTTAGTCGATGTGTTACCGGCCATACCCTGAGATATTCCCGTTTGGAACAGGGAATAATCAGGTGATGCCTGCTTTGAGTCGTAAGCCTTTTGGTAGCTCTCTATTGCCGCATCAAATTTCCGTTGGCTAAAGTAACAGTCTCCTATACGGTTATAGCAATCAGCCGTATAGGGTGTTTGAGCTGAAGCTGCAGCTAAACTATTAAACTTACGAAACCAGGTAATGGCGTCATCATACTTTTTCTCCCTAAAATAGGTATAGCCTAAGGTATAGTGAGCCATACGGTATTCTGCCGTATTCTTAACTCCTGCGGTAGAATTGATAAAAGTGGTAAAGCCTTTGCGAGCACCATCATAACGACCTTGTTTATAGTCGTTTTCCGCCTTCCAGTATCCGGTTAAAGCCGCAATAGAGCCATCATAAGAGGCATATTTTAGTGACTGGTTAAAATTTCTATCTGCTTCAGCCGAGTTGTTGTTTTTAAACTGCTCCAACCCTCTGAAATATGTGGCTTTTTGCAAGTTAGCATAATCAGTAGCATTGGGGTTTGTTGCCTGATTAATGAGGTCAATGGCATCTTGAAATTTCTTATCGCTAATGAGGATTCCTGTCAATAAATTACGAACATCTGCTTGCTGCGCGCTATTGGGGTATTTACTGACAAAGGCTTTTAACGGTACGGTATTTTGGTTGAGCTCATAAGCCAGCTTGGCGTAGTTAAACTCAGCATCCATTGTAAGGCTCTTATCTGCACCTATTTTAGCTGCTTTATCGAAAGCGGTCATTGCCTTTTGCTTATCGTTGGTTTGAAGATATGAGGCTGCCAACAAGTAACATAAGTTTTGTCCTAGGGTATCTTTAGGGGGGGCTTGTTTTTCAAGTATTGCAACGGCATCGCTATAGCGTTTCAGCTCAAAGTTGGCAAGTGACATTTGGTAAGCCTCTGCTGCACTGAGCCCTTTGCTGCTTGACCTCTTATACTTCTCGAACCAGCTAAGTGCTTCGGTATATTGCTTTCGTTGCATGTAGGAGTCTGCCATTATGCGGGCAATTTCAGCCGCTCTCTCGCTGGTTGCTTTCTGGTACACAGCGTTCCCTTCGGCAAGCACCTTATCATATTCTTTTTGACGGTAGTGGATTTCAAAAATGTAAAACGGAACTATATCTTGAAATTCTGTTTCGTCCTTAATGCGTTCAAAGTGTTTTAGTGCCGCTGCATAGCTACCGTTTTCATAGGCTATATGAGCGTAATAGTAGGTGGCCGATGTTGCGTATCGGCTTTTCGCATTATCCTTTACCAAGGCAAACTGTTTGGTTGCCTGGTCGGTTTTATTGGTCTTCATCAGGGTATAGCCGTACTTAAAGTAGAATTCGGCTTGCTCACTATCGTTAAGGGCGGTAGGTTTTACATCTGTAAACCATTTAGCCGCATCACGATACAAGTTTTTGTTGTAGGCCGACAATCCAACAGCGAACAGCACATCATTACGACGTAAACTTTCAGGATACTGCTTAAGAAACTCTTCTACAGCCGGTTCTATGTTATCCTGCTTTAGCCTTACGTCGCACATAATGTGGTAGTAGTCAATATTGGCCAAAAGGGTTCGGTCGGTTGCGGCCGTTTCCTTTTTAGCCATCTCAAGCTGTTGTTGAGATTCGGCATATAAGCCCTTGTTGTACAGATCGACAGCGGTTTGGTAACGCTGTGCTCCTTGTGCGCTTACCTGTGTGTACAGCATGGTAAACAGGCAGGTAGCCAATATGAATCGGAAAAACTTTGTAAACATGACAGAACGTACGTTTGTATGGTGCAAATATACAAATAGTTCACCAAAAAGGACTCTGAGATTTGGCTTCGGGTGCTGGTGTTAGCAAGTAGCGGAGTGGATGATGTTATTATATACTGTATTTCAAATAATTACATATATCATCATAAAGCTATTGATAAGATAGTTTAGCTTTGGGTAATGGCACACGGAGGACGCGGATTGCATGCGCAGATGAACACGGTTTAAAATTCCTTATTAGTAGAGGAACGCCTAACTATGAAAAATAACGTCATTGCGAGGCGCTTTTTGTTGACCTGAAGGGAGGCGAAGCCAACCAATCTCCTCAAATTAAGCAGATTGCTTCACTTCGTTCGCAATGACGGCCTTGATTTGATGGAACAAAATATAAGTTAATGCCCTCGGGCTACATGATACTTGCAAGACCCTTATTTTCTACTGATACTGTTCCTCTACAGAAAATTTGTACTAGGCCATAGGCCTTGTATATCAATAGAAATCACTCATTATATAAACTTTATTGTCTGTAGGACATTAATTAGGTTTCCTACCTGATTATCGTTATAGATTTTAAACCGTGTTTATCTGCGTATGCAATTTGCGTTAGCTGTGTGCTATTACGTTACTTACCTCCGGCCGGTAGGTGTTCCAGCCAGTAATTCGTCATCAGCTCACGGAGGTGACGAGAGGTGTTTTTACCTTCGTTAATGCTGTGCCCGCGATTAGGGTACAAAAACATTTCAAACTGTTTATTACTTTCTATCAGCTTATTGAACAGCTGTTCAGCACCTTGGTAGTGTACGTTATCATCACCTGTGCCATGAATTACCATTAAATCTCCTTTCAGATTTTCAGCAAAACTAAGGGCTGAGCCGTTTTTGTAGCCTTCGGCATTTTCAACAGGCGAACCCATATAGCGTTCCTGATAAATCGCATCATACAATAGCAGGTTGGGTACTCCGGCCACTGCCACACCCACAGCATAAACGTCAGGGTATTTAAACATGGCGTTCATAGTAGATGAGCCGCCACCACTCCAGCCCCAAATACCTACGCGCGCAGGGTCTATGAAGCTCCACTTCTTTAAGGCTGCCTTTACACCGTTAGCCTGATCTTCAGGACCTACTATACCTACCTTTTTATAAACGCACTTGCGGAACTCGCAACCTCTGGGCGAAGGCGTACCCCGATTTTCGATACTCATAATGATGTAACCCTTTTGCGCCATTAGCTGATGCCACAGGTAGCTGGTTCCGCCCCATGAGTCGTTAACCGTAGTGTTGGCGGGCTCACCATATACGTAGAAAATTACCGGATACTTTTTGTTAGGGTCAAAATGCGGAGGTTTTATCATCCATGCGTCTAAAGTTAAATCGGGGGTAACTTCCAGGCGATAAAATTCAAGCGGATTGATATTAAGAGTGGCTATTTTTTCCATCAACCCCCTATTTTCGGCTATGGTTCGAATATTTTTATGGTCTTTTATGCTTATTACCCCTGTTTTTGGAGGGGTATTGGCATCGGAATGGGTGTATATGGCGTAAGCTGCCGAAGGTGATATTTGGTAGCTATGTGTGCCGTTGCCGGCAGGTGTTACACGTTCGGCCTGTCCCTTTCCGTCAAGCCTTAGGCGGTATAGAAAACGGCAAACAGGATTATCCGGTGAGGCAGTGAAGTAAACCCATCCGCCTTTCTCGTCAACCGCTGAAAGCGATACTGCCTCATAAGCGCCATTAGTAAGCAGCTGTTCGTTTTTACCATCAGCCGATATACGATAGATATGACGCCATCCGTCCTTTTCACTTAGCCAGATAAACGACCCATCTTTAAGCATTTTCATATCCTTATTTACTTCTACCCATGCTCCGTTAGCCGTATCGGTAAATAGCGTGCTAAGCGTTTTAGTATCGGTGTTGTAGCGTAGCAGCTTATTCCATGTTTGGTTACGGTTCATTTGCTGCACCATCAGCTCATTGGCATTTAGTGTCCAGTCCATGTAGGGTAGGTAGTGAGCACGTGCGTTCCCTTCAATGGGAAGCCATGTTGTTGCACCGCCTGATGCGCTTACAACCCCAATGCGTGCAGCCGATATGGTTTGTCCCACCTTTGGGTATTGTACGGGAATAATTTTGCTATACAGCGAGTCGGTATAGTTAATCATATTGAATACGCCTATACCCGAAGCGTCAATTTGCCAGTAGGCTATTTGCTTACTGTCGGTACTCCAGCGGAAACCGTCACGGCATCCAAACTCTTCTTCGTAAGCCCAGTCAAAGGTTCCGTTAATGGTGGTTATACTTCCGTCGCTGGTTAGCTGTATAATTTTACCGCTGCCAATATCTTCTGTAAATATGTTGTGACAACCGTTTTCGCGTACCACATAAGCCACTTGCTTATTATCCGGTGAGAATTTTGCAAACATTAGCGATGACTCGGGGGACTTGTCTCCCAGCTGTTTCAGCGTTTTGGTCTGCATATCAAAAAGCCAGTAATCGCCAATGGTGTTATACCGCCAAACGCGCTTAGTATTGGTAAATACAAGCATGTAGCGGCTATCCGGAGATAGCTCGTAGCCATCAATGGTGAGCGGTTCTTTTTTGTTTTGCGGAACGAGGTTTTCAGCCTTAACCAGTATGCTTCGTGCGCCTGTTTTCGCATCGTACTGCGCAATATCGAAAGTATTTTCTATACTATTCGATTTTTCAATTATGGTGTAAGCATCCTGCGCGTTCAGCCATTTAATTTCACCCACTCTGTCGGTAGCAAATTCTCTGCTTGCATACAGGCGTGTGTTATCCAGTACGGGATTTACTTTTTCTTGCCCAAAAGAAAGGTTTGTTACAATGCCTATGCAAAACAAAAAAGAGATAATTTTTTTCATTGTATTATATTATTTTGGTATCACGTATTAAGACACACACGAGGCCTCACCCCTCAATCCCCTCTCCACAGGGAGAGGGGACGTGTACCCCGTGTATATTGCTGTATGTATATTTTCAAAACTTGTTCCCCTCCCTTATGGGGAGGGGTTTGCATTTTCTTTTTAAACTATAAACTTCTACACTTTAAGCTAGCCCACCAGCTCACAATAATATTCCTCCCTCCCAACATTTCTCTCCTTATAAAAAGAACTATGGGAGGTTTTTCTTTTTTAAACTTTAAACATCTAAACTTCAAACCACCTTACCAGCTCATGCCCCTGCAAGCAATATCCCATACCGCTTCCAGCCTGTCATTGCGAATTACGCAATAGCGGTTGTGTAAGTTTACTGTTGTACAACCATGGCTGGGCATAACTTCTACCAGATCGCCTACTTTTAAATCGGGAGACTCTGCCGATAACACCAACCTGCCATGCTCCTCTGATAAGCCTTCTATCGTTGCTCCTTTTAGCAAAGGTTTTGGCATTCCAAACTCGTGCGTTAAGCTCTTCATACCGGCATCAAGAATGGCTAGCCCTTTTTCCGGTTGACTGATTACGGTAGATAGCACGGATAGCGCGGGACGAAAACCGCTATCAATTACACCAAAGTAACAGCCATCCATAAAAACGTAGGACCCGGCTTCTATTTCGGTGATGCCGGAGTAGGTGCCGGACATGTCGTAGGTTCCTGTTCCTCCGGCCGAAACAATAGGGATTTTGAAGCCGTTACTTCTGAGCATTTCTGCCGAATCGACAAGTATTTTGTTTGCCGCACGACAAGCCTCAATACGCTCATTTCTGTCGGTTATAAATACAACATGCCCTTCATAGCCCATTACACCTTTTAGTAGTAGCCCTTGCTTTGAGGCTATATGCTTAGCCAGCGTTAGGGTTTCGTCTAACGAGCGACTGCCACAGCGGTTATTGCCCACGTTTACCTCTACTAGTATGCCTATGGTAGCGTTGAACTGTTGGGCGGCACGGCTCAAATCGTCAATATTGGCAATGTTATCTACAGCAACCGTAATAGCTGCATGCTTAGCCAGCATAGCCAACCGTTCCGGCTTACCATGCCCCGCTATTTGGTTTGCAATAAGAATATCGGTTATACCGTGTTCAACCATCACCTCTGCTTCCGAGAGCTTAGCGCAGGTGATGCCTATTGCACCTGCGCTAACTTGCAGGTGTGCAATAATAGGGCACTTATGCGTTTTTATATGCGGGCGAAGGGCTGCATGCCCCGATGTTTTGCAAAACTCCGACATACGGTTAAGGTTGAACATAAACGCGTCGTAGTCAATCAGTAGGGCGGGAGTAGGAATTTCCCGCTTGTGCATGCTGATGGTTAGGTTGGTGGTCATTGATAGCTTACGGTTTACGAGTTTAAACATTTAAGTTAAATAAAGTCGTCATTGCGAGCGTAGCGAAGCAATCTCTCTAGTCAACAGATTGCTTCGCTACGCTCGCAATGACGGCTCTAATTCATGTGGCATCTTTAAAATCTTTAATCTTTTGCTCTTTATTCCTCACAAATGCTACTTTGTTTCCCTAATAAATATATCATACAACGCATTAATTACATCCGTTTGTATGGTTATAAAGCCGTTGTCGGCACGCTTCATGGGGTAACCGTTGGTCATCATAATAATGCCGAACTTTTTTTGAGGCTCAAAGAACATAGCGCTATATACACCATAGGCCGAGCCTGTGTGGCCTACCAGCGTTTCACCCTCAATCAGCTTCTTTGTAGTTTCCAGCGCAAAGCCGTAGTCCTTAGTCATACCTTCATATTGATAAGGTGTTTGCATAGCCGTAACGCTTTCGGGCTTTAGAATTTGAACACCTTCATACGTACCGCCATTCATCTGTACCAGCATGTGCTTAGCAAGGTCTTGGGGAGCAATCTTCATGCCTCCGGTGGGCGAAAAGAGTGGGGTAGAGCGCCCCATAACGTAGCCCTCGGCTATTTCTTTCGCACGGCTCTTATATGCATCCGGCGACCATACGGGTTTACCGTCAACAAAATCGTAAATGGAAACAAACTGGGCAGCGTTTAGCGAGTCAACATTGTATCCGGCGTTCAACCCAAGCGGGTTAATGATATGCTTCTTTATATAGCGATCAAAACGCTCGCCCGAGTGGATCTCAATCAGCGCGCCAAGCAGGTTAAACCCTAGGTTGCAGTATTGGTACTGCGTACCCGGAGCGTAGCTGTTGTACGCACGCCATACCTCGGGAGTTTTCTCAGGGTCAATTACGTTAAAGGAGAAGTAGCCTGTGGTGTCATTCAGGCTGGATGTGTGGGTAAGCAGCATCCTGTAAGTAATAGGAATATCGGGGTAGTTTGGGTTCCTAACCGGTAGGCCAAGCGCGGGGCTCACATCATCATCAAGCTTGAACTTACCTGCCTCATGCAGCTGCATGGTAGCTGTAGCGGTGAACGATTTTGAAATAGAGGCTATTCTGAAAATATCATCTGTACTGATTTTAGTGCTGTCCTCCAAGTTTTTATAGCCGAAGGCTCCGGTATAAATAATCTTGTTATCTTTGACCACCGCAACAGATAGCCCTACGGCTTTTTGCTGTTGAACAATCTCGTCCATTTTTTGGTCGGCTTGCTTTTTTAAAGATGGACCACAGGCGGTAAGGCAGCCTATAAGAAAGGCTAAGGGTAGGATAAAAAGACGATTTTTCATAGTAGTAAAGGTTTTAGGTTAACATTTTCAAGAAAATCACCACATAGGTACATAAAACTCAATAGATCGCATAACTTTACCCCCTAACCCCCTAAAGGGGGAACCTTGCTACTGCAAGATTGAACTTTAGCAAGTTGTTTGCATAGGCCAAAGCCCCCTTCAGGGGGTTGGGGGTATGAATTACAAATGTAGCAAAAGCCGTCAAAATTGAGATATTTTGATTTTTTTTGGGAGAAACTTGGAAATTCAAAAAAAAAAGTTGACCTTTGCACGCTCCAAAATAGAAATGGAGATAAGAAACAGCCTGATAATACGCAAATAAAACATAGCAGCAATGTCACGAATTTGTCAAGTAACCGGAAAGAGAGCAGTAATCGGAAACAACGTATCGCACTCAAAACGCAGAACAAAAAGAGAGTTTGCTCCTAACCTAAGAATTAAGCGTTTTTGGTTAGAAGAAGAAAAGCGCTTTGTAACCCTAAAGGTTTCAGCTGCCGGTATTCGCACCATCAATAAGGTGGGTTTAAAGAACGCCCTGAGCAAGGCTAAAGAAAACGGATTGATTAACATTTACTAAGCGAAATAACAATGGCAAAGAAAGGTAATAGAGTGCAAGTTATTCTTGAGTGCACTGAGCAAAAGGCAACCAACGTGCCCGGGATTTCAAGATATATCACTACCAAGAATAAAAAGAATACCCCCGACAGGCTCGAACGTAAGAAGTATAACCCTTACTTGAAAAAAGTAACCGTTCACAGAGAAATAAAATAAGCATAAGCCATGGCAAAAAAAGCAGTTGCAACCCTTAGAGAGAAAGGTGCAGGTAAGCACCACACCAAGTGTATTAAGATGGTAAAGTCTGTGAAAACCGGCGCATACACGTTTAAAGAAGAAATCGTCCATAACGACGAAATGAAAGAGTTTTTCAAAAAGTAAACGCTTTATTTTCATAAAAGAGAGTGCAAAAGTTCCCTTCACTAGGATGGGGACTTTTGTTGTATAATAACAGTAAGACATATATTAAGCTTTGTAAGTGTGAAAATTCGCCTGTATTTACTCATTTTATTGCTATTATTGGTTCATAGAATAGATGCTCGAGTATATTCTTTGAATGATATCCCTTCTCCGTATGGTAAATCCTTTGTGAGTAATCCGGATCAGATTATTTCAGCAGCAACCGAACATGAGATTAATAACATACTGGATTCTTTAGAGCACCACAATGGTGTTGAAGTAGCCGTAGTATTGGTTCAATCAATAGGATTTGAAGATATTAAAGATTTTGCTGTTAGATTATTCAATAAATGGGGTATAGGTAAAGCAGGGGCTGATAATGGCTTACTGGTTTTGCTTGTAACCGACCAACGCTCTGTAACATTTGAAACCGGCTACGGTATTGAGGGAGATTTGCCTGATATAGTATGCAAGCAGCTACAAATGGATGTGATGGTTCCCTACTTCAAGCAAGGAGATTACAACACGGGGATGCTGAAAGGGGTGCAAGCGATATTCGAAGAACTTATCAATGGTACATATGCAGGCATAAAGCATGATGCACAATTTGATACCCTTATTGCACGTTTTTTTAGTTGGCCGTTAAACTCGGAATCAGAGTCAGAGTCCTTCTTTCTTCAAATTGCCTATTTAGTTTTTGCAGGAATGTACATGATAATATTTTTGTTAGGGACATATACTACAAAAAATGAACCTCTAAGAATATATCCCGTTTTTAAAACGGCCTCTCATTGGGCTTTAATATATCTAGGGATAGGAGCCATGCTACTGGAAGATTGGTTAAACATTATTCCTTTCATATTTCTGGTAGCTTTCATTTTTTCAAGAGTTAAAATCTTTTTGGCAAGAAGACAGCCCATTTTTTGTCCAACATGTCAGGCGAAAATGTTACGCGTTAAGCGAGTTAATAAAGCAAACTACCTTGAAGAAAATCAAGACAGGCTGCACATTGCAGATTGCGATGTGTGGGTCTGTGGTATATGCGGATACAAACAGATAATGCGATATTATAACTACATTCCAGAACCGGTAAAAAAAGAATCCAAAATCTCAACAACATACATAGGTGGGAGTTCCTCATCAACTACCAGCACAGATACAGATATGAAGAAGCCATCAGTTCCTACCACACCTTCAAGGCCATCTTCTCCTTCTGTCCCCAAAATAACGCCTAAACCTCGAACATGGGGAGGAGGCCGTTCCGGAGGTGGTGGTGCAACTAGCCGCTGGTAAGCTTTATCGGGTAAATTACTAATCAAAAAGCATAGAGAAATGAAAAAATCATGGATTACATTAATCGTTGTAGTATTGGGACTAGCCCTTGCTTTTTTATGGGGTAAAAACTTATACAATAAAATGGTAGAAGGTGACGAAGCTGTAACAGCTGAATGGGCTAAGGTTGAAACGCAGTACCAGCGCAGGGCAGACCTTATACCTAACCTTGTAAATACGGTGAAAGGCTATACAGTTCATGAACGAGAAACGTTGGAAGCTGTTATCACCGCTCGTTCTAAGGCTACAGGCGTAACCATAGACCCTACAAATCTAAACGAACAAAATCTAGCTCAATTTCAAGAGGCTCAAGATCAGCTAAGCTCCGCTTTATCTCGCCTTTTGGTGGTAGTTGAGCAGTACCCTGATTTGAAAGCAAGCGAGCAGTTTAAGGAGCTACAGGCTCAGCTTGAAGGAACAGAAAACAGAATAGCGGTAGCCCGAGATCGATTTAACGAGGTAGCAAAAACTTATAATGTTTTGGTTCGTCGGTTCCCCAATAACATGATTGCTTCGCTATTCGGCTTCTCAACAAAAGCTTACTTTAAATCCCATTCGGGTGCAGAGAATAGTCCGGAAGTTAAGTTTTAGGTTGAATATAAATATATATTTATTTGCTAATTATTTTATCTGTATTTTTCTTGTTCATAACAAAAAGGGTAGGTCTATAAGTACCTGTTACCATGTTGAACTGCCCAACTGGTACAGACTGACTTAGCAATACCAAGAGTAAGGCTGAATTGAGGGAAAGAAAAGCATTAAAAATAAATATGCTGATTATAAGTAAATTACAAAATAATAACTTTATAGCTACTCATAAAAACAACGTTGTTTTAAAATAAATTATTCATTTGATTAATAGATATTTATATAGTGGTGTTCAAGAATAAACGAAAAATAAATGTAGTAACGCTGGGATGCTCAAAAAACCTTGTTGACTCCGAGCGTTTGATGCGCCAGCTGGAGGCAGGGGGGTATGAGCTAGCCCATGATTCCAATACCAGCGATGCTAAAATTATAGCTATAAATACATGTGGTTTTATTGGCGATGCTAAAGAGGAGTCAATCAATACTATTCTGGAGTATGCCGAAGCAAAAAAGCAGGGTATAATAGACCATTTGTTTGTATTCGGTTGCTTATCCGAGCGTTATAGAGAGGAGCTGCGCCCTGAGATACCGGAGGTTGACAGCTTCTTTGGGGTAAACGACCTATCGGATATACTTAAGACACTGGGTGTTAATGAACGAAATGAGCTGCTGGGCGAGCGTTACCTAACCACACCCAAACATTACGCCTACCTAAAAATAGCTGAGGGATGCAGCTGGGGTTGTGCCTACTGTGCTATTCCGCTAATACGGGGTAAACATATTTCGGTACCTATGGAGGAGCTGGAGGCGGAGGCTAAGCATTTGGCTCAGAAGGGCGTTAAGGAGCTGATTGTAATAGCTCAGGATTCAACCTACTACGGTCTTGATATATACGGAGAGCGCAAGCTAGACGAACTGTTGAACCGCTTAAGCATGGTTGATGGTATTGAATGGATTAGGCTGCATTACGCCTATCCGAACAATTTTCCGGACAACTTAATTGCCGAAATTCGCAATAACCCCAAGGTGTGCAAGTATTTAGATATTCCATTTCAGCATATTAGCACTAAGGTATTGGATAAAATGAGAAGGGGCATAGGACGAGAGGAAACCTACGAGCTGATTAGTCGTATTCGTACAGCTATCCCCGATATTGCCTTACGTACTACGCTAATGGTAGGTCACCCGGGTGAAGATGAGGCCGCTTTTGAGGAGCTCAAGCAATTTGTAAAGGATGTACGGTTTGACCGCTTGGGCGTTTTTACCTATTCAGAGGAGGAAGGCACATACGCCGCTAAGCAGTACGAGGACAGCATAACCGAAGAGGTAAAGCAACAGCGGGCTGACGAGCTGATGGCCATTCAGCAGCGCATAGCAAAAGAAATGAACGGCAAGCGGGTAGGAGAAACTCTTCGTATTTTAGTTGACGGAACAGAAGGTGATTACTACCTAGCCCGTACAGAGTATGACTCACCGGAGGTTGACCAAGAGGTGTTGATTGCAAAGAGTGCCGGAAAGCTATCCGTAGGCTCATTCTATACCGTAAGGATTACGGGTAATGATGATTTTGACCTGTATGCGGAACTTGCAATATAACCGTCATTGGCTTCGCCGAACTCGTAAACTTGGTTGCGAGCGAAGCGAAGCAATCTATCTATTCGACAGATTGCTTCGCTTCGCTCGCAATGACGGGACTATTTAATGTGATTTTCTATGAATGCACTATATACAGTAGGATTGCTGATAATGTCCAACATCTTTATGACGATGGCATGGTACGGGCATCTCAAGTTCAAGGAGTGGGGGTGGTTTGGTAAGTTTGGACTTCCGGCAATTATTCTTATCAGCTGGGGAATCGCACTGTTTGAATACTGTTTTCAGGTTCCGGCAAACCGTATAGGTTTTGTAGGTAACGGAGGCCCGTTTAACCTATGGCAGCTGAAGGTTATTCAGGAAGTAATAACGCTTGTGGTTTTTAGCCTGTTTACCGTTTTGGTATTTAGAACAGAAAGCTTCAGGTTAAATCATTTGATAGGCTTTGTGTTTCTGATATTGGCTGTTTACTTCATCTTCAAAAAATAGAGCAAAGGCTCTTCGGAACATACCTTCCGAAAGGTAGCGACATTGAAGAAAAGCGTAGCCCCGAAGTGGGCTGAATATGAATAACCGTGGGTGTAACCCACGGTACAAAGCAGTTGAGTTTAATTGCGCAGGGAGTACAATCTTTCTTCTATGAAAGGACGGTACTCCCTGCGCAATGTCTAACGTTAGTCGGGTTCCCCCGCATTGCATACGGGGTTATTGTTGTTTAACCCCGATGGGGTTATTCAAACATATCCTACAAATGTGTGCTGGTGCATATTCCTATCTCTAAGCCCCAAAGGGGCATTAGCATTAGCATAGGACAACGCCCTATGACTCCAAGCAAACGTTTTTTACAAAGCTCTGTAAGGGCGTAAGCAAAGGCTATCGCGCTTACAGCGCTTTGGTTTAACTTACCCACAACTTTCGTAGGGCGTTGCCCTACGCTGTTGCTATGAGGCTATCAGCCTAAATTTTTTATAGAGAAATGGGGCATCATCCATAAAAAAGCAAGAGGTTGTCTAAAAAGTCGTTTATTGGTTCACGAGAATCGAATATTTGATTTCAATCTCAGATAGGGATACAAAGAAAAGAGGGTGCCAAATGCTTTTTGGACACCCTCTTGCTTTGCAATGTAAAAGCTTCGTTACACCAACTTTTTAGCGGCCTCAATGGCTGCATCATAGTTGGGTTCGTTGGTAACTTCAGGAACATATTCGATGTAACGAATGTTATCGTTTTGGTCAATAACTACTACACCACGCGCTTGTAAGCGTAACTCCTTAATCAGAAAGCCGTACTTAGTCCCAAAATCCACATCGCGATAGTCAGAGAATGTTTCTACTCTGTCAATACCTTCCGCTGCACAAAAGCGTGATTGAGCAAAGGGTAAATCGTTTGATATGCAAAGTATAGCAATATCCTTACTCAGCTCGCTGGCTCTTTTGTTGAACGTGCGTGTTTGCGTAGCGCAAACAGCGGTATCAATAGATGGGAACACAGAAATAATCTTAACCTTCCCCTTATAGTCACTTAGCTGACGGGGTGACATATTGTTTGCCAATACGGTAAAATTGGGCGCTTTTTCGCCTACCTTAACTTCGGTTCCCAGTAGTGTTACCGGGCCTCCTTTGAATGTTACTTTTGCCATTTTTCTTCAATATTTTAAGTGGTTGTTTATTTTTCTAGAGCAAAGAACAAAGGTGGAAAGATAAAAGACGCTAAAGACAGACAAAAGAACAAAGATGAATAGATAGAAAAGCTTGTTGTTTTATCCTTCATCTT
Source organism: Bacteroidales bacterium (assembly GCA_031551125.1). GTDB lineage: Bacteria > Bacteroidota > Bacteroidia > Bacteroidales > UBA932 > JAIRNF01. The sequence goes on from JAVBOB010000004.1 coordinate 80,018, forward strand.
TTGTTTTTCCATCTTTAATCCATTGTCATTTGTTTTCTTATCCTTGTTCTTTAATCCCTATAAACGGCCAACTTGTTCTTTTGTTCACTAGCTTCTTCTCAATATCATTCCTGATAATGCTCCAATATGTTGCCCGTCTTTTATTGTCCATTCGCCATTTACCAGCACATGGTTAATGCCCACGCCAAACTGATGCGGGTTGGTAAAGTCAGATTTATCGATGATAGTTTTCGGGTCAAACACTACTACATCGGCAAAATAGCCTAGCTGCAGCTGACCGCGTTTTTGCAAACCTAAACGGGCTGCCGGAACGCTGGTAATTTTCTTTATAGCATCTGATAGGCTGAGTATTTGCTCATCACGACAGTACTTACCTAAGAAGCGAGGAAAGGTGCCGTAGCTGCGCGGGTGAGGCATATTCTTAGATAATGGGCCAACAGGTGATGCCACGCTACCATCAGATGCAGGCATAGCAAGCGGGTGGGAGAGTATCATCTTCACGTTTTCCTCCGTCATGGCAAAGCCAATCATATCTACGCGCAGGTTTTCTTCAACCAGCATATCGCGAATAAAATCGATAGGCTTTTTGCCAGACATATCGGCACATTCGTTCAGCGCTTTACCTACGTACTTTCTATTCTCATCTGTTCGGCATGAGGTAATAACAACGTTTTGTGCACCGCCCAGCTGCTTAATACGCTGCTCGGCATACTCGGTCATTTGTTTTACCGTTTGCTTATCCTTTAAGCGCGCAATAATTTCCTCATTGCTACCCTGCCTCATCCCAATAGGAATAAAGCTGGTAAGCCCCGTAGAGAAAGCAATGTACGGATAGCGGTCACATGCAATATTAATGCCCGATACCGAAGCATCCTCAATCATTTTAAGTAGCTTAGGCGCTTTGTGCCAGTTGGCTTGGTTCTGCGCCTTTAAGTGCGATACCTGCAAGCGTACTCCTGAATGTCGCGCTGTAGCTATAGCTTCGACCAACGCTTCTTCCACATGGTTATCCTCATTACGCATGTGTGTTGCGTAAAGGCCGTTGTTTTGGGCTATAACCTTGCATAGCTCCGACAGCTCTTGCTCCAATGCGTAGCTACCGGGTGCATACTCCAATCCGGTACTCATACCCATACTACCTTGGTCGAGCGTAAGCTGTAGCAGCTTCTTCATTTCACGCAGCTGGTCGGCAGTTGGTTGTACATCGTTAGCGCCTACAATGGCTGCACGAATATCGCCATGTCCGGTATATGTAGCGTAGTTGATGGATATTTTCTTTTGCTCGAGAAAAGTAAAGAACTCATCCAAATCAGCCCACTCATCACGATCTGAAAGTGGTATGCTTTTTATACGTTCCGCATCTTCCTTAGAACGAGGAAAGGGAGAGCCTCCACAGTTTCCGCCAACATCAGTGGTTATACCTTGATAAATTCGGCTGTCGGCTTGAGGACAAATCAGTAGTTTTGTATCAGTATGCGTGTGAATATCGATAAAGCCCGGACTAACGGCCATACCTTCGGCGTTAACTATCTTGTAGGTAGAATCGCCTAAATCACCAATAGCGGTAATTTTTCCATCCTTGATACCAACGTCGGCTTTTATGGGAGTACCGCCGTTTCCGTTATATACTAACCCTCCTTTCACAATAGTATCAAACTGTGCGGAGGTGGTTATTTTTGAGGGTCCTGTTTTGCAACCTATAAGTACGCCTGCACTCGATAGTGCGGATAGCTTCAGAAAGCTTCGACGAGAGAGTTTTGACATGGTTATTAGAGTTAAGAGTTAGGAATAAGGAACTAGGAATAATGAGTATGAGTAAGAGAACTTTCTCCGCTCCATTCATAGCTCATAATTCTTAATTCATAACTTACTTTATAATTGCTCCTGCAACAGCGTTAGCAACAACAGCACGCAGGCGTACTACACCTCCCTTATCTTCGGGATGCACGCGGTGCGCTAACAAAATAACGGCCGTTTTTGATACCGGATCAATTACTATTGATGTTCCGGTATAGCCTGTATGTCCGTATGTTTGAGGGCTCAATAAATCTCCTTTGTTTGATGCGTAACCGGAGCTAACATCCCAACCGAGAGAGCGACCAAACTTTTCAAAACCCGATGGAACGGTGCGCATAGCCTCTACGGTAAGCGGGCTGAGTATGCGAACACCGTTTAGCTCACCATCATTCATTAGCATGGCGGCAAGTATGGCAAGGTCTTCCGCATTAGAGAAAATACCGGCATTTCCTGATATTCCGCCATTCATAATACGTGCTAGCGGGTCATGTACTTGTCCCAAAAGAACGCTGCCGTCTTTTTGCTTTTCGGTAGGAGCCGTAAGTGCTAAGGTTTCTCCGGTAGGGTTGTAGTCGGTATGTACCATTCCCAGCGGCTTGAATATATTTTCTTGAGCAAACTGTTGCAGCGTTTGCCCCGATATGGTTTCAATAATGCGTTGCAGGCTTATGAAGTTAAGACAGCTGTAGTTCATACGCGTTTCAGGTTCCGACTCACGTTTTACGTTGCAGATATGTTCTATTAAACCGTCGGGGTTAGGAGTTTTATATTTCTTTTGCAGCACATCTACCGGAGCGTAAGAAGGTAAGCCGGATGTATGCGTAAGCAAATCGATAACTTTTATGCTTTTTTCTTTATCGGTAGTGCTGTCTTTCCAGCCCTTATAGCCCGGAATGTATTGAGAAACGTTATCGTTTAACCGCAGCTGTCCACGCTCAATCAGTATCATGGTTGAAATAGCGGTTGATACGGTTTTACTTACTGACGCAAGGTCGAATACCGTATTCTCTGTCATAGGCACGGTTGTGGGGTAAGCCTGCTTATTCCCGTATGCTTTCAGGTAAGCAAGCTTACCATCACGGACTACGGCCAAAACAGCACCCGGAATTTCTTTGGATTTTATAGATTTGTTGATAGCGTTATCGGCCATTTCCAACCGCTTGCTATCCAAGCCTACTGATTCGGGAGTAACTTTAGGAATAGGCTGCGCCCACAAACAGGTAATAGCGAGCACCAGCGAGGTTAAGGTTAAGGTAAGTTTTTTCATAGCATATAATTTAGGTTTATTATATTGTTGTTAAGTTCAAATTAGCGCACCATTTGTATGCGGGCAGGCAAATAACCTCCGTTTAGCACACTTGCTAATACTTTCATCTCCTGCTGTTTAAAGTTACCGCTTATACAAAACGCTCCGCCATCAATCCGGCTATTCACTATTGGATCGCTTATTACTATGCCGTCAATAACTATAGATAAACTTTTATTCACGTTATTACCCGTCATTTCAGCCCACAGTGAAACATACGGTTCTTTCAACGTTACACAAGTTTGGCAGTAGCCCTGAGGAGAAAAATCCGTTTTTGCTCCGGCAATCATTGAGTTGTCAATGGGCTTATAGTCCTTAGGTTGTTTAATGGTGTAGTAGGGGAATAGTCCATCCTTTTCAGCCCGCCCTATACAAAACAGAACATCAGAAGGAAATAAAGCACGAACGCCATCTAGCTGAAACATCCGATTGACAAAGGCTGTATCTTTTGCTGCCACATAACCAAGCAAAGCCCCATATCTATATTCGTATTCTAAGCCGGAAAATAGATGTGTAATCGGGTATTCTTCCTCATCAAGAAAAGAATAATCTTGTCCTTCTATGGAGAGTGCTTTTCCAAGCTTTGCGCTAACCATTAGCTTGTTTAGCTCATTTACAGCTGAATATATTTCTTTGAACAAGTAGGTTTCGTATATCGTCAGCTCTCCGGGTGTAGTTACCAGCTCCGTATAAACAGACGCATCTCCACCTACAGGAATACGTATATCCAACGTATCGCCATTTTGGCTTACTGTCGATACGCTATCATAAGCGTACAAGCGCTTGTTCAAAATCGAAACACATGAATCTTTTGATACCGGTTCTGTATCTGAAACAAAACATGCTTGAATAAGCCTTGTTTCTACCTTCTTTGCCGGTTGTTTACACCCTGCCCATAGAAAGGGTAGGAGCAATAACGCTAGTATAAACCTTGGTCTCATGCTTTAGTATTCGATTCTTTCGGTTGACTGCTTCCATTTTTCAAACGGCTCAGCTGCTTCATTTGGCGTTAACCTGCATATTTTAATGCTACGCTCATTTTCGGGCTTAGCCAACTCTTCGTAAATAAAAGAGTCATCGAATCCGGCTGATGCGGCATCATTTTTATCTGCAGCATAGTACAGCTTACTTATACGTGCCCAGTAAATGGCCGAAAGACACATGGGGCAGGGCTCGCAGCTGGCATAAATTTCACAACCGCTAAGATCGAAAGTTTGCAAGCCCTCACAGGCTTGGCGTATAGCGTTTACTTCGGCATGAGCAGTAGGGTCGTTGCTATGCGTAACCGTGTTAGCCGCAGCCGATATTACTTTTCCATCCTTTACTATCACCGCTCCAAACGGTCCGCCTTGAGCCGTATCAACGTTGTCTTTGGCTAGCTTTATTGCTAATTGTATGTAGTTAAGCTGTTCGTTATTGGGAATCAGGTTTTCTTGCATTGCATAGATTCTAGATAATGACCTGTAAAAATAGCAAAAACTCGACATGAATGTGCTTTTACCCTTAACTTAATTTTGAGAGGGGAAGGTAGAATGGACTTCTTCGGAAAATAGCTAAGCTGTAATTTTCTATCGCCTAAGCAATCCCAAAATGAGGTGAACAACAATAACGCCGTATGCGCTGCCGTTACTTCTAATCAGTCATGGTCGGAAGATTTCAAATTATTAGCAATGAACTTATTGTTTTAATTGCCGGTCTGGAAGACCAGCTTATTTACCTTCGGTGAGCTCGTAAACTCGGTTCAGCCCAATGGCAACGCATTGGGAAAATGACATCCCCTTGCTTACTGCGCCCTGAAAGGGCGGCTTAAAAGGGATAGCCATATAAGCTGCCCTTTCAGGGCGCAGTCAACTTTTCGCACGCTATCCCAGCGCGCCACTTCGTTTGCGTTGGGCTGAGCTAAGTTGTCCTTTCAGGACGATTGTAGGTGCCTCAAGTGGCTGGAAGCTATCATATAAAAAGCTTCCGACCATGACTGACTTCTAATCCATTATTATTAGCAAAGAGTGAGCTTATACCCAATAAAAAAATCCGCTTAGCAAGCCTAAGCGGATTTTTTTATTGGGTAATGTTAAAGAAATACTACTTCTTTTCAGCCATTTCTTTTCCGGCTCGTAGCGCCTTTAGGTTTGCTTCTACCAGCTCTTCACCCTTACGTCCGAATAGCTTCCGAATACCGTTTTCGAGGCTTTCAAAGGGTATTCCAAGGTAAGGAGAAGCGGCTCCCAGCATAACAATGTTAGATCCCTTAGGATTACCTAATTCCTTTGCAACTGCATCAGCATCAAAGGCTACATGGTTATGTAACTTTTTAATTTCATGCAGTAGCTTATCTGTTTCAGGATAACCGTCAATATTTATAAAAGGAGTGGTATTCGTTATTAACCAGCCATTTGGAGACAAATAGGGGAGATAACGAAGGGCTTCCATCGGTTCTACCGAAAGAATGATGTCTGCACCGCCAAGGGGAATAAGATCGGAGGCAATTTCCTTGTCCGAAAGGCGAAGGTGAGACTGAACATCACCACCTCGTTGACTCATTCCGTGTACTTCGGCTTGCTTAAGAAACAGCTTTCTTTCAACGGCAGCTAAACCAATAACCGAGGCAATGGAAAGAATTCCTTGTCCGCCAACCCCTGCTAGTACTATATCTGTTTTCATCTGCTTATTTTTTAATTTTATGCTCTTATTTTTCTGTCAGCGGGGTTATACTTATTCCGCACCTTTTTCTGCCCGTTTAGCCTTAGCCTTGCGCAAGAATGTCTGTACGCACTCACGCTGAGCTATAACAACCGAAACGCCGTTATAAGCCATTTCTTCCTTCATAACACGTAAGTTCTCTTCAGCATTCTTTTTGATAGGCATAATCAGCCTTACGTGCTCGGGGGCAACGCCCAATCCGGTACATATATTCACTAAGCGGTTAGTTCCGGCAGAGTCCTGTCCACCCGTCATACCGGTAGTAAAGTTATCAGAAATAACTACAGTTATATTGGCGTTCTCGTTAACAGCATCAAGCAAACCCGTCATACCCGAGTGGGTAAAAGTAGAGTCACCAATTAGCGCAACGGTGGGGCCTAAGCCTGCATCGGCAGCGCCCTTAGCCATGGTAATAGATGCTCCCATTTCAACGCAAGTATCAATAGTGTTATATGGAGGCATAGCGGTTAGCGTGTAACAACCGATATCGGCAAATACACGTCCCTTACCGTAATCAGCAACAGCTGCGTTAATCATATCGGCAACATCACGGTGGCTGCATCCCTGGCATAATTGGGGCGGGCGGGCTTTTACTACTTCAGGAACAGCCTGTCCTTCCTTCATCTCTATGCCCATGGCTTTTGCCATAACAGCGGGGCTAAGTTCGCCATCGCGTGGAAGCGTTCCATCTAAGCGACCGTGTATAGTCTTTCCCGTATTAAAGTAGCCTTTCAGCATTTCTTCTATTACCGGATAGCCATCCTCTGCAACCAGTAGCTCATCGCACTCGTTGTACAGCTTCTCCAGCTGCTTGCGAGGAATGGGGTATTGGGTAATCTTTACAATGGGGTAGGGTATATCACGGTTAGGATAGCACTCCATAAGGTAGTTGTAGCCAATGCCGGCTGTAACAATACCCAGTTTTTTATTTTTACCGTCAATGTAGCTGTTGAACGGAGAAGTCTCCGAAGCCTGCTCAAATACTGTCTGATTAGCCAGCAACTTCTTATAGTTAGCGCGGGCAATGGCAGGCAGAAGAATAAACTGGCGAGAGCCGGGTAGCTTCATCTTGTTTTCGGGCTTGGAAACCTTACGAACAACACCTGCTCTTGAGTGTGCCAAACGTGTGGTTACACGCATCATTACGGGTGTACCTAACTTTTCGGAGAGTTCGAATGCACCATAGGCCATATCATACGCCTCTTGCTGGTTGCTGGGTTCCAGAATAGGAATCATAGCAAACTTAGCATACACGCGTGAGTCTTGCTCATTTTGCGATGAGTGCATTGATGGGTCATCAGCCGAAAGAACTACCAGCCCGCCGTTAACTCCGGTCATTGCTGAGTTCATAAACGCATCAGCGGCAACGTTAAGCCCCACATGCTTAAAGCATACAATGGCACGCTTTCCGGCATAAGACATACCGATGGCACCTTCCATAGCGGTCTTCTCATTGGTTGACCATACGCGGTGAATACCCTTTTCGGCAGCCTCTTTGCTGTGCTGAATATACTCCATTATTTCGGTTGATGGCGTGCCGGGATAGGCGTAGCAACCCGATAAACCACCATCAATAGCCCCTTGGGCAATAGCTTCATCTCCTAGTAAAAGTAGTGCATCCATTTAGTTAGTGTATTTTCGACAAACCTACAATATTTTCCGATAACAACAAAATATGCTAACAAATCATCTTTATTCTTAGACTTATATTAATGGGTTAAAAGGCTAATGCGACTTATAACTTCTGTTTTATTACTTATTGCGAAAGCATAATAATGAGTTTTAATGTTGTTTATCATATTTTCCGGAAAGTCTAATATTGTATAGAATGTATAACTTTGGTAGCGTACTAATTTGTTTAAGATATTGAATATTAATATTTTAAATTTTGTAAAGTCTAATAATAATATTCAATATATTATTAAAGTATTTGAGCTAAATAGTTGATTGTGAGAATAAAATCGGTTTGCACCCAGCTCTATATGTAGTACTGTTAACATTGTTGATATTTTAAACGTTATACTTACTCAACAGCTTGTTTGCTCTTAATGCAGCTGTTTAATAACCTACAATGACACAAAAAAAACACTACACCGGACTTACCGACCAACAGGTAATAGAAAGTCGTAATCAGCATGGTAGTAACGTACTAACCCCACCCGAACGTGAACCGCTTTGGAAGCTGTTTCTGGAAAAATTTGAAGACCCCATTATACGCATACTGCTTATTGCGGCGTTCCTGTCATTGGGTATATCTTTTGTACACTGGGAATTTGCAGAAACCATAGGAATATTTTGTGCTATATTTTTAGCAACAGGCGTAGCCTTTTGGTTTGAGCTTGATGCCAACAAGAAGTTTGATGTGCTGAACCAGGTTAACGACGATACCCTAATTAAAGTAATCCGCAATGGTAACGTATGCGAGGTTCCGAAAAAAGATATTGTGGTTGGTGATATTGTTCTGCTGGAAACCGGAGAGGAAGTTCCGGCCGATGGAGAGCTGCTGGATGCTGTCGCGCTGCAAATTGATGAGTCCTGCTTAACCGGAGAGCCGATTATTGACAAAACTATTAATTCCGCCCACTTCCATGCCGATGCAACTTACCCTTCTAACTGGGCTATGCGTGGTACCAAAGTGATGGACGGACACGGTGTTCTTGAAATTAAAAAAGTTGGTGATTCAACAGAATATGGAAAAGTAGCACAAGAGGCAACGGAAATGAGCGGAGAAATAACTCCGTTGAACAAACAGCTGGGAAGGCTTGCCAAGTTTATTGGTGTAATTGGCTTTACGCTTGCCATGCTAACATTCATTGCGCTTTTTGTCAAAGATTTATTCTTAGGCAACACTACTTATACTATCACGCAGCTGGGATCAATTGGCATAACAATACTTTCGGCAATGGTTGCGTTGGCAAAAGTTTGGGTGCCTATTATTTACGACGCGTTTGAGCTGCTGGGAAAAAAGAAAACCGTACCAAAATGTATCGAAGAAGGCAGCTGGTTAAAATGGATAGGGATAGGGATACTTACGTTTGTTGTTTTGGCTGCCATCGGCTTTATATTTGGCATAAATCCGGTAAAATCGGAGTCGTGGGTCAGCCTTGAGGTAGCAAGTCGTATTCTACACTACTTCATGGTTGCTGTAACGTTGATTGTTGTTGCAGTTCCCGAAGGCTTACCTATGAGCGTAACCCTGAGCTTGGCGTTAAGCATGCGCCGAATGCTCCAAAATAATAACCTTGTAAGAAAAATGCACGCCTGTGAAACTATGGGCGCAACAACCGTTATTTGTACCGACAAAACGGGAACGTTGACGCAAAACCAAATGCAGGTATATGAAACAAAATTCTTTGCATTGAGCAATCAAGAATTAGGAGCTAATGAATTAAGCACTATAGTATGTGAAGGGATTGCTATTAACTCTACTGCATACCTTGACTTTTCCGAGCCGCAAAAGGTAAAATCGCTTGGCAACCCCACCGAAGCCGCGTTACTACTGTGGCTACACAAGCAAAACATAAACTACTTAGACTATAGAGAAGAGGTTAAAGTTATTGAACAGCTTACCTTTTCAACCGAGCGGAAGTATATGGCTACACTGGTATATTCTCCTTCTCTAAAAAAGAAAATACTATACATGAAGGGAGCACCCGAAATAGTGCTTTCTAAATGTAAGCAAGTGCTATGGGAAAATGGAGTTGAAAAACCTATAGCAGAGGTACAGCCGACCATTGAGGAGCTGCTGACACAATACCAAAATCAGGCAATGAGAACGCTAGGGTTTGCCTATGAAATTGTTGAAGACGATAAACCTCGATTTGAGAACGGACACTTGGCAAACATCAACCTTACCTATCTTGGCGTAGCTGCCATTTCAGACCCTATACGAGAAGATGTTCCTGCTGCTGTGAGAAAGTGTTTGGATGCCGGTATTGATGTGAAGATTGTAACGGGAGACACACCCGGTACTGCAAAAGAAATAGCCCGCCAAATAGGTATATGGAACGAGAGCGATAAGCTGTACAATATTATTAGTGGCGTTGAATTTGAAGCGCTATCGGATGAAGAGGCTCAAAAACGGGTAAAATCGCTTAAAGTTATGTGTCGCGCCCGGCCTACAGATAAACAACGGTTGGTACAGCTGCTGCAAAAGAATAATGAGGTTGTGGCTGTTACCGGAGATGGTACTAATGATGCTCCTGCACTAAATCATGCTCACGTTGGCCTATCAATGGGTACGGGTACATCTGTTGCTAAAGAGGCTAGTGATATTACGCTGCTTGATGACTCATTTAATAGCATTGCCACCGCCGTAATGTGGGGACGTTCGCTATACCAAAACATTCAGCGTTTCATTATTTTTCAGCTTACCATAAACGTAGCAGCGCTCACCATTGTTTTGCTCGGTTCTATTTTCGGACAAGAAGTTCCGCTTACCGTTACGCAGATGCTTTGGGTAAACCTGATTATGGATACGTTTGCGGCAGGAGCATTAGCATCACTGCCACCTAATCAGAAGGTAATGGAAAACAAACCTCGTAGGAACAATGCGTTTATCATTACACCGGCAATGCGTTATAACATTTTATTCGTAGGCTTATCGTTTGTTGCCATAATGCTATGCTTGCTATACAGGTTTAGCGTTGATGGCGTACTGGGTGATTACGACCTGTCTTTCTTCTTTACCTTGTTTGTAATGCTGCAGTTTTGGAATATGTTTAATGCAAAAGCCTTCTTTTCCGGCAAATCGGCATTCTATGAAATACAAAAGAGTGCAGGCTTTATGGTGGTAGCCCTTATTATACTGATTGGACAGGTACTTATCGTTGAGTTTGGTGGAGAGGTATTTAGAACTGTTCCTCTGTCTGTGAAAGATTGGTTGATAATAATCGGTTCCACCTCATTGGTTCTATGGATTGGTGAAGTTGTAAGATTTATCAGAAGAAGCAGTAATACCGTGAAAATGACACATAGATAACATAGAAAAACGCAGATGAACACAGTATATATTAATTGTGTTCATCTGCGTTAACCATGTGCTATTTATTTCAGCTTAAACGCAGCTTTCAGCTTATCCACATAATCTAGCTTCTCCCAAGCAAAGAATTCTACCTCTTTTACTTGCTTCTTGCCATTACGGAATAGCTCAACCTTCTGTTTATAAGAATCACGGCCAAAGTGTCCGTATGCAGCGGTTACCTCAAATATAGGGTTGGTTAAGCCAAAACGCTCTACAATTTTTGCCGGACGAAGGTCGAAAATTTCTGCAACCTTATCGGCAATCTGTCCATCGGTATATTTGGCATGTCCTGTGCCGTATGTGTTCACATACACGCTTACAGGTTTGGCAATACCAATGGCGTAGGCCACCTGTACCAGCACCTCTTCGGCTATACCTGCTGCAACCAGGTTCTTAGCAATGTGTCGTGCTGCGTAAGCGGCCGAACGGTCAACCTTGCTGGAATCCTTGCCGGAGAATGCGCCTCCGCCATGTGCTCCTTTTCCACCATAGGTATCTACAATAATCTTACGTCCGGTAAGACCGGTATCGCCATGAGGCCCGCCAATTACAAACTTTCCGGTGGGGTTTACGTGCAGTATATAATCATCCTTAACTATAGCCTGCACTCTTTTTGGTAGGCGTTTCTTTACACGAGGAATAAGCACTTCCTGTACATCCTTCTTGATAGCTTCCTGCATGGCTTTCTCACCATCAAAATCATCGTGCTGGGTAGATACAACGATGGTGTGTATGCGCAAGGGCTGGTTATTATCGTTGTACTCAATAGTAACCTGAGATTTAGCGTCAGGGCGCAGGTAGCGCATTTTCTTGCCCTCACGACGAATGGCTGCGAGCTCATACAAAATAATGTGCGATAGCACCAGCGATAGCGGCATGTAATCGTCTGTTTCGCGACAAGCGTAGCCAAACATCATGCCTTGGTCGCCCGCACCTTGCTCTTCAGCCTTTTTACGAACTACACCTTGGTTAATATCCGGTGACTGCTCATGTATGGCAGAAATAACCCCACAAGAGTCTCCGTCAAACTTATACTCTGCTTTTGTGTAGCCAATGCGGTTAATTACACGCCGTGCTACAGCTTGAACATCAACGTAAGCTGAAGAGCGCACCTCTCCGCTGATTACGGTAAGCCCCGTGGTTACGAGCGTTTCACAAGCAACTTTAGAATACTCATCTTGACGAAGAAACTCATCAAGAATAGCGTCTGAAATTTGGTCGGCAACCTTATCCGGATGTCCTTCTGAAACCGATTCTGATGTAAATAGATATCCCATATCTTTAAATTTTATGCCACCTTTGAAATAAGGCAGCTATTCAACAATAATAAAACTTAAGGTTGGGAAAAATAGGGGAGGGCAAACACTAAAAGAATAGACAAATATTGCGATTTAGCATTTTTTTGTGTGGTTGCAAGCAGCCCAAATTTTTCCACATGTTGGCACAAAGGTAAGGCAATTTTATCTATTCCTCAAATTTTTGAATTCCACTTAATGAGTGTTAATAACTTTTACTCTATGTTGATATTATAACTAAAGGTATTAAGCATAAATCAGCTGACTTATTTATTGCATAAGTATCTTATTTACAATGATATATATAAAATTTGATTTAGTATTCAGTTAACCTTCCGATAATGAAGCCTTACTATTTTTAGCATACATTTGCAGAGTAAATAGAAAGAGTATTTCACGCTAAGCGACAATAAACCAAATACTAAATACTAACATCAAATGAAAAAGCTAATTCGAATTTCAATGTTTGCGCTGCTGTTCTTTGCTTTCGCAGGAGCGGCTGTTGCGCAGGTGACTACCGGTAGTATCGCCGGATTTGTGAAAGAGATGAAAGGTGATCCACTCCCCGGAGCATATGTGAAAGTTACACATGTACCATCGGGAACAGTTTACCAAGCCACTACACAAAGTAATGGTCGTTATACCATACCTGCGGTAAGGGTTGGTCGAGACTACAAAGTAGAAGTATCGTTTGTTGGTTTTACGACTCAAGTTGTAGAGGGTATTACTGTATCACTTGGAAATCCTACCGTTATTGATATTGAACTACAAGAGGAATCGTTAACTCTATCGGAGTCAGTAATTGTTGCTAAGAAAAAAACGGCTGCAACTGATAAAACAGGAGCTGTAACCAGCGTTGGTCGCGAGGAAATTATAAACTTACCCAGCGTTAACCGTAGTATTAACGACTTTACTCGCTTAACTCCTCAAGCGAAAGGTAATTCATTTGCGGGGCGAGATGGTCGTTATAATTATATCACGGTTGACGGTTCGGCATTTAACAACAGTTTTGGATTGAGTGGTGCAACTCGTAACCTCCCGGGTGGTGATGCTCAGCCTATTTCATTAGACGCTGTAGAAGAAATTTCAGTAAGTATTGCACCTTATGATATTCGTCAGTCTAATTTTACTGGAGCGAGTGTAAATGCTGTAACCAAGAGTGGTACAAACTTCTTCAAAGGTTCAATTTATACCTACCAACGTCCCGAATCATTCACAGGTACTAGAGTTGAAGATGTGAAGCTTAACCTTGATAAGAGTTCAAAACAAACATGGGGCGCAAGTCTTGGAGGTCCAATACTCAAAAATAAGTTATTCTTCTTTGTCAATGGTGAATTAGAAAACTCCATCTTCCCCAGTACTCCTTGGAAAGCCAGTACAGATGGTAATGCGGTTTCTGCTTCATACATATCACGCGCTAAAATAGACGATCTGAAAGCATTGAAAAAATATCTAGGTGACACGTATCAGTACGATCCGGGTACATGGGAATACGGACAGTTTTCAAGCGATAACTACAAAATACTTGCACGCTTAGATTGGAACATCAATAAAAACCATAAACTATCCGTTCGATACAACCAAGTTGTTTCTACAAATGATGTTTTGGTAAATTCTACAAGTGCTCCGGTATCACTTAATACAGGACGTATTAGCGATAAAGCACTTGCCTTTACCAACTCTGGCTACTACTTTGAAAATTCTGTATATTCAATCACTGGTGAGTTAAACAGCGTGTTTAAATCAAAGTTTTCTAATAAACTGTTGGCTACATACACCAAGATTCGTGATACTCGCGGATCAAATAGTGATTTATTCCCCTTTGTTGACATTATGGAAGGAGGCTATCCATACACAGCATTCGGATATGAACTATACACATACGGTAATGATGTAAAGAATAACAACTGGAGTATAGTAGATAATTTCACTGCATACTTAGGTAAGCACACGTTAACCGGAGGTCTCTCATTTGAACACATGTATTTTGGCAATGCATATATGCGCTTTGCTACCAGCTACTATCGTTACAATTCTATGGCCGATTTTATGAATAATGCCACTCCGGCTATGTTTTCCATTACATACGGCTTTAATGGAATTGATCCCTATTCTGAATTGGAGTTTGGTTTAGGCTCAGTGTATTTCCAAGATGAATGGCAAATCAATAAGAAGTTGAAGTTAACAGGTGGCATTCGTTTCGAGTTACCGTTCTACTTCAATGACCTTGAACGTAACACTGCTATTGAAGCACTTACATTTGCTAATGGGCAAAAGATGGATGTGAGCCAATGGCCAGATCCACAATTATTGGTTTCTCCCCGTGTAGGTGTTAACTGGGATGTATTTGGAGACCGCTCGCTACAAGTTCGTGGGGGTACGGGTATCTTTACCGGACGTTTACCTTTTGTATGGTTCACCAATCAACCCACTAACTCTGGTGTGTTGCAAAATACGGTAACTTTCAGCAGTCCAACACAGTTTCCTAGTGGTTTTACATTTAATCCTGACTGGAAAGCGCAAATTGCTAGCTATCCCACACAATTTCCTAATAATCCCGGCCAGGTTGCTCCCAGTGACTTAGCGGTAGTTAGCAAAGATTTTAAGATGCCTCAAGTATGGCGTACAAATCTTGCTTTTGATTACGCGCTACCTTGGGAAATGACTTTCACTCTTGAAGGTATTTACTCAAAGGATGTTAATGCAATTTGGCAGCAAAATATTAACGAAAAAGCACCTGATACTTACTTTGTTGGATCGGATACACGACCTAGATGGACTGCCGCTTCAGGAAATAGAATCAATGCAGGAACTACTTCCGCAATGGTACTTGATAATACTTCTCAGGGTTACCAATACTCAATTACAGCACAGTTAAGTAAGGCTTTCTCTCATGGTTTGACCGGTTTTGTGGCTTATACGTTTAGTGAAGCAAAAGACGTAACTTCGAATCCTGGTGATCAAGCTGCGTCTGCCTGGAGATCTAATGTAACAACAGGTAGTTTGAATGATCCCACATTGAGCTACTCTAACTTCTCTACACCTCACAGAGTAGTAGGGTCTGTTTCGTACCGTTTTGGCTACCTTAATTCATCTTCAACCACAACTATTTCATTGTTTTATGAAGGAGCCTCGCAAGGGCGCTTATCTTACGTTTATTCAAACGATATGAACGGTGATGGCCAATCAGCCTCGGATTTGATGTATATTCCAAAAGATGCTAATGACATTATTTTTGTCAATAAAGGCGCAGGAATGTCTCCACAAGAACAATCAGATGCTTTCTTCAGGTTTGTAGAGCAAGATCCTTATTTGAGCAAGCATAAAGGTGAATACGCAGAGCGTTTTGGCGCAGGAATGCCTTGGCGAAACCAATTCGACCTCAAGTTTATGCAAGAATTCATCATGGATAATAAGTACCAAACCAAGATTCAGCTTACTTTGGATGTTCTTAACATTGGGAACCTGATTAACTCTGATTGGGGTATTCGGAAAGCCCAAATAACAGGAACATATGATAACGTTCCTTTGCTAAGATATGAAGGTGCTACTGCTGATGGCAGGCCAACTTTTTCACTTAATGGGCCTAGTTCAACAAGCAAGGCTGCTGACTATTATACCTCAACATATAAGAATGTGTTGACATATAGTAGTACATGGTCGATGCAGCTAGGGCTTCGTTTTGTATTCTAACAACAAATTACTTATTTGGCAAAAGAGGGTGTCCAAAAGCACCCTCTTTTCTTTGTATCCCTATCTGAGATTGAAATCAAATATTCGATTCTCGTGAACTAATAAACGACTTTTTAGACAACCTCTTTTGTTTCCAGTTAACATGGATAATCCATACCTTTGCAACTACACTATAAACTCGCTGTTTTATGCTTTCTGCTCATAAAGTTTCTGCTTTTCATACTCTCATACTTATTACTACAACGCTTTTGCTCTTTTCATGCAAAGGCAGAAATGCAAATAGCGCCAACCTCAGCTCGGCAACCGTAAGCTATACACCCCGCTACGCACAACGTTTTGAGCTGCTAGCCTTAGGTAAGGATAAAATACTGAAAGTACACAATCCTTGGCAGGGCGCTCGTGATGTGGAAATGGTGTACCGATTAACAGAAACACCAACTTCAGACCCAAAGGATATAAAGTATCCGGTAACCAGAGCAATATGCCTATCGTCCACCCATGTGGCTTTTCTTGATGTGTTGAACAGGGTGGATAAAATTGTTGCCGTATCCGGCGCTAACTATATTACCAATCCTACCATTCGTGAGCGTGTGAGTAAGGGAGAGGTATTTGATGTAGGCTACGAAAGCAGCCTGTCCTACGAGCTGATAGCCTCGCTACAAGCCGATGTGGTATTTGCTTATGGAGTAGAAGGAGAGATGGCCGGCGTAGAAAAGAAGCTGAACGAAATGGGCGTGAAGCTGGTGTATATTGGCGAGTACATGGAGCAATCACCCTTGGCTAAAGCAGAATGGTTGGTAGCCATGGCCGCTTTCTTTGGCGATGAGCAAATAGCGCAAGAGCGTTTCAACGAAATTGCTCAACGCTACGAATCAATTAAGAGTAAGGCAGAAGGTGTTCCCTATAAGCCAAAGGTTATGCTTAACGCTCCCTACAAAGGCTCTTGGTATGTACCGGGCGGAGCCTCACACATTGCTTGCTTGCTGAAAGACTCGGGTAGCGACTACTTATATGGAAACAACCAAAAGGTAGAAAGTACACCTATAAGTCTTGAAGCCGCTTTTATAAAATGCCAAGAGGCCGATTTTTGGCTTAATCCAAATGCTGCTACTTCTTTAGCCGAAGTACGACAAATGGATGAACGCTTATCCGCTATCCCGGCCTTTAAAAATCGGAAAATGTATAACAATAACGCGCGTACAACTTCCGGTGGCGGTAGTGATTTTTGGGAATCGGGCGTGGTGCAACCTCACATTATTTTGGAAGATCTAGTTGCTATTTTTCACCCTGAGCTGTACCCCGAACACAAGCTATACTACTTTAGGCATTTGGAATAAACCTCTTCGGAAAATGCCTTACTACTCCGCATTGCATACGGGGTAGTGGAGTAGGAGTTAAGGTTGAGCAGGGAGCATCATCCTTCTTTAGAAAAAAGCTAGTGCTCCCTGCGCAATCGAACTCACCGGCTTAATTCGGGGCTGCCGTTACTTCTAATCATAGTATTTGTGAAAGATATTTTCCGAAGAGGTCTAAAGATGTATAGCTGAGCTAAAGCAAAAAAAGCGTCCGATAATCTATCAGACGCTTTTAAAATTTGTAGTATTAATCTTACCAACCGGGGTTTTGCTTTAACTCATAACCCATGCTTTTATATAGGTTAATTTGGGCAACCGGAATAGCGTTCAAGTAGTTTCTTTCGTATTCTATTGCGTTGGGAGAGAAGCTACGCTGATTAATTTCTGCATAAGTTGGCCAAATGTATCCGGCGCTCTGGTCTGCTGTGGGGTAATACAGCTTCACTTTAGGAGTTGCAGCGCTAAAATTAATTTGAGGCCAATCGGCTTTTACAAGCCATGCCCCCATATTAACATCGGTAGGAGCGCTTGATGAGCCTGTAGGTATGTAGCTGAACTTTCTCCACCTGTTGAGATCT
This sequence comes from Bacteroidales bacterium, assembly GCA_031551125.1. GTDB lineage: Bacteria > Bacteroidota > Bacteroidia > Bacteroidales > UBA932 > JAIRNF01. The sequence continues at coordinate 97,765 of JAVBOB010000004.1, forward strand.
GTATTACGAAAACCTTCCATAAGAAGCTCTACACGGCGTTCCCGTCTAATTTCCCAAAGAAGCGGATCAACATCCGAATCTCGCTTGGGGTCATTGATAGCAGTTAATACTCCACCAACCATCACTGCCGGTTGACCACCCGACAGCTGCAGGTTTGGCATTACAACGGCTGTAGATGTCGCATTTTTCTTTAATGCTCGTGACCGAATTTTATTTATTGATAGATCAATATCGGCTTGCGTCATCAGCGGCCCACCAGCTGTGCTTAATTCATAGGTTGCTTCAGCATAGTTCAGCAGTACTTCGGCATAGCGAATCAAAGGCGCATCGGCAGGACTAAGGTTATTTTTTGCAAAGCTAGATCCTGTTGCCCGCCATTCTTCGTTCAAAAACTTCTTACAAGCGTAACCAACGGGAGAAAAGCCCAAGTGAACTCCGCTTAACCTAACCGAATCAACAAAACATTGATATAAACGGGGGTCGCGATCAATAAATTCACCTTGAATTCTACGGTCTGCATTTCCTTGATATTTAGTGGATTGACCAACTGGTAGTCCATCATTACATAAATAGCTGTCAAGACAGTTTTTAGTTAAACCTCCCACTTGCTCTTCAATATTATTGTAGCTCATAAGAGCATTGGTGTACACTCCTGTAAGATACTGTCTAAAGAAGATAACTTCTTTATTCCCCGTAAGATCTTCTGATGAAAATAGCTCATTATACGTGTTTCCAATGTCGTACTTCCCGGAATTTATCACCACTAACGCAGCATTCTTAGCCTCTTCAAAGTAATTCTTAAGCTTAGCGTTATCAACCGGAACAATAGGAATGCTAACAGTAGCACCGTGATATTTAAGCCACGTTGCATGGAAAAGCATCCAACGAGACATGTATGCTGCAGCAACATACTTATTCACTTGTTGTGCTCCGTCATCAATTCTCATATTTGCCACCGCATACTTAAAATCCTCCATAATACTGTCAACTACCAATATTCTGGGATCGCGGGCTTTGTATATGTAATCTGTTTCATTTGATATAGGAGCCCTGTTATACCAGGGAACATCTCCGTAGCGCTTAACCATAATACTGTAGCTCATTGCACGGAAAAAGCGAGCAACACCCATCCAATGTCGTTTCGCTTCGTCATTCATGGTGGTAGTAGGCACTTTCTCAATAAAAATATTTACTCTCCGAATGTTCTCAAAGTTCCACTTCCCCGAAGCTTCATCTACATTTTTACTTAGCTGCTTAGGTGAGTTATAAGCAATATCATCATTATAACCGTCACCGGTAAAGTAACCTCCAAAAACGGTATAATCAGCATCGTATCCTACAAAATAGTTATACTCTGAAGCGGCAGTGGTAATCGACAAATAGCATCCTTGTGCATAGGCTCTCACGTTTGCCTCGTTTGTCCAATAGTTGGTATTATCAAAACTATCGTATTGATTTTGTTCCAAATAGGTATTGCAACTTCCAAGCAACAATACCGTGGCTAACAAGACTAATATATTATATGTAGTTCTTTTCATGTTATATATGTTTAAGAGTTAAAAACCAATTTGAATGCCGAATGATAGCGTACGCTGGTACGGATAGCTGCGGCCATAGCTGCGAGAGTCTGCAGCTATGACTCCTGTGCTATTTACCCCCGATGTAATCCCCGTTTCAGGGTCAATAGCGATATCACCAAGGTGGTCAAACTCAAATAAGTTCTCTGCTGTAAAATAAACACGTAGGCGGTTGATGTAGATTTTCTGTGTAAACTTTTGGGGCAGCGTGTAGCCAAGCGTAAGCGATTTACAGCGTAGGTATGCCATATTCAGCATATAGCGATCGTTTATTTCGTAGTTCCACCTCATAACTTGTCCGTAGGCAGTTGGAGCGGGATAGAACGCATTGGTATTGTCCGGTCTCCAGTAGTCTTCCTGTCCTTTAAACCAAGGTTCACCGGATGTATAGCCCGGTATTGCCATGTTTCCGCCAACCCAGAGGCTACGCTTACCTACACCTTGGAAAAATATGTCGAAATCGAAGTTTTTCCACGCTGCATTGAATCTAAATCCGTACTGGTATCGGGGTAGGGTGTTGCCAATAATGGTTTTATCTCCCGGCTTATCAACCGTATTATCTCCCTTATTAACTTGGCCGCTAGCATCTAAATCTTTATACTTAACATCTCCGGGGCCAAAGTGAAAGCTTCCGCTTTCTAACGCTATTTGGTTTGCAATATCCGGATTTAGCACCCATGATGATGTAGCAGGGTTCCATGTAAAGTCGCTTTCTTGGAATAGCCTATCTACCTTATATCCCCAAATGTCGCCTAGCACCATCCCCTCATAGTAATAGGTAGTTGATGTCCACTGATCGTATGCCGGTAAATTCTTTGCACCATTGCTCCATTTGGTAACCTTCGTTTTGAAATCGGTTAGCTGTCCGCTAAAACCTACTCTTAATCCGTTACCGAATGTATGGTTAAAATCCATTGTTATTTCCCAGCCGGGAGTTTCCATTTCTCCGTAATTTTGTAATGGAGCATTGGCTCCAAAAGTATTTGGTAAGGTAACTCCTGCACTTAGTATATTGCTGGTTGTTCGCTTGTACCAGTCAAACGTTAATCCTACTTTATCTTTCCAAAAACGTGCATCAAAACCAAAATCCATTGTTGTAACCGTTTCCCATGTTAGGTAAGGGGTTACAGCTGTGGGAGTAGAAGGATATACCGTTTTTACCCCTCCAATAAGCCAATTGTATGTATTTTGCATGGTTAAGGTTGAACGAAATCTATCATAACCAACATCTTGGTTGCCAACAGAACCATAAGATGCTCTCAGCTTCAATGAGCTTAGGTATGGTTTTAGCGGTTGCATAAACGGCTCTTCTGTAATCCGGTAACCTAAAGACATGGATGGAAAAAATCCCCAATGTTTATCCTCAGGAAAAGACGACGAACCGTCATAACGACCGTTTAGCTCCAGCAAATACCTGTCTTTAAACGAGTAGTTTATTCTACCAAAGAAGCCGGTAACAGACCATTCTTTATGGCTACCTCCAACCAATGGCGTACCATAGGTAAGGTTTAATTCAGGCTTGCTATCATCAAACATGCTCATACCTTTTGCAAGCATAGAGGAATTTTCACTTGACTCTAGGTTGGTTCCGGCCATTACCTTAAAAGAGTGCTCTTTAATTTGTTTAGTATAGGTTGCGTATGCGTTTGTAGTGAATGTTTCAGACCGACTGTCTATTTGCTGAACGTAGTCAAGCTTAGAATCAGCATAGTTTTTATATGAGTTGTTCAACTCCGTAGTGTTTTTCACGTTCCAGAAGTCAAGACCATATAGCTTACCCCCACTCTTTTTTTCCATACCGAATGCAGAGGTATAGGTGAAATCAGCATCAATCGTTAACCCTTTTATTATCGTGATGGTAGTACCAATGCCAAAATTATTATAGTTATTCGTAGTGTTATTCATGTTGGCCTGGTTAAGCTCTGTAATAGCGCTACGGTATGGCTGTCCGTTATACGTTCCATACGGGTAGGTGGGTTGCCAACGCCACAGGTAATACATGTAGTCATATATAGTAGCACTTGAGTTATATATAAATGGCGTTTCCCGTACCGTCTTGGTAAGCATGGTATTTGCTCTAATGCTAAGCCACTTATAGGCTTGTGCATTAATGCTTGCTGAAGCGTTGTACCGCTCATAGGTATCGGGGTTTACCTTTGTCATGCCCTCCTGATTTAAGTATCCTAAGGCAACATTGTAGTTAATCTTACCATTTCCGCCATTTATGCTAAGGTTATGGGTCTGCTGGGGCATCCAGTCTTTGTAAAACATGCTATACCAATCCCAAGGGCGGTAGTAGTACTGCTTATTGTTTTTAAACTCAAAATCACGACCGTCAACCATTTCACTTCCTAAACTTTGCCCACCATACAGCTGTTCCCACTCTTTCATTTTTTGGATAGACTCATTGCTAATATATATGGTACCCAGCATATTGTATTCAGTTGCCGGTGCAAATCCGTAGTGGTTAAGAGCCAACAGGTTTATCTCACCTTGCTGCCAAGCAGGCAGCTGTTCAGCCTTAGCGGTTGGTGTACGCCAAGCAAAATTATTCGAGTAGTTTATAGATGTTTTCTCATTACTCTTCTTACTTTTGGTTGTTATTAACACAACACCAAATGCCGCTCTTGCTCCATATATAGCAGTTGAAGCAGCATCTTTTAAAATAGAAATATTTTGAACATCATCCGGATTTACATAGCTTAAATCCGGAACAACAACGTTGTCAACAAGAATCAACGGGTCTGAAGTTCCATTTGAAGAACCAACAACGCCACGGATCTTAATCTTCGGGCTTGTACCTATTTCACCTGTGATAGAGCTGACGCTTAAGCCTGCCGTAGTTCCCTGTAACGCCCTACCTATATCTGAAATAGGCCGACTATCCAAGGTCTTTTTTACATCTACACTACTTACTGCTCCGGTTAGATTTTCCTTTTTCTGGGTACCGTAGCCCACTACAACTATTTCGCTGAGCTGGGTTGCATCAGGTTCTAACTCTACGTTTATAGTGTTGCTATTGTCAACTGTCTGTTCTTGGGTCACATATCCTAAAAAAGTAAATTCCAACACTTGCCCTTTTGAGGCAGCGATACGATAGCTACCATTGTCGTCACTAATAGCTATAACATTTGTTCCCTTCACTAGCACAGATGCTCCAACAATACCCTGGCGATCATCCTTACTTGTTATCTTTCCTGTAATAACAGTAGATTGTGATAAAGCGGGAATGCTTATCAGCAACGAAACCACAACAACCCAAAGTCGTCTGATTGTTCTTTTCTTCATAATGGTGAAATTTAGGTGTTTAATTTTTTTTAGTGTTTTTTAGTTGGTGAGTTTTCAGCAAAAAAATCATGTAAGTGTCAAAAATAGCAAAAAATGTTATATTTCATTCTGTTTCTAAATAAATTCGCAAAATATTTTTTCGCAAAGTGCCTGTAAAATAGGACAGTAAGCCTAAATAAGCTTATCCTGTTCATCAATTATCGTTAGAATGCTTAATTTTGGAGAAAATTCCATGTCGTAAAATGCTTACCATATCAGATTATGTTGCCTAGAACAAAATATTTATTTTTATTTATCTGCCTCGGCTTAGCCTTAACGCTGATACAAGCTAATACATTTGCCTGTACCTCGGCTATTATTACCGGGAAAGCAACTGCCGATGGCAGACCGCTTATGTGGAAGCATCGTGATACGGGTGCCGAACAAAATCGTCTTGTATATTCAACAGAAGGCAAGTACGCATACATTGGTTTGGTAGATAGTAAAGATGTGAACGATACGGCTGTATGGTCGGGTACCAACTCTGCCGGATTTTGCATAATGAATACCGCGTCATACAATTTTAAAGACCTTGATGATAAAACTAAAGGGGCAGATGAAGAAGGCGTTGTGATGCGAATGGCCTTGGAATGCTGTGCTACTCTAGCCGATTTTGAGCGTTTTCTTGATACGCTGTCAAAACCTATGAAGGTAGAGGCAAACTTTGCCGTTATTGATGCACAAGGAGGAGCGGCGTACTATGAAGCTAACAACTTTCGCTATGTGAGGGTTGATGCAAACGACCAGCTGCTGGCTCCCCACGGCTACCTTATTCGTACCAACTTCTCGTATTCAGGGCGAATGGACGAGGGCATGGGTTACATTCGACATGAAACGGCTGTACACCTGTTCTCTCAAGCCCGTGCTGTAGGAAAATTTACGCCTGAATGGATATTTTCAAATGCTGACCGTTCTTACTACCACTCATTGTTAGGAACAGACCTTAAAAACTACGATTTCAACGCTGCCGGAGCAACCGGATTTGTTATCGACCAGGATTACATTCCTCGTGCCAGCACTTCGGCTGCAATTGTCTTTCAGGGAGTAAAAAAAGGAGAACCGGCAGAGCGCACAACCATGTGGACTGCACTCGGTTTTCCCTCATGCTCGGTTGCCATGCCATTATGGGTAAAGGGTGGTAGCGAACTCCCGTCACTTTTAGTCAGAAGCGGCAAAAATCAAAACGCTCCGCTATGTGAAAAGGTGGTAACACTCAAGCATAAAGTCTTTCCGGTAAAGAGGGGTAATGGTTCTAAGTATTTTAACTGGGCACTGCTGTATAATCCTAAAGGAACAGGCATAATGCAACAGCTTGCTCCCATTGAAAAAAGTATCTTCAACAAATCATACAACGCAATGGCCAGATGGGGTAGCGGAGAATGGAAGCAAACGGATATACAACAGCTGTACCATGAAATCAATGAAGATGTTGCTGATGCTTACGAAACATTATTTGATTTATAAATTAAATAAGGAATGAAAGAACAAAGACTTCCATAAAGGCCGTCATTGGCTTTGCCGAACTCGTAAACTCGGTTGTAAGCGAAGCAATCTGTTTCATTCAAGAGATTGGTTAACTTCGTTGCCTTTCGGGTCGGTAAAAGCGCCTCGCAATGACGTGTATATATTTTTGTTCTTTGTTCTATAAATCTTTAACCCAATCAATTCATATAAATAAATGGCTAAACGACAAAAAAAGGAAGCCACTCCGGAAACCACGAAGCTACCGTTCTACAAAGATTACAGGTTTAGGTTCATTATGGGCATTGCTATTACAGGCTTTGCTATTTTCCTGTTTATTTCAATTTTCTCCTACTTTTTTACTTGGGATAACGACCAAAGTCTCAGTACCAATCCCGGCATGGGAACCAGAGCCGTTGAAGCCCAGAATCAAGGTGGGCAGTTAGGCTACCGTTTGGCGGCATGGTTGGTAGGCAAGTGGTTTGGTGTTGCAGCAATATTCATTCCCTTATTCATGATTGTTTGGGGGCTTCGTTTACTCAAATTTCGAATTCTCCCATTTTATAAAACGCTGTATTCTTGTTTATTCGGAGCAATCATTGTATCTGTTTCTTTAGCTTTCTTAAGCTCACATCATAGCCTTCGTTCATTACTAGGTAATGGGCTGGGGGGTGCGCATGGTTACTATATCAGCAGCTGGATGGTGGCAAGCATTGGTACCCTAGGTACCGCTATAGCACTTATTATAGCGCTTATCCTTCTTGGTATCTTTATAAACCGTCGCACAATTGATAAGCTGGAAAAGTTCTTTTTATATCTGTCCGGCCTTATTAAAAGAAAGAAGGTTAAACCGGCAACGGCTAATGCAGGCGCAGAACCGGAGGATGGGGAAGAGGAGGAAGATGATGATAGTACAGGTACAGCTGAAGTACCGGAAGTTAAAGGAGGAAAAGAGCTTGTGCCTCTTGAAGCCACCTTTGAAATAGACCCTTCATGGATAAAAAATCAACCGGATGGAACTGATAAGCCTGAGCTTGACATGGAGGTTAAAGAGGTAAAGGAAGAAATTAAGGAAAAGGTAGAAGGAGAGGAGCAACCTGATTTGGTTCAGGAGTTTGGACTTTATGACCCTACGCTGGATATACGTGATTACCAGCGTCCTCCGTTGGAGTTACTGGAAGATTACAAGAATAAAGATGCTTCTGTAACCAAAGAAGAGCTGGAGCGCAATAAAAATAAAATTGTAAAAACCCTTGCTGACTATAAGGTTGGGATTGAAAAAATTATTGCTACCATTGGTCCCAGCGTTACGCTATATGAAATTGTGCCAAAAGCAGGGGTGCGCATTGCATCCATCAAACGATTGGAAGATGATATTGCACTGAGCCTTTCTGCGCTTGGTATTCGTATCATTGCGCCAATTCCGGGTAAGGGAACAGTAGGTATTGAAGTACCTAATGAAAAACCGGAGGTGGTATCTATGCTTTCTATCCTAAAGTCGCCACGATTCCAAGAGGCTAAGTTTGACCTTCCGGTTGCTTTAGGTAAAACTATTTCCAACGAAACCTACGTATTTGACCTTACCAAAATGCCGCACCTTTTGGTGGCCGGAGCAACAGGGCAGGGTAAATCGGTTGGGCTAAATGCTATTCTTACCTCGTTGCTATACAAAAAGCATCCGGCAGAGCTGAAGCTGGTAATGGTTGACCCGAAGAAGGTGGAGCTAACGCTGTACTCCAAGCTGGAAAAGCACTTTTTGGCAAAGCTACCCGATGCCGATGAGGCTATTATTACTGATACACAGAAAGTGGTGTACACGCTTAAATCATTGTGTATGGAGATGGATAGCCGTTATGATTTGCTCAAGCTGGCTCAGGTACGCAACGTAAAGGAGTATAACGAGAAATTTGTAAACCGCAAGCTGAACCCCAATAATGGTCATCGTTTCTTGCCGTACATTGTACTGGTTATAGATGAGTTTGCCGACTTAATAATGACCGCCGGACGTGAAATAGAAGAGCCTATTGCCCGTTTGGCACAAATGGCGCGCGCTATCGGTATTCACTTGATAATAGCAACACAACGACCGACTACCAATATTATCACAGGACTAATTAAGGCAAACTTCCCTGCACGTATAGCTTTCCGTGTAATATCAATGGTCGATTCGCGTACTATTCTCGACTCACCGGGAGCAAACCAGCTGGTAGGGCGTGGGGATATGCTTGTATCAACCGGGAATGAGCTTACCCGTGTTCAATGTGCCTTTGTTGACTTACCGGAAGTTGAGCGGATAACAGATTTCATTGGCAACCAGCGAGGATATGTAACTGCATTTGAGCTGCCGGAGTATAAGGGAGAGGATGCGGAAGGTGCTGTAAAAATAACAAGCCTGGACAAGCTGGATGATAAGTTTGAAGAAGCAGCCAAGCTGGTTGTTCAACATCAGCAAGGCTCAACATCACTTATACAACGCCGAATGGAGCTGGGTTACAACCGTGCCGGTCGTATTATGGACCAGCTGGAGTTGGCCGGTATTGTGGGGCCATCAGAAGGTAGTAAAGCACGTCAGGTATTGGTATCCGACTTTGAAACGCTTGACGAAATACTTCGCTCGTTAAGGGGCGCAGGGCGGTAAACAATCTTTTGAAACGCCACAAAGTGGCAATTTATTTCAGCCCAACGGCAGAGCGTAGCGACGCCCTGGGTTATTATATAAGCGAATCTCCTAGCACGCGAAGTACCAACAGTTCTTTGAGGCAATTAAGGGGTTCGCGCGCAAAATAAAGTTGCCAACTAAACCCAACGCGCTGCGTTGGGCTGATGTAAGCAGGGCTTTCAGCCCGCATAAATGCTATTTGGCACAATACTTGATACTCTTTTCCACATTAAACTAAGGGATATGATAAAGAAACTACTGCTTGTAATCGCTGCTATGACAATGTTGTGCGTTGTTGGTTCGGCGCAGGATAAAGCAAAGGATTTGCTTGATAAGCTATCACAAACCATGAACTCATATAAGAGTATGGATATCAAGTTCTCGTTTACCACTAACGACGAAGTAAACAAAACCGTTGATACCAAAGAGGGCAGGGTACAGGCTAAGGGTAAAGCCTTTAAGCTGACTATGGATGATATGGAAGTATATAGCAACGGAACAGCCAAATGGACGGTAATGGACGAGGTGGAGGAAATAACCGTTCAACAGGTTGACCCCAACAGTAGCGATATGCTTGATAACCCTATAAAGTTTCTTACCGTTAACAATAAAGATTTTAAGTACACCTACAAGGGAACAGTAAATAAGGCGGGTAAAACCCTTGAGGAAGTTGAGTTCTACCCAAAGGATAAAAAAGCCGCCTACTCAATGGTTAAGCTACAGGTTGAGAAAGGCTCATTAAATCCTTATACGGTAAGCTACATTGGAAAAGATGCTACCACCTATACCGTAAAAGTAACATCGTTTTTACCCAACGTTAGCATTGATGATAAGCTACTGGTATTTGATCAATCGAAATACAAGGGGTATGAGGTGGTGGATTTGAGATAGATAATTCCACAAGTTAACGTCACGCTGAGCGGCAATTGCATTGCCGCTCTTCTTTTTATCGAATTTGCTGGTACGTTTTTCAACAGATGTCTCAACTTCGCTCGACATGACGGCGCGTTGTCGCTTCCCCTTTGTCATGTCGAGCGAAGTCGAGACATCTGTTTTTATTTACAGCAATTTTTCATCGGTTGGTACTGTCTCAGTCGTATTATCCACATAGGCATATTGTGGAATACTTCAGGTTGCCAAAACAACAAACATTCCGCAAAATCTACTCTTCCCGAAATACGTACTGTGTCATTCTTCCATTCAATGCTATCATTTGATACCATCAGAGATAAGTTTTTTTCGCAAAACTCAAAAATGTTTCGAGTAGTATGTTTTAACAAATACACTAAAATGGGGAAGGGCAGGTTCCCTATGATCTGAGCAAACATTATACGACTTCAGACTAAAAATTTGTCCAAATGAAGTACACCTAACAACATAATTTTAACCCGTTAAGAACTAAAATAACGGATACCCACAAATCATCCACAATCAACAATATTATTCTTATTTATAGCGCATTATAAATAAAGAAACTTTTCAGTTTCTTGTAAAAACATCGAAGTTTTAAATTTATATTTACTTTATTATTGCACTGATTGTAAATCAGTTAATTGGGGCTAGTTGCTTTATATGCTTTGCCTATATTTTCTAGAGCCTATAGGCTTCTTAGCTTAGGTTCCAACCTAAAGCGGAGCAATAATGCAAGCCCAAAAGGGTTTGATGAAGCAATCTATCGCTCTTCTTTCTAATCAAATTTCAAATTGTCGAGAGGTAGGTAAAGGTTCGGAAATGTTAAACGATAGTGTGGGAAGTGCCACTACTATTGTTGATTTATTCAGCGGATATCTCGACTTCGCTCGACATGACGGCTCGGTTTTGAAGAAACCTATAAAACAAAAAAAGCCTGCGGTTATACAACCGCAGGCTTTTTTTGTCATCAAGTATAGTATGGGAATTACTGCTTCATTTTAAATGCCTGTACCTCTTTATTATTGGCATAGAAAACCACCTTACTCACCTCATCTACTTGGTATAAGGGTTTATTGTTGTTGAATACCAGCTTATCCAGCTCTTCTCCGCTATCCTTTGATACTTCTACCAGTAGCTTCTGGCTGTTATCTCCCTTTGTAAAGAAGAACGCGCTGTTGTTACGCTGTTTAGACGCGTTGTAGCGGCTGCCTGCAATGGCGGTTAGGTAATCGCTTACCTCAATCATACCTAAGCCGGCATATACTTGGTTAACTCCTTTGCTGTGGTTGTTAGAGGCTTGCTGTCCGGCAGGAGCAAAGGCTCCGAAAACTACATTAGCGGCTCCCAGCTGAACGGTTACCTGTCCGACAGCACCCAAGAGCCCTGCGCCAACACTTAGCAGCTGACGGCCGGTTTCTCCCGGTTGTGTGTAATATTTCTGGGTCTTAACGTTACCACTGAAATCTGTAATAACATACTCCCAGGCGCTGGAAATGTAGTAGCCGTTACTGCGTGTTTCTACTAAAGAAATGTCATCAGCCTTTTCTAAGCTAAGCTTAAGGCCTTTAGGCTTTGCAGCGTTCTTTTCAGGATTAATTATATACAACGATTTGCCATCAAGCAGCACTAGGTTCTTGTTGGCAGCATCAAACATTACCTTGGCATCGTCATTTGTGCCCAGCGACCATAGTTTCTTTTTCTCACCCGTCTTGTAGCAGCCTACAAATTCAGGATAAGCAATTAGGTAGTAGCCACTTTCATAGTCGTAACGGTTGTAGTCCACATCTTCGGCAACATCATCTATCTCTTCTGCCTTTTTCCATACCTTTTTACCATCTTCTCCTATCATCATACGCATGTTAGCGTAAGCAATCAGGTATCCTTCCGGAGTTTGCTCGATAGAGTGTATTCTTTTTTCATCAAAATCTTTTTTCCATTTCTTGCTAGCATCGGCATACTTATAAAAATTACCACCACCGGTGGTTGCTACAAAAAAGTTATCTCCAAAATCCTGCATCCAAACAAAGTTGTCATCCAGCTTCAAATCGTAAAGCGTTTTACCCGTTTCGGGGTCAACACCGTGAACGTCTTTGCTTAGCGCCATTGCTTTTGCAAAAGAGAGAGTTGCCGCAGCCAACATTGACTTTAATCCACCCTTAGGTTCAACAACCATAAGACGATCCCCGCTTTGGTTGAAAAACGCATAGCCGGGATTCAGCTCACTGTTCCATCTGATAGCACCGGTATTCTTATCTAAGGATACCAGGTTCTTTCCGTACTTATATATAAAGTTGCCGTTGTTATCCATCATGGTAAGAAACTTACCGGGACTAAAGGGGTTAGATATAGCAGCCAGGGACTTTGATGCTTCTTTTAAACCGCTGGTACTTCCAATTGACGGACTAAGCCACTGTACCTTGTTTTGCTTTACATCTACACAAAATACCTTAACGTCGTTCTCAACAACAGCTTCCACCAACAACACTCCGGCAGGAATAATTATATCATAATCTTTTATTCGTTTAATTTGGTCTCCGGCCTTATCCATAATAAGCTTACCGTCTCTAACATCCACCAAATTATGGTTGATAATTGCATAGGGGGTTGATGCTACTTCCTGATAGTTAGCATCGGTTTCAACAACGCTTGATAAGGATAGGAAAGTAGCCCTATCAACTTTCCATAGCACGCTTTGCTTGCTCACATCTATACCATAGTATGAGCCGCTTGTAACAGCAATGGGGATACCTGTTAGCTCATGAAAGTAGAGCTGCTGTATGCTACCTTCAACTTCAACCTTCCAATCGGCCGAGCGTTGCGCACTTACTGTTAGTGATGACAAGAACAGTAATGAAATGATAATGAGTAGTTTTTTCATAAAAAAATATTTTTACTAGTACAATTAGTTATTAATATAACATGTAAAAATAAGGTTTTTGAGGGAATAATCTATTTATATAAATAAAAAGAGCAACCATTGTAAACATGATTGCTCTTTATATCATTAAAATTCAGCACCTTAATTCTTATATGAAGCACCATCGGCAGTATCAATAATTGATGCTTGGAACTTTAGCGAGCTACTCTTAACGGTTGATGAATTACGAGCAACAACCGAAAGCTTATCTGTTTTACCTTTTACTTGCAAATCTGACTTGTTTTCTGTTGAAACGGTTACATTACTGCACGCTACATCAAAGCTAGCTTCAGCAGAACCACTCATGTTAGCAGTAAGAGACTTCCCTTTTAGCTTCATACCTTTTATTTGAGCAGAACCGGTCATCTTTACGCTTACATCGTTCCCGGATAGCTCACCATCCTTAATTACTGCCGATTCTGATAGGTTGATATCGATATCATCTTTGGTGTACATCGGAGTTTTTAAAACAACTACCGACTTTCCAACTGCGCTTATTCCCTTCAAATCGCGTACGGTAACATAAGCGGCTAATAATTTAGACTTTTTCTGAAGAGGGCTTACCTTTAAATATAGTGTTCCATCAACTACTTCAGTAGTTAGATTATCAATAGCATGGTTATCGGTTTCTACACGTACAAGCTGTTCATCTCCCTGTGTAAGAAACAGCTCTATGTCATCTCCAACCTGTATCTTGCCAAAGGCAGAAACGTTACGCTTTTCACTCAACGTTTTACCTTGTGCGTTAAGGCTATTTGACAATGATATACCACATAAAACAGTAAGTAAAACTAGGGAAATACGCTTCATAATCATCTGGTTTTGAGGTTTAACACTTGTTTGCTGTGTGAGCCAAAGGTTTCACTATATCTAGCAATTCCTTTAGCTCATTATTACTAGCACAGCAATAACAATGCAAAAGTAAGGTCTAATTTCAAAGATTTTCAGTTAAGCCAAGCCTAAAGTCTTATTTTACGTTAAACGGCTAGCTGATTCTATACCCAACTTTAACTTAACGCCTTATATTATCTGTAAATGTGTAAATCATCGCTACCTTTGCAGCCGCACCAGACCATTCTACCGCTCTTCTTTTGAAGGGAGGAAAGTCCGGACAAGATAGGGCACCGCGCTGCCGAAAGGGCAGGTATTCGTGAGGGTAGAGCCCCGTAACAGAAAAGAACCGCCTGTGGCTTACGTGGTAGGCCGGGGGTAAGGGTGAAAAGGTAGGGTAAGAGCCTACCAGTACCAATAGCAATATGGGTAGCTGTACGACTAGCGGCTTGCAAGGCCATGTACACCGACGTTAAGGGCTGCCCGCCCGTGTCGGGGGGTAGGTCGCTCAGATAAATGGTAGAAGTTTTGGTTTCGGCCAAAAAACAGAATCCGGCTTATCGGTTTGGTGTTTAGCATAACCTCGGTACACAAATGTATCGAGGTTTTTCTATTTTACAACAAAATATACCCGCAAATATTGATTACAAATGTAATATCACACGACAACTGCTATCCGGTTACATTTGTATCAATACATAAAATCCACATTTGTATTGAATAGCAATTACAATATATCATACATTGAATATCAGATATTTATATCAATTTATATGTAGTGGTTATTCAATGCATTATACCATAAGGTAGCCGGAAAGTAGAATAATGCATTGGTAGCAGGTTGAATTATGCTGATAACCAGTATTTAGCGCAAGTTATACTAAATAATCGGTCTAAATAGAGGCTATGCCCCCAATATCCTATAAATTAAAGATTATTACGGAACATCAACCCTATTCCTACACATTCATTCCTTATTAGGCTAACCATTTAAGAATGTACACTCATAGAGTGAAGGGGCATTACCTGCTATTTTTACACTTAGCTGGAAGAACGGAGCATTTTTCATGAGTGATTTCTGCCTTACCTGATTATTGTAATGCCACAAATGTAAATCATTAAGGGCACATTTGTAATCAAAATAATAGTTACATTTGTAGATTAATCGGTTTACAAATATGAATACCCGAATTCAACAGTTTTTAAATGCTGAAGACTTAACGCCAACCCGCTTTGCTGATGCTATAGGTGTGCAGCGTTCCAACGTTTCGCATATCCTATCCGGGCGAAATAACCCGGGTTATGATTTTATCGTGAAAATGCTCCAACGCTACCCATCCCTAAATGCCGAATGGCTACTGCTAGGCAAGGGAAGCATGTACAAAGAAGCCTATATGCCCAGCTTATTTGATAGCAACCAACAGGTGGCAACAGCTATAGATGCTCCTCCGGTAGCAGAAGAGGCTCTCCCAAAAATAGCTACGGCTTCTATAGATAAGCCAGAAAATACGATTATTCAACCAAAAAGCGACAAGCAATTGGTAAAGGTATTGTTTTGCTATAATGATGGTAGCTTTGAAGCATTTGATAAGTAAGGAAGAGGCAATAGAACAAGGGTAAAAGAATGCTAAATGGCCATTCTTTTATCTTTCATCCTTGTTTCTTGTTCCAAACATATTGTCTTGCTTTTCTTAACTTTGCCGAAAATATATAGAACATGTATCGCTATATTATTCGTCCTATTCTTTTCCTGTTTAGCCCCGAAACTATCCACCATGTAATTGTTGGATTACTTAAGGTGAGCAAGTATATTCCGCTATCAAATAGTATAATAAGGCTTATATATAAGCGTAACACCCCAAACTTGGAACGAGAGGTATTAGGTTTACGCTTCAATAATCCCATTGGTTTTGCTGCCGGTTTTGACAAAGGAGCAGAGATAGCCAACCAGCTATCTGATTTTGGCTACAGCTTTATTGAAGTAGGAACAGTTACACCCAAACCTCAGCCGGGTAATGCCAAGCCTCGCTGCTTTAGAATTCCCGAAAGTAAAGCCGTAATTAACCGCATGGGGTTCAACAGTCAAGGTGTTGAAGTGGTAACTGAAAGGTTGAAAAGGCTAAAGAAGCGTAAGAGGCTTGTTATTGGCGGTAATATTGGGAAAAACACGGCCACCGCCAATGAAGAGGCTCCTGCGGATTATTTGTATTGTTTCCGCGCGCTATATAACCTTGTTGACTACTTTACGGTAAATATCAGCTGTCCTAACGTCAGCAATCTCAGAGGGCTACAGAATACAGATTCTATGAAACGTATTCTTATCCCGCTTATTGAACATCGACGAACCGAACAGCAATACAAGCCAATTCTTTTAAAGCTATCGCCGGATTTAAAGTCAGAACAGATAGACGAAAGCCTTGCTGTTATTCAGGAGTTGGGTATTGATGGCGTGGTCGCAACGAACACTACTACAACACGTGAAGGTATTGATAAGCAAAGGGCCGAAAAAATTGGAAACGGCGGACTCAGCGGTGCGCCGCTTACCAAACGCTCGCTTGAGATGGTACGCTATATCAGCCGGCACACCAGTGGTAAGCTGCCCATTATTGGCGTAGGCGGCATAATGACAGAGGATGATGCAGTTAATATGCTAAAAGCAGGAGCAAGCCTTATACAGCTATACACGGGGTTCATATACCAAGGCCCTGCATTTCCTAAGCGCATCATTAAACGTTTACAGCAGGAAAACGTTAATACATAAATGAGGATCTATTTTGGCATATTCCTTTCCTTTTTCAAAATAGGAGCCTTCACCATTGGTGGGGGCTATGCTATGATTCCTCTTATTGAACAGGAGGTAATTGACAAGAAGAAGTGGATTGCAAGGGAAGAGTTTACCGAAATGCTGGCCCTAGCACAGTCTGCTCCGGGGCCTATTGCCATAAACACGGCTGTATTTGTAGGCTATAAGCTGAAACGTAAGAAAGGTGCACTAGTGGCTGCGTTAGGAGCAATAGTTCCTTCCTTTGTAATAATACTGCTCATTGCGCTATTTTTCAGCAACGCTATCAGCCATAACGAAACCATTGAACGTATTTTTAAGGGCATACGTCCTGTAGTGGTAGCTCTTATTGCAGTGCCTGCTTTCAATATGCTGGTAAAAGTAGGACTTAAGTACAAGCCTTTAACAGTAGCAGTAGCTGCAGCATTACTTATATGTTTGCTTAACGTTTCACCTGTAATTGTAATAACCGCTGCAGGAATATTAGGCGTATTAAACGGATTATACACTGAAAAACGAGCAAGGCAATGATATACCTGCAGCTATTCATATCGTTTTTCAAAATTGGGCTATTCGGCTTCGGTGGCGGCTACGCCATGCTTTCACTTATACGGGAAGAGGTGGTTGACGTACACTCATGGATAAGTACTTCCGACTTTACCGATATCGTAGCTATATCTCAAACAACACCGGGACCTATTGCTATAAATAGCGCTACCTACATAGGCTATACCGCCACAGGGAGTATTTGGGGCTCTGTCGTGGCAACCACCGCTGTATGTATGCCATCCATCATCATCATGCTATTGCTATGCCGTTTTTTCTTCATGTTCAGGCACAATAAGTATGTTGGCTACGTACTTTCGGGATTTAAACCTGCCGTTATCGGGCTTATTGCAGCAGCAGCTATCCTCTTGGTTAACCATAGCACATTTATTGATTATAAGAGTATTATACTATTTGTCGTAGCATTTGTTGCTGCATTTCGATTTAAAGTCAGCCCAATAACCCTAATATTACTTGCAGGAGCAGCCGGATACCTGTTGTATTGATTATTGAATATTTTTTATTGATAATTTGCCGTTCAATTAACTGCAGCTTAAACTTTTAACCTACAAAATGATACAAGCAGACATAATAACCATTGGTGATGAAATACTGATAGGACAAATAGTTGATACCAATTCAGCCTACATAGCCGAGCAGCTGAACAGTATCGGAGTTCGTGTTCGACAAATGACATCAATCGCCGATGATAAGGATGTCATAAAAAGTACGTTAAGCGATGCCTTACAATGCTCAGATATTGTGCTTATTACAGGTGGTTTAGGGCCTACAAAAGATGATATAACTAAGCACACATTAGGAGATTTCTTCGGAGCCACAACATGGACTATCCATGAACCCTCTCTTAACAATATAACAGAGATGCTGAGTAGGAGGGGAGTAGCCATGAGTGAGCTGAACCGCAAACAAGCAGAGCTACCCGACTGTTGTCAACCTATCATAAACCCTAAGGGGACAGCACCCGCTATGTGGTTTGAACGTAACGGGAAGGTGGCGGTTTCAATGCCCGGTGTACCGTTTGAGATGAAAGCGATTATACCGGATGTGTTACCAATGCTACAAAATCATTTTAAGCTGGCAACTTCCGTATATCATAAAACAATGCTTACTTATGGAATTCCGGAGTCAACCCTGGCTGAAACTATTGAGGAATGGGAGGATAGCCTGCCTAAGCATCTTAAGTTAGCCTACCTTCCCAGTCCTGAAGCAGGTGTAAAGCTCAGATTATCAGCATACGGTGCCGATGAAAAAGTAATAGCCAATGAGGTAAATGAAAAGTTTAACCAGCTAAAACCCGTACTGGGAAACAGTATTTATGGCTATAACAACGAATCGCTGGAGATGGTTGTTGGCCAGCTGCTGAAGCAAATGGGCAGAACTCTTGCAACAGCAGAATCATGCACAGGTGGTAAAATTGCCGCTCGGATAACAAGTGTAGCCGGGAGTTCGGCTTACTTTAGAGGAGCAGTAGTAGCATACGCCAACGAGGTGAAGCAGCAGCTGTTGGGTGTAGCAGAAGAGAATTTACAGCGAGTAGGAGCTGTAAGTCAGGAAGTAGTAGAACAAATGGCTAGGGGAGTACAACAAGTTTTGAATAGCGACTACGCCATAGCCACATCAGGTATTGCCGGACCGGATGGAGGAACCGATGAAAAACCTGTAGGTACTGTATGGATAGCGATTGCCACGCCAAAGGGAATTATAAGCAGAAAATACTGGTTTAACAGTGATAGAGGGCTGGTTACCAGCAGGTCAACGGCAGTAGCAATAAACATGCTCAGACTAGCAATATTAGACGAATCATAAAAGGAAAAGGCTGATTTACAGCCTTTTCCTTTTATGATAAGATTTATTCGTCCTCGGTCTCTTCCGCAAAAGAACCGGCATCTTCATCTCCCGCATCAGGAAAATCTTCTCCGGTGGAGCTGTTGTCCGAACCGAACAGATCTTTTTCAATATCATCTGAACTTGTATCTATTTTCACATCAACCTTAATCAGATACGATGTGTCCTCAGTATCTAAGGTAATGGCATAAAAGAAATCGCCATTTCCTTTATCTACCTTAATTACATAGTCAGAGTAACCTTTGGGATATTTTTCTTTTACCAGCTCTAGGACTTCGGGTGAAAGATTTTTATAGCTGACTACCAATCTTTTCTTGGGTGAACTTGATTTTTTAGTGCTACCGCTCATACATTCTCTAATTTTCTGCAATTATACAGCAAAAAAAATAATCTGCAAACGATGAGTATTTTTTTTATTGCAAAACCATTAAAAGCCTACCAGCAAAGGGCTGAAAGTGAAGTCCCATTACCAAATTATTTTTACAAAATTTGATTGCATTTTAGATTTGAATCGGGATGAATTTAATATACTATATATCCATATAATATTGATTGTGCAAAATAGCAAGCCGCTATATTACAGGCTTAGACTATCTAGGAAAGGAGCGTATTTTAACAGTTACGGAGAAATGTAGCCTTTTGTAAACGCTGTTGGAGACCTTCCAAAACTTTATCTAAAGAACGGTTTTAAGCGGCTAATTTTGAGTTGTAACCGCTCACGGCACAAATGTAACCTTTTTTTTAATACTCCAAATATTTTCGATAAAAAAATAAAGAATAGGGTAGGTAGTACTATTTCCTTTTCTGCGGTCGCAAAGGTAGCGCCAACTACAAGGAATGCAAGCCCGTAGCGGGTTTTACCATTATTGACCACTCTTTAACGTTCTCATCCATAGGAACGTTTTTTTGTTTATTAAAGTCCCGAAACAAAATAACCATCCTGCACGTAAGAGGGAACGCTTAAAGAGTGCCAAATAATGCCAAAAGGCTTGCATTCCCCTCCGTTGGCTTGCTGATGGGTTGCTATGCAGAAAAGGAATTGTTTTCTGCGGCGGCAGAAGGCGCTTTTAATAGCAACTAAAAACTACCCTATTATGGATATCATTGAACAATTTCACAACTACCTACACTCGGTCAACCAACATTGCCAGCCTAAATACTACGATTATGTGGAGATAGAAGACGGCTTTATGATTTACTTCAACACTAGAGAAACAATAACTAAAACAATAACAAGAACGCTAACCAATTACGCACGTAAGTTCCGTCACGGGCTGGAATTCCGCGACTTAGCAGGGCAAGGAATGGTAGCACATATCCAGCGTTACCGTACCCCGCAGGAATGCTTTGCCGAATACCTCGACCGCATTCGCAGTCAACAACAACAAGAAATTAAAGCGGGAAAGATACCCGATAATTTCATTACGCAAGAAAAAAAGAAATTAATGCTAAAAAAGTGGAAACAGCAAAAAAGGGGCTACTAAGCCCCTTTTACTTCTTCTTTTTTCTCCCGAAAAAAAGCCATATGGGTAAGCATATAGCCGATACCAAAATAAATAAAATAATAGGAATTGCTATTATTTCCTGCATGCCTAACTGAAACATAACATTACGGATAAGATAATTCAACAATTTTTTTTGTTCCCGTATCAAGGTACGGAAAGGCTATATACTTCTCGGCGTGGTCACCATAACCAACAGAGGCGGAAATAGTAGCAGCTACACCACATTGTATATCAACTACTTTAACGTCTCCTTTTTTAAGGTTATAAAAAACGGTATGTCCGCTATTAGTTGGTGATATATACCAAGAAGGTTGAATAGTGAAAAGGTCAGTTTTGCACCTAAATTCCAATCTCACAACGGTAGGCGGAATAGCATCCTGCTCATCTTTTTCGCCACTTTCTTTACTGCAAGAAAGTAACGTAACTATCAATAATACAGGCAATAGTAATATTTTTTTCATCTTGAGGCCTTTAACTTATTAACGTGTGCAAAGATAAAAAAAAAGTCCCCATTGCTGAGGACTTTAATTAATATTTTATTTGGCTAAAGGAATTACCAGTAGTAGCTATACGCCTCATCTTCAGGTGGTGAAACGTCCAGTATCTTACATTCGCCGCCTTGATAGCCTGGCAAAAAGACAGACAAAGATTGCTGACCAAAAGGCAAAACATCTGTATGTACTATACCTACCGTATCTATCCACGTTACAGTAAGATTATGCAACGGAACAAATTGTGACGTAATATGAACACGGCCATCCTTTGTATCAATGATTTCAGTCCACAACGATATAAAACAAGGGTCTTTTGCTGGTGCTTCAGGAGATGCTTGATTAACATATATCGTTACTATTTCACTGCTCTCGTACTGTTTGAATGTCAATTCAATAAAATGAGATTCATCAGTTTGAGAGGTAATAACAGTAATAGTTGTACCTTCATGCAACACTTGTAGCCATGCAGGAATAGCGTTCAACAACGTAAACTGTGCAGGTGTACCATCAATATAGCTGTCAAGCTCGTAGATATAGTTGCCGCCTTCCGCCGAAAAATCAGCATACCCGACTTTTCCAGCGTTGCGCAAAGAAAAATACGTACTAGGAACAAAATCCACGTTAACCGTAACAGTTTTACCGCTGTCGGACTGCGTTAACACCAATTGCGCTGATGTTGGTTCATGCTGCGTAATAGCTGTATTGCGATGCAGCTGCAAAAAGCCGTAAGTGTTTACAGCTAATAGCCATTCAGGCAACGGTGTTGTTAACACCCATTGCTGCTCAACATCATCTTTCAGCGAGGTAATGGCTATAGCCGCATCAGGTACTTGTGTTGTTAGCACTACGTTAATCGTGCTATTTCCATTTGAGGAAAAGACATACACAGGCTCGGGGTATTGATTTCTCAATATACCCTTAATTTCCTGCAGCTGCGAACAGGCGCAATCAGTATTCATCTCTATACGAGATAAAACGCTAAAAATATTGCCCAACCTATCGGCAATAACGGTAGTATTATCGGCTATCTTTTCAAGAACCTCCTGCTGTGTACCTCTACTACCTTTCCAATTTTTACGATAAAATTTTGCTATCATAACCTACCTCCTGATACATAGTTATCCAACTCTAACACCCAAACGCATTGAATAAGATTAGGGTTACCTCCCCTATCATCCTCAATAATATACTCACCCGTTTCCATTACAGCATCGTTAATACTTACGTTATTCGCCACATAGTAAATAAAAGGGTGGTCAGATGCGTAGGTAGCCATATTTCGTACACCGTATTCCTTGGCTACCTGTATAGCATCCTTTTTATCAGAATTGTCAATAAGTACACAATCCAGTAGTATATGATGCTTACCGCAGTAGTAGTACATGCCGCCATCGGGTTTAACTCCGCCGCCCTTCGGCACACTGGTACAGGTCAACAGCCTAAGGCTATACCTTGTTTGGCTATACTGTTGTTGTGACTGTAGTACTTTGGTAAGCGTTTCCATTGAGGCTTGGGACTTCGCCAACGCCTGTATTAACGCTTGTATTTGTAATTCGTCCATAAAATAGTTTTTGAATTAAAAAGAAATAGTTCGCGTTAACTACGTACCCTAAAAAGTTTCCTGTTTTAGTCAACGTAGGTGTAACGCCGAACGTTGTTACATCATAGTACACGGGCAACATATTGGTATTATGTACGTCCGCAAAAATAGGTTGTTGCGCTTGGGACTGCTGTTGCATCCTACGCACAACCTCCGCTACTTCCTGTTGGGTGGGTTGATGACAATTAAAGTTGTGACACATTAACGCCGCTTCTATCGGGGTTGCTTTCAACACCACAACAGGGATATGACTCGGAAACGCATTCCGATGCGTCTCCAATACGTCCAAAAATCTACCCCGCGTACGTAGTGCGTGCGCGAGGTAGATACCTTGAGTAAGACATACAAAAACGTATGTTTCTATACAGTTTTCTTCGTTGTAGCGAGACATCACAATAACCTTTATTCAACATTTAAATGTGATAAATACTGCTTTTGCTCGCTCTTGCTAAAAAGGCTCTTTAAATCTTCGGTCAACGTATCACTCATTGCCGAGGAAAATCGAAGATTTATCAACCCAAAAATAGAAGTCCCTTCAGTCCACAGTTCACCCTTAACCCTCATATAAATACGTGATAAAATTGCATACTCTCCAGGTGTAACCTTCAATAATAAAGCACCTATCTCTTTTTCATCAGTATTTTTAGCCCAACTTAAAAAGCCGCTACGATACATAGAGCGGTAAAGCCACTCAGCGCACTCACCATAGGTCATACCATTAGACATATACACGCTCATTGTAGCGGCATCTTTTTCTACCATGCCATCAACTGCGCCAGTTATAGGAGTGATACCAAAAATTTTCTTTTTAATCCACGAAAAAAGAAAGATAACGGCAACAGCAATTGCGGCTAAAATAAGCCAGCCTTTGGCATCTTTTGGCGTAAAATTTTGCATTTTCATAACTATGCTACTTGTGCTTGCGCGTAAAAAGTGGAATAATCACACCAGGCAAAGCCAGCCTCAACCGTATGAATGTAGTAGGCTAATTGAGCCAAATTCGCACGATTCTCGTTCAAGTTCAAATCTGCAGTACTACCTACCTTCATAAGATTGCTAAGCCGTTTAATGTAACCTGAAGTATTATTTTCACTCGAAGGAGCATAGCGGTTCATGATTTGCTCAATTGTCTTTAGCCCACGTTTATTATAGTACGAAAGAAGTAGTTTAACCTGCGCACGTATGCCCATTGTCGAATCAGTAAAATAGGCTATTTTCCCCTTTACCGACCTTATTTTATCCAAGCCTTGCCAGTCATCAAAATACATCAAACAACCAGGATTATTTGACCTAACCGCCAACACATCTAACTTTATAGTAGCATCGTGATTTTTATTGAAGTTGTGTGCAACCAAATCACTACTTTCAGGAACTGAAACCTTACCTACGGTATCCATACCTTTAACTGCCTGTGCGGCTTCGGCATTTTTCTTTTTAAACAGAAACTTGTACGCTAAGTAGGCGAGTACAAGAAGGGCGGCGATTATGCCGCCCTTTTTAATCAACTTACTACTCATACTATTTTACAATCATAGCCTTAATTTTCGGCCATAAAAAGAAAATACCTGCTACGCCTGCAATAGCAACAAGTACCCACGTTAGGGTATTCTTGCGCCTTGGTCGGCGATTAAAACCGCGACGGCGGCGAGATTTAGGCATATAAATCTTAATGTTGTTGTATGCCTTTCTAAAACGTCTAAATGCCATTTGAATTGTTTTTTTGTTGTGAAACTTCTTTTTTCTTGAATAACTTTTGAAAGAGCCATTTACCACCGCTTACGATAAAGTCTTTAACAATTGGCGCAGCTATAGCAATAACTATTGCTACTATGCCTGTTGACGGCTCAACATTGCCCGATGCCGCAGTAGTACCTACGTATGCTACACCGCTAGCGGCACAATCGCCCAACGTCATAAGTCACCTCCGCGACCTTCAAAATCATCAGCCGCCTGACTCATCGCTTCCGCTGCTTTATTCGGGTCAACAAGGGTAACAGGCTGATGAGGCTCGTCACTGTCCTCTTCTACCTCCTCTACAGGGTCAGCTTCAGGCGGATAAGTTTCGCGCCACTCATCAAATTTTGGCTTAAACGTGTCGTAAAAGGCTTTCATCGCTGCACCTACAACAAGGGCTAGGGCTACCCATTTTCCAATTTTCTCGAAAAATTTCATGTTATTTTTTCTTTTTTACTGCCAACACAATAATGATGACTACAAACGGCAGTAGTATAAGCCACCAGTTGGATTTTATCCAACCCCAAATTTTATCACTCGCTTTTTGCTGAACAACAGGCATTACAGCACCCATCGCTTCGGCTTCAAGGTTAGTCATCGCGCCGCCTAGCGGTGTGTTATTTTTCAATACATCCCACGCACCAGCAAGCAGACCAACCCAGTTAAAGCTAGGTGATGATACTTGCGTATCGGTTACCGTCTGGCCATAAGGCTTAAGCAGATTATTCGCTACAGTAGTAGGGTTCTGACCGCTTGCAACTAGTGAATTATAAATCTGCTGGTTGGTATAACCGCTCTCAACCGACACGGGTAAAGTCAAACCGCTTGCATCATAACCGCTTAGCTTGCCATCCTGCGGATATACAACACCGTCAAGGATACCCGTAGTACTATAGCCAACATTGCCGCCTAATGAATCAGTATTATTTTTAATGCCGTAATACTGATTCAACATAGTCATAAGCTGCTCTACCTGCTGGGCTTCGGTCTGTGCTGCCGCTCTCTCCGCTACTTTTGCATCGGTACGAAGCCCGTTACCTTTGATACCATTATTGATAACCTGACCAAGACTACCAATATCTGCGCCTAAAGCGTTAGTTAAACCCGAATAAACGCTACCAATAACTGGTATTTTTTTCAAAATCCCATCAGCAACACCCGTAACGGCTTTAACTGCACCGCCTACAACGGACTTAGCGCCATTCCATATACTGCTAAAAAATCCCATAGCTAAGCAATTGCATCAACTTGGATAAGCCGAGACGTGTACACGTAATCGGATTTATCGCTAGTAATTTTAGCGTTGAAATAGTCGGTAACACCAAGACAAGAATAATAGTTACCGCCTGTCATCGTTTGGTCGGCAACAAAAGATGTTACTACACCATCTTCGGTTACTTCCTTACCGATTTCAATAGAAAGGTCATCAATACCATTGGAGATGTCCGATACTTCAGGTTCTGAAAGGTTAACGGTATAGCTGTCTTTTGTAGTCAGCTGAACTGTACGGATTGACTTGCTCATACATACCAAACGAGCATCCAACAAGTCAATAACCTTTTCAGATAGCGGATTCAAAAAAGTTGAATCGTAAATATTCGCCAATCCTGCTCTATTGCTATCAATGGCGTAAATTCTCAGGTTCTTAAGGTTTTGGATATTAGTTTCAACATTCAAGTTAAAACCAGCATTTAACTTCAATGCCCCATTGTGTCCAATAATAACATTACCAGTTACCCGGTAGATTTTACCTTGAGCATCCTTATACGCTTTCATGTTGTTAGGTCCTGTACCTGCCATTACCATAAGAGGGAAGATAGGCATCAAGGGTACTAGGTTCTTACCGCCGTAGTTCGGAGAGGTGATACGAACTTCAAGCTTATCGTTCTTATCCTTGCCATAACCGAAAAAAGCCCCTACGGTATCATAACCTTGAGTTTTTTCAATGTCGAACTTAAGATAGGCTGTACCCGTTTCGACCTGTAGATTTGTGGCGTTTAACGCCGCGTCATAAAGTTTCATGTTTAAAAATTAAAATTGAATTTTTGTTTGAAAAAGTCCCGCATTTCAGGGATTTGCGCCCACAGTTCAAATGGAGCATAAAAGAGGTGCAGGAGGTAACTCTTTTTATCCACTTCAATAGCAAATGATACTGGTTTCTTCGACTGGTCTAATTGGTATTTAGTGAGTAATTGCTCAACGTTGACGTTCTTCAGCGTTTCACCTTCAAACACCTCTCCTGTTTCCTCATCAATTAGGGTTGGTAATGTTGTAATTTCGCCAGGTAGTAGGTCGGTGAATGCCGCTTGAATGTCCTCTACACGGGTGACCAGCCCGCGAGAACACGCCCAACGCTTAGCATATATTTTAGAATCTTCGCCCGCTTGCTCGCGGGCTTCTTTCGACAGGTAGGGAGCAAGGTAAGCACCTACCTTGCCAACATCTTTAATAGGCTCATTGCTAAAGTCAACGGGCTGCAAAAAGATTGATTTACGTTGCCCATTCAGGGCAACGGTATAAAACTTATCGCGATTCTTTGCAAAAAAATCGTAATCCGATACGCGAAGTTTTTCGTCAATTACGGCGCGGGTTCTCTCGAACCGTGGCCGCAAAAAACTTTCCGAATAGATAGTAAAGCCTTCCCTACGCAAAAGGTTAAGCCAACGGAGGTTAACGCGCCAATAATGCACGTAATCGACATAAGAGAAAAGACAATGATAGTGAAGTACACCACGACACTTACGAGTGTCCTCAATACGTTCCCCGTTTTGCCTCTCATTAACCCAAAGATATTTTTGGAGCTTATAGTTTTTACGCTCATTATCAAGAAAATGTTTAAATATGCCATGTAACCACTCGTCCTGTTCCTGACGAGTGAGATTTTGCTTTTCTTCAGGTAATTCAGGAAAGGTAAGCGTAACAAACTTCAACTGTAGTTGCTGTTTGCGTTCCAATGTCAAATACAACGACATCGCAGCACTACGTATCTTTCGGGCACCTTTGCCCGAAAGCTGAAATCCCTTTTCCGCCGTGTGCGAAAAATCTTGCTCAGCCTTTGGCTGTCGCTCACCTTCGGGGGTGTTAGTCCCCAAAGATTTGGGGACTAACATTAAACTGAAATCTTCACGCACTACCGCGCGGTAGTGCTTTAGCTGCTCACAGTCGAACATCACACGAATAAATCAAGTTGAACGTGTGATAATTTTTGCCGTTCTTCACGCAAACGGGCAAGAAGAGTAGGGGGGTACTTCAACGAGGCGGTAGTAACCAGCTTATCAAATGCAGCCACTAACGCTTTTTTGTCCTCTTTATAGAGGACATGGAACCTCCACAACTTTTGGGCGTTTGCCCAGTAGTAGGATGATTTCGGCACAATACCAGCCGTAAATATCCAACCGCCAACTACATCATTAGCGGGATGCTTTGACAGTTCGAACTCAAACCCGAACACAGGATGTACTACCGCCGTCTTATATACTATATCACTCATAACATCAATGTTACAATAGGAGTAATCCGAAAGGCGACACTAAGACAAGTCCATAAGGTGTGTCGCAATTGGAATCTCTTATTCTTGATTATAAGGACATTTATCTAAGGGAAATACGCACGAAGCAGCAACGGGGCAACCTTGACAAGGCTCGTCAAGTGTATCTTTAAAAGCATGTATATCTTCGTTGTCTTCACGAAATATACAACCAACACAATCAAACAATATGCAAGTATCCTTAATAGGGCATGGCTTAATATGGAGAATAGCCGAACTAACGCTATCCTTATGTTTCTTACGCAACTTAGCAAGGGTAGCAACGTACTTTTTTGTACGGTAGAGTTTAAACGTCTGATTTTGATTATTTTCGATAAGAAACTTTAAGGTATCCCAAATCTTAACGGAATCACCACATCTAAACTCTCTAGCATGAGAATATAAATCATCCGCATAAGTAAGGCACTTTCTTTCAACAATATCTAACTCGGAATGCAACACTTTAATTTCGCTAGCCATCTTATAAAAGATGATAACCGAAAGAACCATAATAATAACTAATAGTAGCACCATAACATTTTGATTTTAAAGTTTATATTCAGTTGTTTACAATAAAAAAGCCTTCCACAGTTGGAAGGCTCATCGGTTACATTTCTAACCGCTAACACATCATTCCTATAATATTGATTATGTAAAATATTGCATTTATAAAAAAGCCCTCAACTATATAGCTAAAGGCTTTCTGTATTCGTTATCTCACCTATTCAGCCTTTACTTGTTCTCTTACGATAGCGTTGTACTTTTCGTAGTTCTGCTTCATTTCAGGACTTTCTTCCATAAAACGGTAGTACACGTTTTTCAAAACTTCGGCAATGGAAGCTTCCGGTTGTAGCTTGTATGCAGCCTCGAAAGGTGCTATTGATTGTTTCAATTCATCATTCAATTTTTTAATAAGCGCATCATATTCTGCTTCTTTGCTCAATGGTAGTGCATCAGCTTCTTTTCCTATATCAATAGCATTTTGGTAATGTAAGTAGCCTAAGCTGTATTGTGCATAGAAGTTTTTAGGGTCTTTTTCAATAGCAACTTTATAAGCAGCAGCCGCCTTATCAACTTCTTTCAGCTTATCATATAGCATACCTTCTGCATAGTATAAGCTGGAGTTAGTAGGCTCGTTTTCCTGCGCCTTCTTTATATAAGGCAGTACCTTAAGAGCATCCTCTCCTTTCTGCATGTAGAAATTGATAATAGCAATAAGAATACCTTGGTTGGTTGGATACTTAGTATAAACATCACCCAACATCTTTTCCGCTTGTTCCGTCTTATTATTTTTAGCCATTACCTCAGCTAGCTTAGCATACATATCACCACCTTTGATATAACCATGATCAATGGCTTTTTGGTAAAACTCTTCTGCTAAAGGATAATTATCCGCCGCTATAGCAAGAAGACCTATGTTACTCATGGTAAGCGTATCAACCATACTAACCGGCTTGCTGGAGTTACAAGCATATACACCTTGGAAGCCTTCTAATGCTTTTTTATTGTCGCCCATAGAATACGCATTAACGGCTGCAGTATTAAACTGAGCGGCCAGCTTCGTGTAACCTTCCTTCAATGATTTATTAGAAGGTTCTAACTTCTCTGCTTGTTGGTATGCTTCTAAAGCTGTTTGTAATGGTTCCGGGGCATCTGTTTTGGTTACATTCCAAAACGCCAGTACATCTTTACCGTTAGCTTTAGCATAGTAAAGCTCCTTATCCGGATAAACAACTACAGTATACGTTTCACCATCAGGGCTTGTCCAAGACTTTGTTTCAATAACTTGTTGTCCTTTTATTAGAAGGTCAACCGTGGTCTTATCCATTCCCGGCATTATACTCTTTGCAGGAGCTTCTGCAACTTGAACAAACAAGTCACCACGAGCAATCCACGTTTTAGCGCTACCCTTCTTTTTATCATTATTGATGTCTTCATTACTGGCGTTTATCTTCTTAGCGAACTCTTGGGCAATTGCCAGCTGCGCCACAAGAAGCAAAACAAATAGAGTTGATAATTTTTTCATAGCCTTATTGTTTTTAATGTAATGGGTTATTCTGTTACCTGTTCAGCGGTGGTGGTTTGTTGCTCCATTTCTTCTGCTGGTATATCTTCTTTTACCTCGCTTTTATTAACCTTAGCAACCGCAGCTATAGAATCATTACTCCTTATGTTGATTAATTTCACACCTTGTGTGGCACGGCTCAACAACCGTATCTCTGAAACCGCCAAGCGTATTGTTATTCCCGACTTTGTGATAATCATCAAGTCGTTTTCTTCTGTAACATCTTTTATTGCGATTAACTTTCCGGTTTTCTCGGTAATGTTCATGGTCTTCACACCCTTACCGCCTCTGTTAATCGTTCGGTAGTCTTCCAATTCCGACCGTTTTCCGTAGCCGTTATCAGATACTACCATAATGTGCGTGTTCTTATCTTCCTTTTCTACACATATCATGCCAACCACTTCGTCAGTATCTTCAATATTCATGCCACGAACTCCGGAACCGGTTCTACCGATAGCTCTGACTTGGTCTTCGTTAAAGCGAACGGCCTTACCTTCTCGAGCCGCCATAATAATTTCCATGTTACCGTTAGTAAGCTTGGCTTCCAGCAGCTCATCACCATCCTTAATGGTAATGGCATTTACACCCGTAGAACGACGACGAGAGTACTCTTCCAGCGAAGTTTTCTTAATGGTAGCTCGTTTGGTTGCCAGCACAATGTAATGGCTATTAATAAACTCCTTATCGCTAAGCTTACGGATGTTTATGTACGCCATCACCTTATCATCAGGCTCAATATTGATAACGTTTTGGATGGCGCGTCCCTTTGAAGCCTTAGCTCCTTCCGGAATTTCATATACGTTAAGCCAGTAGCAGCGTCCCTTCTTGGTGAAGAATAGCATAGTGCTATGCATATTGGCCATATATATGTGTTCAATAAAATCTTCGTCACGAGTGGCACTACCTTTAGCTCCTACCCCACCCTTATTTTGTGTTCGGTATTCACTTAGAGGTGTACGCTTTATGTAACCCATGTGCGATATGGTGATTACCATATCATCATCAGCGTAGAAATCTTCGGGGTTAAACTCTTCAGCACTATATACAATGTCTGTTTTGCGCTCATCACCAAACTTGCCCTTTACCTCCAGCAGCTCATCTTTAATTAGCTGCATTTGCAGCGACTCATCAGCAAGTATTGAATTCAAGTGATCTATCAGCTTCATCAGCTCGTTGTACTCTTCGCGTAGCTTATCGCGCTCAAGTCCGGTTAGCTGACGTAAGCGCATTTCAATAATAGCCGATGCCTGTATCTCGCTAAGGCCAAATTTTTCCATTAGCCCGGTACGAGCCTCATCCGGTGTTTTCGATGCGCGAATAAGTGCTATTACCTCATCAAGATGGTCAAGAGCAATGAGTAAACCTTCCAAAATGTGCGCTCTCTTCTTAGCCTGCTCCAGCTCATAACGCGTACGACGCAAAATTACTTCATGACGATGACGGACGAAGTACTTAATAAGCTGCTTAAGGTTCAGCAAGCGTGGTCTGCCGTCAACAAGTGCAATGTTATTAATAGAGAAGGTTGATTGCAGCTGGCTGTACTTGAATAGATTGTTCAGTACAACGTTTGCCACGGCATCCATCTTTAGCTTAATAACAACGCGCATACCATTACGGTCGCTCTCATCGTTAATATATGAAATACCTTCTACTCTTTTTTCGTTAACCAGCTCGGCAATCTTTTCAATCAGCTCCTTCTTGTTAACCTGATAGGGTATTTCTTTAATTACAATAACCTCACGACCGCTGCTCGAAATTTCAATATCTGTCTTTGCACGAACAACAATCCTTCCCCTACCCGTTTCGTAAGCATCCTTAATACCTTGGTAGCCGTATATGGTACCTCCGGTTGGGAAGTCGGGGCCCTTTACGTGATGTAGCAGCTCGTCTGTAGTTATTTCTTTATTATCAATATACGCACAAGTAGCATCAATAATTTCAGAAAGGTTGTGCGGAGCCATGTTGGTAGCCATACCAACGGCAATACCCGATGCTCCGTTAACCAACAGCAAAGGGATTTTGGTAGCCAACACCGTTGGCTCCATGTATTCTTCACTATAGTTAGGACGAAAATCAACTGTATCTTTATCCAAATCGGCCAGCACTTCTTCGGTTAGCTTCCGAAGCCGAGCTTCCGTATAACGCATAGCTGCAGGAGAATCACCATCTACCGAACCAAAGTTTCCCTGTCCGTCAACCAGCATGTAACGCATGCTCCAATCCTGAGCCATACGCACCATTGCTTCGTAAACCGATGAGTCGCCGTGCGGGTGGTACTTACCCATTACATCACCAACAATACGTGCACATTTCTTAAACGGACGATTGGCATATACTCCCATTTCGGCCATACCATACAGAATACGACGGTGTACGGGTTTCATTCCGTCTCGTACGTCCGGCAAAGCTCTTGAAACGATAACCGACATCGAATAATCGATGTACGCTGATTTCATTTCTTCCTCAATGTTGATTCGAATAATCTTTTCGTTGTTTTCTATCATATCTGCTAAATAATCATACTATGCTATATAATCACAAATAAACTCAAAATAAGCATATTATAAGCAATTATATAGACAAAAAAGGAGCACTAAGGTAGGTAATATTATCGACATGAAGTAATAATTCCTAAAGTAATTTTCAACAAGCCCAATCTTCTGATAACAGCGTAAATACGATTTGCATCGCTTTTTTTAAACATCTGTCGTTTTTTGTTGTTCTTAAACTAACTTAGCTGCTGTATATCATCAATGCAAACAAACGTTTCGCATAGACCTATACAGTTATTTTTCAGCCTTATAGCAAATATACGAGAAAATAGATAATGGAACTGGAATACAAATATTCAAAAGAAGTCAGCCAAATTGTTTCGTTTGGAATGGAAGAGGCTGTACGCTTAGGTTGCTATGCAATGGGTACAGAAATACTCTTTTTGGCAATACTCAGGCATTACAATAATGCAGCCATTAAAACGCTCCTTGATCTTGGCATTAATCTGAGTGAGTTGAGGCAAAATCTGGAAAATGAAATTAGAACAGATGTCATACTCTCACCACAGGATAACAGTAAAACGTACATGACAAAAGCGGCTGACAAAACGCTTAAGCTCCTGCTTATTGAAGCAAGAAATATGAAAGATACGGAAAACAGCGCTGTTCACTTAATGTTGGCTATTTTGAAAGATGAAAGCAGCAAAGTAACCCAATTGCTAAATACTACCGCCCATATAAGCTACGAAGTATTTAAAGCAAAATACAAGGGTGAACCGCTCCCATCCTCACATCAAATAAAGGCCGATTTTGAGAACGAAGATATGGCTACTGATAGAGATGATGAACAGGCTAACTATAAGTCTAACAATAATTCTACAGCCGTAAAATCCCCCAGCAATACCCCTGTGCTGGATAACTTTAGCGTTGACCTTACCAAATCGGCAGAAGAAGGTCGTTTAGACCCGATTGTAGGGCGTGAGCGCGAGATTGAGCGTTTAGCCCAGATACTAAGCCGGCGGAAGAAAAATAATCCGGTGCTTATTGGCGAACCGGGTGTTGGTAAATCGGCTATTGCCGAAGGTTTGGCTTTGCGTATTATTCAGAAAAAAGTATCGCGTTTACTGCAAAATAAGCGTGTTGTTGCCCTTGATGTAGCTTCAATTGTAGCCGGAACAAAGTATCGCGGACAGTTTGAAGAGCGTATGAAAGCTATTCTGAACGAGCTGCAAAAGAACCACGATGTTATTCTTTTTATTGACGAAATACATACGCTGGTTGGTGCCGGTGGTGCCACAGGGTCCATTGATGCCGCTAACATGCTAAAGCCGGCTCTTGCGCGTGGAGAAATACAATGTATTGGTGCAACTACTTTAGATGAATACCGAGAATACATAGAAAAAGATGGCGCGCTCGAACGCCGTTTCCAGCGGATTATTGTAGAGCCTACTTCTCCCGAGGAAACCATAGAGATTCTCAACAACATAAAAGAGCGGTATGAGAACCATCATAACGTGATATATACGCCGGAAGCCATACAGGCTTGCGTTTCGTTGACAAACCGGTATATATCAGACCGTTGCCTGCCCGATAAGGCAATTGATGCGTTGGATGAAGCCGGTGCTCGTGTACACGTATCCACTATAAGTGTTCCCATAGAGGTTATTGAGCTGGAAAAACAGCTGGAAGCAGTAAAGCAGCAAAAACGCGAGGTGGTAAAAAATCAAGCGTATGAAGAGGCTTCAATGCTCAGGGATAAAGAGCGGGAGCTGCAAGCCAAGTTGGATAAGACTACTGCCGATTGGGATAAAGAGGTTTCTCAGCACAAGCTGACAGTAGATGAAGAGAAGGTTGCCGAAGTGGTAGCCATGATGACTAACGTTCCCGTTCAACGCATTGCTCAGGCGGAAGGCACGCGTTTGCTAAAAATGGCTGAAGAATTAGGGGGCAGCGTAATTGGACAAGACCAGGCAATAACAAAGGTTGTTAAGGCTATTCAACGAAACAGGGCGGGACTAAAAGACCCCAGCCGTCCTATTGGGTCGTTTATATTTCTTGGCCCTACAGGGGTTGGTAAAACCCAGCTGGCAAAGGTTCTGGCAAAATATTTATTTGACAGTACGGATAACCTTATTCGCATTGATATGAGCGAGTATATGGAAAAATTTGCCGTAAGCCGTCTTATTGGTGCGCCTCCGGGTTATGTGGGCTACGAAGAAGGTGGACAGCTAACCGAAAAGGTACGCCGCAAACCATATTCGGTTGTGCTACTTGACGAAATTGAAAAAGCACATCACGATGTTTTCAATATTCTATTGCAGGTGCTGGATGAAGGTGTGCTAACCGATAGCTTAGGCCGTAAGGTTGACTTTAAGAACACCATTATTATCATGACATCCAATATTGGAAGCCGTGAGGTAAAAGAAATGGGACATGGCGTAGGTTTTGGTTCTGTTACTAACAGGGAAAAAACGCTGAGCGATAACTCTAAAACAATAATAGACAAATCGCTGAATAAAACGTTTGCCCCCGAATTTCTTAACCGCGTGGATGATGTTGTTATATTCAACATGCTATCAAAAGAAGACTTATCTAAGATTATCGACATTGAGGTTAAAAACTTGTTTTCACGCGTACTGCAAATGGGCTACACCATTTCACTCAGTGATGAGGCAAAAGATTTTATTACCGAAAAAGGGTACGACCAGCAGTACGGCGCTCGTCCGCTAAAACGGGCTATGCAAAAGTATTTGGAAGACCCGATGGCTGAAGAAATACTTAAAACGGGAGTTCAGCCCGGTAGCGTTATCAACATAGCTTTAAATGAGGAAAAAGACGATATAGTAGTTGCTATATCACCCGAAGATAAAGATAAGGGTTAAACGCTATAAAAGCATACCGGAACGGTTGCCCGCTTGTTCTTTAAAATGTACAGCCACAAACTCCTCAAAAGAAGTTTTTGGCTGTATATTGGTTTTATAGATTCACCTCAATGCCACATGCTATGGATCAGCATACCATACTCATTGCGTTTCTACTGACCCTGTTCGCCGGACTATCTACCGGTATCGGAAGTGTTATTTCGTTGTTTGCAAAGCGAACAAATACCAATTTTTTATGTGGCTCTTTAGGCTTTTCTGCGGGCGTTATGGTTTACGTTTCGTTCATGGAAATGATGCCCCACGCAAAAGATGCGTTGGAATCTGTATTTGGGGCAAAGCAAG
The DNA here is from genome assembly GCA_031551125.1 of Bacteroidales bacterium. GTDB lineage: Bacteria > Bacteroidota > Bacteroidia > Bacteroidales > UBA932 > JAIRNF01. Next base: position 133,283 of record JAVBOB010000004.1, read on the forward strand.
GTATGCTGTTTATGCTGCTTAGCTTCTTTGGAGGAATACTGCTTGTTACACTCATTGACTTTTTAGTGCCAGAATCGGCTAACCCGCACGAGGCTCACGGGGTTGAAGAAATGCAACACCAAAAAAAATCACTACATCGAACAGGTATTATTGTTGCTATATCTATTGCTATACATAATTTTCCTGAGGGTGTTGCTACATTTGCGTCAGCCCTCACAGGGCTTGATGTAGCAATACCCATTGCTGTAGCCATAGCCATACACAACATACCGGAAGGTATTGCCGTAGCCGTACCTATATACCATGCCACAGGCAGCCGAAAAAAAGCGTTTTGGCTATCATTCCTTTCAGGATTGGCTGAGCCGCTTGGGGCTTTGGTGGCTTTCTTATTCCTGATGCCCTACTGGTCGCCTACCATAAGCGGCGTTGTAATGGCCGCTGTTGCCGGAATTATGGTATTCATTTCAATTGATGAGCTGCTGCCCAGTGCCGAAAAGTATGGAAAACATCACATCTGTATATCGGGACTTGTTGCCGGAATGCTGGTAATGGCGTTGAGCCTTTTCTTATTTGTGTAAGCAAAATAGGCACGCAGATGAAATGGATTGTATGCACTGGTTATCACGGTTTTTATTCTTTATAGCGCTCATCTACCAATGAATTTCGCGTGTTTTATATGCTACTTTGGTAATCCACTAAGCTAAAAACCCCTGCCACATGACTAACAGGGGTTTTCGGTTACGCGTATAAAGCCTGCTTGCGGACAGAGTTTACCACGTATTGCACATGTACAGATTTAAAACGCTATTTTAAAATTTAGTGCACCTACAAAAGCGTTGGGTAAGGCATAGCCTAATCCCATTGGGTTAACAATATATTGGATATCGGGTTGTACCGCTATATTTTCTGTAAGCTGTACCTTATAGCTTAGCTCTATAGCCGTTTCCGAAGTAGTTCCGTCAAATCCGGCTAAAGCAAAAGCCAACCCTAACGTATCGTTCTTTCTTTTAAACATACCTGAGTAACAAAGCCCTCCTCCCACATAGTAGCAGTTATTTCCTTCATTTTTTTTAGGGTTATACACCAGCTGAAGAAAAGCCCCCAAGCTGCGGTTGTTATCGGCACTATTCCATAGCTGCTGATCTGCTATAGCATAAAATCCATAGTTATATACATACCCATCTCCCTCATTGTGGTGATTGTGCCCGTATGTTCCCAACTTATAAGTGCCTTGAAGGTTGTTGCCTAAGCTTGTTGAGTAATGTAGCTCTCCGAACATCATAAACCCGTCATCTTCGTTAAACTTCCAAAAGAAGTTATGCGGATTACTCTCAAAATCGGTTGGTGCATTAATTATGGCTGCCTGAACAGCAATTTTTGGCGAAGCCTCCCACCTTACCATAGCACCCAACGAGGTAAAAGGAAACACAGGAGCGGGAATATTTGCCGGAATAGTTGAAGGGATACCGAATGAGCTGTTCAGAAACAATCCGCCATATTTACTGATAACAAATTCTGCGTTTAGGTCTTGTAAACCTAAGGTAACCGCAAAATTTCCCAACTCTTGCTTATACCAAAACTCATGAAAGTAGCTATGCTCTCCGGCTTCTATATTCATTGCAACCTGAGCATCGCCAATATAATCTGCCGAAGGAGTAGCACCGTGCGTATTTGCACCATTAACAAAGAGATACCCCCCTTTCCACAGCCGTGCTCCCACCTTGATGTTGGCCATACCTAAATAGGCTGAACCTGTTTTTATTCCTCCATGGAAATTCTGGACTCCACTACCTGTGTAGCTGGCATTAAAGTCAAACGCTGATACCCTACCTTCGTCTGCTGATTGAGCCGAAGCATAAATAGAAATACAGAAAAATATAAACGTCTGAAAAAGAAATGCTTTAAATCTCATAAATTGGGTTATTTCCAACAATATAGTTTAGTCGTAGCTTATATAACAACATACTACCGGCATAGGTTTGTTGACGGACAAAAGTATTAACAAACGAGAAAATCCACAATCACTAATAATGATGAATTTTGTCGTTGCAATTAATCACAGGTTTTTGCTAACTTTACGCTACAATTTTATAAGTACCTAAAACCTAATCCTAGCCATGAAAAAGTATTTCTATTCCTGTCTTATTCTATTGTTACTCCCTATTCTATCTGTTGGGCAAAAGAAAACAAACACCATAAGCAAAGAGGCAAAAGCACCCTTAGTGAGCTATATTAACCAACTAAAAGAGGATTCGGTTCTCAAACATGCCGCTTGGAGTATTCGAGTGGTTAACACAGCTAACGGAGAAGTAATAGCGGGCTTCAACGACCAAATGAGCCTACTCCCCGCATCCAATATGAAGGTAATAACAACAGGCGTTGGATTGCTGCTGTTAGGTCAAGACTACCACTTTACTACTAATATTAAGTATGACGGTAACATATCTGCGGACTCTACTCTTGTAGGAAACCTATATATTGTAGGTGGTGGGGACCCCTCGCTGGGTTCCGTTGTTTTTCCGCAAACAGTCCCCGACTCTGTATTTTTCAAATGGACAGAACTTGTAAAAAAAGCAGGAATAAAACGAATAGCAGGTAGCATTATTGCCGATCCTAACGGCGTATTCGATGACGAATACCGTAACAGCTCGTGGAGCTGGGGCGATATTGCAACAGGCTATGGTGCCGGTACCAGCGGTATTCAGTTTGCCGACAACCTGTTTACCATAGAGGTAGTGCCCGGAACAAAGGTCGGCGAAACGGGTGCTATCCGCTTAGGAAAGCAATACCCTCCCAACGTAGTTATCGAAAACCGTGTTGTTACCGTTAAGGCCGACAGCACAACCAGTATAGATGTACTGAGCTCTCCCTACTCATCACGGATTATTGTTACCGGAACTATTGCTTTAAACCGCAGTAAGCCCTACTCTACCGATGCCGCCATACCTGAGCCATCCTACACCTGTGCTTGGTATTTTAATGAGTATTTAAATAGCAAAGGAATAGGCACATCGGGCAATGTAGAGGTTTGCTATGCCGACTGCTTGAATAGTAGCAAAGCGGAGCGTTTCACCATTGGTAGCTACAGCTCGCCTCCCTTAAGCGAAATAGTAAAGGAAACTAACAAAAGCAGCAACAACTGTTATGCCGAAAGTATTATGAAGATTATAGGCTATGAGCTGTCGGGTGCTGGTTCTACCAACGCAGGACGCAAGCTGGTTATCGAAACGTTGAAGAAACAACAGCTAAAGCTGGGTGGCGTAAAGATAGTAGATGGTAGCGGGCTTTCTCGTAAGGATATACTAACCACTACCTTTATATGTGATTACCTTACCATGATGAGCAAATCGGCGCTGTTTGATGTTTTCAACGAATCACTACCCATTGCCGGAGTTGACGGAACAATGAAGGGCATGCTGAAAGGTACTGCGGCCTATAACAACGTGCGCGCCAAAAGCGGAAGTCTTGAGGGTGTAAGAAGCTATTCGGGTTACGTTACCACTAAAAGCGGTAAGAAGCTATGCTTCTCCATGCTCAGCAACGGCTACACCTGCCCCACATCAGAAATTACCAAACGTTGGGAAAACCTGATGAAGCTAATGGCGGAGATAGATTAGAGCCCCCTAAATCCCCCGAAGGGGGACTTTAGAAAACCGTGTATAACTACTAGAGGAATAACCACTTATTTTTTAACCGCAAAGAACGCAAGGGGTCCGCAAGGAGCGCAAAGAAGTAATTAGATGTATTGTTCGTTATTATTTTTCTATGTGCTTCTATGCTACCTATTGTGCCTATGTGTTGAGAAGTAGCCCCTTTAGGGGCTTGGGGGGTAAACAGCATACAACTTATAAACCTAATTACCTATGAAAAAACTACTGTTATTTTTATGTCTGACCGTTGCGCTGATAAAACCTTCGGCAGCACAGGATAACCAAGCCATTTGCGCCGAAATAGAGCGCTACGCCCAACAGATAATGAGCGATTGGCAAATACCGGGTATGGCAATTGCTATTGCTAAAGACGGTGAGCTTATTTACAAAAAAGGATTTGGAGTAAAATCACTGGAGGGAAAACAACCGGTTGATGAGAATACGGTATTCCAAATCGGTTCGGTTTCTAAATCATTTACCGCAGCGCTGGTTGCCATGCTGGTTGATGAAGGTAAGCTGAGCTGGAACGACCCTGTTCGTAAACACCTTCCTGATTTCGAAATGTACGACCCGTGGGTATCCGAAAACCTGTTGGTTAAAGATATTATGGTGCACCGTACCGGACTTCCGGGACAGGCCGGGACCTATATCCCCAACCTAGGCTACGACCGTGACGATATATACCGCATGCTGCACATTATTAAGCCTTCTACCAGTGTTCGTACCAGCTATGACTATAACAACATTACCTTTATCATTGCCGCTAAGCTGATTGAAAAGTACACAGGGAAAACGTGGGAGCAAAACCTGCAAGAGCGCATACTTACACCGCTAGGCATGACCGCATCTTCTTCAAATGGTGATGGATATTTGGCCAGCAAAAATGTAAGCGACAGCTATGAATATGAATTTGAAAACGGCAAAATAAAGCTGAAATACTTACAGGGAGATGACCGCGCGCTTCATTGGCTAACGGTTGTTGGTCCCGCAGGTTCCGTTAACGCCAGTATAACCGACCTTATTAAGTGGCCTATGTTCCACCTTAACAAGGGTAAGATTAACGGTAAAGAGCTGATTACTAAGAAGAACGTGGACTTCCTACATACGGGGCAAACCATTACCCGTCAGGATTCGGTTACCACCAGCGTTTACGGACAGTGCTGGTTTATTGAGCAAAACAACCGCTACCGCCTGTACTTCCACACCGGAACAACATGGGGATTTACCACGCTTGTAGCCTTTGTACCGGAGCTAAAGCTGGGGTTTGCCATGCTGGTTAACGCTGAAGCCCCCGCCTCACCCCGCTACGCCGTAATGCGCAGGCTTATTGACCTGTACAAAAATGATGGAGTAAATAAGGACTACAATAAAGAGTACCTCGAAAAGTTCTATAAGGATAGTAATGAGGACGAAGCCAAGAGTAAGAAAAAGCAGGAAGAGCAAAAGGCTGCCTTTACCCCTCCCCTAACCCTATCTGTGTATGTTGGTAAGTATAGCAAAGAGCTGTTTGGCGATGCCGAAGTGGCGCTAAAGAACGGTAAGCTGTGGATTACCGTTGGCCCCAAAAAGTGGGAAAGCCAGCTACAACATGTAAGCGGTAACAAGTTCAGCTTCCGTACCGATGGACATACCTTCCCCATTACCTTTGAGCCCGACTACAACGGCAAAATCGTTTCGCTTAATATTGATTTCGGCTACAAAGAAAACTTTGGCAGCTGGATGAAGAAGGGTGAATAGCTACTTTAATTAATAGTCAAAAGTTAAAAGAGAGAGCCTGCTAATGTTGATTGGCAGGCTTTTTTTCTAGAACACAAATCTTAGTTACCCTACTTCTTTTTAGGTGCACTTCTTGTATGTGCTTTAACATGAGTTCCATCCTTCTTCGTGTAGCTTTTAACCCGTACCGTTTTTGATGATGTACTTTTTGAACTTGACGTAGAACTCGAAGATGTGCTTTTTGTTTTCCTAGGCTTGGCAGAAGAAGTATAAGAGGTACCCATGCCTATAAACAGAGTCAACAAAATGGCAAGTATAATCTTTCTCATGGTATATAGATGGGTTTAATTTTTACAAATATAGCTATTTGTTTTATATCAAATATTATCTATTTTTTTTGCTGATAATTTGGGTACTCCCTCAACTATTGTGGTTCTAAAAGTAGATATACCTGAATAGGAACCTGACAAAGGCCGGCAAAACACCCTAAATTTACTAATTTGCTTATAATCAATATTGTACTGATATAAATTCATATTTGGAACTTTAATGTTTTTACAAGAAACACAAAAGTTACTTTAACGATAATGTGTTGTTAATAAGAATAATATATTTAATTAGAATGATTTGTGAATAGCTGGCCTTTTTGCTTTTCAACGGCTCTGTTTTGGTAGTCAGATATCCTGTCCAGTAGCATTTTTGTACTGCCTCTAATTATGGGAAATAGCAATTACAATGCTGATTAGTAAAATGTTTTAATTGTATTTTTTCAATAAATTCAGATTGTATGGAAGGAAGACATAGCATATTAAGACCTTTAACATTAGTAGAACAGCAATTTCTTGTAATAGAAATGTGCAATTTTTTTTCACCAATAAACTATCGTGAAATGTGTAAGGTTACTGGAGTTGAAGCTGCTAAAGGTCAAATATTGCCTTTATCATTAGGTGGCTTCTTCAAATACCTTAACCTAATTAAGAATTTCGAGGCATATAGGTATATGGGGCATATTGAAAGAATAATACAAAAACTTATCAATAATGCGATACTTACCCCTGCCGGAAGTAGAGCAGAAGGGTCACCTCCTTTTAACCATTGCTATTATTCAAAACTTGAAGTGACTGAGATGCAAAGAACGAATATTTTTTGGCTTGGTAAAATACTGGGCGAGGAATTCTTAATGGAAAAATACAAACCATTTATTGTTCGATTTGAAGGTTCATATAAAAATGGCAGTTCAGGAACAGGGTCAGGTATTATTATTGATGAAAAAACAATACTAACATGCAGGCATAACTTGACAGACTTAGATGAATATGACTGTTATTTAGGTGAAAGCAAGTTATGTTTATTAGAGCACAAATATCATGATGTCCATGATATTGGAATTGTAAAACTAGCGAACCCCATTAATATCTCTCCATTTCCCTATTTTGGAATACCATATGTCTTGGATGATACTTTGACTATGGGTTATCCCCCTTTAAGAGGAATGAAAGATGCAGCACTAATATCGCAGAAAGGAGAAATAAATGCAATTTGCAAAAACTGGGAAGATTGTGATTGTATAACCATTTCATCCACTGTTCGACCGGGTAACAGTGGATGCCCTGTAATTTCAAAAAGTGGGTATATTGTTGGGGTTGTAACACAATCAACTAATTCAGCATCATCTGCATCAGTAGATAAAACAGATGTCCGCGACGACCTATCTATCCCATTTTACAACGCAATTGCATCCACTGCCATCATTGAAATATTATCCGAACTTGACAATTCAATTTCTATACGATTCGAGAACTATCAATAAAATTCTCATACTCAAGCGTCAATATATTGCCGCTTAACCAACTTGAATTGCGGTCAATCAATATATACAAACTTTGCATAGTACTAAAAACCAATATATATGAATTTGAGAAAAATGGGGAATATCGCAAATGATAAAATCATAAGAATTTTATTTATATTTCTAATTATCGGGTTGGTTTGCTGGTTATTTATTCCTAAAATCAGTGACTTTGGACTTAATTTTTTCACAGAAATATTAGGAGTTTCAATAACCCCCTGCTAAGCGGCATTTGTAATGCCGCTTGGAACATATCCGAATTTGTAATTCGGAATCCTATACCATACATCATTTCAAATCAATGTTGTTTTTCTACTCTCACAATTATAAATTGTGTTGTATTCCGAGCGGCAAAACATTTGCCGCTCAACGTAGGGCGCAACATCAGCAAAACAAAACAAAACTTTTCTATATTCAGCAGATTGCTTCGCTTCGCTCGCAATAACGCTAGACTATCGTGCATCGTGATACTTGATACGTGATACCCGTCGGTTTATATCTTCTCCTTCGGGTTTTCCTCCTTAAACCGCTGCTTATATCCCTTCACCATTGATTTCATTTCTTTATGCAAAAATAGAATGCCAAAAAGGTTAGGCAGGGTCATAAGTACAATGGTTATACCGGATATTGTCCATATAATAGTTGTATCGGTAAACGAGGCCACGAAAAATCCGGCACAGAAAATAATCCGGAATGGCATAACCAGCTTCGGGCCTCCAAGGTAGGTAACCGCTCTATCTCCGTAATACGACCATGCTATTGAAGTTGAAAAAGCAAACAACAGCAAGCCTATTGCCACAATGTATCTGCCCCAATCGCCAAAAAAGCTGCGGGTAAACGCTTCCGTACTCAACGGTGCGCTATGCACTAACGATTTTCCATAGAAGTTAAGCCCGGAGCTGCTTACCTTCCCTTCAGTAACCCTAATGGTTCCCGTATATGGCTTTCCATCTTGTGATACCGATATATTTTCGGCCAACGATCGGGCATGAATAATGCTTACAGGCTCTGTAATGCTACCGTTATCCACATGCAATTCGCCATTAAACACCGCTAAGCGGGCTGTTCGCGCCACATGCTTTTGGAGCTGTTCCACCTGTTGAACGTCTTTGCCATCATAGGCTTGAGCCAGTATCTCCATATCGGTGAGCTGAAAACGGTTCTCATGCTTTTCTTGCCACACTCCCGATGTAATAAGCGCTAATCCGGTCAGGAAGCAAATAATAATCGTATCTACAAAAGGTTCTAAAATAGATACCATCCCTTCAGATACGGGTTCTTTTGTACGAGCAGCAGCATGTGCAATAGGTGCTGAACCTTGTCCTGCTTCATTAGAAAAAAGCCCTCGATTCACGCCCCGATTAAAAGCATAGGCAAACCCGGCGCCCAGGAATCCGCCTGTGGCAGCCGTTCCCGAAAAAACGTTGGTAAATATGGATTCTAGCGCGGGGAAAAGGTTTTGGTAGTTGCATATAATTACGGCAACCACTCCTAAGAAATACATTACAGCCATAAATGGCACCAATACCGAGGTTACCTTTGCAATACGCTTTATCCCTCCAATAATAATTAAGGCTAAAAGAATGGTTAGCACCGCACCCGTAATCATGTGGTCTATACCAAAGGTTTGGAAAAGAGAATTTGAAATACTGTTTACCTGAGGAAGACCTCCGGTACCAAATGCAGAAAAAATGGTAGCCACAGCAAAAAGAGCGGCCAGCCAAGGCATACGCATCCGGTTTTTCATGTAGTACATGGGACCTCCGGCAACCGTTCCGTCGGCCGTTATTTCACGGTACTTATGAGATAAGCTTACTTCAACAAATTTGGTAGTCATTCCGAGAAAAGCTGATACCAGCATCCAAAAAAGGGCACCGGGTCCTCCGAGGTGGATAGCCAAAGCAACACCTGCGATATTACCCGTCCCAACCGTGCCGGAAAGAGCCGTGGCTAATGACTGAAAGTGCGATGTATCGCCTACATCTCCCGCCTTGTCATACTTGCCCATTACCACACGCGTAGCGTGGCGGAAGTAGCGTATTTGGGGAAATCCGAGGTAAAGGGTGAAGAAAAGTCCTGTGCCTAAAAGAGCAAAAACGAACCACTGCGAGCTGCCCACATAAGCATCTATCTGCAGCAGAAAATCATTAAGTTTTTCCATAGGTAAATTGGTTAGGTGTGGTATTATGATGCTAAAAATAGTATTTTATACGAAATGTTGGATATGATGACAGAAAATATACGCCTAGGTAGCTTTGCACTTACGGCTTCACTATTCACCTTTCTAATGTTTTTTAACCACATAGGTACACTAGATAACAAGAAACACATAGTTTGTCTATCACAAGTAAAAATCATCGTTTAAGAAGCCCCTACTATTCACCATTAACTATTTACCATTCACCATTATTTTTTATAATTTTGCCTTCACCTAAAACGAACCTAATAATGAACAGACGAAATTTCATTGCCGCAGGACTAAGCCTATCGCTTGCCGGCATGGTATCTTCTCCCCTTTTGGCAAAATCAAAAAAAGAGAAAGCTACGGCGAAAGAAAAAAACAAGCCCAATACCATTAAACCCAAGCGGTTAAAGGCAGGTGATAAAATCGGCCTGATAGCACCGGGGTGGACTATTACCGAAACCAACCTTAAAGATTCGATAGAGCACCTTAAGCTGTTCGGGTTTGAAGCGGTATATACCAACAGGGTACTGGCCAAGTACGGCTACCTTGCCGGAACCGATAAGGAAAGAGCAGCCGACATTAACGAGATGTTCCGAAACCCCGAAATTGACGGCATTATTTGTGTAAAAGGCGGGTATGGCTGTGCTCGCATGCTCGACTTGCTGGATTACGATGCTATACGGAAAAACCCAAAGGTACTAATGGGCTTTAGCGATGTTACCGCTTTGGTAAACGCCATATACCAGCAAACGGGCTTAATTTCTTTTCATGGCCCTGTGGGTACCACCATACACCGCAGCTATAACGCCGAAATGGTAAGAAAGGTAGTAATGGAACCTCAAAGTAGCCTGCTTATTGAAAATGCGGCGAACGACCTTGAGCGTGCCGCCACAAACTCAGCATGTGAACGCTATACCATTGTTTCCGGTAGTGCAACAGGCGAACTGGCAGGAGGAAACCTATCTCTTATCAGCTCCATGGCCGGAACCAATTATGAAGTTGACTTGGAAGGTAAAATTGTTTTTATTGAAGAAATTGGCGAAGAACCTTACCGCATTGACCGTATGCTAACCCAGCTGATTGAATCGGGTAAGCTGCAAAAGGCCGCCGGCATTGCTTTCGGAATATGCAACGATTGTGATAAGAATGAAAAATCACAAGCACCTAACTCGTTTACCCTTCGTGAAGTGGTTGAAGAGCGTATAAAGTCGCTTAATATTCCTGCCGCTTACGGCTTATCATTCGGACACAACATTAACAATATGACCGTTCCGGTTGGTCTAAAAGCACGATTTAATGCCGATAACCAAACCATTGAATTGCTGGAAAACGCGGTAGTGTAAATAATTATGAGTTGTGAATTATAAACTATGAATGTAGGCTGGAAACTTTATTCATAGTTTATAATTCATAACTCATAATTTATTTAAGCGGTTCTATATGTGTTGACACGTAGGTGTTAGCGCCAAACTCCTCTCTTATCTTTTCCTCTATGCTTGTGGCTACTTGGTGAGCCCTCTCCACTGACATATTCTTATCAAAACGAATGTGTACCTCTATTGCGAAGCTACTGCCAATGCAGCGGGTACGCAGGTTGTGAGGGTCTTGCGCTTCGGGAAATTGAGCAATAATATCCAGTATTTGCTTTTCTATCTCCGGTGGTAATGATTTTTCCAGCAGCTCATCCATCGATGAACGAATAAACTGAAGCGATATTTTAATGATAAACACGCTAACCAGTACGGCAGCCAACGGGTCAAGCACTCTCCATTTTTCGCCTAGAAATATAGCCCCGCCAATACCAGTAGCCGTTGCAATGGACGAAAACGCATCCGATCGATGGTGCCAAGCGTTGGCCACAACTGCTTTGCTTTTGGTGCGCTCTCCTACTGCTTTAGTCCACCAGTACATCAGCTCCTTTACCGCAATGGACACAATGGCCATATAAAAGGCAATGCTACCGGGCTCCTCCAACGTTGCCCCGTGAATAACTTTCCAAATTTGCTCTAGCCCATTCCAGCATATCCCGGCTCCTACCACCAGTAAAGAAAGTCCGATTATAGAAGTTGCCAGCGTTTCAAACTTTCCGTGTCCGTAGTTATGGTCATGGTCTTTGGGCTTTCCCGATATGCGAACAAATACAAGTACAACCAAATCGGTAAAAAAATCGGAAAGGGAGTGTACCGCATCAGCAACCATAGCGCTGCTATGCCCTACAATTCCGGCAAAAAACTTTACCGCAAGCAGTATGGCATTACCAATTGAACCAATAATGGTAATACGATAAATGGCTTTTTTTCGCTGAGATTCCAACGTACCGGAGCTGGTATTCGACATCGTTTGGTTGGGTTTGGATTACTGCAAATGTAATAAATCAATGAGGTAAACAGGCTATAGGCAGGCATTTAAGATACGAATAACAGCTGCATAAATCGTTAACCTCAAACAACATAATAATCTAATAATGAGAAATATAACAAGCAGAATTGCTTTGTAATCAAAAAAAACATACCTTTACATTAAAGTAATAATGTATGGTGGTATAATATTTGTAAGAACACTACCGTACAAAATATTAGAAGTGAAAAGTATGAAGTTAGTTCGTTTATTGACCGTTGCATTCCTCCTGTTTAGCGTGAGCAGTTCATCAGCTCAGGATAACGGGAAAGCAATGAACGATGCGCTAAACCAAATTCCCAAGTACTTGAAAGAGGGTAACGCCTTAAGCTTAGGACAGTATTTCGGGTCAAGCGTTTCGTTGGATATACTCGGTACGGAAAGCATGTACAGCAAAGACCAAGCCGTGCAGGTACTAAAAAGTTTTTTCTCCAAATACCAACCTAAGAGCTTTACCATTCCCTACAAATCGGGAGGGCAACAGCTTAAATACATTGTTGGAAACCTTGCAACCCAAAGCGGTGATGCCATGCGTGTATCGATTTTCATTAAGCAAGACGGAGAAAATATTCAGATTCAAAAAATGATTGTGGAGAAAGATTAGCTGAAAGAACAAAGAACAAGGACGAAAAGATAGAAGACTTTGAGATGTAAAGAGCAAAGACGAAAAGATAAAACAGATTAATCGCTCAAGATTCAGCGTGTCCTTTGTCTTTCCATCTTTACCTTCATCCTGTTTATGAAGTCTTTTTATCCTTTCGTCCTTGTTCTTTGCTCCTAAAGCGCACCCAAAATATAAAGCCATAATATGTCACCCTTATCACGTCGAAAATTTCTTAAGCTGAGCGGATTAACCGTAGCGGCTCTGGCGCTATCCGGTAAAGAGAAGCTACTTGCAGCGGCAACCAATGAACCGTTGGATTTGGTTATAAAAAACGGATTACTGTATCTAAATGGTTTATGGAGCACCTATGATGTGGGTGTTACCCGCAACGCCAAGCTGGTAGTAAGCAAGCAACCGCTCACTTGCAGTCGCACGTTCGATGCTTCCGGCAAAGTTGTCTCTCCGGGCTTTATTGATATACTGGCAGATAACTCGGCCAATCCGGAACGTACATTCCGCGTTTTCGAAAAGTATAAGCTGGGTGACGGGGTTACCACTGCCCTGCAAATGCACGGTGGCGCTACCGATGCAGGAGAATACTACGGTTACTTTGAAAAGCAAAACCACCTTATCAACTACGGTGTATCTACCAAAGTAATGAATATTCGTACTAAGTATAATAAGCTGGCGGATCGTATAAAAGCCATAGAAAAAAGCCTTGATGGAGGGGCGCTAGGGGTATCGCATAGCCCCGAATACCAGTCGAATACTACATGGGATGAGCTGGTTGCCTATGCTAAAATTGCGAAAAAGTATAACCGCCCCATGCTATTGCATACCCGCTACTCGTCAAAAGAAAAAGAGCTACTGGGTGTTGACGAAGCCATAAAGTTGGCACAAACAACCGGATGTAAGATACATATTGACCATCTGAACTCTACAGGAGGAACATTCAACATGCCCGAAGCGCTGAACCGCATACGCAAAGCTCGCCAAAGCGGACTGGATATTACTACCTGCGTTTACCCTTACTCCTACTGGGCTACCTACCTTAGCTCGGAACGATTTAAGGATGGGTGGCAGGAACGCTATGGCATTACCTATTCCGATATTGAAGTGGTAGGCACAGGTGAGCGGCTTACAAAAGAGTCATTTGCCCGCTACCGCCAGCGCAGCGGAATTTTGGTTGCCGTAAAAGAAGGCGTACAACCGTTGGATAAGACGGTAAAGCCCGCTCTTATGGAAGATTTTTGTATGATTGGCTCTGATGGTGGTATAGAAACAGAGCCAAGAGCGAACAACCACCCACGCGGAGCCGGATGTTTTGCTACCGCCATACGCTATGCACAATCGGAAAATATACCCTTAGAGCGTATTTTGGAGAAAATGACCAGCCTATCTTGCCGGCTTATTGGTAAACCCATGGCTAACCGAGGTGAGCTGAAAGATGGCTGTATTGCTGATATAACGGTATTTGATTCTAAGGCCATTAAACCCAACGCTACTAACGCCAATCCTAATCAGTTCTCATCCGGTATTGAGCTGGTTGTAGTGAATGGTAAAGTTGCTTTTGAAAAGGGAAAGCTTGGAGAGGCTAACGCAGGTAGAGCCATAAAATATTAGGCTATTTAAGTGCTCCAAACTGTTAGCTCCGGAAAGTAAGCCGAATAATATTTAACAATATGGCTATTTCATACAACTCGTTATGTGCTGTTGAAATGTGGAAAAAGCATATAAACCGGCGGAGTCAAATCAATGCGATTCAAATCAAAATAGCATGGTGAAGAAGTATAAATAGCAAAAATAGAATTCACAGCCAATATGCTACTTAATATAATGTAATACAGCGATATAATATATTTGAAACTTTAATGTTTTTATCAAAAACATTAAAGTTTTAAATAACATATGCTAAAATAAATATTCTAATTATCAGCATATTAATAAAATCAACTTCTAAAATAATTTTTTTCTATTTTCGGTATATAACCTGACTCTTAATTGAACCAAAAGAGAAAGATAAAGATGTTCAAATATCCGTTGGAAGCAATGGGAAAGGTTGTTTAAATATGGAGGAAAAAGATTTTATTTTTAACAAAACATGTTAAATACATGAGTTATATATCCCCTGCCAGAGAAAGATTAGTCTCCTTACTTCAGCAAGCCTTTGAGAACGATCCATTGTTTAGCTACGCCTTTACAAAAGAGCATGTAGGAATAACGGCCATTCGTCGTTATTTCAACTATGTAATACGATATTGTGAGAAAAACGGTAAAATAATCGTTAGTCCCGATGGACAAGGAATACTAGCTTGGATTCCGGGTTACCATTTCCCTCCCAAGCCTAAAGTGCAGCTACTGAAAACTACACCGGAAACCATACTACGGTTAGAACTCCATGAGAATACACCGGAAACCATTATAGCCGCCAACGGAAATAACTACGGATATATTTGGTTATTAGCCATATCACCCGATAGTCAGGGTAAAGGCGTAGGCGGCCAGCTGGTAAACGAAGCGCTAAGGCAAATGGCCGAATTTGAGCTGGGCGAATGCTGGTTAAGTACTGAAAACCCTAAGAACAAAATATTTTACCAAAAACATGGCTTTCAGCTGTTTACCGAAGAAGTAAGCCAAGCCGAGCTTACTACTTATATCTTCACTAAAAATTTAAATGATACTCGCAAAGCAAATAATACCAAGTAGTTAAAGCAAAAATACTTCTTCAGCAATCAGCTAAAAATTATTAACAACCCTACGAATAGCAGCTAAACGGGTAAGCATGCTCTCCAGCTTATCTAACGGAAGCATATTGGCCCCATCTGATTTTGCCTTTTGTGGTTCGGGATGAGTTTCGATAAATAGGCCGTCAACTCCAACAGCTATTCCCGCGCGGGCAATAGTTTCTATCAGCTCCGGCTTTCCACCTGTAACCCCAGATGACTGGTTGGGTTGTTGTAGCGAGTGCGTAATATCCAGTATTACAGGGCAGTTGTTTTTTTGCATCTCTCCTATTCCCCTGTAATCAACCACTAAGTCGTAGTAGCCAAACATACTTCCCCTGTCGGTAAGCATTACGTTAGGGTTACCACATTCTCGTACCTTATCTACAGCAAACACCATAGATTCGGGAGCTAAAAACTGTCCCTTCTTGATATTCACCACCTTACCTGTTTCTGCAGCGGCTACCAGCAAGTCGGTTTGACGGCAAAGAAATGCGGGAATCTGAAGAATATCAACTCCATACGAAGCAGCCAAAGCAGCCTCCTCCGGATTATGAATATCGGTAACCACAGGCAGGTGAAACCGTTCTCGTACCTTCTGCAATATCTCCAAGCCTTTTTCATCACCAATTCCGGTAAACGAATCGAGCCTTGAACGGTTGGCCTTACGGTATGACGCTTTAAAAACGTATGGAATTTCCAACTTATCGGTAATGGCTTTCACCCGTTCGGCAACCTCCATACATAAGGCTTCGCTTTCAACAACGCAAGGTCCGGCTAACAAAAAGAAGTTTCCATTATTTATTAGGTATGGGATATTTTGTATTTGTTTCATTGTTTCAAAAGGTTTCAGAATAGTTCCACATTATTTTACGACTATGTTTTGTATTTGGGTCCTTTCATTTCAGACCGCTTCAAATGGTTGATCAAATTTTGTATAGTAACAGCTATATGTTTACTTCTTTGAAGCAGTTGTTCATATTCAGCTGAAGAAATGTATGCCCAGTCTGAGGCTCGGTGTAGCTGCGAGCGTACTTCTCCACATGAGCCTTTGGCAATGTATAGAAATTGTTGGAATTCCTTATTCCCGCTTCGTTCAAAACCTTCGGCTATGTTATCCATCACAGAGCCTGATGAAGCACGAATCTGATCTTTAAATCGAAAATCACTTGCGAATGGCGGCTCTTGAGTTAGCCGAAAAATATCCTTGCAAAGCTCACGAGCAAGCTGCCATACCGTTAAATCTTCAAATTTTTCTACTGTTGCCATAGGCTACAAACTTTGGAATAAATTTCAAACAACTACGAAACATCTTTGGAACAACTATGAAACTACGAGAAACCTCACTAAAACAATACTAGTAGCCGTACCTCTTTTTCCAAAGTACCGACAGCCTTGCCCGTATCTCCTTCTCCTTTGTGTTTTGAGCAGGTTCATAAAATACCTTTCCGCTAATCTCCTTCGGCAAAAACTCCTGTTCTACAAAATTTCCATCGTAGCTGTGCGCATACTTATAGTCATCACCGTAACCCAGCTGTTTCATCAGCTTGGTAGGCGCGTTACGTAAGTGTAAAGGAACAGGCAGGTTACCCGTTTGTTTCACAAAAGCCAAAGCGGCATCAATCGCCATGTATGATGAGTTACTTTTTACGCTGGTGGCCAAATAAACCGCCGCTTCCGAAAGCAGAATGCGAGCTTCAGGCATACCGATTTTATTTACCGCGTCAAAACAGGCGTTAGCAATAAGCAGGGCGTTCGGATTGGCAATCCCAATATCTTCGGCAGCCAGTATAACCATACGGCGGGCTATAAACAGCGGGTCTTCTCCCCCGTCAAGCATACGTGCCATCCAGTATATGGCAGCGTTAGGGTCGCTCCCTCTAATGGATTTAATAAATGCCGATATGATATCGTAGTGTTGCTCTCCGTTTTTATCGTATAGCGCAATATTTTCCTGTAGTCGTTCCGTAACAATCTTATTATCAATAACAACTATTTCGTCTGCCCCAAACGTATTGATAACCAGCTCCAGTACGTTTAATAGCTTGCGGGCATCACCTCCCGAAAAGCGGAATAATGCTTCCGTTTCTCGAATATCAAATTTGCGATTTTTAAGCTCAACATCCGTTTCAACCGCACGTTTAAGTAAACGCTCCAAATCATCCTTTTCTAATGATTTAAGTACGTACACCT
Source organism: Bacteroidales bacterium (assembly GCA_031551125.1). GTDB lineage: Bacteria > Bacteroidota > Bacteroidia > Bacteroidales > UBA932 > JAIRNF01. The sequence continues at coordinate 150,600 of JAVBOB010000004.1, forward strand.
GACAGCGAGAAAGTAGCGGACTGATAACCTCGAACGAGGGATTTTCGGTAGTAGCGCCAATCAGCGTAACTATCCCCTGCTCCACCGCGCCAAGCAACGAGTCTTGCTGTGATTTGCTGAAACGATGAATTTCATCAATAAACAGTATGGGGTTAGGCGTATTAAAAAAACGTTGACGTTTGGCATCCTCTATTACCTCGCGAACATCCTTCACCCCCGAGTTTACGGCGCTCAACACGTAAAACGGACGGTTCTGCGCATTTGCCAAAATCTTTGCCAGCGTAGTTTTACCCACGCCCGGAGGCCCCCATAGGATAAACGAAGAAATGTTACCCGACTCTATCATAGTGCGCAGTACCGCCCCCTGACCTACAAGGTGCTGCTGACCTATATACTCATCAAGGTTTTTGGGGCGTAAACGTTCTGCTAAAGGTGCTGCCATTGCTGCTGAAAAATATCTGTAAAGATAAGCTATGCGAAGCAAAGAACAAGGATGAGAATAGACAAAAGAGCTAAGATGATAGACTTTGATAAAACTGGTTTAAGTCCTTATTTCCATCCGCTTCCTAGTCTTTTTATCCTTATTCATTGTTCCAATTTTTTCATCTTTGTTCTTTTATCCAACTTACTTCTAATCTTTTGTCTTTTCATCTTTGTTCCTTTATCCATATTTCAATAACTTTACGCACTATAATAACTAAAAAAGATACTATGTCATCATACGATTTAGCAGCCGGAACACGCATAGACCATGAGCGCTACGGCGAAGGTATTATTACCAAAAACAACCTTACCGATTACGAGGTAATTTTTGAACGAGGTGGTAAAATGAGCATCCTGAAATCTAACGGGGGCTTTACCATTGTAGAAGAAGTAGAGGCAACGGATACTACGCCACGCATGTCACTGGCCGAAGCGGAAGCGTTGGTAACACAGGTTTTAGAAAAGTACGGAGCGACACAGGAAGTTGTCCCACTGGGCGAACGTTGGATTGGTGGTAAGCTGGTGCTGGTTCCCTCTAACCCTTCGCTGCAAAGCAAGGAAATACCCATTGAAACCTTCTTCCACAAAATAGTAATGCTACGCGACCGCTTGCGCGTGCTGGAGCAAAACATTAACAGCCACCCTAAGCTGAACGATGAAGAGCGCGTAAACCTGCAACAGTACATTACCCGCATATACGGCAGCCTTACCACCTTTAACCTGCTGTTTAAGGATAAGGAAGATAACTTTGTGGGAAGCGGAAGTAAAGAAAGTGCGGAGTAATTGAAATAAGTGGCAAAAGACGGCAGCTGGTAATCAGCTGCCGTTTTTATAACCAACCCAACATATAAAAACCCAAGGTACACCGTAGCGTACCCCGGGCCTGTCGTATTTGATATATAATATCGAAAAAGAGACTATAAAACATTGGAGAAGGGGTATTGTTCAAAATGTTCTAAACTAAAAGAGCCGATAAATCTTAACAGATTTATTGGCTCTTTTGTATCCGGCACAGCCTTGCGGCTGCCGGTGTCAGAAATTATGTTCTTACGCGGTGAGAAAGTAAAAACTACTCTCTAAACAAGTGCAGAAAGCCCTTGTACTGACCGCCGGAGTATGAAATGTTATCCCAGCCCTGAGCGCTGATAATGTAGTAGTACACACCCGGTGAGCAATCGGCTCCCGTGCCTTTCATTTTTCCGTTCCAGCCCTGCCAGTCTTCGCTTCTACCGTTGTAATGGTATAGCTCTTTACCACCGCGGTTAAATATGTGCAGGTCTATGGTTTTAATAGAAACAGGTTCCTGTCCTCTTACAAACTTGAATAAATCATTAACCCCGTCACCGTTGGGTGTAAATACGTTGGGCATTGCGTTGGGGTCAAATTTCGAAGGCAATACTTCAATATATGAAACATCCGGCGAAACCGACTTTAAATCAACCTTAGCAACACAGCCCGTAGCGCTATTTTTCACAATAAGACTATCGGGGTATTTTCCGGGTAGGTAACCGTCCAACTCCTCACCCTGATACATATACTTCGGATACACCTTCTCTGATATGCTTGTGCTAGTATATAACCACAGCACCTTACCACGGGTTTGTACGTTGTTAATGTTGTCCATCCCTATCCATGTATAGGTATCGGCGTTTTTACTTTGGCTATGATCAAAACGCAGGCGGTAAAGCGCGCTTCCCTTCACGGTTGTGGTTTCCGTCCATGTTTCTCCCGACTTTTCTTCCACCTTCATTACCGGATAAACAGAGATAGCGGGAATTTGAGGCGTTCCGGCTGTTGCGCTGTTTCCAAACGCGTTTTTCACCGTTGCGGTATAAGAGGCAGCAACAAGCGGAGCAGGGTCTGATATGGTTGTCCGAGCGGTTTGCTGCGAAATGCCCATCGGATTTTTCCAGTATGGGGTAATAGGAAGCCCGTCATATATATCTGTAGGGGTAGATTGCCATTCAATAGTTGTTCCGGTAGAAACGAAAATTGTACGTACAGGGCTTTGACTAATGTCGTAACAAAGGTATGTTGTCTTGGCTGTTGTACTTACATCAAGCCTAAGCGTACCGCAAACGTTATCGGGAGTAATGCTGTTTATTGCCAGCACATCCATTATTACCGCTGCATACATAACCGTATCGTTATATACCCCACCGCCAACATTGGTTAAACTTACACGATAGCTGCCTGTTCCAATACTACTTACGTTGCCGGTATTGGCTAATAACGTATAGCTGGAGGTTGTGTTATCGTACATCTCCCATACAAAATCGGCATTGGTACCTGCAAGGGGATGTATAGCGTTAAGCGTGGCGCTGGTTGCGCTCTCGGACGCTGAATAGTATATAAACGCAGGCATGGCTGCAATTCCCGTATCGTACTTTTTGTCAGAACCCGGAGCGGTTATCTGCGCCGAGGCCACGGTTGTACACGTTAGAGTCGCAAGTGCGATAATTCCTTTTTTAAGCAAGTTATTTATCTTCATCATAATGAGATTATCCAGCTATGCAAAAATAGCATAAAAAGGAATAGGTATAACAGCTGAGACTAAAAAGGAGCTACCTACTATTGCAACAGTGCATACTGAATATTCGGATAACCTCTTTTATTACCGTTTCCGGTAAGGCTCGTAAAACGTAATTTATATACACTTCCCGAAGGGTCTTTTACTACATAAAACCTATCGGATTTAACTCCGGCTCCACCTGACGGGCCTCCCGTAGAACGCCAGCCGGAACCTATTGATATGCGGTTGCTGTTTGCAAACAGTGCATCATTGACATTTGCGGAAGAAAATGCCTCATACGTAATGCTGCTTGTAAGTATTTCGACAGCCTTAGTACCTCCTGTTGTATTCACAAAAACTAAGTCTGAATAAGGCATAGGAATATTGCTACCCATATAAAAGAACGGATAAACCCCTCTAGTCCATACAATATCCCATTTAGCTCCTTCGGGCTCTACGCTTACAATGCTGTTAGCCTCACATGATACAAACTTGAAGCTGTACGCAGCATCTTTAGGTATATCAATGGTTTTGTATGTAGCATCCGCAATTTTCGCATACTGCAACGTATATCCGTTGTTTTTACGAAGTACACGTATTTTCATCCAATCACGCGGAGGCGTTCCGCTTTCCGAACCCGGGTTAATGATATAAACCTTATTATTCGCATCAACTTCGCTGACCGAGGCAATTGCTGTTTTTGTCAAATCTCCTTCCGGATCATCCACTATCTCCATACCCATTGATGCGTTCATGGAAATAACCAGCGTAGAACCCAATCCCAACGTATCTGCTGCCGCTACCGTAGCAAGGTCGTTCTTATCAAGTTTCTTTGCTGCCGCAAGCGATGCATAGTTGATAATAGCTCTGAAATCATCATCCTTGCAGTAAAAACCAAAATCCCATGATTTACGAAGAACCGTTGTTTGCCTATTGGCGCTCAGATCAACAAATACGGAGTTTGCCGCATTTGAACCGCCCTCTCCCCCATTAAGTTCTAAGCTGCCTCCTTGCGATTGGAGGGGAGAAAATTTAAGCGTAAGACCGGCATGCTTTGTGCCTATAACACAGGGTGCGTTTACCGATGCAAGCTTGAATGCTATGCTTTCGTTACCATCAAAAAAAGTTTCGCCAATTTTTGTAACGGTAACCGTTCCGCCGGTTTGTCCGGCAGGAATACAAAGATTTATAGTATTATTATCTGCCTCAGGTTGGGTGGTATATTGCGTTCCGTATCCAACGCCCAAACCCTGCAACGATATGCACACCGTAACATCCGTTTGTTGCGCATAATCTAGCGTAAGGGTGAGCGTGGCCCTTGTTTCGTCCCCGTCAATCCCCAGCTCGCTTGTCTCAAAATTCACAGAGTTATCCGGATAAGGGATATTTTCAATCTTACAGGAAGCAACCAGCATACCTGCCAGTAAAAAAAGTAGAAATTTTTTCATCTCAATTACTATAAAATCTGTTTACCCCCAACTCCCTAAAGGGGGCTTTTTCAACACATAGGTACATAGAGCATATAGTACACATAGCTCTTTCATACACATTATTGCAAATATTTATTAGTTGACAAATAGCATAAGCTATGTGTCTCTCTGTACCTATGTGGTAAAATCGTAATCTTTACAGCTGTATGTTAAGCCCCACAAAGTATGAACGCCCGTAGCTCATGGCAATATCGGTTCCTCCGGTTTGCTGCAACCTAGTTACGTCAAGCAAATTCTTTACTCCGGCATTTAACGATAAATATTTGAAAAGTGATTTACTCACCGTAAGGTCAACCCACGTATAGCCATCCTGCTCATTCTTATAAATTGAGGATGTGCTGCTGTTTTGTCGATATTCCGGCATTACTCCCGTGTACTTACAGTATAAGCTGAAGCCAAGACCTATTTTAGGGAGGTTATATGCTGCCGTACCGTTTATTTCAGGCGACCAAACAAACTCGGGTAGCTCTTCCGTCAACGTACCGTTATCGGTAAACTTATTGTATCGTCCTATGTACGACGCACCAATGGAAAGCTGCAGGTTATTCCACGCTATCGTATTCTCCCACATAAGCCCTGTTGTTTTATACCTGTCGGTATTTACATAAGTGTTTACTGTAGTATTGTCAATGGGTGCAATGGTAATTCTGTTACGAAAATCGTTATAAAAGGCAGATAAAACAGCTGTGTACCTGAATCGTTCTTTGGCTACCGCCCTCCACGTGTATGATGCGGTGAAGCTGTTTGAATGCTCCGCCTCCAAATCGGTGTTTCCTTTTATACTATGATTGGTGTCGAAGAAGTAAAAGTATAGCTCTCGTAGTGCCGGAGCCCTGAAACCCATAGCGTAGGATACGCGCAAATCCATATCATGCCTGAGCTTAAGCTTCGTATTAATAGAAGGAATAGCCGGAGGTGCATCGTAAAGTGAGTTCACGCTAAACCTAAGCCCCGGGCGAACGTTGAGCCAGCTCCAAGGGGTAATTTCAGCGGAAATAAACAATGAATAGTCGGCTATATCCGGTTTACCGGCAATACGGTCTCCGCTAGCCATATCATACCTGTATTCTAGTCCGCCTTGAAAAGCAAATACATTAGATGCTTTAAACTGCGTAGTGCCACGAGCAAATGCGCTACGAACTACAGACTCATCCTGCTCTCCTGCACCAAGCGTTAGCGTTCGCTTTCCGGTGGTAAAATCAACTTGAGATGTCTGCGTTTTACGGTTATAATCCTGATAAGATGCCGATAGGTTAAAACTCCACTTGGAGGACGGAGTCCAGCTGGCTTGTGCTATGTGCGTATAGCGGTTGGTATAAAAATGCTTATCAATTGCCGTGTTTTGCAATGAAACATCACCTAAGCCTTTCACATCCTCAAACAGGTAGTTTAGTCGATAGTAAGCGTTGAACTTTTTCGTTCTATAACCAAGCTGTCCGCTTGACAGCCATTGGTCTTTCGGCTTCCACTCCTTTGCTCTTCCTGTATAGCTGCCCTGCCAGCCGCCAAAGTCATTTCTGGTGATACTTCCGCTCGCATTTAGCCCTGTTGCGTGGTCAAAATTTACCGTTAGGTTTTCGTTGTGTACTCCTTTTCCGGTAAAAAATTCGTACTCATCCCCCGCCGTTTCTTCCTGTACCCTAAGTAGTACGCCAACCTTAGCCTTTTTTGCTCCTTCTGCCAGTAATCCGTCGGTGGTATTTTTCTTGGTAATAAGGTTTACTACTCCCGCCAACGCGTCGGAACCGTAAACAACGGACATAGGTCCTTCAACTACCTCTATCCGTTCAATTGTATTTAAATCTATTTGGCTAAGGCTTTGCTTATTAGAACCACGGTCAACCAGCGGAACGCCATCAAGCAGTACCTTTACGTTTTGGCCGGACATGCCCATAACCTGCACATCAACCTCGTCAAGCGCCATATCGTTAGAAAGTCTGAAACCCAACTCCGTATTCAGCACATTTAAAACGCTGGTTGCCGCTTTCTGCTTTATTTCCGCTTGCCCTATTGAGCGTACTTGGTAAACGGAGTTTCGTAAAGACTGGGGTCTATACTGTCCTGTAACAACTACATCATTTAAGTAAATTGAGCCTTGCGTCAGCCGAATTGTATCAAGTTCGGTAAGCTTACCACTATTTATTGTTACATTGGTAGTATATGCGTTGTTGCCCAAGCAATCTATCACTAAAGTATAATTTCCGACAGGGGCGGTAAGCGTAAAACAACCGTTAAGGTCGGCGTTTACCGTGTATTTGGTATCTTTCAAATAAACCTGAGCAAATTCTACGGGTTTGTTGTCCTTATCATCGGTAATAACTACTCCTTTAACGCTTCCGCTATTTGCAGTAGCCGACTGAGCTTGTACATAGAAAGATGATAATATCAGGTATAAAAAAAAGGTACAGTAGCTTTTCATTGGGCTTATCACTAGTATTGGCGACTAGCAACATACCCATTGCATATACGTTTAGGCATGTCGCTTTCTTAACGGCAAAAATACGACAAGCCTCAAAAGCCGGCAATCACTAGTTATAGGGATTAAAGTTAAATACTCTCCCCAAGGGGCAGCCCTCAACACATAGGTACAATAGGTACACATATGCACATAGTCCTCCTATATTTGTATGGCTTATGCTCATCTTAAGGGGGGTGACAAAATGCCGGTAAGTATGAGTATAACAATCTATGTGTTTTTATGCACCTATTGAGTCTATGTGGTAAAAGAATAGATGCCTCAAAAGGAATGGGAGTTATTAATCAATCATTTTAGTACATCAGAAGAATGTTTTATGTATTTTTGAAGAAACCTTCTAAACCAATACGCTATATGAAAACAATTGCACTTATCATTACTGCCTTGTCATTTGCTGTAATGGCAAACGCTCAGGAGTTAACGAGCATTAAGCTCAACGAACCCAATAAAGACAGGGGAACATCTATAATGAAAGCCTTGGACAACCGCCACTCTACCCGCGAATTTTCTACGGATAAGCTAAGCCTGCAAGACCTCTCCGATTTGCTTTGGGCAGCCAACGGTGTAAACCGCCCTGACGGACGCAGAACTGCAGCTACCGCCAGAAACAATAACGACATTGACGTGTACGCCATTATGGAAGAAGGCGCTTACATCTATGACCCCAAAGCACATGAGCTGAAGCCCGTTGTTGCCGGAGATTACCGTGTTTTAATTGCCGATACACAACCCTCAGTAAAAGATGCACCTATCTGCCTGCTGATTGTTTCTGACATTTCTCGTTTCAAAGGACTTGATGTTGAAGTACAAAAACAATGGGGTGCACTTGATGCCGGCATTGTTGCTCAAAATGTTATGTTGTTTGCTTCGGGCTGTGGTTTTGTAACCGTACCACGGGCTTACATGAAAAAGGATGAGCTGAAAAAGGTACTGATGCTATCGGAAACTCAAATACCCATGCTCAATACTCCGGTTGGATATCCTAAAAAGTAGAGCAGGTAACATGTACAAAAAAAAATGAAAAGAGGGAGCTTTTAAAGCCCCCTCTTCTTATATTCTTTTACAACCCTAAACTATCGTAAGCGTTCTAGCTCAACGGTAAAGTGGCGCATAATAGGTGCTTCCTTCACAATCTTTACACCCCTTTTAATGCTATCACGACGGTCATAAACGTTTTTCAACGCTGCTGCAATAACATCCATGTGGTTGTTGGTGTATGTACGACGGGGAATTGCCAAACGCAACAAATCAAGGCCTCCAAAACGGTTTTCGCGAGTTACAGGATCACGGTCAGCAAGAATGTAACCTATTTCGCAACCACGAATTCCAGCTTCCAAGTATAGCTCAACGGTTAACGTTTGTGCCGGAAATTCCTCTTTTGGTACGTTGGTAAGCACTTTCAACGCATCAACAAAAATAGCATGGCCACCGGCAGGGCGTTGGTATGGAATTCCGTACTCGTCCAACTTCTTACCCAGGTAGGCAACCTGACTAATGCGCGAATTAAGAAAATCGTACTCTGTTCCCTCATCAAGTCCAACTGCCAGCGCATTCATATCTCTACCGGCCAAACCTCCATAAGTAAGAAACCCTTCGTACATGATATTAAATACGCAAGCTTGCTTAAACCAATCCTCATGGCGTGTTGCAAGAAAACCACCCATGTTTACAATAGCATCCTTCTTAGAGCTCATTGTCATGGCATCGGCATAAGAGAACATTTCTTTTACAATCTCTTTAATACTCTTATTTTCATAACCCTTCTCACGCGTTTTGATGAAATACGCGTTTTCTGCAAAACGTGCAGAGTCGAATACCAGCGGCTTGTTGTACTTCTGGGCAATTTTGTGCACCTCGCGAATGTTCTCCATTGACACGGGTTGCCCCCCTGCTGTATTGTTGGTAAGTGTTACAATAATGAAGGGTACTTTTTCGTGATGTTCTGCCATTGCCTTCTCCAGCTTTTCGGGCGACACGTTGCCCTTAAACGGAATCTCCAGCTGAGTATCCTTAGCCTCATCAATGGTACAATCTACAGGAATTGCCTTGCGGTATTCAATATGTCCTTTTGTAGTATCAAAATGAGAGTTACCGGGAACATAGTCACCGGGCTTAATAAGTACGGAGAATAGTACGTTTTCGGCAGCACGTCCTTGGTGGGTGGGCAAAAAGTAATCAAAGCCTGTAATATCTTTAATGGCTTTCTTTAAGTTGTAGTATGATGATGCTCCGGCATAACTTTCGTCACCCAACATCATGGCGCTCCACTGGCGGTCGCTCATAGCTCCTGTTCCCGAGTCGGTAAGCAAGTCGATGGTTACATACTCAGCACGAAGGCTAAACACGTTATAGTTTGCCTCTTTTATCCACTGCTCACGCTCTTTACGTGTACTCAGACGGATAGGTTCTACCATTTTAATTTTGTACGGTTCTGCGTAAGGTAATTCCATAGCTATATCGTTTAAATATTAATATGTTATTAGTTATTGATGATCTAAATTAGAGTAATAAAAATAGGCAAATGAATACCGAAAAACACCCGATACCATTTCTACGTTACAGTAAGCTTAAAATGAAAACTCGTCCCTGTTTTTTATGTTCAGGAAGGTGTATGTGGAAGGCAATATGAATCTGTAGTGTTGCACCTGTTAACATGCTTTAGATCCGATGAGTGCAAAGATAAGGAGTTTTTCAAAATAAAAAAACGCTCGGGGAGTTACCCCCGAGCGCAATTAGCGGTCTATTAACCAAAACCCGATTTATTTCTCAAAGACCGCTTATGCTCTAAACCATCCGCCGGATATCCAGATGTAAACGCCACCTCTAACACATTCCCAGTAGCCCGGATAGTAGGTGTACCCTAGCCTTTGAGGTTCCCAGTAGCCTGTAACCCAAATGTAGCTGTTCATTCGTATATCCCAGTTCCAGTAGCCCGGTACCCAAACGTATCCGCGTTGGTAGTAGCGAGGATTGTAGCACAGGTGGCTCTCATCTCTCGCTCTTGGAGGCGTATAGTACACGTGTGTGTGGCTATTCCTTTGCATGTAGCTGTTGCGGTACGCATCATTACGGTTGCCACTGTTGGGTGCATACACATAGCCTCTATTTACAGCTTGCTGATGATTATGCCCATTGTTGTAACTGTTGCTGTAACGGTCATCCCTGCGGTTTGACTGATTGTAGCTGTAAACATCGTTATGATTACGTTGTGCGTTATTGCGTTCTACCTTTGCAGGTGCAGGAGCTGAAGTTCTTCTACTGCTTTGCTCTGACCCTCCTCTGCGTTGTTGTGCCGATAAAGGTTGTACTGATATAAGAATACCTGCTGCGAGCAAAACCAGCAATCGTATATTTGATAAAGGTCTCATGGCGTTGGGTATTTAATGGTTAAACTTCCAGTTATTGTTTCTTGATTTACGTATAAACAAGAAGCGTGCCAAAACCAAATAAAGTAAAATTGATAAACACATCTGCGCTGAATACCAGCAAATTGAAAAGCAGCACCTGCCGTAAGACCTACAAATTATCGCCTAAATAAATGCAAAGGATAAAAGAACCGTCATTGCGAGGCGCTTTTTGCCGAAGCAATCTGTTTATTCAGGAGATTGCCACGCTTCGCTCGCAATGACGGCTTTATTTACCTTTTACGGCTATTCTCAATGAGTCTTGTCTAAAAAAAACGGCGCAACAATTTTTGTTGCGCCGTTACTATCTTTTTCACCATTAACTAGTGACCATTTACCACTAACTATAAAGCTACACCTGCTCTATATCTTCGCTGGGAATCCAACCCTGATTACCATTCTCTACCTTTATCTTCTTCCATCCGCTAAGCTCGTCGAGTACGCGAACTTTAGCCCCCTCATGCAGTATAAATATCTCTTTACCACTGGCATCCGGTGAACTTTTAATGGTTGATACCGGTGACAGTATAATAGCATCATGTTGCTTTTCGATGTGTCCGGCTATAAAATTACACCCAATACATAGTAAGATAAGTACAATGCCCGACCAAAACGAGATACGCCGAAATGCCAAGCGTCCGGTAAAAAAGTATGCAATAAGAATTAATGCCAACGCCAGTACAAACAACGTTATGGCCAAAATAGCCCAACCATCTGTCGAAAACGCATTACTCAACGATCTAAAGAAGCTTACCATAAAAAATGTAGGTACAGGTTCGATCTTATCAAGCACTTGGGTTCGCGCCAGCTCAAGATTATGAATAATATCTTCATTCGAAGGGCTAAGCTTCAACGCGCGCTCGTAATACAAAATTGAATTACCCAGCATATTTTGCTTGTAGTAAGCGTTAGCCAAGTTGTAGTACAAATCAGCCGATACTTTACCTTCATTTATAATTTTAAGATAGCCGTCCGATGCGTCTTTAAACATTCCCGCAGCATAGGCCGTATTTGCTTTTTGCCACAGAGTATCGACACTTTGCGCCGACAGCTGACTGCAAAACAAAACTCCGAATAACAGTATAATCAAACGTTTCATGTATCCTAACGTATTTTTTGTTCTAACTTAGTAATTACCGCTACGGCGTTTTCATACTCATGCTCCATTTCCAATTTTCCGGTTCCGGGAGCATAGCGGGCAAACTCACACTCATCAACCACTGCAAGGAATGAATCAATATCTTGCTGCTCTACATTCTTCCGGCTAAGTATTTCTCTAATATTTTCACGAGATAGTTTGGCTACCGGAATATTAAGCTTATCACTGAGATAGCCCCAGTACGCTTTCAACAGCTCCTCATAAAAGCCCGGTACATTTCCTTGCTGCAAAATTTTCCCTGCTAACGAAAGGCGTTTTTTAGCAACTGCATTGGCTTTCCGCGTGCGCGTTAACGCTACGTTTTGCCTCTTCTTATTTTGCTCCCTCAGAATGAACACGAGCACAACAAAAAGAATTACAGCGAGAATAAATAAGCTGTAGTAGGTAAGACTTCCATAGAAAGTGCTCCCCAACATTTTCCAGCTTTGCGGTACAGTCTTTGCTTCACGAACATCAGTACCTAAATATTTTATATCCTGCTTAGCACGACCGGAAGAAACCACCGCTGCCTGATTTGATGATGAATCTCTTTCTACGTTAAGCGCTAGCTCTTTTGAGCTAAGCGTTATGTATTCTCCCTTAGCGGGATTAAAGTAGCTGAACTCAACCGGATATATGGTAAAATTTCCGGCACTACGGGGAATAAATGGATATTCAAACTGGCGGTAGCCGGTTGCTCCGGCCGCTGAGTTCTTAAAATTTTCGGTTGGCTTTGTATCATATACCTCAAAATCTGACGGTAGCTGAACTTTAGGAGCATTCATCAGCTTCATGTTTCCCGTTCCCGAAATCTTCACCACAAGAGAGGTTGCTTCATTGGCCTTTATCACTGATTTCAAAAGTGACACATCCATTTTAAAATCACCCACCGCTCCTGTAAACGATGCTGGTGCTCCGGCAGGCAAATCCTTAGAAATAAACGTAACCGTAGGAGAAGACAACTTCTTTATAACTGCTTGCGCAGGTGCTCCAAAAAAGTTGTCAAACGTACTTCTTGCCCGAGATTGAACAATTACCTCTGCCTGCGCTTCCAAAGGTTCTATGGTTAGCTTACCGGTAGTTTGAGGGCAAAGTAAATACCGCTTAAGAACTTGAGTATTGTACACTTTACCGTCCACACTTTCTCGTTGTGCCGGATAAGTGGTATTGGCATCATCCAGATCCTGAATATAAAATCCGGTAAAAACAGGAAACTTTATATCTGTAAATCGGCTAACCATCAAATCCGGCCTGATATATATCTTAATTGTAGCAACAAGATAGTCGCCCTTATATGCGCTCGACTTGCTAACCATTGTACGAACAAAAATATCATCAGCTGAAACTCCTGTACCACCACCCGATGAATAATTTGCACCTGCTGCTTGAGAGGAAGCGCTTCCCTTTACTACCTCTATTGTAACAGCACTTGATTGGTAAACCTTACCTTCATCAGTCAGCTGTGCCTCTCCAATAGCAAACTTCCCTTCTTTAGTGGCCGATAAAACGTATATAAAGCTGGTAGAGCTGGTTCTCACCATTTTCCCTCCAGAGTATGTTTCTTGAAAACTTTGCTGATGTACAGGCCCTGCAATAATTGTAAACGCATCATCTATTTTAGGCGGAGTCAGCGAACCTGATGAGGCATTCGTTTCAATAACATATCGAAAGTCCTCTCCTACGCTTACCACCTTGGGAGCTGATGCCTTCAACGCAACAGGCTCCTGCGCTATTCCCATAAACGGATAAAAAAAGCACATTAGTAGTATGCTCAAATACTGTTTGCCGTATTTCATATAGTACATCGTTTTCATCTACCAGTTCTTTTCTATGCTTCTTTGCTTTACTGCTCTCGCTTTTTCTTTATTTACCTTTTCCTGTGTTTCGCGATCATCTGCTTGTATAGCTTCCAACAGCTGTTCAGCCTGCTGTTTAGACATTTTAGGCTGGTTTTGCTGCCCTTGTTGTTGCTGTTGATCTTGATTTTGGTCTTGATTCTTATCGTTTTGCTGATCTTGATTCTGTTGGTTCTGATCCTGATTTTGGTCTTGCTGATTCTTGTCTTGGTTCTTATCCTGTTGGTTTTGCTTGTCTTGCTGGTTATTACCACCGCCGCCGCCACCACCATTCTTTTGAAGCATCTTTTGTGCGTAGGCCAAGTTCGATTTAGTATCCATATCGTTAGGATGCAGCTTCAACGCTTTTTTGTATGCAGCAATACTTTCCTCATATTTTTTTTGGTTCAGAAAGCTGTTCCCTATGTTATGGTAGGTCGATGCCTTTTTTGCGTTATCCTCCGTACCATCTACAATTGAAGAGTAACGCTTTTCGGCTGCTTCATAGTTTTTCTTTTTATACTCGGTATTTGCTAAGTTGTATGATGCATCAAACGATCCGGAGTTTTTCTCCAACGCTTTACGGTACAGCAGTTCGGCTGCCTCATAATTTTCCTTTTCGTAGGCTTTGTTTCCTCCCCGAATATCCTTAACGACTTCCTTCCGCTCCCTTACCTGTGCAAAAGCCGAGATACTCAGCAACAAAGCACAAAGTATTGTTATATATCTTCTCATAAGCCTTTACCTCTTTAATCTGAAAATATCTATACGGTTAAGCAGCCTGTTTTTCCGTTCCAACAACAACGGCTCCAGCAACAGTATTAATGCCGCAACGGCAAAGAAGTACATAAACAGCTCGTTATAATCCTGAAAAACTAATGATGATAACTCCTCTTTATCCAACTTTTTTACCTCGCTTACCAGCTTTTCCAAGCCCAAATCAGTATTGGTTGCCCGCGTGTAAAATCCTTTTCCTGCCTTTGCAACCTCTTCAAGCATTTCCTCGTTAAGCTTGGTTACAACAAGGTTGCCCTCCTTATCCTTAAGCATACCGCTTGCCATGGGTATAGGAACTCCTTGCGGAGAGCCAATACCAATAGTATAAACAACTATCCCCATTTCTGCAGCCTGAGTTGCAGCAGCAACAGCGTCGTCCTCATGGTTTTCTCCATCGGAAATAATAACCAACACCCTGCTTTTGTTGCTTTCGTTAGAAAACGAACGGGCAGCCATGGTTATGGCACTCCCAATTGCCGTTCCCTGCTTGGGAACGATACCCGGATTTATATTGGATAAAAACTGCTTAGCCGAAACGTAGTCCGATGTTACCGGAAGCTGAACGTAGGCATCTCCGGCAAAAACAATAAGTCCTATACGATCATCCTGTAGCTTGTCAACCAAGCGTGATATAGCCAGCTTCGCCCGCTCTAAACGGGTGGGTTTAAAGTCTTGCGCCAACATACTGTTGGAAACGTCGAGGGCAATAATTACCTCTATCCCGTTACGCTTTACTTCTTTCAGCTTAGCTCCCGTTTGCGGACGAACAAGTCCGATTACAAAAAACACCAACGCTAAGCATACTAGTAGCAGCTTAACCCATGCCCTTCGCTTTGAAGCATCGGGCATAAGCTGGGCTAGCAGCATCGGGTTTCCAAACCGTTTAAGCAACCTGCCCCTTCTGCGCATGCTAAAAGCAAACAGAAGTATCAGCAAAGGGATGAGCAGTAACAGCCACAAATATTCTGGATATGCTAATCGTAACATACGCTATGGTATTCGTCTTAAAACAAACAAACGGAAAATTACCTCCACTATCAAAAGAGCCAAAGCCGCCAACGCAAAGGGTAAAAATTCTTCTTTGTAAACAGGAACAGAATCTACTTCAGTCTTTGTTTTCTCCATTTGGTCTATCTCATTGTATATTTCCATCAACTTCGTGTTATCCGTTGCCCTGAAGTAACGCCCTCCGGTCATTGTAGCAATCTGTTTCATCAGGGTCTCATCAATGTTTGACTCATGGTATTCTACCCCACCATAGGGCGACGGATAAGGAATCTTTCCTTTTGCACCAATACCTATAGTATAAACCCTAATGTTGTATGTTTTAGCCAACTCGGCAGCAGTTAACGGATATATTGTTCCCCTGTTATTTTCCCCATCGGTAAGAAGGATTATCACACGGCTTTTAGCATCGCTATCTTTAATACGAGCCACGGCGGTAGCCAACCCGTCACCAATAGCAGTACCATCCTCAATCATCCCCGTTTCAACCTCTTTTATCAGGTTGATGAGCGTAGGCCTATCCGTTGTAAGCGGGCATTGCGTGAAGCTCTCTCCGGCAAAAACCACCAAGCCCATTCTATCCGTTTCTCGCTGTGATATAAACTCAATGGCTATACTTTTAGCGGCTTCAATACGGTTAGGTCTGAAATCCATTCCTTCCATACTGGTCGATATATCAAGCGCAATAACAATATCAATACCTTCCGTGCGTATGGTATCCAGCTCTGTTGACGAGCGAGGACGCGCTATTACCACTATAATAAGCGCCAACGCTAAACAGCGCAAAACAAAAGGCACATGCTGCAAGTAGTAACGAATGCCTTTTTTCGTTTTCGAAAATCCGGCAATAGTAGATATTTGCAACGAAACGTTAGCCTTACTGATACGTATGATATACCATGCTATTAGCGGTACTAACAGCAACAGAAAATATAGTAGCTTAGGATATTCAAATGTAGGCATAGCTATGCTTGTTGTTCTGGTTGTTTACCCTCTTCAGGTGTAGGCTCACCTTTTTCTCCTTCTACCGGCTCCTCTTTACTTTCGGGCAGCACCTCCGGCTTGGTTGCCTCTACAAACTCGCTAACAATCAAGAATGAGTCTTCGTTTTCAGCCATTGTAGGCTGATACTTTGCAAACTTTGCCAAATCCGAAACTTCCAAAAATGTACTCAGCTTTTGAAGCGAATATTTTTTAGCCAACTCAGATTGTTCCAGCTCGCTTAATATTTCCTGAGAGGTTTTTTCCATTGTTTGCATAGAAAAACCATCCTCTACGTACACCCTGAAAATATCGTTAAGACGGGTGTAGTACACCTTCGGCTTTTCCTGCTGCCAAATCTTTTCATCCTTTAACTTCTTTAGCTCGCGTACAGCAACAATATAAGGCGGGTCAACTTTCTTAGGTTTAAAGAACAGCGATTCTTTCTTTCTATACTTCAACCATAAGTATATACCCAAGAAAATAAGCAGTAGTACACCTATACCCAGCAGTATCCAAGGAAGAAATTCTCTAAACGTATAGGGATACTGCATTACTCCTTTAATATCGGCCATAACGTATGTAGCCGTATCAATAGGAATAGTATTAACATACAGCATCAGCTCGTTAGAAGTTAAGGTATCAACACTATTTCCTTTCTGTATTACGCAAGGAAAGGTAAATACGTAGCGAGCACTATCAAATGATGTAATGATGTACTTTTTTTCCAGCGTTAGCTTGCCACCCTCTTCCGAAAGCGTATCAATGGGTAAATCTTTTACCAGCTCAACTCCGGTAAATATGGTATCACGAAATACCGGAAAACCCAGCTGCTGCAGCTTATCTTTTGTAATAGTAAGCGATAGGGTAACATGGTCACCGATTAAGATAGAATCTCTATCAAGCTTTGCTTTCAGTTCAGCCTCCTGTGCGCCGGCTTTACTTATGCCAAGCAATATAGAAAGTGTAACCGCTACTATAAAGACTATGTATTTGTTCGACATATACTATCGTTGCTTGAATAGTTGTATCAACGGTCTTACGTAATCTTCGGATGTGTTTATCGATACCGCATCAATACGGCACTTTGAAAGCGCTTGCGTTAGCCTTTCCTCAGCAGAGCGCATAAAACCTTCGTATGATTTACGAACCGATTTACTACCTGTATCCACCCAGCGTAATTCGCCGCTTTCCGCATCCTTAAGGTAAACAATGCCTACATTCGGCATTTCCTGCTCCCTGCGGTCATACACGCGTATAGAGGCAATATCATGCTTACGTCCGGCTATCTTAAGTGCATCATTAAAGCGAACATTTCCTCCGGCATCAAAATCCATCATGTCCGATAACAAAAAGGCGGTACAACGTTTTTTGATTGCATTGGTAAAAAAGCGTAAGGCCTCCGAAAGGTTGGTTTGGCTGCTTTGCGGTTCAAACTCTACCAGCTCTCGGATAATGCGCAATGTATGCGTACGTCCCTTTTTAGGCGGAATAAACTTTTCAATTTTATCGCTGAAAAATATCACGCCAACCTTATCGTTGTTCATACCCGCAGAAAACGACAGTACCGCAGCCAGCTCGGTAATAAGATTTTTTTTCAGCTTATTTTCCGTACCAAACATGCGCGAGCCGCTCACATCGACAAGAAGCATAACAGTTAGCTCACGCTCTTCCTCAAAAGTTTTTATATAAGGTGCATTAAGACGAGCGGTAACGTTCCAATCAATACTACGTGTATCATCACCGTATTGATATTCGCGCACCTCGCTAAAGGCCATACCCCTACCCTTAAAGGCGCTGTGGTACTCGCCGGCAAATATCTGATGGGACAGGCCGCGAGTTTTTATTTCTATTTTTCTTACGGTTTTTATCAGCTCGTTTGCATCCATAACTCAATTGAATTATGAATTACGAATTATAAATTAAATTGAATGGGCTTACCGTTGCCATTACCCTTAACTCATTATTCCTAATTCCTTATTCTTAATTCTACTTTTGGCTAGGGAACTTCAACCGCATTCAAAATTTGTGTGATAATATCTTCACTTACGATATTTTCAGCCTCGGCTTCGTAGGTCAAACCTATACGGTGGCGCATAACATCGTAGCATACGGCGCGTACATCTTCGGGTATAACATAGCCCCTGCGTTTCAGAAATGCGTAAGCTTTTGATGCTAATGAAAGGTTGATACTGGCACGAGGAGACGAACCGTAGGCAATCATGCTCTTCAGCTTGCCCAATCCGTAATCGTCCGGAGTACGGGTAGCGTAAACTATATCAACAATGTAACGCTCTATCTTTTCATCCATGTAAATATCACGAACCACCTTACGGGCACGTACAATATCCTCCGGCTTCAGCACTCGGCTTGCTGTAGGAAAAATACCTGTTGTATTCTGTCTGATGATAAGCTTTTCTTCTTCCTTCTTAGGATAGCTGATTACCACCTTTAGCATAAAACGGTCAACCTGTGCTTCGGGAAGCGGATAAGTTCCTTCCTGTTCAATAGGGTTTTGTGTGGCCAATACAAGGAAAGGCTCAGGAAGCTTAAACGTGTTTTCACCAATGGTAACCTGACGTTCCTGCATAGCTTCCAGTAAGGCGCTCTGTACCTTTGCCGGCGAACGGTTTATTTCATCGGCCAGTACAAAGTTGGCAAATATAGGACCATGCTTTACATGGAACTCTTCATTCTTTTGGCTGTAAATAAGCGTACCAATAAGGTCGGCAGGAAGCAAGTCGGGGGTAAACTGAATACGATTAAACTTAGCATCAACAATGCTGGCCAGCGTGTTTATGGCTAAGGTCTTTGCCAAACCCGGTACCCCTTCCAGCAAAATATGCCCGTTGGATAGCAAGCCGATAAGCAAGCTCTCAATAAGATGCTTCTGACCAATAATCACCTTGTTCATTTCAAGGCTAACAATGTCAACAAAGGAACTCTCCTGTTGAATCTTCTCGTTCAGCTCACGAATGTTCACTGCTTCACTCATAATAGTCAAATTTTGTGTTTTTTAGATTGTATATCGAACACGTTTGTAGCAAAAACCGTACTTAAAAATTATGGTGTAACTCGTTGTAATTAATTTACATATACACGCATAGCACAATTCTTAATGTTACTCAATATTAGGTTTATATGCTGCAACCCATATCCGTAACGGGATGCAAAGATTATCAAAAGATGATTATTTCAGCGCTAAAGATTGTTAATTAAGTGCAAGGTGTTTGAAAGCATAGCAATTCTCCTTACCTATTGCCCCAAAACACCTCAGCCTCCGGTCTTCTCTCCTCAAAAAATAAAAAAATAAGGAGAGAAAAAGCATTACTTTGGGAAAGAACCAACAGTAAAACCCACAACTTTTTGCTCCTTAATAGGTCACGTTAAAACCGTTGTCGCCTTTTGGTCAAAGTTAAAAGCCTTAAAAATGCTTATGGCTTAGCTACCACAGAACATGAGTTCTACAGCGAAAAAAAAATCTTTAACAGTCAGAATTGAAAGGCTTCTTCGCTTTTTTCGAACCAATTTGCGTTCCGGCGGTTGTATAAAATAAAGCCAACCTGAATGAAACAGCTATTAATAATTTGCGCCGCATCCTTTATCCTTTGCCTTTCCTCTTGTAAAGAAAAGATGCATGAAAAAATTATACGCCCTGTAAAGGTAATGGAAGTACACGCCAATGCCTTTATGGAAAAGACATTTCCGGGCTACGCCGAAGCGGAAGAATATGCCTTCCTAACCTTTAGGGTCAGCGGAATGCTACTGAGCTTGAACGTGGAAGAAGGGCAGGATGTAAAATCGGGACAGCTGGTTGCAACGCTGGACACACGCGATTACCAGCTGAAGGCATCAGCCGCAAAGGCCAACTACCAGCAATCACAATCTCAGCTAGAAAGGTACAAACGGCTATATGAAAAAAATGCGGTGTCAAAACAGGAGTATGAAGTAGCACAGGCTACGTTTGAAAACAACAAGTCAATATACAACCAATCGCTTAATGATTTAAACTATACCTCGTTATACGCACCGTTTGCCGGCAACGTTGAAAAAAAATTTGTTGAGAATCACCAACAGGTAATGCCCGGTGAAAAAATTGTAAAGCTGAACAATCCGCAAAAAATACAGTACCGCATTGTACTGCCCGAAACAACTATGCAATATACGGGTAGCGATTTTAAATACAGCATTGAACTTGATATACAAAAAGGTGTTTTCTACAATGCAAAGGTAAAAGAAGTGGTATCGTCATCAATTGGCGGTTCAGGCGTTCCGGTAATACTTACAATAGATGACGCTGCTTATAATTCTCAAAAAGTAAAGGTGTTGCCGGGCTATACCTGCAACGTTAAGGTTGAGCTGAAAGCAAAGCCTCAGAACAACATTATAGCCATTCCACTGGTATGTATATACACCAATCCAAAAAACAACAAGCCTTACGTATGGAAAGTGAATAAAGCTGATGCCACGGTTCACCTATCCCCGGTAGAGCTCGGTAGCCTATTTGGAGAAAAAGATATTATTGTTCTCTCGGGGGTGGAACAAGGCGATAATATTGTAACCGCAGGCGTTACCATGTTGGCTGATGGAGAACGTGTCAAAATTATGGAACCATGAGCCTTGCAAAATACGCTCTTGACAACAAGGCTGTGATATTTTTCTTTCTCGCGCTATTTACCATTGGCGGCATTATTGCTTTTGATAAGCTGCCGAAGAAAGAAGATGCTCCGTTTGTGGTAAAGCAATCAGTGCTGGTTTGCCAATATCCGGGTGCAACAGCCAATGAAGTAGAGCAGCTGATTACTACAGTAATTGAGCGCGAAATTCAAACTATGCCCAACGTTCGCAGAGTGCGCGGCGAATCGTACGCCAACTACAGCTACATTAACATTGAGCTGCTATCGGGCACAGACCCCTCTACTATGAGCCAAATGTGGGACGAGCTGCGCAAGAAAGTGTACAACGTTCAAGCCAAGCTGCCCGAAGGTGCAGGCCCCATCACTGTAAACGATGATTTTGGTGATGTATATGGAATTTATTTCGGGCTTACAGCTGACAACGGTATATCATACAAAGAGCTCCGCGATAAGGCAGAAGAAATAAAAACCATACTCACTCCGCTCAATGGTATCCGCAAAATCAGCTTGGTAGGCGAACAAACCGAGGTAGTAAACGTATTTATTCCGTCCGACCGTTTAGCCAATATAGGAGTTACGCCACAAGAAATTATTACAACCCTCAACCGGCAAAATAAAGAAATGGCTGTGGGGGCAAAAGAAGTCGGTGATTTAAGCATCAACGTTATTGCACAAGCAACCTACCAATCTATTAGCGACATACAGCAGCAACTTATACGCACCACCAATGGTGATATGGTGCGGCTGGGCGATATCGCACGGGTTGAACGGGGTTACTATGAACCCAGCCAAACCTTGCTCCGCATAAACGGTAAAAAGGCTATCGGCATTGCCATTGCATCGGCACAAGACAAAGATGTGGTAAAAGCCGGCAGCCTTGTGCGGCAGACCATTAACCAACGGATACTTCCCGAACTGCCTTACGGCTACAGCTTAGTTGAACTATATCCTGAAGATACCATTGCCGCCCAAGCCAACAACGACTTTATGGCCAACCTCCTCATCTCGGTTGCCGTTGTTGTTGCCCTGCTGTTTTTCTTTTACAAGCTCCGCACCACAATGCTTATATGTACGGCTTTGCTGTTTTGCATTGCCGCTACGCTGTTTGTTATGCAGTTTACCGGAACGGGGCTAAACCGCTCGTCGCTGGCGGCGTTTATCATTGCCATGGGTATGCTGGTAGATAATGCCATTGTAGTGGCCGACAACGCAAAAAACAACATCAAACGCGGAATGCCACGCAGACAAGCATTGATAGAAGGTGCTAACAAACCCATGTGGGGGCTGTTCGGCGCTACTATTATCGGTATTATTTCATTTTTGCCGCTCTACACAGCCGACTCTGCCGCTGCTGAAATTGTACGCCCGTTATTTATTGTACTAGCATTATCATTGGGTTTTAGCTGGTTTTTCGCGCTAACGCAAACTATCACCTTTGGCCGCTTTATGCTGAAAGAAAATACAGGCAAAGCAGTTAAAGACCCCTATGATACAAGGCTATACGGAAAATTTGAGAAAATACTCCGTATGCTGATAAAGCACCGCAAGATTACACTTACAACCATTGCTGCGCTGCTGGTTGGCTCAGTAGTAGCAATACGTATGCTGCCTTCCAACTTCTTCCCGTTCATGGACAAGCCGTACTTCCGTGCTGATTTATTTTTACCTGACGGATATAACATATACGGTACATCTGATGAGCTGAAAAAAATTGAAGACCATTTTTTAAGGCAACCGGGCATCAAAACTTTCTCCACATCGCTCGGAAATTCACACCCTCGATATTACTTAGCAAGTAGCAACTACAGCCTTAAGCCCAACTTTGCCAACATACTAATTGAAGTTAACAACAAAGATTCAACAGCATACTGGGAAAACGAGCTTTACAGCTATGTAATGCATAACTACCCCAATATTATTTGCCGTTCATCGCTCTTTAAGCTATCCATGCCAACAGATGGCGCCATTGAAATAATTTTTAGCGGTGACCGATTAGATACGTTGCAGGCCATAGCCGATAGAGCAATGGAAGTAATTAGAAAAGATGGGCCGCCGGTTGAATTCTTGAGAACCAACTGGGGAAATAAGATACCCACATACATACCCTACTTTTCGGAAGAAAAGGGCGGACAGCTGGGCGTAACCCGCTTAAATATGGCACAAAGCCTGAGCATGGCAACATCGGGAATGCCTGTTGGCATATATAGGGAACGAGATATTTCATTACCCATACTGCTCAAGGATGACCATATTGGCTCACTACAGCTGGATGAGCTGAAAACTCTTCCTATATTCGACCAGCGAGGCAATTCATACGTGCTGGAGCAAGCGCTCGACAGCTTTAAGCTGGACTACCGCTATAACATGCTATGGCACTTTCAGCGTGAACGTACCATTGTTGTGCGAATGGACCCTGTTAGGGGCGATAACACCAATGCCACTTTTGCCGCCATTTGGGCGCTGATGCAGGAAAAAGTTGAAGTGCCCGAAGGTTATATAATGAGCTATCTCGGCGAGCAAGATACACAAGATCAAGCCAACACCTCTATCAGCGCAGGGATACCCATGACCATGATACTGATATTCATTGTGCTGCTGCTCCTGTTTGGCAACTATAGGCGACCACTGGCTATCATGGCTATGATACCGTTGATTTTCGTAGGCGTGGTAATAGGACTTATCCTACTCGGAAAAGACTTCGACTTTTTTAGCCTGTTGGGGCTGCTGGGTTTGATAGGTATGAACGTGAAGAGCGCTGTTATTCTGGTCGATGAAATTGTACTACAACAAAAAGGGGGGCGCACACCACTCGACTCGGTGATATACGCTGCAAAGACAAGGTTAATACCGGTATCAACCGGTGCAGGAGCCACTATCGTAGGTATGGTACCGTTACTGAGCGACACCATGTTTGGAGGTATGGCAGCAACTATTATGGGCGGACTGCTTATGGCAACCATTCTCACTATTTTGGTATTGCCCGTAACTTATTCTGCCATCTACAAAATAAAGTATGAAGCAAAAGAACAAGAAAAGGTAGAAGGTGAATAAAAATGATGTACATCATAAGCAATATAAAACACTAAGTAGCTATGCCAGTTAAGTCTCCCTTTAAGAGATTTTAAGGCCTAATGCGGAACGCAAGATGAAACGACTGATTTTATACGGGCTAACTATGCTGGGAGCTCACAGCAACACGCAAGCACAAACAACGTTATCACTCGAAGAGTATAAAACAAGGGTACTATCCTACAACCAAAGCGTAAAAAGTGCGCAAGAAACAGTGAAAGCGGCTAAAGCTGCCGCTCGTGAGGTTAAAACAGCCTACTTTCCGCAGCTGGACGGCACCGCTTCCTACAGCTTCGATTTTAACCCGCCTGTACTTGCGCTCGGAAGCCTGAACGTAGAGCTCAAAGCTCCCAGCTGGAGTGCAGGCGGACAACTTACGCAAAATATCTACTCCGGCGGTAAGCTATCTGCCACCTATAAGTCTATGAAGATTCAGCAAGATATTGCTGGCCTTGTGGAGCAGCTAACAACAGATAACATCGGTTATACCGCTGAGGTAGCATACTGGAATACGGCTGCATCCAAAGCATTTTGGGATACATCTATTCGCTACCTTAACATTCTTAAAAACCTGTACAACATTGTTCAAACACGGTTTGACGATGGGTTAATCAGTAAAACCGATTTATTGAAAATAGAAACCAGCTTGAAGGAAGCAAGCTACCAAGCTTCGAAAGCACAGCAGGCGTATAGCAACAGTAGCATTATACTCAACGTGCTGATGGGTGCTCCGGCTCAAGACTCACTATTACTTACTGATTCGCTAAGCATAGCCAATCCCGCTATTGAGCCGCTTAGCTATGACGATGTGCTGCAACGACGCCCGGACTACCTGGCTCGCACTAAAGAAATTGAGTGGCAGAAACAGCTGGGGCGTATTGACCAAAGCGAGTTTCTTCCTAAAGCATACATTGGCGGTAGTATAGATTACGGCACCCTCTTACTTAACCTGAATAACAACACGATATGGAGTCCAAGACTTTTTGCCGGCATCAATCTACCCATTTTTCATTGGGGGAAAAGCAAGCATAGCCGTGATAAAAATAGGGCGTTGACCATTACTAAACAGCTAAACCAAAGTACCTCTGCTGATGAAATTAAGAAAGAGCTGGCTACGGCTCTAAATAACCTACAAGAAACCGACAGCCAAATTACCATTGCCAAAGACAACCTCAATTTAGCCCGGCAAAGTATGGATTTACACACATTCAGCTACGAAGAAGGACATATATCCATTCTTGATGTTCAGGCAGCGCAGCTGTCGTGGCTACAATCATACGTTAATCTTATAGAATCGTACCTTAACAACAAGCTGGCAGTTGCAGCCTATTGGAAAGCGATATCGGAGTAGCTACCTTTGCCGGTCAAATCAACATGCAAAATGACCTATACCGAAACGCTGGACTACCTGTTCAACCAGCTTCCCATGTACCAACGCATAGGGAAAGCTGCTTACAAAGCCGACTTAAGTACTACGCTTAAGCTAGACGAATATTTCCGGCATCCGCACCGAAAGTTTAAAAGTATTCACGTAGCCGGAACCAACGGTAAAGGGTCAACATCACACATGCTGGCAGCAGTGCTGCAAAAAGCAGGATATAAGGTAGGTCTTTATACATCGCCGCATTTAAAAGATTTCAGGGAGCGAATAAAAATTAACGGAGAGCTGATTTTCGAAGAAGAGGTGGTTGACTTCATAGCTAAACACCATAAAATATTCGAGGAGGTAAAATCGTCATTCTTTGAAATGACGGCAGCCCTTGCTTTCGACTACTTTGCCCGTCAACAAGTTGACATTGCAGTGGTGGAGGTTGGTATGGGTGGCCGTCTGGATTCAACCAATATTATTTCTCCCCTACTCAGCGTTATCACCAATATTGGTTTTGACCACATGGAATTTTTAGGTAATACTATAGCCGCTATAGCCGCTGAAAAGGCAGGTATTATTAAGCAAAATATTCCTGTGGTTATAGGAGAGTGGAATGATGAGTCGGCTACTGTATTCCAACAAAAAGCAAAGGAGCAGAATGCCCCCATTACCTTTGCCGATAAGCAATTTGGCATACAAACAACAAGTATCCAGAACGGTAAGCAATGCTTTGAATTAAGCCTTCCGGCAGATTGCCGTTTTCAACAACCTAGCTACAGTATTGACTTGCTGGGTAGCTACCAATCAAAAAATGTACTCACAGCACTTGCAGCAATCAACAGCCTGCTGCAACATACAACGTTATCCATACCGCAAGAAGCCATTTCCGAAGGTTTGCTCAATGCTGCCACTATCACCGGACTTATGGGGCGCTGGCAAATCCTTTCGCAGCATCCACTCTGCATTTGCGATACGGGGCATAACGCGCACGGATTGGAGTACAGCATGAAACAGCTGCAACAGCTGAACTACGATAAGCTGTACTTTGTTTTTGGCGTAGTAAACGATAAAGATTTATCAAGTGTTTTGCCATTACTACCAAAGAGTGCATACTACTTCTTTACACGCGCAAACCTTCCTCGTGCGTTGGATGCACATATACTTACAGAAATCTGCACAAAATACGGGCTAAAGGGAGAAGTAGCAGAACCTGTTGCTGCCGCCTTAAATGAAGCAAAAAAGCGTGCAACAGCTGATGATGTAATTTTTATTGGCGGAAGCACCTTTGTTGTAGCGGAGGTGGTGTAAGTCGTTCTTGATAATTCTTACCCCGCTACTTTTACCACATAGGCGCAATAGATACGTAGAACCACATAGAATGATACAATACGTGGAAATAGTAAAATTCAACGCTCACTTATTTTTTTGCGTACTTTACGGTTAAAAAGTTTAGGGCATAAGCCTAAATAGTGTAATCTGCGATTTCCTGTGCCATCTGTGTAAAGTATTTTTCACCCATGAAACACGGAGAAACACCCAACATAAAAAGATGTTATGTGCCACTGCCCTATTGTGTCTATGAGGTAAAAAGTATGTCTATAAAGAGATTGAAGGCAATAGAAAATACGGTAAACTAATTAAAAACTACCTACTTGGAGCCGGTAGTCGCAATGGGGGATTATCTCTAAAAATTAAGCCCGAACTTACCGGAATGTCTCGTTCAACAGCTTCTAAATATGCTCCGTAAACGTACATTTCTTTTGGATTCACATCATTTTCCGCCAGCTTCACCCTGTACCAGTAGTGAGTACCCTGCTTAGCTTGCGTTTCTGCACGAGCAGCACCCAATATCCATACCCGTTGGCCCGCATTAAGCGTGGCAACCGTTGTAGAGTTTACCGTAGGTGCCCTTTTTACAAGTATATCGTTTTGGTTGGTAAAAGCAACATCTCCCCTCTCCGGCGTTCCGAAATGTACAGTTTTACTATCTGCCGGAACCTCTATTTGGTACAAGCCATATTGCGTCATAAGGCTAACAATATTGCTGTACGCCATAAGCTCTAAGTCTCCGAATTGCTCCGGATATATGTATGAACGGCCTACTTCTTTTGTATCTGTCCATTGCTTTCCGTCATCATACTTAAGCTTATATGTATAGGCTATGGTATCCGCTTTGTCCCTGTTTCTATCAAAGTAAAGCGTTTGGGAGTTACCTTCAACCGTATAACCTCCCGGAGTTTTACTTCTAAACACAAGGTTAGACAGCATACCCCAACGACTATAGTAGGCAATTATACAGTACTCGCCATCTTTACGGTCAAAGCTGCAAACAAACTTTCTAATTCCACCGTTACTATCAATATATAGGCAACGTTTCGTATCGTTTGCATTGGTGGGCTGTGCAACCAGCCTGTATATGCCGTTGTAAGCCTCAATGTAAACCTTTTTCAAGTCTTGCCTATTTATGGCAGAAACCTGACTTAATCCATAATTGTAATTCTGCGCAAAAGCGTGAAAGGTTACAAAAAGTGTAATACCCAGGAAAAATAAGCGCTTCATATGCTGCATAGTTCGCTATCTGACTTAAATTGTGTTTGAAAACAATACGCTACTGTAGCTGACGAATTCGAACATCTATATCCTTATCGTTTTTCAGAAGAGCACTTAACTCCTCTATTTCAGTATTTCCGTAGTGGTAAGGGTAAAGTATGCTAGGCTTAACCCTTCTGGCAGCATTTGCCGCCTGTTCAGGAGTCATGGTGTACGGCTGGTTTACGGGTAAGAAAGCAATATCAATACTTCCAAAACTCGTCATTTCCGAAATATCCTCCGTATCTCCGGCAACATATATGCGCATACTTCCAAATGTCAGTATGTAGCCATTATCACGGTGGCGAGGATGGTACATTTCCCGATCGGGAGTGGTATTGTAAGCAGGAACCGCCTCAATGTTAAGGTAGCTGTCAACCGCCAACTTATCTCCATTCTTTATTGCTTCCCCCTTCCCTATTTTTTGCTGCGAAGCCGGATTTAAAATAATACGCGTATTTGTTCCTTCCAGCTGCTCTATGGCTTTAACATCAAAATGGTCGCCGTGCTCATGCGTAATGAGAATCAAATCAGCTTTAGGCAGCTGACTATAATCAGCATACTGAGATACGGGATCAATATAGATCTCGTGCCCGTCATACGAAAAAATCAGGCTGGAATGTTTTATAAACGTAATTTCGAGAACTTTCCCGTTTACGTTAAAAGTATCTTTCTCAAAAAGTTGTGCTTTCATTGCTAAAGGTGTAAATAAATATAACACCAGTAAGGTAGCTATTGTTCTCATGGCACTTTTATACGAATATGCTACAAATATAATTCTTTTAGGAATATAAAGTTTTACGACTTGGTAACTGTTTAAATTTCACTCACCCGTTTTGCTAGGCAGCATCAACACTTTTATACCACCCTTCTGCTATTACCTTAACGTTCTGCAATACTTTTTCTTCCTTCTTTTTGGCGCCCCAACGGCGAAGCCCTCACGAATGCCATAGCATACAAAAAGCTATGAGTAAAAAGAACCCAAAAGGGCTAGAAAATTTTAACGCGCTCCGCCTACCGGGTTACTTACGTTGTTCGTGAAGGCT
Organism: Bacteroidales bacterium; assembly: GCA_031551125.1. Taxonomy (GTDB): domain Bacteria; phylum Bacteroidota; class Bacteroidia; order Bacteroidales; family UBA932; genus JAIRNF01. The sequence continues at coordinate 179,411 of JAVBOB010000004.1, forward strand.
TCGCCGTTCGCTTGAACGGAAAATTTTCAGTAAGGATTGTTATTCCATAGCGGAATTGCATTCCGCACGGGCTATTCAGCTTTAGCCGGAAAAGCCTGCATACAGCTTGCTAGCGCATGGCTGTCCGGCGTTCCTCCGGAGCGCAGGCTAACCCATGAAAAGCTACTAGCGTCGGGCGGTCTTGATTTTTTGCCTACTTTTGTCTTGATACAAAAGTAGGGAGAGAAAATGCTTGCTTACAGCGGCTACTAACGTGAAGCACTGCTTATAAATACTACTTGTATCAAATTTAAACAGTCTCTTAATTATAGGCCAAAAACATGGGCTGTAGCATATCTTTCTATTTTACTATTCGCTGTTATTAACATTTATACTACCTTTGTACTGTTATTTTTCTACCCAAGATGTTTGAAGCAAGCATAAGCAATGAATCTCTAGAGCAACTCCCCATTACAACATTCGGAGGTAAAATTGTGCTGGTGAACGATGTTCACACAGCAGAAGCGGCCGTTGAACATCTTATGACAGAGAAGGTGCTCGGTTTCGATACGGAAACTCGTCCCTCTTTTGCGAAGGGAAAGAAAAATAAGGTAGCGCTACTTCAGCTTTCCGGAACCGATACAGCCTACCTTTTTCGCCTTGTCGATACAGGCTTACCACAACCTGTAGCACACTTGCTTGAAAATGAAAAAATACTCAAAATAGGCGCAGCTATCAAAGAAGATATTGCCGCTTTAACTCGCCTGTCACACTTCACTCCAAAAGGATTTGTAGATTTGCAAAAATTGGTAAGCCAGTTTAACATTCATGACAAAAGCGTAAAAAAAATGGCTGCTATCGTGCTAAAAGTCAGGATATCCAAATCGCAGCAGCTGTCTAACTGGGAAAGCGGAGAGTACACTGATGCTCAAAAGCAATACGCCGCAACCGATGCTTGGGTGTGCAGAGAAATATACCTCACGCTCAAGCAACAAGAACGCAACTATCATCACTCGTAAATATATGTCTTGCATAAAACTCAAATCGGGTAGAGAAGACTCTATCCTACGCTTCCATCCGTGGATATTTTCAGGCGCTATCAGCAATATATCAGGAAAGGTTGATGAAGGTGATGTTGTACAGGTTTACTCTGCCGATGGCAAGCTACTCGCATCAGGACACTATCAGATAGGCTCTATAAGCGTTCGCATTCTTACGTTTGGAGAAGAGAAGGTTGATGAACACTTTTGGCTAAATCGTTTAAAGCAGGCATACGAGCTTCGTAATCGCTTAGGGTTAACGGATAGCAAAGAAACTACCGCCTACCGTCTGGTTCATGGTGAAGGTGATTTTCTTCCCGGTTTAATAGTAGATATTTATGGAACTACCGCGGTTATTCAAGCCCATTCGGCAGGTATGTTCCGCAGCCGTCAGCTCATTGTTGATGCGTTACAATCCTTATATGGAAATAGGCTAACAGCCGTGTATGACAAAAGCGAGGGAACTGTTCCGTTTAAAGCAGGGCTTGAGGCAAAAGACGGCTACCTTTTCGGAACAAAAGAAGAGTCGGCCGTTTTGGAGTACGGCAATACGTTTAGTATTGACTGGGCAGAAGGGCAAAAAACCGGATTTTTCTTAGACCAACGCGAGAACCGGAGGCTACTACAACAGTACAGCAAAGATGCCAGAGTACTTAACACCTTTTGCTATACCGGAGGATTCTCGGTATATGCCCTGCAAGGTGGCGCTCAGCTGGTACATTCGGTTGATAGCTCAAAAAAAGCCATTGAGCTAACCAATACCAACGTTGACCTGAATTTTGGAGCAACCACCCAACATCAATCATACGCTACCGATACGTTTGATTTTTTACGAAACAGCAATGACCTATACGATATAGTAGTGCTAGACCCTCCGGCCTTTGCCAAACACAAAGCGGCGCTGAGTAACGCATTACAAGCATACAAAAGGTTAAACCTTGCCGCACTATCGCATATTGAAAGTGGAGGGTTGCTGTTTACCTTCAGCTGTTCACAGGTAGTAAGTAAAACAGATTTTCAGAATGCTGTTTTCTCGGCTGCTGCTATCAGCAAGCGAAAGGTACGTATCATAAACCGTCTTACTCAACCTGCCGACCACCCGGTAAGCATATACCACCCCGAGGGCGAATACCTGAAAGGCTTTGTTTTACAAGTTGAATAAACCGTTACGTTATGGCTGAAGATTTAAAAATACTGGCAAACATATCTAAAGAAGAGCAGTATAAGAATTTGCTTCCACAGGTAAAAGCGCTGCTGGAGGGTGAAAGCGACCTAACAGCAAATCTTGCCAATATGGTAGCGGCGCTTAAAGAAACGTTTGGATTCTTTTGGGTTGGATTTTATTTAGTGAAGGATAATGAGCTTGTACTAGCTCCCTTTCAAGGCCCTGTAGCATGTACACGTATTGGTAGGGGAAAAGGTGTTTGCGGAACGGCATGGGAACAACAACAAACCATAGTTGTACCCAATGTTGAAACCTTTCCGGGACACATTGCTTGTAGCTCTCGTTCACGCTCAGAAATTGTTCTCCCACTAAAAGCAAAAGATGGTACAATAGTAGGCGTTCTTGATGTTGATAGCGACCGGCTAAACAACTTTGATGAGGTTGATGCGTTTTATCTTGAAAGGTTACTCGCCTTTCTGAATTTATAACTCCAGTTCAACACACATCATTGAGAGCGAAACAATGAAATGGATAGAGAAAGTCCCTGAAGGGGGCAAATGTGCATAAGCCCGTATGAAATGCGGGGAAACTAAAGAAGTAAAAACCGTTACGCGCGGAGCACTGTTCGTTTTTTGGGGAACGAACAGTGCTCCGCGCGTAATATAAAAAGGTACCATTCCTCTCCGTGGATTTTACCCACGGTTATGCATATTTAGTCCCTTCGGGACATTTGTGTGTATCTGATAATAATCCGTTTATTCAAAAGATTGATTCGCTCTCAATGCCGTATTTTATTAGTATCCTACATCGTATGTATATGAATTGTAGGCTCTCTCTCCCCAGAATTCATATCCGCTATTTTCGTACTTGGTGCCCGATAGCAAGGTATGTATAAACCCATTCCGTTCTACCAGCACCGTATGATAAATTTGTCCGTTAGGGTTTTGCTTTAAGTGAAACTGAATACGTCCATCCAGCGCATTATGAGTAATAAAAGCCGTATCTGTTTGCGATTGAAAGTTGAAGTAGGGAGATAAATCGCGCTGCATTTTCCAGCTACGGTACCATGTACCACCCGTAGGGCTTACCAACGGTTTTCCGTTATAAATAACTACGCTATCGTTATAGGCTATAACATCAAGAAAACGATTATCACCTCCTTTTAACCAGTCAACCAGCTTTTGGCGGTGCAAGGTATCCTCATAGCCGTATTCACTGTCCAAAAAGGCTATGCGTTCAACATAAGCCGGAATAGCCTCCGGCCCGCTGATATAGTCAAATATAAACCTTCCTCCTCCGCTATGCCCGTTTAGCATCACAACCGGATGGTATGGCACAAATATGCTAAGCAGGCTATCTACCATTTGTTGTATGAGCGCCTTACCCGAATCGGCATGCTCTCTACTCCATGCAGGCCAGCTCTTTTGGCTGGTTTCAAGGTAGGCAACCACCCAATTATAGTCAGCATTAGTAGCCCGTATAAAACGCATTTGTGCTCCGATATTTTGAATACCGTAATGCCAATCATCCCCATCCTGCATACGCTTTCCGGCAGTCCACTCAATAGTATTGCCATTTGGTAAAGCATATACCACCAATGCCGTTTTCTTTGCTTTATCGAACTGTTCCGGCGATGGAGCGTTAACCACCATACGTACATCAGGGAAAGTACCTGTAATAACCATACGCTGCTCCCCTACCTCATTTTGAGTAAAACCGTTTAAGTAGCAAGGGCTTTTCTTGGCGGCTATAAAAAGTATGGCGCTAGAGGCTAGAAATAACAGTAGAAATCGTTTCATAGTTTTGAGGTATAGGTTGAAACAAAGGTAGGAAGTTTACAACAATGCCAAAATAAAAGGCGGTTGGAAATCCAACCGCCTTTACATGTAAAGCAATAGCGAATACTTATTTGATATAGCTGTAGTACTCAGCATCTGTTGAGCAATCCCACCATACCGGACATGACCAAATAGGATTAGTCATAGCCTGCTTGTTAGAAGCCTTCAGCTGTGTGAGGTTATAGTTACTTTCATGCGTACTCTGGCTCCAACGGCGAGGCCAAGCTGTTAAGTCTGTAGGGGATGTACCAACAATCTTGCTGGTTGCTGTAAACTCTTTAGGACGCTTATAGTCGGGGTAAACATTGCCAAAACTGCCAATATTACCAGCGCTATAGTTAAAGCGGCGCATGTCATTCCAGTTTTCCAAATCGAAGCCCATAGCTATCATTTTTTGGCGCATAATTTCAGCCATTGTTAAGCTACCGGAGGTTTGACAAACAGCAGCACTACCCATGTATGCAACAATATCAGCCGCTTCCATCGGCATTTCATCAGGGTTCTGAGATCCATCACTCTTCCACTGATTCAACTTAATTTGCATACGGTCAAAATGAGCCTGAATACCATCCCTATAAGCCGTATATGCGTTACCTGCATCTCCCTTACGGAAGTAAACTTCTGCCTTTATAAAGCACATTTCGGCATAAGTTAAAAGGTCAGAATCAGAATTCGGACGTGCATAGAACGTACCAGTACCTGCCACATAGTCATAACTTGTAGAAGGATAATAGTACATATTGTTAGATGCCCGACCACTGGTAGACATACTATTAGCACGCATATTCACATAAATAGTGTCACCTGCACGTTTGTAGTCAGTAGAGTTGCAATAAGCAGCTCCCTTTTGATAAAGAACCGAAACCTTCATGCCGTCTACCGTGGTTTGATGAAGCGGAGTCATAGCAGCAACAAAAACAGCTTGTTCTGCGCTTTCTGTGGCTTTAAAGGTATAGGTTATCGTTATATTCTTTTCATTAGCAAAAAGTGGCGAGTTAATAGGACCACCTTCTTTACGAATATCGGAGTTCATCATATCAATACCCATATCTCGAGCCCATTCATAACTTGCTATTTTTCCAGCAGCATTCAACTTAACGTTTTTCATTATGGCCGGCACCAACTTGGTCATACGCGGGTCAAGAACGCCTGAACCTCCCGTAAAATTGTTAGTTAGCATGTTTATATACCAACGAGTAAGGCGTTGTGTGCTTCCATAAGCCGTACAATCCCAAATAGTACTGGTTTGGTAAGGGTCGCTAACAGTAAAGTTAACTTGGTCTCCCGCTACATTGTAATGCTTCATAATCGTATTATCGCTGTTAGATTGCGGAGCGCTCGCCAAAGCAGTTAAAATAGCATCGCCATTATAAAGATCTGCTTTCTTCGAAACCTTTAGCATGTAGCGAGCCTTTAAACCGTAGCAGAGTTTTAGCCACTTGCTTACATCGCCACCATTCCACAAATCACCGGCCGATAAAGATTTAACCTTTGGATCGGTGGTAATTTGAGTTTTATTGAAGTTTTCGATAGCTTTATCCAAATACTCCATGCAAAGCTGGTACATAGTCTTCCCATCATCATAAGCAGGGTCGCTCTTATAAATAAAGGCTTCTTGAATAGGGAGCTCTCCATGTAAATCCAACATCATCATAAAGCCCATCGCTTTAATACAGTATGCTGCTCCAGCATAGTGATAAGCCCCTGTTTCTTCAGCCTTTTTAATCATAGGGTTAATGTTAACGGCAGCTCCAACGTACCAGTTTTGGTAAACAGTAGTACAGGTACCCTGTTGGGGGTCCCATGCAGCAAGAGAGCTGTTCGTACCCGAAGCGTATGTTTGTGTTAGCGTACCAATAAACGTATTAGCCCGCATACCCGCAGTACCCCATGCGTAAGCATAGTAGTTTTGTATCCAAGGGAGGCGTAAGTCAACCGTTGTGGTTTCCGAAATAGCGTAATCCTGATCGGTATTCACATCCAAAAACTTATCACATGACGATACTCCGAATGAGAGCATCAGCCCCGATAGTATATATAATAGTTTCTTCTTCATGTTCATAATTATTTAGAAGGTTAGATTAACACCAAATGATATACCTGCTGTAGAAGGAACGCCACAGTAGTCAATACCCACAGAACCGGAGCCGCCAGTACCCGAGCCGGCAGAAGCTGTTTCGGGATCCGGACCATCATAGTTGGTTAGTAGCCATAAGTTAGTCCCGGTAACCGTTGCGGTTAAGCCTTTTATAATATTTTGACCTTTTATAAGATTCTTAAAGTCGTACGATAAAGAGATAGAACGGAGCCTTAGCCAGTTGGTATCGGTCATAAAGTTGTAGGCATTGCTAGAGTAGTTTGTCCAATACTGCTGAATCATGTAGCTACCCGATCTGCTAGCACCGTTAACATTGTATGTTTTACCGGCCTCATAAGTAGTGGTCTTATCTTCCCATACAGGGTTAGCACTTGTACCTGTATTTACTACACTCGTAAAAGTTACAGAGTTACGGTCAGTTGCCGTACGAGGAGCCATACCATTTCTAGTTAAATAGTAATCAGTACCGTTGTATATCATACCGCCAAACCGAATGTCAAAAAGAAATGACAAGTTAAAGTTTTTATAGGTAAGGCTATTATTAAAGCCACCTATCATATCAGGCTCACGGTTTCCTACTACTGTGCTGTTAGCTGTAGTAACTTTGTATAAACCTGTAGTTTGATCAAATTGATAACGACCGCCAGCGATCTCCTTACCATCAGCACCAGTTTCTCTATTCCACACGTCGCCAATCAGACCGAGGAAATAGCCTCCATTGGGTATTGAACCGGCACGTATGCCACCCATTTGGGCATCAGTTACGTAGAAAATATCAACACCGGCAACAAACTTACCCAAACGGTTGCGATTGCCTGAAAGGTTCAGAGTTGCTTCCCACGTAAAATCTTTGGTAACAATGGGCTTACCGGTGATCATAAGCTCCATACCCTTGTTGGTAACCGATCCGCCGTTCTGCGTTATGAATATGAATCCTGTAGACTGTGCTAAACGCGGAGCACATATCTGGTCTTCGGTTTTGCTGTTATAGTAAGTATAATCTAAACCTAAACGACCATTGAGGAATTTAAGTTCAACGCCAAACTCATAGGCTTTCTGTTGTTCGGGCTTCAAAGGCTTAGCCACACTACCAGCTGTCCAATCATCGCCGGTACCCAGCTTACCGCCATTCAATGTAGCAATAGCTCTACTATATACTTCTAGAGCGTAGGGATCTGCATCTTTACCCACCTGGGCCCAAGAGGCGCGAATTTTACCAAAGTTCAATATACTATTCTTTGGAAGCAGCTCGGTAAATACGAAGCTACCCGATACTGAAGGGTAAAAATATGAACGGTTGTCTACCGGTAATGTTGACGACCAATCGTTACGTCCGGTTACCGTTAAGTAGGCAATATTTTTGTATGCTGCGCGAAACTCACCATACATACCTGCCATACGCTTTTGCGTTGTTCTATCAGTAAATTGTTTATTGTTTTGTGCAATACTGGCAAAACTGATAATATCTTGAATAAACGTATAGCCCCACATAGAGTTGTTTGTGCGCTTGGTTGCTTCAGTTGTAAAACCTAGTAGCAAGCCAAAATCAAAGTCGCCAAGCTGCTTATGAAAGTTACTCATTACGTTGGTTGTAACATATTGGTAGCTGCTAATACCTTTAGAAAGAGAACCCTTTTGGTACATTTCCTTAACAGCAGCCTGAGGAGCAATGTAAGTATAAGGCTTTGTTGTATATTCATCAATACCGGCACGGGCTGTTACGTCCCACCAATCGGCTATTTTTACGCTGGCGTTAAGCGCTCCGGTAAAACGGCTTGTAGCATCGGTAAGCTCATTTTTGTTAATAATCCAATATGGGTTTTCGGTATCAGACGCCAACTCCTGTCTACCTTCAAACATGCGATACTTAGTTCCATCGTCATTCAGATAGTGAGTCATATCATCGCTTCGCGGCCATAGGTATCCTGCCACCATAGCGCCGGTTCCGCCGTAGTTATACAAACCAGCCGAGGTTAGCGTTTTTGTGGTGTTGGCTTGTGAGTATGTAGCATTGGCGCCAAGCGTTAAGATACCATACTTTTGCTCACCATTAAAACGGAAGGTTGTTCTATCATACTTGTTAGTAGAAATAACGCTGGTTTGGTTAAAGTTAGAAGCTGACAGGAAGAAGCTGTTGTTTTTACCTCCTCCTGATATGCTCACGCTATTATCGAAAATATTACTGCCTTGAAATAATCCACCAATGTTATCGTATACCTCTCCTGATATTGGAGTATTGTTCCACGAACTCATGGTTAAATCAGTAAAAGTCCCAGCTGCGTTGTAGCTACCTCTTCCATAAGTTGATTGCTGTTCTTGAGTACCTTTTATCCATGAGTAAGTATACTTACTACTAAAGTTTACTCTCGCAGCACCTTCAGCTCCCTTCTTAGTGGTAATAATAACAACCCCATCGGCAGCACGCGAACCGTACAAAGCAGCAGCAGCGGCGCCTTTCAAAACCGACATGCTTTCAATATCCTCCGGGTTAACGTCCATTACGCGGTTGCTAAAAGTAGTAGCGCTTTTAGTTACCCCGTCAGTACCCGAACTACCACTGTTTATGGTAGAGTTATCATAAATAATACCATCTACAACAAACAAGGGCTGGTTATCACGAGATTCACTGGCCGAGTTACCTCCACGAATGGTGATATTCGATCCGGCACCGGCAGCACCACCCGACTGGGTAATGTTTACGCCCGGTATTTTACCTGCTAATGCGTTAACTACGTTGGCTTGCTTGTTCTTCATCAGCTCGCTAGCCTTTAAGTCCTGCACAGCATAACCTAGAGCTTTTCTTTCCTTCTTAATACCCATTGCCGTTACCACTGTCTCGGTAAGCGTCATGGCATCCGATTCCATTTCAGCGTTAACTACTGAACGGCCGGTAATATCAACATCAATATCTTTCATACCCATGAACGAAAAGTTAAGCGTTTTTCCACCTGTGGGAACAGTAATACTGTACTCTCCGTTGTCATTGGTTGTAGTAACCGCAGAAGGAAACCCCTTTACGGTAACTGTTGCGAAAGAAACAGGTGCTCCATCATCCTTCGAAGTTACCCTACCGGTAACCCTTTGGGCGTAGGAAATACCCACTCCTGCCAGCATAAGCAAAGCAAACAAAATGGTTCTTTTCATACTTTCTGATTTTTAGGTTTTTATTAGTTCACACAAACACGCTATTTATGCCTGTTAAAGAAAGTCCAAATATATACTATTTTGCATTAAAACGTACAATTTAACTACGAACTATTTCGCAACACGCTATAAATCAACGAATAAAACTAGCAGTAACTTATTTTCACCAAATAAAAAGCCGAACAGGATTTCTGTTCGGCTTTTAAGTGCTTGATCCTATAAATTAAAATAGGATCTTATTAGTTATTGGTCACTGTGTTTTCACAAAAATCACTTTATAATAATTTGTTGTTGCTCCACTTTCCGATACCACTTTAATTACTGTGGTTCTTTCAGCCTCTGTACCAGTCAACGATATAGCAGGGGTAATCGTTACATTCGATGATGCGTTAGTTTCGGTTACTGTTACAGTTGGAACAGCCGTTACAGATGGCCCCACATTATACACATAATTAAATTGTGATGAAGTAAACGCAGGGGTCAACCCTGTTGTTTTTCCATTTACCATTATTGCAGACAATGTTGCCACATTATATGGAGCAATTACCTGCCAGTAATCTCCAGCAGTTGTATCAACCATTCCTTTTACTGTCTTAACGGCAATGCGATAATATATTGCATTTGATGTAATGGCGGTTGTACTGGGAATATCCCAAGACATAAAAAGACTATCTGCCCCATAGGACCTTGAATAGATCGCATCAGCAGCACTATAAGTATGAATAACTTGTAGATTTGTATATCGCTGAGCCGCCGGAAGTCCATTTGCTGCTATTTTACCCAATAACTTTACTTCAGATACCGGATCTACCGAAGTATAGTAAAGAAACAGGTTAAGCGTTTTTCCAGGATGTGGTCGAACGTTATCTATCAATGCTCCAAGATTAAGTAGAGTAATATAATACCTTGGATCGTTATCTGGTAATACAGGAACTCTCATTTCAAGCACATCCTTTGAACATGATGAGAATAGCATTACCAAAGAAACAATTACAATATGAATATATTTTTTCATAATTATCAATTTAGTAAGTTTAGTAAACAGGAGTAACTTTATATTCTTTATCAGACATATCCTCTGCCCGGTTCCACCATACTCGTTTGTAGTAGTAAGGATAGTATGCTGCATCTGTTTCAGTAATTGCCTCTATATTTCTAAGCTCTGCCCTATTATAATCAAACTCCGAATACTGTAAGTAAGTGAATCTTCTAGGCCATTGATTTTTCATCTCTGAATATACCGTCGCAGGCTGCGATAAACCCAAGAAAATGGTTGGGTCATAATCATAACGTCTAAAATCTGTCCATGTTTCCTCTGCTAAAAGAAACATAGCAATATTCTTTTGAGTCATAATTTGAGCAAGCGTAATGTCAGTAGCACTCGTAGCAATAGCTCCGCTATTAAGATACGCATCAATATCAGAAGTTGCAACTCCTATAGCCTGCATGTGGGAACGAATGCCTTGCTGGAATGCAGTAAACGCGCTATTCAAATCACCTTTATTAAAACATGCCTCTGCCTTTATAAATTGTACTTCAGCATAAGTTGCAATTTCGGACTTATACTCAGGCAACGACCATATTTTACCATACACAGATGGAATGGTTAAATCACCTGTGCGGTTACCTGTAGGAGGAACTATGCCCCAATAGTTACCATCAGCCGACGGATAAAACATTTTCTCCAAACGTGGATCTACAACAGGTATTGTTCCCCCTGCGCCATCGTCTTTTCGAAAAATATTTCCATTCAACAGGTCAACTATACGCTGAGATTGGCGATAGCTATTCAAATTTTGTCGATCAGAACACCAATAATTTTTAAATGTTACAATATTTGATCCTGCTTGAGAATTCTGTCTAAAATCATCACTATTACTTGTAAACGATTGATTGCAATAGTTAACAACTTTATCCAAATCATAAAGCCCAACTTTATATGGATATAGATGTAAAGCACATCTTGCTTTTATAAGGTATGTAAACTTTATCCATTTTGTCACATCTCCATTGTAAATGTATTCGGCTTTTGACAATGGCAGTACATCATCATTATTGGTACGTCTAAGGTAAACCAAGGCTTCATCACATAATTTATCAACATATTCATATATCAACTTTTGGTTGTCATACTTTGGACTTAGTGTACCTGTATATGCATCATTTAAAGGAATATCTCCCATCCAGTCTGTAGTCATCAACCATGCGTATGCGTTGAACGTTTTAATTGCTCCAGCCACATGCCAAGCTTCTTTTGACTCAGCATCCTTAATCGCAATTGCAACATTTCCACCCTGGTATACGTAAAGAGCATACCACCATAGGTAACTGGTTGTATAGTTAGTTAGCTGAAACCAATCCGAACCAGAATTTGCTCCCGTATAATTCCAATATTGGCACATTCGAGCAGCTTGCATTTGGACAGCATGTTTAGTTTGATAGGTTAAATCTATCATCGCCCTAAAGCGAATATCCGCCGGAGCATCTGTTGGAATAGCCGGATTTTGGTTTACATCTAGAAACTTTTCGCATGACACCAAGAGAATACATCCCAAAAAAAATAGCGTAAGTATATTATATATTTTTTTCATATCACTAGTATTAGAAAGTTATAGTGAGTCCCAATGAATAAGCTCGAGAAGAAGGAACTGATCCATAATCAATACCACTTCCTCCTAAACCACTCCGCCCAGATCCAAGCGTATTTACCTCAGGTTCAACACCGCTATAATTCGTAAACAGCAAAACATTATCTGCCGTAAAAGTTAACCTTACCCTATTTAAATCAAGCTTACTCATCCATTTTTTTGGTAAATCATAGCTGAGAGAAATATTTCTTACACGGAACCAGTTAACCTCCTCTATGAAGTTGGTTTCAACATTAGAATAGTAAGACTCAAAGAAAGTTTGTCCCATTCTAACCGGTGTTGCGTTTGCTACATACTCTTTTACATCTCCCACTTTCTTACCATTCGGAATAGTTCCCGCTAGCTGGTCATTATTTGTATAAAGAATCTTATTCACACCATCAACTACAATTTGCTTGTTACGTTGTTCTGTTAAAGGGTGTGCTCCATTATTAATCAACCGATATGCTGTTCCATTGTACACATCACCCCCTCTCCGAATATCAAAAACAAATGACAGCTGAATATCATTAAGAATACGGAAGTTATTTACAATACCAACCATAAACTTTGGCTCTCTGTTCCCCACAGGCACATATTGAAGTTTTCTAACCGGATAACCAGTACTAGCATCTACTACAACTTTACCAGATAGGTCTCTTTCGTAGTCATAACCTTGTATTGTAGAAAATGGTTGTCCAGGATACGCACCAACTCGGGCATTTCCGGCAACCCATGTTTCCGAATCATAGTAATACTCTAAAGGAGAGGGTAAACTTTCCAGCACACCCCTATTTTGACTGTAGTTTATAGTCAAATCCCAAAAAAACTTACTTGTAACAACCGGTCGTACGTTAAGAGCCAACTCCCATCCTTTGTTGGTAACAACACCTCCGTTGATATATTGTATAATAAATCCTTTGCTGGCATAGCTAACACGTGGGTCAAGAATCATATCCTTACTTCTCATATCATAATAGGTAAGATCAAACCCGAAACGGTTATTAAAGAATTTGGTATTTAAACTAACTTCCCATGTTTCGGTAGTTTCCGCTCTCAAATTTGGGGCTCCACCTGTCCACGAGTTATAAAAACCACCACTAGGGTAACTGTCATTTTTAAATAAGCCTGTAGTAGTAACATATGGAGCCGGATCCTTCCCTACTTGAGCCCAAATTGCATTCAGCTTAAAAAAGTTGATTTTTTTTCTCAATTCCTTTGAAAAAAGTTCTGATGCAATAAACCCTATACTGGCTGACGGAGAAGAAAAACCTTGGTCACCCGTTGGAAGAGTAGAGGTCCAATCTTGACGCAAAGTTCCATTAAGATAAATCATACCCTTATATTCCAACTTAATATCACCCATTGCAGATACACGACGCCTTTGAGATATTGTATAATTCGTTTGAATATCTGCCCTGTCAAAGTTATTTATGTCATAAAATCCCGGTACTTGAAACTTTTCTCCGTATATAGAATTTGTCTTAAACGAATAGTCATAGATATCTCCAAGAGCTGTTAGATCCATTACCAAACCTTTTGCTATTTCTCGATTATAAGTAATCCGAAGGTTTCCCGTTGTAGAATTCATTCCATTAACATATTGAGACATGGCTCCTAATTGCTTACCACTAATCTGTGTTCCCGGCTCCCATACCACTTGTCCATCTGTTTTATAAAAATCCATTCCCCCCATTAACACAACAGTAAGACCTTTAAATGGAGTTAATGTTATATTTGCGTTACCAAGAAACCGATCTGTACCAGAGGTTTGGTAAGTTTTATAGACAGACCAAAAAGGATTATCAATAGTAATTGCCGACCAAAGTTTTGCTTGCGTCCCATCTGGGTTTATCCAATTTCTAATATCGAAATCTATTGGAAATTCCATCAAGTACCGGTAAAAGCCGGTAGCTCCTTTTTGCGACTTATTCGATTCTGATGAAGTAAACTGTGCTCTACCAGATATCCGAATCCATTTTTTGATTTCGCGACTATAACTAACACTTGAGTTAAATGTTTTGTACGAAGAGTTGGGAATAATTCCTCCTTGATCGGTATAAGATCCTGAAAGGCGAATATTGTCTTTCTCCGAAGAATTAGAAAAATCGATAGAATGCTTTTGGGTAAAACCTGTTTGAAAAAAATTATTGATATTATCATACCTGGTTGAATATTCATCTATAACAGGTCCCCATGAGTTTGGACTTGTAAGGGTACGATGTTTATATCCATTGTATCCGGCACCATAGGTTGTTTGCACGTCTGGTAACGCAATAAGCTTACTCCACTGAAAATTGTTCGAATAGGTAATCCGACCTTCTCCTTTTTCTCCCTTTTTAGTCGTTATTACGACAGCCCCACCTGCAGCATCAATACCATATTGAGCCGCTGCAGCCGGTCCTTTCAAAACATTGATAGATTCAATATCTTCGGGATCAATATCAGCAGCCCTATTTATTTCATCCATATTTCTTGATGAACTGATCCCTGCCAGATTTGAACCATTCATTGCTGTGTTATCAATAGGAATACCATCAACAATAAATAATGGTTGGTTATTACCTGTAAGAGATTGACCACCTCGTATTACTATTTGAGAAGATGCCCCAACCTCTCCACTAGAACGAGTAATGTTAACTCCAGCTATACGTCCAGCCATACTATTCACAATGTTCGATTCCTTAGATTTAAGAAGGTCATCTCCTTTTAACTCTTGAACAGAATAGTTAATAGCCTTACGATCCCTTTTTATCCCGTATGCCGTAACTACTGCTGCATCCAAATCTTCAGAACTAGAGATAAGGCTAACATCAATAATACTCCGACCATTAATAGGCACCTCTTCCGTTTTCATTCCCATAAACGAAAATACAAGCGTTTTTGCACTTGTTCCTACGTTAATAGTGTACTTTCCTTTTACATCAGTAGCCACTACTCCTGTAGACTGGCCCTTTACAGAAACTGTAACAAAAGGCATAGGTGTTTTACCATCCTGCTCGGTTACTGTACCCACAACTTTAGTTTGTGCATACGCTAACCCAACAGAAAGCAGAAAACACACTAACAATAGTGTTTTTTTCATAAATGCATAGGTTTGGTTATTAAATTATTGGTTAATTTGGTATTACTAAATACACTTCGTTAGTGTAAAATAGTTAAGAGTTGATTTTCAATTTTTCACTCCATTGGCAATTATTAGTTTAGGTTTATCGTTTTGAATAAAAAGAATGGGTTATTCCACTAACATTTCATCAACAGGAACTCCCAATCCTTCACTTATAATTTTGAGTGCCTTTACGGTTGTTAGCTTACCGTTGCTTTCATTAGCATAAATCCATCGAGGGATGGAAGATACGGATACATCTAACGCTTCAGCCAATAGAACCTTGATATGTCGATTATCTCGGCACCTTAAACGCTCTATTATTTCTCTCTTTAACTTCATTTCTGCATTAGTTTTGCGTAAATTTGTATCGGTAAGGGAACAAAGATAAATAGATTTCTATATAGAAATAGTTAATTAATGTTAATAGCCCTGCATGGCCAAATGATACCTACAAGATTAAAAGAAATTAGAATACTACTGGGGTATGGTGACAGACAGAAGGAATTTGCCGAGAAACTTGATATGAAGCAAGGAAGCTATTCTGATGTTGAAAGGGGAAAAACCAAGTCTATATCTAAAAAACTTATTAGAAATCTATATACTCAATTTGGGGTAAATGAGGCATATATATTACATGGTACCTTACCTAAATTGTTAAAGGAAAAAAAGACAACAGAACCTATTCAAGAAAAAACTACCAATGAGCAGCTGTTGGTCAACCTAGTAAATGCTAGAGACAGGCAAATTGACGAGCTGCTTACCCAGCAAGGAAAGCTACTGCTACATCAAGAAAAAATGTTACGCATAATACAAGCGCTATCCATAGGAAAAAAGGAAGACGATAATTATAAAAAAACGTAGTTTTATAGCAATACCATACCGGCGCTGTACCCATTAAATGAGGTACTTTTGAGGTAAGCCCTTCCTATGCTCTAACTATCAAGCAAATACAAATATCACACTACAGCATAGAGGCTATAGAAGTAAGAGTAGCTGCAGTACAATTGCGAAATTTTAGCTGTTTATTAGAAAAAGAGTTGGTTAATTCGTTAAAATTAGCCAACTCTTTGTACCCGGAGCCGGGGTCGAACCGGCACAGCCTTGCGGCTACTGGTGTTTGAGACCAGCGCGTCTACCGATTCCGCCATCCGGGCATCGGTTTCGGACTGCGAAAGTAATAATTTTTTCGTTTCTGCAAATCCTTTTATTCAAAAAAGATGGCTTTTAAATAATAGAATGCTATATTTGTGCCTGTCTAACTGCTCTATGGTAGCTAGGCTTAACCCAAACATCCTATATATGGCAAACAAATTTCGCGTAGATAGCATTGATCAAAAAATTCTAAGCAATTTAGTGAAAAATGCGAGAACACCCTTTTTAGAAATTGCTCGCGAGTGCGGCGTATCCGGCGCAGCTATCCACCAACGGGTAAAAAAGATGGAAGAAGCTGGTATTATCGTTGGTTCTCAGCTAGTTGTAAAACCTCAAGCGTTGGGATATGATATATGCACCTTTGTTGGTGTTGAGCTATCACAACCCAACCTTTACAAACCGGTAATAAAAGCGTTAAAAGATATTCCGGAAGTGGTTGAGTGCCACTTTGTAACCGGAAATTTCTCCATACTACTAAAAATATACTGCCGTAATAACGACCACCTAATGGAGATTCTGATAAATACAATTCAGAATATACCGGGAGTTTCTAGAACGGAATCAATGATTTCTCTTGATCAAGCGATTGAACGTCAGGTGTACGTTAAAGACAAAAATTTTCCTAAAGCAAAGCGCAGTAAAAAAGAGCAAACGGAAGAAGAATAGGCTTCCGTTTGCTCTTTTGCTATTTCACCTTACTATTATTCTACCAACACTTCGGCAATCAACATATCTAACGGGCGGGTAATTTTAATGTTTTCCGAATTTCCTTCCGTTAGGCTTATGTTTGTACCGCAGTGTTGTACAACCGAAGCATCATCTGTAAATTCCGGACGAAAGGGTTCGTTGTATGCGTTATGTAACAACAACGCCTTAAATACTTGTGGGGTCTGCACTAGTCGAAGCGTATCCCTATCAATAACTTGGCTTGTATCTCCATGCAGCTGGCGAACGGAATCATTCAACGGAATAACCGGAACGGCCGTTCCTTGTTGTGTAGCCACCTTAAAACAGCGGCTAATGGTTTCCTGACTTACCAACGGGCGTACACCATCATGCACAGCAATTAACCCCTCTGTGCCTGTTTGAGACAGCGCATTTTTCACCGAATGGAAACGAGTGAAGCCTCCGGTTATCAATGTATGAGGTATAGTGAAATTATACTCGTCACACAGCTGCTTCCACGTGTCCATTTGGTCTGATGGAAGCACCACCACCAGCTTCATTTCCCGATTAAAAGAATGAAACTTTCGTATAGTGTGCATAAGTATGGGTTCACCCTTCAGAAGCATAAACTGCTTAGGAAGGCTTCCTCCCATGCGTGTTCCACTTCCTCCGGCAACTATAATCGCATATAGCTTACTTTGATTTGTCATAGCTTAAAATCAAACGCTTCTTTTTTCCAAATCAGCTTCTTGCCAAACCCTAAGGTATTATTGGTAAACTTAGCAAAGGTAAGCTCTAAAGACCATAGAGGTGTAGTGCTGAGTATAGCATAAGGAAAGCGTTTCAGGTAAGCTTTCTTTGCCTTTTTCTTAAACTCGCCCTGCGCTTCAAGTACAATTCCCTGAAGCTGTAAGCCCTGTACCTTCCCTATCGTTTCCGTTTCAAGAACGATAGAGCCACCTACCTGCATATTATGAGATATATCATTGATATGTTTTGTGTTCCTATCAGAAGTAAAAACAAAACAGCTTTCGTCTTCCAAAAAAACGTAGAACATATTTGAACAGTACGGCTCGCCCTCAAAGCAAGTGGCCAACGTAAGCACGTGGTGCTCGTTTATAAATTCAACTATGCGCTTATCTAAAGGTTCTGCCATCTGGTTAGCTGGTTGGTTTGATTAAACAAAAGTAGAAAAATTTGCTATCTTTATCTTTTATTTCAACTAAAGCGTAGAGACTCCTACCCTACCATTGCGTAAAACCTAAAACACGTAACCATGGATAAACAGCTGCTTGATTTTTTCACCGAACTACTTGAAAGCCCTTCACCATCCGGCTTCGAACAACCTACTCAAAAAGTTTTCAAACAATTTGTATCAAGCTACGCCGACAACGTGCAAAGCGATGTAAACGGTAACGTAATTGCCGTAAAAGAAGGAGCGGGAAGTAAGCGTATAATGCTTATAGGTCACGGTGACGAAATAGGCTTAATGGTAAAGTATATTGACGATAACGGCTACCTGCGGTTTAGCGCTATTGGCGGAGTTGATGTTGCCATCTTACAAGGGCTAAAGGTTGACATACACAGTAGCAACGGCATAGTTCGTGGCGTTATAGGTAAAAAGCCCTTCCACCTGATGAAGAAAGACGGCTCGGAAAAACAGCTGATAATGGAAGAGCTGTGGATTGATATTGGTGCGAAAGATAAGCAGGAAGCGCTTTCTATGGTATCCGTCGGTGACCCTGTTACTTTTATCAGAGGCGTAGAGTTGCTTCCCAACGGGCTTATTAATTCTAAGGCTATTGACAATAAGGTAGGGATTTTTATTGCAGCGGCTGTGCTAAAAGCGCTTGAAGGAAAAACCACCAACGCCAGTATATACGCTGTATCAGGCGTTCAGGAAGAGGTTAGCTACAAAGGCTCGTACACCTCTACCTACCAAATTGCACCTGATATTGGTATTGCTGTTGATGTTACCCACGCTACCGATTATCCATCGGTAGATAAGGCTATATTCGGGGATATTACCGTTAACGGAGGGCCAGCCGTAGCACGTGGTTCCCGCATTAACCCCCATGTGTATGAATTGCTGATAAAATCGGCAAAGAAAACCGGTATCGCCTACCAAATTGAGCCTATACCCGGTGATTCTCGCACCGATGCGGAAGCCATCCACATTAGCCGAGAAGGTGTAGCGGCGGGCATTGTAAGCGTACCATGTCGCTACATGCATACACCGGGAGAGATAGTATCGCTCAACGATGTTGAAGCCATTGTTACGCTACTTACCGAGTTTTGCCTTGCTGTAAATGATGATACGAACCTGATTCCGTAAGCTACAACAAAGAAAGGGCAAATGGTTCATGGCTACTGTTCTTTCTCCATAAAGTTAGCATCCCAGCTCCATTAGCACAAAGCGTAGATCAAAATTATTACTAACCAAGAAAAACGAACCACTTAAATAACCTTTCATTTAGCTACCCATCGTATAAGTAAAGCATAATTAATTGATATTGCCAATACAAACCAAGCCATAACGCTATATTTGGCACATCAGATTTTATTATCAACTAAATGAAATTGTATGAAAAGAAGTTTAGGTCTAACGTTATCTGCTATACTTATTGTTATAGCGGGAACAAATCTTAATGCCCAAAACCTATCAATCGGATTTCGTGGAGGGCTTAATATCCCCAACCTTACAGCCGGAGGAAACGATACACCCCTAAGCGAAGGATACAAATCACGCTTAGCGGGAGCCGGAGGTATTTTTGCCGAGTACCAGTTCTCTAAGCTATTCTCAATACGGGTTGGTGTAGAGTATAGCGGACAAGGAGGGCAAAAGAACGGCATACAAGCCTTACCCTCTGATGTGTTCTTTGGAGGGGTAGTAGGTAATTTACCCGATACTGATCCTCAGAAACCCATGGTAGAGTCCTTAGTCACCAATGTGATAGAACCTGCAATGCCGCAATACCTATACTACGATGTAGATAGCAAAGCTAAGTTTGACTACCTCATGGTTCCCGTACTGGCTAAGTTTGGCTGGGATCTCGGTCACAACTCTCCTTTCAGAGTATATGTAAGCGCCGGTCCTTTTGTATCATACTTATTATCGGGGAAACGTGTACAATCGGGTACCAGCGGCATTTATGCCACTTCCGGTGAACAGCCTCTTTCCCAATATTTCGCAAGCCATACTACAATATCACCACAAGACCCCAGATATACACCCGCTATGGGCATACTAATGCAAGCAAGTGCTCCCGGTGATAAATCGAACACGCAGAACATTACCGACGACCTATATAGATTCAATTTCGGTTTTGCCGGATACGCAGGTGTATCATATAGCTTTGCTCAACGGCATAGCATTTTCTTTGAAGGTGGCGGAAACTATGGTTTCATCAAGCTGCAAAAGAACGATAAGAATGGGGCTAACCGTATAGGTGCCGGTTCTATTATGTTGGGCTACACATACACTTTTGGAAAATAAATTGAAAACAATAAGCTACAGCGGCTAGCATTACTTCTAATGATTATCAGATAAGAGCCGAATAAAAATGTTTTTCAGCCAACCATAGATAAAGCCAAATGGAGATAATCCATTTGGCTTTAATAATCATACAGAATTATCTATAAAACGAATCTGTGTGTTCTATAGCAATACCATAGTCGCG
Source organism: Bacteroidales bacterium (assembly GCA_031551125.1). Classification (GTDB taxonomy): domain Bacteria; phylum Bacteroidota; class Bacteroidia; order Bacteroidales; family UBA932; genus JAIRNF01. Next base: position 199,909 of record JAVBOB010000004.1, read on the forward strand.
CCGTACCCATACTCTTTAAATGAAGCATCTTGGTAGCGAACCTTTCCGGCATACTGCGTATCAAGCAAACGATGAATTTCATGTTTCAGCTTACCGTTACCAACTCCATGAATAAAAACCATACGTTTGGTACCCGAACGCATACCTAGGTCTAAGGCCGTGGTAAAACGGCTCAGCTGTATATTTAATATTTCTGCATTGCTAAGCCCTACAACACTATCAACTAGAACGTCTATATGCAGATCTACTTCTTCTACCTCAATTTCTTGCTTCTTAACTGTTGTCGATGATATTTTTCCTTTTTTTTCCTTCATTGCTTTAGCAATCTCATCGGCTGTGGGAGCAAGAAAATCTGCTAGCGTTTGTTTGTTGCTTAGCAGCTTGTAAAGCAATGCTTTTTCCTCAAAATAATCATTCTCAATAAATACATTTGGTCTGAAAAGCTTAACCGGATTTAAAGTTAAGCCCAGCTGCTCCGGCTCACGTAGCTCGTAACGCCCTTCTTTATAGAGCATCAGTCCAACACTTAGCTGTTGAATAATGTTTGCTTCGTTTAAGTCAAACGCTTGTAAAAACAGCTTGCTATCAGGTTCCAGCTCTCCGCCCTGTAAATGGTTAATATAGCCATTAGCATCTAGTAGGCCTACTGTATATAGTAAGTGGTAAGAGCTATCATTAATTAAGTATAGCTCAATACCTCCTTCTGTAGGTTTATCCGGTTGCTTAGGGCAAAAGCCGAGTAAAATATTATAATCCTTACTGTTTTTATATGATGCTGAACGTTGCTCTTCTTCTTTCCGAAGAGAGGTATTTGTAGCTTCATTTCTACTCAGATGAGCCCCCTCTATCTTCGGCTTTAAAGCCGGAACATCTTTAATGGGTGCTACTGTTATACTAGCTTTAGCATCTCCGGCAGTCTCTACAACCACTACCTCTGTTACCAGTACAGGTATGTCAAAGCCATCGCTATCACGTACTACAACTTGGTTACCTGATAGCTTCACCACTACCCCGCCGCCTACATCGTTTAGAAAGCGGACGGTATCTCCCAGCTTACATTGCATAGTATAAAAATCTAGTTGTTCACAAAGTTATCAAAATTTGAGTTATACCCTATGGTATAAAAGCCAAAAAGCCCTTCAGGGATGAACCTGAAGGGCTTGAAGGAGGCGGCGACCTACTCTCCCGCTTGCGCAGTACCATCGGCGCTGGTGGGCTTAACGTCCCTGTTCGGAATGGGAAGGGGTGGAGCCCCACCGCAGTAGCCACCTAATCGTTTTGCATTCGCTTAGTGCTGTAATT